>NZ_JALZWP010000055.1 GCF_023336755.1 Roseinatronobacter domitianus | reverse complement strand
GGACGGGGCGAAATCCTGCGGTAACGTGTCCAGAGGGATTTGAACCCCCGACCTATCCGTTATGAGGGGACAGCTCTAACCGCTGAGCTACAAGCGCGGAGATGTACCCATAGCCCTTCTGATATTGGTGCGCTACCATATCCCCTGATACGCTCGGCCTGTCGCACATGACGGGATGCCCCTTGGTCCTGCACGCGATAACGCCCGCTCAGATTTTACGACCGCGAACCGCGATATAGGTCAAGCCCGACGCCCAGAAGGAAGGACCGGATGCGCATCACAGACCCTCAGCACCGCAGAACGGCGTCCCAGATGGTTGAGGGCGGCCCGTGACAGAGCAAGCGCTTGACCGGGCCTTGGGTGCCCTGATCGGCCTCGCGGTCGGAGACGCGCTCGGCGCCCCCGTGGAGTTCTGCAGCCGGGGCTCCTTTGAGCTCGTCACCGGAATGCGATCCGGCGGCGTCTTCAAGCTGCCGGCCGGGGCGTGGACCGACGACACGGCGATGGCGCTCTGCCTCGCAGACAGCCTGCTCGCTGCGCCTG
>NZ_JALZWP010000054.1 GCF_023336755.1 Roseinatronobacter domitianus | reverse complement strand
TGACCTGCCCCCAATAAACCGGGCCATTCGAAAGGAGAGTTTGTTCTTGTAACGTTCGTCAGCACAAGGAGAACAGACGATGCGCAAATCAGGTTTCACCGAAGAGCAGATTGTAGGGATCCTGCAAGAGTATGCGGCCGGGGCGAAGGTCTCGGAGCTGTGTCGCAAGCACGGCATGTCGGACGCGACGCTGTATAAGTGGAAGGCCAAGTATGGTGGGCTGCAAGTTTCAGAGCTGCGCCGCCTGAAAGACCTTGAGTCTGAGAATGCTGAACTGAAGCGGCTTCTGGCTGATGCCATGCTCGACAATGCGGGTCTGAAAGGGTTGCTGGCAAAAAACTTCTGACGCCTGCACACCGCCGCACCGCGGTCCAGAAACTGATGGATGACCATCAGTTCACGGAGCGGCGAGCGTGCAGGCTGGTTGGGATTTCGCGGTCGAGCTTGACCTATCAAGCCCGGCCAGACCGCCACGCGCGGCTCAGAGAGCGCCTGATCACCTTGTCAGGCAAGCACAGGAGGTATGGCTATCGCATGTTGCATGCAAAACTGGTCCGTGAGGGTTTCAGGGTGAACGTGAAAGTGGTCGAGCGGATCTACCGCGAAGAACGGCTGTGGTTGCGCCGCACCAAGCGCAAGAAGATCCCGCGCGAGGGCCGTGAGGGGGCTTGGTGCCCGATTGCGCCCAACCAGCGCTAGTCGCTCGACTTCACCAGCGACGCGCTGGCCAATGGCCGCAAATTCCGCACCGCCAACCTCAAGGACGACTGCACGCGCGAATGTCCGGCCATCGAGGTGGACTTCTCGTTGCCAGGCGAGCGGGTGGTCGAGATGCTGGAACGCGTGGCTCGTGAGCGGGGATACCCCGATATCCTGGTCGTTGATAACGGCCCGGAAGAGAGTGTCCGATCTTCTGTGTAACCGGGATCTGGTCCATGCTTCCTGAGAGGAGCAAGGACGATGACGATTTCCAAGGAACTGCTGGACGAAC
>NZ_JALZWP010000053.1 GCF_023336755.1 Roseinatronobacter domitianus | reverse complement strand
TCATGGAGGTAAACCTTGACGGGCCAAAGGCCGGAGAGGTTCTGGTCGAGATCAAGGCCACGGGCATTTGCCACACGGATGAGTTCACCCGCTCTGGCGCGGACCCCGAAGGGCTGTTTCCAAGCATTTTGGGCCATGAAGGCGCCGGCATTGTGCTGGAAGTGGGCGAAGGTGTGACCACGCTGAAACCCGGCGACCATGTCATCCCGCTATACACGCCCGAATGCCGCGAGTGTTATTCCTGCCGGTCGGGCAAGACGAACCTCTGCACCGCCATTCGCGGCACCCAAGGCAAAGGGCTGATGCCCGATGGCACGACGCGGTTTTCCATGCTCGATGGCACGCCGATTTACCATTACATGGGCTGCTCGACCTTTGCCAACCACACGGTTTTGCCCGAAATCGCGCTGGCCAAGGTGCGCGATGACGCGCCGTTCGACAAGATTTGTTATATCGGCTGCGGCGTGACCACCGGCATTGGTGCTGTCATCAACACGGCAGGCGTGGAAATTGGGTCCACGGCGGCGGTGTTCGGGCTTGGCGGCATTGGGCTGAACGTCATTCAGGGGCTGCGCATGGCGGGCGCGGACATGATAATCGGGGTCGATCTGAATGACGGCAAGGAAGAGATGGCGCGCAAATTCGGCATGACACATTTTGTTAACCCCTCGAAGGTAGATAATGTGGTGGCCGAGATCACGCGCCTGACACAGCGCGGGGATGATGCCATTGGCGGCGTGGATTACAGTTTTGATGCGACGGGCAATGTGGGCGTGATGCGCGACGCGCTGGAATGTTCGCACCGCGGCTGGGGTGTGTCGGTGATCATCGGGGTGGCGCCCGCGGGCGCGGAAATCAGCACCCGCCCCTTCCAGCTGGTCACGGGGCGGGTCTGGAAAGGCACGGCCTTCGGCGGCGCGAAGGGGCGCTCTGACGTGCCAAAATTCGTCGATTGGTACATGTCGGGCAAGATCGAGATTGACCCGATGATTACCCACAAGCTGACATTGGACCAGATCAACGAGGGATTCGAGCTGATGCACGAAGGCAAATCCATC
>NZ_JALZWP010000052.1 GCF_023336755.1 Roseinatronobacter domitianus | reverse complement strand
CATGTTGGGACGGTCGTTGTTGTAAGTCCATAGCCATTTCGTGGCTTGATCCTGTGCCTCCTCGATGCTTTCGATGATGTATTGGTCCAGCCATTCATGCCGAACCGTCCGGTTGTAGCGCTCGACATAAGCGTTCTGCTGGGGCTGCCCAGGTTGGATGTGTTGGATGGTGATCTTGTGCTTCTCAGCCCATATTCTCAGCTTTTCGCTGATGTATTCGGGCCCGTTATCCACCCTGATCGTGCCTGGCTTTCCCCGCCATTCGATGATCCGATCAAGGCTCCGGATCACACGCTCAGCAGGCAAGGAAAAGTCGACCTCTATGCCCAACCCTTCACGGTTGAAGTCGTCCAAGACATTCAGCAGCCGAAATGCACGCCCGTCACCCAACCTGTCGGCCATGAAATCCATGGACCAGGTCACATTGGGCGCATCAGGCACCGCCAGCGCGTCGGGCTTGTCTCGTTTCAATCGCTTGCGGGGCTTGATCCGAAGGTTCAGTTCGAGCTCGCAATAGATGCGGTAAACCCTTTTGTGGTTCCATGGGTGCCCCTTGACGTTGCGCAGATGCAGAAAACACAGCCCAAATCCCCAAGTTTTGCGAGCATCGGTCAGACCGGTCAGCAGATCAGCAATCTCTTCATTCTCGTCGCGCAACTTTGGGCTGTAACGATAGCATGTCTCGCTGACCCCGAAGGCCCGGCAAGCCAAAGCAATGCTGATCCCGCGTCGTTCCACCGCCGTTTCGGCCATCTCGCGGCGCTGAGATGGCCCTGTCACTTTTTTCCAAGGGCTTCCTTCAGCAAATCCGCCTGCATGCTCAGGTCCGCATACATCCGCTTCAACCGACGGTTCTCATCTTCCATGGCCTTCATCTGGCTGATCAGGGACGCATCCATCCCGCCATACTTCGCCCGCCATTTGTAGAACGAGGCGTTGCTCATGCCATGCTCGCGGCACAACTCGGCCACCGGCACCCCGCCTTCGGCCTGACGCAGGAGCGCGATGATCTCCGCCTCAGTGTATCTGCTTGTCTTCATTCGAAATCTCCTCGTTCATCATGCCGAGAAAATTCTACTTATGCAGCCCCTTACTTTCGGGGGG
>NZ_JALZWP010000051.1 GCF_023336755.1 Roseinatronobacter domitianus | reverse complement strand
CCTTCACGGATGGCGAAGCGCAGCTTCTCTTCCATGGCGATGGGCGCGATCAGCTCGACCTCGAATTTCAGGTTGTCGCCGGGCATGACCATTTCCGTGCCTTCGGGCAGCGCGACCGTGCCGGTCACGTCCGTCGTGCGGAAGTAGAATTGCGGGCGATAGTTCGCGAAGAACGGGGTGTGACGACCGCCCTCTTCCTTGGTCAGGATGTAGGCTTCGGCTTCGAACTTGGTGTGCGGTGTCACCGATTTCGGCTTGCACAGAACCTGACCACGCTCGACGTCTTCGCGGCCAATGCCGCGCAGCAACGCACCGATATTGTCGCCGGCCTCACCGCGATCCAGCAGCTTGCGGAACATTTCCACACCCGTGCAGGTCGTGGTCTTGGTGTCGCGGATACCAACGATTTCAATCGAATCGCCCACATTGATCACGCCACGCTCGACACGGCCGGTCACAACCGTCCCGCGACCGGAAATCGAGAACACGTCCTCGATCGGCATCAGGAAGGGCTGGTCCACAGCGCGCTCTGGCGTCGGGATGTAGCTGTCAACGGCTTCCATCAGCGCGCGGATCGAGCTTTCGCCGATCTCCGGGTCACGGCCTTCCATCGCGGCCAGCGCAGAGCCTTTCACGATCGGAATATCGTCGCCGGGGTAGTCATACGACGACAGCAGCTCGCGGATTTCCATTTCCACCAGTTCCAGCAGTTCCTCGTCATCGACCTGGTCGACCTTGTTCATGTAAACAACCATGAACGGAATGCCGACCTGACGGCCCAGCAGGATGTGCTCACGCGTCTGGGGCATGGGGCCGTCCGCGGCGTTCACCACCAGGATCGCGCCATCCATCTGCGCCGCACCCGTGATCATGTTCTTGACGTAGTCGGCGTGGCCGGGGCAGTCGACATGGGCGTAGTGACGGCTCTCGGTCTCATACTCGACATGCGCGGTCGAGATCGTGATCCCGCGCGCCTTTTCTTCGGGCGCACCGTCAATCTGGTCATAGGCCCGGAAATCGCCGAAATACTTCGTGATCGCCGCCGTCAGCGTCGTCTTGCCGTGGTCAACATGGCCAATCGTGCCAATGTTCACATGCGGTTTGCTGCGGTCAAACTTTGCTTTTGCCATGG
>NZ_JALZWP010000050.1 GCF_023336755.1 Roseinatronobacter domitianus | reverse complement strand
GACCATATCGAGCACGTCGTGCTGTGCATAGAAGTTCTCTTCAGCCTCTGCTGGCGGGATGTTTCCGATGGGGCCAAGCAGGCGCCGGTTGTTGAACCAGTCGACCCAGCCGAGGGTAGCCATTTCCAGATCCTGCATGTTGCGCCACGGGCCCTGACGATGAACGAGCTCGGTTTTGTAGAGCCCGTTTATAGTTTCAGCGAGGGCGTTGTCGTAGGAATCCCCGACGCTGCCGACCGATGGTTCAATGCCTGCTTCGGCCAAACGCTCGGTATAGCGAATGGATAAATATTGCCCGCCGCGATCCGAGTGATGGATCAATCCCCCTTTCTGAACAGGCCGCCGATCATACAGGGCCTGTTCAAGAGCATCGAGGACAAAGTCCGTTTTGGCAGACCGCGAGACCCGCCATCCGACGATGCGATCAGCGAATGTGTCGATGACGAAGGCCACATAGACAAAACCCTGCCATGTCGACACGTAGGTAAAGTCGCTGACCCATAGCAGATTTGGGGCTGGTGCCCGGAATACACGATTCACCTTGTCACGCGGACAGGGCGCTGACGTGTCAGGAACTGTTGTTTTGACCACCTTTCCACGCACGGCACCACGGATGCCGATCTGTTTCATCAGTCGCTCAACAGTGCATCGCGCCAGTTCAAAGCCCTCGCGCTTCAGCTGATGCCACGCCTTGCGCACCCCGTAGACCTGATAATTCTCATCCCAGACCCGTTTGATTTCTGGACGCAACTCTGTGTCGCGCTGATGCCGCGCCGAAGCTTTGGACGGATCAGCGAGGCATGCCAGGTGGTGGTAATATGTCGACGGCGCAATCGGCAGCACTCTGCAGATCGACTCGACGCCGTAGACAACGCGCTGATCTTCAATGAAGGCGATCATCGCTTCAGTGGGCGGTCGAGTTCCGCCTGCGCAAAATATGCTGACGCCTTGCGCAGGATCTCATTTGCCTGGCGCAGCTCCCGGTTTTCACGTTCCAGCGCCTTGATCCGGTCGCGTTCCTCGGTCGTGACGCCGTCGCGCATGCCACTGTCCTTCTCAGCCCGTTTGACCCATCCGCTCAAGGTCTGGGGAATACAGCCGATCTTAGGTGCAATGGCCGCAATCGCGCCCGCCTGCGTTTCGTATGAGCCTTGATGCTCGAACACCATCCGGACCGCCCGTGCGCGGACCTCGGGTGAGTAGCGATTTGCCATTTTGCTTTTTGTCA
>NZ_JALZWP010000049.1 GCF_023336755.1 Roseinatronobacter domitianus | reverse complement strand
GGGAGTGTCATGAACTTTGTGTATCTGGTCTGGCCCATGCGGGTTTCAGATACGGTTACGCATTGAAGCGATCCTCGAACATTATGGCGAAATGGTTGCGGGCGGCAAACCATTCCCGGACATTTCGACCACCTTTCTCAAAGTTGCGGATCGCCAAGTAAATCAGCTTTGTGGCTGCCTCTTCGGTGGGGAATGATCCACGGGTCTTGATCGATTTGCGGATCACGCGGTTCAGGCTTTCGATCGCGTTCGTGGTGTAGATGATCTTGCGGATGGCCGGATCGAAGGCGAAGAACGGGATCACCTCCTGCCACGCTCTGCGCCAGGCCGGTGCGATGGAGGCATATTTTCCGGCCCACTTTTCCTCGAAGGTGTCCAGCTCAACCCCGGCCTGATCGGCCGTCGGGGCACTGTAAATCCGCCGCAGATCAGCGGCTACCTCCTTGCGGTCCTTCCAGGCGCAGAAGTTCAGCGAGTGGCGCACAAGGTGGACAATGCACGTTTGCACGGCCGTGTCAGGAAAGGCGGCGGTGATGGCGTCAGGGAAGCCCTTGAGGCCGTCCACGACCGCGATCAGGATGTCCTGCACCCCGCGGTTCTTCAGTTCCGTCACCACGGATAGCCAGAATTTGGCGCCCTCATTGTCGGCGATCCACAGGCCCAGCACCTCGCGCATGCCATCTCTGTTGACGCCGAGAGCGACGTAGACGGCCTTGTTCTTGACCATGCGGCTATCAGCGTCGCGGATCTTGACCCGCAGAGCGTCGAAAATAACGATGGGATACATCCTGTCCAGCGCACGGGACTGCCATTCCCGGACCTCGTCCAGCACCGCGTCGGTGACACGACTGATCAGATCTGGCGATACCTGAAGGCCGTAAACGTCCTCGAGATGGGCGCGGATGTCACGGACCGTCAGACCGGCGGCATAGAGGCCGATGATCTTGTCATCCATCCCGTCGATCCGGGTCTGGCCCTTCTTCACCAGTTCAGGCTCGAAGCTGCCGTCCCGGTCACGCGGAACCGCGATCGGCAGCTCCCCATCCTGGCCTTTCAGTCTCTTGGCGGATGAGCCGTTACGGCGGTTGGTTTGATCGGTTGGCGCGTCCTTGCCGTCCTCATAGCCCAGGTGCGAAGTCAGTTCGGCACCCAGCATCCGCTCCATCAGCTTGATCTTCAGCTCTTTCATCAAGCCGTCGTTGCCAAGCAGATCTTCAGGGCGCTCGCAGCCCTTCAGAAGTTCGTCCAGCAGTTCCTTGGAAATCGTCATCGTCCTTGCTCCTCTCAGGAAGCATGGACCAGATCCCGGTTACACAGAAGATCGGACACTCTC
>NZ_JALZWP010000048.1 GCF_023336755.1 Roseinatronobacter domitianus | reverse complement strand
TGGAAAGTAGGGCTTCAGACGCGCCATCTGTGCGTCGGTCAGCCAGAAAAGATTGCTCATGTCACCGCTCCGTTTTCGGAGCCGTGAATCACGCAGCGCTCGGGAAATCAATGCATCCTGACCCTAGTGTTCCGAGTCTGACGCATGTTACCTGCTTCCTCTGATTTCATCGAGTGCATTCAGGGCGCGGCGTTCTCGCGTTAGGATATCGTCAGCCGTTTTGGTCCAGACGAAAGGTTTCGGTTTTGCGTTGTGTAGCAGCAAGTAGTCGTAGATTGCGCTCTCCAGATCGTCGACGCTGGAATAGCTGCCGCGCCGGATGCGCTTCGAGGTGATCTCGGCAAAGAACCGTTCGACCAGGTTCAGCCATGACGCGCTGGTGGGCGTAAAGTGCAACTTGAAGCGCGGGTGCTTCTCCAGCCAGGCCTTCACGTCGGGCGTCTTGTGGGTGGCGTAGTTATCGAGGATCAGGTGCACTTCGCGTTTCCCCGTCACGGCCCTGTCGATGCGGCGGAGGAACTTCAGGAACTCCTTCGCCCGGTGGCGCGGCATGCAGTCGCCGATCACCATGCCTGACTTTACATCAAGCGCGGCGAACAGCGTGGTCGTTCCATGGCGCTTGTAATCGTGGGTCATAGTGGCCGCGCGGCCCTTCTTCAGCGGCAGTCCCGGCTGGGTCCGATCAAGGGCTTGGATCTGGGATTTTTCGTCGACGCAGAGCACCACCGCCCGCTCTGGAGGGTCGAGGTAAAGCCCGACGATATCGGTGACCTTCTCTTCGAACATCGGGTCGTTGGAGACCTTGAAGCCCTTCGTCAGGTGCGGCTTCAGACCCGCCTCGGCCCATATGCGGCCCACGCTCGACGGCGAGATGCCCATGGCCTCGGCCATGGTAGAGCGGCTCCAATGGGTGGCGTTGGGCGGGCTCTCCTGCACCGTCTTCACGATCACCTTGAGCCGCGTTTCCCGAGGCAGCGGCGGCACCCGCGACGGCCGGGTCTTGTCGCGCTTGAGCCCGGCTACCCCTTCGTCAAGGTAGCGCTCCTGCCAGCGCCAGACGGTCGGCTTCGACTTGTTCGCGCGACGCATGATTTCGAAAGTCCCATAGCCGTCCGCCGTCGCCAGCACGATTTCGGCCCGCCAGACCAGCTTTCGCGGTGTGTTACGGTCGGTGACCAGAGCTTCAAGCTGTGCACGGTTAGCGGGGCTCAGATACAGGCAGATGTCATCGCGTCTCATGACCCGACAATGGCACACCAGACCACAGATGGGAAACTTACGTCAGGTGGGGAACAATAGGTTGCTCAACAAAAAATTCGAAAGAAAGAAACTGACTGGCCTTCTGGTCTCTGAATCGCCCCGAGTTTGTCGGAGACCATCAACTTAAGTAAGGATGGTTGTGGTGACAAAAAGCAAAATGGCAAATCGCTACTCACCCGAGGTCCGCGCACGGGCGGTCCGGATGGTGTTCGAGCATCAAGGCTCATACGAAACGCAGGCGGGCGCGATTGCGGCCATTGCACCTAAGAT
>NZ_JALZWP010000047.1 GCF_023336755.1 Roseinatronobacter domitianus | reverse complement strand
CGAAATGTCCGGGAATGGTTTGCCGCCCGCAACCATTTCGCCATAATGTTCGAGGATCGCTTCAATGCGTAACCGTATCTGAAACCCGCATGGGCCAGACCAGATACACAAAGTTCATGACACTCCCAGGAATACTCGGCAGCGGTGAGGCCGAACGCGAATACGAGCTGGCGATTGCTCTGCGGCTTGACGAAAGCTGCGAAGCCGGTTGCCTTCACAGCTTCTTCCCAACATCGCTACCGCTGCCGTTCACTGGTCTATTTCATGCAACGCTAGAACTTGCTTCTAACCGAAAGACAATTGAAGACGGGTCTTCTCTCAATGACGCTGTTCTCAACGCCCTAGGTATCTTTTATGCGGAGATGCTTCACGAGCTGCGCGAAGATGGTCGGCTTAATGATGAACCACTCGACTGGCTAGTTGCCCAAGGAGAGTTCCCGGAGCAATTGGAGATCATTGCCCGAGCTACCTGGCGGCGAGCCTGCGACTTGCCACTCATCCTGGGCCTAGACGGGCAATGGCGAACGGCCGCGGAGAGCCTGATCGGACCCGTCGGTTACGCACACTTCCTACCACGACGTCTATTCGGAGAGCTGGCTGCTGTCGAAGAAAAAGAGATTGAAAATCTACTACGAGAAGAGTTGGAAGTCCCAGAAATCGAACCGTCAGAATTACTGGAACGACTGAGGAATTCTGAACTGGAGATAGATGAGCGAGCTCGTGCCATCGTTGGGATTTCCTCGACATTGCCAGAACAGCACCATGACCGACGACTTCTGCTTGATACGAAGCTAAAGTCGATGCCAAAGAGTGCGATTCCGTTTCCTCCCCCAAGTCGACATGACCAGCGGCGAAATTTACCGCGTTGGTCTAGCGCTCGGTTTATATATCCAGAGTTATGGGGTCGGCTCGTTGAACAAGCTGATGGCTCAACACTTCGAGAAAAAATCACATCACTCAAAGGCTTCCGCGTTACAGAGTTTAGCGTTGAAGGTGTTATCCAAGCACTACGGGCGCGGCTTGGAGAGTTGCTGAAGAGTAAACACCCTGATCCTGATCGTCTTCAGTCAGAATTCTTGGGTGAGTTGTATGCTCTCCACGACAGAAAACGTCAAAGGCCTACGGGTGCCATAAGAGTCAAGTGCAAGGATGGCAGCTGGCAGGATATCGCATCGGTTCACCTTTCGGAAGCCTATGGGCAATGCGGCAAGATTAACGCGGAGCTATATTCCACTCACCCAGAACTCCTGATTGATGACCCCGTCGGGAACGGCCTCCCATCTGAGGCGGACGACCTAGAAGACTTCTTATTGTGGCTCGGTATCAATAAGTGGCCGCGGAAGACAAAAGAACCATTGCCGAAGGAATGGCGTGAGACGGTACAACGTGCTCTTCCGGAAACTTTCATCGTGTTTGATGGCAGCAAATCTCAGGAACTTCAGAGAGATGCACTTGCGTGGGGCTACACGCTAGCTGCTGATTATGAGACTGTTCAAGAGCTTGGTGATATCCTCGCTACCGCCCCATGTGCAGCCGTGTTAGCATGGCTTGGTAATCCCCCCCGAAAGTAAGGGGCTGCATAAGTAGAATTTTCTCGGCATGATGAACGAGGAGATTTCGAATGAAGACAAGCAGATACACTGAGGCGGAGATCATCGCGCTCCTGCGTCAGGCCGAAGGCGGG
>NZ_JALZWP010000046.1 GCF_023336755.1 Roseinatronobacter domitianus | reverse complement strand
ATGCTTGGAAACAGCCCTTCGGGGTCCGCGCCAGAGCGGGTGAACTCATCCGTGTGGCAAATGCCCGTGGCCTTGATCTCGACCAGAACCTCTCCGGCCTTTGGCCCGTCAAGGTTTACCTCCATGACTTCCAAAGGTTTTCCGGCCTCTAAGGCAACGGCGGCGCGTGTGCGCATGGGGCGTCCTCCTGATAAAGTCTTGCTTTGGCGTGTGCCTGTATCATAATTCAAGACAACGTCTCATATTTCAAGCCGATTCGGGTAGTATGCATCTTGAACGTCTGATCGCAGTCATGGAGATTATCGCCGTTGCCGGGCGACCCGTCTCTGCGGTGGAGGTCCAGAAGGCCACGGGGCTGCCCAAACCAACCTGCTACAGATTGCTTCAGACCTTGCAGGACCAAGGGTTGGTCGAAGCGCCGTCCGGCGACGGTCGTGTGGTCATCGGCGAGCGGTTGATCCGGATCGCGCTCTTGGGGAAATCCGACGTAGATGTGCGCAGTGCGGCGGCCCCATTGCTGAAGGCCGCCGCAGTGCAGTTCAATGAAACCGTGTTCCTGTCGCGGTTCCGCAATTCGCAGGTAGAGATCATCCATGTCGAAACGCCTGATGATCCGGCCCGCGCTTATATTCACCCCGGTCTGGGCGTGCGACCGATGCATGCTTGTTCGTGCTCCAAGGCCATTGCCGCTTTTGCGGAGCCAGAGTTTCAGGATTGTATCATCGGCGGCACACTGAAAGCCTATACCGAGCATACCAAGACGACAGAAGCAGATCTGCGCGCTGATTTCAAACGGATCGTGGCGCGCGGCTTTGCCGATTGCGACCAGGAAATTGACCTTGGTATCTCCAGCGTCGCAGCCCCCGTGTCCATCGGCAATATCGGCGCGACCTTTAGCGTCGGGGCGGTGGGACCGATCCGACGATTCGGACCGGACCAGCGCCAAGCGATTGGCGGAAAACTGATAGAACTGGCGACCCGCGTTAGCGGCGCCATTCAACTGTGCAACGTGGCCGAGGTTTGAGGAGGCAGCGGTCAGACTGCGACGAAAGGAACGACAATCTGCGAGGCCCGCCAAAGGCCATTACACTTCAGGGAGGATGATATGACTTTAAGACCAGACTCGACTTTCCACGCCACAGCACAGCTTGCCATGCAAGCCCCGGTAGAGAATTACGGCTTTGTGGTAATGCTAAGCCCCGATGCGGCGCAGCCCGATGGGATTGCTGTCGTGGACCTGAATCCTAAATCTAAGGGCTATGGCAGCATTGTTCACCAGCTTCTGATGCCGAATAAGGGCGATGAATTCCATCATTTTGGCTGGAACGCTTGCTCGTCGTCGCTGTCGCCGCTTTCGGGGCACGCATTTCTGGAACGCCGTTACCTGATTGTGCCGGGCATTCGGTCCTCGCGGATATATGTGATCGACACCAAAGACCCGCTGGATCTGAAGATTCATAAGACCATTGAACCGGAAGAGGTATTCGCCAAGACCGGTTATTCGCGCCCTCATACGATCCATTGCGGCCCCGAGGGCATCTATGTCTCCACCCTTGGCGGCGGCGGCGAGGATGGCATGGACGGCCCGCCCGGCATCTTCATCATGGATTGTGAGACCTTCGAGATCATCGGTCAGTATGAGATGGACCGAGGCAAGCAGGACAAACACTATGATTTCTGGTGGAACCTGCCGCAGGATTACATGGTTAGTTCCGAATGGGGCCTGCCGCCGCAATTCGAAAACGGTGTCGTTCCAGAGGATTTGCTATCTAACAAATATGGCCATTCGATCCATTTCTGGGATCTGCGCCGCCGCAAGAACATCCAGACCATGGATTTCGGCGAGAATTACCAGATGGCGCTGGAAATTCGGCCCGCGCATGACCCGAAGAAATCCTACGGGTTTTGCGGTGTGGTGGTCGACACGACCAACCTGCAAGGCGCGATCTTTACTTGGTGGCGCGGCGAAGATGGCACTTGGCAATCCAAGAAAACCATCACCATCGACCCGCGCCCTGAAGACCCCGAAAATTTGCCACCACTGTTGCAGGGGTTTGGGGCCGTGCCGCCGCTAGTCACCGATATCGACCTAAGCCTTGATTGTTGATTGTCACTGAGAACTGACCCGGCAACAGCAGAAATTGTCATTGAGAATTGACCCATGTGCAACCTTGCCCCTGCGCAAAGCAGTCGGGGGCGTCAGGAGTGATAGACATGGGATTTTTGAGGATTATTCGGAAGTGGGCGTTG
>NZ_JALZWP010000045.1 GCF_023336755.1 Roseinatronobacter domitianus | reverse complement strand
TGTCGAGCGCTACAACCGGACGGTTCGGCATGAATGGCTGGACCAATACATCATCGAAAGCATCGAGGAGGCACAGGATCAAGCCACGAAATGGCTATGGACTTACAACAACGACCGTCCCAACATGGGCATCGGCGGCATCACACCCGCCATGAAATTGAAAATGGCCGCGTAAATTCTACGGATGCACCCTGTTAAAAATGGGGAGATTACCCCCATAGCTGGAAATGGGTGTCGTGGCTCATAAGGGGGTACCACCGGGGTGGGGTCAGCAAATCGGGCAAATATTTTTGATGATGGGGGCCTGAGCGGTTTAGCAACGTAAGTCTAGTGGTGCATCCGTTAGGGAACGTTTAGGGGAACTTTGGCCCCATATCGAAATTTTATTAATAAAATCAGGACTTTGTGGCGGAGGGAACGGGACCCCCGTCTAACCTTCTCCATACTGAGTAGTCACCAAAGACGAAAGAAGGCGGCAACACAAACAAGGTAGTCTCAAAATTTGCGCCTGCATATCGCACACGGGTCTAAATCGCATCAGCATCTTTCGAAGTAGCTTCATTCGCTCGTAATAACTCGTAAATTTTCCTTGCCAAGACACTATCGACAATCAGCTCGCGCGAAACGCGAAGCGCGATAGACTGTGAGGCGGGATTTCTTACAACGGTAAGCTGTGCGCGCTCACGTTTTTCGTCCGCAAAGCTTATACGATATACATAATAGCGATCACCGGTTTCCTCTGCCATCTTCCACTCATTAGGAGTGAATCTGACAGTTCCCGATTTCGCCTCAATAAACCGCTCAACCAGTTCAATCCTTTGGGGATCGTTCATGAAGGCGTCTCGGTCGACCTCAGAGCGAAAACTTAAACAGTCACATCCGTATGCGCCGGAGCCGACTAGGTTTGCGACAAGTAGAGGAACGCGACCTCGGCTTTTCTCAAATGCAACGGACCAATGCTCCGCGTCGGCAGCCCGATCGACATCAGAACTACGTCCTGCCAGCGGGCCAGTACCTCCAGTAACTCGAACCTTAATATCGTCGGTGCGCTCGCGACTCGATACTCCACCAGTACCGGCTGCCAATGCCGTGGCCGTAAGCCTAAGCTCACTGCGCACGGCTTCTGCTGCGCGGTCTGGCTCCTCTTCTAGTGCTGCATCTTGGTCTGTTTCCGCCAAATCTGCTTCAACCGGAGAACCACTCAGATCATCCTCACTTTCCGCTCTTACGAGGGCTTGCGCGAGGGTATCAGCGTCAACTGAAATTGTCGGACCTGTGGGCTCAATAAAACCAATACCTGACTTTACGGCCTCTTGCTCCGCTTCGTTTAAGGCAGGAAGCGCTCGCAACAAGTGCGTCATTCGTAGACTCTGCGTCGACGCCGTTAGAAGAGTAGTAAAATCGCTCCCAGCCTGAAGTTCGAAAAGCTCTGCGATCCCGTCTGAAATTGCATGTAAGCCAAGATCGAAATTTTCATCATCATGAAGACTTGGGTCAATTGTCACTGTGAGTTCGTGACCAGTCGAAACAAGACTGTGTTTAAACGGTTCAAGATCATCAATGATTGTTTCGCCGCCAGCCTCTAGCTCCATCTCAGCTCTCAGCGCAATTACGAGCCTAAGAGACTTCAACCGGCGAAGGGAAGCTTGATCTGGAGAAAGGTGATTTCGAAGAGCAAGTATAAACGGCTTTGTTTGTTCGAACCTGGCAAACAAGGCGTCTGCCACCACGCCATCGGCTTGTTCCACGGATCGCAAGCGAATGTTCATGCTATCCTTACGCAGTGCGGGTATACCGAAGCGTGCGGCTACTTGAGTTGCGTTGCGCCTGGAAGGCAAATCAACGAGCTTAAGGTGGCTCCGTACTGCTTTCGGTAAATCGTCGCGATGAGCATAATATGTCTCTTGCCGAGCACCCCAGTCTCGCCCGTCTTGAGTGAGTATCGGCACTTGACCTTTTTGCAAAAACGTCTCGCGGTCGGCGCCGCCTCTTTCAGGATCAAAAGAACCTCGCTCGAGAAGCTGAAGTAGAAACCGGCTTGCGAGTTCAAGCGGAATCCCTCTGGTGGGTAGATCTAGCAACATCCGATAGATTTGATCCTCAGGAATGTCACTTAAGTCCCGCACCACCCCAGCACGTTCTAGGCCACGCCGCCACAATGGACCGACCAAGCCGAAGCGCTCATCATCTTGGGGCGTCGGTGGTTGCGGCACTTGAAAGAGCGAAGCAAGTGCGCCCGGTGCGATCATTACATCTTGGGGTGCATGAAGCTGTTCGTCCAAACAGAGAAGCCATTCACCGCGCTTGACGATCTCTCGAAGAACGTCAGGTAGCGGACCATTGTACGGGCGAAAGCCTGCATTTGCGCTGCTGCGGCCTCTCAATAAAACCTTAAAATGCAGGGCTGAATCCAGCGGGTCCATCCGCTCATCAAGGGAAAGCGGTAATCTCCCCATTTTTAACAGGGTGCATCCGTAGAATTTACGCGGCCATTTTCAATTTCATGGCGGGTGTGATGCCGCCGATGCTCATGTTGGGACGGTCGTTGTTGTAAGTCCATAGCCATTTCGTGGCTTGATCCTGTGCCTCCTCGATGCTTTCGATGATGTATTGGTCCAGCCATTCATGCCGAACCGTCCGGTTGTAGCGCTCGACA
>NZ_JALZWP010000044.1 GCF_023336755.1 Roseinatronobacter domitianus | reverse complement strand
CACGGCTTTCGGCGGATGCGACACCGGCGTCGAGACCAGGAGCTCACCCGCCACATGGCGCACCACGCTTGCGCCGAATTCCAGCTTTGCAGCGGAACTGTAGATTCTCGACAATTCCGGCAAGATGCGCTGCCCGGCAAAGGCGAACACCCCGATGACAGGCACAAGAGCCCCCAGACCGGTGCCGCCTTCGTAGCTGGCTCTGTCCACAAGCAACAAGCAGAGCAGGATGATGCCCCCGAAGGCGACGGATTGCATGACAAATTGCGGCAATGCCGAAATCGAGTTGGCCTTTACCTGCACATCCGCCATGCCAAGCGCTGCTGTCCGAAAGCGCGACAGAAGAAAACGCTCTCGGCCCAGCGCCTTGATGTCCTTGATCCCACCGAAGGCCTCATTTGCGACGCGGTAGCGCCCGGTATTGTGTTGCACACGCGCCACCCCAAGTCGGTCCAGCACCCCGCGCAACCCAAAAAACAGAACACCATAGCTTCCACCAAGGAACATCAACGCCACAAAGGCGATCAACGGGTCGGTCCAGATCACCACTGCGAGGATGGCCAGCGCTGACAGCAAACTCGCGATCAATTCTGCTGCGGGACGGAAGAACGAACTGACAACCTGTAGGCTTTCATCCAGGATCGACTTGCTAAGATGCCCACTATGGCGGTCCAGAAAAAATTCGTAGGGTTGGCTCAGGTAGGTTTGCAACAGACGTGCAGAGATTGAATGCATCTGCATCGTCGTGAATTTCAGAACGAGATAGGTTTTCAAAAGCTGGATCAGGTTCGACAGGGTAATGACGACCAAAGACGCCACCCCCAAACCCACGACAAACCCATAATCGCTTTGGAAGCCGAAAAAATCATAAGCCCATTGCAAGGCCGCCATGTCGTGGATGCGGTCGCGATCCGCGAGCACCGCAAGAAAGGGAAAGATCGACACGACCATGAAGGCAGAGGAGAGTGCGGCAAAGATAACAATCCCCAGCATCCAGCCTGCCCGCCGCTTTTCGGGCTTGGTCAGCAGGCCCCATGCTGCTTTCCATACGCTGACATTGGAGAGCGGTAAGCTGGTCACGGGTATTCTGCCGTTCTTTCTACACGTGGCGCTAATCTTGACGGGTTAGCCGTTTTCCGCTGGAAAGGAAAGTCTGTATCGCCCGGCGACGTCATTCCAGATGTATCGGCGCCCGGACCTTGCGCGCAACGCAATCGGTCAGCTCAGAAAAAGCCGACGCCAACGCCATAACCGATCAGCCAAACCGCTTTGTTGGCCTGCACGGCCAGGGCCCGTCGGACGATCGCCTACACGGCGTCCATTCGGTTGCCGATCCGAAGAGCAGCGCATGCGATCGGCCTATGCCGATGCGAATCCTTTCGGCCGAAAGTGACGATTTCGACGACATAAGGATGCGCTTTCCTGCTCCCGCCGCGATTAACGCGTCGCACCGTCTCGATCATGAAGCGCCGGCGATACGGCCTTTTCATCTAGGCTGAAAACCGTTAGAGCGGCAGAGCATTTCAGGATTGCAGCAAGCACGGCAGTTTTTCATTGAGCAGCGTATCGACCCCCGATCTAGGCGTCTGGAAAACGGCGTGGAACCTGCTCGATTCCGCTGAAAAACGGCGCGCAAGAGTGATGTTGGGCGTGGTGATCCTGGCAGCGCTCTCCTCTGCCTTCATGGTCGTGTCGATCTTTCCCTTTCTCGCAGTGCTCGCGGATCGCGACCGCATCGAACAAAATTCCAGCTTATTGTGGGTTTACGAGACATTCGGTTTCCAAAGCGACTATGCTTTTCTTGTTGCGCTTGGCTTAGGATCGTTTCTTGCCATCTTGTTGGCGAACCTCATTCAAATGCTCAAGACTTACCTGGTCTTGCAGTTCGCGAATAGGCTGACCTGTTCGATCAGCCTGAGTTTGCTGGAGCGGTATTTAAGATCACGCTATGCCTATTTTCTGAACACGCACACAGCCAACCTTAACAAAACCATTCTTATAGAAAGTTCGCAGATCGTCGCGAGTTTCTTCCGCCCAGCCTCGGAACTGATTGCCAGCACCCTAACAGCGCTGGCGATCGTGACTGTGGTGATCTGGGTCGACCCTGTGATCGCGCTGGTTGCCCTTCTGGTTCTGGGCGGCAGCTATGGTGTAATTTTCCTGTGGTCGCGCAAGCTTCTGGACCGGTTGGGAGCCGCGCGCATTCAGCACAACGGCGCACGGTTTCGGATCGTTGGTGAGGCGCTGGGCGGCATAAAAAGCATGAAGATCACGGGTCGTGAACATCAGACGCTGGACCGGTATCACCTTCCGTCACTGGCCATGGCGGATGTGCAGGTCAGGGCCAATGTCATCTCGAACCTTCCGCAATTTGTGATCCAGTCAGTAGCCTTTGGCGGCATTATTGTAGTTTGCCTATTGCTGGTTGACCGGGCGCGCTACGAACAGGGTGCCGCCTTGGGGGAATTGCTGCCGCTGATCGGGGTGTTCGCCTTTGCCGGGCAGCGTATCCTGCCGGAGCTGGGCAAGCTCTACGGTTCGGCAACCAAACTGGCATTCGGCGCAAGCATTGTGCGGCATGTGACGCAGGAATTATCGGCCACGCGCGATTTGCCGCCGCTTCCAGAGTCGATCCCACCAGGTCTTGGCCTGTCGCGGGCGTTGCGGTTTGAGGGGGTGAGTTACAGCTACCCCAACACGACCGATCGCGGCTTACGCGATGTCAGTCT
>NZ_JALZWP010000043.1 GCF_023336755.1 Roseinatronobacter domitianus | reverse complement strand
TTTGGCACGGTGGTGCTGCATGTCGCGCCAGAGGCGCAGGCAGGCGGCCCCTTGGCCTTGGTCAAGACCGGCGACCGCATTCGCGTGTCGGCCAGCCGGGGCGAGTTGACCCTGCTGGTGGAGGATGCCGAACTGGCCGCGCGCCGCGCCAATTGGGCACCAGAGCCGCCGCATTACACGCGTGGCTATGCGAAGCTTTATGTTGACCACGTTTTGCAAGCCGACAAAGGCGCCGATCTGGACTTTCTTGTCGGCAAGGACACCCGGCCTGTCACGCGGGAGAGCCATTGATGACCCTGCCAGGCTATCCCGACCTGCCAATCTATCCCGATCTGAACGGCGCGTCTGTCTTCATCACCGGCGGCGGGTCCGGCATTGGCGCGGGGCTGACCGAAGCCTTCCTGCGCCAGGGCGCGCGCGTGGCCTTTGTGCAGCGCTCGGACGCCACCGCCTTTTGTGACGAGATGGCGGGCAAGACCGGCAACCGCCCGCTATTCCTGCAATGCGACATCACCGACCGCAGGGCCCTTGTGGCGGCGATTGAGCAAGCCGCCGAAGCGCATGGCCCGGTCTCGGTGTTGGTGAACAACGCCGCCAATGACCAGCGCCATACGCTGGAGGAGATCACCGAGGATTTCCTCGACTGGTCGCTCGCCATCAACTTCAAAGCCTATATCTATGCCACGCAAGCCGTGGTGCCCGCCATGCGCGCGGCAGGGCGCGGGTCGATCATCAATATCACCTCGATCAGCTACATGATGGGGAATGCGGGCTATCCGGTCTACACGTCGGCCAATTCGGCGCTGAACGGGCTGACGCGCAGCCTGGCGCGCGAGTTTGGCGGCGACCGTATCCGTGTGAATGCGCTGGCCCCCGGCTGGGTGATGACGCCCAAACAGCTGGAGCAATGGGTCACGCCCGAAGGCCTGGCCGCGCATATGGGGCGTCAATGCCTGCCCGACACGCTGTCGCCCGACGACATCGCGGGCGGGGTGTTGTTCCTGGCCTCTGACGCCAGCCGCGCGATGACGGGGCAGGCCTTGGTCATTGACGGTGGCGTGGTGGTGACGGGATGAGCGGCGCAGATTGGATCGCGCTTGATTGGGGCAGCTCGCATCTGCGGGCATGGGCAATGCTGGGAGATAAACCCATGGTCCATGCCACCCGTGACACCGGCGCGGGCGGGCTGGCGCGCGATGCGTTCGGCCCCGCGCTGATCGCGCTGGTGGGCGACTGGCTGCAAGCGGATCGCTGCATCCCGGCCTATGCCTGCGGCATGTTGGGCAGCCGTCAGGGCTGGATAGAAGCACCGTATCGTGCCGTCCCCTGCGCGCCCCTGGACGGTGGGTTGGTCGCCGCCCCGCAAGCCGACCCGCGCGTGTCCGTCTATGTCGTGCCGGGGTTGAAACAAGCAAAGCCCGCCGATGTCATGCGCGGCGAGGAAACCCAGATCGCGGGGTTTCTGGCGCTGAACCCCGGTTGGGATGGCGTGATCTGCCTGCCCGGCACGCATAGCAAATGGGTGCATGTCAGCGCGGGTGAAGTTGTCAGCTTCCAGACCTTTCTGACGGGGGAAACCTTCGCGTTGCTTGCGGGCCAGTCGGTGCTGCGCCACGGCATGGCGGGGTGGGACGACGCGGGCTTTGACGCGGGGGTCGCGCAAGGGCTGGAGCGCCCCGACCGCCTGCTTGCGCGCCTGTTCACCCTGCGCGCCGAAGGCTTGCTGGACGGGCTGGACCCGGCCACCGCCCGCGCGCGGCTGTCGGGCTTGCTGATCGGCGCGGAACTGGCGGCGGCAAAGCCCTATTGGCTGGGCCAGCGCGTGGCGGTGCTGGGCGCCGGGGCGTTGGCCGCGCTTTACGGGCGCGCGCTCGATGGGCTGTCGGTGCCTGTCTCTGCCCATACCGCAGATGCTGCAACGCTGGCCGGGCTGGCGGCCATACGTGCGGCGCACAGATCGGAGGCACCATGCGCGAGATAATCGCCATTCTGCGCGGGATCACCCCGGCCGAGGCTTTGGACGTGACCCATGCCCTGCTCGAGGCCGGGATCACCAAGATCGAAGTGCCGCTGAATTCGCCGCAGCCCCTGGACAGCATTGCCGCCATGGTTGACGCGTTCGGCCAGAGCGCGCAGATCGGCGCGGGCACGGTGCTGGAGGTGGCTCAGGTTGCGCAAGTCGCGGCCACGGGCGCGCGGCTGGTCGTGTCGCCCGACACCAACCCCGCAGTCATCGCCGCGACCGTGGACGCGGGCTTGCTGTCTTATCCCGGCATCTTCACCCCGACCGAAGCCTTCGCCGCGATCCGCGCAGGCGCGACGGGGCTGAAGCTGTTCCCGGCCTTCAAGATGGGCTTGGACGGGCTGCAGGCCATGCGCGCGGTGCTGCCAGCAAAGATGCCCGTCTATGCAGTGGGCGGCGTTGGCCCCGAGGGGTTCGCCGCATGGCGCGCAGCGGGCGCGGCCGGGTTCGGGCTGGGCACGGCGCTTTATGCACCGGGAATGGCGGCCTCAGAGGTCGGCACACGGGCGCGCGACGCAGTGGCGGCCTGGGATGCCTGCGCATGATTCCGGTCAATGATATGCGCTGCGAACTGGGCGAAGGCGCCTTCTGGCACCCGGAACGGCAGGAATTTTTCTGGTTCGACATCACCGGGCGCAAGCTGCATTCGCTGGCGCGGTCCTGGGATTTCGACGACATGCCCTCTGCGATGGGCTGGGTCAGCCGCGACGAGGTGGTGATTGCCACCGAAACCCGGCTGATGCTGTTCGACCTGGAGGCCGGCACAGGCCGCACCCTGTGCGCGCTGGACGCGGATAATCCTGTCACCCGCTCAAATGATGGGCGCGCCGACCCGCAGGGCGGGTTCTGGATTGGCACCATGGGCAAGCGCGCCGAAAAGGGCGCGGGCGCGATCTGGCGCTATTGCAGGGGGGAGTTGCGCTGCCTGTTCCCCGGTATCACCATCCCGAACGCGATATGCTTTGCGCCGGACGGGCAAAGCGCCTGCTTCACCGACACACCAACCCGCCGCGTCATGCGCGTGGCGCTTGATGCCGCCGGCTGGCCCAAAGGCACGCCCGATGTCTGGCTGGACCTGACCGCAAACGCCCTGAACCCCGATGGCGCCGTGTTCGATGCGCAGGGCAATTTCTGGGTGGCGCAATGGGGCGCAGGCCGCGTCGCCGCCTACACCCCCGATGGCAAGCTCGAACACACCGTAGAACTTCCCGCACCGCACACATCCTGCCCCGCTTTCGGAGGACCAGATCTGCAAACCCTGTTTTGCACAACCGCACAACAAGGCCGCACAAAACCAACCAAACTGGACGGCGCAAGCTT
>NZ_JALZWP010000042.1 GCF_023336755.1 Roseinatronobacter domitianus | reverse complement strand
TGGAAAGTAGGGCTTCAGACGCGCCATCTGTGCGTCGGTCAGCCAGAAAAGATTGCTCATGTCACCGCTCCGTTTTCGGAGCCGTGAATCACGCAGCGCTCGGGAAATCAATGCATCCTGACCCTAGGGCCGAAACTGCAACCACTCCACTCATATTCCCTCGAACCAGTTAGCCTCAATCTGAACCCGCTCGATCATCTCAGTCGTGACCCCCAGCCTGTTTTCCTTCAACAACTCGCAGAGCCGGTCACCGTCGATCAGGTCAATTGCTATCGCGCCATCTCGGGTGGCCTCATCCGATGCCTGGCTGGTGAAATGCCCTGTCGTTATGAAAAGCCCCTTGTCGGCACGGCCTTGTAGCGCACCGCGGAAGTCTCGGATTTCCTTTGCTCCGACACTCCCCTTCCAGCGCTTGCATTGAAAGTAAACTTGGAATGACACGAGGTTCACGCGCAGCACACCGACACCGTCGATCCCGCCGTCGCCGGACTTGCCGCGCACCTCGACCTTAGTGAAACCGGCCTCGCGCAGGAGACGCTGCGCCAGCCGTTCGAAACCGTCTGGGGTCATCTTGGCCAGCACGGCCAGCAATGCCGATTTCCAGTCCTCTTCGTCGGCAGGGCCGTCTTCGGCCATGACCTCAATCACTTCGCCCCTTTCAGCGTCGGCTTTCTTGGCGGCCAGTCGCTTTAGACGCGCGCGCTCACGCTCTTCCTGCGTCACCTGATCGTAGATTACTCGGGTCCCGCTCAAATCTGAGATCGCAGAACCTGTCTCGGTCAAAGCCCAAACCCCGCGCTTGGAATTGTTCAGCGCATCGCCGCGTTTTAGATAAGTCCTTGCCCATGCCAGATAGTAATTCACCCGCGTGCGATTTTCGTCGCGCGGCATGGTGTAGGCCTGCTCGGCCTCCGTCACGCCTTCCAGCTCGATCACCTTTTCATCAAGCTCTTGGATCGTTGCGGAACCACCCAGTTCCTTCAGCGCTTCGACAGTGACCAGCATCATGCCTGGAAGGTCGGGGAGCGTCTCGGCATCTATTTCAAATCGTCTTTTCATCAATAACCCAATCAACCAGCTTTTTCAGCGCCCTCGGCGGCCATTTTTCCGGCAGTCCAGCACTTACGGACAAGCCATTCCTCCGCGAGGTAGAACTCGCCGCCCAAAACCCTTGCACCGCCCTTGAAAAGACGCGCCTTCATTGCGTCTTCACCCTTGATGGCGGTGGCGGCGTCAAGATACGGCGCGGTATCCGGCACAGGCTCAGGAAACATGATTTCCCATTTGAAGCGCCCGGCAGGGTAGGCAGACTGGATCTGGTCCCTCCGCATGTAGGGGCTTTTCGAAAATCCAACCTTGATGATCATGCGCTCATCTTCATCGTCCACCGGCTCGCCAAGCCAGTTGGCGACCCCGCCGACCAGGCGGAGGATGTAAAGATGCTTCGGCCCATCAACCTCACCAACGAAGTACGGCTCCTTCGCCGGGATCACGGCGCGGCTTGGCTTCAGCGCATCCGAGAAGGGTCGCACCACGCTGTCCAACTTGCCGGTCTGGCCATAGACTGGCACCTCGTGGACGGTCAGATTTGCAAGGCGGGCCGCTTCTTCATCTGATAGTCGGACACCGTTCGCCCCGATCGCCTCGGCAGAGCTGCGCCCGTAGGTTTCGGCAAAGATGTCATCGACATTCTGCCATTCGGACTCGTCGATGATCCAGGCGCGTGAAACGCGTACGGCATATTGCCATTTGCCACGGCTCTTGGGGTCAGCTTCCTTTTCTTCCCAAGCGTCGCCCGACAGAAACTGCTTTATGTGCCCCGTCTCGCCAGTGGTCTCCAAAATCCCGACGACCTTGCCTCGCTGGTTGTCCGGACCTTTGCCCTTGGTAACATAGATGACGACAAGAGCACCCTTTCGCGCGTCGGGCAGGAACTTTTCGCGCCGCCAATTGTCCGAGAAACCGACACATCCCCAAGTGTCCGGGCTGAACCCCCAGAAAGAGGTGAGCCATACGGGGCGATCAGCCAAATCAAGCATTCTTCACCTCACGCCGCATAACGTCCCTCTTCGACCTTCTCGGCCTGTCCCAACGCCGCGAGGCTGTCCAGCAGCGGCTGCACGCTGGTCGTTCTCGCTCGCAGGAAGCGGCGGGCGATCTGTTCCGGGGTGGCTTCGCCCATCTCGGCCAGGGCTTCGCGGACGGCGGCGATCTGGTCGGGAAGGGTTTTTGGCCAGGGGGCTTTTTCGATCTTGGCGGTTGGGCCGACGTCCAATTCGGCCTGCGTGCCTTTGGTGGTCTGGCGGCCTTCGGGGTTCTGGTAATCGGGGCGGAGCCAGCGGATGTGGCCGCGCGCCTCTTCTTCGGCGCGTTCCTTGTTCAGGGCGACGAGGCGATACATCACCTCGTCTTCCGCGTCTTGTTGCTCTTTCGCCTTAGGTTGATGCGGTTTCGTTGCACCTTGCTTACCAATCAAAGCGCTAGATATGTCGGCCCAGCCGTATGCCTCAAAAGCCAGCTTGTCGAGCGTGTCGTGGTATTGCTTGAGTATGGCGATGTTCGCGCGCTGGTAGACCTCTCGATCCTTATCTGAAAACTCCGCGCTTTTTCATAATGTTCGGCAAGACGGAACGCTTCAAGCGCATTGTACATGTCTGTCAGCGTCAACCCTGGGTTTGCGCCAATTTGCGCTTTACGAAATCGGTCAAGGTCTCTTCCCTTGGCTCGGAGTTCATCAACCAAGCTCGAATCGACTTCTGTGAAATCAGGAAACGGGAATTGGTTGAAGGTGTTTGTGTGTTGATACACTGGGTCGTTGCCCTTCCCTTGCCAACCACCTGTTCTGAAAGAGAATTCGACGTGCAAGCGTGAGCACAAGATGGCAAAAATTGCCCAGTCGGAACATGCGATCACGCGAATCTTCTGATCTGGAGCGGCAGATCCATCCAATGAACTGAAGATCCGGTGGGCCGCTGTCTCGGTTGTACCGAAAAAGAAGGGCAAGCCTTTTAGTGCGGCGCGCATTTCCGTTGATGGCTGCCCAAACCGCCACCAGTTTTCGCGCCTGTATGGCATTTTATCTTCTGCTCGAATAGGTTTCGAGTTTTCGAGCAGATGCTGATATGCTTCCGGGAACTGATCGCGAACAAACGCCTCGGTTTTTGCATGAAAATCGAGTGGTAATCTCCCCATTTTTAACAGGGTGCATCCGTAGAATTTACGCGGCCATTTTCAATTTCATGGCGGGTGTGATGCCGCCGATGCCCATGTTGGGACGGTCGTTGTTGTAAGTCCATAGCCATTTCGTGGCTTGATCCTGTGCCTCCTCGATGCTTTCGATGATGTATTGGTCCAGCCATTCATGCCGAACCGTCCGGTTGTAGCGCTCGACA
>NZ_JALZWP010000041.1 GCF_023336755.1 Roseinatronobacter domitianus | reverse complement strand
TCGATCGCCTCACCCACCGCTGCCACATTCTGGAGACCGGCAACGACAGTTACCGCTTCAAGGCCAGCTCCGAAACAGCGAAAAAGAAACGGAAGGAAACACCACCATTGACCCCAACATGACACGCAGAACATAACAACTGGGTGGGTCAGTTCTCGGTGACAATGCCGGGTCAGTTCTCAGTGACAATCAACAGACTGGCGCAAGACCGATCTTAGCCGCGACGAATGGGTCTATGTCTGGGCGGATGGCATCTACAGCGGCTTGCGTGGTACCGATGACCGGCTCTGCGTGCTCGTTGTGATAGCGGTCGACGCGCGGGGAGAAAAGCATTTTCTGGCCATAGAAGACGGCGTGAGAGAAAGCACTCAGAGCTGGCGCGAAGTGCTTCTCGGCCTGAAAAGTCGTGGGCTTTCCGCTCCGAAACTCGCCATCGGCGACGGCGCAATGGGGTTCTGGGCCGCCTTGGAGGAGATCTACCCAGGCACCCGCCAGCAACGCTGTTGGGTTCACAAATCCGGCAACGTGCTGAATTACCTGCCCAAGCGGACCCAGCCCAAGGCCAAGAAGATGTTGCATGACATTTGGCAGGCGGAAACGCGAGAGGACGCGCATCACGCATTCGATCTGTTCATAGAAACCTTCGAGGCGAAATACCCAAAGGCCACCGAATGCCTGATCAGGGATCGCGACGAGTTGCTGACCTTCTACGACTTCCCGGCCCAGCATTGGCAGAGCATCCGCACATCAAACCCGATCGAAAGCGCATTTGCCACAATCCGGCACCGGACCAAACGCACCAAGGGCTGTCTCAGCAGAGACGGCATGCTGCACATGATGTTCAAGCTCGGGCAATGCGCAGAAAAAAGCTGGCGCAAGCTGCGCGGTTTTGCCCATCTCGCCGACGTCATCCAAGGCGTCGATTTCGTCAATGGCATCAAGCCATCAACCCAAGATCAAGCCGCCGCATGAGGGTCGCTTGGACACCATACTCGACAATAGCTCGCTACCCCTTCGTCAAGGTAGCGCTCCTGCCAGCGCCAGACGGTCGGCTTCGACGTGTTCGCGCGACGCATGATTTCGAAAGTCCCATAGCCGTCCGCCGTCGCCAGCACGATTTCGGCCCGCCAGACCAGCTTTCGCGGTGTGTTACGGTCGGTGACCAGGGCTTCAAGCTGTGCACGGTTAGCGGGGCTCAGATACAGGCAGATGTCATCGCGTCTCATGACCCGACAATGGCACACCAGACCACAGATGGGAAACTTACGTCAGGTGGGGAACAATAGCTTCTCGCGCGCGTGCGGGCAGGGTCGGGTTTGTTCATACCATCCGCATAACTGCAACAATTCGCAGTGTTTTGCCTCATTGATGATAGGTTTTAAATAATGCTTTTCCAATCCAAAAATACACCATTTGTTCACCAAACCGTCGTATCAATAGAAACGAGCAGATAAACTTATCAACTTACTGGAAAAACATGCGTGAAATGCCTTTGGGCACTCACATTGAAGAAAAAGCTCAGGGCATCGTTGTCCTGAGCTCTTCACAAAAAACCTCGACGTGCTCAGAAAACAGGCGCATTTTGATCTCCTTAAGAGAGTGTAACCAAATTTTTTTTTGGACTGACTTCCTTGAGGCGAAATCATGACGACCATAGCCTGCAAACCGGAGATGTTCAGATCATGACGTTGATCAAATGCCACCTGATGCTGCATGATCTTACTAAATAGGGAAAACATCCGAGGAGAACCGCGCACTATTCAAGCTTCCGCTTGAAGGCTACAATCAAAATTCGGATAATTTTTTTTGAAAAATCCTGAAGCATAGGACTCTTCCTCACCGGAACCGCTAGTATTGGTCCCACCGTCCAGTAGAAGCGCACAAACGCCCTTCCCCATGCGCGGTTAACGAGCCATTGATCTCGGAAACGACGCAAATATACGACTTCTGGGTGCCAAGGGTCTTGATAAGCAGCCGTTGCCACAAAACAACTTTCGGAATTGCTATCATCGTCATCGTCATCGTGGACGACATCATCGTCATCGGGGTCGTCATCCGCAGGAGTTGACGGCCAAGTTGGGATAGGCCAGGGATCAACGGGTTCTGGCTCTGGCTCAGGTTCGTCATCCTGAGCATAGAAATATCCACCAGCGCTATCCTCATCAAAAGCCTCTGAACCATACTGCACCCCTTCTATTTCAAGGGTTGGTGGTTCATTTTCCCCATAAAAGCCGCTTTCAGCTAAAATCTGTTGTGCGAGCTGATCTTCAGGATTTACAGAAATCGATATTATTGGGTTATCCTCTGAAGACCTTACAGTGGCAGCGTCTTGAAATTCTTCTAAAGAAACATTCTCGAGCTCTATTGATGCTTCTTGCCCATAATTTACTATTACGTTCCCACTATCACCCTCAATTATTTCCACTGTAAGGGGGTCAATTTCATGCTGAAGTGATATTTTGTCAATTCCCACTTTGAAATCGGTAATAAGAACATGACCATCATCATTTGAGAAATGAAATTGATTTATATCGCTTTCAGATCCACCGCCAGTGAGAGTATCATCTCCAGACCCAGCAACAATTATATCGGATCCATCGCCGCCATTGATAATGTCATTTCCACGTCCACCGTGAAGATAGTCATTGCCATCCCTACCAAGCAACGTATCATTTCCATCACCGCCCCACATACTGTCGTTGCCTGAACCGCCATCGAGATAATCGTTGTCTATACCACCCGCAATCAGGTCGTCTCCACCTTCACCGAATACAGTGTCATTTCCTGTGTTTGCGTCGATTATGTCAGCTTGGTCACTTCCGGTTATTGTTTGCTCACCACGCGAGCTAATCGCGTTGGTATTTACTTTTCCGGCGTATAGATGCGTTGGATAGTCCGAATTAGGCGTAATTACGACTTCTTCTCCGGGAGGAGTCCATAAAAGCTCTACGTTATCGCCATAACTCTCATAAAACTCAGTCGGAACGAAATTCTTCGGATTGAAATAATCAACGGCTTCTGCACTCCGGAGTGCATCCAACGCACTAGGTAACAGAAAGTGCCGTTCTTCGCCAATTAGATCAGAAAGACCATTTTTAAGATCACGAGCGCCATCTAATGCATAGAATATGTCATCTCCGATCGCCAAGAAGAACTGAGCTCCAAGGTCTTCACCAGCAAACTCTGGATGTTCAATGCTTATAACCCTTAGCGCAAAGCTTTCTCCTGTATCTAAGGTGATCGTCTGTGGGAGATTTTCAAGATCAATCACTTGGCCTTCAATTTTAATTATATCTTCTGTTGGGTTGAAAGTATCTAGTCGTCCAACAATCGGTGAATGGTTATTTGCAAGATTAGTGAATTCATAGGTGTCAGCACCAGTGCCGCCATATGCATGATGACCCTGCATGCCTGCCGCATTACTTGCTTTTGTGACATCAAGGATCAAATGGTCATCGCCGGGCCCTGCAAACATATGAATTTGACCACTTACAGGAACCGACGCTTCAAGGGTATCATTCCCTACAAAGCCGACCAAGCCGGTGCCCGAGTGATCGATTGCGTCGCCTTCGCGATGATGGATGATATGGTCATCACCTTGAGTGCCCGAGATCGGGCCTCTTGCTGTATCGTCTCTGATGATATTGTATAGTTGAACGGTTAGCATCTTCACCCCCATGAAGGATTGAATGAAGATCGCTCACAACGTTTAAGCGCTGGCTAAAAGTAGACTGAACTGAACCCTGTTTATGTGGAAGTTTTGTTAGAAATACATTTTAAATTTATCATAATTTGACGGCTCTGTTGCACAAAATTATACGGGAACGTTACCTAGGGTCAGGATTCATAACCAGTATATGACGACGGCTGCGAGCGCGATGGCCGAGAGGAAGACCTTGGGACACCTGTCGTAGCGGGTTGCCACGCGCCTCCAGTCTTTGAGCCTGCCGAACATAAT
>NZ_JALZWP010000040.1 GCF_023336755.1 Roseinatronobacter domitianus | reverse complement strand
CGAAATGTCCGGGAATGGTTTGCCGCCCGCAACCATTTCGCCATAATGTTCGAGGATCGCTTCAATGCGTAACCGTATCTGAAACCCGCATGGGCCAGACCAGATACACAAAGTTCATGACACTCCCTGGCGCTCGGATTCCAGATCGTGCAGGTATTTCAGGAAAAGCACCCAAGAGGTCTGCTCGACGTAATCCAGCTCATTGGCCACGCCTTCTTCATTGCGAAGCTCGCGCTCTACCCGGTTGAATGCGTTGTCATACATGTGGGAACCTATGAAAAAAGCCTGACGCTAAATGAACAGCTTGCAGCCATCCGTGCAAGTCAGAAGGCTCGGCTGGCTCGGTGTTCGAATTTTGCGGGGAGCTCAGATGTAGATGACCCGTTTAATTGCCTACGAGAACGGCCCAAACCGGCCGTTCAATTTGTGACCAATCGCTACGGTGCAGCTTCATCGAACCGGTCATTCGGCCACTGTTCAGCTTTTCCAAGCTGTACATTGAGGTATAGCATGACCAAGCTGATTAAAGCTTGACTTGTCTATAGCTTCACACGATCTGCAGGCCTCCCCGACCGAAAATCGGTCTGAGCGCACAAAGGGGCGCATGGCGCGCAAGACGAAGAACCGGCGGAGGTGCTGGCAAACTGGCGCAAACCAGGACGGACGGTTGCCCTCACCAACCCCTCCGGGATTGGCTACTCGACACTAACCAACGCGCTCCTCAGCACGCGGGCCATCGCCGGTAAGCGCTTTCGCGAGGAAGATGCCAGTGCGCGATAATGGGTCATCGCGACGTGGTGATCACCTCGGCCACATCCTTGACACTTACTCTCTGCATGGACCACGTTATCAGTAGAAAAGACCTCGTATAGAAGCCTCGCTCGAATGAACGTCTGGTGCTACCGTCGACTTCGCGACTATGCTTGACAGGACGCTGCAAAACGGCCGGATATCTCATGAAAATACTCGTTACCATCGTTTTCATTCTTTTCGCGTCAGCACTTCGAGCAGAAGAGGAACCTGCCAGACTTAGCCTATATGGTTCATTTTTGCACTCCGCTGCAGCTCCTCATGTGCTATTCTTTTTTTCCGACATAGAAGAGAATGATGCTTTCGAACTCCGCCGAGCGCTCAGAAATCATGAGATCAAACTGGTTGTGCTTTTGAGTAGTGGCGGATCTGTTTGGGAATCTCTAATAATGGCTGGCATATTATTTGATCGCGGAATAGACACATACGTACCAGATATATACCATAATGGTGGTTGTTACTCCGCCTGTGCATTTATGTTTTTTGCAGGCCAAAATAGCTTGGCTGTTGGAGATCTTGCTGTGCATCAAGTTGGAAGCTACGATCCTGATTTAGATGACCTTAAGCGCAGGCAAGCTGAGACCCAGCAAGCAACACAGTTTACAACTTCAGAGATCATTGGTTTCTTAAATGAATTCAACACTCCGCCCTGGGTTTTTGAAAAAATGTTCAGAAGCCGAGCCTTCTATCATTTTTCGGATGAAGAGAAACAAGAACTATCTGTTGGTGAGTTAGACCCAGAAATTCAAAGAGCAGCAGATGATTTTCTGCAGGTTTTTTTCAGACCTCCCGACTGGACGAACGCCAGCAGCTTTTCGCTTGAAGGTCACACCGGAAACGTGATGAGCGCAAGCTTCTCACCGGATGGGCGTTTAATCCTTACTTCGGGTCACCGGACAGCTCGTATCTGGGATAGTGAAACAGGAAGTGAGGTTGCCACACTGACAGGGCACCATGGGCAGCTGTGGGACGCAGCCTTTTCACCTGACGGAGGCAGGGTTGTTACTGCCTCGTTCGATCGGACAGCCCGCATTTGGGATGCAAATACAGGAGATATGATCGCAACTCTCAGACATCCAAGTGGCTTGTTTCAAGCAGATTTTTCTCCCGACGGTAAGCAGATTATCACGGCGTCGAGTGATGGCACCGCCCATATCTGGGATATCGCAAATCAGCGCGAGGTCCTAAAGCTCAGCGCTAGAGCGGGACCTTTGCTTACTGCCGCCTTTTCACAGGATGGAATGCGCATAGTCACAGACGGGAATGATTCGACAGCCCGCATTTGGGACGCGAAGACCGGCCAAGAAATCGCTGTGATAAGGGCATCGCGCCAAGTTACAGACGCTGAATTTTCGCCCGACATGCGCAGTATCGTTACTGCATCGTCAGATGGTGCAGTCCGCATATGGAACTCAGAGACCGGACAAGAGATAGCCACGCTCATTGAACCTACTGGCATAACTTCTCGTAATGCAAAGTTTTCATTCGACGGTAGCCTCGTTGTAACCGGTGACGTTGATGGAACTGTCCGAATTTTGGATATTGAAAGTGGACAAGAGGTTGCCGAACTGAAGGGTGCTGAAGTGATCCTTGGACTAGATATATCGTCCAATGGAATGCAGATCGTTGCCGGCGGGTCAAATGATAAAATAGCACGCGTTTGGACCGCAAAATGATAGTCATCCAGCGCAATGCAACCACGAATGATCAGAAAACTGGCTGAAGCGTCTCCAAGCATTTAATAGACCTGAGGCGTAACGACTGCAGCAGCACCCGTCTCCAATTAAAACCACCTACAAGATAACAGGTAATAGCTCAGCGCTTCACGAAGCCCAGAGTGCGTAAATGACGCGCTTTTTCCATTTGGAAAGATAATTTCAAACTTATCCCCGCGCGACAGAAAACCGAGTATCTCTCTCTGTGAAGATAACGACAACTCCGATCCCCAAGAGTCAGATTCATCTTGCGCGAAGGATAAGTGCTCAGAGGTATGACTTTCTTCTAGTGCAGTTATCCAGTATTCTTTGCTATCAACACCGTTGCTAATTTTAAGATAAACGGGCGCTTCATAACTATAGAAATCTATATTTTTAATGCCGAAAGACATTCCGAGAAGATTCGATTTCAATACAATATTAACTGACGGCCCCCGTCCTGTATCAACGACATGAGCCGAAAAATCATATTTCCACCCTGAATATTTCAAAATGCAGATTCCACCTCCAGAAACAGTCCAGTCGCCAAATAGACCAGTTTCATCTGCTTCCGTTTCATGGGCTACTAGAGCAAAAAATATAATCAGTGTTATCAATACCCTTAGCGGGAATTGAATTATTTTTTTTGTGCGAAAAAACCTCAGCAATTTAGCGGTCCGATATGGGCATGACGACCTTATTTGAGCGAATTAACGACTGAAAACCCATCACTCTATTCTGATTTTTAAGTCTAATACAAAGCGTAACTCTAGCGCCTATCTTCAGGGAAGGCAATAAGACTCTGATTGGCAGTCGAGCGTAACGCTCCGGCGCCGGATGCACGAGATGCTATGGTTAAATGAATGGCCGCTTTCATGTGCTTGACAGTGTGCGGTCGTAAGCGCAGCGAATGTCGGCAGTCCGCCCATTGGAGCGAATCCTACTGGCCTGTCCTTGGTATACAGATCAGTCACTGGCCTGCCTGAAGCGCTCCCAGCGCAAGCGTTGCGCCGCAGCAATCTTGTCTTTTCCGGCTTTCGTCTGAGGCCCTGTAGAAAGCCCACCATGGAATTTGCATCGCCGCTTACCCGGGATGACCTTATTCTTGCAGAGAGAGCCTGACCTTGCGCGCGCGCTGCATTGCGGGCGTTCTCTAGGAGGCAGAGCGCGGCCGTTTTCATCCAGTCCTTTTTCCCGCATTCGAGCGCAGACTACGCCGTGACACTCATCGCACGATCGTCTGAAATCGGGGTGAAGTTGCTGCGTTGCTGGACAAGTCCTCCAGTGCTGACGGCATCCTTTGACTGCATCAGGCTCAATGCGGCGTAGTTCGGCGAGCATGGCGCTTATGGCGGCCTGTTGTTTTGTCGGTCTGCCCATCGGAAACCTCAAGTTTTGTCAGGTTGTTTGTAAGAGCCCATGCGATTTCGCTTCGCCTGTCTTGCTGGTCACCTTCTTTCAAGCCGACTGCGGTATGCCTTTTCCCATTTCGAACTGGATCAGGCCAGCGCCGCGCAATTCAGCTTCCGCTCGCCATGCGCGTGTCGCACCCCAACCCAAGGCAGTCGCCATCGCGCCATAGGTTGCAGGCCCGTGAAGGCGCAGACGGTCGAGATACGCGACCGCGTCGTGGTTAAGCCCATCTGCGATAACTGGGGGCGCGGTGTCCGATTTCACGCATGGGGGCATTGCGACACTTGCGACACGTGAGGGCGGTTTCTGAGCTGTAGTGGGTTGCGACACTTGCGACACCTGCGACAGGGGCCGCTCAGCCGGGGATTTTGTCGCAGTTGTCGCAGTTGTCGCATGAGGTTGCCCTGTGATTTCTGCCAGCTTGGCATGTGCATCAAACCACATCGCGCGCCCCTTTCACGATTGCCCAAGCCTCTTTACGCGCAGCCCCGCGCACCACGGTTTCCGCGTCAAGCGGCACAAGCCATCCATGCTTTTCAAGAATGACCAGGGCCGCCCGCGCCTTTGGGCTTTCGCGCAGCGGGTTCGGGCCAAGCCGCACCACATCGCGCACCAGCACTTCCGGTTCCTCCCATGTTTCAAGCAACCACTTGCGCAAGGCTTCAGCCCGGTCGATTTGGTAATCTCCCCATTTTTAACAGGGTGCATCCGTAGAATTTACGCGGCCATTTTCAATTTCATGGCGGGTGTGATGCCGCCGATGCCCATGTTGGGACGGTCGTTGTTGTAAGTCCATAGCCATTTCGTGGCTTGATCCTGTGCCTCCTCGATGCTTTCGATGATGTATTGGTCCAGCCATTCATGCCGAACCGTCCGGTTGTAGCGCTCGACA
>NZ_JALZWP010000039.1 GCF_023336755.1 Roseinatronobacter domitianus | reverse complement strand
AGCCGGGGCTCCTTTGAGCTCGTCACCGGAATGCGATCCGGCGGCGTCTTCAAGCTGCCGGCCGGGGCGTGGACCGACGACACGGCGATGGCGCTCTGCCTCGCAGACAGCCTGCTCGCTGCGCCTGTGTCACTCTTTGGGGGCAATGCTTGCCCGAAAAGATTAAATTTACCTCGAAAGATATATAGCGACAGGCGTCGCTGGTGGTTAGCGTATCCGCGCGCGCGCCTCCTCGCGCTAGCTAGGCTGCGCCTTCACAAGGAAATCAATAATAGCGTCAGTCCCTTGAGGTGCCGTCGCACATAGAGACAGGGTCACGGATGAAGGATTTTACAGGGAATGCGGTCGCTGACCGCACTGATCCGCAGCGCGACCAATCCTCCGTAGATACTAACGAGACCAGAAAGCGAAACCCCGCTGCCGCGCCCGCCTTTCTTGGGGGGATTGCCGTCACGCTTCTGGCCGCAGGTCTCGCGGAGGCGGCGACGCTGCCAGACGGCTATGTGCGTCTTGGCGATGATATGGGGGTGACCTCGGCCCAGTTCCTGCCTGACGGGACTCTAGAGCTCACGCTCGCTGACGGGACCGTGCGCACTTACGGGCCGGGCAGCTTCGTCCTGCTCGAAGGCGGCGGCATCGCGATCTCGGAGCATGTCGCAGCTGAGCTAGCAGCCCTTGCCGAGGCGTTCTCCAGTCCTGGCGGGGCGGCTGGGGCGGCCGCTGGCCTGCTTGGTCTGGCTGCCGCTACCGGGGCCGGAGGGGCTGATCCGGAGCCCGAGCCGGCTTTCCGGGTGAGCGAGGGGGCCGACGGGGTGCTCCGCTTCGGGGGCACCGCCGCGGGTCCGATCACGGTCGCTCTTGGTGCAGAGGGTGTCACCTTCGGCCGGGATGGGAACGCGCAAATCTTCACCCCTGACCCGCTGACAGGGTTCGAATCCGCCTCCGGGGCAACGCTTCAGTCGCTCCTGTTCGAGGTGCCGGATGGTGTCGCTCTGTCCTTCACCGGGGCTTATGGTGACCTTCAGGCACTTGTCTTCAACGTGGGTGATGGCCCCGGTGGGCCAGGGGTGACCGACCAGCGGTCTATCACGCTGGACACCTCCGGCCTGAGCGGCGTGCCCCAGCTGATCTTCGCCTTCGAGGACGCCTCGGACCAGGTCCTGATCGGGGCCAACAGCGATCTGACCGGCTTTACCACGATCGAGATCAAGCGCGGGACGGCGGATCTGCAAAGCGTCACCATCGCGCCCGGGGTTGAGTTCCTCGTCAACTCCGCCGTGGTGCTGACCGCGCAGCAGTTCATCGAGGCCGCCGCCCTGGTCAGCGCAAGCGGGCTTGGCCGCCTGACGATCACGGTTGAGAATGAGGCGGAGCTTGCCGCAATCCGCGAGGCTCTCAGCGACAAGACGCTGGTAGGGTTCGGACCAGGGGAGGCCAGCGCCGAGGGCGGGGTAGAGGACCTGCAGATCACCGCCAGCGATGGGACTCCGTTGGCCGGGGCCGAGGAAATCGTGGCCGAGATCAAGGCCGCCTCCCTGCCCTCGGTGTCCAAGGTCGAGGCTGCGGTGGCGGACTTGGCCACCCGCCTGAACGCCGGTGAGGACGTCCCGCCCGAGGAGGTCGCCGATCTCTCCGGGGATCTTGCGGCCTTGGGCGCGGTCTTCGCAGCGCTACCGGAATCCGAGGAGCCCGAGGCCCCGGCCGCCTTCGAGGCGGTGACGGCAGCCCTGAGCACCCTTGCTGAGGTGGCCGATGTTCCCGCCGTGATCGGGGGCGTTACAGCAGGAGCGGCAACGGAGGATACCGCCGCGACGCTGAGGGCCGCTGGCGCTCTGACCGTCACCGACCCGAACGCGGGTGAGTCCGTGTTTCTAGCACAGGCCTCAGTGTTGGGCTTGAACGGCTACGGTACCTTCACGCTGACGGCATCGGGCAAGTGGACCTACGCCGCCGATAACGCACAAGCGGCGATCCAGTCGCTGGGCGACGGGGAAACGTTAACGGACAGCTTTACGGCCGAGACGGCGGACGGGACCGAACAGGTGGTCATGGTGACCATCACCGGCGTGAACTCGGGTACCGGGGGCGTTTTCGAGCTGTCGGAACTGTCCGGAAACTCAGATTTAAGCGGCTTCGTGGTCAACGGGGTTTCGGCGGATGACCGCTCGGGCAGCTCTGTCAGTTCTGCGGGAGATGTGAACGGCGATGGCCTCGACGACCTGATTGTGGGGGTACCTTACGCTGGCCCGAACGGGAGTAATTCCGGCATGAGCTTTGTGGTGTTTGGCAAGAGCGACGGATCGGCTGTTGAGCTTTCGAAGATCGAGGCGGGCGCAGGCGGCTTTGTGATCAACGGGGTATCGGCGGATGATCGGTCGGGCAGCTCAGTCAGTTCTGCGGGGGATGTGAACGGCGACGGGTTTGACGACCTGATCGTCGGGGCACCTTACGACGACCCGAACGGGTCCTATTCTGGCGCGAGCTTTGTGGTGTTTGGGAAGACGGATGGGGATGCTGTCGCGCTGTCTGAGGTCGAGGCTGGCGGTGGAGGCTTCGCGATCAACGGAGTTTCGGCGAGTGATTGGGGTGGCTTGTCTGTGGGCTCGGCGGGGGATGTGAACGGCGACGGGTTTGATGACCTGATCGTCGGAGCCGGTGGCGACGACCCGAACGGGTTCAATTCCGGTGCGAGCTTTGTGGTGTTCGGCAAGACGGGTGGGAGTGCTATCGCGCTGTCTGACGTGGAGGCGGGCATCGGTGGCTTCGTGATCAACGGCGTGTCGGCGGATGATTTTTCTGGCACCTCTGTGAGCTCCGCGGGGGATGTGAACGGCGACGGGTTTGACGACCTGATCGTCGGGGCACCTTATGACGACCCGAATGGCACCTCATCCGGTGCGAGCTTTGTGGTGTTCGGCAAGACGGATGGGACGGCGGTTGAGCTGTCCGCCATCGAGGCGGGCATCGGCGGCTTCGTGATCAACGGCGTGTCGGCGGATGACCGCTCTGGCCGCTCAGTCAGCTCGGCGGGGGATGTGAACGGCGACGGGTTTGACGACCTGATCGTCGGGGTCTACGGCGACGACCCGAACGGCAGCAACTCCGGCGCGAGTTTCGTGGTGTTCGGCAAGACGGATGGGGGTGCTGCCGCGCTGTCTGATATGGAGGCGGGCAGCGGAGGCTTCGCGATCAACGGGGTTTCGGCGTACAATCGGGTTGGCTGGTCTGTCAGCTCTGCCGGGGATGTGAACGGCGACGGCCTCGACGATCTGATTGTGGGGGCTTGGGCTGACGACCCAAACGGGTTCTATTCCGGCGCGAGTTTCGTGGTGTTCGGCAAGACGGATGGGACGGCGGTGGAGCTCAGCACCATCGAGGCGGGCACGGGTGGCTTCGTACTTAATGGGATCTCAGCGTTTGACAATTCGGGCTTTTCGGTCAGCTCTGCTGGGGATGTGGATGGCGACGGGTTTGATGACCTGATCGTGGGGGCTCCATACGACGACCCGAATGGCACCTCTTCCGGCGCGAGCTTTGTGGTATTTGGCGGTGATTTCACCGGCGCTGCGACGGAGGTCGGGACATCTGGTGACGACGTACTGACGGGTAGCGCGGACAGGGACGTCCTGATCGGCGGCACCGGTAATGACACGTTGATCGGTGCAGGCGGCGCGGATGTGCTTCGTGGCGGCGCGGGTGACGATTTGTTGGCGATATCAGACCTGAGCTTTGCCCGCATCGACGGTGGTACCCGCCCTATTGCGCTGCTGGACGAGAATGGACTGGAGCTGTTTGAAGATGACGAGCTTGTCGACGCGGGCGGCGAAGCTCTCTATGAATCCGATGATTTGCTGGCGATATCAGGCCTGAGCCTTGCCCGCATTGACGGCGGCACCGGTACAGATACGCTGCGACTGGACGGTACCGGGCTGGTGCTGGACCTCGATGCGCTGAGCAATACATCGCTGACCTCGGTCGAGGTGATCGACCTGAATGGCGGTGGCAATGCGCTGGCGATCTCGCCGGTGGAGCTGTTCCAGCTGGCGGAAGGCACGAACATCCTTCGCGTTCTGGGCGCGTCGAGCGATGCGGTTACGTTGACCGGCAGCTCTTGGTGGACCCGGGGGGCTGATCTTGAGGAAGGAAGCAGCACCTTCGCGGTCTACACTAATGGCAACGCCGCGCTGGAAGTTGTGCAGGGAGTGACCGTGAGGGGCGGGCTGACAATCAAACCTATTGCGCTGTCTGACGTGGAGGCGGGCAGCGGAGGCTTCATGATTAACGGCGTGTCGGCGGCTGACTTCTCTGGCGCCTCTGTCAGCTCTGCGGGCGATGTCAACGGCGACGGGTTTGACGACCTGATCGTCGGAGCCCGTTTTGACGACCCGAACGGCAGCTCCTCCGGCGCCAGCTTTGTGGTGTTCGGCAAGACGGATGGGACGGCGGTGGAGCTGTCAGCTGTTGAGGCGGGCACCGGCGGCTTCGTGATCAACGGCGTGTCGGTGGATGACCGCTCTGGCTATTCTGTCAGTTCGGCGGGGGATGTGAACGGCGACGGGTTTGACGACCTGATCGTCGGGGTCCCTTACGACGACCCGAACGGCAACTCATCCGGCGCGAGCTTTGTGGTGTTTGGGAAGACGAATGGGACGGTGGTCGAGCTGTCAGCTGTTGAGGCGGGTACCGGCGGTTTCGTGATCAACGGGGTGTCGGCGGATGACCAGTCGGGCCGCTCTGTCAGCTCTGCGGGCGATGTCAACGGTGACGGGTTCGACGACCTGATCCTCGGGGCCAGAATCGATGACCCGAACGGCAACAGCTCATCTGGCGCGAGCTTTGTGGTGTTTGGGAAGACGGATGGGACGGCGGTAGAGCTGTCAGCTGTTGAGTTGGGTACCGGCGGTTTCGTGATCAACGGTGTGTCGGCAGGTGACCTATCAGGCCGCTCTGTCAGCTCTGCGGGCGATGTGAACGGCGACGGGTTTGATGACCTGATCATCGGGGCCGATAACGACGACCCGAATGGCAGCTACTCTGGCGCGAGCTTTGTGGTGTTCGGAAAGACGGATGGGACGGTGGTGGAGCTGTCAGCTGTTGAGGCGGGCACAGGCGGTTTCGTACTCAATGGGATCTCAGCGTTTGACAACTCGGGCCGCTCTGTCAGCTCGGCGGGCGATGTCAACGGCGACGGGTTCGACGACCTGATCATCGGAGCCCGTTTTGACGATCCGAGCGGCAGCAACTCCGGCGCGAGCTTTGTGGTGTTCGGAAAGACGGATGGGACGGCGGTGGAGCTGTCAACTGTTGAGGCGGGCACCGGCGGCTTCGTGATCAACGGCGTGTCGGTGGATGACCGCTCTGGCTATTCTGTCAGCTCGGCGGGCGATGTGAACGGCGACGGGTTTGACGACCTGATCGTCGGGGTCCCTTACGACGACCCGAACGGCAGCTCATCCGGCGCGAGCTTTGTGGTGTTT
>NZ_JALZWP010000038.1:0-2500 GCF_023336755.1 Roseinatronobacter domitianus | reverse complement strand
TTGAGTTAGATGGATCAGACCCGAAACCGAGTGATCTAGGCATGGTCAGGCTGAAGGTTGGGTAACACCAACTGGAGGGCCGAACCCACATCCGTTGAAAAGGATCGGGATGAACTGTGCCTAGGGGTGAAAGGCCAATCAAACTCGGAGATAGCTGGTTCTCCGCGAAATCTATTTAGGTAGAGCGTCGAGCGAATACCCCGGGGGGTAGAGCACTGGATGGGTAATGGGGCCCCACAGGCTTACTGATCCTAACCAAACTCCGAATACCCGGGAGTACTACTCGGCAGACACACGGCGGGTGCTAACGTCCGTCGTGAAGAGGGAAACAACCCTGACCTACAGCTAAGGCCCCTAATTCATGGCTAAGTGGGAAAGCAGGTGGGACGACCAAAACAACCAGGAGGTTGGCTTAGAAGCAGCCATCCTTTAAAGATAGCGTAACAGCTCACTGGTCTAAATAAGTTGTCCTGCGGCGAAGATGTAACGGGGCTCAAGCCATGAGCCGAAGCTTAGGATGCACGTAAGTGCGTGGTAGCGGAGCGTTCTGTTCTGTACTTCTTGCGTCTTGTGATCCCCTCGGGGGTCATCGGACGCATCAGAAGTCTGCTGTGAAGCCGGCCCGTGAGGGACCGGTGGAGCGTTCAGAAGTGAGAATGTTGACATGAGTAGCGACAAACAGGGTGAGAGACCCTGTCGCCGAAAGTCCAAGGGTTCCTGCTTAAAGCTAATCTGAGCAGGGTAAGCCGGCCCCTAAGGCGAGGCCGAAAGGCGTAGTCGATGGGAACGAGGTTAATATTCCTCGGCCGTGAGGTGGTGACGGATCTGAAACGTAGTTCGATCTTACTGGATTGATCGGGCTGCCAACAGGTTCCTGGAAATAGCCCCTCTACAAGACCGTACCCGAAACCGACACAGGTGGACTGGTAGAGAATACCAAGGCGCTTGAGAGAACCATGTTTAAGGAACTCGGCAAAATACCTCCGTAAGTTCGCGAGAAGGAGGCCCGGACATTGCGCAAGCAGTGGCCGGGGGCACAGACCAGGGGGTGGCGACTGTTTACTAAAAACACAGGGCTCTGCGAAGTCGTAAGACGACGTATAGGGTCTGACGCCTGCCCGGTGCCGGAAGGTTAAAGGGAGGAGTGCAAGCTCCGAACTGAAGCCCCGGTAAACGGCGGCCGTAACTATAACGGTCCTAAGGTAGCGAAATTCCTTGTCGGGTAAGTTCCGACCTGCACGAATGGCGTAACGACTTCCCCGCTGTCTCGAACATGGACTCAGCGAAATTGAATTGCCTGTCAAGATGCAGGCTTCCCGCGGTTAGACGGAAAGACCCCGTGCACCTTTACTACAGCTTCACACTGGCATCAGGATTGCGATGTGCAGGATAGGTGGTAGGCTTTGAAACCGGAACGCCAGTTCCGGGGGAGCCTCCCTTGAGATACCACCCTTCGCACTCTTGATGTCTAACCGCGATCCTTGAACCAGGATCCGGGACCCTGTGTGGCAGGTAGTTTGACTGGGGCGGTCGCCTCCCAAACAGTAACGGAGGCGTGCGAAGGTGGGCTCAGAGCGGTCGGAAATCGCTCGTTGAGTGCAATGGCATAAGCCCGCCTGACTGCAAGACTGACAAGTCGAGCAGAGACGAAAGTCGGCCATAGTGATCCGGTGGTCCCGAGTGGAAGGGCCATCGCTCAACGGATAAAAGGTACGCCGGGGATAACAGGCTGATGATGCCCAAGAGTCCATATCGACGGCATCGTTTGGCACCTCGATGTCGGCTCATCTCATCCTGGGGCTGGAGTAGGTCCCAAGGGTACGGCTGTTCGCCGTTTAAAGAGGTACGTGAGCTGGGTTTAGAACGTCGTGAGACAGTTCGGTCCCTATCTGCCGTGGGTGTTGGAGACTTGAGAGGAGTTGCCCCTAGTACGAGAGGACCGGGGTGAACGTTCCACTGGTGGACCTGTTGTGGCGCCAGCCGCAGCGCAGGGTAGCTATGAACGGACAGGATAACCGCTGAAAGCATCTAAGCGGGAAGCCCCCCTCAAAACAAGGTCTCCCTTGAGAGCCGTGGTAGACCACCACGTCAATAGGCCGGAGATGTACGCGCAGCAATGCGCTCAGTCGACCGGTACTAATCGCTCGATCGGCTTGATTTGTTCCAGTAACAACCAGACCAAATCAACCAAGACACAAAAGCACGACTTAAATAGTCATACAAAAAACACCGACGTGTATCTCTCAACCGATGCAAATTATGCAACGGTTGATTAGCCGGTTTGGTGGCAATAGCGCGAGCAATACACCCGATCCCGTCCCGATCTCGGAAGTTAAGTGCCGCCGCGGCAATGGTACTGCGTCTCAAGACGTGGGAGAGTAGCTCACCGCCAAACCTGATAATCAACCAGTCCATAATACCAACGCGGGGTGGAGCAGCCAGGTAGCTCGTCAGGCTCATAACCTGAAGGTCACAGGTTCAAATCCTGTCCCCGCAACCA
>NZ_JALZWP010000037.1 GCF_023336755.1 Roseinatronobacter domitianus | reverse complement strand
CAACGCCCACTTCCGAATAATCCTCAAAAATCCCATGTCTATCACTCCTGACGCCCCCGACTGCTTTGCGCAGGGGCAAGGTTGCACATGGGTCAATTCTCAATGACAATTTCTGCTGTTGCCGGGTCAGTTCTCAGTGACAATCAACACTCCACGCCCTTTAGGCATGCCAGGGAAGAGGTCTCGATTCGGAGGATGTGTTCATCGACATCCAAGGCCCGGCCCGGCCACTGAGGAATCCGACTGATCGTTCCGTATCGGTTCGGTGCCCTCGCTTGTCCCCTCCGTGGGTGACCGTTCAGGGATGGAGGCCGATTAACGCTAGAAGCGTTCTTAGGTCCGGCTCCACACTCGCAGCCCGAAGAACGTGTTCGAGGCCGATTTCCGTCTGAAGTTCGCTGGCTGACATGTTCTTGTGGTACCCTGGCCAAAGGGTCCTGAGAGCGCCCAGCGATGCGCCAGGCGGTGGTTCACGGCGTTCGTGTCCTTCGAAATGGCGTAGTAGGAACCCCTCATGATCTGGGCGCTGCCAGATAGACACGAACCCTTTTCGTGCCAGGATCGCGTGCACCGCTTGTCCGCCGTCTCGCATGTCAGCCAGCCTGTCTGTATCGAACATCACAGCCTGACCGGCGAAGGGTCCGCCTTTCTTCATTTCTCGGTCGAATGCATGCGCGGCCTTCTGGGCAAGCTTAAGCGGATCGCCCGCAGGCTGAAGGTTGACCGGGACAACGTGAACGTGAACGTTTTTCGCATCAGCAAGCCGCTGGAGGAACGCGCCATAGCCCTGTTCGCTTTCCCCCTCGCAGCCCAGAAAGATCCGGGCGCGCCGCTCGATGGTTCGCCGCCTCCTCATCCGATGCTCGGGACCCCTCCGTATACCCCGCCGACATAGTTCTGCAGAAAGTTTTCGTCGCGCCGGATCCCCTTAATGTCGCCTAGCCGGTATATCTGGGACGCCCCATCCGTTCCCTTCTCACAGATCAGCACCTCCTCCTTGAGAAGCCCGTCCAGAAGGGAGACCGCGTGACTGCTCATCCAGAGCTGAGCCCCATACGGATTTCGATCCGGGTCCGAGAACCACCGCAGGATTTCAGGGAGGACCGACGGGTGGATCGCCACGTCTAGCTCGTCGATAGCGGCGACCCCGCCGAGGGCTAGCGCACGATATATGGTCGGGTAGATCCGAACGAACTGTTGGGTCCCGTGGCTCTCAAACGGCATCCGGATCGGCCGATCGAGGCCGGCATGGGAGAAGCTGGCCACGGGAGCGCCGTTCTCGGCGAGGATCTGGATCTGATCGACCCCCAGATCAATCCTGCGGATGTCTCGGTTGAGCGCACTGAGCAGTTCCGGGCTTCGGGCGTATCCAGTCAACAGATCCAGGTCGTTCTGCTCGAACCGGGTCAGCAGGATATTTGTGTCGATCGCATTCGCGCTCTGCATGAAACGCAGCGCCAGCTGGTTGTTCAGCTGCCCGAGCGTCGAGATCACGCTCGCATCCGGACGTAGGATGCTCTCCAGAACGGAAAGCTCCCGACCGAGACCGACCCAGGAGGCCGCTTTCACGTGGCCCGCAGCGTTCCGATCGAACACCCGGATCATGCGTGCAGCATCCCTAGGCCTATAATGGAGGCTCTCGCTGATCACCGCATCGCCCTCGCCGGACCGGGGGGACAGTTCTACGGTATATACATACGGGCAGGTGGTGGTCGCCCCCTCCTTGAGCGGCTCTTCGAGGCCCGCGAAGGTGATAGAAAGGCGCGTCGGCGCGGCCTCCTGCTCCGCAGTCAGGAACTTCTGATAGGGGAGAAGGGTCCGCGCCTTATGCTCGAAGCTGTACTGGACGAACCAGCTTAGAAAGGCGATCGTCCGGAGGACGTTGGACTTCCCGGAAGCGTTTGCGCCGTAGATCGCGATGACCCTGGGCGCCCGATCTTCCGATCCTGTGTGGAGTGGTACCAGTCGCCCCGGTTCGTCGGGTACCTTCCGTCCGACGGTCAGGTCGATCACCTGCCGGTCCCGCACAGAGTAGAAGTTCTCGATTTCCAGTCTGTAGATCATCCTGATCCTCCAAGCGTCGATATAACTACATGAAGAGTGGTTTTCAACGAGAAATCCGCAAAGTAGGGCTTATGAGAGGTAAGTGATGGCTTAGTGTTTTGTTCTTCCATGCGAGCCCATGGGCTGCCGCTTCCGATAAAGGAGGGGCGTGAAGCCGACCAAAAACGGTCGTTCTTGAACGGACCGCCCTGCTTTACCAGATTTCGACAGGGTGACTGGGACAAAACCCCATGACGAAACAGTTTCGGTTTTGGAAAGGTATTGTCCATGATCCTAGGATAGGCGCGGGTCTGGACCCGGGACCCGAACCTTGACGGCCTCGACTCTCTCACCACCGTCGGCGCTGAGCGGCTCTTCGAAGACACGATCACGGGAACCGCCCGGAACCGGCCCGAGCTAGACCGGGTTCTCTTGGAACTCAGGTCTGGGGATGGTGTGCAGGGGAGGCTCGGTCTTCAGGCGCTCCTAACCGCTCAACATAGCCCCCTGCCGAAACCGTACATCCGGGTTAACGCTCAGATCAAATCGGAAAGTTCTGTTCCGCGCGGTGTGACGGGGCAGGGTAGCCTCTGGCGAACAGTACCGCCGATGGGGGACATTCCGCGTTTCGCACATTCACGGTTCGTTTCCGTTATGTTCTGAGAAATCTATGATTTAACACACTGAGTTTAAATATAATTCGTTCGATTTAGGTTCTGGCGCCGCAAGGCGTGGGGGTTCAAGTCCCTCCATCCGCACCAAAGCAAGAGTGGCCGCCAGAGACAGCGCCGCATGTGACCTGCACTGCTCAATTCGCGGTTGCCGGACACGTTTTCTTTCCCAGACCGGATCAGAACGTTGCTTGGAACATCGGAAAACTGACGCCGATTGACCAGGCCAACACAAGCCCCAGGCCGATGCCGCCCGCCGCAGGCAGGCCCGTGCGCCGTCCGACCCATCCGCCCATCGTGCCGAATAACAGAAAGAACAGCACGATCACCGGCAAGATGATGACAAGGAAGAACAGCCCTTCGAAGTCGAGCGCCACGGCCAGCGCCAGCGAGCCGAGAAACGCCAATCGCAGCACAAGCCCGCGCCAAAGCGGTGCACGCCCACCCGCGCTGAGGATCGCGTCACCCAACAGAAAGGGCACCGCACCCAAGGCCAGCCCGGCAATCACCGGCACGCGCCCGGCATGTGGCACGAAAGACGCCACATAGCGGTCCAGAACACCGCCGAATACCGCGATGCCGAATATTGCGACAGCCCCTGCGATCCAGAAAGCGCGCGCCGGAAACTGGCCGCGCAACAGACCGAGTCGCCAGCAAAAAAGCAAGCTGAGCACACCGTAAACAGCCAGATGCACCGCTAGGTAATCCGCGACCAAGACCGGCAGAAAACGCAGCTCGAAAGGGGCCAGGGCCAGCGGTGTGATAATGGCCGGAACCAGCGCGGCCAGCCAGAAACCGCGCCTGCCAGGCTGTGGGCAGGGCGCATCCGAACGTGGCAGGCTGCGCGCCAATGGCCAGCCCAGCGCCACGGTCGACAGCAGCAGAAGTGCTATCCACCCCCCGCGCAACGGCACAGGCTCGGCACTGCTGCGTCCGAAAACGGCATCCAGCCAGTCGCGCGCTTCTGACAGGGCGGTCTGAGAGTAAAGCACGCCAACATGTTCGACCATCGGCGCGGTCACAGCTCGGCGCCCGGTGCTTTTTGCCGGGTCGCCTGTCGTTTGGCCCAATTCGGCATCTGGATCCGTCAGCTTCAGAACGCGCAGCGACTCTTGGGTAAGCTGCGTCTCCCAAGCGCCGGAAATGGCGAGAAGGTTGACCGGCTCCATCGCGGTCACGGCCTGACTGAACATCGACACCGCAACGACCGCATCTCCCGGCGGCTCGGACAAAGCCTGCCGGATCACGATATCGGACGCCATAGAATGCCCCAGATAGGCCAAACGCCCATCGGCGCGCGGATGGGCAAGCGCCGCACGGGCAACGCGCCCGGTTTCTTCCATCAACAGCCGTGTGGTGCCGTCGATGGATGTCACATCCCCGGACATCGGGACCGGGTTACGCCCATGACCTTCGAAATCGAAACTGACGACAACATAACCCGCTTGCGCCAATGTCAGGGCGAATGGCTCCATCAATTGGCGCGACCCGGCAAACCCATGGGCAATTACGACCACGGGCGCAGCCTCGGCGCCATCGCGCAGATACAGGCTGGCGGGCGTCGTGCCGGTTCCGTCCAACGGGCTTATGGTCAGACCCATGCGATCCTGTTCCAACTGCCATATGGACAGGGCAATCAGGATTAGGGCAATACCGGCAAAAAGACTACGCATGGGTCACGCTTCCTTGACTTGGCCAGTTGCAAGATTGAGCGCAGCAATCCCGAAAGAAAAGGGCCGAATGCGCGCCGTGGCACTATAGACCATGACCATAAACAGGCTTGATCCTGCGCCAAGCGCCCCTTAGTAAGGCGCAAATTTCCTCAGGCCGCCCCTTCGGCGGCCTGTCATTCATGTGAGGACGCCCATGCAAGTCACCGAAACGCTCAACGAAGGCCTGAAGCGCGGCTACACCCTTACCGTTACGGCGGATGAACTGGCCGCGAAGGTCGATGAAAAGTTGGTCGAAGCCCAGCCGGACATCGAGATGAAGGGCTTTCGCAAGGGGAAGGTGCCGATGGCGCTGCTGAAAAAGCAGTTCGGCCAACGCCTGCTGGGCGAAGCCATGCAAGACGCCGTCGACGGCGCAATGGAGCAGCATTTCAAAGATAGCGGCGACCGCCCGGCCATGCAGCCTGAAGTCAAGATGACCAATGATGAGTGGAAAGAGGGCGATGATGTCGTCGTCTCGCTAAGCTACGAAGCACTGCCCGCAATTGAACTGCCCGCGCTGGATGGCGTGTCGCTGGAGAAACTTGTCGTCAAGGCAGAGGATTCGGCGGTGCAGGAAGCGCTGGAGAATCTGGCCAAGTCCGCGCAGAACTTCGAAGAAAAAGACGGCACAGCCGAGGATGGCGACCAGGTCACGATGGATTTTGTCGGAAGCATTGACGGCGAACCCTTCGAGGGCGGCGCCGCAGAAGACTTCCCACTGGTGCTGGGCTCTGGCCAGTTCATCCCCGGCTTCGAAGAGCAGCTTGTGGGCGTGAAAGCCGGCGACACCAAGGACGCGACAGTCAGCTTCCCCGGTGACTACGGCGCAGAGCATCTCGCCGGGAAAGAGGCCGTTTTCGCCTGCACGATCAAAGCCGTGAAAGCCCCTGCCGAGGCGACAATCGACGACGATCTGGCCAAGCAGTTCGGCGCTGAAGATCTTGCCGCACTTAAATCGCAGATCGCCGAGCGGTTGGAAGCCGAATACGGTCAGGCGTCCCGCGCCGTTCTGAAGCGCAGCCTGCTGGACGCGCTGGACGAGGCCGTTACTTTCGACCTGCCGCCATCGTTGGTGGATGCCGAAAGCAAGCAGATTGCACACCAGCTTTGGCATGACGCGAACAAGGAAAACACCGCAGAGACCGACCATTCGCATGGCGAAATTGAACGCAGCGAAGAAAGCGACAAGCTGGCAGTGCGCCGCGTGAAGCTGGGTCTGCTGCTGGCAGAAGTCGGTCAGAAAGCAGAAATCGAAGTCAGCGATCAGGAAATGACCCAAGCGGTCATCGCGCAGGCGCGTCAATATCCGGGGCAAGAGCGCGCGTTCTTCGAGTTCATCCAGAAGAACCAGCAGATGCAACAGCAACTGCGCGCGCCGATCTTTGAGGATAAGGTTGTTGACCACATCCTTGAAAAAGTCACGGTGACGGAGAAGGAAATCAGCAAAGAGGACCTGCAAAAGGCCGTTGAAACGCTGGAAGATGACGCTGAATAAGCCGCTCAGTTTCAATGTATGACATGTCAAAAGCCCTCACCATCGGTGGGGGCTTTTGCGGGGAGTGTCATGAACTTTGTGTATCTGGTCTGGCCCATGCGGGTTTCAGATACGGTTACGCATTGAAGCGATCCTCGAACATTATGGCGAAATGGTTGCGGGCGGCAAACCATTCCCGGACATTTCG
>NZ_JALZWP010000036.1 GCF_023336755.1 Roseinatronobacter domitianus | reverse complement strand
GCCAAAATGACCACCGCGCTGCTCGATCGCCTCACCCACCGCTGCCACATTCTGGAGACCGGCAACGACAGTTACCGCTTCAAGGCCAGCTCCGAAACAGCGAAAAAGAAACGGAAGGAAACACCACCATTGACCCCAACATGACACGCAGAACATAACAACTGGGTGGGTCAGTTCTCGGTGACAATGCCGGGTCAGTTCTCAGTGACAATCAACAGCCGTATGCGCTTCGATGCGCTTTTCAGCACAGAGCTGGATGCTGTGTTGACGCCCTCTGCACTCGGCGAGGCACCGGAGAACCCAGACACCACCACAGGGGATGCGATCATGAACAGCATGTGGACATTGTTGCAGGTGCCTTGCATCAACATTCCGGGCGCAAAAGGTCCGAACGGTTTGCCTGTCGGGGTTACGCTTGCTGGGCCTCGGCTTGGCGATGCGCGTCTTTTGGCCATTTCTCAGGCCGTTGCGCCTGTTCTTGACCCAACGCTGAGGGTGGGTGCGTAGGACCCTGACCAACCGCTTGACATGCGGTTAACAAGCAGGGTTCCGGGACATCGCTGGGACCCTGCCATAGATTAAGGTTGTCATGCAGTAGCGAGACACCCTTACCAAAGGGAACATCTCTGGCCTTGGTGCTGTGCAGGGAGTGTCAGTAAAAAACCAACCCGGCAAGTGCAGCGATTGGCGCAGCGCCCGCCTTTTACCCTTGCGCGAAGCGCTCAAGCTGCGCTTGCACCGCATCGATAAGCGGGCGCGGAGCCGGGGCAATTGACGCCGTCAGTCGGGCCCGGTCCTCCAGGCAACGCGCATGCAGCGTGGCGATATTTGCCAGCACACGCAATTGCTTGGCCAGTGCCGGGCGGTCAAGGCAGATGCGGCCTGTCGTTTCCAATACATCGGCATGCGCTGGCGCGTTCGACGACAGGTAGGGCATGCTAAGCAGGGCTGAACCGCAGCGGACACAATCGGCCCCGACGCCGGAACAAGGTGTGATCGCCAATGTGCGCCCTGGCGTGACCACGTCTTCCAGCGGTTTGCCGGTGGCGTTTTCCCAGGTTACGCCCTCAAGTTGGGCCATAAGGGTTGGCATCTTGTCCATCGGCCAGACCGGGTTCGCCCGTATCCGCAAATGGTAGCGCGCGTCGGGCGGAAGGTTTGCCAGAATGTCGCCCAGCATGGCCGGGCTGTTCATGGCGTTGTCCAGCAGAATCAAAAGCACCGGGACAGCATCGGGGTCCGGGGCGCTGATCGCCCGATCATCCACCATCAATTCGCGGCTGCCAAGCGAGACCTTCTCATCCGGAACCCCCCAGCCCGACAAAAGCCGCGCCGAATGTAAATCAGACACAATGAATCCAGCAGGCAGGCTTTTATGCTCTTGGCTGTAGTCGATGGGCATGGCGGGCATGCGCGGACTAAGCGCGCGTGGCGTGACCACGAGTGTCGGAACACCTGCGCGGCGGCAGGCGAAATTCGTGCGCCGTTCATCGGGCGTGTTGTAATTGCCGTTGCGCAGAAAGGCGGCGGGCGATACGCGCCGCGCCATGCGTTCCAGACAGATGGCGTGCAAAGCCACATGGAACAGGTGCGGTATCTTGTAGCGAAACATCGGTGCCATGACCGGATCGACTTGGTTTAGCCGTGGCGCGATACGCATCTGTCGCAGGGCCAGGCGAAGCGCCAGCGCCGCGGCCCGCATCACTGCGCCGGGTCCGCCACCTTCGTGATGGGCCGATACGATGCCGTCCGGGTAGCCGTCGCTTCTGGCCCAGGGGCGTTCCTTGGGTTGCACCCCGGTCAGGCTATAGCCTTTGGCGCGTAAATCCGCGATCAGAGGCCCGTAACGGTGCTTTTCGAAACTCGCGGTAGAGACCAGCAGTCGCGTTGCCTTGTCCTTGGCCGCGCGCAAGGTCGGACGTGCCAAGCCCACGCGCAGGCAGGAACGCAGCAAATACCGCCACATTCCAATTCTGTCGAGTTTTGTGAACATCACAGCCGCCCGCCCAGAGGGGAATTGCGCCGGGTCCGGTGTCGACCAGCCGAACTCGTCGCGCAGGGCTTGGATGAAAGGTTCAGGCGCGCGCAGACCTTCGGTCACATGCAGCTCCGCGCCGCTGCCGACCCGATCCGTCAGATCAGACCGGGCACGGGCCGCCTTGATCTGCTCCAGTAGGAACAGCCATAGCACAGGCCCGGCAATACCGTCGCGTTTGGCGTAGATCCAGCCGCCTTCGAACAATAGCAAATCGGTATCATGGCGGTTTGGCAGGTCATATTGCGCCCGGAAAAATGCAAAAAGCCGCTCGATTGCACGATCCATGCAAACCAATGTTTCGGGCCAGCCCAGGTGGCGGGTCAGAGGTTCGCCGTCAAGGAACAAGTCCGCAATCGTCGGCGCGCCTTTCAGCAGCGCCAGTCCGGGCACATCGCGCCGCATTGGGTCGGAAACTCTGGCGGTCACGGTGCTCCGGCCCCCTTGGCTGGGGATGTCACGAAAGGTTCGGGCTTGGTCAGGCCACAGGCTGTCCAGTAGCTCAGTTGTGTTGGGTCCTGAGCGCCGATCAGACGGGTCAGGTCGGTATGTTCCTGCGCGGTATCCAGTGCCAGCCGCAGGTGGCTGTCATCGCGCGACTGTTCCACCGACAGGGCATTCAGCCGCGAAACTTGACGATACAGATGCTGGGTCACATGTTCGCGCTCGGCGTCGGCGGCGCTGTCCGACAGGTCGGCATAGGCATCGGCGCTTACCCATTCGACGGCCACGCCATAAGGAAAGCTGCGCCGGATCAGATTGCTGACAAGGTCAGCATGGCGCAGATGCTCCATCGCGGCGGCGGCCAGTTCGGGGGCAAAAAACGGGCTGTCACCGTTCACGCGCAGAAAATGGGTCGCTTTTGTTTCGGCGATTGCCTGAAGGCTGCGGGCGACAAGGTCGGTGGCATGCCCGCGCACCACGTCCAGCCCTAGCGCGCGCCCGGTTTCGGCCAGTTGGTCATCCAGCGCGCGGTCGGTCGTGACCAGCACGCAGGCCTGTGCGCCAACGCGCGCGGCCCGCGCCGCGACAAGCGCGACCAGCGGCATGCCGGCCAGCGGCATCAGTGCCTTGCCCGGCAGGCGTTGCGAGTCGCTGCGCGCGTAGATGAAAACCACAGGCCGCATTTTCGGATCAGCCCTGCGGTTCGGACGCGTTGGGACTGGTGGGTGCGGGGGTCATGCCCTTTTCCTGCATCTCTTGTCCCCAATAGGCTCCGGCGCTGCCCCAGTTCGACGCAACGATCCCGACCCCCGGACCCGGCCCAAGTGCCGCATGGCGTGGCACGTCCTGTGTCAGGCGCTGCCCGACAAGCTGGGAAGGATCGGTTGCCTGAAATTCGGTCGAGGGCCGCACGAACAGCAAGTCTTCGGCAGTCAGCACATGCCCCGCTTTCAGATCGCGCGCGGCATAAAGCCCACGGCGGGCGCGGACCTTCGTGACCAGTTCTTGCTTGGCCAGCCCTGCTGCGGGCTGTGCAAGGCTTTGGGCGGCGGCGCGAAGGTGGGCGACATAGCGTTGCAGCGCCGGGCCATCCAGCGCATGCGCGTGGTCAAACCCCGGCAGGCTGCGGTCGGTTGTGAAGTGTTTCTCAAAAAAGCTCGCACCCTGCACAAGCGCCATCGCGGCAGAGATATCTTCGCCGGTATGATCGGAATACCCCACCGGAACCTCGAAGGCGCGTGCCAGAAGCGCAACCCGCGCCGTGTTGGCCTGCGAGAGGTCGCACGGATAGGCCGATACGCAATGCATCAGGCTGAAATCCGTCGTCGGGTGGTCGCGCTTGACCATCGTCACCATCGCCTCGATCTCGCCCATCGTGGCCATGCCGGTCGACACGATCACGCGTGGAAAGCTGTCGCAGGCCCGCGCGATCAGCGCGTGATTGGTCAGGTCGGTCGAGGCGATTTTGACATAGGGCGCACCAAGCCCTGTCAGCAGTGCAATGCCGCGTTCACAAAACACCGAAGCCGAGACCGTCATGCCAACCCGCGCGGCATGGTCCCAGATCGTCTGCCAATCGCTGTCGGACATTTCTTCGCGCCTGCGCTGGGCAAAAACGGTGCTGGGGCTGTAGGTGATCTCCCCGTCCGGGCCTTGCTCTGGGTAGTCGGGCAGATACAGGCCATCGGCATAGATGAACTGGAACTTGATCGAACTCGCGCCCGCCTGTGCCGCAAGGTCTATCAACTGACAGGCACGTGCCGGGTCGCCGTTATGGTTGCTGCCCGCTTCGGCAATGATCTCTGGAAATTGGGTCATGGTGCATAAACTTTCGGCGTATCGTGCAACGTGGTTATGACAGCGCGTGCCAGCGCGGTTGCGCGGCTTGGTCCGTCAAGGTGCCATGCTTTGTCGTGCATCTTTTCAAGCGCGGTAAGATCACGGATGTGCTTTGTCAACTCTGCGTCCATCTCCGGCCCGCGCAGCACGCAGGCCAACGCACCGGTGGCCATTAATGCGGCATTCTTGGGCAAACGGTCTGCGGTGGTCAGGCTAATGGCGGGGATGGCTTGCGCGATGGCTTCGGCCAGCATGACGCCATCGCCTCCGATAAACAGGTTGATGTCGCGCAGGCCGTGCCACGGGGCAGGGCCGGGCTTAAGATGGACGACACGTCCATCCGGGTCGTCTGCCCGCACGGGGCGACGTGTATCAATCACGGTCAAGCGCGTAACATGGGGCAGCCCGGCCAGCATCTTGACCAGAGGGTCTAGCGCCATAGCGTCCACGCCCCCCGACAGGCACAGCCCGATCCGCAGGTCTTCAAACCCAAGGGCGCGGCGCGCAAGGCCTTGTGCGGTCACGAAAGCAAAGTCAGGGTTGGTCAGAACCTGCGTGTTCGGGGCCAGTTGCCCGGCCAGACCCGGCGGCATATCGCGCAACATCACATGTGTTGCGATATCTGCATCGGCGCAGACCGGCGAAATCAGCAGGCGCGGGAAGATATGGCCTGCGGCATCGCGTGTCGTTGCGGGCAGCGCCAGCGCATCAATAACCAGCGCGGCACAGGGATCGTCAAGCGTGGCCGTTGCATCCAGCCCTCGCTCTTGGGCAAAGCTGTGCCCGGCGGCATCGGCATCAAGGCTTAGCCGGCATGCTACGCCCTTGGCTTGCAGCCCGGCCATAAGTGCCGAACTGCGCGCAAGATGCCCCATGCCGACCCGCGCCCCGGCCTGCACATGAAAGAGCACCGGCAGGTTACGATCGGGTGTGCCGAGGCTCACACGCCGCGGCCCGCACGTTCAAGATACTGCTGCATCATGTCCTTGAACCGCGCAAATTGGGTGAATTGCTCGGCCCCTTTGGCGGTCCAGTCCGCTGCAAGCCCGACATGATCCTGCGCGGTGTAGCCGCCCTTGCTGATCGCGGTCGCCAAGGCGTCGGAAAAACCGGTGCCCAGTTCGACCATGTTGAGCGTCGCCGGGGTCAGGCCCAGATCGTTGAACAGCGACATTGCGCGTTCGTCGTAAACGATGTTCACCGTGGGCGTGCCGAAAGAGATAGCGGGCAGGGTGGCATGTAGCCGGTAGCTGACCACCATGCTCGCAGATTTCAGCAGCGACAGATACTGGTAAACATCATTGGTGTAGACAGAATCGACCTGCTTTGTGTAACGGAACGCGGTCGCGAAATCGAGGTCGCGGCTGTCATTACACAGAATCCGGATGCGCTTGTGACCGGCGGCGCGCAGCGCATCGATGGCCCGTTCGATATCAAGTTGGATGCGGCTCTGGAACCAGTAGGGCACGTTCATAAGCCCCGGCGTGCGTACAGAGATCAGGGCGCCCGCATCTTCGTTCTCGGGCAGGGATGGCAGGTTTCCCGCGTAGCGGTTCATATTGATGGTCGGGCACCAGCCAAGCTGGTCGCGCGCATCGATTTTCGACAGGTAGTCATGCGTTGCGGTGTCGCGCGACAACGAGATATCGGCCCGGCCCAGCAGTGTTGCCAGCTTCGAATCCGGGATCACGTCAGACCGGTCTGACAGGTTTCCATGGCGGTCATAGATGCGACCACGCGAATTTGAAAACAGCATCAGCGGCGGTTGCAGCGCTGCCAAAGCGCGCGGGTCTACAGCGATTTCGTCGTTCTCATACAGGTTTCCGCCACCGACGATGACGCCATCGGCAAAGCGGTTGATCTCGTGGACCGTGCCCGCGCTCAACCCTGCCTTTGTGGTGCTTTCGTGCTTGCTGGTCGCGGGATATTCGATCACCGAGACAAGCCGCCCGAAGGTTTCATACAGCATGTGCCGCAACGCGAAATTGATCGCATGGTTGCCGACATTATACCCGAGTGGCCTGATATTCGCGATCGTATACATGTGTTCTCCTATTTTGGACGGCCGGACAGGCCGTGGAATTCTGGTGTGGAATGGCTTGATTCCCATGCAAGGCTATGCGCGATAATCGTGTTCAGATCGGCATACCGGGGTTGCCAGCCCAACGTGTCTGCCAAAGCGCGGCCATCCGCGACCACTTGTGCCAGATCCCCGGCGCGGCGCGCTGCCGTCTGGACCGGCAAGGCTGTGCCGGTAGCTGCTTCCAATGCCCGGACCACATCGCGCACGCTGTAGCCGCTGCCGTAGCCGCAGTTGAAAATGCGGTTGCGCGCGGCTTCTGCACCTTGTTGCAGCGCCATGATATGCGCCTGCGCCAGATCAGAAACATGGACGAAATCGCGCACACCGGTCCCGTCGGGCGTGGGCCAGTCGGTGCCGTAGATGGTCAGGGACGGGCGCCGTCCGCAGGCGGTTTCGCAGGCCAGCTTTATCAGATGCGTGGCCGCAGGGGTCGACTGGCCCGCGCGGCCATCGGGGTCGGCACCTGCCACGTTGAAATAGCGCAAGATCGTATAGTCCAGCGCCCCGATCGCGGCAGTGTCGCGGAGTATGCGTTCTGCCATAAGCTTGGTTGCGCCATAGGGCGACAGCGGATCGGTGGGCGCGTCCTCTGCTATGGGCTGCCCAGCATTGTCTGCGCGGTAGACGGCAGCGGTCGATGAAAAGATGATCCGCCGAACGCCCGCCCGCGCCATTGCCCCAAGCAGGCTGAGTGTCGCCCCAATATTGTTGCTGTAATAGCTTAGCGGGTCCGCAACAGAGTCCGGGACCACGGTCGAGGCGGCGCAATGGACCACCGAGCCGATATCGTGGCGCCGGAGTATCTGTTCCAGCGCATCCCCGTCGCGCAGATCGACTTCCTCGAAACATGCGCCGTCAGGGACAAGCCAGCGCAGCCCCGTGCATAGGTTGTCGGCCACGACGACCCTGTATCCGGCATCAAGCAGCGCCAGTGCAATATGGCTGCCGACATAGCCGGCACCCCCTGTCACCAGAACAGGGCGGGACAGGGTTGGGTCAGGCTCAGCCATCGGTCGGGACATTCGCAATCCTCTGGAACACATCGTTTTCAGCCATCAGGTCGTCCCATCGGGCGAAGCCCACCAGCCGGCCTTTGTCGAGCACGATGATGCGGTCGCAACCGCGCACGGTGCTCAGGCGGTGGGCAATGAGCAGCACAGTCTTGTCGCCGGGCAACGCGTCGATGGCCGACATCACATCGCGCTCGGTGGCGTTGTCGAGCGCGCTGGTCGCCTCGTCGAACACGATCAGGTCGGCATCGTGATAAAGCGCGCGCGCGATGCCCAGACGCTGGCGCTGCCCACCCGACAAGCGCACGCCGCGTTCGCCTACGGGGGTTGCATAGCCTTCGGGCAGGTCTGACAGAATGAAATCATGCAGTTGCGCGCGCTTCGCGCAATCCTCGACCCGTGCGGTATCGACCTTCTCTGGCGCGATACCAAGGGCGATATTGCT
>NZ_JALZWP010000035.1 GCF_023336755.1 Roseinatronobacter domitianus | reverse complement strand
CTGCACACTTTCCCCATAGGCCAATCCAAGACCCCCGCGGCTTCCTCCTTCCGAGGTTTGTCAACGTGAGCCGCAAGCTCATGGCCGCCAACGTCGTGCTGCGGCCCACATCGAAAAACCTTCAGGATGGACGACATCGCGCCATTCACACCCTGCGCCAGAAAGCCGCCAAAAGCGTTCTGCACGGGTTTCATCGCGGCGTTATAGACACTGTCGATCATGGTCTGGGCAGTACCGCGCAGCGCGTCTTGCAGGCGCATCCCGTCAAAGACGACACCATCGAAGGCACGGCGCAGGCCACCGGCGAAATTGCGCGACAGCCCGTCCACCTCACGCGAGGTGAAGGTCATGGTGCGGCCCAGATTGCCCAATTCGCTGTCGAATTCCGCAACCAGCCCGCCCGCTTGGCCAAGGCGCAATTCCAGCGCGGCGATCTGGACTTCAAATTCCGTGGGCGTTGTCATGTGTCGGTCCTTTCGGCGTGTCGGGGTAGCGCGCGGCAAGGTCGTTCAGCCGGTCGCGGGTCAGCGGGCCAGAGCCAGCCTCCAGCCCCGCCATAAGCAGCAGTTCCGCGGGCGTCAGCGCCCAGAAATTGCGCGGGTGCAGGCGCAACTGGCGCAGGCCAAGCCGCATCAGCGCGGGCCAATCAAGGCCGCTCATGGCGCAGCAAAGGCGCGGGCCAGCGCAAGCGCAGCGGCCCGAGCGCAGGCGGGCATGCCGCCCGCGATCTCGACCGTCATCAGATCCGCGGCTTGGCCCGTCCAGCCCCCCCCGCGCAAGCCTGCGACAATAATCGCCAGCACGTCGCGGCTGGCGATCTGGCCACCTTCCAGCCGGGTCACAAGGTCCAGCACGGTTTCCCCGTCCAGCCCCGCTTCCAGTTCGGCCAAAGCGCCCAAGGTCAGGCGTAGATTGTGCGGCTGGCCGTTCAGGGTCAGTTCCACCTCTCCCGCAAACGGGTTGACCATCAGGCGCCCCCGTCGGTGATGAAGTCGAGCTGCCCGGCGCTGGCCAGCGACAATTCAAACGTCGCTTCGCCATTATGGCTGCCCGCATAATCAAGGCCGGTGATCTGGAACGCGCCTTCGATAATGCCGAAATCCGGGATGATGACCTGAAATTCGGGTGTCTCTCCATTAAAGAAGATCGCACGCGCGCGCTCATCGGTGCCCGCGTCGCGGAACACCCCCGCGCCCGAAATACTGGCCGATTTCACACCCGCGCCGCCCAGCAGTTCGCGCCAGCCCCCGGCGCTGGAAAGTGACGTGACATCAACCGTTTCCGCGTTGAAGCTGATGCGCGTGGCGCGCAATCCGGCCACGGTTTCGAACTGGCCATCGCCGGTCATATCCACCTTGACCAGCAAGTCTTTTCCGTTTTGTGCGCCCATCGGGGTGCCCTCCGTAAGTTGAAATCAGTCCTCGACCCGCGCGCGAAAGCGCAGGTCTATGCGGCGGGTCTGGTCGCCTTCGATCTTGCGGGCCTCTGCCCGGTCGAACCACATGGCCACCAGCCGCCCGCGCGACAGCGTCAGCGCCGGGGCATCCAGCACTTCGGCAATCCGCGCAGCGATCTCTTTGGCAGGCAGAAAGCCGGTGGCATTGGTCAGCACGCTGATAGTCAGCCGGTGCTCTGCCCCATGGCCGGTTTTGTCGGATTGGTCCGTTACCTCTTCCAGCCCAATCAGCACATAGGTGCTGGGCGGCGTGGCGGGCGGGATCGCGTCATAGATCGCGCCGCCCAGAAGCGCGGTAAGCGCGGTATCATTCGACAGATGCTGAAAGAGCGCGGTTTGCAGCGCAGGGGCCAGTTGATAGCTCATGCCGGAAGCTCCTCTTGCGCGGTGCAGACAAGGTAGCGGCCTTGGGGATCGCTTTCGGCCACCGTCAGAATGCGATAGATGCGCGCGCCCTCGATAAAGCGTTGCTCTGGGCGGGGGCGGCGGTCATTGCCGAACGGAGCCGCGCGCAGGGTGATGCGCAAGCGCACGTCGCCCGATGGCCCCAGCGCACCCAAACGTTCCTGCCCGGTGCGCGCGTCGATCGCGGCCCAATGGGTGCCAAGACTTTGCCATGTGGTGGTATAGCCCCCGGCCCCGTCCGGCGTGGGCACCGGGCTTTGCAACACCAGGGCGCGGGTTAGCTTCGGCGTATTCATACCCGCCCCCCAAGGCGCAGGTCGCGCCAGCGTTCCAGTAATGTGCGGATGCCGAAATCCATATCCTCGGATGCGCCGCCATCGCGCGACTCGTAGAATTGCGCGGCCAGCAGGACCACCGCTTGGCGCAGGTCGGCGGGTATATCACCCCAAGCGCCGAACCCCGCCGTAAACAAAATTACCGCCTGCCCGCCTGTCGCAATGGGCGGCAGGATGCTGCCCGCAGGCACAAGGCGCGGACGCGGGCCATCGGCTTGCAACGCATAGCGCGCCGGGTCCACAAGCGTGGTCGCGCCATCGCGGTTAACCAATGTCACAGAGACCACGGCGCTAACCGGGGCCAGCGGCAAAACCTGCCCGCAGTCAGAGCGCCAGCGTGCCAGAAGCAAGGTCACATCACGCGCAATCAACGCGCGGCCCGTGCGCCCCTCGACCGTGGTGAGTGCGGCGCGCAGATATTGCTCCAGCAACGCGTCTTGCGTGGTGTCATCGGCAAAGCCACTGGACAGGCGCAGATGCTCACGAAAGGCGGCAATCGGCAGGGCGGCCAGCGGGATGGGGCTGTCGGTCAGGTCCATTTGGGGCCTCTTGCGTGGGAAAACAGGGTGGGTGCCCCGCAACCGGGGGACGGGGTGTCACGAGGCACCCTTCCCCGCCGCGACAGGCGCGACGGGGATCGCGTTTGCGCCTTAGCTCAGGCCGAATTTCAAAAGCTTGATCGCCTTGAAGTCGGACACATCGCCGCCCACGCGTTTGGTGGCGTAGAACAGCACATGCGGCTTGGCGCTGAACGGGTCGCGCAACACGCGCATGTCGGGGCGCTCGGCAATGGTGTAGCCTGCGTTGAAATCCCCGAACGCAATGGCAAAGCTGTCGCTGGCAATATCGGGCATGTCTTCGGCCACCAGCACCGGATAGCCCATCAGCCGCGCAGGCTCGCCAGAGGCCAGGCCATCCGACCACAGGAAGCGGCCATCGGCATCTTTCATCTTGCGCACGGCCCCGGCGGTTTTCGAGTTCATGACGAACACGGCATTGGCGCGGTAGCTGGCCCCCAGTGCATAGACCAGGTCGACAATGGAATCGGCGGCATTGATGCTTGCAAAATCGCCATCCGCACCCGTGGCAATATAGCCCAGATTGTCCCATTCCCAGATCGCATCATCGACGGCTGCGTGATCGAGGAAACCGCGCGGCTTGTCGACGCCATCGCCATTGATGAAGGCGGCAGCTTCGGCGCGGGCGAATTTGCCGGCAATGCGGTTGGCCAGCCAACCCTCGATGTCGAATGCGCTATCATCCAGCAGGCGCTGGCTGGCCTTGGGCATGGCCGACAATTCGTGCAGACGGATGGAAATACGGTCAATCGTCGGCGTATCGGACTCGGCCAAGCTGCCGGATTCCGTGGCCCAGCCCGACGAGATGTCGGTGTGATCGACCAGCACGTCGAAGAAGGTGGATTCCACCATCACGACCGACGCAATCGCGCGGATGGACGCCGCGTTATGCAGCACGCCGCGAATGGTGTCCGACGTGGCCGGGTCCACCAGGTAGCCGCCCTCGCCAGCCACACTTGTGTTCAGGCCCTTGGCTTCCAGCTGAAGCCCACGCAGATCGGCCTCGTTGCCGGACCGCAGGTAAGCGTCGAACGCCTTGTGGTGCAATGTGTCGGCCGCGTCAGAGCGGTCCAGCACGGGGCGGGCGGGGGAAACGGCAGTCTTGCGGTCCAACATGGTCAATCGCTCTTCGGTTTGGGAAAGTTTGCGGGTAATGTCGGCTTGAAACGCATCGAACTCGGCGGCAAAGCCGTGCCACGCGGTTTTCAGTTCAAGCTTCAGTTCTGGGGCTTCCGGGGTATCGGGCGCAGCGGACTGGCCCGCAACCTTGGGCGCGGGGTCGGTCATGGGTCATCTCTCCTATGACAATCGAGTGTTTTTCGGTCCAAGGGCAAAGCTATCGCCTGTGCCCCAAGATCGGGTGAAGGCAGCGTGCGGTGGGTTAAGCGCGCGGGGGCTAAAGCTGCGCCAGCGCCGCGCGTGCAGCGCTCAGCTTGGCCGTCAGAAGCGCGATATCCTGCGCCGCATCCGACTTGCGGTCGATCCGCGCGGTGCTCTGCATGGGAAAGGTCACAAGGCTGACCTCCCACAGGTCCAACTCCAACAAGCGCCGCCCGCCGCCGGGCAGCTTTTCGGCGCGCAAGGTGCGGTAGCCGATGGACAGCCCATCCACAGCACCCGCCGCCAAAAGCGCCTGCGCCTCTCGCGCGCGGGCAACGTCGGGCAACAGGCGGCCTTTGACGTAAAGGCCAACGGCATCCTCGCTAACCTCGTCCCAGACGCCGATAGGCTGGCTGGGGTCGTGCTGCCACAGCATGCGCACTTGATCGCCGCTTGCTGCCAGCCGCGCCAGGGACGCCGCATAAGCCCCCGCCACAACCGTATCGCCGCCGCGGTCGCGCTGGCCGAAAATGCTGGCATAGCCCGCAATCTCGTGGCCTTCCACAACACGCAACCCCGGCGCAGCCCCGGCAAATTTATATTCCAGCATGGGAAACCCTTTCTCATGTCGTGATCTGCACCAGCGCCAAAGCGCCATGCATCAGAACGCCTGCTGCCACGCCATAAACGGCCAGCCACAAGCGCCGCTCCAACCGCTCCACGGCTTGCTCCAGCCGCACCATGCGGAATTCCAGTGCTTCCTTGCGGGCTTCGAACACGCGTTCCTGCGCGTCGATCCGGGCCTGCGCGGCCTCGAAACTGTCATACAGATACCGCGAGCCGCCCACCGCGCGGCGCGCGCTCATTGCTCCTCCAGCCGCGGGGGCAGGCCCAGCAGGGCGCGCTTTTCGGCATCGGTCAGGAAAGACGCCTCTCCCACGCGCCGCCACTGCTGGTCACGCTCGAGCGCCAAGGCCGGCACCTGGTCCAGATCGGGGCGCAAGGTCAGATCACCGGGCATGAAATGCGACAACCAATGCGCCAAGGCGGCGGTCACGCGCGTGGCCATGGGCAGGACGGTCAGCCGGTAGAAGGCACGGTTGGCTTCCTGGTAATTGGCATAGGTCGCATCGCCCGGTATTCCCAACAACATGGGCGGAATACCGAAAGCGATGGCGATCTCGCGCGCCGCCGCTTCCTTGGTTTTCTGAAATTCCATGTCCGAGGGCGAAAAGCCCATCGGCTTCCAGTCCAACCCCCCATCCAGCAACATCGGGCGACCCGCGTTGCGCGCGCCCTGATGATGCGCCTCCATCTCGGCTTGCAGGCGGTCGAACTGGTCTTGCGTCATGCTGCCATGACCATCGGCGCCCCGGTAGACAATCGCGCCCGTGGGCCGCGCGGCATTGTCCAGCAATCCTTTAGACCATGTCGAGGCGGCATTATGCACATCGACCGCGCGGCTCGCCGCTTCCAAGGGTGACAGCCCGTAATGGTCATCTTGCGGATGGAAGGACCGGATATGGCAAATCGGCCCGACCCCATCCTGCATGGCAAAGCGATGCGCCCGCCCGCCAACGCGGTAATCATAGCCCACGGGCCAACCATCCGCACCGGGAATGACCCGCATCCGGTCGGTACGCAGAATGTGCAATTCCTGCACGCCGCCTGTCGCCTCCGGCACGGCCTCGACATAGGCGTTGCCGGACAGCAGAAGCTGGCCATACAATGCCTCCAGCAACTCAGCCCGGCCTTGCGCGGGATTGGGCCGTGCCAGCAACTCAAGCAGCGGGTGGCGCTCATAGCGCGCCTCGGCGTCTTGCAGCACAAGGGGCAAGGCTGCGGCCGCCTCAGAAATCAGCCGGACGGCCCGAAATCCCACCGGGTTGCCGATGAACCCCGCACGCGCCAGCGACACAGCATCGCGCCGCCCAGTGGCAACCGCGCCTTCAGGCACACGCGCCCCAAGCCGACCAGCCATCAAGGGACCCACCGCGCTCGCCTTGGCCTCTGCCACGTCACCAACCGCCGTTGCGGGCGCGCCGCCCTTGCGCAGAAAATCGAACATATCCGCCTCTCCAAACCTGACCCCCTTCATCCTTGCAAAAATATCCTCGGGGGGTGCGGGGGGCAGACAGCCCCCCGCCTGCATGGATCAAACCCTAGCGTCAGCCTATGAAGATCCGCTTAGCCCAGCGTGCGCAGCTTCGGCTGCGACCAGCGCGCGGCGGGGGCGAGCATCAATTCATGCAGCGCCCAGACCAGCGCATCCACCCGGTCGGGGCTGCCTTGGCCCGCGTAACCTTGCGCCATCATCAGCCCCATCTGGTCCTCCAACTCGCGCAAAGGTGTGGCATGAAACACCCGGCCTTGCTCATACAAAGCCGCGACAGGTTCCGCCCGCACTGCCTTGCCCCGCGCGGCATGAACCGCGCGATACGGCACCAGCGGGTCGATCTGGCGCAACACCTCGCCCACCAAATTGCCGCCTTGGTTCACCTCGGCCACTATACGGTCCGCCCCGTGGCGACGCGCTGCGTCAATCGCGGCTTGCGCCCAGGCACTTGGGGACGACGCGCGCAAAGACGCATCCTCCAGCAGATAGGCCCGCCAATCAGCAGGCGGCCCCTCGGCCAGAACGCCCGCCACCACAATCCCGCACAGGTCGGATTTCGCGCCCGAGGACACCGCCGGGTCCACCGCGACCACCACGCGGGATAACCCCGGCACATCGCGCACCCGCGCGCGCCGGCAGCTCGAGCGGCCACAATGTCCCCTCGGCATCGGCCAGCAACGCGCCGTCCAACTCCTGCCGCTCCAGATGCGTGCCTTTGTAGCGCGCGCGGATTTCTTCCAGAAAGGACGGTGCCAGCCACGCCCGGTTCGCCTCTGTCGCTGCGTGAGTCATCACCGAGGATGGCGCAGCCAACACCGCCTTCAGCGTGGCTTGATTGCGCGGCGTGGTTGTCACCAACTGGCGCGGATGCGCGCCCAAGCGCAACGCGAATTGCAGCATGTCCCAGGTGTCCTCGGCGCGTGGCCATTTCGCCAACTCGTCGCACCACGCGGCATCGCATTGCGGCCCGCGCAGCGCCTCGGGGTCGGACGCGCTAAAGCATTGCGCCACCGCGCCATTGGGCCAGACCAGCCGCCGCCGCGTCGCTTCCCAGTGCGGCAGGCGGTCGGGGGGCGAGCAGGCCAGAATGCCGCTATCGCCGAACACCATCACCTCGCGCGCTTGGTCATAAGTTTCAGCCACCAGCGCCACGCGGCGCGCCGCCCCGGCATCCAGCGGCCCTGCCCCTTCCACCATGCTGCGCACCCATTCCGCGCCCGCGCGCGTTTTGCCCGCCCCGCGGCCCCCAAGGCACACCCATGTGCGCCAATCGCCCTCGGGCGGCAGTTGGTGCGAGGCGGCCCAGAAGGAAAAAAGCCACGGCAAGCTGGCCAGTGCGTTTTCACTCAGGCTGTCCAGAAACGCCGCCCTCTCGGCTGGCGGTGCGCAGGCGATCCAATCGGCGGGTGATCTCGTCTCGGGCGGCGTCAAGGTCGAGGGCGGCCCCTCCAACCGCGCCAGCCCCCTTGAGCTTTTGAATATTGGCACGTTCATGGTAAGCAATCTCCAGCGCTTTGCGCAGCGAGCGGAACTCTTCGGCAAGCTCCTTTCCCGTCTGCGGCGTGATCTCGTCATAACCCTCCAGCAAGCGCGTCAGCCGCGCGATGCTCAGGGCCAGCAACTGCTCGGAATAGGACACCATGTTTTCCGGCGTCGGCCCTTCCGGGGGCGTGTGGGCTGTGCTCATTCGGTTGCCTGTCCGTTTGGTCCCCCTTGGCGCTTATGGGCGCGAGGGGCAGGATAGGCAGGCGGGGTGAAGACCGGGTTCGGCCAGCGCACGGCGGGGTTGTGGGTGGCGCGCGTTTGGGGGATGCTGGCGCGATTGGATCAGGGGATTTGACGGATGGATAAGGCGGAAGAGGCGTATGAGGCGGCAAAACTAAAGGTGGTTCGAGCAAGAGCGGGCAACACCCACCGGCTAAATCTCTCAGGCGGCATATATAATGCTCTGGAAGAGCTGCCGCCCGAAATTGAACAGTTATCAGAACTTCAAATCTTAGTCCTCAGCCGCACGCGGATAAAAAGCTTTGACGTTTTGAAATCGCTCAAGGCTCTGCGATACATTGATTTAGAGGATGCAGAAATATCTGATATTTCTTGGCTGGGGAGTGTCATGAACTTTGTGTATCTGGTCTGGCCCATGCGGGTTTCAGATACGGTTACGCATTGAAGCGATCCTCGAACATTATGGCGAAATGGTTGCGGGCGGCAAACCATTCCCGGACATTTCG
>NZ_JALZWP010000034.1 GCF_023336755.1 Roseinatronobacter domitianus | reverse complement strand
GGTCCTGCACAGCCTGCGCCATGCCCGGCATCTTCAGGCTGCGCAACATGATGACGATGGCGGCTCCAGCGGGATCATGACGCATGGCGCGTTCCCTTCTGCGGGCGCAGCCCATCATAACGTGCGACGTTGGCCTCGGGCTCTTTGCTCAGCGAAAGTGCTGCAGGCGGCGTTACATCGGGCTGTTCAGTCGGCGTCCCATCCAGCAACCTATGGAGCAAGTTTAACACATGGGTTTTGGTGGGGACGCCCGCTTGCAGCGCCATCTCGACGGCACGGAGCACGAAGATCACATCACTCTGATCAAGCTGCGTCGCGGGGAACAATTAACCAAGCAGGATTTCGAAGAGCTCGGGCGTATTCTGATCGATCAGGGCGTGGCAGATGATGCAGTTTTGTCGGCTCTGGATGAAGAAGGTGGGGTCGGCCGTTTCTTGCGATCCCTGACAGGATTGGACAAAGCGGCGACCAAGGAAGCATTCAGCCTGTTCGTGTCACGCTACCAGCTGAGTGCTGATCAGATGGAATTCCTCGACATGGTGATCGACAGCCTGACGGAAAGCGGGTTTGTTGATCCTACCACCTTTTACGAAAGCCCATTCACCGATCTCGACGACATGGGCATTGCGGGCATATTTGATCGTGAGCAGACGAAGGAAATCATTCAGATCGTCAGAAGCCTGAACGAGGTGGTGGCGGCTTGAAGGTATCAAACCTTCGGCGCGCTCAGAAAAATCAGGAAAGGCGCGCTATACGTCGGCGGATCCCGTAGAAGCCCTAGAAAAACCACTGGCATGTGATGGGGATGGTTAGGGTTGCGCCATATGTCCAAGCTTCCAAACCTCCCGCTGTCGGAAACGAATGCATTTGGTGACCGTGCATGCCTTCTGTGATGCCAAGTGGCGCGTCAGACTCGCTGGGCTGACCTGTGAGGGGCTATGCGTGTGTTTCGGCAGCACGGGGTAGTCAAGCGAGATACTGCGACTCAGTGGCTCGCTCCGAGAGCCTGCGGGTATTCATGGCATGCTCGCCAAGCTCTGGATGCCGAATTGCCCTATGGAACACCCACATGGCTGTAACACACGGCTCGAGTGGAGCCGCTATAAGTCCTTGATCTACAACGATATAGTCAATTGGCTGGGGTGGTAGGATTCGAACCTACGATACACGGTACCAAAAACCGATGCCTTACCGCTTGGCTACACCCCAACCGTGAGCGGCTTTCTAGCCAAGGCAGTAGGGGGCTGCAAGCCCAATCTTCCCCAAATCCGTCAAGAAAATGACGCCCCCTATACCGGGGGCGCATTCTTATTTTTTCGTCGAGCAGGTATTCACTCCGATAATGGCATAAAGTGGGCAAGTGCTCATCAGGCCGGTGGCCAAAGGCACGATCCCGATCAGGTAAAGCCAGCTATAGGCCCCGCCCATGTTCAGGGCGAACCCAAGAAGAAGTGCCACGCCCACGACGATTCGAAGAACGCGGTCGATGCTGCCTACGTTTTTTGCCAACATGTGAAGGCTCCTTTTGCAATGTTACCCGGCCAGCATAGCGCACCACCAGATTGCGTCTGTGACATGGTCACTTACACAATGCGCTCAAGTTCGGACTGTTGCAGCACCGTGATCTGTCCGCGCTGGGTGGCGATCAGCCCTTGGCCTGCCCAACGCTCCAACTGGCGCGAGACGACTTCGCGCGCGCTGCCAATGCGCGCGGCAAGTTCGGCATGGGTGGCGTGCACCTGCCCGCCTTTGGCCAGACCCAGCAGCGCGCGGGCCAGCCGGGGTTCTATTCCGGTAAAGGCCACGGTTTCCAGCAGCGCGGTCAGTTCCGCCATGCGCGCAGCGAAGGCCCGAAATACGAAGGCGCGGAACGGCGCGGCCTCGTCCATCAGTCGCGCGAATTCGGCCACCGGGATCATTACGATACGCGCCTGCGTGACGGTTCTGGCCTCTCCCGAATAGGGCGCATCCCCCATCAGACCCAAAGTCGTCTGGATGCAACTTTGCCCCGGCTCGATTGCATAAAGCAATATCTCACGGCCAGAGGCAGCTGTCAGCGTCACCTCGACACGCCCGTCCAGCACCATGGCAAAGCCCTGAGCACGGTCGCCAGCCCGGAACAGGTATTGCCCGGAAGGCAAATCCAGCGCGGGCAGCGCGTCCAGCCGCGCGACCCTGCCACTGTCCAGCCCCGGCAATAGTGCGCCCGCCCAACCCATCAGCCGCGTCCGCGTGCCGTGAAACGTGGCAACAGCGCCGAGAAATCGCGCCCGCGCCCATCTTCCTCCTCGACGAAGGTGGCATATAGCGCCATGGCCTGCGCGCCCATCGGCGTATCGGCATCCACCGCCGCTGCGGCCTGTTGCGACAGCGCCAAGTCTTTCAGCATCAACTCGGCGGCGAAACCGGGTTTGTAATCGTTATCGGCGGGGCTGTGCGGCCCGACACCGGGGGCCGGGCAATAGGCATTCATCGACCAGCTATAGCCCGATGACGTGCTGACCACGTCGAACATGCGCGCGCGGTCCAGCCCCAGCTTGTCGGCCAAGGCAAATGCCTCGCAGGTGACGGCCATGGTCGCGCCAAGGATCATGTTGTTGCAGATCTTGGCGGCCTGCCCTGCTCCAGGCCCGCCACAATGCACGGCTTTTTGCCCCATGATGTCGAATAGCGGCTGCACCGTGGTAAACGCCGCATCCGACCCGCCCACCATAAAGGTCAGCGTGCCCGCACTTGCCCCGCCAACCCCGCCAGAGACAGGTGCATCCAAGGCACCCAAGCCCGCCGCTTGCGCCCGCTCCGCGACCGCGCGCGCGCTCTCCACATCCACGGTCGAGCAATCGCACAGCACCGCGCCCGCCTCCATCAACGGGATGATCTCCGATGCGACCTCGCGCAGGATCGCGCCATTGGGCAGCATGGTGATAACCACCTCGCCCCCCGAAACCGCCTCGGCCGCACTCGCGGCCTGCCTCACGCCCTCCGGGCACGGCGCGTTCAGGTCGAACCCCGTCACCGTATGCCCGGCGCGCGCCAGGTTGGCAGCCATCGGCGCACCCATATTGCCCAAGCCGATAAAACCGATCTTCATGGCGTCTCTTCCTCTCTTGTCTCTAATTTCAGCTCCGCCACGCCCAAAGGCGCAAGCATATCAGCAACCTCTGCCGCCGTTACATCGGCCAAGCTGCGATGCCGCCAGCAGGGCGCGCGGTCCTTGTCGATGATCGCGGCCCGGATACCTTCCAGAAAATCCGACTGCGCGGTGGCACGATAGGTGAACCGATATTCTTGCGTCAGCGCCGCGCGGATATCAGGGTCTGGGCCAAGGCGACGCAACACCTCCAGCGCGCAAGCCTGCGCCAGGGGCGAGCCACGCGCGATCATGGCCCGCCCCTCTGCCGCGAAATCACCACCTACAAGGTCCAACGCCGTCAAGATCGTTGCCCCGTCATTGCTTGCGAACACCTGGTCAATCGCAGCCGCCTGCGCGGCCAGCGGGCTATCGGGCGTAGTCTGCACCGGAATCATGTCTGGATCGCCCGAGGCCACAAGCCCGGACACCAGATCGCCCCACTCAGCGCGCGGTACGAAATAATCCGCAAACCCCGCCCAGATCGCGCAGCCCGGCGTCATCCGCGCCCCCGTCAGGCCCAGATACGCCCCTACGCGCCCCAGTGCCCGCGCCAACAGGTATGATCCGCCCACATCTGGCACGATCCCCACGGCACATTCGGGCATGGCAATGCGGCTACTCTCGCACACAACCCTGTGGCTGGCATGGCACCCAAGCCCCACGCCCCCACCAAGGGTAAAGCCCTGCATCAGGGTGACAACGGGCTTGCGGTATTCAGCGATCCGCGCGTTCATGCGGTATTCATCGGCCCAGAACCGGCGGCCATAGCCATGATCGCCCGCGCTCCCTGTGGCATACATCTCGCCCAGATCGCCGCCCGCGCAAAAAGCCTTGTCGCCAATCGCGTCAATCACGACCAAAGCGACCGCGTCCACTTCAGCCCAACCCCGCAGCGCCGCGTCAATCTCAAGGCACATCTCATAACTCAGCGCATTCAGCGCATGTGCCCGATCCAGCGTGATCCGCCCTGCGCGGCCCTCGCGGCGAATATGCAGATCGCTCATGCTGCCACCACCCAAACCCTATGGGGCACGGCGTCGCACTGCCTTGCACTGCGCGGGCTGCCCCCCATCTTCTGCTCAAACAGGAGTCTGAAATGTTTGATTTTGAAAAGGACCAAAGCCTCAACCTGACCCAGCATCACGCGCCCCGTGATCTGTCCGACCGTGTTGCATTGCGCGTGGTCAAATTCATGCGCGTCTTTGCCGATGCCTTCTTCGCCAAACGCTATGGCCACCGCGCCGTGGTGCTCGAAACCGTCGCCGCCGTGCCGGGGATGGTGGGGGGAATGCTGCAACACCTCAAGGCTATTCGCCGCATCCGCGACGATCAGGGCTGGATTCGCGAACTTCTGGACGAAGCGGAAAACGAGCGCATGCATCTTATGGCCTTTATCAAGATCGCCCAGCCCAACTGGCTGGAACGCACCATTATCCTGATTGCGCAGGGCGTGTTCTTCAACCTGTATTTCCTGCTCTACCTTGTCGCACCAAAAACTGCGCATCGCGTGGTCGGATATCTCGAAGAAGAAGCGGTCATCAGCTATACGCAATATCTGGAACAGGTAGATAGCGGCGCAGTCGAAAACGTCCCCGCGCCGCGTATGGCCATCGACTATTGGAAGCTGCCGCCCGATGCGCGCTTACGCGAGTTGATCGTCGCGGTGCGCGCCGATGAGGCGGCGCATCGTGACCATAATCATGGCTATGCAGATGCCATCCGCGAAGGATTGCACGACTGACCCCTTCATCCTGCTCAAATATCCTGCGGGGGGTGCGGGGGGTGCAAAACCCCCCGCCCTTTCGGTCAGTCCATCGCCTTGAAGTTGAACGCCGCCCCTTCCTTGATCCCCGACGGCCAGCGCGAGGTCACGGTCTTGGTGCGGGTGTAGAACTTGAACGCGTCCGGCCCGTGCTGATTCAGATCGCCGAAGCCAGATTTCTTCCATCCGCCGAAGGTGTGATAGGCCAGCGGCACCGGGATCGGCACATTGATGCCGACCATCCCGATATTGATCCGATGCGCGAAATCGCGGGCGGTGTCACCGTCGCGGGTGAAAATGGCGGTGCCGTTGCCGTATTCGTGGTCCATCGCCATGCCGATCGCCTCGTCATAGGTCTTGGCGCGCACCATCGACAGGACCGGGCCGAAGATTTCCTGCCGGTAGATATCCATCTCTGTCGTCACGTGGTCGAACAAATGCGGGCCGACGAAAAAGCCGTCCTCATAGCCTTGCAGGCTGAAATCGCGCCCATCAACGACCAGTTCCGCGCCTTGCTCCACGCCGGTCTGCACCAGCCGCAGGATGTTTTCCTTGGCCGCAGCGGTCACGACGGGGCCGTAATCCACGTCGTCGCCCGCCGTCCAAGGGCCAACCTTCAGCGCCTCGATCTTGGGCACAAGCCGTTCGCGCAGCGCGTCGGCCGTGCCTTCACCCACGGGCACGGCTACGGAAATCGCCATACAGCGCTCGCCCGCCGCGCCATAGCCCGCGCCGATCAGCGCATCGGCGGCCTGGTCCATATCGGCATCGGGCATGATAATCATGTGGTTCTTGGCACCGCCAAAGCACTGCACGCGCTTGCCGTTCGCGCAGCCACGCGAATAAATATATTGCGCGATGGGGGTAGAGCCGACGAAGCCAACCGCCTGCACGGTGTCATTGTCCAAAATAGCATCGACCGCGTCCTTGTCGCCATTGACCACTTGCAACACGCCATCGGGCAGGCCCGCTTCCTTGAATATCTCGGCCAGCATCAACGGCACGGACGGGTCACGCTCGGACGGTTTCAGGATCATCGCGTTGCCGCAGGCCAGAGCCGGGCCCATTTTCCACAACGGGATCATGGCCGGAAAGTTGAACGGCGTAATGCCCGCGACCACGCCCAAAGGCTGTTTCATGGAATACATGTCAATGCCCGGACCGGCGCTGTCGGTATATTCGCCTTTCAGAAGCTGCGGCGCGCCGATGCAATATTCGATCACTTCCAGCCCGCGCTGGATATCGCCTTTGGCATCGACAAAGGTTTTGCCATGCTCGGATGACAGTTTCTCTGCCAGCTTGTCCATATCGCGGTTAATCAGGCCCACGGCGGCCATCATCACGCGCGCGCGTTTTTGCGGGTTCGTCGCGCCCCATGCGATCTGCGCTTTTGCGGCGCGGGCGACGGCATCGTCCAGTTCCGCCTTGGTGGCCAGCGGCACGCGCGCCTGCACCTCGCCCGTAGCGGGGTTATAGACATCTGCAAAGCGGCCCGAAGTGCCGGGCACGCGCTTGCCATCAATCCAGTGCGAAAGCTCTTCCATAGCATCCTCCATTCAGGTTTGGCACAGAGTAGCCTTGCGTTTTCGCCTTTGGAAGACGCAATATGCCATGGCAGTATTGCAAAAATGCAAGGGTATGTTTGTGATGGATTGGGACGATATGCGGGTCTTTCTGGCGGTGGCGCGCGCCGAAAGCCTTGGCCGCGCGGGGCAAGCCCTGAAGATGGACCCAGCCACTGTGGGCCGCCGCATCGCCCGGCTGGAAGCGCGATTGGCGCGGCGGTTGTTCCACCGCTCGCATCAAGGCTACGCGCTGACAGAGGACGGGTTGCGCCTGCTGCCGCATGTCGAAGCAGCACAAGCCCATCTGCGCGCCGCCGAAGAACCCGGCGCCCCCGGCGAGGGACTAAGCGGACAGATCAGGCTTGGCGCGCCGGATGGGTGTGCGAACTACCTGTTGCCACAGGTGATTGCCCAAATCTGTGCCCAGCACCCCGCATTAGAGGTGCAAATCGTCGCCCTGCCGCGCCTGTTCAACCTGTCGCGGCGCGAAGCAGATATGGCCATCAGCGTGTCAGCCCCGCAGGCCGGACGCTTGCACGCGCAAAAGATCACTGACTATCATCTGCATTTCGCGGCTGCGACAGCCTATCTGAACCGGCATCCGCCAATTCGACAACTCGCGGACCTGCGCAGGCACCGGTTGGTCGGCTATATTCCCGATATGATCTTCGACCGCGAACTGGATTATCTGGCCAGCCTGTCCTTGCCCGGCGCGCAGATGACCTCTAATTCCGTTCCGGTGCAGGTCAATTTGTTGCGGCAGGGGGCCGGGCTTGGGGTGGTGCATGATTTTGCCCTACCCCATGCACCAGATTTGCGCCGCGTGCTGGTGCCAGCGTTCAGCCTGACGCGCGCTTTCCACCTTGTCCGCCATGCCGATGATTTGCGCAACGCCCGGCTAAGGCGCTTTGCCGATGCGCTGGTCAGCGGTATCCGGGCACAGGTCGCACACCTAGAAGAATCCGTCGTGCAGGTGGAACGTCAGGCCAGTTCGGAAAACCCGTAAATGCGCGCCGCATCGGCCGGTCTTTGCCCGCGCGAGATGGCCGACAGAAAGCGCGACCTTTCACTTGGGGCGCAAGTTGGCAGGTAGCACAACCCTGCCCGACCTTCACGCACCCACCGCACTTCAGCGGAAATAAGCGCCCCTTTGCAATGCAGGCGCAGGACATCCCCCGCCATCACAGAGCGCAAGCCATCAAGGCAGACCCCTTCGGTTGAATAATCCCGCAGATAGGCTGTTTCACGCTGCCCGTTGCGCATGACCCCAACCAATGCCCGATTGCGAATTCGCGCGACCTTGCGAACCATGCGCCCCTCCTGTGCCACATCCGCAACAAGGAAGGCCCGCAAGTGGTTCAAAATCCGTAAACAATGCCAGCGGACGCGCCGCAAGATTGACTTGCTGGTTAATCTCTCGCATCGTTTGGCGGAACGCGCCGTAAGAGCGCATGATCGATCGAGCAGATTAGTGACCAGACTGACCAAGATGTTGCGGGCCTCTGGCCTTGCGCTGCTGATGGCGGGTTCATCCGTCCTTGCGCAAGCTCAAGAGACCACGCCCCCCCGCGCCGCCATGATTGCGGCAGACGCACCGGACCCCGAGGTTCGCGTGGCGTGGCGTTTGGCGTTGGAGCATATGCGCAAGGGCGCCCCCCGCGCCGCATTGCCCATCTTGGAACGGTTGGTGACAGAGTTTCCAACGGTCGCGCGCTTCCGGCTGGAACTGGCGCGCGCGCTCTACCTGATAGAGGATGACGAACGCGCGCGGTATCATTTCGAATACGCGATGTCGGGCGAGTTGAGCCTTGGAGAGATTCAAGCCGTTCAGGACTACCTGACTGCGATGGACACGCGCAAAAGCTGGCGCGGCCAAGCGCGTGTTGCGGTCGTGCCGCAAACCAACCCTTGGCAACGCTCCGGGCAGCCTTTTGTCGAAATCGGCGGTGTCTTGCTGCTGCCCTTGCCGCAGGTCGAACAGGCCACCGGGGTCGAGTTGGGGCTGGGGATGACATGGCAGCCCCGGCTGAAACAGGATCTGCACGCGCGGGTGCATCTGGTGGCCACGGGCCAGTTTTTCGAGGATTCGGATTTCACCCGCGGACACCTGCGCGGAGAATTCGGCTTCGCCTGGTTCGGCGATCACGGGCGCCGGCTGGAAATGGGCATCACGCTGCAAGGCGCAGGCGGGCATGACGGGCTAATTATGCGCGGGGCCGGCGTGCATGCCGCCTTTCAGCAGCGCTTCGGTCGGCGCACGCGCCTTTCAGCCAATGCCACATATGACGAACTGCGCTATACTGGTGTTTCGGCCTATGACGGCCCGCGCGCGTCGCTCTCGTTGGGACTACAGCACATCCTGTCGCCGCGGCTGAAAGTTTCGGGCGGTCTTAACCTGTCGCACCATCACACCGAAGCAGAGTTTCATCGCCGCACCGACGCGGCCCTGACGCTGGGCACCGAGATTACATTCGGCGGTGGGTTGATTACGGGATTGGAAGCCAGCCTTGGCCATACAAGCTTCGGCGCAGCAAACCCGCTGCTGCCACAATTCGGGGCGCAGCGCGACTGGCGCGCGGAACTGAGCGCCACGATGATGCATCGGGAACTGTCGGTCTATGGGTTTGCACCAATTGTCCGCATCGGGGTCGAACGCAAGGAAAGCAACATTCCCATGCGAAGCTACGACAACCTGAAGGTCAGCCTTGGGGCAACACGGAATTTCTAGCCCGGTGCGCTTGACCTGCCCCCAATAAACCGGGCCATTCGAAAGGAGAGTTTGTTCTTGTAACGTTCGTCAGCACAAGGAGAACAGACGATGCGCAAATCAGGTTTCACCGAAGAGCAGATTGTAGGGATCCTGCAA
>NZ_JALZWP010000033.1 GCF_023336755.1 Roseinatronobacter domitianus | reverse complement strand
ATCTTAGGTGCAATGGCCGCAATCGCGCCCGCCTGCGTTTCGTATGAGCCTTGATGCTCGAACACCATCCGGACCGCCCGTGCGCGGACCTCGGGTGAGTAGCGATTTGCCATTTTGCTTTTTGTCATCACAACCATCCTTACTTAAGTTGATGGTCTCCGACAAACTCGGGGCGATTCAATATTCTTCCGCCGAGTTGCGAAAATCGGCCAGCGCGATAAGCAACAGCTTCACAAATGTCTACAACGGTACTGCCGCAAAGACAGCTGCTTGAGTGCCGACCCTAAAAGTAATTACGTCAACCGCCAGGAAGTGCCACGCCGATCCACCGACTGCCAGCAAGGTCAGTATCCGTCTTCAGCGCAGATCACAGCGAACGAACGCTTTCCGCCCCCTTGCGTCAACCGCGGCTTTTTGGGCTTCGCTTACCCTCGCCCGAACCGCCCGGATTACCGGTGCCCGGATCGGCCCCGCCGGTCTCGGCCCTCATCCGGCGGAAGAACTCGGTGAGCCGGTCGTCAGCGCGCGTAGCCCGATCGTCAGCCTCGATCTTGGCCGCCTCCAGCATTCCGCATCTCTCTTGAAGTGCGCTTTGTTCAGCCTGCAGTTTGTTCAGTTCCTCGGACAAGGAGGACTTCTCAGCCTCAAGCTCGGCAAGGCTGGCCTTCACCTGTTCCAGCATGTCCTTGGCAGCGTCGCGCTCCGCTTCCACGCCCCTCAAGTCATCGAGTAGCTCGGCGTACTGCCGCTCCGCCTCGGTGCGCATATCAGTCATGTCGCGGCGCAGCGCGTCGGTTGCCGCCTGAGCCTCCTCCGTCGCTTCGCGCCATAGCCGCATTGCCAGGTCGCGCAGCTGTTCCATGACGGCGTCCGGAACCTCGATCTCTTCGCGCGTCACCTTCCTTTGTTCCTCGCGCCAGGCGCGCAGCAGCGGCGCGAGGGTGGACATGGACCCACCCCCGACCAGCTCATGCACAGCGGCATTTGTCACGGGCTTGCCCTGCGCGAGCAATTCGCTTGCCGCACGCGCGACGTTTTCCGAAGTGAGGATCGACGCACGGGGCATGGTGACGACCTTTTTCGTTTCGTAATGTATCATATGTAGCGTAACGATGATACATATCAATACGCTTAGCACGGCGCGTGCAGCGTAGATTAGACCCCGGGACTGGATCGCCATCCTCACTTAAGAGCAGCCGCTTCGCCAAATAGACAGCCATCGGATCGAAAGGGCACATTTACACCCAGCACAACAGAACTTATATTTTCAAGGATGCAAGCCGATGAAGATTTGAATACCAGACAGCCCGACACGACCATAGCGCAGGTTCTTACTGACCGACACCCTCGGATACGCTTCCGTGCGGCCTTCAGGAACCATCCCAGGCTGCGAAGCTGGACGGTACACTCTGTGCTGGATTCCGCTGGATCCTTGAACGCATTTTTGCAGGAATGTCGCGGCCTTCCGCAATTCGGAGATGTACAGGAGCGCCGGCTCCGCGATATCCTTGACGATCTGGCAAGACGCCGAGGCCGTTTGCCTGCCAAGCCCTGTCGGAAGCAGGCGCTCGACAACGCTAACCCGAGCAAGCTGAGTGGCACGTTTTATCCTGATTTCATCTCGGCGTGGAACGATGTCTATCGGAGAGCCTGGCGCTTGGCGCATTTCGACGCTTTCCTTTATGTCCCAAGTTCACTCCCCGAATTCGTCAAACACCCTGAGGTGCTGCGCGCCGAAATCGGCCCTGAAATCGATCTCTCCGAGTATACTTCCCAGTGTGCTGAGCTACGCGAGAGTCTTTTTTCTGTGACCCGTGCTGAGGGTTTGGTGCTGATAGACCGCACGCGGCTCGACATGGTGTTTAGATGTCACGGCCCTTATGCGGGATTGAGCACCGATACACTTGAAGCCCAATGCCGGATGCTGCAGGAACTCGACTCGCTTCTGCCCAGCTCGGTCAACATCCGCGTCTGTGATGTTGAGGCTGCGCGGCTGACGTCGTGTTCAGTTATCGGCGATGTTATCACGCTGGCAGTCGCGGGCGGCTATCTGGTGACGCGCGACAAGGCGCTCCAGACCCTGCTTGAGAAGCGTTGCGCTTCGGCGATGCAGGGAACGTGTAGCCTGGCGGCTTATCTCGCAGATGGACCGGACATGTGCACCTCAGAATGAAACGCCCTCACATTGCGGCGGGTCATTGAGCTCGCGGCCATGCAAAACGTGCAGGCGACAAAGTGGAACCGACAGGATGAAGGCTGCAATAGTGCTAGAGCATGTTGCGCTCAATCGGTTTTATACCCGGCAGCCTTGAAGAAGTTGTAGCATTCTTCGTCGGTGAAGAGATCGCAGACATGCGCGGCGGCGCGCTCCTTTCAGAGTTTTGTGCAGATGTGCGCGTTGCCGGAAGTCGTGTCCATGGGATCCACAAGTGTGAGCAGCAACGATTCAGCCGCAGCTGATCAATTTTCCTCAACGATATCCTTGGGACTTGTCCCAATGGCGCCAGGGCTTTCGGCCAGGAACTGGTGGCATGAATCAAATCTGAGACACAGGTCGCCCTGAGCCGACAAGGCCTCTTCGGTCATCACTTAAACTTGGACTATGCGGTCAGCCATCGCTGGTCAGTCGGTCAGACCACCCTTCTCAGCGGATGCATCCAACCCAAGCCCAATGAGGACCCGGATCGCCTCGTTCTCCGAAGCTAGGCGCTTCTCGAAGCGGAAATCGGATATCCGCTTCGCCTGATCTTCTGTCAGGTTCACCAGCTTCTTCACAGGGAATACAGTATCTTTGCTCATGACCTCAAAATAAAGCATATGCTCAATATGCGAGCAAGGCAGGTGCTACCAACACCCGCCCGCTCTAACCGCCAGAACCTATTGAGGAGGCTCCGATGGCTAAACGTATCGATACCACTATTCCCCCGTTCGCTGAACCCCCGCTGCGCGCGATGTTTGCGCGGTTCACCGCTCTGGTTGGGGCGCTGTCCCAGCTGACGTCTGCCGAGCGCGATCTTGGCGGCTATGACGGCCAGGATCCGGCGCTTGCGGCCTTTACCGGCGCGGTGGATGCGGCCCGCGCCCAGACGCTGAGCCACTGCGCGGTGATCCTCGCGGTGGAGCCCGAGGACGAGATGGCCTATGGGCTGCAAATGGCGGCCAAGATGGTCCGGACCGTCCTGACGACGCAGACGCCCACCGAGGTGGCGATGATCCGGAATATCCTTGCGATGCGCCACGAGACGGTGCTCTTCGGGCTCTACCGGGCGGGCCTGCCGCGCTATAATGCCCTCTTGGACACGGCGTTCGACGCGCTCGCAGCCCATATCGTGCTGCCCGGGACCGGGGGAGACGTGATCGAGCATGACGAGAAGGCGGGGAAGCCCTCCAGCGCGCGCGTGGCGCATACCGGGATGTCGCGCTGCTTCACCGGCCTGCTGGGCGCGATGGACCAGTTTATCCGCGCAGACCAGATGCTCCAACGCCCGGTGGCAGGAGACGTCCGGGCGCGGCCCTTCGGGTTCGCGATGCTGCGGTCGGAGGCTGCTCTGACCGCGATGCTCGACGCACTTCATGAGGTCATGGCCGCTGAGCTGAACCGCTGTGAAGACCGGGCGCTTTGGGAGATGGGATACGCCCTGTTCAGCCTGATCGAGCAGGCAGATGATGACGCACGCCTGTTCCTGTTCGATACGCTCATGGACTATCGGCCGCAGTTCATGTTGCCCGGCACCCATGCGGTGGCGCGCCAGACCCGGCAGCTGCAGGACCGGTTTTTCGGCCTGGTCGCGGAGATGATGCAGCTCGAGGATTTCAGCGGGCCCGGCCCTGACGGCGATGGTGCCTTTGGGCCGGCACTGGCGGCCTGAGCCGGCAGGACGCGCGATCTTCCGAAGGGGGCACACGCCCCCTCTCCTTTCCCTTCATGAATGAGGTGCATAATGATGCAGCCCTTTCTTCCCGGCCTGACCATGCCGTCCCGCCCGGCTGAGATCCGCGATGCGCGGACGGCGCTGGCCCATTACCCGAACATGACGACCGAGGACCTGTGCCGCTACGCAAAGCACCTTGGCGCCTCGGCTGAACTTTTCGTGGACTCACTGTTCATGCGTCTTGGGGAACGGGCTTTTCCCATGCCCGAACATGAACGCTGTGATCGGGCTCTTATCCTCCCGAATGGCACCCCCATCCGCATTCAGGTCAAGACGCGCCACGCGGTCACCATCAACGGCGACTATGTCTTCAACCTGCGCCAGCGCAGTGAACGCGGCGCGACCGGACGCGGCCCCTATGAAGCCACTGACTTCGATATGCTTGCGAAGGTCATCCTGAGCGAGAATGTGGTGCGTTTCACCGCCGACTGGCAGCATCGTCAGGTGATCCACGCCTCCGAGATCGCGCAGTTGCGCCGCGACCCACGCGCGTCGCTTGATGCGGCGCTCGCCCGGCTGGGCCACACTGATGCCATCCCCGGCGGCTGGGACGCGGACCTCGACCTCGCCGCCTAAATCATCGGGGCTGCCTGACCGGTGCCGCCTGACTGGGCCGACCCGCAACACCCGCCCCCTGCAACCAGATCGCGTTCCTGGTCCACCATTGGGCCGGACCGTTTTCCCTTTCCTTATTCCTGACGGAGGCTTCCCATGACGCAGCCCATGACCCCGACCCATCCGCTCACGTCCACGACCACCGGCGCCGCCGCTTCTGCTGACTGGCGCGGTTTCGCCGCCGCGATCCGCGAGAGCCTGCTTGCTGTGCAGCCCGCTTGGGCGACGATCTCCGGTGTGATCACGACCCACCCGCCTTACACTGCGCCGACCGATGCGCCGCCTGCTGCAGTTCGCCCCGCTTTTACCGCTCCCAAGTCGTCGACCCCCACCATGGGATCCTCCACCGCGGCCCGCCCGGCGGACACCGCCAATGCGGCGCCCCGGACCGATCTGGATGATATTCTCGATTTTGTTGAGGCGGAGGCGGAAGCCGCCGCGGCCCTCATGGCGGACGCCCTGCCGCCTGTCCCCGACGGGTCGGGCAAGGAGGCGGCGGCCTATACCCTGCGGCCTGCCGTGGCGCTTGCTGTAACCCGGCTGGCCGCCACCTTCGGCAGCCCTGCCGCGCTATATAAAGCCCTGAGCGCGCCCGGGTCGCTGACGGTGCTTTCGGCGGACACGCCCGGCCTCGACGAGACCCTCTACAAGGTCCTCGATCATACCCTGAGCCGCGCGCCCTTCTGGCCGGAAGACGCGCCGCTGCCCAAGACAGTTCGCGCGGAAGACGCCGTGGTCTCGAAGGACAGCCGCAAATCCGGCGAAAGCCCGATCGGCCAGCTTGTGCCCGCGGTGCGCACGGCGCTGGAGACGCGGCGTGCGATTGTCGCAGTAGCCGTGGCGGCGGGGACCCTGCCCGCGGCCCTGCGCGCTATGACGCCGCAGGTGATCCGGCTCGCCGCCCTCGACCGGGCCATGCTGGCCGGGATCCTCGCCGATGCTTACTCCGACACGGGGAGCCGGGGAGACGATGACCGGACCGACACGCCCGCCCTCGCCCGGCTGCCGGACGACGCCCACTGCAAGGGGCTGGGGCCGGACGATCTGGTGCTGGCCCTTCGCAGCCCGACGCTGGAGGGTGCCGTCGCGGCCTTGGTGCAGGCTTCGGCCCCGGACACGGCCGATGGGCCGGGGCTGGCGGATTTCCCGCTGCCGCAAGAGGTGCGCGATCCGCTGGAGCAGATGGTCACGGACCTGCTTGCCTGGCAGGCAGGCGAGATCGCGTGGAAAGACGTCACCCGCGGCCTGCTTCTCTCCGGCCCGCCGGGGAGCGGCAAAACGGAAATTCCCCGCCTGATCGCCAGATCGGCCGGGATCAACGTCATCTCCGGCTCGATCGCCGACTGGTCCTCGGAAGGCGCCCGCGGGAGTGAGGTGATCAAGGCAATGCGGGAGTGTTTTGCCCGCGCCGCCGCACGCGCGCCCGCGGTCTTGTTCATCGACGAGTTGGATGCCGTCGGCGACCGCGAGCGTGTGGGGGACAACAACCGCACCTGGACCGAGTATGTGGTGACGGGTCTTTTGGCTGCCATGGACGGCTATGAGGGGCATGAGGGCGTGGTCATCATGGGCGCGACAAATCATGTGGACCGGATCGACAAAGCCGTCCGCCGACCCGGCCGCTTTGACCGGGTGCTGCATCTGGGCTACCCGACACATGATCTGCTCCCTGCGGCGATCCGCTGGCAGGCCTGGCCGGATCTGGCGGATGCGGACCTGACCGGCCTTGCCGCGCAGGCATCCGGTATGTCAGGGGCAGATATTGCAGGCCTCGTCCGGTCCGCCCGCGCGCGGGCCCGTCAGGAGAAGCGCCCGCTCACCTGCGACGATCTGAACGCAACCTTGAGCAACCTGCGCCCGCCGGTTCCCGAAGCGATCCGCTGGCAGATCGCGGTGCACGAGGCGGGTCATGCGCTCACCGGGGCTGCGACCGGGATCGCGCGCCCGCAGATGCTGGCGCTTCAAGGCGGCGGCGGGGTGACGCAGCAATCCCTTCTGCGCCGCAGCCAGCGCCGCAATGAGATCGCCGACACGCTGGCCGATGATCTTGGCGGACGCGCGGCGGAGATCGTCATGTTCGGGGAACCCTCCGGCGGCGCAGCTGGGGACGCCAACAGCGATCTCGCGCGCGCCACGCAGGGCGCGGCCGCGATGGAGCTGTCATGGGGTTTGGGCGATGAGCTGCTCTGGTTGGGCGATCCCGAGATGGTGCTGGCGCGCCTGCGCGTCGAGCCGGCCCTGCGCGCGCGGGTCGAGGCCCGGCTGCAACAGGCACAGGCCCGTGCCCTGCGGATTGTGGACGCCAACCGCGCCTTGCTGGAGGAGATGGCCACGGCATTGCTCCGGACCGGCGTGCTGACCGGCCCCGAGCTGGAGGCGCTGGTCGCGAAGGTCGTGCCGGATGCCGAGCCCGGAGTGGTGCCGGGACAGACCCCTCCCGGACCGATCCTTCCCGAACAGACCACTGCTGCGCCGGTCTTACCGGCCCCCGAGGAGCAGAGAACCCGCGCGACAGATGATGTCACCCGGCCCTCCGATGGTCTGGTCGAACACCCTGAAGCCCGTCTGCTGACGATCGCTCCGGAACAGGGGCACGCACCGGCCCCGCTTAAGCTGCGGCACGGGCCGGACCGGGCCGACAACACCAACACCCCGCCCGACCCGGACATCATCCGGCCCTTCGCGGCCTGAGCGGGCCAGCCAGCGCGCTGTCCGGGCTTGCATGCCAAAGCGCGCGAGGCCCCCACAAGCCCGGGCGCGCCGATCAGAGCCAGCGGCCCTCATCCATTCGACACGACACAAGGAGTGCCTCCATGCCCGAGACCACCCCCATTCGGACCGCTGCGCTGCGGCCCATCCGCCCCGCTCGGCGGCATCGTCCCCTTTTCCATCGACCCACACATCGCCAAGCGCGACGTCCGGTCCAAACACCCAGGGATCATGGCCGTTATGGTGCAAAGCTTCACGGATTTCCTGCGCCCCGACGACATAGGTTCGCGCGATGACCTAAACCGGCACAGTCCGGAGAACGCGCGCATTTACCCGGCCCGGCGGGCGGCTTTATCTTCGATCAGCTCACAAACCCAGGACCCAAGGACCAAAGCCCACACGTCCCCACACCCAAAAAACCAAACACCAGCGCCGCAGGCACGCCAGACGCGCCGTGGCGCGGGCGGCCCCGGATCAGGACCACCCTGGCTGGATCAGGCCCTACCGATCAACCTGACCTGGCCGAAGGCTTTTCCGCCCGAGGGGCGGTCGTCCTTGGTCTTTTCTATTTCAGGACTCGATGCCTCAGGACAAAACACCAAACCACGACCCCAAACCTCAAAAAAACCAGACAGCGCCGCAGGCACGCCGGACGCGCTGTGGCGCGGGCGGCCCATTTCAGGACAGCCCCGAGTAAATACGCAATCCCATGTCACGGACATACCACCTGACCTCGTATCCGGGCCGCGCCGCTGGGGCGACCGGATCACGTCTTGTTCCGCGCGCTACTCATTTCGCCTCGACCGCGGGCCTCACCCCTCTGAGCCGACGCGTCCCAACCTAACGGAGTTCCCGCATGCCAACCCATATCAAGGAACACCTGACGCCCACCTCTCGGAGGGCTTCCGCAGCGCGCGTGATCCCTATTTTATATCGCCACACCAACGCGTTAATGGATTTCCAATCCCCAAGCATTTCGGCCCGGGGGGCAGATTTCGCATCCGTGACAGGCTATAGTCTTGCTTGCGCCCCCATCGCCGCAAAGGCCGATGCACCGGGGCGCGCGAGAGCACAAGACGGGACGACAACGGGTGAGCAACCAAGCGATCCGGCTGACACGCGCAACCACGCCCCTGCCCTGGGGAGATCGGTAACGTGCCCCTGTCACTCAACAAGACCCCCCGCAAGCCCCCTCCCGCAGGCGCGATCCTTTCGCTGGTCAAGAACGCGCCGAACCGGCAAGATACGCTGCCGCCACCGCACCCGGCACTGCTGGACCTGGTGCGGCTGATGGCGCGGGCGGACGCGCGACGGGCGCGAGCGGAGGAAAGGGGGACGCGGTGATGAGAGAGATGACGGGCCTGCGGGCTGCGATTTACGCGCGCTATTCGAGTGACATGCAATCAGCTGCCTCGATCACGGATCAGGTGCGGCTCTGCCGCAAGCTGGCCGAGGAGCGCGGCTGGCAGGTTGTGGAGGTCTTCGCAGACGAAGCACTGTCCGGGGCCAGCCATCTGCGTCCGGGCTATCAGGCGCTGCAGCAGGCCGCAATGGCGGGGCGCTTCGATGTGCTGGTGGCCGAGGCGCTGGACCGGCTGAGCCGCGATCAGGAACATATCGCGGGCCTGCACAAGCGGATGCGGTACTTGGGCGTGGAGGTGTTCACGAAAGCTGAGGGCGTGATCAGCGAAATGCATATCGGGCTTGGCGGCACGATGTCGGCGCTGTTCCTGCGGCAGCTTGCCGAGAAGACGCACAGGGGCCTTGAAGGCCGGGTGAAGCAGGGCAAATCCGCAGGTGGGATCAGCTACGGCTACCGGCTCGACCGCCAACCCCTTCCGGACGGGACCTACACCACCGGAGACCGGGTGATCGATGAGGCGCAGGCCGCGATCGTACGGCGGATATTCACGGAATATGACCGGGGGCTGAGCGCGCGGTCGATCACGATCGGCCTGAACCGGGACGGCATCGCCCCGCCCCGGTCGGGCGGGAAAGGATCCGGCACGTGGTCGTTTTCCACAATATCGGGGAACTGGAAGCGCGGGACAGGGGTCCTCAACAATGACCTTTATCGAGGCCTTCTCGTCTGGAACCGGCAACGGTTTATCAAGGACCCGGATACCGGCAAACGGCAGGCTCGGCTGAACCCACCTGATGAGTGGATCACCGAAGAGGTGCCGCATCTGCGCATCATCGACGACGCCCTATGGGCGCGGGTCAAACGCCGCCAGGGCGCGATCCGGGAGGATATCCTGACGGAACGGGCAGAAGACCCGGACGCGCCAAGGATCGAACGCGCGCACCGCCCGCGCTACCTGCTGTCAGGCCTTCTCAACTGCGGCTGCTGCGGGGCGGGCTATATCATAATCAGCGCCACGCGCTATGGCTGCTCGGCCGCGCGCAACCGGGGAACCTGCTCGAACAAGAAGACGATCGCGCGCAAGGATGTGGAGGCCCGCGTCCTGAACGGGCTGCAGACCCGCCTGATGCACCCCGATCTGATCCGGGCGTACATCACGACCTGGCAGCAGGAGATGCAGACGGAGCGGCGGGACGCCTTGGCCGCCCGGGGCAAGCAGGAACGCCGCCATGCCAAGGTGATGAAAGAGATCGACGCGATTGTCACCGCGATCACCCAGGGCATGTTTCATGCGAGCATGAAGGCGAAGATGGACGCGCCGGAGGCAGAACGGGCCGAACTGGAGGCAAGGCTGGCCGCCCTGCCTGATCCGGAACCGGTGGCGATCCACCCGGGCCTTGCCGAGACTTATGCGCGCAAAGTGGCAGACCTGGCAGCGGCCCTGAACACCCAGGAGGCGCGGCCCGAAGCGGCAGATTTGCTGCGGGGCCTGATCGAGAGCGTAACGCTGACGCCGGATCCAGACGCGCCCAACGGTCACCGGATCGAGCTGGTGGGGGAGTTGGGGGCGATTTTATCGTTATGTGGGAATGGGTTGGACACAAACGCAAAAACCCGCACGGGTAGTGCGGGTGTTGGGCAAGTAACGATGGTTGCGGGGACAGGATTTGAACCTGTGACCTTCAGGTTATGAGCCTGACGAGCTACCTGGCTGCTCCACCCCGCGTTGGTATTATGGACTGGTTGATTATCAGGTTTGGCGGTGAGCTACTCTCC
>NZ_JALZWP010000032.1 GCF_023336755.1 Roseinatronobacter domitianus | reverse complement strand
CTGCACACTTTCCCCATAGGCCAATCCAAGACCCCCGCGGCTTCCTCCTTCCGAGGTTTGTCAACGTGAGCCGCAAGCTCATGGCCGCCAACGTCGTGCTGCGGCCCACATCGAAAAACCTTCAGGAAAGCGGCCGTTCGCTGCGCATATGCGCTGAACCGATTTTGAAAGAGAATGCCGACATTCAAAACGTCCGACACTCAGCCAAGCCAGTTGCTTGCAACGAGGCAGGCGGCGAAACACTCCATGTCGAATGTCGGCGCGACACCTGCCCCTGTCGCGTCAGAACTTGCCTGAATTGACCCATTCTTCTTTTGGTGGCACCGGCTCGGCATTGTCCCAATGCTCGACGATCTTGCCATTCTCGACGTGGAACAGGTCAACCTGGCAAGTGTCCTGACCCTCCCATGTTGCCCGGTTGAGCGTGGCGACGAAATTGCCTTCGGCCACAGCCAAGAAGCATTCTTGATAGGCCAAAGGGCAATCCTCGGCGGAGAACAGCGTCAGGAAGGCATCCAACCCATCACCGACATCCGGGTTGTGTTGGATGTATTGCTCCGAGCTGATGAACTCCGGAATGCGTGTCAGATCACGCCCGATCAGGCAGGTTTTGATAAAATCCACCACCAGCCCCTTGTTCGCGGCGGTTTTGTCGAGATCGGTGATCTCGGTTGGCCCACCGGTCTGGCTGCGCCCTGAAGGGTTGGCTGGTTTGACCGGCGCGATCACATCCCAATGCTCGATGATCTTGCCGTTCTCATCGCTGTCGAAGAAATCCGTGGTTAGCCATTCGGCCTCGCCATTGTTGATGTTCTGATAGACCTGCAGAAAGACATGACGGCCATCTTGCAAGGCGCGAACCACTTGGAATTCTCGCACGGGGTTGCGTTCAATGAAGGGCTCAAAGAACGCAATGAAGCCCTTCGCCCCATCGGCCACCCCGGTGGAGTGCTGGGTGTAGCGCTCCCCGGTATAGGCGGCGACGGCCTCGCGCGGTCTGCCCTTTTGGATGCCTTCCATATAGAGGTTGATGGCGTTTTGCTTTGCCGATGGCATGTGCATTGGTCCTTTCTGTAATGCGCATGAGACGTGGGATGTCCTCAGCTTGTTTGAATGGTAGGGCGAAGCTGCCAATACCAGATGCGATAGGCCTCCAGTGCGGCGAGCGGACCGAAATGCACCAAGGCTGGCGCGATGCCGCCCCACTCATGGAGCGCGGCCCAATGCAGCAGGGTTAACACGGCGGCGGCATAGGTCGTGCGTTGCAGCATCTTCCAGCGCGCGCCGAGGCGGCGGACCCAGCCATCGGTGGAGGTGATGGCCAGCGGGACGAGGATCAGAAAGGCCAGCCAACCGGTCCAGACATAGAGGTGCGGCAGTTCGGCCAGCACCTTCGCCACGCTGCCTTCATCGACGAGGTAGAGAGCCGTATGCGCGGCGGCGTACAAGAAGGCGGCAACGCCAAAATAGCGGCGGTTCTTCACCAGCCAGCGCGGCCCTCGCCAGCCCCGCAAGAGCAGCGCCAGCGGCGTGGCCATCATGGCGATGATCATGAAGCGCGCGGCGAACTCGCCTGTCGGGTGCAGCAATTCATGTGCGATGCGCGGATCGCTCGAGGCGACCAGCATGTTGGTGAAGCCCAGCCCCGGCAGGGCCAGAAGCGCCCATAGCCAATAAGGCGAAAGAAGGCGCGTCAAGGTCGTCATGGTCGTGCTCCCGGGCGGACGCTAAGAAGGGGCCGCCCGCGAAATGAGGCGGCCCGATCGACTCAGTCGGTCAGATCGTAGCGGGTCATGGCCATGGTGGAGGCATCCAGCATGCCCATGAACTCTTCAACTGCGGGCGCCGTGGCGAAGCTCTCCATGGAGGCTTGCGCGTCTTCGGCGCTCTCCCAATGGACGAGCACGACCCAACCGGTTTCGGTGGCGCCGGTTTCGCGGGACACGAAGCCCGGCTGCTGGCTGACATATTCGGCCTCGATACGAGCATCGACGGGCGCGAACTCTTCCGCGGTCACGCCCTCGGCGAAATCGAACGTGGCGATCTCAACCACTGTGGCCTCTTGGGCATGGGCCATGCTTGCCCCGGTGATGATGGCGGCGGCCGTCAGAATGTTGCGGATCATGTCCTGTTCCTTTTGGTCAGTGTCTTGAAAATCTGCAAACGTGGGCGGCCCCTGTCGGGGCCGCCGGGATGCCTCAACGATCCCAGTAGGGCTCTGCAAGGCTCAGCAGGAATTCGCCGGCATATCCCGGGAAACTTGCCTGCATGGTTTCGATGAACTCTGCCGGATTGGCCGAGTCCTGCCACACGCGGTCCATGACCTTGAGGTATTCAATCGCGGTGTGGAACTCGCCGCGCGTGGTCGGCAGGCCGTGGCCCACCAGCAACGTCTCGAACGCCGGGTCGTCGCGGAGCATTTCCAGCGTGGCGATCCAGTTCTGGCGATCGACACCGGGGGCGAAGAACACACCGTTATAGACAAGATCCTGCACGATCGCGATCTTCTGTTCGGGCAGGACGGCCACGATGATATGCGGGGCCTCGGTGGCCTCGTAGTGGCGGAATTCAACCGTCACGCCGCCGATCTCGGTGGTGCCAAGGACAAGGTTCTCGCCCTGAAGCAGGCTGGTCGGCTCGGCGAACTCACCATTGGCAGCCTCGGCTGCGATGGCCTCGCGGATTTGCGGCAGCGTCTTGTAGGTGACGCCCTCGACCGCGGCAACGCCGCCCCAGTGATCGGGATGCTCATGGCTGACATAGGCAGTGTGGACGGGCTTACCCGTGGATGCGATCAGCGCGGCCACTTCGGCGGCGGTCGGCGGGATCATGGTGGCGTCGCAGACCAGAAGCTCATCACCCAGTTCCAGAACATGCGAGGTCACATGCACGGTTTGCGCCGGCGAGACATAGCTGTGAACCGTCACCCCGCCAGTGCTGAAGCTGTGGACGGTGCCGGAGGGCATATCGCCCATCTGCGCGCGGGCCGGTGCCGGGGTCAGGGCCGTGCGCAAGAACGCAGCCGCCCCTGCGGTCAGAACCGCGCCTTGCAGCAGGCCGCGGCGGGAAAGGTTTGTCGGTTGCATAGGTGTCTCCTGTCAGGTGAAGGTCAGGCAGAACGCTGCCTTGTCAGGGTTGGGTTTTCGCGAAAAGCGAAGCGCGCGAGGTGATCGCCCACAAAGCATTCCATCCGTGCCAAGTCATCCGCTTGGCTCTGGACGGTGATCGTCAACTCAGTCTCCGAGGCGGCCATTTCGCCAGTGCCGAACGGCAGGGTGACGCGGCCTTCGGAAGGGCTGAAGGTTACGGGCACCTTGTGGCCGAAATGCTTGCAAAGCTGTTGCAGATATTGGGACCCTTTGGGGGTGTTGAGGTGCAGTCTACTCGCGGTCATCTCGGCCTCCTTTCGTACAGGGACAGAGATAGACAGCGGCCCGCCTTTTGATTATCCAAAATTCTCAGGCATCACTGTTCGATGGATTAGAAAGATGGATGACTATCGCGCCTTGGCGGTCTTCGTGGCCGTGCATGAGGCAGGCAGCTTCAGCGGCGCGGGGCGTCGGCTCAAGCTCTCCACCTCCGTGGTCAGCCATCACATCTCCAAACTGGAGGCGCGGCTCGGGGCATCCTTGTTCTTCCGGTCCACCCGGTCGCTATCCCTGACCCCGGAAGGTCAGGCGATCCTGTCCCCGGCGCGCGCCATGGTGGCGGCCGCCGATGAGGCGCTGGACATGTTGGCAGATACGGCCGATACGCCGGTGGGTGCGCTGCGGGTGACGTTGCCTGGTTTCGGTGAACGCAGCCCCTGGCACCGGAGCCTGATGCGGTTTGTCCGCAGCCACCCGATGATCGCGATGTCGATCCATACCAGCGAGCATCCGGTCGATTTAGTGAAGGAAGGTTTCGACCTGGCCATACGCCTCGGCGTGCTGAGCGACAGCGCGCTGAAAAGCAAACGGATCGGCAGCTTCCGGCGCAAACTCGTCGCAAGCCCCGCCTATCTGGCCAGCCGCCCCAAGATCGATACGCTCGAAGATCTAAAAGAAGCGGCCTTCATCTCCTTGGCTATGCTGCCCAATGCGATCACTTTGGTGCAGGGCAGCGAGCAAATCAGTTTCGAGCCCGAGAATGTCCGCCTTGAGGTGCATTCGCTCTCGGCGGCCAAGCTGGCGGTGCTGGAAGGCCTCGGCATCCAGCACCTTCCTACCAGCGAGGTCGATCTCGAACTTGCCGAGGGCCGCCTTGTGGAGGTGCTTCCGGAATGGTCGCCCCCTGAACTGGGTGTCTATGCCGTCTGGCCAGATATCGGACCCCAAAAGAAACTGACCCGCCGTTTGATCGATTTCTTGACCCAAGAACACGGGAAGTCGGATTAGCAAAGGCGAGGCTGCGGCAGTCAAGCGCCTGCTTGTATGAAGCTGCCTTCAATGATCACTTGGTTCCGCAGAATAATCAAATGACCGGTCTGCGGGAGCTGCATTCAAGCGTGGGTTACGGCAATGAATGTCTCTTCTGGGCCGCACGCGAAAGCCTTTTGGTGTCGTATCTCAGTCGTGCCTTTCCATCGGGCGGGCTTGAGTGCCGCGCGCCAATGGCAGGTAAAGCGAAGCGGCGAGGCCCGGCGCGGCATCGCCAAGCACCAACGTGCCGCCCGCCGCCTCGGCGATGTCGGCCGCGATGGCGAGGCCAAGGCCGGTGCCCGTTTCATCGGCCCTCGCGTGGCGGCGCATCAGCCGATCGCAGTCAGTTTGCGCGATGCCCGCGCCGTCATCCGCGATCGTAAGCTGCATTCGATCACCTTGCACCCGCACCGACATCACCACCTTGCTGCGCGCATGGCGTGCCGCGTTCTCGGCCAGTGCGCCCATCGCCTCGGCAAGGTCCGCTTCATCCAGGGCAACCGCCAGACCCTCGGGTATCGTCTGCAGCCAGTGCAGCCGCGCCCCCTCGGGCGTGCGCCGCAGAACCGCGATCAGGCCGTTTGCGACACGGGCAGGATCGGCTTGGGCATCGACAGCCCGTGCCGCCGTTCGCGACCGCGCCAGTTCGCGGTCGACCGTGCGGCGCATGGCGCGGGCAGTTTCCTCGATGCCGTCGGCCTGCTCTGTCGCGCCGACCCCGCGCAGGCGGTCCGCTTCCCCCATCAGCGCCTGCAGGGGGGTCTTCAGCCCATGCGCCAGATCGGCGGCGCGGGTGCGGGCTCGTTCTGTCTCGGCTTCCCGGGCGGCCAGCAGGTCGTCAATCTCCGTCGCGACCGGGCGCAACTCGACCGGCCAGTGGCCACCCATGCGCTCGGCCCGTCCCTCTCGCAGGGCGGAGATCCGTGCGCCGAGGCTGCGCAACGGGCGGAGGCCGATCGACAATTGCACCCAGCCCGCTGCACTGAGCGCAAGGGCCAGAAGGGCGAGGTAGGGGGAAAGATCGGCCATGAAGGCGCGGCGCGCCGCGACCAGCTCAGACGCATCCATCGCGACCGCCGCCCGCACCGGCCCACCGCCCAGCCGCGACGGCAGCGTAATCGAGCGTTCCAGAACCAAAAGGTCCGCGCCGTCAGGCCCTGCCAGCCGATGCACGTGGACCGCGCCATCGCCCAGAGTGTCGGCAGGCAGGTCGAGCGCCGCGTCCCAGAGCGAGCGGGAGCGCCGGAGGCTGCCCACTTCCTCGATCTGCCAGTAAAGCCCGCTATAGGGCACGGAGAAGCGAGGATCGGCTGGCGGCCGGGCCAGGTCCAGCCCCTCGGGCCCGCGATCCAACCCGGCGATGACCTGGTCAAGCTGCACTGACATCTCGGCCGTGGCGCGGCGTTCCACATGCGCCCCGAAAAGCTGCGCCAGACCCAAGGCGGCCAAGCCAAGCGCGAGCAGGATGGCAAGCGCGCCTGCCAGCGCAAGGCGCAGGCGCAAGCTCATGCGGCCTCCAGGAAATACCCGAAGCCACGGCGGGTTCCGATGATACCCGGCCCCAGTTTGCGGCGCAGGCGCGCGATGACCGCTTCAAGCGCATTGGCCTCGCGCGCGTCATCCTCCCCGTAGAGGTGTTCCAGCAACTCGGTCGGCGGCACGGGTCGGTCCCGGTGCAGCATGAGATAGGCCAGAAGCCGGTATTCCAGCGCCGTGACCTGCACTGGCACGCCCCGCAACGCAACGCCCATGCGGTTGGTGTCGAGGCTGAGGTCTCCGGCCTCCTGCAAGGCCGCCGCGTGGCCGCCGGTGCGGCGAACCAGCGCGCGCGCCCGCGCGATCAGCTCCTCCATGCGGAAGGGCTTGGGCAGGTAATCGTCGGCCCCTGCCTCGATCCCCTCCACCCGCTCCTGCCATGTGCCGCGCGCCGTCAGCACCAGAACCGGCATACTGCGCCCGTTCGCGCGCCACCGCTTCAGCACCGCAAGTCCGTCCAGTTTGGGAAGCCCGAGGTCCAGCACGACAAGGTCGTAATCCTCGGTATCGCCCAGAAACCACGCGTCTTCCCCGTCGCCTGTGCCTTCCACGCGGAAGCCCGCCGCGCTCAGGGCCGCGTGCAGGTCTTTGGCGATACGCGGGTCATCCTCCACGGCAAGGGCGCGCATGTCAGTCGTCGTCCTCTTCGCGTTCGACCTCGAGGATCGTGCCGGAGGCCGCGTCGAGCTCCATCTCGTAGAGAAAGCCCTCGGGCGAAACCAGTTCCAGCTCGTAGATCCAGCGCCCGTCGTCGCGGTCAAGCTCGATCTCGATCACCCGGCCCGGACGTGCCGCCTCGGCCGCGGCAAGGATGTCTGCAAGAGGTAGGATCTCCCCGGCCTCCAAGGCCAGGCGGGCGCGGTCGTGGTCATCACGATCCGCAAGCGCAGGCGCGGCGATCAGGGACAGGCACAGGATCAGGGCGGTGTGTTTCATGGGGTCAGTGTGTACGCTCGGCAACCTGACGGCAAGCTGACAGTTCGGGTCAGGGGGGCGTCAGGCGGTGTGGGGCAGAAGGGGGCATCGGCGGCCACGTTGGCTGCCTAGGCAACAGGAGAATCGCCATGAAACGCACCATCCTCTTTTCCGCATCGCTCGCAACTGCCCTGGGTCTTTTCGCCCTCGGGGCCAGCGCGCAGGATCAGACCCCGGCGCAAACCCAAAACCGGATGAGCATCGCGCAGATCGCCACCATGCTGGAAGATCAGGGCTACACGGTTCTGGAAATCGAACTGGAACGCGGCCGCTACGATGTCGAGATGATCGACGCCAATGGTATGCGGGTAGAGGCCTATCTGGATGCCGCCACGGGCGCCGCGCTGCCCTATCGCGAAGACGATGATGATCGCAATGATCGGGACTACGATTGATGGACGATGCGTCTGACAACGGGCTGGTCCGAGTCTGGGATCCTCTGATCCGGATCGGCCACTGGGTTCTGGCGGTGGCATTCGCCACCGCATACCTCACCGGAGGCGAGCCGCAATGGCTTCATACCTCTGCGGGCTATGCCATCGCGGTCACGGTCGCGCTGCGCCTCCTTTGGGGCCTTGTCGGACCGCGCCGCGCCCGGTTTTCGGATTTCGTCACCGGGCCGGGCCGCGTTTTCGCCTATCTGCGCGATCTTCTGACTGGCCGCGCAGAGCGCCATCTGGGCCACAGCCCGGCGGGCGGAGCGATGACCCTCGCTCTGCTGTTCGCGCTCGCGGTCACGGCGCTTTCGGGCATGGCAACCCTGGCCGTCGAAGAAGGCCAGGGGCCGCTGGCCGGCATCGTCACATCGGCAAGCCTGCCAATCTGGGCCGAGGAGGACGAGGATCACGATGAATACGGCGAGCATGGCGAAGGCGGCGGCGGTGAAGCGTTCGAGGAGATCCACGAGTTTGCTGCCAACGCGACGCTCCTGTTGATCCTGCTGCATCTCGCGGGCGTCGCATGGGCCAGCCGCGCCCATGGCGAAAACCTCGTCCGGGCGATGATCGACGGGCGCAAGCGAAGCGCCGAATGACGCCTTACGGCCGGGCCCCAAGACGGTCCCGGCCGTAAGCGCGGCCGCGCAAGGCATGGAAAACACGTTTTCTGTCCACGTGATCCGATTGGCAGCGCACATGGATACTTGGCGTTCGTCGGACCCGTCCCGGCCAATGTCTTTCTCTAGCCTTGGTCGCTGCGCTTGAGTGAAAATGTTGCAAGGTGGGCGAATGGCCGGTCTGGTGAAGCTGCGCTGCGGCATCTGGGCTTCCCATGAAGGACTGCTTCGGGCCGTTCTCGTTGGCAATTAGTCGGGGCATCTGCATCTGGAGCATGTGAGCAACCCCGCGAAGCTCGGACATTGATCCAGCCGAGCCTTCCGGCTTGCACGGATGGCTGCAAGCTGTTCATTTAGCGTAAGGCAGGTTTCAAAGGTCCCCACATGTATGACAACGCATTCAACCGGATAGAGCGCGAGCTTCGCAATGAAGAAGGCGTGGCCAATGAGCTGGATTACGTCGAGCAGACCTCTTGGGTGCTTTTCCTGAAATACCTGCACGATCTGGAATCCGAGCGCCGCGACCGCGCTGAACTCGATGGCAAGGACTACACCCCCATTATCAAGGGCCGCTACACATGGGACCAATGGGCCGCGCCCAAGACCGAGGGCAAACTCGACCACAACCGCGCTCTGATCGGCGACGATCTGATTCGCTTCGTCAATGACAACCTCTTCCCCTACCTCGCCAGCTTCCGCGAGACGGCGACCGGCCCCCGCACCATCGAATACAAGATCGGCGAAATCTTCACCGAACTGCGCAACAAGTTCCGCTCGGGCTATATCCTGCGCGATGTGCTGGAAACGGTCGATGAACTGGCTTTCAACACGCAGGCCCAGCGGCATGAGCTGTCACAGCTTTACGAATCCCGCATCCGGCGGATGGGCAATGCAGGCCGCAACGGGGGCGAATACTACACCCCGCGCCCGCTGATCCGCGCCATGATCAAGGTGACGGACCCCAAGATCGGCGAAACCATCTATGACGGCGCGGTCGGCTCTGCGGGCTTCTTGTGCGAAGCGTTCGATCACCTGCGCCCCTTGGCCACCACCGGCACCGATTGGGAAACCCTGCAAACCCGCACCTTCTATGGGCAGGAAAAGAAGGGGCTGGCCTATATCATCGGCATCATGAACATGATCCTGCACGGGATAGAGACGCCGAACCTGATCCATTCCAACACGCTCAATGAGAACGTGATGGATATTCAGGAGAAAGATCGCCACGACATCATCCTCGCCAATCCCCCGTTTGGCGGCGGCGAACGGCGCGAGGTGCAGCAGAACTTCCCGATCCGCACGGGCGAGACCGCCTATCTGTTCCTGCAACACTTCATCCGCAAGCTGCGGGCCGGGGGCCGCGCGGCGGTGGTGATCAAGAACACCTTCCTCAGCAACACAGACAACGCCTCTGTTGCGCTGCGCAAGGAATTGCTGGAGGCGGCGGAACTGCACACGATCCTCGATTGCCCGCAGGGCACGTTTCAGGGGGCGGGCGTTAAAACCGTGGTGCTGTTCTTCGAGAAGGGCGCTGCGACGCGGGACATCTGGTATTACCAGCTCGATCCGGGGCGCAGCATGGGCAAGACCAACCCGCTGAATGACGATGATCTGGCGGAGTTCATCGAGCTCCAACGCACTCGACCGAACGGGCCGAAAAGCTGGATCGTGAACCGCGCCGATCTGGATGACGACACGTTTGATCTGTCGGTCAAGAACCCCAACGCGCCCGAGGCCGAAGCGCTGCGCAGCCCCGAAGAGATCATCGCCGACATGCTGGCGCGGGATGCCGAGACGGCAGACATTCTGGAGAATATCCGGGGGATGTTGTGAAGGATTTAGAGCGAGAGGGTTGGAAAGAAGTATCGCTCGGAGACGTTTGCGACATCTATCAACCCAAGACGATTTCTTCGAAGCAAATGGTGCCAGACGGCCCATATCCTGTTTTCGGAGCCAACGGCGTTATTGGGCGCTACACCGAATACAACCACGAGGAGTCACAACTCCTAGTGACATGCCGAGGCGCAACATGTGGCTCTGTCAATATCTCCGATCCGTTCTCTTGGATTACAGGAAACGCTATGGTCGTCCGCCCAAAGGTCACCGATCTTTCATTGCGCTATGTTGAATACTTCTTTCGCGGTGCGGTCGATTTAAACGGCGTAATCACTGGGGCAGCACAGCCACAGATAACGCGCAAGTCTCTCGCGCCAGTTCGCATCGGATATCCGCCGCTCGAAGAACAACAGCGGATTGTTGCGGTTCTGGATGAGGCCTTCGAGGGTCTGGCCCGCGCCCGCGCCCACGCCGAAGCCAACCTGCAAAACGCGCGGGAGTTGCTTGCTCTGATATTTGAACACGAGCTTCTCAAACACAGAGACGTTTCCATTCAAACCACTATCGGCGAGGTTTGTACTGGCTTTGAATACGGCACATCTTCGAAATCACAGCCAAAGGGCAAGATGCCCGTACTTCGCATGGGCAATCTTCAATCGGGCGAGATTGACTGGAGCGATCTTGTCTACACGGATTCCGACGCCGACATCGAGAAACTCAAATTGATCGACGGTGATGTCTTATTCAATCGCACCAACAGCCTCGAACATGTTGGAAAGACTGCAATCTACCGAGGCGATATGCCCGCGATATTTGCAGGCTACCTGATTCGAGTGCACTACGACAAAAGCAACTTGCTTCCTGACTTCTTAAATATGTTTCTGAATAGCAAGAGCGCCCGAGATTATGGTCGCTCCATATCAGGAAAAAGCGTCAATCAGGCGAACATTAGTGCCTCAAAACTCAAGACATATCCAATTATACTACCCTCAGTCAGGGCGCAGGAAGAAATTGTAAGAATGATGGAAAGTCTACGTGGGCCTCTGAAAGACTTGGAAGTTACTTACGACGTAAAAATGCAAGACCTTGACGACCTTCGCCAATCCCTTTTGCAGAAAGCCTTCGCGGGCGAATTGACATGACCTATTTTAAAACGCGCATCTTATCCGAAAACCGGTGCCCAGTTTTCGGGATGCGCTTGAGCGAGTAAAGAAGATGAGCATTCACGAAGAGACCGAAGCCGATACCCGCGCCGAGCGCATAGACCCCGTCCTGGCGCGCGCGGGCTGGGGCAAGAACGGCTCCAAGGTGCGTCGTGAAGTCATCTGCCCTGGGCGCATCCAGTCGGGCGGCACGCGCGGCAAAGGGCTGTCTGCCGATTACGTCCTGATCCACAAAGGCCAGAAGCTCGCCGTTTTGGAAGCCAAACGCGCAGGCGTCAGCCACCGCAGCGGCACAGGCCAAGCCAAGGACTACGCCACCCGCCTTGGATCGCGCTATGCCTATGCCAGCAATGGCCTGAACTGGTATCAGATCGACATGGCCACCGGGGCCGAAGGGGATATGGACCTGCCGTTCCCCTCGCCCGACGCGCTCTGGGCGCGCAGCTTTGCCGACCACAATGACTGGCGCGAGCGCTTCGGGGCCGTGGCGTTCGAGGAAAACGGCGGCAAATGGCAACCGCGCTACTACCAGCACAACGCCATCACCGCAGCCCTCGAAGCCGTCGCGCAAGACCAGCGCCGCATCCTTCTGACGCTGGCCACGGGGACCGGCAAAACCTCTATCGCGTTTCAGATCGCGTGGAAGCTGTTTCACGCCAAATGGAACATCACCCGAGAACCCGTGCGCCGCCCGCGTATCTTGTTTCTGGCAGATCGCAACATTCTGGCCGATCAGGCGTTCAATTCCTTCAGCGCGTTTCCGTCCGATGCCATAACCCGCATAGACCCCGCCACGCTGCGCAAGACTGGCGGTCGCGTGCCGCGCAATGCCAGCCTGTTCTTCACCATCTTCCAGACTTTCATGACCGGTGAGGGCAAGCCAATTTTCCGCCAGTATGACCCGGATTTCTTCGATTTCATCATCATCGACGAATGCCACCGGGGCGGCGCCAAGGATGAAAGCGAATGGCGCGGGCTGCTGGAGTATTTCGCACCCGCCACCCAGCTTGGCCTGACCGCCACGCCAAAGCGCAAGCACAACGCCGACACCTACGCCTATTTCGGCGAACCGGTCTATACCTACGCCCTGCGTGACGGGATCGAGGACGGCTTCCTGACGCCGTTCAAAGTGCGCCAGATGGCCAGCACGATTGATGAATATGTCTACGAAGGCAGTGATCAGGTGCTGGAAGGTGAGGTTGAAGACGGTGACACCTTCACCGAGGGCGACTTCAACACGCGCGTGATTATCGAAGAGCGCGAGTTGAGCCGCGTGCGCGAATTCATGGGCCAGATCGACCAAAGGCATAAGACATTGGTGTTCTGCGCCACCCAAGAGCACGCAGCCTTGGTGCGAGACCTGATCAATCAGGTGAAGACCAGCACCCACCCGAATTACTGCGTGCGCGTGACAGCAGAGGATGGCGCGACAGGGGATCAACACCTGCGCGACTTTCAAGACAATGCAAAGACCATCCCGACGATCCTGACCACCTCGCAAAAGCTGTCGACGGGTGTGGACGCGCTAAATGTCCGCAACATCGTGCTGATGCGCCCGATACGGTCGATGATCGAGTTCAAGCAGATCATCGGGCGCGGGACGCGGGTCTATGAGGGCAAGGATTTCTTCACGATCTGGGATTTCGTGAAGGCACATGAGAATTTCAATGATCCGGAATGGGACGGCGAGCCGATAGACCCAGAGCCACCACGTCCAGGGCCAACAGAGCCCAAGCCTACGGAGCCGACTGACACAGGTGGCCCCGATGATGAAGGCGGCACGGATGAACCGAAGGCAAAAATCAGGATCCAGCTCGCCGATGGCAAAACTCGGGCGATCCGGTATCTCGCCACGACCACCTATTGGGGACCGGATGGAAAACCGATTTCAGTTCAAGAATTCATGGAAAGGCTATTCGGAGATCTTACCGGGTTGATCACAGATGAAGAACATCTGCGCAAAGTTTGGAGCGATCGAGAGTGTCCGATCTTCTGTGTAACCGGGATCTGGTCCATGCTTCCTGAGAGGAGCAAGGACGATGACGATTTCCAAGGAACTGCTGGACGAACTTCTGAAGGGCTGCGAGCGCCCTGAAGATCTGC
>NZ_JALZWP010000031.1 GCF_023336755.1 Roseinatronobacter domitianus | reverse complement strand
ATGCTTGGAAACAGCCCTTCGGGGTCCGCGCCAGAGCGGGTGAACTCATCCGTGTGGCAAATGCCCGTGGCCTTGATCTCGACCAGAACCTCTCCGGCCTTTGGCCCGTCAAGGTTTACCTCCATGATCTCCAAAGGTTTTCCGGCCTCTAAGGCAACGGCGGCGCGTGTGCGCATGGGGTGTCCTCCTATTCTGATTTGCGCATAACATGGCCCGGCGCGGGGGGCGGGCGCAAGCCTGTCTGCGTCTTTTCGCGGCGCGAAACCGAAGTCGGCAGGGTCCGGGCTTGATTTTCCGCGCGCGGCGTCACACTCTTCGGCTATGAATATGCAGACCTCCTTTTCCTCTCAGGCTGCCCAAGTCAGCTTTGACCGGCGCGAACTGGGGATGATCCTGTCGCTCTATGGGCGCATGGTGGCGGCGGGCGAATGGCGCGACTATGGGATATCTTGCCTCAGTCAATCAGCGGTGTTTTCGGTGTTTCGGCGCACGGCAGAGCACCCGCTTTACCGGATCGAAAAGCACCCCGCGCTGCGTAACCGTCAGGGCATGTATGTCGTCCTGGGCATGGATGGGCAGATCCTGAAACGCGGGCATGAGCTGCCGCAGGTTCTGAAGGTTATCGAACGGAAATATCTGCGGCTGGTGGACTGAGGGTTTCCCGGCGTCCTATGTGCAGAGGTGTCCCTATGCGTGACACCCCTTGCACCCTGCCACCGCACCCTCTTTGTCATAACCTGTGTTGACTTGCCCGCGCTGCTTTGGCAGGTCAAAGGCTTCCTTCTGACGGGATATCATCCATGAACGCCCCCTTTCCTCCGGTTCTGCCCACTTACAACCGCACGCCCCTCTCCTTTGTGAAAGGCGACGGCGCGTGGCTCTATGCGGCCTCGGGGGATCGATACCTTGACCTGACCTCGGGGATCGCGGTCAACGCGCTGGGTCATGCCCATCCCGCGCTTGTTCAGGTGTTGACCGATCAGGCGCAGGCGCTGTGGCATGTCTCGAACCTGTATACCATTCCGGCGCAGGAACAGCTTGCGCAGGCACTGGTGGATAACACCTTTGCCGATACGGTTTTTTTCACCAATTCGGGCACCGAAGCCGCAGAACTGGCGATCAAGATGGTGCGCAAATACTGGCATGATGCAGGTGAGGCGCGCCCTACGATCCTGACATTCGAGGGCGCGTTTCATGGCCGCTCCACCGGGGCGATTGCCGCCGCCGGGTCGGAAAAGATGACCAAGGGCTTTGGCCCGCTCATGCCCGGCTTCAAGGTTCTGCCATGGGGCGACCATGATGCGCTGAACGCGGCTCTGAATGACACCGTCGCGGCCGTCATGCTGGAACCTGTGCAGGGCGAAGGCGGCATCCGTCCGCTGCCCGACGCCTGCCTGAAGGGCCTGCGCGACGCTTGCGACCGCACCGGCGCGCTTCTGGTGCTCGATGAGGTGCAGTGCGGCATGGGCCGGACGGGGCGTCTGTTCGCGCATGAATGGGCGGGTATCAGCCCCGACATCATGATGGTTGCCAAGGGCATCGGCGGCGGCTTTCCGCTGGGGGCCGTGCTGGCGACGGCGCGCGCGGCAAGCGGCATGACAGCCGGCACGCATGGCTCGACCTATGGCGGCAACCCGCTGGCTTGCGCTGTGGGGGCCAAAGTGGTCGAGATCATCACCGCGCCGGGCTTTCTGGAGGGGCTGCGTCGCAATGCCACGAATTTCCGCCAAAGTCTGGAAGGGCTTGTCGCCGCGCATCCGGACGTCTTCGAAGCCGTGCGCGGGCAGGGGCTGATGCTGGGTCTGAAATGTTGCGTGCCTGCGGCCGATCTGGTCAAGGCCGCCCAAGGCCAGCATTTGCTGACCGTGCCTGCCGCCGACAACGTGGTGCGCCTGCTGCCGCCGCTGACCATATCCGAAGACGAATTGGCCGAGGCGATCACCCGCCTTGACGCTGCGGCGCGAACCCTCCTCTGATTTCATCTTGCTCCAAATACTCCGGGAGCGCGAGGGCAGCGCCCTCGCATCCCGCATCAGCCAAAAGGCCCGACGCCATGCCGCATTTCCTTGATATCAGCACCACTGACCGCGCGGTCTTGCGCGCCATGATCGACCAGGCCCGCATCATGAAAGAGGCCCGCGCTGGCCAGCCCAAGGGCACGCCCGATGACAGCCAGCCGCTTCAGGGCCGTATGGTTGCGCTGATCTTCGAGAAACCATCGACCCGCACGCGTGTCAGCTTTGACATGGGTGTGCGCCAGATGGGCGGACAAAGCATGGTGCTCTCTGGCTCCGAAATGCAGCTTGGTCACGGCGAGACGATTGCCGACACCGCGCGGGTGCTGTCGCGCTATGTCGACCTGATCATGATCCGCACCTTTGACGAGTCCGTGCTGCATGAACTTGCCGAATATGCGTCTGTCCCGGTCATTAACGGGCTGACCAACGAAACGCATCCCTGCCAGATCATGGCTGATATCCTGACCTACGAGGAACATCGTGGACCGATCAAGGGTCGTCGCGTGGTCTGGCTGGGCGATGGCAACAATGTGTGTGCGTCCTTTCTGCATGCAGCCGGGCAATTCGGGTTCGACATGGTGTTTGTCGGACCAGAGGCGTTGGACCCGGACCCGAAAGCCGTGTCTTTTGCGCGCGCGCAGGGGGTTCAGGTCGAAACCATGCGCGATGCGGAACAGGCTGTCGCCGGTGCCGATCTGGTCGTGACCGATACTTGGGTCAGTATGCATGACAGCCAGTCCAACCGTGAGCGCCGCCACAACCTGTTGCGCCCCTATCAGGTCAATGACTCGCTGATGGCCAAAGCCAAACCAGATGCTGTGTTCATGCATTGCCTGCCCGCGCACCGCGAGGAAGAAGTGACCAACGCGGTTATGGATGGCCCGCAATCGGTTGTCTTTGACGAGGCCGAGAACCGCCTGCACGCGCAAAAAGCCGTTATGCGTTACTGTCTGGGTGTTTGACCCCCTGTGAATGACGATACGTCTGGTCAGCATGACATGGGCGGCTTACCTTTTCGTTAAAGCAGACAAGGAAAGCCCATGCCCATCGCTTTTGACAACAGCTATGCCCGCGACCTGACCGGGGCCTATGTTTCTGTTGCGCCCCAAGGCTGGCCCGACCCGCAACTGGTGCTTCTGAACACCGCATGGGCCAAGCATCTGGGGTTGGATGCGGCGGATCTGCAAACTGCGGAAGGCGTGGCCATGCTGTCGGGGCACGCCGCGCCAAAGGCCGCGCAACCGATTGCCCAAGCCTATGCGGGGCATCAATTTGGCGGGTTCAGCCCGCAGCTTGGCGATGGGCGCGCCTATTTACTGGGCGAAATCGTAGCGCCTGACGGTCTGCGCCACGACCTTCATCTGAAGGGCTCTGGTCGCACGCCCTTTGCGCGTGGCGGCGACGGGCGGGCGGTGCTGGGGCCGGTCCTGCGTGAATACCTTGTGTCGGAAGCGATGGCAGCGCTTGGTATTCCGACAACCCGTGCGCTTGCCGCTTGCACCACCGGCGACCGCGTGTTGCGCCAACACGGGTTGGAACCCGGCGCGGTTCTGGCGCGCACCGCCGCCAGCCATCTGCGCGTCGGCACGTTGCAGTTCTTTGCCGCGCGCGGTCAGACCGACATGGTCGCGCGCCTGGCAGATTACGCGATTGCGCGGCATGATCCCGATTTGGTGGGGCAGGACGGGCGGTATCTGGCGTTCCTGAAACGGGTCGGCGCGCGGCAGGCGCAGTTGGTCGCGCAATGGATGGGCGTGGGCTTCGTGCATGGGGTGATGAATACCGACAATTGCACGCTGTCTGGCGAAACCATCGACTACGGCCCTTGCGCCTTTATGGAACGTTTTGACCCTGCCACCGTGTTCAGTTCCATCGATTATGGTGGGCGTTATGCTTATGGTAATCAGCCCGGAATTCTTCTGTGGAACATGTCGCGGCTGGCAGAGACGCTGCTGCCATTGATCGACCCGGATCAGGAGCGCGCGATCGCGCTGGCGACCGATGCCGTCGAGGCGATACAAGAGCAGTATCGCGCGGAATGGCTTGCGGTGTTCGCCCGCAAACTGGGGTTTGAAGGCGGTTGCGATGCCGCCTTGGTAGAGGATATGCAAACCCTGTGGCAGGGGCAGGGTGTTGATTTCACAAGCTTCTTTCAGGCTTTGCCCGATGCGGTCATGGGGGATGAAGCCACGCTGGCGGCCTTGTTCACCGACCCCTCTGGCCTGCCGGACTGGTTGGCGCGGCTGCGGATAGGCTTGGGCAATCCTGACATTGCGGCCCAACGGATGCGTGCGGTGAACCCGGTCTATATTCCGCGCAACCATCTAGTTGAACACGCATTGGACGCTGCAAGCGAGCATGGTGATATGGACCCGTTCCTGTCACTTTTGCAACATGTTCAGCAGCCATTTACCAAGTGCGCAGGCAGCGAAGCCTTTGCCGGTCCCGCGCCGGTGGATGCGCCTACGGTTGTTACCTTCTGCGGAACTTAAACCCCGCCCATGTCGCAGATCACGGCCCATTCCTCGGGCCGCACAGGCTGCACCGACAAACGGGCCTGCTTTAGCAAAGCCATCTCTGACAAGCGCGGGTCTGCCTTGCACATTTCCAATGTGACAGGCTGTTTCAGTGGCGCAACCGCCCGAACATCTACACATTCCCAACGCGGGTCATCCGTTGTGCTGTCAGGATGCGCGGTCGCGATCACCTCTGCTATGCCCACCACGGCCTTGTCGGATTGTGAGTGGTAGAAAAATACACGGTCGCCCATCCCCATCTCGCGCATCATGTTGCGGGCTTGGTAATTGCGCACGCCATCCCATTCTTCACCCGCAGCACCCTTTGCGACAAGGCCACCCCAAGAAAACGCGTCGGGTTCCGATTTCATCAGCCAGTAGCGCATCAGCCCATGACCTTTTTCCATTCCTGCAAGCGCACATCGGCAAACAGCCCGGCTTTCGCATAGGGGTCATTCATGCCCCAAGCCGTGGCCGCGGCCATATCGGGCAGGTCCAGCACAATCAGCGATCCGGCCATTTCGCCGGCATTGTCCAGCAGCGGGCCGGCCTGAACCACGCAGCCGGTATCGCGGACATAGGCCAGATGCGCCTCACGCGTGGCTTTGCGGGTCTCGAGCGCGCCGGGTTTGTCGGTGCAGACCATCATGAAAAGCGGCATGTCATATCACTCCAGTGTCAGGGGGCGGGCGAGCAGCGCGCCCTTGGCTTCGGTCAGGGTCAGCATACCGTCCAGAACAGCGGCGACCATGCGGGTAATCGGCATGTCCACGCCACGCTCACGGGCCAATCGGGCGACAGCGCGCGCGGTCGCGGCACCTTCGACGGTGGTGCCTGCGTTGAAATCGGCATCGGCCCCAAGCGCCATGCCGTAGCGGAAATTGCGCGATTTCTCAGACCCGCAGGTCAGCACAAGGTCGCCAAAGCCCGACAGACCCGCAAGTGTTTCCGTTTCAGCCCCCAAGGCCAGAGCAAGGCGCTGCATCTCGGCATAGCCGCGCGCCATCAGCGCCGCGCGCGCGGATTCGCCCAGCCCAGCCCCGATCACCATGCCCGCCGCAATCGCGATTACGTTTTTCAGCGCACCGCCCAGTTCTGCCCCGGTCACGTCGGTGTTGCGATAGAGCCGAAGGTTCTCTGTCGACAGGCGGGTTTGCAAGGTTTCGGCCAACTCCGCATCCCGCGCGGCAATCGTCAGGGCCGTGGGCAGGCCGCGCGCGATGTCGGCGGCAAAGCTTGGCCCTGTCAGAAGCGCGGCTTGCGTGCCGGGCAGGGCTTGTTCAATCACCCCGACAGGGCCAATCAACAATTCCATGTCCACGCCCTTCGAGCAGGCGACAAGGATGCGCGGGGCCAAAAAATCGGCATGCTCGCGCAGAAAGCCACGCATCTGCTGCATTGGCATGGCCAGAAGCAGGATTTCGGCATCTATGGTTGTCAGGTCGTGCGTTACCGTCACGGTTTCGGGCAGGTCCACGCCGGGCAGGCGGCGTGTGTTGCGGCGGGTTCGGGCAATTTCGGCGGCATGTTCGGCATCGCGCGCCCAAAGTTGCGCATGACCCAGCGCGCAGGCAAGGGCCGTTCCGAAGGCGCCCGCGCCAAGGATTGCCACGTTCATGCCTTGGCCCCTTTCTTGCCCGCGCCCAGCATTGGGGCGGCGCTTGTGTCCAGCGGCCATCGCGGGCGCGCTGCAAGGCTCATGTCATCGCGCCCACCCGCCCGCAGCCGTTCCAGCCCGGCCCATGCAATCATGGCCGCATTGTCGGTGCACAGCTTTAGTGGTGGGGCAACGAATCGCGCCTCGGCATTTGCCGCGACCTGTTCCAACCGCGCCCGCAAAACCTGATTTGCCGCAACACCGCCCGCCACGGCCAGCATCGGCGCGCCGGTTTTGACCAGCGCGCGCCGGGTCTTTTCCGCCAGCACATCGGCCATCGCCGCCTGAAAGCCTGCGCACAGATCGGCGCGGTCCTGCGCGTAAAGCCCGCCTTGAGCCGTGCAAAGCGCATCGCGGCTGCGCAACACAGCGGTCTTCAGCCCGGAAAAAGACATGTCGCAATCGGGCCGGTCCAGCAATGGGCGTGGCAGTTTGAAGCGTTTCGGGTCGCCTGCGCGGGCCTCGGCCTCGACCAGCGGGCCGCCGGGTTGGCCAAGGCCCAGCAGCTTGGCGACCTTGTCAAAGGCTTCGCCCGGCGCGTCGTCGATGGTGCCGCCCAGCCGGGTGAACTGTTCCGCCCCTTCAACCAGCAGGAACTGGCAATGCCCGCCGGACACCAGCAGCATTAGGTAGGGGAAATCCACCCTATCGGTCAGCCGTGGGGTCAGCGCATGTCCGGCAAGGTGGTTCACGCCAATCATGGGTTTGCCAGTGCTTGCGGCCAGCCCCTTGGCCAGCATCACCCCGGCCATCACGCCACCGATCAGGCCCGGCCCGGCGGTCACGGCAATCGCGTCGATCCTCTTCAGTGAGAGCCTGGCCTCGGCCAAGGCCCGCTCGACCACGATATCCAGCTTCTCGGCATGGGCGCGGGCGGCAATTTCAGGGACGACACCGCCATATCCCGCGTGCAGGTCGGTCTGCCCAATCACGATATTGGCCAATATCTCTGGTCCCCCCGGACCACCACGCAACACGGCGGCGGCGGTGTCGTCGCAGGAACTTTCCAGTCCCAGAACGGTCACGGGGCCAGCGGCGAAGTCGGTCATCGGGCTCTCTGGTTGCAAATGGGCACAACATGCAGCTACCACTTGGGATATATCCGCACAATGCTCTGACTGGTGTCTATCCGGACCATAACCTATGGGGGCCACGCTGCCGACCCTACTTCTGACCCGCCCGCGCGATAGTGCGGAATATTTCGCCACTGCTGCCAATTGGCCGGGCAGGGTGGTGATTTCGCCCATTCTGAAGGTGGTGTTGCGCGATATCACGCCGCCGGCGCCCGGCTGTGCGGTGATCGTCACCTCACAACATGCGGTGCGCGCGTTGGCCGCGGTGACGGCGCGCCGTGACTGGCCCATGTGGTGCGTGGGGCCAGGTAGCCAGGCTGCGGCGCAGGCGGCGGGGTTTTCCGATTTGCGCGCGGGCGGTGGCACGGCAGATAAGCTGTTCACGCAGCTTTGTGCCGAGCGCCCGGAACAGGATCTGGTCCATCTGTGCGGCGCGCATGTGACAGGCGATCTGGCCGGGCGGCTAAACGCCGCAGGTCTGCGGGCGCAGGCCGTGGTCTGCTACGACCAACTGGCGCAAAAGTTAAGTGATGCCGCGCGGGCGTGTCTGATGGCACCGGGGCAGGTTGTGCTGCCTGTTTTTTCACCGCGCAGTGCGGCCTTGTTGGCGCAGGCGTGGCGCGACTTGCCCGATCCGCAGGCTCAGATCTATGCTGTCGCGATCAGCGATGCGGCGGCAGCGGGGCTGGCGGGGGTGCCGTTGTCGGGGCTTTGGATTGCCAAAACGCCCGATCACACGGGGATGTTGAACGCCGTCGCGCTATTGCAGGCCACGCTTGAGCCTGACCAGAACCCACGATAAGGTAGCGAAGATTGCTGCGAAGCGGCGTAAGTGTGATGGGGGATTGACGGTGGCGCGCAGAACCACAAGCAAGACAGGCACCAGCAAGCAAGGCACCCCGCCGCGCCGACCCAGAACCGCTAAAGCCACATCCGAGGCCGCAACGCCAAAAGATGACACGAATGCACCGCAGGACAGTGCGGATGCCTCTGCAACCATGGCCGATGCGGGGTTGCCCGACGCGTCCAAGACAGCGCCTGAGGATGCGGTTGTTGCGCCTGAAACGCCCGAAATTGCGCCTTTGGCAGATGGCCCAGCCCAGATGGGCGACGATACTGTGACGGCGCCAGAGACCTCTGACCAGCCTGAGTCGGCGGCAGAGGACACCACGCCACAGGCGACGGCAGAAATTGAGGCTGCGCCAGACAGTTTAGACGTGCAGGCCGAAAAGCCTGACGCGCCCGAAGCGGCCGAGTCCACTTTGTCTGAAACGGGCGATGCACCGGCCACGACACCTGACGCAACCACGCTAGAGCCTGTGACAGATTCCAAGCCCGACATACAGCCCACCGCCCCTGTTGCCCCCACACCGCAAGCGAATCGTGGGGGCTTTTTCCCGATGCTTCTGGGTGGTTTGGTTGCGGGGGGTATTGGATACGGGGCGCATGTCTACCAAACCGCCCAGCAACCTGCGGTGGGCGGCGACCTGGACGCCCTGCGCGCTGAACTGATTGATCTGCGCGCCACGATGGCCCAAGGCTCTGATCTGTCGGCACTCGAATCGCAAATTGCTGCGCTGGAACCTTCGGTGGTCCCTGAGCTGAGTGCGCTTGAGGCTGCGATGGAGGATCTGCGCGCGCAGATTGCCGCACTTCCTGCGCCGACCGATACCAGCGATCTGCAAGCGCAGATCGAGGCGCTGAATGCCGAGGCTCCGGTTGACCTTGGTCCTGTTCAGGACAGTCTTGCCGCGTTGGAAGCCGCCTATGCGCCGCTGCCCGACCAGATCGCGGCGCTACAGGCAGATATGGATGATTTGCGTAAGCTTGCGACAGAAGAGGTGGTGCAAGCCGAGGCCGCGGTCGATTCTGCCATGGCCAGCGCCGGGCTTGACCGCATTCGCGCCGCACTTGTAACCGGTGCGCCTTTTGAGGACGCCATCGCGCAGCTGATGCAGGCCGGGGTCGACGTGCCCGCCGCCTTGCAGGATGCTGCGGGCGGGGTCCAGACGGTCGAGGCGCTTCAGGGAAGCTACGACCCGGCGGCGCGTGCCGCTTTGGCCGCCAGCCTGCAAAGCGCTCCGGCTGACTCGGCCACGGAAAAACTAGGCAACTTTTTTCGCGCGCAGATCGGGGCACGCTCGCTTGCTCCGCGCGAGGGGGACGATCCCGATGCGATTACGGCCCGCGCAGGTGTTGCGGTTGCAGACGGTGACCTTGCCGCCGCGCGCGATGAATTGGCCAGCCTGCCAGAGGCCGGGCGCGCCGCTATCAGCGATTGGCTGGGCGCCGTCGAAACCCGGTTGAATGCCGCCGCCGCGCTGGATGCGTTGCAGGCCGAAAACACGACGGAGTAAGGAAACACCATGTTTTGGACATTGATTAAACTCCTTGTTTTTGTCGTGGCCGTGATTGCGCTGGCTTATGGCGCAGGGGCGCTTATGGACAGCGGTCAGACGGTTGGTCTGCGCATTCTCGACATGGAATTCACGCTTGGCCCGATTCAGGCAATCATTGCCTTCGTGGTCTTTCTTGTGGCGCTTTGGCTTGTGCTCAAGGCAATTTCGCTGTCGCTGGCCTTGCTGCACTTCATGAATGGTGACGAGACCGCCATCCGCCGCTTCTTCATGCGCAACCGCGAAAAACGCGGGTTGGATGCACTGCTCGGCGCGATGCTGGCGCAGTCTACAGGCGATTCGAAAACCGCCATGGTGAAGGCTGAGAAGGCGCATAAGCTGCTGAACCGTCCGATCATGACCAACCTGCTGATTGCCCAAGCCGCAGAAGCCAAAGGCAACAATGCCTTGGCGTTGGAACATTACAAAGGGTTGCTGGATGATCCGCGCAGCCGCTTTGTCGGGGTTCAGGGGCTGATCCGGGCCGAACTTGCCTTGGGTGAGACAGAGAAAGCCCGCGCATTGGCGGTCAAGGCACTGGAAATGCAGCCCGCGCATGAGCCGACACAGAACACGCTGCTGAAACTTCAGACAGAGGCCGAAGACTGGCGCGGCGCGCGCAAGACGCTGGAAACCAAGAAATCCAGCGGGCATCTGCCGCGCGATGTGTATCGCCGCCGCGACGCCGTTCTGGCGCTGCAAGAGGCGGATGCGCTGGCCGCAAAGGACGAGTTGCCGCGCGCGCGTGACGCGGCCATCGAGGCCAACCGCTTGTCGCCCGATCTTGTTCCGGCCGCTGTCGCGGCGGCGCATGCCTTGGTCGCGCAGGGCAAAGGCACCTATGCCGCCCGCGCGATCAAACGGGCTTGGAAAGCCGCGCCGCACCCGGAATTGGCCGCAGCCTTTGCCGCGATCGAGAAGGGTGAGACGCCGCGCCAACGCCTGTCGCGGTTCCAGAAGCTGATCAAAATGCACCCCGATGCTGACGAATCGCGCCTGTTGCAGGCCGAATTTCTGATTGCAGCCGAAGATTTCCCAGAGGCGCGGCGGGCCTTGGGGGATTTGTTCGAAACCCGTCCGACCGTGCGCGCCCTGACCGTCATGGCGGCGATAGAGCGTGGCGAAGGGGCAGATGACGCGGTGGTGCGTGGCTGGCTGGCCCGCGCCCTGACCGCCCCACGCGGACCGCAATGGGTGTGCAGCAACTGCCAGCATGTGCATGCAAGCTGGCAGGCGATCTGCGACAATTGCAGCGCGTTCGACACGCTGGAATGGCGCGACGCACCCGACAGCGCTGGCCCGTCCGCGACGCAGACGGAATTGTTGCCGCTGATCGTGGGTAGCCTGCCCAAGCCTGCGGCAGAGGCGGATGCAGAGGTCATTGACGCTGCGACACAAGCCGCAGACGCGCCGGCCGAAAAACCTGCATAAAGGGTCTGGTCGGCACCGAAAACCGGTGCTAAGAGGCGCAACAGAACCGGCGGGCAAGCTTGCCGGATCAATGGGGCCGCTGTAGCTCAGCTGGTAGAGCACGTCATTCGTAATGATGGGGTCGGGGGTTCGAGTCCCTTCAGCGGCACCACTTTCTCATCCAAGATCATCCAATGACATCCAGAAATCCCTAGTTTATAAGGGTTTTTGCGATGCTGGTTGTCCGATTCTGTTCAGCCCAGTCTGATGGAGTGCCCCTGGCTTGGGGGTATCTGCGGGGGCATCGCGAGTGATACAGAAAGGCGATGCCCCCATATGCCATTGACTGATACCCAGATTCGAAGCCTGAAACCCAAAGACAAACCCTACAAGGTCTCTGACTTCCAAGGGCTCTACGTGACGGTTGCTTCGTCTGGCTCGCGCCTGTGGCATATGAAGTACCGGATCGAAGGCCGAGAGAAGCGGTTGTCATTCGGGGCCTACCCGGCGGTATCTCTCGCACAGGCAAGAAAACTGCGCGACGATGCCAGAGCACGGCTTGCAGCCGGTGAAGATCCGGGTGAGGTCAAGAAAGAAGACAAACGCCAGAAACTGCTCGTGCAGGAGACAACCTTCGCGAAGCTTGCGGAAGCCTACAAGACCAAAGCCGAAAAGGAAGGGCGCGCGGACGCGACCAAGATCAAGACTGAATGGCTTCTAGGTATGGCGATTGATGCGTTCGGTAATAAGCCTATCGCAGAGGTGACCTCACCTATGGTGCTTGCCTGCCTGCGCAGAGTCGAGGCCAAGGGAAACCACGAAACCGCCAAGCGGTTGCGCGCCAAGATCGGCGCTGTTTTTCGCTATGCCATTGCATCCGGTGTGGTCGACCATGATCCCACCTTTGCACTGCGGGATGCTCTCATTCGACCCAAGGTCAAATCGCGCTCTGCCATCACGGACCCTAACGCACTGGGTGGCTTGTTGCGTTCTATAGACGGGTTTCAGGGGCAGGTCACGACACGCATCGCGTTGCGGTTACTCGCCATACTCGCCCAGCGACCGGGTGAGCTACGGCAGGCGACCTGGGCAGAGTTTGATCTTGAAAAGGCGATTTGGTTGATCCCTGCCGACAGGATGAAGATGCGGGTGCCGCATTCAGTCCCGCTGCCATCGCAGGCCGTGGCTTTGCTGAAGGATCTGAAGCGTATTACCAGCAATGGCGTCTTCCTGTTTCCCTCGCTCAGGTCGGTGTCTCGTCCGATGAGTGAGAATATTCTGAACGGCGCGCTTCGTCGCTTGGGCTATGACGGGGATGAAATGACAGCGCATGGTTTCCGCGCAACATTTTCGACCTTGGCCAATGAAAGCGGCCTGTGGAACCCTGATGCCATTGAACGTGCCTTGGCCCATGTTGATGGAAACAAGATCCGCCGGATCTATGCCCGTGGCGAGTTCTGGGAAGAACGTGTCAGGCTGGCCGATTGGTGGGCTGGATATTTGGATGAGGTGGAGGCAGGATCGCCCAAGTCACAGTAGAAGGGTGGTCATGTGTCAAACGAACCGTCGCGGGCGTACATCACGACGAAGATATTGCAACGTCGTTATGGCAGGCTACTGAAATGGAGAAAACCTGTCATCCACAACATCAGGGGTCCGTACCATCCGGACGTCTTCGATGGCTTTGCTTTTGATTTGGCTCTTTCAATCAAGGTCTGCAAGGAGACCTTGCAGGACATGACGGACGCGGAGTTTTTCGAGCGCTTCGACCTCAGAGGTGAGGTCAGCAACCCAGCGCATACCATGGCAGAACGCCTCACGCTCTCAGAGCTGAGAGCGGTGTTCAAGCAGGAACCAGTCTGGTTTGCGGGCGGTTTCGGCGTTGAAGGTCGCGAAGCAGATCTGTAGCACTGGGCAAGAATGCAACGGTGGTCCTTAGACGAAGCTGCCGCTCTTTCCATTGGATTTGAACTCTGTGGCGACTTGCTGGAGGGGACCGACGGGATGCCCGTTCAAAGTGATGTTCTTGCCTTCTACTTCAAAAGACGCGCTTTGATCGAAGACAACTTTGATTGGGGCAGTGTCGCTGCGCCAGGCAGGACAAGCGTGCCTGACTTGGTGCGTTGGTTTGAGAAGGTTGAACTGGACGTGCCGGAACAGATTTTGGCAGCGGCCGACCGATACCATGCTCTCGGCATTGGAAAAAAATCAAAGCTGGGCCGCTCTAATGCTGCTGATGACAAGCCGCTGGACCCAAGGGAAAGGTCCACCATGCTGAAGATGATCATCACCATGAATCGCCCCGGTTTCACCGGAGACCTATAGCTTCATTTCACGCGACCATATCGAGCACGTCGTGCTGTGCATAGAAGTTCTCTTCAGCCTCTGCTGGCGGGATGTTTCCGATGGGGCCAAGCAGGCGCCGGTTGTTGAACCAGTCGACCCAGCCGAGGGTAGCCATTTCC
>NZ_JALZWP010000030.1 GCF_023336755.1 Roseinatronobacter domitianus | reverse complement strand
ATTATGTTCGGCAGGCTCAAAGACTGGAGGCGCGTGGCAACCCGCTACGACAGGTGTCCCAAGGTCTTCCTCTCGGCCATCGCGCTCGCAGCCGTCGTCATATACTGGTTATGAATCCTGACCCTAGATGGTTCGGGAGAACTATTGGATAGCCAAGTAAAACTGATAGCACACAAGGCGGTCGCAGCAACTAGTGCAACGCGTTGGATTGAGTACGGTAAAGCTCATCGGGAACATTTGGCAGTCGCACAAATTGTCGTCGAGATGTTTAGCAGTGACACTCCTCCATACCTCAATCTGAGTGGCTTGCTCTCGCACATCCCTTATCTGCGTGACTTGCTCGAAGAAGAAGTTTTTGTCGATGCACTGGCGAAATATGCTCCCAGGATGAAGGTCCCCGAGATCAAAAAGTTAACGCTTGATGACATACCCCGTGATTTTATATCCCTTTCACATGCCACGGGTGGTCTGTGGAAAACGCTGCATGAACACCTTGACGACCTTCTAGGAGCTGTCGAACAACAAGCTTGGCAGGGGCACATTGAGGAGATGGATCACACCGCAGTCATGCTCCTAGAGAAATTGGATGCCTCGGGCTGCCAGCTCGATGCAGGCGTTTTCAGAAAGCCATTCGTCAACGCAGTGAAACGCGTATTGTCCGGCGAGTGCGAAATTGAGGCTGCCGATGGCGCCCTGGATACCCTTTTGCTCGCGCTCGACAAAAGCTACCATGAGGATGTTTGGCGATCTCTGCGCGAAGGAATCTCCAACGTTTCAGCGACATCTTTGGCACATGCGATGGTTCTATGCCCCAAACTGATCTCGAACGTCGCACAACGCGGGGATCGAATAATGCAGGCTGAGAAAGACAACGTTCTGCGACATATTCTTGTTCCTGCGCTGGAAGGAAGACACAGTGATGCACTTCGTATTTTCGTTGGTATGGGTTACTCGAAGCTCAAAGACTTCCAGAACGCTGCCCAAGACAGCACGACGGCTATGGTTGAGGGCGCGTGGAAGAGCTTTTCAGACTCAGACGTGGATAGAAACCTCACGCGCGAACTAAGCGAAGCCTTATTCGGAAAGCGAAAGGCGAAGTCAATTTTGGACCCAAGCTTTTGGCTTCCGTTTTCAAAATGAACAGCTGCTCCAACGTCCGCTTTACGTTGCTCGATCAAACAGTTTTGCATGTGCAGCGAATTCACACGTCCTGCCCTTTGTGACGTTTTCATCTTTGAGGCATGCTGAGGGATCCATGAATCTAGGGCGTAAGCCCTTGCCCCGGCACTCATAGCCCAAGGGCCATTAAAACACTATATAGCTCTCACGCTATATTGACAAACTATCGTCCTTGAGCTATCAAAATGCCATGGATACCCTGCCCGCATACCCCATCCGAAGCCTGCGCCAAGCCGGGGCCGTGCTAAAGGCGCGGCGCACGGCACGGAAGATCAGCCAGAAGCAGCTTGGCGAGATGACGGGAACGGCTCAATCCACCATTTCCGACATCGAGAACGGCGTCGTTTCTGTCAGCCTTGACGTCTATCTGCGCCTCTTGGAAGCCCTCGGTGCGGAACTGTCCGCGACGGATCGCATAGCTGAGTCGGGGCAGCCCTGAGATGGCTCGTATCGCCCGAGCGGGCCGCCGCACACGCCAAAGCAAGACCGCCGTCTGGTACGAAAGGGCGCGGGTGGGCACGCTGACCCGCGCAACCGATGGTGCCATAGCTTTCATCTATGATCCTGACTGGCTCGCCTCCGAGGCCGCTTTTCCGGTTGCCAGTGCCCTGCCGCTGACCAAGCTCAAATGGCAGGGCGATCCGGTTGTCGCCGCTTTCGACAACCTCCTCCCCGATGCCGAAGGCGAACTGCGCGAAAAGATCGCCGCGCGCGTAGGCGCACAGGGCAAGGATGTGTTCTCTCTGCTGTCCGTGCTGGGGCGCGACTGTGTCGGCGCGCTGCAATTCCTGCCTGTGGACGAGGCCCCGTTTGAACAGGACATGCAGTATCGCGTCATTTCGGAAGAGGAGATGGTCGCTGACTTGAAGAACCTCGCCACAGCACCCCTCGCCCTGGGTGAAGACGAGGATTTCCGGATTTCCATCGCCGGCGCGCAGGAGAAGACGGCCTACCTGCGGATCGACGGACAGTGGGCCAAGCCGCGGGGCATCACGCCGACCAGCCATATCTTCAAGACGCCCATGGGCCTCATTCCCGGCCCCGAGCAGATCGACCTGAGCGACAGCGTCGAGAACGAGTTATTCTGCATGACCTTGGCACGCGAAATCAACCTTCCCGTTGCGCATGTCGAGAAGCTTACCCTTCCCGGACAGGTCGTGCTCTCGGTCGAGCGTTTCGACCGCATCTGGCAGGGCGACACCCTGAAACGCCTGCCGCAAGAAGATATCTGCCAGTCGCTGGGCTACCCTTCTGCCATGAAATACCAGATGCTGGGCGGCCCCGGCGTCGCGCAGATCATGGAGCTTTTGCGGGAGTCCGACACGCCCATCGAGGACCGGGAGACGTTATTCCGGGCGCAGATCTTCTTCTTCCTGATCGGGGCCTCGGACGGGCATGCCAAGAACTTCAGCCTGCGTCTGGGCCGTCGGGCGAGGTTCACGCTCGCGCCCCTCTATGACATTCTGAGCGTCGCCCCGGTCGTCCGCGCCGGACGCTTGCAGCGCAAGCGCTACCGCCTCGCCATGTCGATCGATGGCCATTACGGCATCGACGAGATCGTGCCGCGCCATTTCGAGGCCGAGGGGCGCGCGGCGGGTCTGCCCAAGGGCCGTGCTTTGGAGTTGTTGCAGGAGATGGCGGATCGGCTGGGCCCCGCGCTGGAGCGCACGCTTCTGGCGGTAGGCGATCAGGTCCCGGCGACCGTCAGCGAGCCGATCGCAAGCGATGCGATGCAGCGGGCGGCGCAGATGCGGGACCTGCTTTAGGGTTCCGGTGCTTTTGCGGTTAACCCCTCCAGCGCCTTGTCGACCTCGCGTGTCTTCGCGGCCAGTTGTGCCTCCCACAGGATGCGGAACTCTTCGGCGAATTCGACCAATCCCCCGGCGAAGGCGCGGATCGTGGTCATGTCGTCATCGGTGAAGGGCAGCGCGCGGCCGCGCAGTTTGGCCTCGTTCAGCTTGCGGGCGATGTGGTTGACCGCAGCGCCTTCGGTGGCGACCTGCGCGCCCCAGGCTTGCAGATGGTCCAGTACAACCTGATCCACCGGGCACAGCAGGATGTCAGCCGCCCCCATAAGGCGGCGCAAGGCGGCAGGTTGGTCGGTGATGCCGCGACGAGCCAGCGCGGCCTGAAACCCCGCCAGCTGGCGCGTGCTCAGGCGGGTGCTGATTGTTCTGGTCAGTGCAGGTCGCGCGCCTTTGGCCCGGCTCAGCGTGTTGTAGATCGTCCGAGTCGAGACGCCGAAACGGCGGGCCAGAGCGGTGGCTGGTGTGCCCTCGGCGCGGGCCTCGATGATCTGGCGGCGTTCGTCGTCGGTCAGTTTGTAATGGTGGCGCATGTGAAGTTTACGTTCCTATTTCTTGCCAACTTCCTCCAAGCCCCCCGCCTCCCAGCGTCAGCGGAGGCGGATCGGGGGCTTGGAGTCCGTTTCGGTGGGTTTGCTGCGCCGGACGGGGTGCAGGAGACGCGGGGCGGGAAACGCGATGCGCGCAGCACGACGCACAAGACGCGATGCAGAGAACACGACGCAGGGAACTCGGGACACGGCGCACGGAACGGTGAGCGCGATGCACGGGACGCGATGCGCGGCACATTCTGCGGAAAACGCGGCTCTCATCCTGCTAGCCCTGCCGCGCGCAGCTGGCCGTCGGTCACGAGCCCAGCCGCCAGCAGCGCCGTCACCTGCGGCGCGGTGATGTGTTTGCACATCGGGTTGCGGTCGCGCACCCATGCAGCCAGCCGTGCGTGGTGGTCGGCGGTAAGGGTGGTCTGCGCCCGCTGTTCCTCGGCCAACGTATCGAGGAACCGCTGCCAGCGGCGGTCAGCGAACCAGTTGTCCGAGAAACAGACCTTGGACCTCGTGAAGCCCTCGCTCTCGGCGGCGTAGGCCTTCACGGCGCGCAGCAGGTGGTCGGGGTCAACGCCCTCTTTCACGGCCTCTGCGATCCGGGCCAGACATGCAGCCTTCCCGCGCTGGCGGTCCTTCGGATAGGCCGCCCAGATCTTCTCAAACCTTTCATCCTCAACCGCCGCCGCCTCCGCACGCTTGCGCGTAGGCGGTTTATGGATGGTTTTAGGGTGGTTTGGGGTCCACCGTGGACCCCGTACCCCGTCCATGGTGGACCCCGTACCGGGTTCAGGCTGGACGGGGTCCACTGTGGACCCCGTCCCTTCATCGGGTTCCGCCATCGATTCCAACGCCATTACGCGAGCCAGAACGATGCGGTGAATTACCGTGAAACCGTTCTTGCAGGGGCGGCGTCCGGTCTCGATCAGAATACCCTCTTTCAGGAAATCGCTGATCGTCCGCTTCACGGTACTTTCGCCAAGCTCTGTGTGCCGTTGGATCGTGCCTTTGGAGCACCAGATACCCGAGCCGTCATCGCTCGCCTTGTCGGCCAGGAACATGATGATCTGTTTGCGCGCGGCGCTGCCGAAGCGGCGTTCGGCGCATTCGTTTGCAACGCGCCAGCTCATTGCCGCGCCCCACGAGGGCCTAAACGGGCCTCAACTTGTACAGGTTTTGTACAGAAATCCTGTCTGCCGCCCCAGATTTCCCCGGGAATCAAACGGGCGTTTCTGCAGCGGCATCTGCAAGCCCCTGACAAAAAGCCATATTTTATTGGGTTTTCTGGTGACCCCGGCAGGATTCGAACCTGCAACCTGCCCCTTAGGAGGGGGCTGCTCTATCCAGTTGAGCCACGGGGCCGTCCAAGTTGCTTGTGCCAAGCCGGGCGCATGGGTGCAAGTGGTGTCTTGGCGCGCGCATTGCAGGGCGCTAACATGCAACTTCCCTCGTTTGCACAGGATCACGCGTTTGCCCCCATATCTGCCCCCTCAAGCCGCCCGTCCCCTGACCTTGCGCGATGTCTCCGAGGCCAGTGGCGTCAGCGAAATGACCGTCAGCCGTGTCTTGCGCAACCGCGATGATGTTTCGCCTGCAACGCGCGACAAGGTGCTCGCTGCGGCCAAAAAGCTGGGCTATGTGCCCAACAAGATCGCGGGGGCGTTGGCCTCGCAGCGGGTGAACCTTGTCGGAGTCATCATCCCGTCGCTTGCGAATATGGTCTTTCCCGAAGTTCTGCGCGGCATTTCGTCAGGGCTGGAAGACACCGGGCTGCAACCTGTTTTCGGCGCGACCGATTACCAGGCAGAGCGCGAGGAGAACGTGATCTACGAAATGCTCTCTTGGCGGCCCTCTGGCGTGATTGTGGCAGGGCTGGAACATACCGACGCTGCGCGCGCCATGCTGGCCAATGCCGGTATTCCCATTGTCGAGATAATGGATATCGACGGCGAGGCGATTGATTCGGTGGTCGGCATCTCGCATCGCCGCGCCGGGCGTGACATGGCGCAAGCCATCTTGCAGGCCGGTTACCGACGAATCGGGTTCCTTGGCACCAAGGTTCCCGACGATTTCCGCGCGCGCAAACGTCTGGAAGGCTTCACAGAGGCATTGGCCGAGGCCGGGCTGTCCCTGGCCGATACCGAGGATTACGCGGGCGGGTCGTCCTTGGCCAAGGGCCGCGAGATGACAGAAGCTATGTTGAAGCGCACGCCGGACCTGGATTTTCTGTATTACTCCAATGACATGATCGGGGCAGGGGGGCTGCTTCACTGTCTGGATCAGGGCTTGGATGTGCCCGGCACGCTTGGGCTAGCGGGGTTCAACGGGCTGGAATTGCTGGACGGGCTGCGCCTTAAGCTGGCCACCACCGATGCCAACCGCCGCGCGATCGGGCTGCGCGCCGCTCAGATCGTTGCGGGCAAACCCACGGACGGTTTGATCGGATCGCAGCGCATCGAGCTCGACCCGATCCTTGACCTCGGCGACACCATTCGCCGCCCGGCATAGACCGAAACCATCCTGATCCTCCGCAATGTCACGGGGCTGTCGCTTTTCTGGGCTAACCCAGACACTGCGACATCTGGTGCGCGCTAATCGCTTGTCAGATCGTTTGCCCCAGATATAGTGACTGAAAGGTCATGTTCTGCGCAGCATGACGCAGGCCCCGACGGGGCGCGCATCGCCCCAGGGGCCGCCAGTGGAAGGGTGGCACCCATGGATGGTGATTTCAGGACAGAATTTGTCCGCGAACCGGTGGCGTTGAAGCAGTTTCCTGCGCTTGTCTTGAATGCCGATTACCGGCCTTTGTCGTATTATCCGCTGTCGCTGTGGCCATGGCAGGACGCGATCAAGGCCGTGTTTCTGGACCGGGTCGATATTCTGGCGCATTACGACGAGGTGGTGCGCAGCCAGCGGATGGAAATTCAGGTGCCATCGGTTGTGGTGCTGCGCGAATTCGTCAAACCGCGCAAACGCGTGGCGTTCACCCGCTTCAACCTGTTCCTGCGTGATGAATTTGCCTGCCAGTATTGTGGATCGCGCCATGATCTGACCTTTGACCATGTCGTGCCGCGCAAATTGGGGGGCGTGACAAGCTGGGAAAACGTGGTTGCGGCCTGCGCGCCTTGTAATTTGCGCAAAGGCTCGAAGACGCTGCGCTTGTCGGGGATGAAGCTGCGCCAGACCCCGCGCCGCCCGGATGCAGAGCTGTTGCGCAATCTGGGACGCAGGTTTCCGCCGAACCACCTGCATGAAAGCTGGCTGGATTACCTGTATTGGGACACTGAACTTGACGCATAACCCTCTGCGCGCCGATGCTGGCACTGGACAGGCCCGGCTTTGACGGGATAAAGCGTTGCTAGCGCTAACATCGCGGAGGTTGTGACATGGTCGCACGCGTTATTCCGGTCGATTGTTTCGATCTGGTCATATTCGGGGCAACGGGCGATCTGGCCCGGCGCAAGATCTTGCCGGGGCTGTATCGGCGCTGGAAAGAAGGGCAGATCCCCGAGGGTAGCCAGATCGTGGGTGCAGCGCGCAGCGATCTGGATGCCGATGGGTTCCGTGAACTGGTGCGTGCGGCGCTGGAAGAATTCTTGCCCAAGGCAGAGTTGCTGCCCGAAACCGTCGCCAGTTTCCTGGGCATGTTGGGATATGTGACGATCGACGCGCGCGGCGATGCGGGCTGGCCGGAACTGGCTGGCTTCATGCGCGCCGGCATGGTTCGGGCCTTTTACTTCTCTGTCGCGCCGGCCTTGTTCGGCGATCTGGCCCAGCGGTTGAAGGAACGCGGCATTGCCGACCGTGATAGCCGAATCGTGGTGGAAAAGCCCTTCGGCAAAAACCTGTCCACCGCGCGGAGGCTGAATGAAAGCCTTGCCAGCTATTTCCATGAAGATCAGATTTACCGGATCGATCACTATTTGGGCAAAGAAACGGTCCAGAACCTGATGGCGGTGCGCTTTGCCAATATCCTGTTCGAACCCTTGTGGAACGCGCAATACATTGACCATGTGCAGATCACGGTTGCCGAAACCGTGGGCGTGGGCGGCCGTGGCGAATATTATGACACCTCTGGCGCGATCCGCGACATGGTGCAGAACCACATGATGCAGCTTTTGTGCCTGATCGCCATGGAACCGCCGAATTGCTTCGAGCCGGACGCCATGCGCGACGAAAAGCTGAAGGTGATCCGCGCGCTGGACCCGCTGGCACCGGCAGAGGTGGTGCGCGGGCAATATCGCGGCAAGGATGGTGACGATTACCTGACAGAGGCCGGAAACCCCGACAGCCGGACCGAGAGTTTCGTGGCCATGAAGCTGCATGTCTCGAACTGGCGCTGGAAGGGCACGCCGTTTTACCTGCGCACCGGCAAGCGCCTGCGCGCGCGCACGTCCGAGATTTCTGTAACCTTCAAGGAACCGCCGCATTCTATTTTCGGCGAAAGCAATCAGTGGCGCGCGAATATGCTGGTGATCCGTCTGCAACCCGATGAGGGCATGGATCTGCGCGTGATGATTAAGGAACCGGGACCGGGCGGGATGCGCCTGAAAGACGTGGCCCTTGATATGAGCTTTGCCGAGGCGCTGGGCGACGATCTGGACATTCCCGATGCTTATGAGCGGCTGATTATGGATGTGATCCGGGGCAATCAGACGCTTTTCATGCGTGGCGACGAGGTGGAAGCCGCCTGGGGCTGGGTTGACCCGGTTCTGGAGATGATGGACGAACGTGGTGATGTGCCCGAACCCTATGAGCCGGGATCAACCGGGCCGGAAGGTTCTATGATGCTGATGCACCGCGATGGGCGCCGCTGGCGGGAGATCAAGTGATGGAATTCCACGAATACCCAGACCGCGATATGATGATGCTGCGGGTCGCGCAGCGGATCGCATCGGAACTTGGCGAAACGTTGCGCGGGGCTGACCGCGCGACGCTTTCAGTGCCGGGAGGGACCACGCCGGGGCCGGTTTTCGACACGTTGTCGGGTGCCGATCTGGATTGGTCCCGCGTTGCCGTGCTGTTGAACGACGAACGCTGGGTGCCGGAAGATAACCCGCGCTCGAATACCGCGCTGCTGCGTCGTCGCCTGCTGACCGGACGTGCGGCTGACGCCACGCTGGTGCCGCTTTATGCCCGCGCACCCCGGCCAGAGGAGGCGCTGGATGCGCTGTCGGACGGTATTCGTCCGCATTTGCCGATATCGGTGCTGCTATTGGGCATGGGCGCGGATATGCACACGGCAAGCCTGTTTCCCGGTGCCGACAAACTGGCACAGGCCATGGCGAGCGATGCGCCGCCTTTGATGGCGCTCCGGGCCGAGGCGGCGGGCGAGCCACGCATCACGCTGACGCTGCCGGTGCTGCGCGCGGCGCTGCGGGTGCATGTGTTGATAACCGGCACCGAGAAGCGCGCGGCGCTGGAGCGCGCGCGAAAGCTGCCGCCGGAACAGGCCCCGATTGCCGCGATGCTGGATTATGCGCAGGTGCATTGGGCCGAATAGTGCCTATAAAGGCGGGCGCTTTGCGCCCGTTTTGAGTATTTGGGGCAAGATGAAATCAGGCGAGGGACGAACACAATGAGCACATGGAACGATCTGGCCAAGCACCAGCGCGCCAGCGACACGCGGCATATGCTGGAGCTGTTCGAGGGCGATCCGGATCGGGCGCAGAAGTTCAGCATTCGTGCAGGCGAAATGCTGCTGGATTATTCCAAGACGAATATTGATGCCAAATGCCGTGAGCTGTTGGTGGGGCTTGCTGATGCGCAGGGTTTGGCCGAAAAGCGCGACGCCATGTTTACGGGTGAGACGATCAACGAGACCGAGGGGCGCGCAGTGCTGCATATCGCGCAGCGCGCCGACGAGGCGGCGGTGATCGAGGTCGATGGCGCGGATGTCATGCCGGCGCTGCGCGAAACGCGCGCGCGGGCCTATGCTTTTGCCGAGGCGGTGCGCTCTGGCGCATATCAGGGGCAGGGCGGGCGGATTACCGATGTGGTTAATATCGGGATTGGCGGGTCGGACCTTGGCCCGGCCATGGCCACGCTGGCGCTGGAGCCGTTCCATGACGGGCCACGGCTGCACTATGTTTCGAACGTGGACGGCGCGCATATTGGCGACACGCTGGAACGGCTGGACCCGGCCACGACGCTGGTGATCGTGGCATCAAAAACATTCACCACCATAGAGACGATGACCAATGCCGAGACCGCGCGCGCGTGGATGGCCGAAAAGGTCACGGACCCCGCCGCGCAATTCGCCGCCGTGTCTACCGCCGCCGACAAGACCGCCGCATTCGGCATTGCGTCTGAGCGGGTGTTCGGCTTTGCCGATTGGGTCGGCGGGCGGTATTCCATGTGGGGGCCGATTGGGCTGGGCCTGATGATCGCGATTGGCGCAGTCCGGTTCGAGCGTTTCCTGGCGGGCGCGCGCGCGATGGACGCGCATTTCGTCGAAGCGCCCTTTGCCGCAAACATGCCGGTGATGCTGGCGCTGGTCGGCATTTGGCATAACCAGATTTGCGGCCATGCCACCCGTGCGGTGCTGCCTTACGATCAGCGACTGTCGCGGCTGCCCGCCTATCTGCAACAGTTGGAGATGGAGAGTAACGGCAAGCGCGTGGGCATGGATGGCGAAGACCTTGGTCGTCATTCCGGCCCGGTCGTCTGGGGCGAGCCGGGCACGAATGGCCAACACGCATTTTACCAGTTGATCCATCAGGGCACACGGGTGGTCCCGTGCGAATTTTTGCTGGCCGCCCAAGGGCATGAGCCTGATCTGGCGCATCAGCACCGGCTATTGGCCGCGAATTGTCTGGCGCAGGCAGAAGCCTTGATGAAAGGCCGCAGCCTTGAGCAAGCGCGCACCATCATGGCGACCAAAGGGCTGGAGGGGGCGGAACTGGACCGTCAGGCGCGCCACCGGGTGTTCCCCGGCAACCGCCCTTCGACCATGTTGCTTTACCCCAAGCTGACGCCCTTTACGCTGGGGCAGATCGTGGCCTTGTATGAGCACCGCGTCTTCGTGGAAGGCGTGATTTTGGGGATCAATTCTTTCGACCAATGGGGGGTTGAACTTGGCAAGGAGTTGGCCACCGCGCTGGGGCCTGTTCTGGACGGCGCAGAGGCGTCTGACAAGGACGGATCCACCCAAGCGCTGGTTGGCTATCTGCGCGCGAAGGGCGTCTGAGAGGAGGCCCCGGCTTAAAGCCGGGGCGCGACCCGCTTAATACCGGACAATCGTTTCGAAATCCTGAAGCGGAGTGCCGGGGGCAAGCAAGTCGTCCAGCCCGAGTGTGACTGTCGCGGTTTTACCATCGTCTGACATGGTGCCGGTCGTGCTTTCAATGCTGTCCCCGCTCACCGAAAAACCGATCGACAGCCCTGCCATCATTTGCCGCGCCATGGCCATGGCTTGCGGGTCGCTGGCCATATCTTCCATCTGGCCAGACAGGGCAGACAGCGGCAGCAACGCGCGCACGCGGTTGCTGTCCAGATGGACAAGCTGGGCCTGCATGTCCTGCGGGCCGTCCGCGCCGCCATCATCCATGATTTCTGCGAAGCTGCCCGTCTTGTCGATCTGGCAGCGGGCATGGGTGTCGGTCAGAACGAAGGTGCCGCCATCTTCGGCATCGCAGAAGGACGCATCTTGTCCCGACATCTCATACATCTGGCGTTGTATCTGCATGTAGCCGGTGACGCGGGCTTCGTCCTCGCCCAAGATCTCGACATTCATGTCGACCTCTATGCAGGCGGTGAGGGCTAGGATCGCGGGCAGTGTCAGGAAGATGGCGCGCATGGAATGGCCTCCGGGGTCAATGTCTGTTGCCAGCATAGGGTGAAAGCAGGCGCGGTGACGAGTCCGTTTTTTGCCAGTCACACCGTTAGCGGGTCGATCAGCCCCGGCCCGTTTGCACGGTTGGAGTTGATTGCGGGTCCGACGCGGTGCAAAGACAAGCTGTTTTCGGGGGCAGGGCGCATCAGCGGCGCGGCCCCCGGCCCGGCTTCGCCCAGCCATTTGGGCCAATCCTGCGGCGCAAGGATAACCGGCATCCGGTGATGGACATGCGCCAGCGTGGTATTGGCCGCACAGGTCACGATGGCACAGGTGGCACGCTTGGTTTCCGCGTGTTGCCAGACTTGCCAAACCCCGGCAAAGGCCAGCGGCCCGCCCTGCGACGGGTAGATATACCATGGCAGGCGCGCGCCCTTTGCATCTTTGGTCCATTCAAAGAACCCCGAAGCCGGGATCAGGCAGCGCCGCGACCGCACCGCTTTTGCGAAGGCCGGCTTGTGCGCGATGGTTTCGGCGCGGGCGTTTATCAGAAGCGGGCCATCGGTTTCGGAGCCATACCAATGCGGCACGAACCCCCAGCGCATAGGCCCGGCATGGCGTTGGCCGCCCCGGCTGAGAATGGTCAGAACCGGTTGTGTCGGGCAGATATTCTGGCCATGCGCCGTGGCGCTGTCATTGGCCAGTCGCGCGTCAAACAAGCGCGCGACCGCGTCATCGGGTTGGGTCAGGGCAAAACGTCCGCACATGGCGGCAGCTTATCACGATGCGGGCGCGGTCTGAACCGGCTTGCGGCGGCTATACATCAACCCGCCGATTATGATGACAAGCGCCAGAATGAAGCGGCCGGGCAAGTCTTCGGACAGGATGACAACGCCAAGGATTACAGACCAGACTGGCACATGGTAATTGACCTGCGACAGAAAGCTTGGCCCCGCGCTGCGGATGATCCCGACCAGAATAAGCGTTGCAAGACCCGTGGGCAGCAGGCCGAGGTAAATCAATGCCCCCCACGCGACCGGAGCCGGGTTTGCAGGCACGCCCTCGACCATCAGCGCCAGCGGCACCATGACAAGGCTGGCAATGCCAAGCGCCATCACCCCGAACGCGACAGGATGCACCTGTGGGCAACGCCGTGTCACGATCGCCCCCACGGCATAGCTGAGCGAGGCGGCAAGGCACCCAAACCGCGCCAGGCTTTCCAGCGCCGAGCCTGTCGTGGTCAGCACCCCCGGACCGATCAGCACCGCCACGCCAACAAGCCCGATGGCGAAGCCCATGGCCTTGGCCCGCGTCAACCGCTCGCCCGGCACGAAGGCATGCGCCAAACCGATCACGAAAAGCGGGATCGCGGCCATGGTGATGCCCGCAAAGCCAGATGTAACATGCTGTTGCGACCAGCCCAACAGGAAGAATGGCAGCGCGTTCGACAAGATGGCCATGGCGGCGGTAAAGGCCCAGATCACCGGATCGCGCGGCAGGGGAATGCGAGCAATCAACGCCACAGCCCCCAGAGTGACCGCGCCAAGGGCAATCCGCCCCGCCGCAATGCTGACCGGGCCGAAGCCATCAAGCGCCAGTGCCACACCCAGAAACGAAGCGCCCCAGATCAGGCCCAGCGCATAAAGGCCGATCCAGTTGCCAAGGGTCGGAGCGGTAGGCATGGGGCAGTATCCTTGGGTCTATGCTTCACATGTGCAGGGATGCCTGCGCATAACCCGCTTGTCCAGCCAAAACCCGCGCAACACATCTTGCACCGGCTGCGCAGTCGCGCTAGCACCGCGCAGACGGATGGGTGGCCGAGTGGTTTAAGGCTCTGGTCTTGAAAACCAGCGTAGGTGAAAGCCTACCGTGGGTTCGAATCCCACCCCATCCGCCACTTGCCCTCGCGAAAGCGTTCTCCCGATCCGGCTACGGCCGGATTTTCTTGTTGTTTTCGGGGGTTATGCGGGTTCGGCTGTTCACCGAGCTCTGTACCAGGAGGCCCCCAAGCGGTCTCTCAGGCCGATATTCTCTGGACCTGTTGCCTGCGCCAATTTGGTGTTCAGCTTATATTACTTTGATTTCAAAGTAGAAAAAACAAGATCGAAAGTTCACTTCGATCCCAGTTCCATTCGACCAATTGCGGCTGGTGTCGAACCATCTTTCAAGTATCAAAAGGGATGGTTGCTTTTTATTCCAGCGCATACTGGTGTCCCCGGGCGTGGTGTAATTCTTGCGTTAGCACGGGCTAAGTGGAACCTTGCGTAGCTCAGGCGAAGCCCGTGTTAGTTGCCAGGCGGCCATGGACGTTCTCCGGTACCGATTGGGTTGCAGACCTGACCTACCGATCGAGGAGATAACCCAAGACCAAGGATAGGTAATCTCCCCATTTTTAACAGGGTGCATCCGTAGAATTTACGCGGCCATTTTCAATTTCATGGCGGGTGTGATGCCGCCGATGCTCATGTTGGGACGGTCGTTGTTGTAAGTCCATAGCCATTTCGTGGCTTGATCCTGTGCCTCCTCGATGCTTTCGATGATGTATTGGTCCAGCCATTCATGCCGAACCGTCCGGTTGTAGCGCTCGACA
>NZ_JALZWP010000029.1 GCF_023336755.1 Roseinatronobacter domitianus | reverse complement strand
CTAGGGTCAGGATGCATTGATTTCCCGAGCGCTGCGTGATTCACGGCTCCGAAAACGGAGCGGTGACATGAGCAATCTTTTCTGGCTGACCGACGCACAGATGGCGCGTCTGAAGCCCTACTTTCCAAAGTCGCACGGTAAGCCAAGGGTCGACGACAGGCGGATTCTGAGCGGAATAATTTTCATCAACCGCAATGGGTTAAGGTGGCGCGATGCTCCTGAAGCCTATGGCCCACACAAGACGCTTTATAGCCGTTGGAAGCGCTGGAGCGAAAAGGGCATATTCGCGCGGATGATGGTGGGGCTGGCTGCCGAGCACGGCGAACAGAAGACAGTTATGATCGACGCGACCTACCTGAAGGCACATTGAACAGCGACCAGCATGGCCGCTAAAAAGGGGGGCGCGGTCGCCTGATTGGCCGGACCAAAGGTGGTATGAACACCAAGCTTCACGCCATTTGCGACAGCCAGGGACGACCGCTCGACCTCTTCGTCACCGCCGGACAGGTCAGTGACTATATCGGCGCACGGGCATTGCTGGGCGGTTTGCCAAAGGTCGAATGGCTGCTCGGAGACCGAGGTTACGACGCCGACTGGTTCAGAGATGTGTTGAAAGACAAAGGGATACGCGCCTGCATCCCTGGGCGGAAACAACGAAAGAAACCGGTGAAATACGACAAGCGCCGCTACAAACGCCGGAACCGGATCGAGATTATGTTCGGCAGGCTCAAAGACTGGAGGCGCGTGGCAACCCGCTACGACAGGTGTCCCAAGGTCTTCCTCTCGGCCATCGCGCTCGCAGCCGTCGTCATATACTGGTTATGAATCCTGACCCTAGGGCGGGACGAAGATATTTTGCCTCGTGATGGAGAAGGGTATTCGTCCTATGGTTTTCAGGACCAGGCGGCCCCATTTCACCACCTTCCTGTGCAGGAACGCGTTAATCAGCTTACCAACCGCGGAATCCGCGATCGCAATTTCAGAAAGACCGTGTTGCGAGCCTATGGTGAACGCTGCGCCATAACGGGCCTGCGCATTATCAACGGCGGTGGGCGTGCCGAGGTTCAGGCTGCCCATATTCAGCCTGTTGAACAAAATGGTCCTGACATCGTCAGCAACGGGCTTGCGCTATCTGGAACCGCGCATTGGATGTTCGACAGCGGTATGGTGGGCTTGGCCGACGACCTGACCGTGCTCGTTTCGAGGCAAAGCAACGACCTCAGTGCTGTAAAGGCCATGATCAACTCGACTGGTAAGCTCTTGGCGCCGGATCGATTGGCTCATAGGCCAAGGCCAGAATTTGTCACCTGGCACCGCCAGAACTGTTTCAAGCAGTAGTCTTGCGTTGAGTTCACGGGCGCTGGTTATGGCTGATATGCCCACTTTTCTTGAACAAGGCAGGCCAACCACGCATAACAAAGCATCTCTTTATGATCGTCTGCATGTCGGAGATCGGGTAACGATGTACGACGCTGGTGCCAGGAAATTGCCGAATGAACGCCGTTGAGATTGAACAAGCCGTTTCCGAACTCGCCGAGCAGCCTTTTGCCGCGGCAGAGTTTCCTTACGCTTTCCTGATCGCCTTCGGCAACAAGGAAACAACGATCAAGCGGCTGCGAACCGGCGCGTCGAACAAGTCCGACATTGGCGGCGTCCTGCAGACCAACAACATCCACCTGAAAACCTGCGCGCCGGGCGACATTGCAGCCACCCTCACCGTGCTGCGCGACAGCCCTGCCACCACCCGCGCCAAGGCCAAGTTTATCCTCGCGACCGATGGCATCGACCTTGAGGCCGAGGACATCACCACCGGGGAAACCATCGCCTGCCGCTACACCGATTTTCCCGACCATTTCGGTTTCTTCCTGCCGCTCGCCGGTATCTCCACCGTCAAGCAAATCCGCGAAAGCGCCTTTGATATCCGTGCGACCAGCCGTCTCAACCGGCTTTATGTCGAGCTGATCAAGGACAACCCCGACTGGGGCAGCGCGGAAAAGCGCCATGACATGAACCACTTCATGGCGCGGCTGATCTTCTGCTTCTCCGCCGAAGACACCGACATTTTCGTCAGCGACAACCTGTTCACCGCCACCATCGACCAGATGGCGAACCGCGATGGGTCGAACACGCACGAAGTTATCGGCGAAATCTTCCGCGCGATGAACACGGCCATCCCCAATCGGGCCGAGGCCAGGCTGCCCCGCTGGGCCGATGCCTTTCCCTATGTCAACGGCGGATTGTTCTCGGGCAGCACCGAGGTGCCGCGCTTTTCCAAGATCGCGCAGCGCTACCTGTCCCATATCGGCAGCCTCGACTGGACGCAGATCAACCCCGACATCTTCGGGTCGATGATTCAGGCCGTCGCGGATGAGGAGGAACGCTCGGTCCTTGGCATGCACTACACCTCGGTGCCGAACATCCTGAAGGTGCTGAACCCGCTCTTCCTCGATGATCTGCGCGCAGAGCTGGAGGCTGCGGGCGACAACGCGCGCAAGCTGGCCAATCTGCGCGCGCGCATGGCCAAGATCCGCGTCTTCGATCCCGCCTGCGGGTCGGGCAACTTCCTTGTCATCGCCTACAAGGAAATGCGCGCGCTGGAATATGAGATTAACAAGCGGCGTGGCGAGCCGCTGCGCCGCACCGACATTCCCCTGACCAACTATCGCGGGATCGAACTGCGCGATTTTTCGGCTGAAATCGCGCGACTGGCGCTGATCATCGCGGAATACCAATGCGACGTGCGCTATCGCGGCCAGAAAGAAGCCCTCGCAGAATTCCTGCCGCTGGACGCGCAGAACTGGATCACCTGCGGCAACGCCCTGCGGCTGCCCGCACAAAAGGGTTTGAAGATCTGGATGCGACAAGCCTTGCCGCGTTTGAGCAGAAACTTGACGATCTTCGAGCGCTTGGCGTAGCCGTGGTGGAGCCTGCTCAAGATGCTTATCTTGCCGACCTGATGCAACGCCTCGACCATGTCGTGAATGTTTCCATCCGAATGGTCGCCTTCGACATGCGCTGGCCCTATCGCAGCTATCTTGACGCGGCGCCTGAACAGATGGGGCCACGGCTGCATGAACTGGTCAAGCTTGGGCACAAGGTTAGCTTGGATGAATATCGGCTTATTCGGGCAGAGCGCGAAGACCTGCGTCGTCGTGTGAACGAGCTTTCGCGCAGCTACGATGCGCTGGTGCTGCCTGCTGCTTCTGGACCCGCGCCAGAGGGGTTCGAATATACCGGGGCGCGCACCTTGCTTCTTTATTGGTCGTTCATCGGGTTTCCGGCCTTCAGCTTGCCGCTGATGTCGGTGCACGGCATGCCATTCGGGTTGCAGCTTGCCGGTTTTGGCGGCGGCGATCACAATCTGGCTCAACATGCAAAATGGCTGACTGCCCACGCCTGATGGGTAATATGACAAGATGTCAGCGCTGCCTGCCATCTGGGCACGCGCTGGCACTCCGTAAGTCTTGGTGGCGGCACGCGCATCATTTTGGTCAATGTCGACAGCCCCATGCATGCGGCATTCGGGCGGCCAGTACAACAGCCCCGAAGATTGCGGTGGTGCCAGTTCCGCCCTCGCATTCGCCCGGTCCACAAGGATCAGCACCTTGCGCCACGCAGCATCGAGCACCTTCGAAACCATTCACCCGGACGGAATAAAATGAACTCTCAGGCGCAAATGAAATTTAGCAGGGTGCCAGAGAGGCAGAAAATTCCACCAAAGCAGAGAAGCAAGCCAGCCAGCCAGACAGACAGTTTAGGGTCTGATATGCCCTGTCTGCGCGACGGCACTGAAACCTAGCAAGCGCTGACGTCCCTGGCGATTGCGCCCATATTTCTATGCGGGCCTAGGACCCTGCTTCTCACTTTGGTTTTGCGGTGACAGCACCAGCCTTAGTCGCACTGCGGAGGTTAGCACATGCTCTTCCATCGCAGCCGCCGCTGCCTCGGGATCAGCCGCTTCAAAGGCTTGCAAGATTATATGGTGTTCCGCATTCGAGGCCTGCATCCGTGATTGCATAATTGTATGCTGCCGGAACAGGCTAAGCTCTTGTGACAATTGTGCATATAACCGGATCAGGCGGCTATTGCCGCTCAGGTCGTGGATGACGTTATGAAACTGTAGATTCAGGTCGAAATAGGTTTCATAATCCTGCTCATGTTCGGCAATATCCATGCGCTTGACAAGGTCACGCAGCACTTCAATATCGGACGCTCGCGCGCTTTCACAAGCCAATCTCGCGCCAGCGCGTTCCAACCCGGCGCGGATATGGTAAATCTCCAGCACGTCGCGCAATGAAACCTTGCGCACAAATGCACCGCGGTTGGCGATCATGTCGACAAGGCCCGCGTGGTGCAATGCCCGGATCGCCTCTCTTAGGGGGCCGCGCGAAATACCAAAGCGTGTCGAAAGAGCTTTTTCGTTCAGCCGTTCGTCTGCGCCCAACTCTCCGGATAGGATCATGCTCTCCAGCCTCTGCCGGGCAAGCTCGGTCAGGGACATGGGGTTCAGAAGGTCAGCAGAGAGGTCTTCGGCAGACATGAATAAGCGTATCCTGATATTAAATAAGCAGTCTTTTCTCGAAGGTGGCTGCCAGCCTTATCAAAGCCAGACAATCTAGCATAGTCCTTTGTCAGTCTGAAATTCCCGACGCGGCAATGGGCAGTGCCCGCCTGTACCGTTGACGCACAGATATTTTCCGGGGATTTGTTCGTATAATTATTGAGCTTATTCTGTCAACACCTCCGCACTGGAAATAGCAAGGCGCAGCCTGCGTTTCGCGACACCATGCTGAAAACGCGAAATAAATTCACAAATTGTAGCGTCAGATCTGAGATGGTGTTGCAGCATTACACAGCATAAATTGTTGACAAATGACATAACAGCGGTAGCGTTTGCGTGTCATTAAGCTTGGGATCAACACCGCAATGCCGACATGCCGCCCCTTCAACACGCTCTTGCCAGAGTTCCGCGCGGGTCGCGATACGCCACGCGCTGCATTGGAGCGCCATCTGCAAGAGGTGGCGGGCATGGATGCATTGGTGCGGGCATTCCGCTCCCTTGATGTGGCCGCAGCCCGGCGTGATGCAGATGCGGCGACACAGCGTTGGAAGGCCGGTGCGCCACTGTCCGAGATTGACGGGATGGTGATTGGGGTCAAAGACATCATAGATGTTGCGGGGTTTCCGACGCGGATGAACAGCCCGGTATTTGAACAGACAGCACCCGCGTTCCAAGACGCATCCTGTGTGCGCGCCGCACGACGCAGCGGGGCTGTCATCTTGGGCAAGACCGAAACCGCGGAATTCGCGTCGGGGAATTCCGCGCCGACCCGCAACCCTCATGATCTGAAGCGCAGTCCGGGTGGGTCATCCAGCGGATCAGGCGCTGCGGTCGGTGCAGGGATGGTCTCCGCGGCATTTGGGACGCAAACTCAAGGGTCGATTTTGCGCCCTGCTTCTTATTGCGGGGCAGTTGGCTACAAGCCAAGTTTTGGCGTATTGCCTTTGTCTGGCATACACCCGGTATCGGGGTCTCATGACCATTTGGGCGCGCTTGGTGCCAGTGTGGCAGACACATGGAACCTTTGCCGCGCTGTATCAGATTTCTGCCCAGGCGCCGGACATAAGGGCCTGACAGGCAAAGCGGACCCGGTTCGCCCGGCGCGGGTGGCGGTAATGCGGATGGCAGCCTTTGATGAGTTGGACTCTGGCTGCGACGCGATTTTCGAAGCTATGCTTGGCCGGCTTTCGGATGCCGGTGTCGTGGTGGACTGTTCCACCAAGGCCGCGCTTCCCGCGAATTTGGTGAAAATCCTGAATGGTATTTTCGATGCCTCCAGCGGGATGATGGGTTGGGACATGCGATGGCCCTATGCCGGTTATGCCGCGCGCTGGCCGGGTCTGTTGGGGGAAAAGATCACCGGGCTTTTGGCTCAGGCTGAACAGACAACCTTGGCGCAATATCGCGAATGGCTGTCATTGCGCGACGCGGCACTGGCCCAGCTTGTAGCATTGCGCAACACCTATGACGCAATTCTCATGCCTGCCGCATCTGGCCCGGCGCCTAAGGGCTTCGCCTTTAGTGGTAGCCGTAGCTTTCAGGTTCCATGGAGCTTCATGGGCGCCCCGGCCTGGAGCATTCCGGGCCTAAGCGTGGCCGGGCTGCCATTTGGGGTTCAGATTGCGGGCTTCGTGGGGGGCGATGACGTCTTGGTGGGCCATGCTGCGTGGCTCGAACAAGCCTTGGTACAATAATGAGCGGCGCCGGCAAACAAGTAAGCGCAAACCACAGGCCTTTGCGCTGGCCCATACCAAACACGACTGGCAGTTTCACAACATAAGCAGAGCAATGACGCAGACACAAATCACCGAAACTGCGGCTCATTTTGCGGAATTGTTACGGTTCAGCAAAATTCCGGAAGCAGCAGCCAAGAGTGCGCGGTGCTGCATGATTGACGATGTTGGCCTTATCATTGCCGGGACAGAGGAACACTCAGTCCAGATATTGACTAAGCAGGCGTGCTTGCAGGGCGGCGCGACCGAAGTGGCGCTGTTGGGCACACTAAACCTGAAAGTGCCCGCCAGTGTAGCAGCGCAGGTTATGAGCGCATCGGGCCATGCCCATGATTGGGAAGATACGCAGCTTTCGTGCGATCTTGCGCATGTGTATGGGCTGTTGACCCATCCCGTAATTCCGCCGCTGACTGCCGCCCGGATCATGTCTCAGGAGCTGGGCGGTGTCAGCGGAACGCAATTTGCAAGCGCGTGTTGTGCCGGGTTCAAAGAAGAGTGCAAGCTGTTCGGATCGACCTTTCCGCACATGTATAAAAGCGGGTTTCACAGATCAGGAACAGTGAGATGTTCGAGGCCTGCGTTGCCGGGCGGGCGGCGAGCGCAGAGGTCGCGCGCATCTTTCAGCTCGGCTGGACGATTGATCGCGCCGCCAGCACACCAGAGCTGGCCGTTGCCATGGCGATTTGCTGACATCATGCCGCCCCGCCTGAAAAATAGGCCATCCATGGTGCTGCGCATTGATTTTGACCGCATGAGCCGTGCTCAGAATTTAAAGGTTGTATTTGCTGTGCGAAATAAAGAAGTTGTTAAAGCAACTACTAAAGGTGACTCGTGAAATGAGCAATCCAAGGATCCCCTTTCAGATATCTGGCGCGTCCGGCCACTTGCCCAAGCTGAACGGACGTTCGTTGCTGGTGCATGTTGCACTCAATGTGGAACATTGGCCGTTTGAGCGTGCCATGCCACGCACGGTTCTACCGCCGCCGCATGGCAAAGCGGTCAGCCCGGATGTGCCCAATTTTTCATGGGTGGAATACGGTCTGCGTGCCGGAATGCCTCGCATTCTGGACATGATGCGTGCGCGGGGCCTGACAGGTGGCGCGTTGCTGAATGCCAGCGTGGTGCGGACCTATCCGCAACTGGCAGAGCTTTTGCTGGCGGACGGATGGGAGTTTGTTGGCCATGGCCTGACACAACGCGCCTTGTCGTTGGAACCCGACGAGGAAGCAATTATTGCGCAAAGCCTGCAGATCCTGCGCGACTTTTCGGGCCAGAAAGTTCGGGCATGGTTGGGGCCGGGACTGGCCGAGACGACGGAAACACCTGAGGCCCTGAAGCGCAACGGAATTGATTGCGTGCATGACTGGGCGCTTGATGACGTGCCTCATTGGATGACGACATCGCACGGCCCGATGATCGCGCTGCCCTACAGCCTCGATATGAATGACGTGCCGATCTATGCCATCGGAAACGAGCCGTCATCTGCAATGTATGACCGGTTGGCTGATACGCTTGCCCAGTTCGATGCCGAAGGGTCAAGTGCCGTGCGTGTGCTGACCCTTGCGTTGCACCCGCACCTGATAGGTGTGCCACATCGGGCGCTATATTTCGGGCGCATGCTGGACTTGCTGCTGGCGCGCGATGACGTTGTTTTCGTGAACAGTTCGCAGATGGCCGACTGGTTTTCGGCAGCGCGTCCGCAACCGGGCACCTCGGCATGAACGCGGGCCCGACATATGCCCAAAGGATTGCCGATTGGGCCTTGGGCCTGCGCTACGAAGATATTCCCGCCCCTCTGATAGCGGATGCGAAAGCCCGCGTGCTTGACACCATCGGAAACATGGTGGCAGGCAGCACAGAACCGTTGGGCAAGGCGATATTACGCGCCGCCCCCGCTTTTGGCACCGGTGCGGATGCGGCTATCCTGCCCATGGGGCTGAAGGTTCCCGCCAGCACTGCTGCACTGGTCAACGGAACATTCGGCCATGCGCTGGATTATGACGATACGCATAACGCGACATTGGTTCACCCCAGCAGCCCGGTTGTTGCCACCTGTTTCGCCTTGGCCAAGACCCACGCATTGGACAGTCGCGCGCTTTTGGTGGCCGTCGTTATGGGCAATGAGATTTTCTGCCGCCTTGGCATGGTTGCGCCTATGGCATTCCATCGCTCCGGGATTCACCCGACCGCAGTTCTGGGTCCGACCGCGACAGCGCTTGTGGCCGCAAAGATCATGGGGCTGGATGCGCAGGCAGCCGTGCATGCAATGGGCATTTCCGGATCGCAAGCATCGGGCATACTTGAATCTTTCGCCGATGGAAGTTGGGTAAAGACCTTTCATGCTGGATGGGCGGCGCATGCCGGCATTGTATCGGCAACCCTGGCGGCCAACGGCTTCACAGGCCCGCCCAGCGTGTTGGAAGGCCGGTTCGGGCTGTTCAAAAGCCACGTGCAGCGCCCCGATGAAACGCTGGACATGCCTGCACTGACCCGCGGGTTGGGAATAGGCTGGGAAATACAGTCCTGCTCGCTCAAGCCATATGCTTGCGCACATGTCATTCATCCCTATGTGGATCTGGCTTTGAACCTGCATGAACGTGGCGTGACCGGCGACAAAATTGCAGAGATAGTGGCGCCCATTCAGCCGGGGTATATGCCGGTTGTGTGCGAACCCCGCGCGGCCAAGGTTGCGCCGCAAACCCCGACACATGCGCGTGCCAGCCTGCCATACTGTATTGCCGCCGCGCTGGTGCGTGGCGATCTTTCTCTGGATGCATTTGCACCTGATGCCTTGAAGGACGCCGATGTGTTGTCCCTGGCGGCGCGCATCATGCCACAGCCCGACCCCACCCCGACCGCTCCGGGCCAGTTTCGGGGTGCTTTGCATGTGAAGCTGCACGACGGCACACAGATGGAACTGGGCCAGAACCACAATAGAGGCAGCGCCGAACACCCGCTGGCACCAGAAGAGATTGCCGCAAAGTTCCGCGCCAATGTCGCCCAATCTTTGGGGCCAGAGCAGACCCGACACATACTAAACGCGTGCGACGCCCTGCATATGGGCGGCGCGGTGACGGACCTGATCGACCTGTGCTTGCTAGCTGACCAGCAGGGTCAGCCTAGCGCACCAAAACCAACAATAATAACGCCGACATAATCCATATCGACAAGGAGAAAGACATGACCGACTTATACAAGCCCCGCTTCAAGACCAAGGCTTTCGCGCTTGCATTGATGACAGGCACCGCCTTGGCATCCGCGCCTGCATTGGCAGAGACAATGCGTTTCGTAACCAGCAATACCGGTGGCACCTTCTACCCTATCGGGGTCGCAATTTCGCAGGTTCTGTCCGAAAACGGCATATCGGTCAGCGCGGAACCGGGTGGCGGCAACTCTAACCCGATCTCGGTTTCTCAGGGTGACGCAGAACTGGGCTTCACCTTCGCGCCCTCTTTCGGCATGGCCATGGCTGGGCAGGAACCTTTCCCCGCACCGCTCCAGAATATTCGCGCCTTGGGCTACACCCATTTGAACTATACCCAGATCGCGGTAACGCTTGAAAGCGAGATCACCTCCATTCCGGAACTGGCAGGCCAGCCTTTTGCATCGCAGGGCCTAAGTGCGGGCTCTTCGACCTTTTTCCGGATCGCACTGGACGCATATGGCATGACAGAGGACGATATGGATATCGTTGTGCGGGGGGGGCCCGCGCAAGGGGCGAACATGGTGCGCGACCGTAACGCGGTCGGTTTCCATGCCACCTCGGGTATGCCAAGCGGCACGTTCACAGAGGCGTTTCAGAGCGTGCCCATGCGGCTTTTGCCTATCGAAGATGACGCCTATGCCACGATCAGCGCCGAATACCCCACTTTTGCACAGGCTGTTATTCCCGCAGGCACCTATCCGGGGCTGAGCGAAGATGTTCAGACAATCTCTACCGGGGCTGTGATCTTGGTGCGCGATGATATGGACGAAGAACTGGCCTACGAGATCGTGCGCATCATTGCCGAGAATACGGCGCGGCTGGCACCGATGCATGGCGCGCTCACTGATCTGACGCCGGAATTGATGGCAAGTGTCGCGGGCATACCGCTGCATCCGGGTGCCGAGCGCTACTATACCGAAGCCGGCTTGCGCTAATCTTCCGATCATAAACACGCGCGGGGCACTGCAATCGCGGTGCCCCTTACAGATGTTCCGAAGCTTCCGGCAAAGTGGAAAACCGACAAATGCAAGAGACCAAATCTGCGTGGGCGCGGTGCTTTGAAAGCAATGACCGCATTTCGACCGGGCTGCGCCTTGCAACACTTCTCGCCGCAGTCTGCATGTCTGCATATCACATGGTTGTCGCCTATATCGGCACACCCATGTCGGATTTTCACTATCCCGTTCACGTCTTTTTCGCCCTTGTGGTGCTGTTTTTGGCCAGCGCAGCCAGTTCCCGCGACAAACTTACAGGGTGGCGGCGCACCGCAAGCACGCTTTGGGATGTTCTGATGGTCATCATTTCAGTGGCCGCGACCGCCTATCTGTTCCTTGACCCGCATTACCCCGGCAACCGGTTCACTTATGTGCAAGCCTTGACGCCGCTGGAAATAATACTGGGCACGGGGTTGATCATCGGATTGCTGGACGCTGCACGCCGCACCGTGGGCTGGGTGCTGGTCGTGGTGTTGCTGGTTTTTATCTTATACGCGATTTTTGGAAACCACTTGCCCGGTGCGCTTAATCACAACGGCTTTTCCTACCAGCGAGTGCTGGAGCAATCCTATCTGACGCAAGACGGCATCTGGAATCAGCCGATCGCGGTGACGGCCAATTACATCTTCATTTTCGTGCTGCTTGGCAGCTTGCTGCTCTCCTCTGGTGCGGGCAGTTTCTTTACCGATCTGGCCACCGCAATGACCCGCAAAGCCATGGGTGGCCCGGCCAAGACCGCCGTTGTCGCAAGCACATTCATGGGCATGCTTTCGGGCAGCTCGCCTGCCAATGTGGTGACGACAGGGTCTTTCACCATTCCCGCCATGCGCAAGGCCGGGTATCGCAAGGAATTCGCCGCCGGGGTAGAAGCGACGGCCTCTACCGGGGGGCAGCTAACGCCGCCCATCATGGGCGCGGCTGCCTTTCTGATGGTTGAATTCGCCAATATTCCTTACGTCGAGGTCATGCGCGTCGCAATCGTGCCTGCCGCGCTGTATTTTATTGCGATTTACACGATGGTTCATCTGGAGGCGCATCGCTTGGGTTTGCGCCCGCCTGTTGATACTGACGGAACAACCGCGATCGAGATTTTGCGTCAGCGCGGCTATCTGATCTTGTCCATTGTCGTGATGATCGCTCTGCTGTGGCAGGGATACACCCCTACCATGGCAGGGTTTTGGGCGGTGATCTCACTTCTTGGGCTGATCGTGGTTCTGGACCCGGAGGTGCGCGGGCGGTTTGTTCATGTGGTGATCGACGCAATGGATCACGCGCCGCGGATAATTGCACCGATTACCACGGCTTGCGCGATAGGTGGCATTATCGCGGGCATCATCATCATGACGGGTCTCGGTGTGCGGATGGCTGAGATCATTCTTTCAGTGTCGGGGGGGCGGGTGTTCCTGGCGCTGTTCTTGACCATGGTGGTCGCCGTGATCATGGGAATGGGCATGCCGACCGCCAGTGCCTATATCGTCCTTGCGGTGCTGCTGGCACCGGGTTTGACGGAAATGGGGGTGTCGGTTGTTGCCGCGCATCTGTTCATCATCTACTGCGCCGCCAAATCTTCTATCACACCGCCGGTCGCAGTGGCGTCCTATGCGGCGGCGGCAATAGCTGGGTCCAATGCCTGGACCACGTCGCTTGTGGCGTTTAAACTTGGAATATCTGCGTTCTTGATCCCCTATATGTTCGTATATGGTCCGGGGCTGTTGACATATGGCCCGCCGCTAGAGGTGGTGCGCACGATATTCACAGCCGTGATAGGGATTACGGCGCTCTCGATCGCGGTGATCGGGTGGTTGCGCTACACTCTGGGTGTCATCACAAGGCTGGTCTTCCTGGCAAGTTCGATAACGCTGATTTATGCAACCTGGCAGACAGACCTCGTCGGACTGGCCTTGTTCGGCGCTTGTGTCGTAGCAATCGAGATGAAGCATAGGCGCGGTGCCCTTGCCGGATAGTGTGGAGAGCGCTGACGACACGCAGCGCAGTAGCGGCCACCCCTTGCCTGACTCTGCCTCTGCACCACGCGTAATGACCGTCTGCCTCATTGCGCAGATCGCATCCGTCATGCCGGTATTTCTACTGGGTGCATTTGCACCGCTGATGACGGATGATTTGGGTCTGACGCCCTTCATGTTGGGTATCGCAGTCGCAGCCTTCTATGGTGCGGCTGCCGTGGGGGCACTTTTCCTGGCACCTTTCGCGGATACGGCTGGCGTGTGGCGTGTGACCAATCTGTCTCTGGCCGTGGTTGCGCTGTGTGGAATCCTCATGGCACTCATCGCTGACAGCTTTGAAATGGTCGTTGCGCTGATTGTGCTGGGTGGGCTGATGAATGGATCCATCCAGCCAGCAACGAATGTCATCGTGTCGCGCTTCATACCGACCAAACGGCAAGGTCTGGCCTATGGCCTGAAGCAAGCGGCAATCCCCCTCTCCACCATGTTGGGTGGAATAGCCGTTCCGGTTATCGGGCTTAGCGTGGGGTGGCGCTGGGCGTTCATGCTGTCGGTTGTCACCGCGCTTGCAGTCTTGCTGATGACGCCCAAAGGTCGCGAACCGCGGACCAAAACGGGCAATGTCGGTCGGCAGCGACTTCCCGGCCGAATTCTGCTGATCCTGGCCCTCATGATGGGCCTTGCAGCCGCCGTATCGAACGCGATGGCCGCATTCCTTGCGCTTGCAATCACGGAACAAGACCACTCGGCATCTGATGCGGGTTTGGTAATTGCAGCGGGCAGCTTGTTTTGTGTCGCAGTGCGTGTCGGTTTGGGAGGGTTGGTCGACCGTTGGAACCTACCGCTTATGTGGGTGGTTGCGGCATTGTTGATGGTCGGGACAGGATCATATCTGGGCTTGGCCTATTGGCAGACACTTCCGCTTCTGACCTTTTCGGCCCTTCTGGCTTTCGGCTTTGGTTGGGGCTGGTCCGGGTTGGTCTTGCTGGCCATCGGACGCGCGAGCATAGGCTCTGTCGGGGCCTCGACCGGAATGACGCATGCAGGTGTGTTTACCGGTGGTGTTGTTGGGCCCATGGCGTTTGGTTGGGTCGTTCAAGAGCACGGCTTTCTGCTTGCATGGCAGGGATTGGCCGTCGCATCCACCTGTGCCGCAGGTTTAGCGATCTGGATGTCAACCTTGCTCAACAGAGTGTCAGAAAGTCGATAATTCGCTTTGCGAATTTTCGAATGACAATGATCAGGGTTTGTCCCACCCGGAGGCTGACAGCCCTGCGCCACCTTGCGTCTTGTTGCATAGCTTTTGAAGCTGTGAATCGCCCCGAGTTTGTCGGAGACCATCAACTTAAGTAAGGATGGTTGTGATGACAAAAAGCAAAATGGCAAATCGCTACTCACCCGAGGTCCGCGCACGGGCGGTCCGGATGGTGTTCGAGCATCAAGGCTCATACGAAACGCAGGCGGGCGCGATTGCGGCCATTGCACCTAAGATCGGCTGTATTCCCCAGACCTTGAGCGGATGTTGTTGATTGTCACTGAGAACTGACCCGGCATTGTCACCGAGAACTGACCCACCCAGTTGTTATGTTCTGCGTGTCATGTTGGGGTCAATTGTGGTGTTTCCTTCCGTTTCTTTTTCGCTGTTTCGGAGCTGGCCTTGAAGCGGTAACTGTCGTTGCCGGTCTCCAGAATGTGGCAGCGGTGGGTGAGGCGATCGAGCAGCGCGGTGGTCATTTTGGCGTCGCCGAAGACGGTTGCCCATTCGCTGAAGCTTAGGTTCGTGGTGATGATGACGCTGGTGCGTTCGTATAACTTGCTGAGCAGGTGGAAGAGCGAGGCGCCGCCGGAGGCACTGAATGGCAAGTATCCCAGCTCGTCCAGGATCACGAGGCCGGTTTTGACCAGCGCCTCGGCGATCTTCCCGGTCTTGCCCTGGGCCTTTTCCTGTTCCAAGGCGTTGACCAGCTCGACTGTCGAGAAGCAGCGCACGCGCTTACGGTGGTGCTCTATGGCCTGAATGCCGAGGGCCGTTGCGACATGGGATTTCCCTGTTCCTGGCCCCCCGATCAGCACCACATTCTCAGCCCCATCCAGAAACTCACAGCGATGGAGCTGGCGGACCAAGGATTCACGGATTTCGCTGGCGGCAAAATCGAAGCCGGAGAGGTCCTTATAGGCCGGAAAGCGGGCCGCCTTCATGTGGTAGGCGGTCGATCGCACCTCTCGCTCGGCCATTTCAGCTTTTAGCAGCTGTGACAGCATTGGCATGGCGGTCTCGAATGCAGGCGATCCTTGCTCATGCAGGTCCTGCACAGCCTGCGCCATGCCCGGCATCTTCAGGCTGCGCAACATGATGACGATGGCGGCTCCAGCGGGATCATGACGCATG
>NZ_JALZWP010000028.1 GCF_023336755.1 Roseinatronobacter domitianus | reverse complement strand
ATCTTAGGTGCAATGGCCGCAATCGCGCCCGCCTGCGTTTCGTATGAGCCTTGATGCTCGAACACCATCCGGACCGCCCGTGCGCGGACCTCGGGTGAGTAGCGATTTGCCATTTTGCTTTTTGTCACCACAACCATCCTTACTTAAGTTGATGGTCTCCGACAAACTCGGGGCGATTCACAGACCATGGTGCCAAGATCGCACCGATCTACCAACAAGACCTTGCGATCGGCACGCCAATCACGACAGTTGGAGTTGGGCAGGGCTTCGATAGGGCCTTGCTGGAATATTACGACTGTGTGGTTGCGGATGCCGCGCATTGCGACACGGAACGGGCAGATTTTGACCCCGCGCATGATTTTTGCGTTGGGGTCTCGGTGTCCACGCAACGCACCGGCTCTGGCGATTCAGGTGGCCCCTTATTTGTCATCGACCCCGAAATTGAAGGCCGCTACCTGCTTGCGGGCATTGTGAAAGGCGGGATCAAAGCTGGTCCATCCGGGCCTGAAGAAACCGAATTCATTCGATACGCAAATGTTGGCCGTTTGCTGACATGGTTAGAAACGGTTGCCGATTGCGATAATGACATGGACAGCGTCCATTCCTGTCAGGGTGAGTGAATGCCCAAACGGGCAACCGCCGAGTGGCACTCTCCTCTTGTCAGCGGGGTGTATCTATAAAGTTCACGCAGCATCTTTGTCGTTTCGCGCCTCCATCGGGAACTGTTTCATGCCATCGTAGAACAGCCGATGGCCCATCCGGCGCGGCCAGCCCATCGGGTTTCTTCCGCTTAGGCCGCTTCCGAGGTTTGATCGGCCTCAGCCAAATGCACCAATGCCGCGGAGGGGTTTCGTCTTCGGGCCGGGCAGGTTGAACCGCGGCGCCCCGTCGCAGGGAATGGAACGCCGACAGTGAGTTTGCGCTACCGCTGCCGAAAAATGGTGCCACGTCGCTAGGCCACCCGCACCATATGTCATCGACTTGGCTTCAGAAACCCAGAGTGATGAAAATTGCAGGCTGTCCGGAAAGTGCCAAGCTAAACTCTACCAAAACCCAAACCGCCCAAAGAGCGGCAAACCCCAATACGAAGGACCGAGCAAAGAACCCGATCCGCGCCCGGACCGCTAGGGCGGCTGCAATCGGAACGGCTTGCATCATGTGAGTGGCCAGGAAATGCGCGACCCGCAAATCCCCGCCCGTGAGTGACCAACCGGTGAACATCATCCGGGCCGCGTGTGGCGGTAGCTCTCCCACATAGGGGCTTCCCCTGCCGCCGATTATGAACGCGGTCACGATGGTCAGGACCGTTCCGCCAAGCAAGCCCAGCACGATGCCGGTTTTCACTGTAGAACCCGCGGCGAAGTCGAGATCACGCGACACCTGAAATGCGACCGCAGCCGCCGCCCCTGTTATGATGACCGCAGCAATGGCCATCACCGAGAACATTGCGCGGTGCAACGCTGTGCTGTCGTTGAAATGCGAATGCTGGCCTTGCGATGCTTGAAAAATGATCCAGCCCATCTCGATCACGCAAGCTACCAAGAAAGCGAAGGCAATGCCCTGCATGAAGCGACCCGCTTGCAGCGAAGGACGAAGGCGGGACACCGCAAAGGCAAGCGTTCCCGCATGAATCGCGAGGGCCAGTTCGAATTTCAGCGGCTTTGCCCAGACAGAAACACCATCAAGCTCTCTGATGTCCGATGCCCAGAGGGCAGTCGTTACGAGAAAGGCAAAGATCATCGCACAGCACATACCGCCGAACACCCAAAGCGAAAACGGCCAGCGGGAACGGGCATGCACGATCTGCGGTAGCATCATGCCGAAGCCAATTTTGCGGTAAGGAAGATGGAAAAGCCGAAACCACCCAACCCGAACGCGATCAGCAAGCCAGCCCGAACCCGCATCGCGGCTGCCAGCACACTGACGACCACTGCCAGTGCGGTAACGGCGTCCCGTCTCAAGCTGAAGCGGGAGCACCAGCATTGCACCTTCGTCATGACTGCGCTCACGATGCAAGGATCGCGCGACTGATGGTCATAAGGTAGTCCCAATCATCGATGCGGGCGGTGGTGACCTTGGTTTTCATGTCGATATGCAGAAATGAATGACCATGCACGAAGGACCATAGCATATAGGCGCGGCGCTGAACCTCTGGATCGCTTGGTGACAGGTTCAGGCAGGCAGCAGCGCCTTGCACCACCACGCCAAAACAGCCTTCGCCTTTTTGTTGCAGCTCCGGGGCGTTCTCGTGTCCTTCCGTCAGGCCAAAGACCAGTCGGAACACCCCTGGCTCGGACCGGGCAAAATCGACATAGGCCAAGCCGATGGCGGCCACCGCTTCCAGCGATCCGACAGGGTGGGCAGCGGCTCCCGCTTCCATCGCGGCGCGCAACCGGTCCATCGCTTCACTGACGACCCCGCGCAAAATCTCTGGGCGGTCCTTGAAATGCTTGTAGGGCGCGGCAGAACTGACACCGGCGCGGCGTGCGGCCTCAGCCACTGAAAAGCCGTCCGGGCCACGCGTCTCGATCAGATCCCGGACAGCAGCGATCAGTTGAGCGCGCAGGTCGCCGTGGTGATAGGCGGACTTGGGCGTCACGGTCGCGGAGCCATCAGTTCGTGACGTGTCATTCGACATTCTGGTTGGGCCTTTCCTCAAAGTGAGGAGCGTTCACTTTGAAGCCAAAGTTAGCACCGCTCACATATCTTTGCAAGTGCAGGCGCCCATTGGTTGCGCCGCACATCCGCCCGCCTGCACCGCACGGCGGGGGACTCCGCAGAACCCTAACTGGTCACAGGGTCACGCGATCTGGCTGCAACGCGGGCGTGATGTCTGAATCATCTTGCCAAAGTGAGTGATTCTAACATATGTAAGTGCAACTAACTTTACCGGAGCAGTCCATACATGACTGAACCTATGGCATCAGATTTTCGAACGGCGCTTGGTCGGGTTTTGACCATGGCGGTCACGCTCATGGTCTGCGGGGCTGCTGCGGTAGCTGTCATTGGTGGATTTTCCCTGATCGCAGCCACCGGCGATCCCGCACCCGGTGTCGCGGCTCCAAAGACCTCGGTCGGTGTCATCTCCGTTGAACTGGCCCCAGGCTATACCGTGACCCGTAGGTTCATAGGCCAGATCGAAGCGGCAGCGCGGACAGATCTGGGGTTCGAACTGGGTGGGCGTATAACCGAAGTGCTGGTCGAGGAAGGCGATGTCGTGGCGAGCGGCACGGTGCTGGCGCGACAGGACATCAGCGACCTGATCCCGGAACGTGCAGCGCTGAGGGCGGAGTTGGCAGCGCTTGCCGCCGATGCCGAACTGGCCCGGCTGACATTGGCGCGCAGCGACGCGCTGACGGAACGCGGCTTTAGCTCGGTCGCGGTGCAGGACGAGGCGCGGCTGACGCTGGCGCGCGCCGAGGCCGGGATGGCAGCTATCCGCGCACGTATCGCGGGCGTCGATGTGCGGCTGGAAAAATCCGTGCTGATTGCGCCCTACCCCGCCCACATCGGGGCGCGCAGGGCCGACCCCGGACAGACAGCGGCGGCGGGCCAAACCGTTCTGGTTCTTTTTGATGCAGCGCCAGCCCGCGCGCGGGTCGGTCTGCCGCCGGAACTGGCCGCCGGGCTTGCGGTGGGGGACATTGTCACCGTCGCCCTGGACGGCGCTTTGATGGAGGCCACAATCCGCCAGATCCGACCCGATCTTGACCGCACCACCCGCAGCAGGTCGGTTGTTGTGAACCTGCCCGAGGGGGCTGAACCTGTGCTAGGCGATACGGTCGCGCTGCTATTGACGCAGGTGGTCGATGAACCGGGATTCTGGGCCCCGCTATCCGCCTTGCGCGAAGGCGTGCGGGGGTCCTGGTCAGTGATAGCGGTCGAAGCCAAGGGCGACCGCACCCTGCCCGCAGCGGTCGAGGTGCTGCACAGCGATGGCGCACGCGTATTCTTGCGCGGCGCCCTGCCCCCCGGCGCGCAGATCGTGGCAAAAGCCCCAGACCGCGTCGCCCCGGGCCAAGCCGTTCTGGTGCAAGTGGAGTAACCGCAATGGACACGCTGTTTTTTCGCCAACCGCGCCTAATAATGCTGGCGCTTCTGGTGATCGTGTCGGCTGGTATGCCCGCGCTCGTCTCCATCGGGCGGCAGGAAGACCCGACCATCACCAATATCTTCGCCACGATCACCACGGTGTTTCCCGGCGCTGACCCTGCACGTGTTGAAGCTCTCGTCACCACAAAGATCGAGACGGAGCTTCGCACGATCCCCGAGATTGCCGAGGTGTCTTCGACCTCTGCAACCGGCATTTTGGTCATTTCGGTCGAACTGATCGAAACCGTCCCGCCCGAGACCATCGAGCAGCTTTGGGCGCAGGTCCGCGATGCGGTCAGGGACGCGCAGCGGGAATTCCCAGTGGGCATTCTGGAACCCGATTTCGACAGCGACGGCGCGGGCGGCTATGCGGCAATCTTTGCCCTGACCCTGCCCGAGGGGTTCAGCCTGACCCGCGCCGCGCGCGAGGCCGAAGCGCTGGCCGACCGGCTGCGCCGTGTGCCGGGGACCAGTCTGGTTGACCTGCACGGGGCACCCGAGGAGGAAGTTCTGGTCACGCTAGACCCCGACCGCACCGCTGCGCTTGGGCTGACCGCCGACGCGGTATCCGCTGCAATCCGCGCCGCCGACGCCAAAGTGCAGGCGGGCCGGTTGCGCGGCAATGAGACCGATCTGGTGCTGGGCATCACGGGCGAGATCACCTCGCTCGACCGGCTGCGGGCGGTGATCCTGCGCGAGGATGCATCGGGGCGCGTGACGCTTCTGGGCGATGTGGCGCAGATCACCCGCGGTCCGCGCTTGCCCTTGGCCGAAGCCGCACTGTTCCAAGGGCGACCTGCGGTCCTGATTTCAGCCAAACTCAGCGAAGGGTTGCAGGTGGACCGCTGGACGGGCGGCATTCGCGCCGCTGTCGATGCCTAGGCGGGGGCGTTGCCCTGGGGCCTGTCGATCGAGGTCGTCTTCGATCAGAGCCGCTATACGCTGGAACGGCTGACCGAGGTCGGGTTGAACATGGCTGTCGGCGTTGGTCTGGTCGTGGTGGTCCTGTTCATGACGCTTGGCTGGCGGTCGGCGCTGATTGTAGCGATGGTTCTGCCGGTTGTATCGCTGGCCTCTGTCGCCACGCTGAACGCGCTGGCAGTGCCGATCCACCAGATGAGCGTGACGGGTCTGATCGTGGCGCTTGGCCTATTGGTCGACGCGGCCATTGTCATGACGGACGAGGTGGGCAAGCGCCTTCGCGCGGGTATGACGCGGCTCAAGGCGGTTGCCGGCGCGGCGCGGCGACTGACCATGCCGCTGGCTGCCTCGACCGTCACCACGATCCTGTCCTTCATGCCGCTTCTGCTGCTGCCCGGCCCGGCTGGGGATTTCGTCGGCTCCATCGCCATTTCCGTGATCGTGATGCTGGCCTGGTCCTTTGTCGTGGCCGTGACGATCACCCCTGCCATCGCCGGGCGCTGGTTGCGCAGGGGCGACGGCCAGCCCTCGCGCGAGAGCCTGCTCATGCGCGGCTTTCGTGCGGCGCTTGCCCTGTCAATGACCAACCCCTTGCGCACCGTGGCGCTGTCGCTGGTCCTGCCGGTGATCGGCTTCCTGTCGCTGCCGACATTGACGCCGCAATTCTTTCCCGGTGTGGACCGCGACCAGTTCCATATCGAGGTGGACCTGCCCCCCGGCACTGGAATTGCCGAGACGATGCGAGTCATGCGCGAGATCGACACGAGGCTTACTGCCGAAGACGAGATATTGGACGTGGCATGGGTCGTGGGCCGCTCCGCGCCTGCCTTCTACTACAACATGGTGGGCGACCGCGATCAGGCACCCGCCTTCGCGCAGGCGTTGATCCGCACCGCATCTGCTGCCGCGACCGCACGGCTGCTGAACGACCTTCAGGCCAATCTGCCGCCCGCGTTCCTGCAAGCGCGCTTTGTCATCCGCGGCCTGACCCAGGGTCCGCCCGTCAATGCGCCTGTCGAACTGCGCCTTGTCGGACAAGACATCGACGCGCTGCGCCTTGCGGGTGACTACCTGCGCGCACGACTGGCAGAGGTGCCGACGGTGGCCATGGTGCGCACCGGGATTGCGGGCGGTTCGCCCAAGCTGACGCTGGAGATCGACGAGGCCCGCGCACGTCTCTTGGGTCTTGATCTGGGTCAGGTCGCGCGGCAGATGGAAGCGGGGCTGGAAGGCGTGACCGGCGGGTCACTGCTGGAAGGGACCGAGGAATTGCCCGTACGGGTGCGCCTTGGCGCGGGCCTGCGCGGTGATCCGGTAGCCATTGGCGACATGCCAATCCTTCCACCGGGGGCCGCAGCGGTTGCCGCGGCGGGCCAGTTCCCGGCCGTGCCGCTGTCCACGCTCGGTGCGCTGCGGCTGGAGCCGTCGGAAAGCACGATCACCCGCCGCAATGGGGAGCGCGTGAATACAGTTCAAGCCTTTCTGATGCCCGGCATCCTGCCCGCCGTGGCACTGGCCGAGGCGATGGCACTGCTGGCGGCAGAAGGCTACGCCCCGCCAGAAGGCATCCGGCTGGAAACAGGCGGTGACTCTGACGCACGCAACAGCACGGTTGATGCGCTGATCGCCCCCTTGGGCCTGATAATTACCTTGTCGATTGCGGTCGTGGTGGTGACCTTAAACTCCTTCCGGCTGACCCTGATCGCCTTCACGGTGGCAGGCCTGTCGGCGGGACTATCGATGCTGGCCTTGGCGGTGTTCGACTATCCGTTCGGAATCAACGCGATCATCGGGGTGATCGGGTCTATCGGGGTGTCGATCAATGCCGCGCTGATCGTGCTGTCGGGGCTACAGGAAGACCCGCGCGCCAGTGCAGGCGACCGCGCGGCGATGGTCGATGTGGTGACCGGCTCCGCCCGACATATCACCTCGACCACGATCACCACCTTTGGCGGTTTCCTGCCCCTGATCCTGGGCGGTGGGGGCTTCTGGCCGCCCTTCGCCATGTCGGTCGCGGGCGGTGTCGCGCTGTCGGTCACGCTCGCCTTCGCCTTCACCCCGCAGATGTTCGCGCTGACCCTGCCAAGACGAACACGGGCAACCGACAATGATACCATCCGCCAACCTGACCGGAGGCCCCACGCTTTGCGGACGAATGACACCAACGTCACAAGAAAAGGCGCAATATGACCAAATGGCAAACCCCCTTGACGCAGCGCTTCAGCTTAACCGGGGTCAGCGACGGTATCAGGCGCGCCCATGGTGGTTTGGGACGGATATCCGGGATCACAGCGTTGCCGGTAGGTGCGGCGCTCCGGCGCGGCCTGTCCCTGCGAGGAATTGACCGCAGTTGATGCAGGTTCCAAGTCTTAATCCGGTCATGCGGTTTTCAAGGCTTGCATCATTCGTTTCAAGATTACCCAACTGCCCAGCGCTACTATGATGGCAAAGCAGGTGCCGCTTATCGGATCAGTCAGTAAAACAGTTGCATCGCCACGCGAAAAAAGCAGAGTGCGGCGTAAATATTCCTCGAACGCCGGTCCAAGGATGAAGCCCAGCACCAGCGGAGTCGGCTCCAGCCCAAGCCGTAAAAGACCCCAGCCAAACACACCGAACCCCAGCATCAACCAAACGTCGAAGAGTGAATTATTCACCGAATGAACGCCGATCAGGCTGATGACGATGATGAGTGGCACAAGCCGCCGGAACGGCACCCGTAGAAGCGAGGCCCAAACCCCGGCAAGCGGTAGGTTCAGGACAACCAAAATAATATTGCCCAGGATCAGGCTGCCCATCAACGCAGCGAAAAGATCAGGGTTTTGCGCAATAAAGGCCGGGCCGGGCATGATCGCATGGATCATCAGCGCACCTGCCAGAACAGCCATAACCGGGCTTCCCGGCAAGCCCAAGGTCAGAAGCGGAACAAGGGCTGATTGCGCGGCGGCGTTATTCGCGGCCTCTGGTGCAGCCACCCCTGCGACAGCCCCGTTGCCAAGGCGCTGGTCTGACGTTGGGAAGGCGTTTTCCACGCCGCGCGCAGCAAGTGCGGCCAGAAGCGTGCTGGCACCCGGAAGAACCCCCAATGCAGACCCGATGGCCGTCCCGCGCAGGGTCGGCGCCCAAGCGTTTTTGATATCCGCGCGGGTGGGCCATGGCCAGCGCACCAGCCGGATGCGTTGCGGCCTGTTGCCCGCTTCGAGTGCGCGGATAAGTTCGGCCAAGCCAAACAGGCCCATGACGAGAGGCACAAACCCGATACCGTCGCGCAATTCTGGAATGCCGAAGGTGAAGCGCGGCATACCACCCGCCAGATCTGTGCCCACCAGTCCAAACGCCGCCCCGATCAGGATCAGCGCCAGCGCAGGCAGGACCGGACCGGGAGAGATGATCGCCGCAGCGAACAGGCCCAGACCGATCAGTCCCACAAGCCCGGCTGGCGCAATGGCCGTTGTCATGGCGGAAAGTGGTGCGGCCACGGTGGCGATCACCACCGCAGTTACCAGCCCCGCGAATAATGACGCCAGAGCGGCGATAGCGATCGCAGGCCCGGCGCGTCCGGCCAGCGCCATTTTATGCCCGTCAAGTGCAGTGACAACGCCAGAGCATTCGCCCGGAACATTCAGCAGGATAGACGTGGTCGAGCCACCATATTGAGCACCAAAATAAATCGCCGCCAACATAATGATTGCACCCGTCGGCTCTAGTGCGAAAGTCAGCGGCAGCAATAGCGCGAGGGTGGCGGCTGGTCCGATGCCGGGCAAAACACCCACCAGCGTGCCAAGCACGGCGCCGCTGAAACATAACAGCAGATTCTGCCCTGTCAGAGCGAGAGCAAAGCCCTGCGCCCAAGCGCTGATATCCATCTCATGTCCTTAGAATATGGGCCAAAGCGGCGCTGTCGGAGGCAGGAAAAGCATCCCAATTATAGCTGTCAGCCCGGTCAGGCCCAGAACTGTGACCAATAAGGCCAGTGGATGACGCTCGCCCGCGCCAATCGCTGCAAGTGCGGAGGCCAGCCCGGCGGATAGCACCAGCCCAAGCACCGGCAACACCAAAGCGAACAGAAAAACCGCGCCTAACAGGGCAGGTCCGCTGGCATGGTGTTGTGTCGTGGCTGCCAAATCGCCACAGCCAACGCTCTGCTGTGTCCTTGGGCGCGCCATGCACCAAACAGCCCACAGCGCGCCCAGGGCCATCACGCCATTGCCCAAAAGCTGTGCCATCAGCCCCGGCCCGACATCGGTGCCAAACCATGCGGGTTGTCCGCGTGCGATCAGGCCGATCCCTGCACCCATCAGGCACAAGGCAAAGCCCGGTAACCCTAGCGCAAGTCTTTGCAATGATTGCCGTCCCAATATCATTCGCGATCACGCATCGTTATGTTGACTTTTTTAGTCATGTATACTCTCTTAAGTGTCAGCCGCCAACCCATTGGTCAGCCAAAATTCTGTCATCACCAAGAATTCAGGGGGTATCGATGATCCATCGACGCGCACTTCTGGGCTCGGCATTGGCTGCGCCTTTTATATCACTTTTGCCGCGGGCGGCCTGTGCCAGTACATGGCCTTCCGCAGGGCCAATTCGGCTGGTTGTCGCCCAAGGTGGGGGCGGCAATGCCGATGTCGTCGCGCGCATTCTGGTCGAAGCGCTCGAGCCTGTTCTGGGCCAAAGTATCGTTGTGGAGAATAACGGCACGGCTTCTGGCATGCGGGCCACGGAAGATGTCAGCACGGCGGCCCCGGACGGCTACACGCTGTTGGTCGGCACGTCCTCACAATTGGTGCATAACATTGCCTTGTTCGACCCACTGCCGGTCGATATCGAAACCACTCTGCGCGGCGTTGCCATGATAAACAAAGTGCCGATGGTCATGTGCGTGCCCAAGGACAGTCCCGATGCCGATCTGGCGGCCCTTACCGCGCGGATTCTGGCCAATCCGTCGGGATTCCAGTTTGGCTCCGGACCGGCTGGCACCACCACACATATCAGCGGAGCCCTGTTCCTACAGCGAATTGGGGCTGAAGGGGTTGTCCATATCCCCTATCCGCGAAGTCCAGAAGCCATGGTCGATCTGGTTGCCGGGCGGCTAAACTTCGTGTTCGACCCATCCTTGACAGCAATTGGCCAGGTTCAGGGTGACGCCGTGCGTCCGATGGGCGTGTCGGCACCTGTGCGCCTGCCGGCCTTGGCGGATGTGCCGACCATGGCGGAAGCCGGATTGCCCGGCTTTGTCAGCCAGACATGGAACACGATTTCCGCACCTGCTGGCACACCCGACGATATTGTGATGACCCTGAACGACAGGATCAACGAGATTGTTCAGTCGGACGCGATGCGCTCGCAACTCGAGAGCCTTGCCTCGATTGTGCCACCCGCCAAAACACCAGAGCAGGTAGATAGCTATTACGCATTGCAACGCGAAACATGGATACCTGTTGTGCGTGGGACCGGTGTGCGGCGGGACGGGTAACGATTGACAAAATTGGCACTGCTCCGTCTTGGTATGGGGCAGTGCTGTGTGAGCTGCTGAATTTAAGGTCTGAAAGCTGCGACTAACCGAACGAACTTTCCCGCACTGTCTGGCCGATGGCGCATTCCGGGATGGTTGCCGGCCTACGTCTGTTGGCAGGGCTGGGCTGGGCTGGGCCGTTCCGGACTATTCGACCCTGTGCCCTCGACAGAAGACCCTGAAAGCGCAGAACCCCGGTTGCACCGCCGAAATCGTCCACGTTGCCTAGCTTGGAAAGGGCAAGGGCAGCTTCGCCTCAAGTCACCCTTCTGCAATCATGCACATGGAATGCGCAAGCATGGGCCTTTCAAACGAACCAAAGAGCGCCGCCAGGATCAAATGACCGTCCCAGTATCGCCCACAGACCAACGCAATATAAAAAAATCCTCTGGGATTGCGCCAGCGCAAATACGTCCATGGAGGATGTTGATATCGGTAGCCGAAAGTTGTCGATTTTGACTTTGGGTGAAAGGAGCAGACTGCGATGTATGATTTCACAGGACAGACGGCACTGGTAACGGGTGCAGGCTCTGGCATTGGCACGGCGATTGCCTTGGAGTTGGCCGCGCATGGCGCGACGGTGATCGTCTCGGACCAGAGCGAACAAGGGTGCAAACAGGTCAGTGCCACTATTCTGGATCGCGGTGGAAAAGCCCTGCCCTTTGCGGCAGATGTGGCAGATGCGGAAGCCATGCAAGCGCTTGTTGCCTTTGCCGAGGACAAGACCGGTGCCTTGCATCTGTCGGTAAACAATGCCGGGATCGGTGGCGCGCAAGCGCCGGTGGGGGAATATCCGCTGGACGCTTGGGAACAGGTCATCAAGGTCAACCTGAATGGCGCCTTTTACGGAATGCGCTATCAGATTCCGGCCATGGAGCGCGCCGGTGGTGGAGCCATCGTCAACATGGCTTCTATTCTGGGCAGTGTCGGTTTTGCCAATTCCGCGGCTTATGTTGCCAGCAAACATGCGCTTCTGGGGCTCACCAAGACTGCGGCCATGGAATACGCGCAAAAGGGCATTCGCATCAATGCTGTTGGTCCCGGCTTCATTCAGACACCACTCTTGACCGATAATCTAAGTCCAGAGATGCTGGACGGGCTGGCAGGTCTGCACCCGATGGGGCGGATTGGCACGCCAGAGGAAGTCTCCGCGCTGACATGTTTTCTACTCTCGGCGCGCGCGAGCTTCATCACCGGAAGTTATCATCTGGTTGATGGCGGTTATACCGCACCGTGAGTTTATCGCAGGGCGACATGAATACGACAAAATCCCCGTGGGCGAATGCGGCAGATGATGTGCTAGCGGATCTCGGGTCCACCTCAAGCGGGCTGGACTCGGAAGAAGCCGCAAAGCGTCTGGACAAACACGGCCCGAACCGCCTGCCCGAAGCCCCGCGCGCGAGTGCGTTGATGCGCTTTGCGCGCCAGTTCAACAACCTGCTGATCCTGGTTCTGATTGCGGCTGCCGTGATTACCGCGCTTTTGGGCCATTGGATTGATACGGGTGTGATCCTGGCCGTGGTCGCGATCAATGCGATCATCGGCTTCGTCCAGGAAGGGCGTGCCGAAGCGGCACTGGATGCGCTGCGCAACATGCTGGCCCCGCGCGCCAATGTCATGCGCGGCGGCGAACGCATCGCGGTGGCGGGCGATGATCTTGTTCCCGGAGACATTGTTCTGCTGGACGCGGGTGACAAGGTTCCCGCCGACCTGCGCTTGATAGAGGTCGCAGGGTTACGCGTTGAAGAAGCCATGCTGACGGGCGAATCTGTCCCTGTGCGCAAGGACACGCAATCGGTAGAGGCTGCGGCATCACTGGGCGACAGGCGCTCGATGGCATTCAGCGGCACCATGGTGACGGAAGGCACGGGGCTTGGCGTTGTGACGGCGACCGGGCAAGCTACCGAAATCGGGCGCATCAGCACCATGATGGCCGAAGTTCAGACCATCAAAACTCCACTGATCCACCAGATGGAGGTGTTTGCGCGCTATCTGACTGGCTTCGTCATGGCGGTTGCGGCTGGAATTCTGGGCTTTACGATTGCCCTGCGCGATACGCCCTTTTCCGAGGCTTTCATGGTTGTGGTGGGCCTGTTCGTCGCAGCCATTCCAGAAGGCTTGCCCGCTGTTCTGACAGTGACATTGGCCATTGGCGTGCAATCCATGGCGCGGCGCAATGCGATCATCCGGCGCTTGCCCATTATCGAAACCCTTGGCGCCGTCTCGACCATTTGTTCGGACAAGACAGGCACGCTGACCCGGAACGAAATGATGCTTGCAAACGCCGTTATGGCCTCTGGCACAGCGCGCGTTTCGGGTGAAGGATACACGCCAGAAGGGGCGCTGGAGGGCGGCGACAAACCCACGCTTCAAGCCATGGCACGCGTTGCGGCATTGTGCAACTCTGCGGCCTTGGTCCAGGAAGCACAGGGTTGGCGGGTCGAAGGCGACCCGATGGAAGGCGCGCTTCTGGCCTTTGCGGGCAAGCTGGGAGAGACCATCACGGACCGCCCGCGCGCAGAAGCCACCATCCCATTTGACGCACGCTACCGCTATATGGCCGTGCTGCATGACGGGTTCGTTCTGCTAAAAGGCGCGCCAGAGCAGGTTCTGGCACATTGCAAAACGCAAATGGTGGCCAACGGGGCAGAACCTCTGGACCGCGCCTATTGGGACGAAATGAGCGCGGATATCGCCCGGCAAGGCCAACGCGTTCTGGCCCTGGCACAGATGCCGCATCCGGGTGGCGCGCTGGATCATGACACACTTGATGATGGCCTAACCCTGCTGGGCCTTGTCGGCCTGATCGACCCGCCGCGAGAAGAAGCTATCGCCGCCGTGGCTGAATGTCACGCTGCCGGGATTTCCGTAAAGATGATTACGGGCGACCATGCAGGAACCGCCGCCGCAATCGGTCGGCAAATTGGTTTGCACCAGATTGAACACCCCCTGACCGGGGCCGAGATCGACCAAATGGATGACGCGTCTTTGGAGGCAGCCATTCGACGGACCGATATTTTCGCGCGCACCAGCCCCGAGCATAAGCTGCGACTGGTGCAAGCCTTGCAAGCGCGGGGGCAGGTCGTGGCCATGACAGGCGATGGCGTGAATGATGCGCCCGCGCTAAAACGCGCCGATGCCGGGATCGCCATGGGGCTGAAAGGCTCAGAAGCCGCGCGCGAGGCATCCGATTTCGTGCTGGCCGATGATAATTTCGCCTCGATTGCCGAGGCGGTCAAACAAGGGCGCACGGTCTATGCAAACCTGAAGAAAGTCATCACCTTTCTGTTGCCGGTCAATGGCGGTGAATCCATTTCGCTGATAATCGCCATCCTGTTCGGGCTTGTGCTGCCCATCTCGCCGCTACAAATACTTTGGGTGAACATGATCAGTTCCGTGGCTTTGGCCATGTCATTGGCCTTTGAGCGCCCCGAAGCTGCGATCATGCGCCAGCCGCCGCGCCGCCCGGATGCCCCGATCCTGTCACGCTTCATTCTGTGGCGGGTGTTCCTGGTCTCTATCCTGTTTGCGATGGGTATCTTCGGCCAGTTTACACTTGCGCAGACCCAAGGGGCTGGTTTGGACGAAGCCCGCACCATGGCAGTGAATACACTTGTCGCGATGGAAGTGTTTTACCTGTTTTCAGTGCGCTATCGGCACGGTTGGTCGATGACATGGCAAGGCGTCAAAGGAACGCCAGCGGTGCTGGTGGCGGTCGCGCTGGTCGTGCTGTTGCAAGCGATCTTCACCTATCTGCCCGTCATGCAATCTCTATTCGGAACAGTCGCACTCGGCCCATGGCAGCTTGCACAATGCACCGCAGCCGGTGTCATTCTTCTGGCTCTACTGGAAGCCGATAAACAGGCGGCAACGGGCTGGAAAACGCTCTCCAAGAAGAGAGAATAATAGCCTGTCCGCAAAAGCGACAGGTTTTTCGCAGGTCAAGATGTTTGCCCAACAGCGTTACCGCGTAAGCCACGCCTGCCCGCCACCGGTTCAAGGGCACGGCCCGAACGATGCCCACCCTTGCATGTCAAAGAATGGTTGCACCGCCCAAGTATCGCCGTCATGAAGCCAGTATGAAACGCGCGCAAATAGAATGACCGCTCTCTCTGGACTTGGATGGTCGCGGTTTTTTGCCGCGCAACTCGACCCCGCAGAGGTTGGGCTTGTTCCGGTTCGCATCGCGACCGTGCATCGGTCCCGGATGATGGCGGAAACGGGAACTGGGCAGATCAGGGTTTATCCCCAGGCGCATGCAACCGCGACAGAGTTTGCCGTCGGAGATTGGGTTCTCGTCGAACCGGGCGGCCAAACGGTGGTGCGCAGGCTGGAGCGGCGCACGCTGCTACAGCGCCAGACCGAGGGTGCCAGGACCCGGCAACTGATCGTGGCGAATGTCGATACAATGTTCATCGTCACCTCTTGCAACGATGATTTTAACATCGCGCGGCTGGAGCGCTATCTGGCGCTGGTGAACGAGGCCGGGATCACTCCGGTGATCGTTCTGACAAAGATCGACCAACTGGAGCATGCGCGGTCTTACTCTGACGAGGCGAAGGCATTGCAGCGCGACCTGCCCGTGGTGGCGCTGAATGCGAAGGCCCCCGATGCGGCGGGTGGTTTGTCGCCGTGGTGTGGGCCCGGTCAGACTGTGGCCCTCGTGGGGTCATCCGGTGTTGGCAAATCAACGCTTTTGAACGCACTGGCCCAAAAGGCACCGACAGAAGCCCAGTTGACCGGCAGTATCCGGGAAGGCGACGGCAAGGGGCGCCATACGACAACCTCTCGTTCGCTTCATGCCATCGCGGGGGGCGCTTGCGTGATCGACACGCCGGGAATGCGGACGCTGCATGTCAGCAACGCCACGGCTGGTCTGGACATGCTTTTCGCGGAAGTTACCGAACTGGCCCCGAACTGCCGTTTCAAGGATTGCTCCCATGCGCATGAGCCTGGCTGCGCTGTTCAGGCCGCCGTCGCGGCCGGAGACCTGTCGGCGGCGCGTCTGGACCGATGGCATAAGCTTCAAGCAGAGAACCGCGCCAACACCGTCCTCCATTCCGGCCCGCGCGGCAATAAAACCTCCAACGCCAAGGGAAGGCCGCGGTGAGCCAGCAAGTATCAATGCCGAACGCCGTCTGCCTTTGACGAAAGTGGACCTGCGCTGGTTCTGTTCCGGTCAGGTGCTCATGTTAGGCGGCCCTCTGTTCGAAGGCCACGGGTGATTTCCAGCCATTCAGTCGGCTACCTTAACGCCGCCTCGATTACCCCGCGCAAATCCGCCCCGACCCTGGCAAACCCCAAGAGTCGCGCAGTTGCCACGATTAATTCCTCAACCGGCATGTCTCCGCATTCAGCGACCACTTGCGCTGCGGCGACCTGGATCTCCATTGTAGGCAAATGCCCCGCAGTCCCCGGCGCTTCTGCACTTGCACGGTCCCTCACAGGCGGGGCAGCTTGCTGAGCGCCAGTAAATGCGAAGTCTTCCTCCACAATGACCGCGCCCGCCCGCACAGCGCTTGAAAGAGCGCGATCCGAAGCTTCACGAATCCGCCTGCCTGTCCTCGCCTTGCCAAAAGCCTCGGCTACGCGCCGAGCTATGACTTCATTATGGACCGGACCTTCCACCTCAACGATCTTCGTCACCAGATCTACAAGAAGATGAAGCGGTGCTGTTGATTGTCACTGAGAACTGACCCGGCAACAGCAGAAATTGTCATTGAGAATTGACCCATGTGCAACCTTGCCCCTGCGCAAAGCAGTCGGGGGCGTCAGGAGTGATAGACATGGGATTTTTGAGGATTATTCGGAAGTGGGCGTTG
>NZ_JALZWP010000027.1 GCF_023336755.1 Roseinatronobacter domitianus | reverse complement strand
CGAAATGTCCGGGAATGGTTTGCCGCCCGCAACCATTTCGCCATAATGTTCGAGGATCGCTTCAATGCGTAACCGTATCTGAAACCCGCATGGGCCAGACCAGATACACAAAGTTCATGACACTCCCAAAACTCGGGGCAGATCATCATATTTTGCAACAATGCACCAGTGCGCTGGCTTACCTCTGGCGTGGCACCGATTTCTTCAAAAGAAATCGGACCGAAATCTTTTTAAGATTTCGGTAATACCCCATCCGCTTGACGCGCCATGTGCACAACCACGAAACACAGACCGTGAGGGGCAGATTCCAATTGTAACCTTTTTGCGAGGAATTCTGGAAACTCGCATTTGCGCACCCAAATATAACCTATGGCGCTGGGCTGGAACACCCGCGCCGCACTGTTACTGTCCCTCGTTCCGCACCTGTGCCCGGCCTCAGCGCCGGGCATTTTTCTATTGCGAATAAGAAAGATAGGCACCAGCATACGGTCATGCAGAATGCCTCGGACGCGACTATTCATACCATCTTGACCGTTACCCGCAACATTGCGCTCGTAGGATTTTCCGCGAATCCTGCGCGCCCCAGCCATGATGTCGCACGCTTTCTGGTCGCCAATGGCTATCGGGTGATCCCGGTCAATCCGGGTCTTGCAGGGCAAATGTTCGAGGGCGAGCCCATCCGTGCCAAACTGTCGGACTGCCCAGCGGACGTGGAGCTGGTCGACATCTTCCGCCGCTCTGACCAGGTTGGCCCCGTGGTGGACGAGGCCATCGCTCACCTGCCCAATCTGCGCGCAATCTGGATGCAAATTGGCGTGCATGACCCAGCGGCAGCAGAGCGTGCAGATGCTCACGGCCTGAGCGTGGTCTGGAACAAATGCCCTAAAATCGAAATTCCACGCCTGCTCGCCTAAACTGCGACGGCGCGCCCGGACCAGAAGCGCCACATTAGCAAAATGCCTGCCGTGGCCAGACCCAACACAAGTCCGATCCAGATCCCCGGCGCGCCCCAGCCGAGCACCAAGCCAAAGACATATCCCGCCGGGAACCCAATCCCCCAATAACTGAACGCGGCAATCCACATGGGAACTTTTGTATCCTGCACCCCGCGTAACAAGCCCATGGCCACAACTTGCGCGCCATCGGCCAACTGGAACAGCGCCGCAACCATCATCAGGACAGCCCCCAGCGCGATGATCTGGTTGCGTGCAGGTTCATCAGGCGACAGGAACAACCCGACCACCCATCCCCCATACAGCACATAAATCACCATAGTCACAAGCGCGAGACAGGTCGAAATCAGAATGGTCGCCTTTGCGGAAGCCCCCAGCGCCTCTGTATCGCCCCGCCCGCGCGCGCGTCCGACCAGGACTGTGCCGGCATTGGAAAATCCCATATGGATCATGAACATGGCAGCCGATATCTCGATCGCAATACCGTGCGCGGCCAGTTCCAAAGTGCCCAGGCGACCAACCAGCACAGCCACGGCGGAAAACAAGGCCGTCTCTGCGACTAGCGCCACCCCAATCGGCCAGCCCAAGCGCCAGACCTGCCCCATAGCCTGCCAGTCTGGGCGCCAGAGCCGTTGGAAGAGCGTGTAACGCCGCAAGCTGGAAGCCCGCGCACAATAAAGCGCCAGCCCGACCACGGTCGCTACCTGCACCCAAACAGACGCATGTGCCGCGCCGCGCACACCCATCGCGGGAAAGCCAAGATTTCCGAAGATCAACACCCAGTTCAGCGCCACGTTCAGAAACACCGCAGCAACTGTCAGCCATAGCGCAACCTGTGTTCGGCCCAAGGCGGCAAGGTAGTTCTTCAGAACCGCCACTAGCAACGCGGGTAAAAGCGCGACGCCCATCAGCCGCAGGTAATCTTGCGCCAGAGGCACCACTTCGGGCGGCTGGCCCAGCGCGCTTAGGATTGTCCCGGAAAACCAGAAGATTGGATAGACCGCCACCGCGAACGCCACCGACAGCCAAAGCCCCATGCGGGTTGCACGGCGCACCTCGGCATCTTGGTCCGAGGCGGCGGCGGTCGCCACCAGCGGCATCACGGCATTTGCGAACCCCAAACCGAAAGTGAACATTGCAAAAAAGACGGCGGCACCGATAACACTCGCGGCGAGGTCGACGACGTCATACCAGCCCAGCATGATCGTATCCGTGACAGCCAGAAGAAACTGCGCAAGATGACTGCCTGCCAAAGGCAAGCCCAGCGCAAGAACGGCGCGTAAATGAGCACGGAAAGAGCGGACGGGCACTGTCATAGTCGTTCCAGTATCGCTTGCCCGCTATTCGGGCAAGATCGCCCGTCTAAAATTTAACTTGTGCAGCTTGCGTGCAGGTTAAAAGTCCAGGCCCAGGTCCAGAACCGGTGCCGAATGCGTAAGCGCACCGACCGAGATGAAATCGACCCCGGTCGCCGCAACGTCGGCAATGCGGTCCAGCCGCATATTGCCAGAAGCCTCGGTCACAAGCCGCCCATCGACCATCCGGACCGCGTCTGTCAGGGTTTCACTGTCCATATTGTCCAGCAACACCACATCCGCGCCGCCCGTGGCCAGCACTTGCTCGAGCTGCGCCAGTGTATCGACCTCAATCTCTATGCGCATCATGTGGCCCGCACGGTCGCGCGCGCCAGGCAGAACCTGCGCGACCCCCCCGGCAGCGGCGATATGGTTGTCCTTGATAAGGATCGCATCTGACAAGCTATAGCGGTGTGGGCTGCCACCACCATGTTGCACCGCCTGTTTTTCGACCAACCGCAGGCCGGGTGTGGTCTTGCGTGTGCAGGTTATGCGCGCCTTGTGACCCATGGTTTCCGCTACGAAAGCGGCAGTTAACGTGGCAATACCGGTCAGACGCCCCATGAAATTCAGCGCCACCCGCTCGGCCGAGAGGATCGAGGCCGCGGCCCCCTCGATTGTCAGGATCGTGTCACCCCGCGCAATCCGCGCACCATCCGGGCAGAGCACGTTTACACGCAAGGCAGGGTCGACCAACCGAAAGGCGATCACCGCCGCTTGCACACCAGAGACAACGCCGGGTTCGCGCGAATTCAGTCGCGCGCTATAGCTTACATGCGGGCCGATCACGGCACGGGTTGTCGCGTCACCATTAGGGCCAAGATCTTCGATCAGCGCGGCGCGCACCAAGGGTTCCAGCAGCAGGTCGGGCAAAGGGGGAATCATGCGCGCTCCATGGCTGTCGCGTGGGTAATGAAACTGCGCGTGGCCTGCGCAGGGTCGGTGGCTGGGTAATCGTCACGCCAATGCGCCCCCCGGCTTTCACAACGCGCAAGGGCACTGGCAGCGATCAACCGTGCGGTCGCGCACATATTGGCGAAATCCGGACAATCGGGTTGGGCGGTGTCCAAATTGTCTATTATTGCCAAAGCCTTGCGCAAACCATCGCCGGTGCGGCGCACACCGACCAGCGCGGTCATGGTCTGGCGCAGACTGGCAACACCGTCGAGGTCCAGGACAACACCTGTGCCGTTGAACGCAATCGTGACCGGCGCGGCTATGCTTGGGGTAATGCGCGCGGAAATGTCAGTGGCGCAGGCGCGGGCGAAGACCAGCGCCTCCAACACTCCGTTAGAGGCCAGCCGGTTCGCGCCGTGCAACCCTGTCGAGGCCGCCTCGCCGCAGACCCAAAGCCCGGACATCGAACTGCGCCCAGTCTGGTCCACCGCCACGCCGCCCATGTGGTAATGCGCGGCCGCCGCAACAGGGATGGCCTGTGTGACCGGGTCAATACCGGCACGGCGGCAGGCTTGGGCGACGACCGGAAAATCCGTGACCACCTGCGCGCCCAAGGCCGTGCGAGTGTCCAGCATGGGGCGTGCGCCAGCTTGGCTTTGCGCAAAAACTGCGCGCGCCACAATGTCGCGCGGGGCAAGTTCGGCGTCAGGGTGTTCCCCCAGCATGAAGCGGGTGCCATCGGCGTTGAGCAGCACCGCCCCCGCCCCGCGCAAGGCTTCGGTCGCCAAGGGGGCCGGGTCCAGCCCGACATCCATCGCGGTTGGGTGGAACTGCACGAATTCCATGTCGGCCATGCGCGCGCCCGCCCGCGCGGCCATGCCCATCACTTGGCCGCGAATGCGTGCGGGGTTGGTGGTCAGCGCGTATAGCCCGCCAGAGCCACCACCCGCCAACAGCACAGCAGGCGCGCGCAAGTCCACCGCAGCGCTGACGCCCGCCGCGCTGAGTTGCGCCAGACGGACACCAGATACCCGGTTGCCATCGGTCAGCAAACCTTGGGCAATAACGCCTTCCAGAACCTGCACAGACGGGGTTGCCCGCACCACGGCAATCAGCGTTTCCATGATCTTGCGGCCCGCCTGATCGCCCTGCACGCGAACCACGCGCGCGGTGGAATGGGCCGCCTCGTGGTTCAGGACGAACCCGCCTTTATCGGTGCGGTCAAAGGGCGTGCCGTGCTGCGCCAGATCAAGGATATGGTCGCGCGCGGCTTGTGTCACCATGCGCGCCACATTTGGGTCAACCGTGCCCGCACCCGCGCGCAGCGTATCCGCGGCATGAGCTTCCGGCGTGTCGGGCGCGGCCATCGCGGCGGCAATGCCACCTTGCGCCCAAGCCGATGACGCGCCTTCGCCAAGCGTTTCGGGAGAGATGACCAGAACCGGGCGCGGGGCCAGTGCGAGTGCTGCATAAAGCCCGCCCAAGCCCGCGCCGACAATCACGATCCGCGAGGTTTCCAAATGCCTAGCCCTTCGCACCAAGGTCGATCATGCGTTGCACCGCCAAGCGCGCCTTGTCGGCCACGTTCTCTGGCACGGTAATCTCGGTGGTCATGGAGTGCAGCGACCACAGCACCTTTTCGAGCGTGATTTTCTTCATGTAGGGACACATGTTGCACGGGCCGATGAATTCGACATCCGGGTGCGCGTCAGAAATATTGGACGCCATGGAGCATTCTGTCACCAGCATCGCGCGTTCGGGCCGCTCTGCGCTGACATAGTCCAGAATACCTTTGGTCGAGCCGGAGAAATCGGATTCGGCCACCACATCGGGGGGGCATTCGGGATGCGCGATAATGCGGGTGCCGGGGTTCCAGTCGCGAAACTCGCGGATATCTTGGGCGGTGTATTGTTCATGCACAATGCACGAGCCTTCCCACCAGACAATGCGCTTTTCGGGCACTTGGGCGGCCACGTTCTGCGCCAGATACTGGTCAGGTGTCATGATGATCGTGTCGGCATCGAGCGCGCGGATGATCTGCACCGCATTGGCAGAGGTGCAGCAGATATCGCTTGCCGCCTTCACATCGGCGGTGGTGTTGACATAGGTCACAACCGGCGCGCCGGGATACCGCGCACGCATTTCGGCAATGCCCGCCGGGGTGATCGATTCGGCCAGCGAACAACCCGCATCCATGTCGGGCATCAGCACCGTCTTGGCCGGGTTCAGAATCTTTGACGTTTCGGCCATGAAATGCACACCGCATTGCACGATCACATCGGCATCGGTTTGCGTGGCTGCAATTGCCAGTTGCAGACTGTCGCCCACCACATCGCCGATGCCGTGATAAATCTCTGGCGTCATGTAGTTATGGGCCAGAATTGTTGCATTTCTGTCGCGCTTCAGCGCGTTGATCGCAGCGACATACGGGGCATGAATGGCCCAGTCGGCGGGCGAGACGACACGCGCCATACGGGCATATTCGTCTTGCATCTTTGCCGCCAGATCGGGGTTCGGGGCTAGGTCGTATTCCGCGCGCAACGTGTCGCGGATATTGGGCATGTCCAGCATGGCATGGCTCCTGTCACTCTGCCCAAGGCCATAACGACCGGGCGGGGGGTAGCATATGGGGGCTTTCCCCAACGGAACAAGGGACGAACCGTCGCGCCCCATGGCGAAGGCTGCCTCTATACCGGGCGTTTATGCGCTTGCGGCGGCCCTGTCCAGCCACAGCACCGACGCCAATGTCGCTTTGCACCGTGAAGCGCCGCAATTTGGCGATGCAGGCGCTGCGGTGCTTTGTAGAAAGGCAGGACACCCGCCTGACCCCTCAGCGCGGACCCTAGTGGAGTGTGCGACATGGCAGAACCGGCGATGGACATGAACAGCGCGGCAGGTGGACGGCGCGGGCGCAGCGGCGGCGGCGGTGCCGCCCGGCGTGCGGCACGGTCTGCGGTCAGTCTGGAAACTGCGAAATTTATCGAACGCAACATTCCGAATCTGGAAGTGCTGAACGAAGAAGCCTTGGCCATTATAGAGACCAATGCCGAAACCGTCCTGGCAGAGATCGGGGTGAATTTTGCCGATAACCCCGCCGCGCTGGAGCGCTGGCGCGACGCAGGTGCCGAGATCGAGGGCGAACGCGTGCGCATACCGCGCGGATTGGCGCGCCAACTGTGCGCGACTGCGCCTTCGGCCTTTACCCAGCACGCCCGCAACCCCGCGCGCAATGTCGATATCGGCGGGCGCAACCTTGTGCTTGCCCCGGTCTATGGCCCGCCTTTCGTGCGCTCCGCCAGTGGCGGTCGTCGCTACGCCACGATGGAAGATTTCCGCAATTTCGTGAAGCTTGGCTATATGTCGAAATGGCTGCACCATTCCGGCGGCACGGTCTGCGAGCCGACCGATGTGGCCGTGAACAAGCGCCATCTGGACATGTTACATGCCCATATGACGTTGTCGGACAAACCATATATGGGGTCTGTCACCGAACCCGTGCGCGCCGAGGATTCGGTAGAGATGTCAAAGCTGCTGTTCGGGGCCGATTTCGTCGACCAGAACACGGTGATGACCTCGCTCATCAATATCAACAGTCCGCTGACATTCGATTCGACCATGATGGGCGCGCTGGAGGTTTACGCCCGCGCCGGGCAGGCTTGCATCATTTCGCCCTTCATCGTGGGCGGGGCGATGGCACCCACCACGGTTGCCGGCACGCTGACACAAGTGCTGGCCGAAGTGCTGGCGGGCGTGGCCTATAGCCAGCTTGTGCGCCCCGGTGCGCCTGTCATCATGGGCGCCTTCGTGACCTCTATTGACATGAACAGCGGCGCGCCCACTTTCGGCACGCCGGAAGCCGCGCTCATTACCTATGGCGCAGGGCAGTTGGCGCGGCGCTTGGGCCTTCCCTACCGCTCTGGCGGGTCGTTCTGTGGGTCCAAGCTGCCCGACGCCCAAGCCGCCTATGAAGCCGCCAACAGCCTGAACATGGCAATGCTGGCTGGTGTGAACTTCATGCTGCATAGCTGCGGCTGGCTGGAAGGTGGGCTTGTATCCTCTTACGAGAAATTCGTGATGGATGCCGACCAGCTTGGAGCGTTGCACCACATCGCCAAAGGGGTCGACATGTCCGAGAACGGGCAAGCGATGGACGCATTGCGCGAGGTTGGACCCGGTGGGCATTTCCTCGGCTGTGCGCATACGCAGGCCAATTTCAAGGATGCGTTCTGGCGGTCAGACCTGCTGGATTACAAACCGTTCGAGACATGGGACGAGGAAGGCGCGCGCGACACGCAAACACTGGCAAGCTTGCGCGTGACAAAGATGCTGGGCGATTACCAGCAACCCAGCCTCGACCCTGCCGTGAACGAGGCGCTGGCCGATTACGTCGCGCGCCGCAAGGATTCGGAACCGGACGCATTCGGCTGATCTTCCAAGCGGTGATATATAAGAAAAAGGGCCGCCCGTTTGGGCGGCCCTTTTTCTGTTGCCGTGCCAGCGCAGATCAATCCGCGCCGCGCGCCGCGTTCTTTGGCGTGAGGAACCCACGCTGGATGGCGAAAGCCAGCGCCATAATACTTAGCCCCATGATGTCTGACACCCACCCGCCAGAGATCATGGCAAGCGCGCCCACCCCGATCACTGTGCGCAAATATGGGTTCACCTTGCCAAACAGCCAGCCCTGCACGGCGGCCGCCAACAGGTAGACCCCCAACATCGCCGTCGCAAAGACATGCAGCACTTCCAACCAAGAGCCCTGCATCAGCAACGCACCGTTATAGAAGAACATGAATGGCACCACGAAGGCCGCAAGCCCAATCTTGAACGAGGTCACAGAAGTCTCGATCGGATTTGCCCCCGAAATCCCCGCCGCCGCATAGGACGCAAGTGCCACAGGCGGTGTGATGGCCGACAGAACCGCGTAATAGAACACGAAGAAATGCGCGGTCAGTTGCGGGATACCCAGGTTCACCAGCCCCGGTGCCACGACCGATGCCGCCACCGCATAGGCTGCTGTCGTCGGCATCCCCATGCCCAGCAGGATCGCGATACACATGGCAAAGAACAACGCCAGCAGTTGCGAAGTTTGCGCAAGTCCCAGCAGCAGGTTGGAGAAACGTGCACCAACCCCCGTCAGGCTGATAACCCCAACGATAATCCCGGCACAGGCACAGACCACGATGATCTGGATCGACATCTGCCCGGCGTTTTCAAACGCCTTGTAAATCGCCTTCAAGTCCATCCGGTAAGGTGTCAGCCAACTGACCACCGCCGCCGAAATCGTGGCGAGCGTTCCCGCGCGTATGACCGAATAGCCTTGGAACAGCGCCACGATCAGGATGATGATGGGCAGGAACAAGAACACCTTTTTCAGCAAGTCAGGCAGTTGCGGCAACTCGTCTTTGCGCATACCGCGCATGCCCAGTTTCGCCGCCTCGAAATCGACCATCAGGTAAACGCAGGCGAAATACAGCACCGCCGGGATGATCGCGGCAATGGCAATTTCCTGATATGGAATGCCAGTGATCTCGGCCATGATAAAGGCACCCGCACCCATGATCGGCGGCATGATCTGCCCACCCGTGCTGGCCGCCGCTTCCACCGCGCCCGCAGTCTTTTTCGGGTAGCCCACTTTTTTCATCAGCGGGATGGTCAGAGACCCGGTCGCCACCACATTCCCCGCGCTGGTGCCGTTAATCATGCCCATCAGGCCCGATGCAAAAATCGACACCTTGGCCGGCCCGCCACGCGCACGCCCTGCTGTGGCAAAAGCGAAATTCACGAAATAGTCGCCCACTTTCGAGGCCGACAGGAACGCGGCGAAAATGATGAACAGGATGATATAGGTCGACGACACCGCCGTGGTTGGTCCAAGGATGCCCGCATCGGTATAGACTTGGCTGAAGAACCGCTGCCATGAGATAGCAGGCGCGTTCAAGAAGCCGGGCAGGTATTGACCGGTAAACACGTAAATCAGGAAAACAACCGAGATAATGACCAGCGCCAGACCGGCCACACGGCGCGTCAATTCCAGAATAAGCAGTGTGCCCGCCAATGCCGCAATGGAAATGCCGATGGGCGCAAAGGGCGTGCCGGTGGAATTGCGCATCAGCGTGCCAAACATGACGATCAGATAGGTCGCCACGGCGATCCCGCAGATGCCCAGCACAAGGTCAGTCACGGAGAACGCATGGCGCGGCAGGCGTTCGACCCATGACAGGCCAATCGCGCCCACGGTCGCCACCATCAGCGGAATGCCGAACAGGTAGATTTCGCGGAATTTCAACGTGGCATCCATGCCGTTCCACATGACACCGCCTTCGATCAGCGTGCCGAACCAAGCGGCCGCGCCGACCGCGAACAGCGCGGGCAACAGAAGCAACCAGGACAAGCCACGGACCAGCGGGTTAGGGCGAATATCGTTATCCGCATCGGAAAACCGTGCAGAGGCAAACAGCATGAAGCCCAGAACCAAAGCGCCCGCGACATGCACAATACGGAAATTCCACGTCTCCATGGGGAAGCGGGGCAAGAATGCGATATTCACGCCCGTCCAGTCTCGGATGGACAGCCCGTTCAGCGCCGCCATGTGGAAGGCCGCGTAAAAGGCGGACAATATGCTGGCGACAATCAAAATCTTGCCATTGAACTGCCGTGCGTTGCCGACCACGGGTTCTTCATCAATGCCTTCGGCGACAATAGGTGTAATCTGATCGGAGGATTTGTCTGACACGGGCGTTCCCTGCTCGTATGCTTGGGCCAGCAGTGCCGCCCGAAAAAGGACAGGGCCATCCCTGGTGACAGGAATGGCCCGAAAGAAGAGGCTATCAGCCGCCGTAGATCATGTCGGCGGGAATATCCGCACCGGCATTTTCCTGGAACCAGCGCGCCGCACCGGGGTGCCACATCAGAACGCCGTTCTTGTCCCAGTTTTCGGGAATGGTGGACGCGGCGGCACGGTGAATGTTCACCATCCGCGCGTTGTCAGACATCACGACATTGGTTGCTTCGTAGACAAAGCTCTCGGGCAGGTCGCAATTGGCAATCGCGAAGTTCCACATCGACACGGACCGCGCAGGTGCCTCGAGCGTGGTGTAGGTGCTGGCGGCAATATCGAAATTGGACACCGGGAAGGCTTCCATGATAGCGGCCTGCTCTTCTTCCGTGAACTCTATGATGTTCACGTCGGTTTGCACTTCCAACTGGCTGACTGCGGGCACCGGCACACCTGCGGCAAAAGCAATCACGTCCAGCAGACCATCTTGCAACTGGCCGCCAAGGTCGGACCAACCGCCATTGCGACGCTCAAAGTTCACACCCAATGTTTCCATCATCCGCGGGAAGTAGGTGTCAGAGGTGGACCCAGCCGGACCAAACCCGATCCGCGCGCCATCCGGAATTTCCGAAATCGACGTGATGCCCGAGGACGACAGCGCGGTTACGCTGAATGGCGTCTGATACATCGGGAACATGGCGCAAGCCTTGTCCATCGCCAGACCGGGGGCGATTGGGTTCGTGCCACCCAGCGATTCTGCTGCCGGGCCCATAGTGGTCATGCCGAACGCCGCGTCGCCTGTGTGAACCAGCGCCATATTTTGCATGGGGCCGCCGGTGACTTCGCCACCGCCGGACAGACCAAGCTCTTCAGCCACAAGGTTTGCCCAACCAGAACCATAGGCGAAGTAGGTTCCACCCTGGCTGGCAGTGCCAACGGTGAAGCTTGCGGGCCAGTCGGAACGGTCTTGTGCTTGCGCCATGGTTGCAGTCGCAAGTGCAGCAGCGGCCAAGGCCGTGAAAGTGGTATAACGCATGAAGATCCTCCCATGGATTTTGCGTATTTTCGCTGTCCCTGTCGCCCCCTCACTTGGGCGACACGGCACAACGCAGAAGGATAGAGCAAGAACCCGTATTGCAAGTCCGACAATGGCGCTCGGTCAAGTTAGCGCAACCAAAGTCAGGCTGTGTGTAGAAACCTACCCATCACACGGGCGTCATGTGTCGAATGCTACTCATCCGCGGGCGATTCCTGAAACTGCGCCTTGTCGATACCGTGGCGCGTCAGCTTGTCATAGAGCGCCTTACGCGACAGGCCGAGGGATTCGTAGACGGGCTTTAGCGCGCCACGATGCCGGATCAGCGCATCGACCAGCAGTTTGCGCTCATGTGTGGCCATCATATCGGACAGCCGCCCGGTGCCAATATCGGCGGTCGGGGCATCCAATTCGGCAACGCCCAATGCGTGCCGTTCGGCTGCGTTGCGCAATTCGCGCACGTTTCCCGGCCAATCCAGCGACGAAAGCTGCGCCAGCATAGCTGGGTTAGGGCGGCGGGCGGTCAGGCTATGCCGCGCCTGTGCACTGGCCAGAAGCTGCGTGAACAAGGCAGGAATATCCTCTGCCCGGTCACGCAGGGGCGGCACGGTCAAGCTGACCGCGTTCAGGCGATACAGCAGATCGGGCCGAAACCGACCCTCCGCGACCAACTCCTCCAGCGGGACACGGCTGGTGGCAATAAAGCGCACATCCAGTTCGCGCGTGTCATTGGACCCTAGCGGAGAGATCACGCGTTCCTCGACCACGCGCAGGAACTTGGCTTGCAGGTCGGGCGGCATGGCACCGATATCGTCCAGCAGAATCGTGCCGCCGCGCGCATGGTCGAATTTGCCGGACCGGGCGCGCAGCGCACCGGGAAACGCCCCTGCTTCATGCCCGAACAATTCCGATTCGATCAGCGTTTCGGGCAAGGCGCTACAGGTGATGGCCACGAAAGGCCGCGCCGCGCGCGCCGACATGTCATGCAATGCGCGCGCAACCACTTCCTTGCCAGTTCCGGTTTCGCCCACGATCAGCACATCCGCATCCGAGGGGCCGATGGTGCGGATCTGTCGCCGCAGCACAATCATGGCGTTAGAGCGCCCGACCAGCCGCGCTTCCAGATCATCGGCCTGCCCCGCGACCGCGCGCAGGCGGCGATTGTCCAGCACCAGCTTGCGATATTCCAGCGCGCGGGCGGCTATGCTGGCCAATTGCGCGCCAGAGAAGGGCTTTTCTATGAAATCATGCGCGCCTTCGCGCATGGCGCGCACCGCCAGCGGCACATCGCCGTGCCCGGTAATCAGGATGACGGGAATATCCGGGTCAATGTCGTGGATGCGGGTCATCAGGCTCAGCCCATCCAGCCCCGGCATACGGATGTCAGTAATAACCACGCCGCCAAACCCGGCGGTGATACGATCCAGAACCGGCTCTGCACGGGCGAACCCTTCGGTTGCCAACCCTGCAAGGTCCAACGCCTGATCGATCGAGCGCCGCAAATCCGCGTCATCATCGATCAGAAACACCGGGGCTTTGGTCATTCCGCAGCTTCCACTGTTTCCAGACTGGCGGCCCGCAACGTCAGCGTAAAGACCGCACCGCCCTGCGGATGGTTGGCCACGCGCAGGCTTCCGCCGAAATCGCGCACGATATTGTAGGTGATCGACAGACCAAGGCCCAAGCCCTTACCAACCTCTTTGGTTGAAAAGAACGGGTCGAAAATGCGCGCCTGCAAAGCCTCTGGCACACCGGGGCCGTGGTCGCGCAGCGTGATCTCGACCATCTCACCCTGCTGGGACGCGCACAGATGCAAGCGCCGATCCTCGGCCCCATCTTCGATCACGTCCAGCGCGTTAGAGATCAGATTCACCAACACCTGTTGCAGACGCACCAATCCGCCCGTGACCACCGGCGCGGGCACGCCAAGATCCAGCTCCAGCGTTACCCCGGTCTTGTCCAGACGCCAGGCCAGCACATCGCGGGCACCCGACACGGCATCGACCAAAGGCACCGGACGAAGCTGTTCATTCGGTTTGCGGGCGAAGTTGCGCAGATGTCGGCTGATCCGCGTCATACGGTCGACCATCCCAAGGATCTGGCCGATCGTGTCGCGCGCTTCGGGCACGCGGTCGCGATCCAGATAAACGGCAGCATTTTCGGCGTAATTGCGCGCGGCGGCCAAGGGCTGGTTAAATTCGTGGCTGAGCGCCGCTGACATTTGACCAAGCGCTGCCAGTTTGCCCGCCTGCACCAGTTCAGCTTGCGTCTGGCGCAAACGACCTTCGGCCATCCGACGCTCGGCCACTTCTTCCTGTAACGCGATATTGGTGGATTTCAGTTCAGAAGTGCGCTGCGCGACACGGGCTTCCAACTCTGCGGCAGCGGCCTGCTGAACGGCCAAGCGCTCTGCCAATTGCCGCCGCCGTTGCCACAGGCTGAAGGCCGTCAAACCCAAAAGGCCCAACGCCAAAGCGACACTGCTGACCAGCGCAAGCGCCTGTTGATACGCGCCCGCCGTGGGCAAAAGCACCTGCATCGTCCACCCTGCGCGCGGCATATAGGTTCGCAATGCCAAGAATTCCTCGCGCCCCCCATCATGGGCAACAGCCCGCAACACGGCATGTCCGCCCGGAGCCGTATCGCGAATATGCTCGATCGCGCCAATATCCGCATCGGCATAGCGGCGTGTCTCGCGCGTTAGGGCCAGACGTGCCGGGTCCAACGCGCCAAAGGTGTGAAACAACCAATCAGACCGATAAGACAGGAAAACAATGTCTTCGGTGTCGGTCACGATAATGCGCAAACCATCATAGGCCCACGCACGTTCAATCTGCTCCAGATCAATCTTGATGACCACGACGCCCAAACGGTCGCGCCCGATATCTACGGGGGCGCCAAAGTAATAACCCCGCTTTTGCGATGTAGTGCCCATCGCATAAAATCGGCCCAAACCTCCGGCCATTGCCTCTGTGAAATAGGGGCGGAAACTGAAATCTCCGCCGACAAAGCTGCGCAGTTGATCGTAGTTGCTGGACGCCAATGTAATGCCGTTGTGGTCCATGACATAGATCACCGACGCGCCGGAACGCTCGGCGTTTTCGCGCAGGAAGCGATTGGCGGCATAGACATGGCCGGCATCGTCGGGATTGCGTAGCAAGGCGCGCAACGCCGCTTGTTCGGCCAATAAACCCGGCAAACGCTCGAAGCGCGACAACAACCCGGAGAGGCTGGCGGCCGCCAGTGTGAGCGTGTTGGCACCGCGGTCGTTCAACTCCGCGAATTGGGCCTTGAGCGCGCGATCATAGGCCAGCCGCGTTGCACCAATTGCAAGCAGCAGCGCCAATGCGCCCAGAAGCCACAGCAGTCGCACGTTTCGCAAACCCATCGCGCCGCCCCGGTTGGTCAGGGCTTAACAAGACACCCGAAGCGCGGCGCTTGTCAAACCGTCAGGCGTTGAACAGGAAATGCAGAACATCGCCATCCTGCACCGTGTAGGTCTTGCCTTCGACCCGGAACTTACCGGCATCTTTCGCACCCGCCTCGCCATTATGGGTGACGTAATCATCATAGGCCACGGTTTCGGCACGGATGAAACCGCGTTCGAAATCACCATGAATGACACCGGCCGCCTGTGGCGCCAGAGTGCCGCGCGGGATGGTCCAGGCGCGTGCTTCCTTGGGGCCAACGGTGAAATAGGTTTGCAGGTCCAACAGCGCATAGCCCGCGCGAATCAGCCGGTCGAGGCCGGGCTCCTCAAGCCCCATTTCGGACAGGAACATCTCGGCCTCATCGGCGGCAAGCTGGCTGATCTCTTCCTCGATCTGGGCGGAAATCACGACATGGCCCGCGCCTTGGGCGGCGGCCATTTCGGCCACGCGGGCAGATTGGCTGTTGCCGTCGGCGGCGGCAGATTCTTCGACATTGCAGACATACAGGACCGGCTTAGAGGTCAGAAGCTGCAACATTCGCCAGTTTTTGCGCTCATCAGGCGCGACTTCAACCGTGCGGGCGGGCTTGCCATCTTCCAAAGCCGCCAGCGCGCGACGCAACAGGGCGTCTTGCTCGACCGCTTCCTTATCGCCGCCGCGAATCTTGCGAGTCAGGTTGGCCAAGCGCTTCTCGATCGAGTCCATATCGGCGATCATCAACTCGGTTTCGATGGTTTCTGCATCGGCAACCGGGTCGATCTTGCCCTCTACATGGGTGACATCATCATCTTCAAAGCAGCGCAGCACATGGGCAATCGCGTCCACCTCGCGGATATTGGCCAGGAACTGGTTGCCCAAGCCTTCGCCCTTGCTTGCCCCGCGCACAAGGCCCGCAATATCTACGAAGGTCATCCGCGTGGGGATGATCTCTTTCGATTTGCCGATTTCGGCCAGTTTGAACAACCGCGCATCCGGAACGGCCACATCGCCCACATTCGGCTCAATCGTGCAGAAGGGAAAATTCGCCGCCTGCGCGGCAGCGGTCTTGGTCAGCGCGTTGAACAGGGTCGATTTGCCGACATTCGGCAAACCAACGATTCCCATACGAAAGCCCATGCTATCCCCCAAGGCTGCGGTTTCGCCCGCTTCTAGGGTGTGACCCGGTTGGACACAAGCCCAGCGCGACGCTTGGCGTGGCGATTGATTCTGCCATCGTTTTAGACCAAACCCGTAAAAAACCAGAGAGACGCCATGACCCGAATCGACACCACCTTCGCCAAGTTGAAATCCGAAGGCCGCAAGGCGTTCGTCTCTTATATCATGGCGGGAGATCCCGACACGGCGGCCTCGCTGGACATTATGCGCGGACTGCCGGGCGCTGGTGTAGACATCATTGAACTGGGTGTGCCCTTTACCGACCCGATGGCCGATGGTCCGACCATTCAGCTTGCTGGCCAACGGGCCTTGGATGGTGGCCAGACATTGGAAAAGACCCTTCAGATGGTGCGTGACTTCCGCACCGAGAACGACACCACCCCCATCGTGTTGATGGGGTATTACAACCCGATCTATTCGCGCGGGGTGGATCGGTTCCTGACAGATGCCAAGGTGGCGGGCGTGGATGGCCTGATCGTGGTCGATCTGCCGCCAGAAGAAGACAGCGAGCTGTGTGTGCCCGCCCAAGCGGCAGGGTTGAACTTCATCCGGCTCGCCACGCCGACGACGGACGCCGCGCGTTTGCCGAAGGTTCTGCAAAACACATCGGGCTTTGTATATTACGTCTCAATCACCGGAATCACCGGGGCCGCTGCCGCGCAAGCCGCAGACGTGGCGCCAGAGGTCGCGCGCATTAAAGCCGCAACAGACCTGCCGGTTATTGTGGGATTCGGCATCTCAACGCCCGATACGGCACAGGAAATTGCCAGCGTTGCCGATGGCTGTGTGGTCGGGTCTGCCATCGTCAAGCAAATTGCAGACGGCAAACCACTAGCCGAGGTGCTGGGCTATGTAGCAGGGCTTGCCGAGGGCGCGCATCGCGGCTGAGGCGCGTTAGCGCCCAGCCATGGCAATGTTGCGGGGGGCTTCGCCCAGAACGACCGCCCACCACAACTTTCCGTTTTCGTCCTGATGCCAGCCAACACCCAAATCGGTCGCGCGCGGGTCCAGAATGACCTGCCGGGTTTCCGGCTCTATCATCCAGGCGTTGACGGTTTCGATCTCTGTCTCGAAGGTTTCAGAGATCAATTCGCCGATAAATGCGCCCTGATACCCGGCGCGCTGGGTGCGCAGAATCGGGCTGGACCCGTCTGACCCCCAATGCCACGGCCGCTGCTGAAACGACATGTCCTGCGCATGGGTCGCTCCGGCGCTGGCCAATTCCAAGCTGCTGGTCAACGGTGGCAATCCGTTCTGCGCGCGCATGGTGTTGATCCCGTCCTGCATACGCTGGCGCACACGCGGCGCGTCATTCGGGCCAATCCGATACACTACTGGAACCGGTTTGCCATCCGGCCCCATGCGCATGGGCGTGTTCATCGTAGTGCAGGCGCTCAGGCCAAGGACAAGCAGCAGGAACGGGACAAGCAAACGCATGATAAAGACTTTCAGGACAGGGACCGGCAGAGCCTTAGCCGGTTCGACGCGCCGATTCAAACACAACTCGGCGTGAACAAGGCATGGTGTGGGCCTTATGGCATGCTTGGGCCCGAAAAGTGTTGCGAATTTGACGACGCCTGCGAAATCTGAGGTTAACGCGCAATCGGCAAGTTGCGTTCCGCAGTGTAAAATGATTTCACCCGAAATACGACATTTCGTCTTGGGAGTCGGCACAAACATTCTGTGTCGGCGAATTCTGGAGGTTACTATGAAAAAGATCGCACTCGCAGCTGCTCTGTCGATGGCCGCAACCACCGCTTTTGCTGGTGGCCACGGTGGCAAGTATAAAGAGCCGGTTATCGAACCTGCTGTTGTTGTCGAAGACGTGAAGTCTTCGTCCGCTGCCGGCATCATCGTTCCGCTGATGCTGCTTCTGGTTGTGGCTGCTGCTGCCGCTTCGCGCTAAGCACTGCCGACCTGAAAAAGAAAAATGGTGGGCTTAGGCCCACCATTTTTTATGTCCAACGCGGCATGTCAAATCAGATGCGGACAGCCTCAGAAGCCATCCACTCCAGCTACATTATGACCAGCCTGACAGGTTCTCTTCGATGACTTCTGTCAAAGCCGCAATGTGAAGCGGGTCGTCATTCAGGCATGGAATATAGGTGAAATGGTCGCCGCCAGCGTCCTCGAAGCTCTCACAGATTTCCTCGTTGATCTCTTCCAGAGTCTCGATGCAATCGGCCGAAAATGCAGGCGCAATCACGGCCAGACGTTTCACGCCCTGCTTGGCCAGATCCGCGACATGATCCACCGTGTAGGGGCGTAGCCAACCTTCGGGACCAAAAACCGATTGGAAGGTCGTCTGGATTGATCCTTCCGGCCAGCCAAGCTCTTCGCGCAGCAGACGCGTGGTTTTCTGGCACTGGCAATGGTAGGGGTCACCCTCCATCAGGTAGCGCTTGGGCATACCGTGATAGGATGCCACCAGCACCTCGGGCTTTTCCTCCATTGCATCGTAGGCGCTGCGGACTGACGCGGCCAAGGCCTTGATGTAGGACGGATGCTCGAAATAGGGTGCCACGGTGCGCGCTGCAGGTTGCCATTTCTGAGTCATCAAGGCACGGAAGAACTGGTCGCAGGCGGTCGCAGAGGTCGCCCCCGCGTAATGCGGATACAGCGGGAAGAACAAAATCTTCTCACAGCCTGCCTTCACCATCTCATCCACTTTCGACGTCGTCGATGGGTTGCCATAGCGCATGCAGAAATCGACCATGACGTTATCGCCATACTTCGCCGCCACAGCCTCTGCGATCTTCGCGGTCTGATCCTTGGTAATGGTCAGAAGCGGGCTCTCATCCTTGTCGGTGTTCCAGATGGACTTGTAATTGGCCCCGGATGTGAAGGGCCGTTTGGTCAAGATTACCAGTTGCAGCAAGGGCTGCCACAGCCATGCCGGATAATCGACCACGCGCTTGTCGGACAAAAATTCGTTCAGGTAGCGCCGCATCGACCAATAATCGTAATTGTCGGGTGTGCCCAGATTGGCGAGCAAAACACCAATCTTGGCTTGCGGCAGCGCAGGGTGGTCGGCGTCGGCATGCGCAAGTCGCCCGGTGCCGGGCTGGTCCATATGGACTGGGCATTTCGCCGTGGGCTGAACGGGCTTCGCCTCTAGCATTGCTTCGTCTTTCATCTCACCGCCTCCTGAACACTTTGGCGGACATAGCGGATTTTGCCGCAGATTCAATCTTTGGGCTCCATTTTCACTGTCTCGGGCAGCGGAACCTCGTTGGCGCCCAACGCGTCGGCCAGCCGTGCCTTGGCCGAACCGGGGCGCAGAGGCTTGGGCTGATTACTGGACGGAGCCCAGCCAGACAAGAAAATGAGTTCGAAGCCAGCCATGTAAGCCCCGTCCCGCGTTGCGAAGCTTTCCGCATAGAGCTTGCGCGCAGTCGAAAACAGCGCGCGCGCGGTCATGGAACGAGGCCGTGCGGCCAGTGCATTTCGTTCGCCCATCGCGCGCAGATCGGCAAATAACGTATCCAACTCTTGGTATGCGACGCTTTGGCGCAGGGAGTCCGCGACCGGCAATGCAAAGCCAGCCCGCTGCAAGGCGGCCCCCAGATCGCGAATCTCCGCCATCGGCAGAATGCGGGCGCTCAAGCCCCCGCGCAGCTCTGATTCCGCCTGCGCCAAAACGGCGCGCAATTCTGCCAGCGTCTGCCCCCCGAACAAAACGCCAAGAAACAGGCCATCAGGCCGCAGCGCACGACGCGCCTGCACCAGTTGGCCAATCGGATCATCGGCCCAATGCAGCGCCATGGCGTGGATGACCAGATCATGCGCACCTTCCGCCAAGTCCAGAACCGGGGTGTCGGGCACAACCCGCGCGCCCGGCAGCAGATCGCCCCAGAGAGTTGGCAACCCGGTCACAATGGCCGGGGCCGTAAACGTCCTGTTAACCATTCCGAGCCTATCCTGAAGCTCCTCGCGGGCCAGGTCGTGCAGGAACATTGGGCCACCTGCACGGGCGCGGTTGCGCAAAAGGGCGGCACGATCGGTCAGGCGTGGGGTGGTCATGGCAGGTCCGGGCTTTGCATAAGCCGCATCTAAGCGCAAAGACATCGAAATGCAAAACGCAACGCAGTCACATGACAGCAGGCTCCGACATGTCGGACACGGTGTGTTAAACGCGCTTTACCCGCCCCAATGCGTGACCTGCGATGCAATGGTGGCCGATGCTGGCGCGCTTTGCCCCAAATGCTGGCGCGAGATGCCCTTTATCGACGGGCTGTGCTGCGACGCCTGCGGCCTGCCCTTGCCGGGCACGGACCCCGGCACCCCGGTCCATTGCGATGAATGCCTGACATTCGCCCGCCCATGGGAACAAGGGCGCGCTGCGCTCTTATATGGCGACAAGGCGCGCAAACTGCTTCTGGGGCTGAAATATTACGACCGGCTGGACCATGTGCCTGCTGCTGCAAAATGGCTATCGCGCGCGGCAAAACCCATGCTCCGCCCCGATATGTTGGCTGCCCCTATTCCCCTGCATTGGACCCGGTTCCTGAAACGGCGCTACAATCAGGCGGCAGAACTTAGCAGGGCGCTGGCCAAGCTGCACGGGCTAGAGCATTGCCCGGACCTGTTGCGCCGCACCCGCGCCACCGGAACACAGGACGGGCGCGGTAGACTGGGCCGTTTTAACAATATGGAGGATGCGTTTACCCCCCACGCACGACAAGGCGGACGAATAGAGGGCCGCCACATTTTGTTGGTTGATGATGTTATGACCGCCGGGGCCACGTTTGCCGCCGCTGCCGAATGCTGTCTGGCTCATGGCGCGGCTTCGGTGCGGGTTGTGGCATTGGCGCGCGTTGCACGCGCGGAATGATCCTCTATACTGCGCAAAACACACGCGCAGACATAGGGATGCCATGCAACCGATTGAAATTTATACGTCGCCCCTGTGCGGCTTTTGCCATGCCGCGAAACGGTTACTGACCCAAAAGGGGGCCAGCTTTTCAGAGATCGACATCGCACGGAACCCCGACCGCCGCCCGGAAATGATGAAGCGCGCCGGTGGCAAACACACGGTGCCGCAGATATTTATCGGCGACACGCATGTTGGCGGATGTGACGAACTTTACGCTTTGGAGCGGGCGGGTAAACTTGATCCGCTGTTGAAAGGCTAAGCCGATGACCCTGCGCGCCGCCCTGTTGCAGCTTAACTCCTCGGACAATCCTACTGCCAACCTAAACGCAACCTTGGCCCTGCTGCGCGAGGCGCATGCAGGCGGCGCGCAAATTGCGATGACGCCAGAGGTGACAAACTGTGTTTCGACCTCGCGCACCGGGCAGAACGCGGTCTTGCAGGACGAGGCCTCGGACCAGACCCTTGCCGCCATTCGTGATCTGGCCGCGGAGCTGGGATTCTGGGTGCTGATCGGGTCGTTGGCGCTGAAAACCAACGATCCGGATGGGCGCTTCGCCAACAGGTCTTTCCTGATCGGCCCCGATGGCGCGATCATGGCGCGATATGACAAGATACATATGTTTGACGTGCAGGTATCAGAGTCGGAAATCTACCGCGAATCGGCAGCGTTCCGTCCCGGTGATCGTGCTGTTGTGGTCGACACGCCTTTCGCGCGGTTGGGCCTGAGCATTTGCTATGACCTGCGATTTCCCATGCTCTACCGGGCCTTGGCACAAGCCGGTGCCCAAGTGTTGTGCATACCGGCCGCCTTCAGCCCGGTGACGGGGGCCGCCCATTGGTTAAGCCTGCTGCGCGCCCGTGCCATTGAAAATGGCGCTTTCGTGGTCGCGCCTGCGCAAACCGGGCTGCACAAGGCCCAGGATGGCCGCGAACGGCGCACGCATGGGCATGGCATGGTCATCGCGCCTTGGGGCGAAGTCCTGCTGGACATGGGCCGCGACCCCGGTGTGGCCTTGGTCGATCTGGACCTTGCGCGGGTCAAGGATGCCCGCGCCCGCGTCGGCTCGCTGACGCATGACCGGGCCTTTCTGCCCCCGGATGCTCCATGAGTTCTGACGTTGGAAATGCGCTGTTCAGCGAACTTCTGATGGCCGACCAATTGGTGCGCAACCGGCTGTCCAAGGTGTTGCCCAAGGGAATGGAACTGTCGCATTTCGGGGTATTGAACCTGTTGGCGCGCTTGCAGGCAGAGCGGACGCCTGCGGAACTGGCGCGGGCGTTCCACGTCACGCGCGGGGCCATGACCAACACGTTGAGCAAGCTGGAGTGGGCCGGATATGTCCATATCCGCCCCGACTGGGACGATGCACGGCGCAAACTTGTGTCGATCAGCCCCTCCGGCAAAGCGGCGCGTGATGCGGCTCTGGCCGCGATCAGCCCGCTGATTGACGACATTGCGCAATCCTTGGGCGATGCCCGGGTGCGGCAGACTATTCCGGTCTTGCGCGAAATCAGACTGCGGCTTGAGGGACCATAAGATGTCCAAACCACGGATCACAGCATATTCCGCCAGTCTCGCGCGGGACAGGTTTGGTCCATATGCAGGGGTAGCAGCGCAGAGGCAGAAGCTGCCCCGCAAGATGTGATGATTCGTCTTGCGCAACGCGCTGCAATCTATGGTTCGCAACAACGCAGCATAGGCTGGGTATTTAGAATCGCAGACAAGCTGACGGGCGCAAACCTGATGCGCTGGCGACCGGCCTACCCCTTGCGCAGGCGCTCGGCAGATTCGTGGATCGCCTTGTATTGCCCACCAACGCGGTGAACATAAAGGTAATCCGGCAACACGGCCGACATGGGCGTGGGTTTCAGGCCCAGTTCGGCAAACCCCTTCGCGCCATCGCTGACCACATTGTCACGGGCAAGGTTGCGCACTTGATCATGGGTCAGCACCCCGTTGGTGAACAGCCCGAAGCTGATCTTTTGCAGGATATCGAAGCTCGCGCCCATGATCTTGGCTGCAAAGAACGGCACGTTCAGCAAGACCCGGTTGCGCCGAATCTCCGCAAGCATCTGCACCATCAATTCGCGGAAGGTAGCGACATCCGGCCCACCCAATTCATAGATGCCGGGGGCAACCCCTGTCGTCAGCGCCAACTCGGCGGCGGCGGCAACGTCATCGACATAAACAGGTTGAAAGCGCGTATTAGCACCCACCATCGGCAGGAACGGGCTAAAACGCGCCATTCCGGCGAAACGGTTGAAGAACTGATCCTCGGTTCCGAAGACGACCGAAGGCCGCAAGATGACAGCATTCGGCATGGCGGACTGCACCAGCGCCTCGCCCTCGGCCTTGCTGCGTTGATACAGGCTGTCGGACCCGGCATCCGCTCCAATGGCAGAGATATGCACCATGGAGGTGATCTTCTGCTCTGCAGCGATGCGCGCGATTCTGCCCGCACCTTCCGCCTGCACCGCGTCGAAGCGGTTTTTGCCCACTTCCCCCAGAATACCAACGCAATTGACGACCGCATTGGCCCCCATCATCACGGCGCGGACTGAGGCATCATCGCGGATATTGCAAAACACCGGCTCCACCTGACCGGGAGAGCCGTAGGGTTTGACATGCAGCGCCTCATTGGGGTGACGCACCGCGACGCGCACGCGCCAACCGGCCTTGGCCATGCGCCGCGCGATATACCGCCCGACAAAGCCCGAGCCGCCATAAATCGTGACCAGTTTCGACATGCCGACCTCCGCCTGTTTCGACCTTGTGAATACCTGTGTGCTGCGGTCGCGGCAAGGGTATCAGGCTTTTTTCGGACACGGCAAGAATTTGCGCAATTCAGCCGTTGACAGTGCCGCACACCAAATCTAAAAGCCGCGCTACGCAACCTGCCCAGGTGGCGGAACTGGTAGACGCGCTAGCTTCAGGTGCTAGTGCCCGTACGGGCGTGGAGGTTCGAGTCCTCTCCTGGGCACCATGCTTTTCAACTAAGATGTTGAATTGTATTGTAGAAATATCCGGGCAGGTTGCGCTCATCCCCCTAAATATACACCCTCTGAGCTTTACTTGAGCTCCAAGTTGGTCTTGGGCCAATCAGTTTGAATACAACTGCGCCTGCATCCTATGAAACGCATCCTTGATCTCGGGCAGGCCACCTAATCGATTCTTCGCTTCGCCGACGCTGCCATATCGTGCAGCCAAGAACTGGCCGAGTTTTGTTGTGGCTAGCTCGTGTTCGCCGTGACGCTCATATGCGTCGAGGATGATGATCAGAAGCGCCTTCATATCCTCTTGCAAGTTTGCCAGTCCGCTGTGTTTGACTGCATCCGCACGGTCATGGCGTGTCTTTGGGTCGTTTGTGAACATCACATAACCCAGCACGTCGAAGAGATCGCTGTCGGGTGCATCGACCAGTCTGCGAATGTCGTTCAGGCGGTCAGTGTCATAGCCACGGTCTGAAAGCTGTTTCAGGAACGTCTCTCGGCTGTGAGAGTGTCCGATCTTCTGTGTAACCGGGATCTGGTCCATGCTTCCTGAGAGGAGCAAGGACGATGACGATTTCCAAGGAACTGCTGGACGAACTTCTGAAGGGCTGCGAGCGCCCTGAAGATCTGC
>NZ_JALZWP010000026.1 GCF_023336755.1 Roseinatronobacter domitianus | reverse complement strand
CAACGCCCACTTCCGAATAATCCTCAAAAATCCCATGTCTATCACTCCTGACGCCCCCGACTGCTTTGCGCAGGGGCAAGGTTGCACATGGGTCAATTCTCAATGACAATTTCTGCTGTTGCCGGGTCAGTTCTCAGTGACAATCAACAGTGCCAAAGCCCAGAAACCCGACAGCGCGAGCGGCCTCAGCGAATATCACCGTGTCATGGTTTGACATGGCGATATCAAATGCCGTGCCGTCCATATGCTTCGAGCGCAGTGCGCCACTGACATTGCGGTTGTGCTCGGGGTTGCGATAGGCGGAGCGGACGATCAGCGGCTTGCCCAGCCGGTCGCGCAGGGCTTGCAGCTTGTCCAGCGCTTGCGCGTGCAGCTTCAGCTGGCCTGTGCCGCGGCAGGCGATCTCAGCGGGCGAGAAGTTCTTCCAGCGCCAGAGGTGCTCGGGCACATCGCGGAAATGGCGGAAGTATAGCGGCAGCGCTGCAGCCACCGAATTGGCGCGTCTGTACTGGAGCATACTGCTCTACGTGAACTTTTTCCAGCCTTCGTTCAAATTGCACGAAAAGATCCGCGACGGGGCCAGTGTTACAAAGCGGTATCACCCGCCACTAACGCCCTTTCAACGTGTTCAGGAGCATCCTGCCATCACGCAGGCCGTGAAAGACAATCTCGCGGTGCAATTTGCGCAACTTGATTCGGTTGTCTTGCTACATAACATCCGACAGTCTCAGGAACGTCTGAAAGCGCTGGCCGATACGGCACCGCCCACAGAAAAACAGCGAGATCCCAAGTCGGATATTGACGCATACTTCGAGGGGTTACGGCATGCCTCGAAGGAGGGCGATGTTCGCCCCACATCACACAAAAAACCTGCAGCGCCTCGAGGACGACGCCGTCCTGATCCGCTTGCAGACGTCACCCACGACCTAAAGGCATGCTTTGAGGAAGATCCGTCGAAAACGGGGCGAGAGCTTCTGTCCAGATTGCAGGCCACCTATCCCGCTGAACACTACCCGGACGCACTACTTCGTACTGTACAGCGCCGCCTGAAAATATGGCGCAGCGAGATTGCTCATGCGCAGGTGTTCACAAACGACGCAGATGAAAGCGCAATCGTGCCCTCTGTAGTTGCCAAGAGATGTGAAAGCTTCTGGGACGAAAGGTCATCAGGAACAGCCTGCATTGGAAGACCTTCGGCTACAGTCTGCTTGATTGCAAGTTCTGGTTCTTTGCTGCGCTCAATAGCCCGTGTCCCCGGGGGGGGAGCGCGCTCTGACTCTTGCGGTCAGCGCGTTCCCTGGGGGCCGCTCTGCTGCGCGAGACGTCAAGGTGGGTTTTGCTTGACAGATAGAACATTCTGGGGGACAATCATGATGAGGCAACTGGTTGATTATTCAAGAATATTTATCGGTGAGGCAATGCGGCGTGTCATCCTGATTGGCGCGCCATTTCGGTCAGGCTAGTCGCGCAACAGCCATTGGGCAGATCACGATGCATGATGGAAAGGAAATGCCGTTGGCACGCTTGTATGACAGTCGCAAACGGATACTCGTGACCGGCGGTGCCGGGTTTATCGGATCACATCTTGTGGACCGTTTGCTGGGGCAGGGCCACGAGGTTCTGTGTCTGGACAACCTGTTTACCGGCACCAAGCGAAACATAGATCATCTGCATACCAACCCGCGTTTCGAGTTCATGCGCCATGACGTGACGTTTCCGCTCTATGTAGAGGTCGACGAGATATACAATCTCGCTTGCCCGGCATCCCCGGTGCATTATCAGTATGATCCGGTCCAGACCGCCAAGACATCGGTGCATGGGGCCATCAATATGCTGGGGCTGGCGAAGCGGCTGAAATGCCCTATTTTTCAAGCGTCCACCAGCGAGGTGTATGGCGATCCGGCGGTTCACCCGCAGACAGAGGATTACTGGGGCAATGTGAACCCGATCGGCCCGCGATCCTGCTATGACGAAGGCAAGCGCTGCGCCGAGACATTGTTCTTCGACTATCACCGACAGCACGGGCTACGGATAAAGGTCGCGCGCATTTTCAACACTTACGGGCCGCGCATGCACCATGCCGACGGCCGCGTTGTATCCAATTTCATCGTGCAGGCGCTTCGGGATGACCCGATCACCATTTACGGCGACGGCAGCCAGACGCGGTCGTTCTGCTATGTAGACGATCTGGTGGATGGGTTGGTTCGCATGATGGACAGCACGCCAGAGCAGACAGGCCCCACCAATCTGGGCAATCCGGGGGAGTTCACCATCCTTCAATTGGCACAGATGGTGTTGGACATGACGGGTTCGCGTTCAGAAATCGTCTTCAAACCCTTGCCGCAGGATGATCCTAAGCAACGCCGCCCCGATATCGGCAAGGCAAGAGCTGAACTGGATTGGGAACCGCGCGTTGATCTGCAAGACGGCCTGCGCAAGACCATTTCCTATTTCGAGAAAATCCTGCCAGAGGTCAATTTGGCGTAGCACCGTCTGAGCGCTATTGATACCGCGCAGACCACGTGGCCACTTGTTGCGGAAAGCGCGGTTCAAGCTCCAGGTAGACGCGCCGAAGCCGGCGATAAAGAGTTTTCTGAACCTCGGGGCTTGGGCGAAAGTCGCTGCCCTTGTTGACGGGCTTGCTTAGCGTTTCCCGAGGAATGTCATGCGGCGGAACGCCAAGGAAGGCGCATATCTCTGCCAGCAAGGCGTTGGGCCGCGTTTTGATATCGTCGAACAGGGCCACGTGAATGCGTTCCTTGCCAAAGACGGATTCAAACTTTTCAAGGTGCCATGCGGTGTTGGACAGGCGTTCCTGAATGGGGTTCTTGGCATGCCGCAGGATTGCGGCATCTGACATGGTGTCGCCCTCTCTGAGGCACACCATCTTGGCCCCGGCGATGATCCTGTCGGTCGGATCGCGCAGCATGTAGATAATACGCGCATCGGGCGACAGCGCCTTCATCGCCTTTATCCGGTCCCGCGACAAAAGGCAGTATTGCGGTGTCAACTCTCCCACCACGCGCCCTGTAAGCTGGCCGAAAATCCGCAGATACGCATCCTCGCCACCATACAAAAGCCGCATCTCGGTGGCGACTCTTTCCAGAAACTGGGGCCGTTTCGGGGCGTTTCGCGTGTCTTCCAAAAAGGTCTTCAGCGCCCGGAAGTGGGCAAGGTCCAGACTTGGCAGCCCGTTGAAATACCGCAATTCCTTGGTTTGCGGCACACCGATTTCAGGATGCTGCAACATGGAGTGCCACAACCAGGTGGTGCCGGCTTTTTCACTGCCGATGCAAAAGAAGTCCGGCCGCCGCGGTGTGCCAAAAAGGTCCACCGGGTTCGGGGAGGCCCCAAACGGTATCATCGGCCTGCTCCTTGGGTCATTCCGACAATCGCCGCGTGTCGGACAGGGTGTTCACTGTCAATCCGAACATACCCAGCGCTTTGCGCAGTTCCACGGCACCTGCGTTGGCTGCATAGATCACGTCACCGTTGCGGATGTGGATTGCCGTCGCATTGAACAGAGAGCTTGGCTGCGACATATCCACCCGGTAGACCGTTGGCACCCCATGTGAGGCCCGTGACCACCAGGGCTTTGCCGCGATTCCCATGGTTTGCAAGGTTTCGGATGATTCGCGGCGCAGCAGGAACACCGAACTTGGATCGGCGCGACCATCGTCCAGACCGCTGGATTTGCCAATGGCCTCCAGCAGAGTGATCTCGGCCTCGTTGAATGGAATGTCGGCTGGCCGGGCGACAGACCCCATGATCGTGTAACTCGCCTGACGCCGTGTGAATGTGATGAGATCGCCGGCCCGCAGGGCAATGTTCTGTTCCGGCTCGTTCAGGATACGGTCCAGCCCGGCTGTTGAACTCTTGCCTTGGCGTGTTACGGTCACGAAGGTTTCATACGAAGGGTGGCGCGCACCGCCGACCGCGACCATCGCTTCGGACAAGCGGTAGCCACGCGGGCTGAGAGGCACGCGGGCAGGTCGGGCGACCTCACCCATGACGGTGACGGTATTGTTGGCATCTTCGGACAAGGTGACCACCGCCTGAGGTTCGATGGCCTTGCCCTGTAATGCGGTTACGATCTGTGCTTCGATGTCCGAAACAGAACGGCCGCGCGCCATGATCTCGCCCGTATAGGGCAGGGTGATCAGCCCATCCGGTTCAACCACGACATTGGGAATCAGGACCGCGCCATCGCCATTGCGCGCTTGAAAAAGACCGCCGTCACCAGCTTCGAAAATGCGGACGGTGATGACGTCGCCAATGCCAAGTTGCGTGCGATTGGCAAGCCGTGGGGCAGTCCGAAAGACGCTTGAAAAACCGGGGGTGCGATTGCCACGCAGTTGCTGTGCGACGTTTTCTGTCACGTCGATCAATTCGTAGCTGTCGGTGCTGGCCTGTGCGACAATTTCATCGGCAGACGGACCCTGTGTAGGCAGACCACAGCTAGCCAAAAGGCCCAGTCCCGCCAACGCCATGGCAAAGGGCCGTCGCGCCACTGTTCTGGTCATGTTCAAGGCGACTCTCCCCCAGAGCAAACCACGCTCCATCGGACAGGCTAGGAGCTGTGTTCACGCACAATATAGACGAGCATCACGCCGATAGCCCAGAACATAAGTGCAAATCCCGCGAAGATTAAAATGCTCTGCGTGCGTTGGGGGTAAAGCGCGCTTTCGGGCAAGGACGGACGCACGAAAGCCGCAAGGTAGCGTTGCTGGCGGTCGGCTTCCAGCCGCGCCGCCTCGCGGGCTGCCAGTGCCGTCAGATAGGCTTGTTGCAGGAACTCCATATCGACGGCAAGATCTTCGTAAATTGCGACACGGTCCGTAAGCGTGCCGCCCGCAACGGCAGAGCCGGGCGTGTCGCTCTGCGTCTGGCCGGTGCCCAGACGGCTGCGCTGTTCTGCAAGTTCGGTTTCCATGGCCTCTATCTGGGATTGGAGGATTCGCACGCTGGGTGCCGCGTCGCTCAGGAATTCGGTCAAGGACGACAAACGCGTCCGCGCGCCTGCCAATTCGCGCTCCAACCCACCCAAAAGACCAATCTGTTCCAGCGCAGAGGCAGCCGGGTCGATGTCTTGTTCGGCTTGACGGAACGCCGCCAGCTGGCGCCGATGCTCTGCCAGAAGTGTCTCTATCCGGGCGACCTCGCGTTCGGCACTGCGCATCGTGTCTTGGCGCGCGCGATCGGAAATCTCGTTTACCAGGTCATCGCTGATGTCGAGGATCGCAGCGGACACGGCCTCTGCATCCTCTGGGGTGAAGGCCTGAACTTCCAGCGTAAGGATCTGGGACGATGTGTCGAAATAGATCGAAATCACCTTCGACATGTATTCGACAAGATCTTCCTTGGTCGCGTCGGCATCCAGTCGCATAAGCCAGTCACCCTCTGGCTTCGAATAGATGGTCCGAATGTCCATCTGCGCCTCTAGCCGGTCGATCAGGTCACGGCTCTCGATGAAATCGACCACCATGTAGCTGTCGGTCGTGGTCGAGGTGGCCGAGGACATGCCGGTCACCAACCCCATGATATCCATGGACCCTGTGGCAGACGGCGAGCGAATGGCAAACTTGGTTTCCACGGCGTAGCGGTCCGCGGCCACCAGCGCGAAATAGTAGACAGCCAGTACGACCGGCAGGGCGACACATATCATGAAGCTGAAAATGCTGATGATTCGGCGACGGCGTTGCGCCTTGCGCGACCGGCGATGTACTTCATTGGCATTCAGAACATGCACTTTCGCCTGTTCCGTTTTGTTGTCAGAGGGTTTTTTAGATGTGTTGTCCTGAGCCATCGTAGCCTACCGCGTATCCCGCAGCTCCTGCGTTGGGGCGATCATCAACCCGGCAACCTGCCAACCCTAAGAGACATTTGACGAAATGTCTACTTGTTCAACGTGTTGTAGTGATCGATCGCGGCTTCCAGTTCGTTGTAGTAGGTCAATTTGCCATCATGCACGACCAGCCCGCAGTCGCAGTAGTCCCGCAACGCGGCCATCGCATGCGAGACCATGATAATTCGGCTTTGCGGCAGACGCTGGCTGAACGCTTCTTTCGATTTGCGCTGGAAGCGGGCATCCCCCACGGCCATCACTTCGTCAATCAGGAACACGTCGAAATTGACAGCCATGCTGACCCCGAAGGCAAGACGCGCGCCCATCCCCGAAGAATAGGTCTTGAACGGTTCATAGAAAAACTGTCCGAGTTCTGCGAACTCCTCGACCTTGTCGATCATTTCTTCGGTGTTCTGGCCATAGATCCGTGCCACGAAACGCACGTTTTCAATGCCCGACAATTCGTGGTGAAAACTGCCCCGAAAGCCGATGGGCCATGAGATGGATTTGTTGCGCCGAATTGTGCCGGTATCGTGCTGCTCGATCCCGGCCATCATGCGAAGCAAGGTCGATTTCCCGGCGCCATTGCGGCCCAATATGGCCGTGTTTCGCCACGGCAACGAGATCGTGACGCCGTTGAGAACGACCTTGCGTCCCCCTCGCAGACCATAGGTCTTCGAGACATCCGTCAGGTCGATCATACTTGTCGAAAGCGTGTCAGCCATTCACCGACCAATCCAATGAAATTGAGCACGACCACCCAGATCGTCAGGTAAAACAGGTCAATATCGGCATCCGGGTATTCCGGATAGTAGCCTGCGCGAAACTCTTCGATACCGTGGATCAGCGGATTCCAGGCGACGATCTCTCGGTAGAGGGTGGGCAGGTCCGCCAAGGAAAAGAACACTCCCGACACGAAGAAGGCGGGGCCCATGATAACCATATAGACATTCGAGATCGTTGGCATGAAGCGGCGCACAACGGCCAAGCTGACGCCTGCGCCAAATGCCATTGCCAGCAGCAACCCGAAAGCAAGCAACATTCGGGGAATGTCGTTGGGCGGGAATGCATCCAGTGCCAGGACTTGGAAACACAAGACCAATGTCATGACCAGAAAGTTGGTCGCACCATCCAGCACAAGGCGCGCGATGGAGGTGTCGATGGGTTTGACCATCGGGTAGTTGAACAACGGTCGGTTCTGGTCGAACGCCATGCTGATATAGGTCGAGGTGTTGCGAAACATCGAAAACGCCAACACCCCGGTCGCAAAGAACAGCGGAAAATTCCGTCCGCTTCCAACGCCAGTTCCGACTTGGGTAAACAGAAATGTCAGGATCGAGATCAAGAGTACGGGTTCGATGATCGCCCATGTGTAACCGATGCGCGCGCGTCCGTGGCGGACACGCGCTTCGCGCAGAACGAGCGCGAAGATAACGCGGAAACTTGTCTTGAGGCGTGTCATCGGAGCCTTTCACATCGAGAGAATGCCACCCGATTGCGCCGACAGAGTCAACGATGCAAAGCTGTTTCGAAAGCTGCGAGCCGCTGCCGCCGCGACAAGGCGGCAGATATCACAGTCGCATGGCAAAAAGGCAACTGCGATGCCCCGGACACACCCCCCGTTCACAGCAATAAAACACAATGGACATAACCGATTGGCGCATTATCCCTGTTGTGTCGGCTCTGAACGCAATACACTTGGATCAGCCGGTGCCCTTGATGCAAACGATCAACGAAAGAACATCCGATTGATGAAATTTCTGCGCAAAGCCGTGACTGCAAAGCAGATTGCGACGCCGGCACCGTCCTCCCCCAAGAAAACGGGCCCTTTCGCGCAGGTGGAAGCAGACCTTTTGCAGCGTCTCAATAAATCGGTTCCTTTCTCGGGACGCATTCGTTGGACGCAAGACTCGCCTTCGGCTTCGCCGTTCGATGTGGTGCTGAACTGGGATGCGGGCGATCTGGTGGTTGCGGCATCTGCCCTGCCGGTCACCAACCCGATGATGAAAATTGTCACCGAACGGACCCCCGCTGTGCTTGGCTACATGGTGCAGGCCGGCACGACCGCGTCCGAGGCGTCATTCCATGTTCAGGATGGACAACTGCCATCCATGGCGCGTTTTTCGTTCTCCAGCTGCATCCCGGGCATGGCGCTGATACCGGATTCCTATTTCTTCAGAGATCGCGGCTATGAAAAGCTGCGCCACTGGCTGCAGTCCAACACTGTGCCCTGGTCTGACAGAGAGGCCAGATTTGTGTGGCGCGGGCGCCTGACCGGGGCGGGCCTGTTTTCGTGCGACCCGGCCCAGCGCAACAACCCGTTGGTGCGGCAACGATTGCGTTTGGCGATGCATGCGCAGGGCACGCGGTTGGATTGCAAATTCGTCAGCACGATCACCGATATCGAAGCAAAACTGCTGTCTCAGGTCGGGATGATGGCAGATTTCATGCCGTCGCATTCCTGGGCCGGGTGGAAATTTGCCATCGACGTAGACGGTTTTTCAAACACTTGGGACAATCTGTTTCACCGCCTCTTGATGGGCTGCTGTGTTTTGAAGGTCGAGAGCCAGATGGGCTTTCGGCAGTGGTATTATGACGAACTGAAGCCTTGGACGCATTTTGTCCCGGTCGCGGCCGACCTCTCGGACTTGCAGGAAAAGCTGGACTGGTGCTTGACGAATGATGCGCAATGTCAAGCAATCGCGGCGGCAGGACAGCAGGTCGTTCAAGCCCAGACCTGGGAGCGCGCCTTGTCCGATGCGGGCGAAAAGATCCGGCAGGTCGCGGCCTAATCGTCCTTTACGACAAAGCGGAGTGGTCGGTTTATGCGGGCCTGAAGCCGCCAAGGCAAAACCGACAGCAGCCATTGCCCCAATCGAAGATGACGCGGAAACGCGATCTCGGCGCGTTTCTTGGCGATGGTGGCCCAGATGCAAGCGGCTGCGGCATCCGCCGTCATCAACCCCGGCAGTGCCCCGACATGTCGCGCGGTCTGTGGTGTCGCTATGTGGCCGGGGTGCACGACTGAAACGGCAACACCGCTCTCCGCCAGATCCTCTCGCAACGCACGGGCGAATGCCGTCACGCCAGCCTTGCTGGCGGAATAGCTGGGCGCATCTGCCAACGGGCCGAAGGCGGCCAATGAACTGATGAACACGATGTGCCCCCGTCCTGCTATCGACATGCGTTCGGCGGCCTTCAACGCGGGCAGGGTGGCCCCCAGAAGGTTGGTTGCGATCACGTTGGCAGAGATTGCGGGTGTTTCGCGCCTGCCATCCTCGGATCGCCCCGCAAACAGACCGGCATTCAGGATCAAAAGGTCCAACGGACCGTCATGCCAGAGAGCGTCGCACCAATGCGAGACAGCCGCCTTGTCGGAAACGTCAACCGAGGCGACCTCGACGGTCGCGCCGGTTTCGCGCAGCTCTTGTGCCAAGCTCAGAAGCGGTCCGATGTCGCGGGCGCAGAGGAACAGACTGCGCCCCCTTTGCGCCGCTTGCCGTGCCAGTGCCGCGCCCAGCCCCGAAGAGGCCCCGGTGATCGCAATGCGATTCAAGCTGACGGCTCCGGGGTGCCGTGCCAGTCCACCTTGATGCCAAGCCGCCTTGCATGTTCCAGACGCGGCGGGATGTCAGCAGACAAGCCCGGAAAAACGAATTCCGCCCCCTCCAGCCGCCTTATGGCGTTGGCGACGAAAGCCGCACGCCCGGACGCACCATAAACCGCGCCACGAACATGAATGCCATGGGCCAAGGCGCGCACGAATGCCGAGAGCAAGTGTGCATCGGGTGAGCGCGCGTCCGTCCAGAAGGTTGCAAGCGGCCCCTGATGGGTCAGGCCGTCAATGTCATACACCGCAACACCCAAGGCAATGGTCGGAACATGCGCCCGCAAGGCCCGCAACCCCATGGTGGAGTTGATGACCACGCATCCCGTTGCCCGCGCGAACAGCGCCGTCAGGTCGCCCCCGTCCAGCACATGCACACGCTCTGCCACGCCGGCGCTTCTGGCCATGGCGGGGATGCGGCGCTCCCATCGCTCCAGCCCGTTATCCATTGGGTGCAATTTGAACACAAGCTGCGCATCGGGTGCTGCATGCTGTGCAAAAGAGGCCAGCACTTTCTGGATGAACCCGGTCTGAAACCCCGGCGGCGCGTTGTCACGAAGTTGGTAGTCGTTTTGCATTTGCAAAGGCGCCAGAAAGACAGGCCCTTCCATATTCATCAGCGCGGCAACACATTGCTCGGCTTTCGTCGCGTTCAGGCTGCGGCGCACAAGCCGCGGCACATAGCTGAGAAACTCTGTCAATTCCGGGTAGTAGCGATTGGGCTGATAGCGCGGGGTAAGCCACCCAAGCAGGGCGTTGGACAGGTGAAATGCCGTTTCGCAAATCGCTTCCGGCAGTGCTGGAATGCCATGTTGCGGGCGCTCGTCAATCGCAGGCAGCGTCAGGTTGCGGTAGGTTTCTGGATCGTTTGACAGGTGCGAATATGTGGACTGGCCACCAGACTCCAGAATGATCCAGTCGGGCCGCAGATAGCCGTATTCCATCGAGATGCAACGCAGCCCGGCCGCATGCGCCACCCGCTGCGCGGCCTTGTGATAAGGGAAACGGTCTGCAAAATAGATGATGTCGGTGGCTTCTTGGCGTTGCACCAAGTCTTCCAGCCAGCCTTCCCATTCCGCGATCGTGCCGCGGAAAAAACGTGTGTCCGAACCGTGCCAAAACAGCCAGTCGCCGACGCATAGGTTGACCTTGACCACCCGATGGCCCCGTGCGGCCAATGCCCGCCCCAGATCGCGGAACACACCAGAGGTCGGCCCTTGCAGAAAGACGAAACTGCGCAGGGTTTGGGTCGCAAGATGATCTGGTTCCATGCTAGACATGCGCACCCTTATACAGAGTCTCTGTGATGCCAGATCTGCTCCGAGCACGCAAAAGCCCGCTTAAAACCCTGTTTGGCTTTGGCTTTCATCTGTTTGACCTTATCGCCTACGAGGTATTGTACCGCTTTTCACCGGCGCGCAAACACTGGTTTTTCAACGGGGGATATCTGCCGCTGGATGCAGACTATATCCCGCACCCGGATTTCGCGGGCGAGGACCATTGCGCCATGATGTATCATCAGGCAGCGCATACCCAAATCCGCGAATTCGGGTTGCAGCCCTTGGACATACTGGATGTGGGGTGCGGGCAAGGCGGCGGACTTGTCTATGTGTCGCGGCTGTTCCCGAATGCCGCCCTGAGCGGAACCGAACGCAGCCTGTCTGCCGTTGCTTTGGCCCGACGGCGCATCAGGCCCCATACCCGTGCCCAGATATTTCAAAGCAAATCCAACCGTTTGGCCTTTGCCAATACCAGCTTTGATCTGGTGCTGAGTGTGGGTGCGCCGACCTATTTCGGCTTGACCCGGTTCGTCACCGAAGCCGCCCGCGTTCTGCGCCCCGGCGGTGTTATCAGCATAAGTGGGGGCTATCGCCAAGGCGATCACGCACAGATAGAAGACGAATTGCGCAATGCCGCCCAAGCGAACGGGCTGGTATGCACAAGCTATCGCGATATCACCCCGCATACATTTGCCTCTCTCAAGGCGGATATTCCGCGCCGGGAAGTGCAATTGGCGAAGGTGCCCTGGCCATTCAGCCTGTATGCGGTGAAATGGGCCGACATGCCAGGAAGCGCGGAGTATGACGAATACGAAACCGGAAAGCGCGCCGATTTCGCAGCCGTCTTTCACAAACCCGCACTTCAGGATCTAGGCGTCTGAAACATCGTGCGCCATGCGTTTTCGGTTCGGCGGGCATCCATTTCTGAGGTGCGGCGGGTGGCAACACCCCGTGCCTTGAAAGCGTAGCGTATGCAGAGCGCAAAGGTTCGCGCCGTCAACACCCAGAGTTGCAAAAGGTTGCTGGAATAGACCCCGAACTTCGTTTGCTCTGGGTCGAGCGCTGCGTAATAATCGTGCAGCCCGACCGCATTGGCCTGAGGTTGTGCAGGGAACCAGCGCCGCTTTCGAAACGGCAGCAGCCGCACAAGGTGCAGCCCGATAAACTGTGTCACGCACATGTAGACCATTGCTGGAATCGCGGGGTTCAGTGGGCGCAATCGTCCTTCGCGGACTGTGTCAGGCACCTCATCGCGCGACACAACCGGGATTTCTGGCAGGCGCTTGAGAAAGGCCAAAAGCTCTGCATGCTTGGCATCAAGGGTTACGCCCATGGCCAGATCAATGGGCGCCATGCTGTCTGCAATGGCCTTTAGCGCAACCCGTGCCGCGCGGTAGCGGTGTTGCAAGATAATCGCCATCACGAAGCCCAACAAATACAGCCCATCCGGCGTTGTCACCCCATCTGGATGCAAAGAAGAGATGATAAGCCTGTTCCGAAGGTCATAGTACAACAGCCAGTCACTGGTCTTATAGGCAAAGCCTTCATGCCAGACCGCACAGCCCGGCAGGGGCACCGTATCGACACCGGCATCTTTCATGCGGCACCCATATTCCAGATCGTCGCCACGGATGAAAATGGGGGGCGGCAGCCCAATGCGGCGGATGGTCCGGGTCGGAATAACGCAGAACCACCATGCATTGTAGTCGATCTGCGGGGTATCATGGAACAGCCGCAGCGTATGGGGGTGTGCCATATCCTGCCCGTGCCCCACGTTTTCGACAAACCACAGCGGGTGCAGCCGTCCGCCAGCCTCATACAGGCGCGTCGGACGTTCCAGTTCCAGCATCTGGCCGCCAAGGGCCACTTCGGCGGTGCAGTAGGACAAGAACGCGACGACCCGTTCCAGAACACGCGGGTCCAGCACGATATCGTCATCCATCAGCAGATGATGGGTTGTTGGAATGACGGCGTTGATGCTTTCGACCATGGTGCGGGTAAAGCCCCCGCAGCCGCCAAGATTGGCTTGCTCGCACAAGGTCACGTCCAGCCCGTCGATCAGCTCCAAAAGATCGGGGTCGGTAAAGCTCTTGCCTTGGTTGACGACGTAGATCTGTTTGATCTCGGGTGTTTTGGCGATTTGTCCGACCAGAGCGGCGACCGTTTCGGCAAGGAAAGATTCGCGGTTGAAGGTGCATAGACCGACGCTCAGATTGACAGGGACACAAGGCGCAGTGTCGGTAATCCAATCAAGCCCTTGCAACACGACCTGACCCAATGCCACCACGCGCAGATTGAGTCTGCCGGTTTCTTCTGGCAAGGAGTCGAGCATGATCTCAACTTGGGTGGAACACAGTTGGTCCGCCAAACAAACCGAACTGTCATCCCGCAAGCGCGCCCAAATCTGCACACGCGCCTGTCCGGACAGATCAAACCGTGCGCCAAACCGGGTCACAGCAGTATATTTTTGCCAGATATCGGGGAAAAGCGCGTTGAAATAGGCATCCAGAACCATGGTGTCCCCGGGTTCAAGGCGCCAGGGTGCATCGCCCTCGAAGCCGCTACAGTGAATATCCGACCAAATATAAAGCGCTTCGGGCCGGGCAAAGGCAGGCGCAATAATGCTCTGGATGGGGTAAGTCATAAAACCGGCCTCGGATCAGATATCATGAACGAATGGTTTGGGGGGCTGGTTGCGATCAAAGGATGTTTTGAGCATGTCGGCCACGTCCATCGCGCGCCGGATGGACACGTCCATGTCCAGATAGGCATAGCTGCCCAGACGACCGGCAAAGGTGACTTTGGGGGTATTCTGAGCAAGGCTGACATATTGGGTCAGCAAGGCTTTGTCGTCGATCAGGCGCACCGGATAATAGGGGATGTCATCCGGGCCGGCAGCAGCACTGTATTCGGTGTAAAGCACCGATTTTTCAAAGCTCTGCACTTCCCAAGGCGCGAAATACATATGCTCTGTAATGCGTGTATAGGGCACATCTTCGTCGCAATAGTTCAGAACGGCAGTGCCCTGATGGGGCGCGGGCCTTACATCACGCTCGAAGCGCAAGGTCCGGTAGGACAAACGGCCCAGCCGATGCTGAAAATAGCGGTCCAGAGGGCCGGTGTAGACAGTATGATCGAAGCTCGCGGTGTCGGTATCCTCTGCTGACACATTCGTGCGCAGCTCTATTCCCGGATGCCGCAGAATAGAGTCGACGGCGGCGGTATACCCTTCCTTGGGAATGCCTTGGTAGGGATGCGCGAAATAGTTGTCGTCATAGGTAAAGCGCAACGGCAGACGTTTCAGGATCGCCGCGGGCAGGCGCGTCGGGTCCACCCCCCACTGCTTGCGCGTGTAGCCGCGAAAGAACCCTTCATAAATGTCACGTCCGACAAATTTGAGCGCCTGTTCCTCGAAGGATTGGGGGTCGGTGATCGTGCTTTCAGCAAGGTCCGTAATCCGCGCCTGGGCCTCTGCGGGGGACAGATTTGTGCCAAGGAACTGGTTGATCGTGTGCAGGTTGATCGGCATGGAATAAACCTGACCGCGGACAACGGCGCGCACCTGATGGCGGTAAGGCATCATGGTGCAATGGTCATTGATGAAGCGCCAGACGCCGTCATCCCCGGTGTGAAAAATATGCGGCCCGTAGACATGAACCATCACGCCCGTTTCTGGATCACGTTCCGTGTGGCAGTTTCCGGCCACGTGGTTGCGCTCGTCAATGACCAGAACGCGATGTCCGGCTTCGGCAAGTTGGCGGGCAACGACAGCGCCGGTGAACCCTGCGCCGACAATCAAAATGTGTTTGGGATCAGTCATCTGTAGTATGTTCTTTCGGAAGGGTAGCGTGGCTGACGCAGCCGGTTTTTCCTGTGCCTGTTCGGCGCAGTGAAGCCGTAATCCGTGTCATTGAGCCGTTTTTTCGGTTATCGTTGCAATCAGATGCGCGATTGGGCTGGAACCCAGTTCTTGCAAAAGGCGCGCGGTATCGCTGAGGGCAGTGTCAATCTGCGCCTTGCTGTGTTCGCTGGTCACGAAAAACCGCACCCGCGCCGCATTCAACGGAACCCCCGGAAACACCGCTGGTAGCGCGTTTACCCCATGCTCCAGCAATTTGTTGCTGAGCGCGATCGCGATCGCAGGGTCCCGCACGATCACCGGAATGATCGAGGACCCGATACTGTCGCCGGTATCAAGCCCAAGCGCCTTGGCACGCGCCAGAAAGTAGGCCCCGTTTTCGTGCAGTCGTTTCACGCGCTCGGGTTCTTCGGCAAGGATCTTCAGCGAGCAGGCGGCGGCGGCCGCGAGGGGCGGCGCAACCGCAACGGAGTAGACAGAGCCGGGCGCTTCATATTTCATGATGTCGATCAGCGTCTTGCTGCCCGCTATGTAGCCGCCTGTTGATCCTAGCGACTTGCTGAGCGTGCCCATCCATACATCCACATCACGGCCCGCGACGCCATAGACCTCGCGCACGCCCTTGCCGGTCGCGCCAATGCACCCCAGCCCGTGGGCTTCGTCCACCATCAACCAGAACCCGAACTTGCGCTTCAACTCCAAAAGGCGGCCAAGGTCCGGAATGTCCCCATCCATTGAATAGTGCCCTTCGACCACGACAAGTGTGGCCCGATACCGGTTCGCGTTTTCATGCAGCATGCGTTCCAGGGCATCCATGTCATTATGCGGGAAGCTGCGCCGCGAGGCTGCGGATAGCTCTGCCCCGACAGCGGCGCTGTTATGGATATAGGCGTCGTAAAGGATCAGATCATGCTTGCCTGTCAGCGTCGCGATCGCAGATACGTTGGTGGCATGACCTGACACAAAACACAGCGCGTCTTCGACATCATAATGCTTTGCCAAGCGGGCCTCGAGCGTGCGGTGGATCGGGCGCTCGCCGGCGGTAAAGCGGCTGCCAGACGCAGAGACGCCATATTGCTCGATAGCGGCTTTGGCCGCGGCACCGGGTCTGGGGTCAAGGTTCAGCCCGACATAATCGTAGGACCCGAAATTGAGCACCTCTTTGCCGTTCATCACACTGATCGGTCCCGGCCGGCTTTCCTGTTGGCGAAAGGCCGGAACGTCCAGCCCCTGCATCCGGGCGATGCCGCGCAGGATCTGGCGCTCCTTGTAGCCGTCCAACTGCTCAAAGGCGGGGCTTCGCTTGATGGATGTGACAGCAGGAGGGGCCTCGGATATGGACCGCGCTGCCTTGATGGCCAGCGCACGCGCTTCGGCGCTCAGGGCGGATTTGCGGGTCCTCATTCAGCAGCCTCTGATGTGTCGGGGCGCTTGGCATGCACTTGCCCAAGTGATTTCAACATGGCGCTCTGTGTGTCGCTTCCAGTGTCTACGGCATCCTGTGGACCGGCCTGAATATGTGTCACGAATGACCGCGCCAGCCCCGCTATGGTCAGGTTGTCCCCGAGCGAGACCATCGGCAGATCATCGCCCAGCGACTGTTGCACCGCAAGGCCCAGTTCTACCCCCATCAAGCTGTCCATTCCATATTCCGCCAGCGGGCGCGTTGGTGACAGATCGCTTTCGGACACCCGCAAGATCTTTGCAATTTCTTCCTTCAGGAACGCGATGGCCTTTTTCATGGCCTTGGCCTGTGGCAGCGCCTCCAGATCGGCGCGCAAGGTCCCGTAATCCTGACGCGACCCAGAGGCCAGCCCCAATCTGCGCAAGACCTCTTGGGTTGGTGTTTGCAAGATCTTCAGCGCAGTTGCCGTTTGCGCCCAGTTCATGGGCGTGACGGTCACGCAAGGCCCGAGATCCGGGCGCGCAAGCAGTCGTGACAGGCCGTTCAATGCGGATGCGATGGGGAACTTCACCCGTCCCGATATGCTGTCAAGCATGCCTGCAAGTGCGGTGTCGCGTGTAACGTAGCCCGCGTCAGAGACGGCCCCCAAAGCGATCGCCAATCCGGGCTGGCCGCGCGCCACGCGCGCCTCGATCAATGCTTCCTGGTAGGCATTGGCGGCGACATAGGCGCCCTGGCCATAATTGCCGATCAGCGTTGCAAGCGACGTGAAGGCGACAAAGGCATCCAGTTGATCGCCTTGGGTCTGCGCGTCCAGAATGGCAAGTCCGTCTGTCTTCACCGACAAGCTGCGGGTCAACGTATCTGCATCGACATCTTTCAGCAGGCGGTCTTCCAGCACCATGGCGGAATGGTAAACCGCTTTGATGGGCGCATATAGGCGAAGGTTCGTGAAGTGATCTGAAATGGCGCTGGCGTCGCAAATATCGCAGGCCAGAACACGCACCTCGGCCCCGGCGCGGCGCATCTTGTCGATCGTTGCCGCCCCCTCTGGCGACGGGGCGCCGCTGCGCGACAACAGGGCAAACCGGGTCGCGCCCTGAACGCTCAGCGTTTCTGCCAAGGCCAGACCAATTCCGCCCAGTCCCCCGGCAATGACATGCCAGCCATCGGGATCGGGGATATAGGCCTCCGTGCGTCCAGGTGTTGTGGGGCGCTGATCGGCCTTTGGTGTTTGGGGAGGGGTCACGACGATCTTGCCGATATGGCCGGAACGCTGCATCAACCGAAACGCATCCACAACCGCATCGCCGTCAAGGCGTGTGTGGGGCAGGGGCGGGTAGTCTTCATTGGCGACGCAAGCCATCACGTCTGCCAAGGTGGATTTGGCAAGGTCAGGACGGTCGGCCAGCAGGCTGTCTATGTCGATCCCGAAATAGGAAATATTGTTCTTCAGGGAACGCATACCAACGGCAGTATTGGCGTAGTAATCCTGTTTGCCCAGTTCCAGGAACCGACCGTAAGGGCGCAGCAGTCCAAGGCTTGTTTCCATCGCCGAGCCTGCCAGCGAGTTGAGCACGACATCAACCCCGCGCCCCTCGGTGATCTCTTTGACCTGCTGGGCAAATGCCATGCTGCGCGACGACAGGACATGTTCCACGCCCAATGCGCGCAGCAAGGATTGTTTGACCGGGCTGCCAGCGGTCGCGATAATCTTGGCGCCGATCCTCTGCGCAACTGCGATCGCCGCCAATCCAACGCCGCCTGCGCCACCATGGATCAGGACGGTTTCGTCCTTTCGCAGTCGGCCCAGAGTGTCTAAGGCATAATGCGCCGTGAAATAGGCCACAGGCAAGGTCGCGGCCTCTGCCGGAGTGACCGTGTCGGGCAGTTTTGTCACCCAATGCGCGGCGGCGGTGATGTGAGACGAAAAACACGCCGTCCCGAAAGCGAGCACCATATCGCCGGGTTGCAGGTCCGTGACCAGTGGCCCGACCCGCACAATGCGGCCTGCGCATTCCAACCCCAGCGTTGGGCCTGCGAACCCGGTTTCCAGCGCCTCTTCGGGCAACAGGCCCATGGCCCACATGACGTCGCGATAGTTCAGACCCGTTGCCAGCACCTGAATCTCGACCTCTCCCTCGGCGGGCGGGGTGCGGTGCACCGTGCTCCAACCAAGGCTGTCGAGGCGGTTGTTGGCAGGTTGTGTCAGCCGCCGGCCAGTTGCATGCGCTGGCGGCGCGGCGCGCGTGTCGGGCATGCCCTGCCGCACGCGCAGGCCAAGCGCGATCCCGTTGTCCAGAACGACTTCGGTTTCTGACGCGGCGTCTGTTTCCAACTGTTCCAAGGCCAGCATGGCATTGCGCGGCCCGCTGTCGCCGGGGTCCAGAATACGCAAGGGAAGATGAGTGTATTCGTTCTGCACCGTGCGCAGCATGGCCCAAAGCGCATGTTGTGCCGGGTCGGGCGGTTTTCCCCCATGATAGCGGGCCCCGCCGCGCACAATAACCGTAACGGCGCGCTCGGCCTGCGCGCAGCGTGCCAAGTCGTCGCGCAACGCAAGGATCCGATCGCGCAGCGCGTGTTCACTGCTGCGGTCCGCAAGTATCAGAACCGGCCGTTCTGTATCCTCTGGCCAAAGTGCGGTGTGAGGCGTTTCGGTCTTGCTGTGCGGCCCATGGACATGGGTCCACAGGGCTTCCCAGGTGTCGCAACCTTCTGGCAAAGGTGCGTGCGATGTCTTGTCCTGGAATGGGTCGGTTGGGCGTTGGCAGATCACAAGCGCACCGCCGCCGACCGCTTCGGGCAGGTCATGTTCCAGCACGATGGTCAGGCCCAATGCCTCTACATACTGTCGCAGCATTGACATGCCAGCAACGGGCGGTTGCGGAGTTTGTTGCATCGCGTTGATCGCCAGACCAAGGGTGTCTGGCTTTGGGCATTGCACCACCAGCCAGCCGCCGGGTTGCAGGTCCGCCTCGATGCGCTCTAAGGCGCTGGTCCCGTGGATTATATCCGCCGCTGTAACCGCCAGCACATCAAGCGCCACACGCGAGGAATGCTCGATGGTGCGCAATGCTGTTGTCTGGCCCGACAGGCTTTCATTCTCGCGCAACAGCAAAAGCGGCTCGACGGCCCGACCAAACTGCACAGCGCCGAGCGGTGACACGAGTTCCGGGCCAAGAATGCCGATGCGCGCGCAGAGGTGCGGTGGCGCAAGATTGGCGACATGCTGGCACAGCATGGCAAGCGCATGGTCCAGATGCGGTGCCCGGGCGCTCAGGCTGCGCACCGCGTCGCGTCCGAACAAATCCTCTGCAAAAGGGCCTTCGGTGAAATCGGACGCGATAAAGTCGGATACTGCCGCAGACAGGTGCATCAACACGCTTAGCTTGCCAATCAGGTCTGGCCGCTCTTCCAACAACGCCTGCGCAATGTCGATTGCATCAGGTATTTCACAGGTCTCGCAAATCTGCCAATCGCCTGTTTCTGGCATGGGTGTTGCAAGTGACAGCGACGACAGCATCGAAAGCAAACTGGTTTCAACGGTCGCATCCGGGCGCCTTGGTGAATAGATGCTGTCGGCCTTGCACGCGGCACGGAACGCCGCCCAGATAGCCTGATGGGTTGCCGCCGTAATCAGGGCCAAGGCGTCATCCGCGCGGTCACTCTCAGGGATCAGATCCGAAAGCAGGGCGTCTATCTGGCCCGCATCTATTGCCAAAGGCTTGTCCAGGGGCAAGCAGGGCTGCGCACCGACGTGAAAGGCGTGTTGGTCGAAATCCAGCGCCTGTTGAAGCGATACGGCCCGAAAGCGCAGCCCGTTCAGACGGACACAGGGCTTTCCTTTGGCATCGAACGCCGTGACATCCACCAAGACCGACTGAACGCCTATCTTGCGCAGCCGGACCCGCCCTGACGCGATCGGGACAGCGGGCTGCACCACCTGCAAGACCGCGGCGCGCACCGGCACAAGGGCTTGCAGCCTGCGTTCATACTCTGTGCCCTTGATCGCATGGACAATTGCGTGCAGGACGCAATCGAGTTGCACCGGGTCGAAGCTCAGGCCGCGTGCGCCCGGCGACAGCCCCGTTCCGGGTGCCAAGTGCACGTCCAGATAATCCCCATCCGCGCGTAAGGATGCCAGCCCCTGAAAGGCCGGACCATAGTTCAGGTTCACACGCGCGGCGCTTTCATAGGTGAACTGGCCTACATCTTGACTGTCTGATATTGGCGCGGGCCCACGTTCGCCAGAGTCCGCTTGGGGTGCACCGACCGTCACATAGCGTGCGCGCATATGTTCCCGGAACGGTTCATGACTCAGGCGCGCGCGACTTTCGATCCTGACCTGATGGGTGCTTGGATCAATGCGCGTGCGCACCTCGACGCCGCTTCCCGAGGACAGAACCATCGGCGCACTGATGTCAATGTCGTGTATCTCGACCGCCGCGCCGCCGCTGGCCATTGTTGCGGCGGCATGGGCCATTTCGGCAAAAGCGGTGGCCGGTAGCCAGACCGCATCGCCCACTTTGTGATCCGCAAGCGACGGAATGAGCGCATTGTCCAGGTCGCGACACCAGACGGTGCGATCGGTCGAAACGGGACTACCCAACAAGGTATGAAAACTGTCATCTATCCCCATACCTTGCGAAATCAGCGGTGTTGCGGTGACACGAAGGGTCTGGTTCCGCCATGGGTATCTTGGCAACGAGATGTCAGAGCGCGCAGTCGGAGTCGCAAAGAACGCTCCGGGCGCCAGTTGACACCCGGCAAGGACGGCTCGCGCGGCGGCACGGCCTATCGGGTTGGCGTCTTCTGGTTCGGATTTGGTCAGGCTATGCGTGACCGTCACGGATTTGCGCAGCGCGTCGGCCGTATCGTTCAGGTAGCTGGTCAGAACCGGCTGGGCGCCGATCTCCAGGAAACACCCGAAGCCGCGCGCAAGGGCGACTTCAGTTGCACGCTGGAACTGGACCGGTTGGCGCAAATTGTCCCACCAGTAGGCGGCATCCAGAACGCCCGCGTCCCATGCTGCGCCATGGGTGCCGGAGATAAAGGGCAAGCTGGGTGCCCCCAATGCAAGACCCTGCAACCCATCAAGTAGCGCTTGCCGGTTCTGATCGCAGAGCGCACTGTGATAGGGGTAGCTGATCTCCAGAATGACGCAAGCAATGCGGTGCTGCTTCTTGACCCAGCTTGTAAAGCCCCGAACAGCAGCATTCTCGCCGCTGAGCGTGACACTGTCGGGGCTGTTGATTGCCGCGATGGACAAGACCATGGGGCCATGATCTGCCAAAAAGGCATCGATCAGCTCTTGCGCGCTTTTTGCGCTGGCTTGCAGGGCGGCCATTGTGCCTGCGCCGAACAGGTTTCGAAACGTCTCTCCTCGCGCCAGCACCAAGCGGGTCGCATCGTGCAGGTTCATGGCACCGGCGATATGGGCAGCAGCCACTTCGCCGCCGCTGTGTCCCAAAATGCCCGAAGCCGTGACGCCGCGACCCTGCAAAGACCGCGTTTGGGCAACTTGATCGGCAAACATGATCGCTTGGGCGACATGGGCTTGCTTCAAGTCTGCGGCGAGCGTTGGGCTGTTGATCGTCTGTAGCAAGGACCAACCGGCCTCGGCCGATATGATATCCGCAATCTGCGTCAGTGTTTCGCGGTATATGGCATCATGGGACAGTGCCAATCGGCACATCCCGGCATATTGGCTTCCATTGCCGGAATAGACAAACAGGGTTTGTTTGTCGCGGCCAACGGCGTTTACCTCTACCACGCCAGAGTGTTTGCGCCCCGCGGCATAGGCTTGCAACCCGGCTTTTATGCCTTCGGCATCCTGCGCCAGAACGGCCAGCCGTTTCGCGTGCAGCCCGCGCCCGGCCCAGACCTGATCTGCAAGATCGCTGTCATGGTCCATATCTGCGTAGGTTTCCGCCAAGTCCCGCAAGGCCGGTTCGCAAAAGGCAGAGGTGACGAACAGGCGCTCGCCGATACGGCGCTGTGGCGCGGGTTGCGTCGGGCGGGGTGGCACGTCTTCCAGAATGCAATGCGCGTTCACGCCCCCAAACCCGAAAGAACTGACCCCCGCCCGCAAGGTGCCGCTACCGGGCAGGTCCAGAGGCTCGCGAACCACATGCAGGTTCAGTTCATCGAAGTCGATATGCGGGTTCAGTTCCGCCACATGAAGCGTCGCCGGAAGGCGGCGATCTTCCATTGCGATCAGGGCTTTCAGCACGCCCACAAGCCCCGAGACAGGCTCCAGATGACCGATGTTACTTTTGGCGGACCCAATCGGCAGCGGTGCGCTGCGGTGCTGCGCGACGGCCCGGCCCAAGGCATGTGCCTCGATCGGGTCGCCAACCATTGTCCCGGTGCCATGCGCCTCTACGAAGGTCAGGTCATCCGGTGAAAGACCAGCGCGCGCATACAGCCGGTCCAGAAGCGCATATTGCCCCGCTTCCGACGGCAGCGCCACATTCGATGTAAACCCATCTGCGTTGATATCGCTGTCGAGCAGGCGTGCAGTGGCCCGGTGTGGCACGTCCTGCGACCGCTTCAGAACGATCGCCACCGCCCCTTCAGAACGCACATAGCCATTTGCATTGTTGGAAAAGGCTTGGCACAACCCATCGGGCGACAACATGCGGGCTGCTGAAAAGCCGATGAAATATGCCGGGTTCAGCAGAATGTTCGCGCCGGCCACAACCGCCATATCGATATCGCCGTTGTCCAGCGCCTGTCTGGCTTGGTCCATTGCCACCATGGCAGACGAACAGGCCGTATCGACAACAAAACTGGGGCCGCGCAGATCGAACGCATGTGAAATGCGGTTTGCGATCAATGACAGGGTATTGCCGGTCATCATGTAAGCATCCGCCAAGGACGGGTCGCGCCCTACCAAGGTGCCGTGATCCATTGTCGAAGCGCCGACATAGACGCCAACGCGACTGCCCGCCAAAGCATGCGGGTCGATCCGGGCGTCCTCGAACGCTTCCCAGACGACTTGCAGCATGATCCTTTGCTGCGGGTCCATCTGCAACGCTTCGCGCGGCGACATGTTGAACACCGACAGATCAAAACCCCAGATGTCGCGCAACACCCCGGCCGCGAAAGTGTAAGACTTCCCCTGCGTGCCCGGCTTTGGGTGATAGTATAGCTGTTGGTTCCACCGATCGTCGGGGACCGTCGTGACCGAGCATCGGCCTGCATGCAGCAAGTCCCGGAACTCGTCCAGGTTGGCGGCCCCAGGCAACCGGCACGCTTTCCCAATGATGAAAGTGCGAAGGCTGGGGTCGATACTTGGCATTCAGACTCCGAAAACGATAGCGGGTCTCAAAAAGACCACGACCGCGACAATAGATGCAGTTAGACCCGACCGACGCTGGAAATAACAGCAAAAAAGCACTCCTCTTCGTCATCGACGCGTAGAGGTTGACGGTTTGATCGCCTTCCGATCATGTCGATGGGCCAACGCCTGATTGCCATGACAAACCAACGCTTCCCAAGCCATTGCCGAGCTTTGCCAATCTTATTGGGCGGATCAGTTCTTGTTTCGAACCGAGCGTCGCTCAATGCAGCGCGGTCGATCATGACCCGGCCCACGGCATCGCCAACGGGGGCATGAAACGGGCGAGTGTCATTGCGCTGCGCCCAACGCAAACCGACCATTGGATCGCTTGGCTGGATTGGGCCGAACACCGCCGCAAACGCGGGCTTTATCCCGCGCACCCAACTTTAACACTTCAGGGTGTTAAGTGATTGATTTTCTTGAAACGGGGTCTCAAGAAATGACACAACAGATCAGGCTGGTTGCTTTGGCAGCTCTATGTTCAGCGTCCTGAACAGGTCTAGCTGTTCGGGCTCGGGGCGGGTTATTCCGTGATATGCATTCGTACCCACATGGACAGTATGCTTCTGAATTCTGCTCAGCGGTTTCAGCAGCCGTGATGGCGACACAGGGCTTTGCGCAGCCTTCAGGCGCATTCGAAGAATGCGATACAGAACAAGGGCGAGAAAGCATACGAGGGCGTGGGCACGAATACGATCAGGTAGGCGGTGATAAACCGGTGCGGCATGATGTCAGCGCGGAAGGTGAAACTAAGGCAAGCCGTGGTGACACGCGCAGGTGCTGCGCTTGACGCGGCGCTGTTTGCGCCGTTGCAGATTATTGCCAATAGCGCACCATACTGGCTGAGCATAGTGGGCTGGAATGAAGGTGCATTTGCACGCAGCGAGCCCACATCGCAAAACATTGCGCAAGCGGCCCAAGGACGAAGCCGCTTCGCGGCTTTGGTGCTTGGGCTCGAAGCCGACCACGGATGCGACGCAGCATGTTGTGATATGCTGCCCTCGTCAACGTCGGGTTGTCGATGTGGGAGGGCGTGGTGGGTCGGAGGATCCATCATGGAAACACCAAACTTACCCGCCATACGCGCACTGCGGCCGGCCTGGAACAAAGGCCGGATCGTCGGCCAGAAAAGGCCGCTAAAGCCCAAACACGTCTGTGCAATAAGGGTGCGGCTGGAGCTGGCCGAAAACCATCGCGATCTGGCCCTCTTCAATCTTGCTATCGACAGCAAGCTTCGCGGCTGTGATCTGGTGAAGATGAAAGTTGTTGATGACATGGCATCAGGCCAAATCAAGGAGCGCGCGTCAGTTCTGCAAAGCAAAACGCAGAAACCCGTGCGCTTCGAAGTCGCCTTTTTATCCAATTCTGGTCCAGTGCAGTGCACTATCCTAGGAGATGTTGCGTTTCAGTTGTGAAGGTCGAGCTATGACTGAATCTGGTGTTTTGGGGATTTGAAAGCTGGCGGTGCATCTGGTTGGATTGTCGTTACGACACAACCCGCCAACCGAAGAGGACGTGGTCTTCAAATTGCCGGCCGAGATCGCGCAGATCGCCTATTGGAACAAGCGGGCTGTTGTTCAAGGCTTCGGCCGAAACGGTGATGACGATTGCAGCCGACCCCAAGCGCATGGGCGCGCGGGTAGACATGACCAGCGTGTTGCACACCTGGGGCTCGGCACTGACCCACCATCCGCACATCCACATGATCGTGCCCGGCGGCGGCCTGTCGCCCGACGGCACCAAGTGGGTCACCTGCCGCCCCGGGTTCTTCTTGCATGTGCGGGTGCTGTCGCGGCTGTTCCGGTGCCTGTTTCGGGAGGGGTTGATGGCCATGCACCGGTCCGGGGAACTGGCCTTCTTCGGCGATCTCGAACGGCTGGATGAGGCTGATGCCTTTGCCAGCTGGCTCGCCCCGTTCCGCAAATCCGAATGGGTGGTCTATGCCAAGCCGCCTTTCGGAGGACCCGAGGCCGTGCTGGCCTATCTGAGCCGATACACCCACCGCGTCGCCATCTCGAATGCGCGCCTTGCTCTGCGTCCAGCGCCCCGAACAGCTTGCCGCATCAGGACCCAACGCCGAGATCATCCCACTCACCCTGCGCGAACCGTGCCCCTGTTGCGGCGGCCCCATGCGCATCATCGAGGTCTTCCGTCGCGGGCAAATACCAATGTCGCGCGCACCACCACGGGAGCAGGCCGCATGACACACCGCCTGTCAGATGCCACAGACCACTACCGGCTGCCCACAGCAGACCCGGTCGCGACAGGCTGCGCCCAGGCTTCTCCGACGCGAAACGTGATAGCGATCACGCCAGATCGCTCAGTGTTTCTGGGATCATCAGGCGCGTTTGTCCCCGTCTTGGGTGCCATGCACCCCTTCGGCAGCACCCTTGAACCAGCCGTCGGCCCAACCGCATGCACACTTTCCCCATAGGCCAATCCAAAACCCCCGCGGCTTCCTCCTTCCGAGGTTTGTCAACGTGGGCCGCCAGCTCATGGCCGCCAACGTCGTGCTGCGGCCCACATCGAAAAACCTTCAGGGAAGCAGTCATTCGCTGCGCCCAAGACGAACGGCAGCGATTCCCAGATTGTGACCTTTGCAAGGTCGTTATGAATAAGCCATGTTACGCGGCATACTCGGCCGCATTTCCGTCTTCACTTTAGTGGGTATTCTCATTGCCGCTGTTCCGAAGCGGACGCCAACGCTTTTCGCAACACCTTCCTAAAAGCTACGTGTGAACGGTCTGTGAATACTACGCTCAGCAGGTTTAATAGGTCGGCGAAGGGCCCTACACGAAGGACGTCAAAATTCGACAACAGCCCTGATGGATTTGCCTTCGTGCATCAGCTCGAATCCCTCGTTGATCTGGTCCAATGTCAGCTTGTGGGTAATCATCGGGTCAATCTCGATCTTGCCCGACATGTACCAATCGACGAATTTTGGCACGTCA
>NZ_JALZWP010000025.1 GCF_023336755.1 Roseinatronobacter domitianus | reverse complement strand
CCCGCCTTCGGCCTGACGCAGGAGCGCGATGATCTCCGCCTCAGTGTATCTGCTTGTCTTCATTCGAAATCTCCTCGTTCATCATGCCGAGAAAATTCTACTTATGCAGCCCCTTACTTTCGGGGGGGATTACCCATAGCTGGAAAGGTTAATCTCTGGTTCAATCCTCCTGGTTCCGGGGGTAAGCGTCTGTATTTTCAAGGAAGATTTCCCCCATTGTAAACTCGTGATCAAGGGAAGATAGGGCGGTCCAACCAAGCGCTAATCGTGTCGATCAGCTCCCGGGGACCAGCAGGTCTTGCAAGGGACATAAGATTGAGCGGTAACGCAGTGAGCTCGATATCATTTCCTCCTAGCGCCGACGAGATTCGCCAGCTTGTCGGCTCCTGATCTTGGCCCACCGGATAGGTAAGAGAGATGCGCTGGCAGCCGAGTACGTGCGCTGCTGTGAGCACCTGGTAAGTGTCAGATGATTTAGGCCGAGCAGCCAGGCGCTTGTACTTGGAGTCAGAGACGGCGACCGGAGTTCCCCTATTGTCACGAAAAACTACGTCCGGCTCCGTAACCAATCTGGGCCCGTTGCCAGAAATGACCACGCCAAAATTAAGCTTGCGCTTGTCAACGCGGTTGCCATGACGGGTGGCCGCCCGTTGGCACAACCAGTAAACATAGTTTTCGTATATCACGTCGGAGTTCCAGAGAAATCCGGAGAGTGCCTGCTCGCCGGCTGCGTGATGAACACCAGCCCCCTCAAGCAACAGAAGTCCGACGATTCTAGCGGGTTCCAGCGCTTGGTGTTGCATGTCTAGAGAGATCCGTTGTGCATCTAGTAAGTGCGGTGGGTTTCTACCTACGTGGGCTAAATTGGCCGAGATCTCACGAACAGCCCGCGCTCGTCCAGGCGCTTTCACAGTTCCAGCCAAGCATTCAGCTGACCACCTTAGTAGCCGCGCCAAGGGAGTGTCATCGGTTAGGTAATCGGTGATATAGGGAAGCTCCCAGGGGCGGGCGATCCACTCTCCGAGGCGTGAGATATCGATGCTGCCGCGGAGCGTGGCGCCGCTCATCTGTTCACTCTTGTAGCCACGCGGAAGCCCGCGAGCAGCGCCCTTCGTATAGGACCTGAGGAACATCTCTGCGAGTAGATCGGGAATAGATTGCGACGCGAGTTCCTGGGCCGTTGTCAAGTTGTCGTCTACGTGACCGCCCTCGACTATGGTGAGAATCCGCCAAAGTACCGTCTGCCAGCTTTCGTCGTTTACACTCAGGAACTTTGGCGCGATTTCAATGTCGACGTTACCGATGCGTAGGACGCCTGTGACTGCCTCGGCACGCAGCCCCACGAAGCCGCTGCCAAGTTCCTCAATCCGGATTGGGTCACCCGATAGCCCCAACTTTCTCCGCCAACGCTTGTTCGCGCTAGCGAGAGCATGAAGATCTAGAAGCTCCGATTTGTAAGGTGCCGACTCGCCGTACTCATGAAGTACAATTCGTGGCGGGACGATTACATCGTAAGCCACCTGAATGACCTCTTGATCACGTCGATGTCGAGCTCGCTCACCCGAACTGGAGCGAGCGTGCGGGCTGTGATTGCGCCACTCTTCGTGGCGCGTAGGGCCCACGCGAAGTCACCGGCAGGTGGAGGGGATTCCACATGCAAGAGTTCCAATAGTTGATCGGGACGACCAGAATAGCGGTCTTCGAGTTGTGGGAAAAGGACGTCATCCCAAGCCTTAGCGAGGCTTCGCCAAGCGAATTTCTCCTCAACGGGTATCTCGGCGCCACTGTCGTCAACCTTGGTCGCCCGCATCGGTGTCAGCAGTCCATGCCCCAGCTCAAACTCCGGTCCGAGGTTTGATGCGATCGCGACGTTAAGGCGGTCCAGGAGCAAATACGCAGTCTCAAACGGTGTGAGGGACTCCCAATTATCTGTGTTTGCTGCTGCTATTGCGGCCTTTTCTAGACGCCAGTGGCTGGCAAGAACGTCTGGGTTTGGCCGCATTTCAATGCGGTCGAACCGTCGTGCGAGGGCGCTATCTATAGGGACGGCAGCTCGGTCTACGCTGTTCATTGTCGCAACGATATAGATGTGCTTGGGGAAGGTAAAACCCTCGGGAATCGTAGCTTTTTTGCTACTGGGGCGGCGGATTTCTTCGCTCTGGCCCTCCGAATAAACCAGCTGTCGGAGTGGCACAGGCAGTGGGACGCTGCCATCTTCGCGGTAGTCGAAGTCCAAAAATGTCATGAACTCGCCGAAGATCCGTGCGGCATTACCGCGATTTATTTCGTCGATAAAGATCACAACAGAGCAATATTCTGAATCAGGATCTGCGAGCTCGAGCGCGGCGTCTAAGAAAACGCCAGACCATGGCTTCAGAGACGTGCCAGAAGCCGTAATATCTGGCCTAAGTCCAAGAACGAAATCTTCATATCCGTACGACTGGTGAAAAGTGGTCCAAACAACCTTGGCGGGTAGCGGGATCGTGATGTCAAGCTCAGGCCTGCTAAACGGCGTCTGTGCGTTGGTGACATCTAGAAGAATGCCGCGATCACTTTTAGGCCGGTTGCGAAGGGCTTCGAACAACTCGCTAATAAGGCGAGTTTTCCCGGTTGCGGGCGGCCCATACAAAAGTGCGTTTCGCCCTGCCCCCCATGAAGAGAGAATATCGTTAATTTTTTCAGCCATTTTTCATTTAGCCTGCATCGATCACGCCACCAACCGGCCTATTCCCTTCTGGGAAGAGGTCCCACATCGGGTCACTGGGTTTCATAGCTAAAGGGCGTTGCCCCGTCGTAAACCCGGCGAAGTAGTCACCATCGACGGTTTTGGCAATGTAGATGCGTAGGCCGCCATGGGGAAAATGTGGACGCGCATCTTCTTTATTTTGGATGTTATCGGGGGCAACGGGAAACCCACGCTCTGCAACCCACGCTGGATGCCTTTCAGAGCTGGGCGCTTGCCGGTTTTGTCTAGCAATACGCATCCTGCTGCCCTTCTTTTTCTGGAACTCAATTGCACCTAACACACCGGGTAGGCCAATTACGCCAGCTTCAATGCGAATAACTGGAAGTTCATCCACATCCACGTCCCTTACATCAAGAAAGTCTAACGTTTGTGGAACGATTGAGCTAGGCACCTCAATGTACAGCGAACCACCTCCACCTTCAATTTGGTGGTGCCGCTCAATGTTATAGAATTCTCCCAGCTGGACATTGCGCCACCAAATACGATCTATTTCCAATTTTTGCATAGTTTTCACGAAACCTCTAGATGATAAAGCCGCTCTACCAATGGCCCTTTTTTTCCACCACCGTTGTTGCTGCGATATCGGGTATGGGGTTGTTCGTGCACTGTAACATTGCCGAAGTCGCACAAAATGGACAACAGCTCCTTTTCTTGGACTTGTCCGTCTTCGCTGTAGGAGATGAATACGTGCGGGACCCGAAGTTGCTCGAGAGTTTCTCGGAACGCTTTGCCAGCGCTGCGTCGGTAGCAAAAGCTGGAAGCCTGGTCTCTCCATGGCCGCAAACCGCCGTCGCCGGCTGCGACGGGCTCATCCTCACGAGCAATCGTCTCCAAGACATGGTAGTTACCTGCGTACTGCCTCTTCGTGTAAGGGGGGTCCAAGTATACAGCATCAGTGTCAAACTGTGACGCAAGCTGCTCGACGTTACCTTGCAAAACGAAATGATGACCCGTGGTCTGCTCAAACGTAATTGCTTCGAAGGTGAGCGGTTTGAGCGCAGGCCCCGAGATATCGCGCCTGAAATAGCCAAAAGTTCCGCTGATGTTGGCTACCTTGTTGATTGCCAAGATAAGGTGATGGAGTAAGACGCTGTGCTCGACCTCGGTGATGTTTCCCGCCGCGTATAGCTCGCGGATACCTGCACGAATACCATCAATATGCGCGGCGTTATTCGCCGAAAAATAGAGCCTCGGTGGACGTCCGTTTGCAGGCCGGCCAGCCTCGCCGAATTCATGGAAAAAGTATCCCTCCAAAGGCACTGCGGAACGCATCCACTCTAAAGCTTTCTCGTAGCCGCCGAGAGCCTTGAATCCTGGTGGCTCCTTGGCCATGAGACGCGTCCGCGCGTGAACGACCGGAAAGCTCAAAGCGTCAGCAGCGGTAACCGAGTAGCCAGCCTGAGCTAGCGCCATCGAGACTGATGCTGTACCACACATTGGATCAGCGATAGAAGAACCCTCAGGGAGAACACGCGAAATCGTGCCTACAATCCAATCGACCAAGCGAGTCTTGTTACCCAAGTATCTGTACGACATGCCTGCTAAGTTGCTCTCTGTCGGTTCATGTTATGCTAGTCCTTTATTGCGGACGACGATGCGGTCATACATACGACGGTAGGTACCGTCCCCGTTAGGCAGATAGAAGCGCGGACCGCCCTGCTGATAGGTCCCTTTTTCTGCAATCTTCGAGATAGGTTGGCCGAGTGTCTTGCTAGATCCTAGTATTTCAAACTGATCAGGGTTGTATTTGTCGAGGAATGAGATTGGAACTCCCATTAATCCAGCATAGTCGGCAGGGATGTGCATCGTCTTGTTGACGTTGATCGCGTCGAAGTTGGCATATTTTGGGTAGGCGTCCGGGCTATAGGTCATATGAAGATCGAGTTCTTCGTATCGCGACAAATAGTCAAGGTTGGTGAACCAGCGGACACCCTTTACACGAACATACCTTTTGCCTTCGCTGTCGACTCTCGTGCTCGCAGCAGTAAGGGGGTAGTCGTCAGGAACTTGGAACTCGCGGTCGCCGCTGCGAATGCTTGGTCCATACCACATTCGGTTGTTCTGGAAGAGTGAGAAGATCTCTTTATAGGTCACCGCGTTCATGTTGCCGATGATTAGGAACTGTTTCTTATGTTCAACCAACTGCGTCACGTATTCTCGAAAGAGCGAGAAGGGTGGATTGGTGACCACTATGTCAGCCTGTAGGAGCAACTTGACGCACTCGTCACTACGGAAATCGCCGTCACCAGCCAGCGTCTTTACAGCGACCTGACCAGGAGCTGGAGCACTTTTATCGAGACTATCGCCTGTGTACTCTAGATAAACAGCTTGATCGGACCTGCCACGGCCAAATTGATCGACGTCTTCACTCCCATAACAGGTGGTAATGACTTTTTTCAGATCAAGCCTTTTAAAATTGGCAGCGAAGTAACGGAAAAAGTTGCTAGCCCGCGGGTCATCACAATTGCAGTATACCACCTTACCCCTGAAGTGTTCTTTGTAATGCTCCAGCTCAAGTTCAATGTCTCGGAGCGATGTGTAGAATTCGTCCTGCTTAGCTTTTCGAGCAGCGCTTAGGCTGGCGGTAGTCATGCACATCTCCTGATGTCGGTAGTTTGAGGTAGGTATCTGATATCGTCCAGACTTAAAACGCTAATTTTTTTGGCTGAGTTACCGAGAAGCCAACGAAAGCCCGCTGCGTCTCCCGTTCCAACGGGAACGGTTTCAGCACCCGCGCCAGCGTCATCTCCGGCCCCTGCTTCCCGTCCAGAATCGCCTCGACGATGTCCGGCGCGAGCAGGGTCATGCGCAGTACGCGGGTCATATATGACGACGCGATCCCCTCGCGCTCGGCCAGCTCGTTTATGGTCGTGAACTCGCCCGACTCCAACATCCGCTTCCACCGGAAAGCCCGCGCCAGCGCTTTGACCAACGTATTGTCCATCTTGCGCTGGGCCGATGCCCCATCCGGCATCTGCATTTCCTTACGGCCGCCGCGCTTCACCAGGCGAAACGGGACGAGCACTGTCACGGTCTCGGGCATTGCCTTCGCGCGGGTCATGACGCCGTTCCGAAATCAGCCATCATTTCTCGTGCCAGCCCAGTCAGACCGTCCATCCGGAGGCGGACATTCAGCCCGTCCGTGCCAAGATCAATCCGCTCGACCAGCAGAGACGCGATGCGCGCCTGCTCGGCCGGGAAGAGTTCGTCCCAGAGCGGGTCGAGGCGGGTTAGTGCCTCGCGGGCATCGCCCTCAGTGATCTCGTTATCCTGCGTGCGTGCCGCTTTCCATGTACCCGCCACAATCTCAGGCTGGCGGAACACGGTGCGGAGCTGGTCAATCACGGCGGCCTCGATCTCACCAGCGGGGACCCGTCCGACCGAGCATGATCCTGCACCGTGCTTCAAAACCGTCTGGCTGACATAGTATCGGTAGAGCTTGCCGCCTTTGCGCGTGTGGGTCGGCGAGAAGGCCGCGCCATCCGGGCCGTAGAGCAGCCCTTTCAGCAGTGCTGGCGTGTCGGCGCGGGTGCGCGCGGCGCGCTTGCGGGGGCTTTCGGCCAGAATGGCATGGACCTTGTCCCACATCTCGCGGCCGATGATGGCGTCATGCTCGCCGGGATAGCTGTGGCCCTTGTGCACGGCCTCGCCGATGTAGGCGCGGTTGTTCAGCATGCGATACAGGTACTTCTTGTCGATACGGTTGCCACGGCTGGTCTGGATACCGCGCGCCGCCAATTCCCGGGCAAGTTCCGTGCCCGAGCCGATCTCGATAAACCGGTTGAAGATCCAACGCACATTGGCGGCATCGGCGTCCTTGATGATCAGCTTGCGGTCTTTCACCTCATAGCCCAGAGGCGGCACCCCGCCCATCCACATGCCCTTCATCCGGCTGGCGCGGACTTTGTCCCGAATTCGCTCGGCTGTCACCTCGCGCTCGAATTGGGCGAAGCTTAGCAGGATGTTCAGCGTCAACCGCCCCATGGACGTCGTGGTATTGAAGGACTGAGTGACGGACACGAAGGTCACGCCGTTCCGGTCAAACACCTCGACCAGCTTGGAAAAATCCATCAGCGACCGCGACAAGCGGTCTATCTTGTACACGACGACCACGTCGACCAAGCCATCCTCGACGTCCGCAAGCAGCCTTTTCAGGCCGGGGCGTTCCAGCGTGCCGCCGGAAATGCCGCCATCATCATATTGATCGCGGACCAGCACCCAGCCCTCGGACCGCTGGCTGGCGATGTACGCCTCGCAGGCCTCCCTCTGAGCATGGAGGCTGTTGAATTCCTGCTCCAGCCCTTCCTCGGAGGATTTCCGGGTGTAGACCGCGCAGCGCAGCTTGCGGACGACCTTCGATTTTTCCGGCGGCTTCGTCATGTCCGCCCCCTGTGGTTCTTGAGCCCGAAGAAGACCCAGCCGTTCCAGCGCGTGCCGGTGATCGCGCGGGCGATCGCGGACAGCGACTTGTACGGCCGCCCCTGCCATTCGAAGCCGTCGGCAGTTACGGTGACTATTTGCTCGACGCCCTGCCACTCGCGCAGCAGCCGCGTGCCGGTGATCGGGCGGTCGCGATCGGCGCGCATGCCGCGCTTCCTCTTGTCCCCGCCGTCCAGTTCCTCGCCGAGTCGTTCCAGACGCCGGATGGTCTCGGGCTTGAGCCCGCCATAGGCCAGTTCCTGGATGCGGTAGGCCAAGCGGGATTCAAGGTAACGGCGGTTGAACGGCGGCGGCTCGCTGTCGAACAGGTCGCGCCACTGGTGTTTGAGGTCTGGCGTCGAGGTGGTCTTCAGCGCGGCCAGGCGGGCGGGAATGGGATCTTGTTTGGTCATGCGTTTCTCCGGTGAGTTGGAGTTGCATGAGCCCTTTGGTCGGCTGAGTTGTGTAGCGAAAACTCTCCAGCTTGGGCAGATACTTGCGCCTCGCGCACCATTCTGAGGCGGATTAGCCCGAGAGCGAGGATGCAGCATAGCTCGGTGCGGCGCTCGGCCGGGTGGAGTTGGCTGGCAGCTATAGGATTTGATCCGCTCATCGACGTTCTGCGCATCTTCAGCTCCTTCCTGAAATCCATCGTTCAAGAGGGGAAAGCCACTCAGAGTGCGCCATTGGGACATGGCAGACCGGAAAATCGCATCTTGCTTAAATGGGTTTTTCGCTGTGCAATTGTCGCGCACCGAAACGGGAGGCCCGGCATGGCCAGAACCAAGTTCAAGGGAGCACCGCAATTATCGCGGATTTTTGATGAAATTGATGTGGGGCTTGTGTCCGGTTTCTTGGCAACGCGGGCGGTTCCTGATGTCTTCCCATCGCTTCGCACGGGAGAGCCTGCCAATTCGACCATGATCCAAAGTGAGATTGAGAACTTGACACCGGACGACCTAAAAGCGGTGGAGCTTCAGGCGCTCCGGGTTACCAAAATGGCGGAAGAGCGGGCCGATCTGCTTCATCTTCGCTTGGCAGACAGCCCGAGCTTTGACTGCTACGACGAGTTGGCAGATTTACCGGGGCCTCTTGCACGGGCCGTCTGGTCTTTCTCGGAAAAGACGGACCTGTTTATCGCGACCGAGCGGGCGATCTATGTCAGGGGCCATCGCGAGAACAAGCGCCACCATCAGGGCTTTGAACTCGTCGCCCCGCATAGTCTGATGGTTAACGAGATCCAGAATGCTCTGTTTGCGCAAGAATTGTCGCTGCGCCTTCAGTTGCGCGATGGGTGTCAGGTTGAGGCGATCGAGATCCCGGCCGGTGAAAACATTGATCGTGAAATCATGGTCACTGTCACAATGGCCGGTGCGCGTGCCAGCCATCGAACATTCGAGGCGAACCAGACGACTGACTACGTTCACTTCCGGCCCGCGAGTGACCTTATTCTCGTATATCGTCCCGATATGGGTCGGATCGAGATCTGCGGTCGTCAATGGAATGACCGGCGCCTGGCGGCGGAAACTTTCGCCCGAACCGTGCTTGGTGAGGACCTGTCAGCACGGCCACTGATCCCGCGCAACTACGATCTTTCGGTCTTTCGCGGCGATTTGCGCCTGGATGTGCCGGTCGCATTGCAGGACCGCATCCTCAAGGCCGAGGTGACGGAGGTTCGTGTGGCGCTGGGGAATTACGACCAGAAGATCACGCTGACGGTAAGCCCGGGCCATGACATCGAAACGCTACGCCGTTCGGTCTTTGGTCGTCTGGGATCGGCGCGCGGGCGCGGTTTCGTTTGCAATGTGGAACTTTATCTGACGATGTCGGGACAGTCACGCCAGACGAAGGCGCTGCGGTTTCGGATCGACAATCACAACAGCTCCACGTTGCAGGGCGAGACGGACCCCGAGTTGCGTGCCTTGGGGTTTCGCTTTCTCGAAGAGATTGGCGTGGTGAAGCCGACGAGGATTCCGTCGAAGCAGGAAGAAAAAGAGCTTCTTCCGGTTCTGTTGACGCTACTCGATCATCCCGCTGACACGGTGTCTGAACCGGAACTCGAACAGATGGGCATTGATCCAACCGTTCTGACAGACCTTGAATATCTCCACCGACGCGAGTTCGTGGACACGATGGTCATTGACGATGATGACCTTGGACCGGTCGACGCCGATGTGTTGCCGGAACTTGCCGAGGGAATTGCCGTCGCGAGTATTGTTGACGGAACGGTGGATCGCTACGTCGGCCTGGCTGAAGTCTCGCGCTGGTCGATCAACCGGGACTACATTGCCGAGACGGTGCGACAGTGCTTCGATCCGTTGGAGTTGTCGGGACCAGAGGTTGCCCTCAACGCAAATCTGACCGATCTGGGGCTGACAAGATTGGCGGATCGGAATGTTCGCATACGTTTTGCCTATGCCCTCTCGGATGCCTCGGACATTGACCGGGTCGATGGGGTTCTGAGGTTGAGAGCCGAATCCGCCGAAGGTCTGGTTCTGGTACCAGGCGAGAGGCCACTCGACTATCTCGGCTCCAATTGCGTGGTTTCGGTTGTCGATATCCTCGATGCGGACAGCGGCAAGATCGATCCCAAGCGCCTTGCCGCATGTTTCCTTGCGGCAGAGCGTGGAATGCGCGCTGGCGCCAGGGTCAAGTTCGACAAGAAGAGTGATGCACTTGCGCAACTCGTCATTCCCGGCAGGCCAGTCTGGACTATCAAGGGGCAAAAGAAAGTCTTGATCGTCGAGCGCCTTCATCAGGCGTATGTGACGGGTGAAGGCATTGTTGCGACGGACGAATTGCAGGAATACGCGGGCGTTCTGCAGCTTGGTCCGACATTTGGCCCGGAATGGGCAACGCGCATAAAAGGCACTTACATCCATAGCCCGGGTCGAAAGACTTGGGCGTTGGCTGTGTCACCCCATCATTGATTCATCATTGTTTGGCGGGCTGACGGGCATTGATTCGTGCTGGCAGTCCTATGGCTCCTTTATGACAGGAGCCGACACATGCCCTTTAACAGCAACAATACCCACCGTACCCAGAATGATCACGACTGGCGCTGCAGCAAGTGCTTCAAGCTGCTCGGCCGCCGAGGGCGGGCCGGGATTCACATCCAGTTTGCCCGTGGGCATCAGTACATTTTGAGCGGCACCGCATCAGCAGTCTGCCGCAGCTGCGGCACTCTCAACGAGACCTGACCAATATTTGCGGGTGGCCACTGGCCGCCCGCGCACCCCCTCGATTTGCAATCCCAGAGGCGCGCGACGCCCAGACCTGGCCATTGAGAGGCGCCCGACGCCCGGTCGAAAGGCTGGCGTCTTGTGTCTTCCAACTGGTCTGCGCTGCATGCGCAGCTCGTGCGGTCCGTAAACCGGCATTCCGCACGGATTCATATCAACTCTCTTTTGCAGTCAGACGATAAAGGTTTGGCGTTTCGAGATCCGACGCATCTTCTCGGATGGCTGCACGCGCGAGAAAGTGACCCTGCGGAAAAGAATGACATCCTTGCCCGTCTTCTGCGGGCCGCGACCGGCCATGGCAGTTCCGGCATCGCTGCCACGGAGCTTTTGCTGCTGGCCCTCTGGCCGGGGTTGTGTGTCGTCCGCTACCGGCTGCGTGCGCTTTGTCAGGGGGACGATCTCGATGCCGGTCTTCTTGGCAATCTTTCCATCGGGATTCGAAGCGCCAAAGCCGAACGCATCAACAGCGTGGCCGCAACTCTTCTGCGCAATCTCGAGCGCGACCTGAAACGCATTTACATCGGCGATGACAATTGGGCGCGATCAGCAGTCGATGTGGACCTGCTTGCCAACAAGATCGTAGCACAAAATCCGAAGCCGCCTGAAACCATCCTGTCGGCGGTACAGGGAGCCCTCGGCGAGGACGGGCTGTTGGTTGGCGCCGTCCATATCGGCGGTTTCACGCAAAAGGAAGCGGCAGAACATCTTGGCATCAGCCACGATGCCGCGCGGAAACGGTGCCAGCGAATAATAAAGCGCCTGCAGGATAGTTTCGATGAGGACTGTCCCAATCCGGCCTTCAGCCCGGCTTTCCCCAGATGAGCGCGCAAATAGGCGCGTGAGGTTTGGAGACGGATTATGATCGATACGGATGACTACCAGCGGGTTCCAGGGCTCTACGGCGCCTGGGACTTTGCGATGCTGATTGAAGAGGGGCGCAGCTATCTGATCGAGGATGGCGGGCGCACCGACGATGGTCAGGCGCTGTTCATGGTTTTTGAGCGCGCCGCAGGACGTGAGGGTCGCCAGCATGACTGAGCATCCTGTTTACCTCACACAGCGGGATTTGGCAGCGCGCTTTCGTCTCAGCGTGCGGACAATCGAGCGTTGGAGAGCTGATGACTACGGCCCCGCGTGGATCACCATCGGTCGGTCGATCCGCTACAGCGTGTCCGATGTGCTGGCATGGGAGGCCGGCCAGAGAAGCGCGCGCAGCCCGGGCGCAAGCGAGATTGACGCCAAAACACCCCAATAGAAAACCCCACCGGTTGCATCGGCGGGGTTTTCTGACGGGACGCGCGAATTGGACCGCATTCCGAACCACAACGCTGATGGCCGCCGGACTCAAATCCGAGATCAAACACATGAGCACACTTCAAATCAAACTGTTGATGCGCCGGCATGGCTTGAACGCAAGCCAGGCGCGGATGTTGGCCGACCTGATCTGGGGAGCCAGCTAATGCCTGAACAGACGAACCTGACAATCATCACTGCAATCAAGCCGAAACGGTTATCAAAAGGCTTCACTTTGGGGATTGGCGGCGATTTGCTGAGATCGCAAGGTGGCAATCTTGCGCAAGGGATAGTGGAAACCCTAAAGATCGACAGTCTGCCCGATCTGGGGAACATCCTGACCAGCCTTACACCGGCGCAGGCGCTGGTCTATGGCGTGCCGATCAATGGTGCGACCCGTATACTGACACGCAAGGCTTTTGCTGAAGCAGGCAAGCCTGCGGGTGCTACAACGCGCACGAATGACGCCTTCTCATGGCCGGATGGTCACGGTGTGATGATGCTGGACTATGACCCGCCGTCGGGTCGAGACGCTTTGGGTCGCGATGCGCTGGTGTCCGCGATCCGTCAAGCTGCACCGGGCCTGGCCGGTTCGGCGATGCTTTGGTGGTCCAGCGCGTCCAGTTGCATCTGGCACAGCGACATCGAACTGCGTGGGATCAAGGGTCAGCGCCTCTACCTGCTGGCACAGGATGCGGCTGATATCCCGCGCGCAGGCAAGGTGCTTGTTGACCGTCTTTGGCTGACCGGTCAAGGGCATATTGAAATCAGCAAGTCGGGATCGTTGTTGGAGCGCACATTGGTTGATGCCTCGGTCTGGCAACAGTCGCGTTTGGATTTCGCAGGCGGAGCGGCGTGTGGTGACGGTTTGAAGCAGCGCAGAGGCGATCCCATCATCATCGAGGGTAAGGGCGAACCGATCGACACCCGCGCCGCGCTTCCTGATCTTGCGGCAGGCGAGCGCGACGCGCTGGCTCTGATAAAAGCAGAAGCCAAAGGCGCTGCGCTGCCGGAAGCTGAGGGCGTAAAGGACCACTGGATTGCAGCACGCGTGCAAGAGATGGTCTCGAGAGCGGATGTTGGTGATCGTGAAAAAATTCAGGAGGCGGAAAGCATCGCACGCCGCGCGCTTGAAACCGGGGATTTGGCCGGCGATTTTGCGGTACCAGTGGAACTTGATGGCAAAATGGAAATGGTCCCGGTGGGCAAGCTGCTGGATAACCGAAACCGCTATCATGGCTGCATGACGCGCGACCCCTTGGAACCTGAATACGATGGAGCGCGTCTGGTCGGCCGGTTGTTTCTCTTGCAAGCCCGGCCGGTGCTGCATTCCTTTGCTCATGGCGGCAAGGCATATCGCCTGCACCGTGCACCTGCCCGTGTGGAATTGGTGAAAGGTCATACGGCAGAGGCCGCAACCGCGACAATTGACCTTCTGCGCCGAGATCCTGTCGCATTTGACTTTGGCGGTCAACTTGCCTTGGCCGATGACGGGCGCGTGCATCCGCTATGCGAACACGGTCTGGCGCATCACCTTGGGACAGTCACGCAGTTTTGGAAGATGGTCACGCCGGGCGATACCGTCGTCCCGGTCGACTGTGACCCACCTTCCGGGCTGCTGAAACAGATCATCGCGCAAGGTGAGCGCCGTAAGCTGAAACCGCTTGCTGGCGTTATCACAGGGCCGACGATCCGCTTGGACGGTTCAATACTCTTGGCGCCTGGCTACGACGCAAAAACCCGCCTGTTGTTCGACCCGATGGGGGACGGTGTGCCGGACGTGCCTATGCGTCCGACCGAGGAGCAGGCAAGGTCTGCGCTGGATACGCTCATACACCCGTTCGAGACATTTCCGTTTGTCGATCCGGCAGCGCGTGGTGCGCTGCTGGCAGCAATCCTGACCGCCGTTGTGCGTCCCGTCCTGCCTACGGCACCTGCGTTTGCCTTCGATGCGCCTATACAAGGCAGCGGCAAGACCTTGCTGGCCACGTGTGTTGGGGCGCTGACCGAGGGGCGTGTGCCTGACGTCTGGCCGCACACGCAGGGCCGCGATGATGAGGAAACCCGCAAACGCTTGTTTACTGCCTTGCGCACCGGGTGCCGAGCCTTGGTCTGGGACAATGTGACGGGCATCTTCGATAGTGCCAGTATGGCCGCGTTCATCACCGCCGATGCAATGGTGGATCGCGTTTTGGGCAAATCAGAAAGCATGCGCATTCCGAACCGTGCGCTGCTCATCCTGACGGGCAACAATTTGCAACTCGCCGGTGACTTGCCACGGCGCGTCATCATGTGCCGGATCGACCCCGAAACGGATCAGCCTTTTGCGCGGCAATTCGATATCGACCCACTTGCTCACGTTCTGGAGCATCGGATGGCCATGCTGACCGCAGCTTGCACGCTGATCCGCGCACGTTTCACGCATGAGATGACACCTGCGCCGGGACGCCTTGCGTCTTTTGAAGCCTGGGATGATCTGGTGCGTCAAACGGTTGTCTGGGCCGAAAAGGTGCTGCGCCCATTTGAGTTTGGCGACCCGATGGACCTAGTGCGCCAGGCGCAAGCCGCAGATCCGGAAGCCGATGCATTGTTTGCCTTACTGGATGCGTTGCGGAGCCAGTTCCATGACGCCGAATTTTCTGCCAAGGAAGTGATGGCGGCGATGCCTCAAATGACACCGGGATCAATTGAGACAGCTATCGTTGACCTTGCTGGCGACAAGACGGCGCGATCTGCCCGTAGTCTGGGCCGCGTGCTGAAGTTCCGCGAGGGTCGGATTGTGCACGGCCTGCGCCTGAAAGGTCGTCAGGACAAAAACAGCGGATCGCGGATCTATCGCATTCAAACCGTTGAATCTGCGAAATACAGGTTTAACGGGGATAACGGGTCTTCTGTCAGTCACACGGAAAAACCAAGGCCCCCCGTAGATATAGATGGGGGGAAATAGATCCGTTAAACCCGTCAAACCCGTAAACCGCGACGATCTTGCGCCAACACCATCCTTGCATGCGTTTGCACGAACCGCATCTTTTTGGAACCTGTCTGCTTCTGTCGTAAAATGTCATTTATTGTCATGATTACAATGGCTTAAATCTCGTGATATCCTGCCCCTACAGACAGGCTTTATTCGAGGGCGGGGGTCATGGCGAAACGCAGGGCAGATGATTTTGGCGACGAGGCAGCACAGCCCGGTGCCAGAAGCATCCAACACCGACCAATTGCCGATCTGATCCCTTACGCCAATAATGCGCGGACCCACAGCGAGGCGCAGGTGGCGCTGATTGCCGGATCGATCCGGGAATTCGGGTTCAACAATCCGGTGCTGGTGGATGGCGACAACGGCATCATCGCCGGGCACGGTCGGGTGCTGGCAGCACGCACGCTGGGGTTGGACACCGTGCCGGTGATTGAGCTGGCGCATCTCACCGACGCTTCGAGGCGGGCCTATATCCTTGCCGACAACCGGCTGGCCGAGCAGGCGGGATGGGACCGCGACCTGCTGGCGCTGGAACTGGCCGATCTTGATGAGCTGGGCGTGGACCTGGCCGGGATCGGGTTTGAGGGCGCGGAACTGGATGCGCTTTTGGCACATGGCGAAGCTGACCCGCGCGAAGAGGACACACCGGAGCGCCCGGTCGACCCGGTGTCGCGCCCCGGCGATCTGTGGTGCCTCGGGCCACACAGGCTGCTCTGCGGCGATGCGACCAGTGCGGCCGATGTTGCCCGGCTGCTGGGAGATGTGCGTCCGCACCTGATGGTGACGGATCCGCCTTACGGGGTGAATTACGATCCCGCCTGGCGCAACACGGTTGGCGCGGCAAAGACGAAACGCACCGGCAAGGTGCAGAATGACGACCGGGCGGACTGGCGCGAAGCCTGGGCGCTGTTTCCCGGCGAGGTGGCCTATGTCTGGCACGGCGCGCTGCACGCGACTACGGTGGCCGAAAGCCTCGACGCGTCCGGGTTTGACATCCGCAGCCAGATCATCTGGGCCAAGGACCGGTTGGTGCTCTCGCGCGGTCATTATCACTGGCAGCATGAGCCTTGCTGGTACGCGGTGCGCGGCAAGGGGCACTGGTCGGGCGACCGGCGCCAGTCGACGCTCTGGCAGATCCCGAACCGGGATCAGGATGCGGCCACGGTGCATGGGACACAAAAGCCGGTGGAATCCATGCGCCGCCCGATGCTGAACAACGCAAACCCCGGGCAGGTGATCTACGAGCCCTTCAACGGATCGGGAACCACGATCATCGCGGCCGAGACCTGCGGGCGGCTGGTCTGCGCGATGGAACTCGACCCGGCCTATGTCGATGTGGCGGTGCGCCGCTGGCAGGAGTTTACCGGACAGGCGGCACGCCTTGACGGCGATGGACGCAGCTTTGCCGAGGTGGCCGCGGAGCGGCTGGGTGAGAAAGAGGCTGTCGCATGAGCCAGACGCGGTCCATGTCCGCGATCGAGGCGGTGGCCAACACCGTGATCGGGTGGGGGGTCGCCCTCGCGACGCAGCTGGTGGCGTTCCCCGCGGTTGGTCTGCAGGCGACGCCCTGGCAGCATGTCACCATCAGCCTTGCATTCACCTCGGTTTCAGTGATGCGCAGCTACCTGCTGCGGCGTCTCTTCGCGCGGCTCGACTGATGGCGCGGCCGACGATCATGCTGTCGCCTGACCAGGTGCGCGAGGTCGAAACGCTCGCGGCGCTTCTGAGCCAGGACCAGATTGCGGACTACTTCGGCATCTGCCGCAATACGTTCCGTGCGATCTGCGCGCGCGACCGGGAGGTTGATGAGCGCTGTAAAAGGGGCAAGGCAAAGGCCATTGCCCATGTGGCCAATGGCTTGCTGCAAAAGGCGCGGGCCGGGGACACGACCTCGGCGATCTTCTTTCTCAAGACGCAGGCCGGCTGGCGCGAGACGTCGCAGGTCGAGCACAGCGGCACGAACACGCTGCACATCACGCGAGAGATCATCTCGCCGGCAGAACAGGTGCGCGCGCGCCTCGACCGGATCGCCGAGCGGTCCGGTGCGCAAGAGGAGAGGCCCTGATCCCGGGACCGTCTGTCCGTTGCGCCCTGCGCGGGCGACCCGGACCTGGCATTGCCACCAAGGTGCCGTCGGCGCGTGATGGTCCGTGTATCGGACGGGCGACTGCAAAAACGGACTACACTTCTTCCGGCACCGAAGCGATGTACAGACCTGCGCAACGTTGGTTAGGCAGGTGTGGACATGGACAGGATTGCAGCCGGATCCCGCAAGCTGGTGGCCTATGAGCGGGTCTCGACGGCCCGGCAAGGCCGCTCCGGGCTGGGGCTCGCGGCACAGCGCAAGGCCATCGATGACTTCGCAGCTTTGAGGGAGGCCGACGTTCTGGCGCACTTCACGGAAGTGGAAAGCGGGCGCAGAAACGACCGGCCGGAACTGGAGAAGGCTCTGCAACTGGCGCGCCTGACCGGCGCCACGCTGGTGATTGCCAAGCTGGACCGTCTGAGCCGCAACGCGGCCTTCCTGCTGACCCTGCGCGATGCGGGGGTGAGTTTCCTCGCCTGCGACATGCCCGAAGCGAACGATCTGACGGTTGGCATCATGGCGCTGGTGGCCGAAGCCGAACGCGAGGCGATCTCCCGGCGCACGAAGGAGGCGCTGGCAGCCGCAAAAGCGCGTGGGGTGCCGCTTGGCAATCCCAATGGGGCCGCGGCGCTTCGGCGGGCCGGGCAGGGCGGTGCATCGCTGCGAAACACGGTCCGCAGCAATGCCGATGCCTTCGCGGCAGAGCTTGCGCCGGTGATCGAGGATATCCACCAAAGGGGGCATGTCACGCTCCGCGCGATCGCGGCGGATTTGACCGCGCGCGGCATCCGGACCCGGCGCGGCGGGCGCTGGCAGGTGTCAACTGTCCGGAACCTGCTGGAGCGGCTTGAGACCCGGCAACCACGGGAATAGGCCAGCAGTCTCCTGCTCCCTTTGCGGTCTGGGCAACGGCCGTCTGTCCTGCCCAAGGGCGCGCCGCGCGCGTCTGATGGTTCCGATTGGCGTCACATGTCGTGAACTGTCGATCTTCCCGGACCCCGTCTCAGGCTGCTATACTCACCGTTGCCCGAGCGCCGGGGGGGGGCGGTCAAAAGTCTGGGGCGATTGCCACGGGACCGGCGGGGGGACCTATCTTTCGCAAAAGCCACAATTCCGACCGGGGGTGAGATGACACGCGGACCCAAACCCAAACCCACTGCACTGAAGGTGATCCGTGGCACCGACCGCGCGGCGCGACGCAACCCGTCCGAGCCACGCGTCGCGCCCGCCCGGCCAGACCCGCCGGATCATCTGAGCTCTGAGGCCCGCACTGAATGGCAGCGGGTAACAGACCAGCTCTGTGCCGCAGGCATCGTGACCGGCATCGACCGGGCTGCCCTGGCCGCTTATTGCCAGGCATACGGGCGGTGGGAGCAGGCCGAACGTGCGCTTGAAGCGATGGCCGCCCGGGACCAGGTCACCGCCGGCCTGATGATCCGCACCCAAGGTGGCAACGCGATCCAGAACCCGCTGGTGGGCACCGCCAACAAGGCCATGGCCGACATGATGCGCTATGCCGCAGAGTTTGGCATGACCCCAAGCGCCCGAACGCAAATCCATGCTGAGGTAAGCGCCAGCGATCCCGATGATCCGGTCGCGAAATACTTCGGTGGTTGATGCTTCGAGCGGGTGCACCGGACTTGATGCAAATCTTGGTGCCGTGCGTAGCGTCGAGGGGCATCCCTGATGGTATTGGCATCCATCGCAGCGGTCACATGCCCCCTAAATTGACGCTCTGGTTTCGTCCACATAGTTCTTCGAGTTGGATGCCAACCATGCGCCGTGGTTGAGCGATGCGGCGTGCTTGTGATTAGTCCAGCTTGTGAAAGTGCCTACGTCCGAATCTGACGCAGACTGCGGTCACAATGTCCTCATTGAAAGCGAGGACGCATATGACACGATACGAAACACTGACACTTCTGACCTGCGCATCCCGACTGGCTCAGACGTTTTCCCACCGCACAAGGCCAGTGAACGAGCTATCCGAATGGTTGGAGCGGCACCCTCTTGGCTTCGAATGGAACCCAGAGACAGAAGGCTTCCGGTCGCAGCAGATATCGCGACGGGATTGGGCTGATCTGCAGGACAAGCTTGCGCGCGAAATCGCGAAACTGCGCAAAGCGCGCCCGGATGCTATGGCACGCAACTGCACTGATCTGGCGCGCTATCTGGGTCTAAACCGAGTCGAGGCCGATATCTTCATGCTCTCGGCGCGGGCCGCGCAGGGCGGGCCTCTGGCCGCGCTGATCGACAATCTGGTTGATGACGCCCGCTTGCCGGTCGATCAGGCAATTGCCTGCCTGACTGCCCATCCTGCAACCACCATCCGCAAGGCGATGGGCGCCAGAGGAAAGCTGATGACCTCTGGCCTGATCTCTAACGAAGCTGGTCGGCGTAACAACTATGGTCTGTCACCCAACACGCGGCTGGCCCGCGCGCTGGAGCCACCGACGCGCGGCTTGCAGGACATCTTGCATGGCATCTTCGCCACGCCGGACGCACCAGACACGACCTGGCAGGATTTCGACCATCTGGGCGAAGCGCGCGATTTCGCGGCTCGCCTTTTGAAAGGAGGGTTGGCCCGCAAGGCCGCGGGCGTGAACATCCTGCTTTACGGCCCGCCCGGAACGGGAAAGACCGAGTTCTGCAAGGTGATTGCCGCGTATCTGGGCGCGCAACTTTTCGCGGTTGGCGAAACCGATGACGATGGCGACGAGCCGTCACGCACCGAACGCCAGATGCAGCTGCGGCTGGGGCAGCGATTGCTGGCCGGGCGCCGTGACGCGCTGGTGTTGTTCGATGAGATGGAAGATTTGCTGGAGGAGCCCAATTTGGGCTTCTTATTCGGCATCAACCGGCGGGGCGGGTCAAAGGTGCATCTGCACCGGCTGCTGGAAACCAACCCGGTCCCCACGCTCTGGACAACGAACAGCATCGAGCGCATGGATCCGGCACTGCTGCGCCGCGTGACCTTCTCTTTGGAACTGCGCCAGCCACCACAGCATGTGCGCGCGCGCATCTGGGCGCGGCTGTCGGACAAGCACCGCATGAAGCTTGACGCCGGGACACAGGCCCAGCTGGCGCGGGAAAGCGCTGATGCGCCCGCACTTGCTGACACGGCCCTGCATGCGACAAAGCTGGCGGGTGGTCGCAAGGACGATCTGCATCTGACCCTGCGCGCCTCGGCCAAGGCTGTGCGCGGCGGGCGCGAACCCGCCCCCGTGGCGCATGCGGAGGCGCGGTTCGACCCGCGCCTGACGCATGCGGATATCGACCTCGAAGCGATCCTGAACCGCCTGAGTGCCAAAGACGCCCCGCGGGCTGTGTCGCTGTGCCTCTCCGGCCCGCCCGGCACCGGCAAGAGCGCGTTTGCCCGCCATCTGGCCGAAGCGATGGGGCTGCCTGTGATACAAAAGCGCAGCTCTGACCTGATGGGTATGTATGTCGGGCAGACCGAAGCCCGGATCGCGCACGCCTTCGCGCAGGCGCGTCAGGAAGGGGCATTTCTGATCTTTGATGAGGCCGACAGCCTGCTGTCCAATCGCGAGGGAGCACAGCGCAGCTGGGAGGTGAGCCAGGTCAACGAGATGCTGACATGGATGGAAAATCACCCTCAGCCCTTCGCCTGCACCACCAACATGGCCGACCGGCTGGACCCTGCCGCGCTGCGCCGGTTCAGCTTCCGCGCGGTCTTCCTTCCGCTGACAGCCCCGCAACGGGCGGCGGCGTTTCAGCAATTCTTCGGGCAAGAGCCATCGAGGGACTTGCAGGCGCTGGATTTGCTGACGCCCGGGGATTTCGCAGTGGTGGCCAAACGCGCGCGGCTGCTGGATATCCGCAAACCGTCTGATCTACTGGCAGAACTGGCACGCGAACAGGCGGCCAAGCCCGGGGCGCGCGCGCCGGTCGGGTTCCGAAATGCTTGATCTAAAACGCAAATGGGGGCAGCATCGGGGCGAAAGCGAAGCCCCGATGCGATATGCCCGAACCACCGACCTGATTACACTCGCCCTGCGCATGCAAGGCACCGCAGAAGGTGTATCGCTGGCCGATATCATGCAGGATTTCGAAGTCTCGCGCAGAACGGCGGAACGGATGCGCGACGCGCTGCTCGATGCTCTGCCGCAGATCGTGCCGCTTGGTGAACCCGGCGGTGTAAAGCGCTGGCGCCTACCGGCGCGCTGTTTGGGTGGTATGACGCAGCCAACGCTGGACGAGATCGCGGCCATCCATCGCGCCCGTGAGATCGTCGCGCGCCAAGGGGACGGCGCGACAGCGGAAGCGTTGGACGGGCTCGCAACCCGTCTGAAAGCGGCGCTGCCAGCCCCCGCGCGCGCCCGGCTTGCCCCGGATATCACAGCGCTGCTGGAAGCTGATGGTGTCGCCCTGCGCCCCGGCCCGCGCGAGATGATCGCGCCCCAGACCTTGCAAACCCTGCGAAACGCGATCCTCGCCGGGGTCTGGGTGAATGTGGACCACCGCGCCCGGGCCAGCGGCAAGCTGAGCCGCGATGTCTGGCTGGGGCCGTTGGCCATGTTGATGGGCGAAGGGCGGCAATATCTGGTCGCCTGGAGCGATTATCAGGAAGATGTGCGCCTGTTCGCGCTGGCGGGGTTCGAACGAATTGAGTTGAGTGATGAGGTGTTCGAGCGACCCGCAGATTTCGACCTGCAAGCCTATCTGGGCCGCGCCTTTGGGGTATTTCAGGAAGAGGTGCAGGACGTGGTCTGGCGCTTCACCCCCGACGCCGCCCCCGAGGCCCGCCGCTTCCTGTTCCACCCGACGCAGGAGATGGAAGAAACCCACGATGGCAGCCTGATCGTGCGCTTCCGAGCTGGCGGCATGCTGGAAATGTGCTGGCACCTGTTCCGCTGGGGTGATCAAGTGGAGGTGCTGGCCCCGGAAGAGTTGCGCGGCATGCATTTTAAAAGTCTAAACATCGGCACAGGCAAGATTAAAGGAATATTAACATGACTTTTGTTCGTCACTCGAACACCTTTCCAGGTTCTTGGGAGAAAATCGTTGATAAGTTTGCCGAATTAAACGGCCGATACGTGGATCATGCATGGGATGCTGCCTACTGGTATTCCGAGATGACGAACACAGGGCTCTTGGCGACCGCGGCATGGATGTCTGATGTCCCAGCGATATGCGAAGTTCGCGAAAACAAGCGAGTGTTTACTGGCAGGCAAGGGCGTCCGGGACCATCGCTTGGAAGAGTTGACCTCTTCTTTTATCATGATGGTGTTCAAGGGGATTGGGTCGAGACCAAATCTTTTACATCGCCGCGGGATATGTCTGAGGCGCAACGCGAGCGTAGAGTCATTCGCGGGCTAAGTGCCAAAATGACAGAGGCACGAAACGCTGCTAGACAATGCAAAAACGTGGCACGCAATGCCGATCCGAGAGGGCGAGTTGTTGCTTTGGTTTTTGTGCCTTTTGTGCTTTGCAGCGAATACTATGGTCAAGGTCGAAGATCGCCGCGGAGAGAAGAACGAGCGGCCGAGGCCATTAGGCTGCTGGCCGAGTATGCCGAGAACAATGACTGCTCGTATGCAGCATATTTCAACACAGCCCATATCGATATCTGGGATGAAAATGATATGCGCCCATTTGGTTTTGGCATCGTGGCTTGTTTTGATCAGCAATAATAGTAATCGCAACAATGCGCCTTACCCCCCACCTCATCCTCTCCGCCACCGACCTCACCCGCTTCATGGGCTGCCCGCACGCCACGGTGCTGGACCTCGCCCATCTGCGCGGCGAGGGGCCAGAGCCCGGAGAGGCCAGCGAGGATGCCGCTTTGTTCCAGAAGCAGGGCGATGCGCATGAAGCCACTCATCTGGAGGGGATGAAAGCCGACGGCCGCACCATCATCGAAATCCCGCGCGGGCCTCTGGCGAAGGCCGCTCAGGCCACGCGCGACGCGATGATCAGCGGGGCGGATGTCATCTATCAGGGCGCGTTCCTGTCAGGCCAGTGGGGCGGCTGGGCGGATTTTCTGGAGCGGGTCGAGATACCCTCCGACCTTGGCCCCTTCAGCTACGAGGTGGCCGACACCAAGCTGAAACGCCGCCCGCACCCCAAGCATGTGCTGCAACTGGTGCTCTATTCCGACATGCTGGCCGAGGTTCAGGGCCAGGCCCCCGAGCGCGCGCATCTGGACCTCGGCGACGGCACCCGCGCCACGCTGCGGCTGGCCGATTACGCCGCCTATGCCCGCATGGCCCGCGCGCGGCTGGAAGCCTTTGTCGCCGACCCGCCCGCCACGCGGCCCATCCCCTGCGCAGATTGCGCGCTGTGCCGCTGGGCAGATCATTGCCAGAGCGTCTGGGACAGTGAGGACAGCCTGTTCAACATCGCTGGCATAGCGCGCGGGCAGGTCAAGAAGCTGGAGACTGCAGGCATTACCACCATGGAGGCGCTGGCCAGCCATGACGCCCTCGTGCGCGGGATGGCCGCGCCTACACTTGACAAGCTGCGCGCGCAGGCGCGGCTGCAACATGCGCGGAAATCCGGCCCGCCGACCCATGAGTTGCGCCCGGCGATCGCTGGCAAGGGCTTCGACCTGCTGCCGCAGCCGCAACCGGGTGATCTGTTCTACGATATCGAGGGCGATCCGCATTTTGAGGACGGGCTGGAATACCTGCACGGGGTCTGGTTTGACGACAAGTTCCGCGCCTTCTGGGCACATGACCATGCCGAGGAAGCGCAAGCGCTGGCCGCCCTGCTGGACTTCTTCCGCGACAGGCTCGACGCCTTCCCCAAGGCGCGCATCTACCATTACGCCCCCTACGAGATCACCGCCCTGCGCCGACTGACCACGAAGTACGGGATCGGCGAGGCGTTCCTCGATCGGCTTCTGCGGGAGCGGCGGTTCGTGGATCTGTTCGCGGTCGTTCGCGGTGCGCTGATCGGCTCTGAGCCGAATTACTCCATCAAGTCTATGGAGGCCTTCTATGACCGCAAGCGCGATGGCGAGGTGAAGACCGCGGGCGTATCGGTCGTCGCCTATGAGCGGTGGCGCGAGACGGGCGAGCAACAGATCCTCGACGAGATCGAGGATTACAACCGCGTCGACTGCATTTCGACCGAGGAGTTGAGGGATTGGCTGGTCGGCATTCGACCCGGCGGCCCCTGGCCGTCGCTTGGTCAGGATGCGGGCATGAAGGAGGCGGAGGAGGACGCCGACACCCAAGAGCTGCGTTCGGCCTTGGCGGCGTCCGACCTGCCCGAGGACCGGCAGGAGATGCTGTTCAACCTCGGCCTCTTCCACAAGCGCGAGGCGAAGCCCGCGCAATGGGCGGTGTTCGACAGCGTTGGCAAGGACGAGGACGATCTGATCGACGATCTCGACGCGCTTGCCGGGCTCGAGGCCGTGGGCGCGGCTGAGCCCGTGAAACGCTCGATGGCGCGCACCTATCGCTTCCCGTCGCAGGAGACGAAGTTGCGGGGTGGCAGGTCGGCGACGGTGCCGGTCCATGACGGACCGCCCGCCACGATCAGCATCGCCGCTCTGGACCGGACCGCGCGTGAGATCACCCTCAAGGCCGGGGCAGCGAAGGCGCATCTTCTCTCGGACCGCCTGACGCTCCACCCGGACTGGCCACTCAACACCAGTGTCATCGCCGCCGCGCTTCGCGATGTGATTGCCGATCAATGCGGACCGCTCCGATTCACGGCCGTCGACGATCTGTTGTCCCGCGCGGCGCCGCGCCTGACGACCGGCGCGAAGCCTGACCTGCTGGATGGCGCCGATCCGGTCGCGGGCGTGATTGCGGCCGTGGGCGCGATGGACGGCACCGTTCTGCCGATCCAGGGGCCACCGGGCACCGGCAAGACCTATGTCACCGCGCGTGCGATCTTGTCTCTGGTGCGAAAGGGGCACCGCGTCGGCGTCGCATCGAACAGCCACGAGGCCATTCGGAATGTGCTGATGGGCTGTCTCGCCGCGCTGGAAGACGACGATCCGGACATCACTCTGGAAGACGCCGAACTGGCCCACAAGGTGAGCGGCGACGAGGATGGCTATCCCGAAGGCTTCACCGGCATCACGCGGGCCACGTCCAACGACGACCCTGCGTTGACGGAGGCCCATGTCGTTGGGGGCACCGCATTCTTCTTCTCGCGCCCGGAGTTCGAGCAGACCCTAGACTGGCTTTTCGTCGACGAGGCAGGACAGGTCGGTCTCGCCAACATGGTCGCCATGGGGCGTGCCGCGCGGAACATCGTGCTGGTCGGCGACCCGCGCCAGCTACCGCAGGTGATCCAGGGCGCGCATCCCGAGCCTGCGAACCTGTCGTGCCTGGATTGGATGCTCGGTGAGCATGCGACGGTTCCAGCCCACCGGGGAATTTTCCTTCCCAAATCCCGGCGTATGCATCCTGAAGTCTGTCGGTTCATCTCGGAACAGGTCTATGAAGGCCGACTGAGCAGCCATCCTGATACTGCTCACCAGTGCGTGACAGGCACGGCGCTTCCCGAAGCCGGAGCTTTCTGGGTGCCGGTCACCCATGAGGGCAATGCACAGATCGCACAGGAAGAAGTCGCCGCTATTGGCAAAACCGTCGCCAAGCTTCTTGGTGGAAGCTGGACGGAGAAGGACGGCAGCACGCGACCGATGCGCGAGACCGACATCATTGTCGTCGCTCCGTACAACGCTCAGGTAAACGCTCTGCGGGATGCCCTTCCGTTGGGTGTTCGCGTCGGAACCGTCGACAAGTTTCAGGGGCAAGAGGCGCCGGTCTGCCTGGTTTCGATGACCGCATCTTCCGCCGAAGAAACCTCGCGCGGGATGGAGTTTCTGTTTTCGCTGAACCGCATCAATGTCGCGGTCTCACGCGCCATGGGACTCGCATTGGTATTTGGAGCCCCCCGATTGCGTGAGGCGAAGTGTAATACTGTTGAGCAAATGCAGCTGGTGAATACACTGTGTGCTCTGTCCCAGCAGGAGATACTTTTTCGCTAAGATTAGAACGAACAAACAAGCACAACTAGGAGTGCTTTCCGAAGGCAGATTGCTAAGATCTGCCTTGGAGCACCATCAAAGTTCAGAAAAGGCAAATTGTGAAAGCAGATCAGCGTAGAGAGTCATTCGAGCCTAAGACACGCGAGGAGTGGTCCTCTTTTATTGCGCGTGAACTACAGGCCACACGCCAAGCTTATCTTGCAAAGCCCGCTTTCTTGCTTGGGCATTCCCGGTCTGAACAACAAACGACCGCTGATTACGCCGGTCGCGAACTCTTGGAATTGGTGCAAAACGCGGCTGATGCTGCTGCAGAGGTCGGCGGTCTCGGGAGAGTGCTAATCCAAGTTACGCCCGGCTGCCTTTACGTGGCCAACACCGGACAGCCGTTCCGCACTGGTGGTGTGACATCGTTGATGACAGCACACACAAGCGACAAACCTACACGGGCGGCCCGAATGATTGGCGCGAAGGGCCTTGGCTTTCGCGCTATTCTAAATTGGACAGAAGCTCCCCTGATCAGCAGTGGTCCGCTCGAGATAGGGTTTTCGCGTGACCATGCTTCGGCACAGGTGACAGACCTTGAGCGTCAGAGCCCAGAAATTGCCAAGAAGCTTAGAAGCGCCAAAGCGGACTCTGCACCGCTACTCGTCTTTCCAGCAGCGGGAGATGCGTTGGAGGAACACTTGGATATCGGAACCACTGGGATTCTGAACCACGTACGCACCCTCCGAATACAAGGATATGACACGGTGGTCGCGGCACCGTTTCGTGACCAGCGCGCATATGAAAAAGCAATTGAGCAAGCTAGGGAATTTGAGCCAAGTTTCCTGCTTTTCGTGAGCGCCTTGCACGAAATCCGAATTCAACTCCCAGAGGAGCAGGAAAGAGACTGGTCCATCGAACAGGACGAAGAGGTTGACGGAGATGTCAAAATCCGCCTGACAAGTGGAACTGATACGGAAGTACAGACTTGGATACTAAGGCAACGGCAAGGAATACGAGAGTGTCCGATCTTCTGTGTAACCGGGATCTGGTCCATGCTTCCTGAGAGGAGCAAGGACGATGACGATTTCCAAGGAACTGCTGGACGAACTTCTGAAGGGCTGCGAGCGCCCTGAAGATCTGC
>NZ_JALZWP010000024.1 GCF_023336755.1 Roseinatronobacter domitianus | reverse complement strand
GCAGATCTTCAGGGCGCTCGCAGCCCTTCAGAAGTTCGTCCAGCAGTTCCTTGGAAATCGTCATCGTCCTTGCTCCTCTCAGGAAGCATGGACCAGATCCCGGTTACACAGAAGATCGGACACTCTCCGAGTTTTCGGCGACTTGATAGCCGCGACGATGAATTTCGCGCATAAACAGATCCATTCCAACGAACCGTTCAATGTCACGGGCCTTGCGCCGGATCACGGCGCCTTGTTGCACTGCCTTGCAGGCGAAAAGGTCATGCAGCCAGACTTCGGGCGACAAAGGAGAATAACGGCTATACATGACCGCAGATTCGCTAAAGTTGGTTAAAAGCCCGTTAAGACGCTTCATTTTCAGGATAGGAATTCCCAGCTTTGCCAACTATCGCCCTTCGTTCGAGGCGAAACAGAAACCTGATGCGGTAAAGTCCGCCTTTACTTCCGCCGCCGTTTCACACCACCCCGTTGCCCCGGCTTGCCGGCTGTAGACCGCGGCTTTACCGCATTATCTACGGCATCATCGACTACCGATTGCCGTGCCAGCGGGTCGTCGGCAATAGCAAGTTCGACGGCTTCAAGCCGCTTCACCTCGTCGCGCAAACGCGCCGCTTCCTCAAACTCCAAATTTTCGGCGGCCTTGCGCATATCCGTGCGCAGCCCGTCCAGATGTGCTTTCAGGTTCGCGCCCGGTTTGACATTGTCAACCTTGGCCGTCACCCGCGCCATGTCGGTATCGCCCTGGTAGAGGCCTGCCAGCACATCTTCCACATTCTTGCGCACTGTGGTCGGGGTGATGCCATGTGCCTGATTATAGGCGATTTGCTTGTCGCGACGGCGGTTGGTCTCGCCCAAAGCCCGCTCCATACTGCCGGTGACGCGATCAGCATACATGATAACGCGGCCATCTGCGTTCCGTGCTGCCCGCCCGATGGTCTGGATAAGCGAGGTTTCGGACCGCAGGAACCCTTCCTTGTCGGCGTCCAGAATGGCGACCAACCCGCATTCGGGAATATCCAACCCCTCGCGCAGCAAGTTGATGCCGATCAGCACATCGAACGCGCCCAAGCGCAGGTCACGCAGAATTTCGATCCGTTCGATCGTGTCGATGTCGCTATGCATGTAGCGCACGCGAATGCCTTGCTCATGCAGGTATTCGGTCAGGTCTTCGGCCATGCGTTTGGTCAGCACGGTGCAGAGCACGCGCAAATCCTTGGCTGCGACCTTGCGGATTTCATCCAGCAGATCATCGACCTGAGTGGCCACAGGGCGGATTTCGACTTGCGGGTCCAGAAGCCCGGTGGGGCGAATGACCTGTTCGGTGAAAACGCCGCCTGCCTGTTCCAGTTCCCATTTGGCGGGGGTGGCAGACACGAACACCGATTGCGGGCGCATGGCGTCCCATTCCTCGAATTTTAGCGGGCGGTTGTCCATACAGCTTGGCAATCGGAAGCCGTGGTCAGCCAGCGTCATTTTGCGGCGGAAGTCCCCCTTATACATGCCGCCGATCTGCGGCACCGACACGTGGGATTCGTCCGCGAAGACGATTGCATTGTCCGGGATGAACTCGAACAGCGTGGGCGGTGGTTCGCCGGGCGCGCGACCTGTCAGGTAGCGCGAGTAGTTTTCAATTCCGTTGCAAACGCCGGTTGCTTCCAGCATTTCCAGATCGAACTTAGTGCGTTGCTCCAGCCGTTGCGCTTCCAGCAATTTGCCCTCTGCCACGAATTGATCCAGCCGTGTCTGAAGCTCATGCTTTATGCCCTTGGTGGCCTGTTGCATCGTTGGGCGCGGGGTCACGTAGTGGCTGTTGGCGTAGATACGGATTTGCTCGAAACTGTCGGTCTTGGCGCCGGTTAGCGGGTCGAACTCGAGGATCGCTTCCAGCTCTTCGCCAAAGAAAGACAGCCGCCACGCGCGATCTTCCAGGTGGGCGGGCCAAACTTCGATCACGTCACCGCGCACGCGGAAACTGCCGCGCTGGAAGGCCGCGTCATTGCGCCGGTAGGCCTGCGCCACCAGTTCTGCCATAACCTTGCGGGGGTCATAAACCTCGCCCACCTTCATGTCTTGGGTCATGGCCGAATAGGTCTCTACCGACCCGATACCGTAGATGCATGACACCGACGCCACGATAATCACATCGTCGCGTTCCAGCAGAGCACGGGTGGCCGAATGGCGCATCCGGTCGATCTGCTCATTGATCTGCGATTCCTTTTCAATGAAGGTGTCGGATCGTGGAACATAAGCTTCTGGCTGGTAATAGTCGTAATAACTGACGAAATATTCGACAGCATTGTCGGGAAAGAAGCCCTTGAACTCGCCGTAAAGCTGCGCGGCCAAGGTCTTGTTCGGGGCAAGGATGATCGCAGGCCGCTGCGTTTCTTCTATGATCTTGGCCATGGTGTAGGTCTTGCCGGTGCCGGTGGCACCCAACAAAACCTGATTATGTTCGCCGTCACGCACCCCCTGCGCCAATTCGACAATCGCGGTGGGCTGGTCCCCCGCCGGTTGGAAGGGGCTGGCCATGCGAAACCGCTTGCCGCCTTCCAATTTGGGGCGGGTCAGAACATCGGGGCGTTCAGCGGGCAGATTGGTGTTATTATGAGGCATGGGGGCTGGTCCTTCGTGTGCCTTATAGGTGGGGGCGCGGGCCAGGGGGTCAACCCGGTTCTTGCACGCTGTCTTGCACGACGCGCCGGGGCGCGCTAGCCATAACCGAAACGGAGCGCAGATGTTCGACACCCTTACTCGCAGCAAGCAGATATTGGCCGATCTGGTCGCTTTCCCATCGATTTCGGCGGATGGCAACCGCGCCTTGACAGAGCATATCGCGGCCCTGCTGTATGCGGCGGGCGCCCGCATGTGGACAGAGGCCGACGTGACAGGCACCAAGCTGAACCTGTTCGCCACCATCGGGCCGGATGCGCCGGGGGGCGTGATCTTGTCAGGTCATACCGATGTTGTCCCGATAGAAGGCCAGCCCTGGACCAGCGACCCGTTTACAATGGTCGAACGCGACGGTCGCCTTTACGGGCGCGGCACCTGCGACATGAAGGGCTTCGTTGCCGCCTGCGTGGCCATGGCCCCGGTCTTTGCCGCGCGCGATCTGAAAGTTCCGGTGCATTTCGCATTTACCTATGACGAAGAAATTGGCTGCCTTGGGGGGCAAGCCCTGACCGCAACGCTGGCCGCGCGCGGGATTACACCCGCCGCCGCGATTATTGGCGAGCCGTCGATGATGCAGCCGGTCGAAGGGCACAAGGGGTGTTTTGAATACACCACCCGCTTTACTGGGCTGGAAGGTCACGGCTCCAGCCCTGATCTGGGGGTGAACGCTGTGGCATATGCCGCGCGCTGGGCTGTGCGACTGGCCGAATTGGGCGCGGTGCTGAAAACCCGCACTCCGGCCAGTAGTGCCTTCGTCCCTCCGCATAGCACGATCAATATCGGGCTTTTGGCCGGCGGCGTTGCACATAACGTGATCCCCGGCGCGGCGCGGCTGGAATGGGAAATGCGGCCAGTCACGCCAGAGGACGCTGATTTCGTGAAGGCCGAGATGGCAATCCTGCGCAGCGAGATGCTGACCGAGATGCGCGCCGTTTATCCGGGCGCGGCGATAGAGACGGAAACCATTGCAGAAGTTGTCGGCCTGACACCGTATCCCGGCAGCGCCGCCACCCGGTTGGTCATGGACCTGACAGGCGCGAACCGTGCCGGGTTGGTGCCGTTTGGCACAGAGGCCGGGCTGTTCCAGGAGATCGGCATCCCGTCTGTTATCTGTGGGCCTGGCGATATTGCACAGGCCCATAAACCAGATGAATTTCTATCACTGGATCAGCTTTCTGTCTGTCTGGCGCTGCTCGACAAGTTGTCCACGCGGTTGGAGCGCGGCACGCTTTAAAGCGTATCTTGCTGCATGTGCGCCGCCATTGCCGCGCCGACGCGGCGCGAGATATCGACGAACACAGAATCGAAAGCGCGGAACATGGCGCGGTTGAACGCATCGCCCTCGGGGCTGGCGGCATAGTCGATATAGCTCTGCATGTCCTCGGGGCTGAGCGGTTGATAGGCCAGCAGGAAATAGGATTCCGCCCAATCCGTAACATCATCGCGAATTGCCTGTTCCTGTGCCCAGACCAAGGTCAGCAAATCGGCCCCGGCCATGCCCGCCATCCACCCGGCATCGACCATGCCTGTGTAATAGGCCAGCGACGTGTTCAGGCCGAGCGAGACATTCAACTCGATCAGATCATTCACCGCGATCCGCTCGCGGGCACGCGCAAGGGCATCGGCACGCGGGCTTCCGTCGGGGGCTTCGCGCGCGGCCGTTAGCGCAATTCGGGCGCTCGCATCGATTTCTTCGGATAACAAGGCGCGCCGTGCGCTGACCTCCAGTTGCAGCACGCGGCGTCCCAGATCGCTTTGCGCGAACCGAAGCGCATCCGCGCGCGTCGCTGGCCTGAGCGCGGCGCCTAGGGCGGTGATGAAGTCATCATGCATACGGTCGGCATCATAGATGCGGTTGATCGCGCTTTCCCACCCGACGCGCCCCGCCGCATTCTGTGACACAGCCGGATCGCTCAGCGCCGCCATGCGGCCTTCCTCTGCCATGATGTCGAACAACTCGGGCAGCAAATAGGCGTCTGACAAGCTGTCGGCACGCAAGTGATGTGCCGGCAAAATGAAGGACGCCGCCATGACCCCCCAAAACGCAACAATGACGATTCTCAGCATTTAAACTCCGTGAGGCTATCCGGTTCGTGAAAGGATAGGCCAAATGGCCCGCACGACCAAAACACTTTCCTGCGTTCATGGCCCAGGTGCCATAGGATTTTCCGCTTGCACAGCAGGGTGTGACGCATTAAGCCCCACCCGACCGCGGAGAGGTGCCGGAGTGGTCGAACGGGGCGGTCTCGAAAACCGTTGTCCCTTCACGGGGACCCAGGGTTCGAATCCCTGTCTCTCCGCCACTAAATACCATAAGTGATTGTTTTATAGGGAAAATTTGCAAAGCAGGTTTTCCTACGTGTCATCCAGAGTGTATTACCGAAAACGCTTGAAAACCCTTCCGAGCAGCACTGATGAGTCCGGCCATGCCGGACGCTTCGACCCGGCGCGGGTCTCATAGAGCGCGCGTTCCGCGCATCATCTTTTTCTCTAACCGCCCAGCATCCGCCCCCGTCCCGTTCAAGGGGCGAGCGCCGCGCGTTGCGCGTCGGTTGCGTCGGGGCCCGTGTCCTCGCCTCCGGCTGCGGGCCGCACCAGCCCCGTCTCACCCCCTTGACCGAGCCGTTCGCGGTCGCGGGTCGGGCTGCGCCCTCCCCCCTCTGCTCCGCCCGAAACATGCGTTTCAGCCAGATCAGATCGGCGAGGCGCTGCCCATAGGCGGAGGGGGCAAGGGGCCCGGACCGCCGGACCGGAGACAGGAGGCCACAGATGGCTAAGATTCAGTTCGACGTGTATCAGGAAGTTACAGACGCGATTTTGGCAGAGATCGAGAAGGGGACGCCCCCGTGGCGTCAGCCGTGGAGCGGGGGGGCGGTGGCGGCGCTTCCCCAGAAATGGAACGGCGAGGATTATTCGGGAATCAACGTGATCTTGCTATGGGCGACCGCAGCCACACGCGGCTTTGCGTCTTCGCGTTGGATGACTTTTCGTCAGGCGAAAGAACTTGGCGGCATGATCAGAAAAGGGTCGAAATCTTCGACCTCGATAAAATACGGGACGTTTGAGCGGGAGAACGCGGAAACCGGGCTGCACGAGCAGGTGCCGTTTGCGCGGGCATATCGCGTCTTCAACGCTGACCAGATCGAGGGGTTGCCCGAAGAGTATTATATCCAGCCGGAACCGGGCCGGACCTTTGACACAGAAACCGATGCGCGGCTGGACTCTTGGCTCATGTCGCGGGGGGCCGACATCCGATCCAGCGACGAGCCGAGCGCCTATTACCACATGAAACTCGACCAGATTCACCTTCCCCGGGTCGAACATTTCTATTCGCCGTCGGGATACTACGCGACGGCGTTGCATGAATTGATGCACTGGACCGGGCATCACACGCGCCTTGCGCGGCTGGACGAGGCCGGGGAGGTTAAGGGGCGGCGCGACTATGCCTTCGAAGAGCTGGTCGCGGAGATCGGAGCTTGCATGGCGTCGGTGACGCTGGGGATCGCCCCCGACTTCAGCCAGAGCGCGGCATATGTGGAGAGCTGGGCGAAGGTCTTGAAGCAGGACAAGCGCGCGATATTCCGGGCCGCAGCGCAGGCGCAGGCGGCGGCGGATTTTGTCCGGCCTGAAGAGGCTGAGAACGCGGTGGAGGAAGCCGAAGCCGCCTGAACTGTGAAGGGGGCGCGGCCTAGGGGGCGCGCCTCACCCCGAAGGCTGCCCCGCCCGTCAGCGGCGAAGGGGGCCATATGGTGTCAAGGAGGCATCAGCCAGAAGACGCTGGGCTCCGCGATTGCGGGGCCCGGCCCGGATGATGTTGGGCCGGTTCGCCGCAAAGCCATGACGAACCGGCCATTTCGCTCCCGGTCACCGGGAGCGACCAGCGTGCGCCGCTGGACCACTCTCATAGAGAAAGGGAAATTGGGGGAAGGTTAGCGCCCAGATATCCATCACACACCTACTTCTTCGGTGAAAAAGAGTGAGGGAGTGAGGGAAGTGAGGCAACTTCCTATACTTCTTCTGAAGGTATCTTAGCTACTGTTTCATGGGGTTTAGTGTTCTAGAGAAATGTTAAAGAAAGCGCTTCACTTCCCTCACTCCCTCACCGAGGGCAGGTCGCTGAAGGGCTTGAACCCATCCCATTATTCTATGATTTCTTCGCCAAAGCGTAGCCGCTGGCTCATGGTTAATTGATGAATTCGCCGATAGGCGTTTCGTGCGCCCGTGCGCGTCCCGTCCTTTTTCGGGTCGGTGGCCACGTCCACACGGTCGACTCCGCTGTGGATCAAAGCAGCCCGACCGGCTAAACATTCCGTAGGAAATGTTTTTTCCGCGATCGCGGACGCTTGGGAGGTAACATGTCGGTGCAGCTTCAGGACCTGATCCTTTCCCTGATTCCAGAAGACGGCTCCTCCGTCGGCAACGGAACGATTATAGCGCGACTGCGGGATCACATCCCGACGCTGACGGATGAAGCCTATACCGAAGCAAAGAATGCTCTGATCGAGGAGGGCGTCCTAGGTAGGGGCAAGGGGCGCGGCGGCTCGATCTATCGCGCCGATATCATCGATCTGGAACTGACCGCGCCCGTGCTGTCAGAAGCCAAAGCCACCGCCGCTCCTCGCAAAAAATTAAGTCGTAAGTCGGATGACCCGACCGAGGTTCTGTCGTATCGCCACGACGCCACACGAGTAAACAACCCCGAAGTCGGGATGGTCCATGCGGACACAGACCCCGACGGGGACAAAACCCGTTGGAAATACGACCCCCATCTCGATCCGGTCCTGAACTTCGATTCAGCGCGCGGGGCGATTGAAACGCTGATCGACGATGCGCTGGCCAGTGACGACCCGGTGCGGATGAAGGACGCGCTGCAAGAACTCAAACGCTTGCAGGCCCCTTACCTGAACTGGACGGGCAAGGCAGAGAAGACCTCGTTCGAAGTCGATACCGTCTCGCTCCACGTTCATGAACGGGTGGACCCAGCGACGATCCTGGCCAATGCGGCGAAGCGGCTGAAAGGGCAGGACGCAAGCGCGCAGTGGCGGCAGGCGGACCTGTTTGCTGCGCCGTTTGAGAATCTGCCGCTGCGCCAGGCGCTGGATTTCTATCACCACGAAAAGGGCTGGTCGAACCGGCTGGTGGCGGGGGACAGCCTGCTGGTGATGAACTCACTCCTGACCAAGGAAAGCATGGGCGGCAAGGTGCAGATGATCTACATCGACCCGCCCTATGGCATCAAATACGGGTCGAACTTTCAGCCCTTCACCAACAAACGCGACGTGAAGGACCGGTCAGATGCCGACCTGACGCAAGAGCCCGAGATGATCAAGGCGTTCCGCGACACCTGGGAACTGGGCATCCATTCCTACCTCACCTATCTGCGTGACCGGCTGATGTTGGCGCGGGAACTTCTGACCGAGAGCGGGTCGGTGTTCGTGCAGATTTCGGATGAAAATTTGCATCATGTCACAGAGCTATTGTCCGAGGTTTTTGGAGAGCAAAATTTCATTAGTTTGATTACTTTTGCCAAAACCAGCAGCGCAACTTCTGGGACTTTGTCCAGCATCTCCGACTATTTGATTTGGTTCGCAAAAGACCGTGACCAAATGAAATACAGGCAAATCTACAACATGAAAGAAATCGGTGGTCAGGGGGCCTCCGGTTACACGTCCTATGAGGACACGAAAGGACAAATTCTAAGAGGGTATCCTTCAAAGGATGGTGAAAGGTCACTTACCACTGGCGACCTTACCAGTTCACGGCCTGCTGGTGATGGCGACCTGCAAGAGTTTCTTCACATGGGGGTGACTGCGACCCCCGGCAAAGGAACTTTCAAAAGCGATGAAAGCGGTTTGTCCCGTCTATCGCTGTGTGGACGTTTAGTAAATGTTGGGAAGAACATCCGTTACAAGCGTTACTTCGACGACTTCCCAGTATTTCCAATCAATAGCAGTTGGACCGACACAGGCATCGCTGGATTCGCATCCGACAAGCAATATGTTGTTGAGACATCGGTAAAAGTCATCGAACGCTGCCTCCTGATGACGACCGATCCCGGTGATCTGGTGCTCGATCCCACCTGTGGCTCCGGCACCACCGCCTTTGTCGCCGAGAAATGGGGGCGGCGCTGGATCACCTGCGACACCTCGCGCGTGGCGATCACGCTGGCCAAGCAGCGTCTGATGACCGCCAGTTTCGACTATTACGCCCTGCGCTATCCGCATGAGGGGCTGTCGGGTGGCTTTGATTACGAAACCGTGCCGCATATCACGCTGAAGTCCATCGCCAACAACCCCGACATCGACACGATCCATGACGAGGATCACCCCAAGATCGCGGCGGCGCTGGACGATCTGAACGCAGCGCTCACATCCGCGCCCCCGCTGCCGATCAAGCCCACCCAAGGCTATCGCAAGGGCAAACAGGTGTCGTTCCGCGATGGCGACGTGCTGAAGGAATGGGAGGTGCCCTTTGACTGGCCCCTCGACAAAGATCGCAAGCCGTTCTGGCCAGAGGCCGCGAAGGCCCCGTTCGAAGCCTTCCACAAGGCCCGCCAAGCCATGCAGCGCCGCATGGACCAATCCATCGCCGATCACGCCGACCAGGAAACGCTCTACGACAAGCCCCGCAAGGACCCGAACAAACTGCGCATCAGCGGCCCCTTCAGTGTCGAGGCGGTGCCCGCGCCGACCGTGTTGTCATTGGACGAAACCCTGCCAGCGGAAGAGGCCGACAGCACCGTCGCCCGCTCCGGTGAGACCTCGCGCCAATCGCTCTGGCGCGATGAGCTGCTCAAAACCGGCGTGCGCGGCAAGGGCGGCAACATGATGACCTTTGCCGAGTTCGAGACGCTGCCAGGCACCCGCTTCCTGCATGCCAGCGGATCGGTCGCGGATACCGGCGAGCGTGTGGTGGTCAGTTTCGGGCCGGAACACGCAGCACTTGAGCAGCGCCAGGTCGAAGAGGCGATGAACGAAGCGTACACGCTGATGCCCAAGCCGAAGTTCCTCCTGTTCTGCGCCTTCACCTTTGACCCCGAGGCCGCCAAGGACATCGACGAGATGAACGTGCCCGGCATGACCTTCCTAAAGGTGCAGATGAACACGGACCTGCTGACCCAGGATTTGAAAAAGGCGCGCTCCTCGAACCAGTCCTTTTGGCTCATGGGTCAGCCCGAGGTTGAGCTGCGCAAGCGCGACGACGGGTTCTGGGAGGTCGAGGTGCATGGCTTTGATTACTTCAACCCCAAGACCGGCGAGATCGAGGGCGGCGGCACCAAGCAGATCGCCATGTGGTCGCTGGACACGGATTACGATCAGCGGTCCCTGATGCCGCATCAGGTGTTCTTCCCCATGGCTGACGCCAAGGGCGGTTGGAACCGGCTGAAGAAAACGATCCGGGCGGAGTTGGACGAGGACCTGCTGGAGCAGTTCCACGGTACCGTGTCGCTACCGTTTGAGGCGGGCGACAACAAGCGCGTGGCGGTGAAGATCGTGGATGACCGAGGCATTGAGTCCCTCAAAATCGTTCCGCTGGAGGGCTGATCCATGTCCCTCATCATCAATCGCCCATGGGAGCGGCCCGCGCAGCATTGGGTCGAAGGCAAAGGCGGCAAGCTGGAGATCAAGCCGGAACGGCGGCCTGCGAGCTACGAGGTGTTCGACGCGCGCAACAACACGAAGCGCACCGAAGTGCTGGACATGGTCAACACGATCCGTACCCGTGTGGATCAATGGCGCGAAGCGGGCTACCCTGGTATCACCATCGTCACACGCAAGCTCCTAGAGCACTGGCACGACGAGACCGCGCGCCAGCACCCGTTCTATTTCTGCCAGCTGGAGGCCATCGAGACGCTGATCTGGTGGGTCGAGGGCGCGGAGGCCTACAAGCAGGGCATTCACATTCCCGGCGATGGCGGCGCGTGGGAACGGCTGTGCAACAAGATGGCCACCGGAGCGGGCAAGACGACCGTCATGGCGATGATCATCACCTGGCAGGTGCTCAACGCGCTGACCTACCCGAAGCGCAACAAAGAGTTCAGCCGCGCGGTGTTTATTGTTGCGCCTGGCCTGACCGTGAAGGGCCGGTTGCAGGTGCTGATGCCGAGCGAGGGCAGCTATTATGACGAGTTCAATCTCTGCCCGTCCGAGTCCATGCGCCAGAAGCTCAATCAGGCCGAAGTGCTGATCGAGAACTGGCACACGCTGATGCCGCTGAAGGAACAGGACCGGTCCGTTGTCAAGAAGGGCAAGGAGTCCGACGAGGCTTTCACCCGCCGTGTGCTCGGGAAACTGGCGGCCCATAAGGACATCATCGTCATCAATGACGAAGCCCACCACGCTTACCGTAAGCCGCCAGAGCTGAAGATTTCGAAAAAGCAGGCGGCAGATCAGGGTATTGACCTGGACGAGGCGACGCGTTGGATCGAAGGGCTAGACCGTATCCACAAGACCCGCCGCATCCAACGCTGTTTCGACCTGTCAGCAACGCCGTTTGCGCCCACCGGTAAGAAGAGCACTGAATCGGCGCTTTTCGACTGGATCATCTCTGACTTCGGGCTCAACGACGCGATCGAAGCCGGGCTGGTCAAAACCCCGCGCGTCGTGGTCCGCGATGATGCGCTGCCAGACGCCACCACGCTCCAATCGAAGCTGTATCACATCTATCGAGACCCCTCCGTATCTGATGACTTGAACCGCAGCAAAGCCGAGCCCCATGAAGCCCTGCCCAAGCTGGTTCAGGATGCTTACACCCTTCTCGGGGCTGACTGGCGCGCAACCGTCAATGATTGGAAAAAGGCGGGGCACCATTCCCCGCCGGTCATGCTGACCGTGTGTAACCGAACGGAAACCGCCGCCCGGATCGAGCATTACTTCAACCAGGGCGACGCCCACTGGCCGGAATTGCAGGCCCCGAACAAGACGTTGCGCGTCGATTCCAAGGTGCTCGAAAAGGCCGAGGTTGGCGATGCGGCATCCCCTAACAAGGAATACGATCAACGCCTGAACGACATCATCGAGGCGTCTGATATCCCGGAGACCCGCAAGCGGCAATTGGTCGCGCTGAAGAAGGAAGAGCTGCTTCGCGAGATCATCGACAATGTCGGCAAGCGCGGCCAAGCTGGTCAGGACCTTCAGAACGTGATTTCCGTGGCGATGCTTTCCGAAGGCTGGGACGCGAAGAACGTGACCCATATCATGGGCCTGCGCGCCTTCACCTCTCAGCTGCTCTGTGAGCAGGTTGTGGGGCGCGGGCTACGCCGCGTGTCCTATGACCGGGACCAGGACGGGTTATTTCTGCCGGAGTACGTGAACGTCTTCGGCGTGCCCCTGTCCATCTCGGAAACCGGCGAAGGTGGGGACCCGCCCCCACCGCCGAAGCCCACGACACAGATCGAGGTCCTGCCCGAGCGGTCTCATCTCGAACTTAAATGGCCGAACGTGTTGCGGATCGAAACAGTTGTTCGATCAGAGTTGACCATGGATTGGAACCAGGTCGAGCCCCTTGTTCTAGATCCGGCCAGCACCCCGATCAGTGCCGAGCTTGCGCCCGCCCTCGGCGGCGCGACGGATATGGGCAAGGTGACTGAGATCGACCTTGAAAAGCTTCCCGACGGGTTTCGCCTTCAACGCCTGGTATTCCGAGCAGCCCGGAAAGCCTTCGCAGAACTCAGCTATGGGTTTACCGGGACCAACGATTATCTGGCATCGCAGCTAGTCAGGATCGTCGAGACATTCCTAACCTCGGATCGGCTGGAAATACCGTCCCTGTTCCACTCCGACCCGCTGCGGCGTCGAATACTCATCGCCTTGAATATCGACCTTGTGGTTCGTCACATACTCCACAACGTCACTGAACAGAACACGGAGCGCTTGACGCCCGTCTATGATGAAGAAAACCCGATTGGCGCAACCGGTCACATGCGCACCTGGTACACGACCAAGCCGTGCTTTCCGACCATCCGATCACATATCAGTCACATGGTCGGAGATTCATCTTGGGAAGGCTATGCCGCGAACATCCTTGACGATCGCAACGACGTGGACGCCTATGCCAAAAATGATCACCTCGGATTTCAGATTTACTACATGTGGGCAGGGTCACGGCGGCGATACGTACCAGACTTCCTGATCCGCTTCAAAAGTGGCGTGACTCTGGTCTTGGAGATTAAGGGGTCCGACAGCCAGCAGAACGAGGCAAAGCGCCACGCACTGAACGAATGGGTGAAGGCCGTAAACGCGGCTGGAGGGTTCGGGCAATGGGCGTGGGATGTCGCGTTCCGCCCTGCTGACGTGCAGGACATCTTGGACCGGTTTTCCTCTCTTAGATCAGGCGGTGGGTGATAAAAGAATGAAGGCTGTCCAGCATCTCGTTTGAATTGACGACCATACTAGTAGCCGCAGCGGAAGCAACAGAACAAGAAAAGGTCAGCGTGATCGTGAATAGCTCAATCAATCACGCCTGTTAGGCCGTGGAAGACCCGCGTTATCCGCCCGACCTGTTCCGCCGCGTGGTCTCTGTTGAAGGCGACGCGGATCGTCCGCGACCTACCAAAGCTGGATATCGACGCGTGAGTCCGTTGTAGATGGGTCGATGAGCTTTTGAGCATCAAAAGATACACGCGATATTCTTTTTCGCGTTCGCATTGCAGGCCGTAATCGCCAAAGCTGAAAATCGGAAGATCACATAATTCTCGGTTGCCGATGCCTAAGCTGATATATGTCACAGTACCTTTCCTCACACTTCTGGCTTATGGTAATCCTGTTCAGGCTGAGCTGAGCTCCGAGCACATGCGTCTTATGTCGAAGGTCGCCGCTGCTACCGAAGACTGTATATACCGTGAAGTTCCGGGTTCGTGTGAGCTTGCAGATGAGCTGTACGCGGAGTCTGTGGCCGCAGGCATTTGTTGGGAGCCTGAGACCAACCCCTATTATTGTAATAGCTCACCTACACCTGAAATAGACGCCGGGTTTCCTTACGACTACTCCCGGGTCCGCCAACAGTTCCAGCAGCTTCCAGAAACTGAGCGCCGCGAACTGCAAACAGCTCTGGCAGAGGCCGAGCATTACTCCGGAGCGATAGACGGCCTCTTCGGTCCTGGGACGTCAAACGCAATCATCGCGGCGCTTCAATCTCAAGGGGCGGAGATCATCGAAGTTCTCGACATGGCCACGCCGGACACGATCATGTCCGCGTTCCGACGGGTTCTAACTGTAAGTAGCGCGGAGCCCCAGGCCCCCGCACCTCCACCCGTCGCTGTCACGCCCTCACCCCCTGAAGGGCCAGAATACCCGTTCGTCGGAAATTGGCGCTGCGTCGAGCATTCCGATGAGTCCGAGATGCCGGTCCGGTTAAGCGCCGAAAGCATCTCCCTTCCTGAAATGGGGCTGACGGTAGACTATAGCGAGGTCAACAGTATCGGCGGGCGGGATACGGCTTTTCATGTTCGACTCCGAGATGGCCAAGAAGCCGCGTTAGTTGAAGTCCAGAAAGCTGGCATGGTGATGATTAGCCCGCTCGGGATTTATTCATGTGACAAAATCTAATGATCTAAAAGGCGGAAGAACGAAAATGCGAAGCTCTACATCGAAAGCTATCCAGTTCAACCCGGCCTCTCGCGCCCGTAAAAGGTAGGTTGCCACCGTCGTTTTGCTCAGTTTGAGCCGAAGCCCGATCTTTCGCACTGAGAGACCCTGCTCATGTGTCAGCCGTAAAATAGTTCGTATGTCTTGAACGGTCATTCGCCTCGCTTACTTGCGTCGTGCCATGCGTCCCTCCGGTCTCATCCAAGACCGACAGAGTGCCGCGACATCGCTGGCAATGACCAACCGTCCAACCGCCCGGAACTTACCGAAATCGCTGTCCGCAACTTACTGAAATGCGTGTCCACGACTTACCGAAACCCGCACTCAGTGCCGCGAACGTCAGGGCATATCGGGCTGACATATGGCGGCCTCCAGCTTGAATCACGCCATTAGAAGCGATGCGTGGCCCAGAAATCTGTCAAAAATCGAGGTGACCTTAAGTGTTAAGCTTGGGTGTCCAGTACATAGAGTTGAATCCATCTTACCGAACTCCGACAGAAGGCAGTCTTACCGGCCCACGAGCGCGTGTGTAAGGTTCGATGCGTTTTGGTTCACCTCCGCAGCGATGTTGCTCGTGTTCAGAGCCCCGATGAGGGTAGTCGAAACGATGTCCGTATTCGGCATCAGCTGGTCGACGTTCACGCTGCCGTCGACGAGCGTCGCCATGTTGGTGGCGACGTTTGCCAGCTGTAGGTCACCCGGCTCGACGTACTGCGCTGAGTTCGCCAGCGACCCAGTGTTTTGTGTTACAGACTCGAGCTCCAGATTAACCAGGTCGAGCGTGTTTGCCTCGATGCCGCTTTTCTGACCGATCACACCGGTGTTTAGAGCGCCGATGACCGTAGTGGTCAGGTTGGTGATGTTCGTTTGAAGCGCGTTCACGGTTTCGGCCGGGCCAAAGAAGTCGATCGCGATAGTGCCGTCCACGATCTGGGAAACGCTTTTCAGAAGGCCAGCCAAAGTACCCTCACCGTCTATGCCATTGACAAAGAGGACGTCTCCTGTGAACTCTGCGAGCAATTCGTCAACATTTGTCGACTCGAGCACGTTGATCGAACCGTCAAGATTGGCGAGGTTTTCAGCGGCATTGAGCATGTTGATCTGCACGTCTTCGACCTGATTAAGTACTTGTTCCAAAACACTATTATCGTATGCATTGTAATTTTCACTAGGTGCTTCCGTAGAACCATAAAATGCTGACAAATCAGTTAGAGTCGTCACAACCCCAACAACGATTGGTGAGAAAAAAATAGGTAAGCCGCCAGATAAAGCCTGACCTACCCCGCCAAATTCTGACCCAAGCACTTTTCCGGTTGGGCTATATCCCGGAACGCTTAAATTTGATGTTTCTATTGTTAACCCACCGAATTCTGGCCAAGCATTTACTGTACCATCAGATTCAGTGTATGATTGTGGCTCAAGTTGTGAGATAAGATTCATTTGTTCTGAAAGAACCGTCAGAGGGTCAGTAAAGCCTTTGTAGAGTTGCGCACCTAGCGTCGCGTAAACAGGTAAACCATCAACGGTAACAGTACCTCCCTCCAAGTATGAAGCAATTTCATAATTAGATCCTGGAAGACTTTTGGTAATATATGCATTTGATAATGTTCCGTCTTCATTAACAATTGCAGATACGGTACCTACACCTATATAATCAGTCCTTGGATCAATATCTAAATTGACAAGAATTCGATCTCCAGCCTGCAGCGTACGCGGTACACCAGTATTTTCTGTGGTTACGTATCCATCGGCATGAGCCGCGCCCAGAGTCCCAAGTATGACTGCTGTGGCGAGCATGGATAGACGCATCCTGAGCATTTTTCTCACTTTGTAAAGTTTCATGCTAACCGAAATTCGCCAAGTGGCATGCATATTGACGCCGAAATTACATGAATCTAGCTTCTGGACAAGCGTTTTTCGTCCCAAGCGGCGCCTGCCGTTGCGCAACAGGAGAAGCGCTTTTGGACGTAATGGGTTCTGGATGATGCCCTTCACTTCATCGAGCCCCACCTTACGATAGGTGGCTAAAAGAATAGACAGCTTAGCGAGCGAAGCGGAGCGAGTGAATAAGGTGGAGCGCATCGCGCCCCGCGTGGTCCATGATTTTCAGCCCACGTTTCTCCAGCTAGGACCGTGGTGCCAACCGAGCCACCGCAATTTTCGCGTGCAGGATGTCGCCCCTCAGAAACCAATCGGCCCGGACCTCCCAGTCTGGTCCGGCAAGCACCCTCTCATGTAGCTAGATTACCCCGTCGACGTAAGCGGCGTCACAGATCAATTCATCGCCCGCACGAAACGCCGGGTGGTCTGTCACGCCCGGTCTGAGCGGCATCCCTTCGGGCCAGCGCTTCTTGGCGAGGTGTTCCGCGCAGGCGGCGTCATCGAGAAACAGCGCCTCGAACTCTTGGCGTGACATGCGGCGACCTGATGACAAGTGTGCAGCATGTAGGCATGTAGAAACATTTCGCTAGACACAATCCCAGGTTACCACATCTTGTGGGACCGTGCTCAAAGGGATGATCCTCTCTCTAGAGATAATCCCATAAAACGAATGATCCACACCTGCACTCAGCAAAGAACTTGATTGAATGACAAGGCATGGCAGTATCAGTGATATTCCTAAGTCGTTGATGGTGCTTCATGAAAATGGCTTCGACGTTTAGCTCTGCAATTGCGAGATGCGACTTCTGCGCACTGTTCGTAACCGCCCGCTCTCTCGCCGTCCTCTCCGCGCTTCTTATGGGCGGCGCGGCCACCGCCCAGGAGCCCTGGAACGGGCCACGCCCGAGCGGGATGACTCAGGCGCATGATCGCTACGCCGCATCCGCCCTGGAGGTGTTTAACCGCCTTGGCCGGGACTTTAACGGGAACCCGAATGATTTCCATGATGAGACCTGGACCTGGCAGAACGGGCGGAACGGATTGAGCCCCCTCTCCAACATGGACAGCGCAACGATCGGCTCAGTCATCACCGGTCGGTATTTTGTGTATTCGATGTTCCTCTACCCGGAGTATTGGAGCGTGATCTACCACGCACCTGACGGGGTCAGCCATTACTGTCTGGCGCAGGGGGGCGGGTCCTATGCGGAGTACAGTTTGGACCGTTACGTCAACAAAGCGGTCTTCGGCCTGTCCGGCGTGCTGTATTGGGATCCGGAGACGGAGCGCACCCGTCGCCCGAACCTGCGCCGCAACTACGGTTGGCCGATGGTGGGCGACGGGCGCACCGGTCGTATCGCGGTTTATGGGTGGGATGACGGGAGCTGGTCCACGAATATAGGCTGGGTCCAGTCGGCATACGCGGCCGCCTTCGCGGAGCACTGCCCTAACCTCCCCCGTGTGGCGGAGGTGAACACTGCGCAGACGGGACGATCGGCTGATGATCTGCGTCGTAACGCGCGCGCCGTCGGGTTCCCGACCGCCTTCGAGAGCGACCCGGCGGACCCGCTGACGGTCAACATGTTCTACTGGGCGAACCCGCCCCAGTGACCTCACGAAACCTGATGTACGAAATAGAGCGCTGTTTTGGCTATCTGATTGCGTTCATAGGCCGCACTTGAGGATCGTGACCTCATCGTCCAGCAGCAAACTGGAAGCCACAGCGCGGTCCTGAGTAACAAGAACGGGGACCAACCCCAAGGTCTGTTCAAGACCTTCCGGGCGTGTAGGAGTTCGGGCGTGACAGGAGCTTCTTCATCAGCGTCGAGCAGCTGGACGTACCGGACCAGAGCTTCCTCCGTCGCATCGAGACCGCTGTCCCGATAGGCGGTTAGCAGATCAGATAATTCGCGTAGTGACGCAGTCGATCGCGCAAGCCGGAGCGCATCAGTGGCGGCGGCATCCAGTACCTTGAGCCTGCGTTTTTCCCGCCAGGACCGCGTTGCCGACCGAGCCACCGCGAGCTTGGCGTGAAGGATTTCGTGCCTCAACAGCCAACGAGCCCTCGCTTCCCAGTCCGGTCCCTCGAAAATGCGCTCATGTATCCAAACCACTCTACCGTCGAAAGCGGCGTCGGAGAGCAGGCCGTCGCCTACACAAAACGCCGGGTCATCTGTCACGCCCAGTCTCAGCGGCATCCCGGTCTGGAACCAGATTTGCATCCTCGCTCGGTTCCTGAACGCGAGGGATGACCGGGTCCAGGCCACGGGTCCGGACCCCTGATTTGCAGGGGCCCTTCGGGACGTAAATCTTGAAAACGGTATCATAATACCCCATATAAGACGTGAGAGGCAGCAAGCAATGTTTTCGGGCCTGAATTAGGGCCGAAAACCGCGCAAGGCGCGAGGGTCGCCCAGTAGGGCTCCGATAGTCGCCTGCGGCTCCAGAGGGACGGGTCCAAGAGAACAGACGATGCGGCAAAATGTGTTGAAAATTTACCTCGATGACCACGAATGGAACCACGTCGTCGAAATGGCCGCCAGCGTCTCAATGCCCTTGTCCGGCTTCGCGCGCACATTTCTCGTGACCCAGAGACCACCCAGGCCGAAAGCATCCGGCGTGACTGTCGAGGCCGTAGCCGCGCTGAACCGGTGCGGGGCGCTCCTGAACCAACTCGCACGTGTTGCGAACAGTTCGCAGACCCTCTCACAGGCTGAAATCCGGAAGGTGACAGCCGCGCGAGAGCGTCTTCTCGCCATCGCTGAACAACTGACAGGAGATCGAACATGAGACGTCACACCACCACGGTCCGGAGCATCGCCGCTGTAACGACAATCCTGACCGGTCTGTTCGCTGCGCTCTTCGCCCGGTCGGTCTCGCCGCGCGCGCCCCGCCGTCGGCCAGCGAACCCTTCACGGCGGAGGGCCCAGCGATGATCGGTAAGCTGAGAAAGGGCGATACCTTCGGCGGCCTTGCGCGCTACCTGACCAAGGGCGGACGGGGGCGGGTCTTGGCGCTTGATAATCTGGCATCTGACAGCCCGGTGGCCGCAGCGAACGAAATGACCATCGCCGCCGCCACGTCCTATAGGAGCCAAAAACCAGTTCTTCACATTTCGATCAGCTACGCGGCGGGCGAAATTGTCACCACTGACCAGATGCGTGATGACGCGCGGCGGGTCCTCAGAGCGCTTGGCCTGAAGGGGCACCAAGCGGTCCTCGTGGCGCATGACGACACAGACCATCCCCATGTGCATGTCATGGCGAACAGAGTCGGCCCGAACGGGAAGGCGGTGTCGGACAGCCAGAGTTATTCGCGGGTAGAAGCGGCCCTTCGAGAAATCGAAACCGAGAGAGGCTGGGCCCCGGTCCTCGGGCGGCACGCGCCATCGCCAGCCACAGGGCAGCGCATGACGGGACATCGTACGTCGCGGGACCCAAGGCAGCATGAGGTGCCCGACCGGGTCCGCAGGTCCCTATTGACCGCCGGAAGTTGGGCGGAACTCCATCAAGGTGTCCGGAGCGCCGGGTGGCGGTTTGAGGTTGTCCGGAAGGGGCGTGGGTCGGGAGCCCTTCTTATCGGCCCCGGCGGCGAGCGAGTGGCGGCTGGAAAAGTGGATCGGGCGGCAACCCTGACCAACTTACGGAAACGCTTGGGGCGCGACCCGGAAACCCGCAAACGGGCGCTGGCAGTACTTGCGCAAAGTCGGGCCAAGGGGCCGCGCCGCGCGCCCTTGAGTGCTGAATACGTGCTGGCGGCGGCCTTGAGGCCTATGCTGACCGGTGGCCTTCCGCCGACTCTCCGGCCCCGCCGGTCAGGACCACGGCTGCCCGGCCTGCCGCGTCTCTGAAGAAGGAGGTCCCAATGGCCCGCATCCGCAAACCCACATCGACCGAACCGCGCGCCAGTTCCGAGGTTGACCCTGAAACCGGCGATGATCTGCGCCGATTTATCGAACATGCCTCGGATATGATTGCGGCGCAGGAGGTGGTCCGGGTCAGCCTGGCAGATGCCACCGCCGCGCTGGAAAAAGCCGCGACCAGCTACGACCGGACCGCGCTTGCAATCGCCCGCCGCGAACGCGACGGGATCGCCGTCCGGCTTGAGACCGACATCGACGCTATGATCCGGCGGGTCCGGGACGCGCTAACCGAGCCGGTAGTCCGGGCGGAGCGTGTCGCGCGGGAGGCGCGCATGACCGCCGCGCTGGCCGGACTGGCCGGGGCGCTGATCGGCGCTGCTGGGCCGATCATCTTCTTGTTGATCCAGATTAGCTGAGAGGTAACAGATGAAGAACGCAGAGGCCATCGCGCGCTTGCTCAGCGCAGCCGAGACCGCGCAGGACCCACTCGACGAACTCGCCTGTCGCCGTGCCGGGTCGTGGTTGCGCTGGTGCGACGGTTTTGGGGCCACTCTGACCCGTCCCGAGGCGCAGCGTGTTGCGGCAGGCGGGGCCCTGGGCGAAGCGGCGCGAGGACTGATCCGCCGGTTAGCGGAAACCTACCCGGTCCCTCCGGAAGACGCCCGCCTCGACTATCTTGCTGATGATAGCGAAACGACGTCGGGGCTTCAGGACATCGCGCGGTGGTCAGCAGCGACAACCAAGCCGGGGAAGGCGCGGCGAGAAGATGATATCGTGCGAGGTGCGGTGGTGAAAGACCCTTTTGATACGGGTGTGGCTCCCCGAGGCGCTTCTGATTTGCCTGTCCTTGATCCCTGGGCCTAATAACGAAACCGGGCCCAAAGGCCCAGCTCATCAGCCTATACAGGATAGGCTACCCATTTTCGCAACGGTGATAGCCTGGTGCCCATTCAGTACGGGATGTCTTCGGGCTGATCATAAGAGATCAAGATTTTATGGGTGCGTTTGACAAGGAGGTTAACACACATCGCGAGATCGTCATTCGGTGCGTCGTTGGGCCTCGCGACCGCTTCATGGATCGCAGACACGATCTGCTTGGACGATCGATGCTTAATGCCGAAAAATTCGCTGGCAATGCCATGCTCCATCATCTCGATGATGATCAAACCTGCAATCGCGGTTACCAGATCACGCTTGGCGACAGGGTAAGAGAGGCAGATTTGATTGTCCTGCGGCGGATATTCTCTAGGGCAGCAAACACTCAGCTCACAAGTAGACATATTAAGAGAAATCCGAGCCCAGTCGCCGATGAAGCATTTCGCGACTTTCTCGACGGCTTCATGCGCGATCTCAGCCATGCCGATAGCAATCGCACCAATATCGAATACCCGTTCAGCGCATGCGATTTCGTTTTTGTAATCAATAGTGATCTTCATCTACTTTCCTTTCTTGAATAAGCTCAAAGTTGACGGCTTGCTGATCAGTGGCCGCTACAGCTTGCGCTGGAGGAGCTTTTCCTGTTTCGTCCTGTGAAGCCGCTCGGCTTTGGAAGCGCTGATGAAAAGTTCCAGCCAATCCTCACAAGCGCGCCCGTATTCCGCATATACGAACGCCTCAACACATTCGCCGAGCAGGGCGTCGGGCGTAACTGACAGGTTGACAAATCCGCCGTCGCCCAGCTCGAACAAACGGACCAGAGGTGCGTTGGGCCGATCCCCTGTATGACGGCTCAGCTTCAGTTCAGGTTTCAGCATCACGAAGTAGCCGCCCCGATCATCGGGGTGCGCGAACGGTTCCGGGGCTTCAAAATCCCTCTGGAGCAGTTCCGGAAGGAAAAGCTTCTTCATCGCCCTCTCGGGGAAATGGTAAAAGCCGGGGGCGACTCCGGGCGCGGGCCGATAGTTCTCAAAATTCATCCGCTTGTCTCCTTGTTGTGCGGCATGGGCGGCGATCTCCTCCAGGTCAGCGAGAAAGGCGGCGAAGTCCTCCTCAGGGGTGGGGTTTTTGCGTTCTTCGGGCGTCATGTTGAGTATCCTTTTCATGGGGTGTCAGTTCAGGGTCGGTCCGCCCCCGGCTAAGGCCGGGGACGGAGACGGGGTCAGCAGGTCGGAGCCGAGGGCACGTACCGTGCAGCACCCTTGTATTCACCAGAAGTGATCCGGCCGCCGTTCTCCCAGCCCAGAGAGACCAGCTCCTTTGCGACCCGCTTGCTCAGGGCGGGGGTCATGTCAGCGGGCGCGATTCCCATTTCCCCCAGGATCGCTTTCGTGGTGACTTCGGTCAGGCCCTCAACGATGTCCGCAATGTCGGACCGCCAGGGGTCTTCGGGACGGCGCGCGCTGGCCTCCTTGAGGGCGATCTGTTCCACTTCGCCCTCCATGTACCACTTCTCTCCCCGCCGATACCGGGCCACGGCTTCCGCCCAGAGCTGATCCCGGTCCCGTGCGAGGCCTTCCAGATCAATCTTTCCAACCTTTACCGGCCAGAACCTGCGCCCACCGGTTTCGTCCGGCTGCCAATCTTTGCGGTTGGTGGTACCGGCAAAGATGCACCGCCGGGGGACTTGAACATTTTCCCTTTCGAAAGGGGGCCGATACTTTTCGACCTGCCTCGTCAGGAACACCTTGGCCATTTCCGGCCTACGGGTCATCGCTTCCATCTCCGCGATCTCGACGATCCAGTGTCCGTTCAACTGCATCGAGGCGTCCTTGGAAAACATGTCGGTCAAGCAGTCAGAAAACCACTCCGCCCCAGCGAGAGTTGCGAGCGCGGTTGATTTCTTCAGCCCTTGCGGGCCTTCGAGGACCAGCATGTAGTCAGCTTTGCAGCCCGGCTGGAGACCCCTTGCAGCCCCTGAGATAAACCACATACGGCCTGCAGTGGATACGTACTCGCTGTGTTCAGCGGAGAAGTAAGTCGACAGCACAGTCCCCAGACGATCTTTCCCGTCCCACTTCACGCGACAAAGATAATCGCGTAGCGGATCGAACGAATTATCCCGACACACCTTGCGAACGGCGGCAAGCACGTCGCATTTGGCGATGTTCGGGAACCCGGAATGATTGAGATACACCTGCACCGAGGTGTAATCGTGGTCCTCAAGGGGGCGAGGGAAGGCCACTCCCTTCTCTCCCGGCACAGGCTTGTTCAAGATCCGCTCATGGGAGAGGGCGTTATAAGAGAAAATGCCCTGGAAAGCGGGATCATGCGTCAGCAGCATGATCGCGTTTGCGACGTTGTGTTTCGGGTTTCCCTTGTTATCCAAGATGAAGTCGAGGGCGGCACGATCCGCCTGCTCCTGCACCTTCTTTTCCTCGGGGACCGACTCCTCCTGCTGCTCGATCTGGGAGGACAGGACTTTGAAAACGTTAGCCATTACGCTGCCTCCTGAGCGAATTCGACAAAATCGCGGCGCTTGCTGGGCGACAGGGCCCGGAATGTGCTCAGGGCATAGGCTTCCAGCTCGCTCGGCCCGGCACAGGCCGCCCACCAGAGCGCATCGTCCATCGGGTCGAGGAACGGAGGCAGGGGTGCACCGGCACCGCCCAACACCGTTTCGGCGACCACGACCGCGTCATCAGGGCTGAGGCTGCGCAGCGCGGCCCACGACAGTGCCGCGCACTCATCAGGTGCGAGGCGGGCCTGCCAGACAGCAGACGCTCCTTCCCATCCGGCTTCGTCAGAGAGGGTGAGGGCATACCCGAGGACCCTCGTGGCCCCCAGATGACGCCGGGTGATCAGTTTCGAAAAAGAATGTGCCAAGACAGTCTCCATTGACTGTCCGGGTTTTTTCCGCCATAAATATTATGGAAAAAGGGCGGTTCCCGGACCGTTTCAGTTTGTCGGGTCGCACCCCGACGGCTCCAGAACCCCGGCCCTCAGCCGGGGTTCTTTACGTTCATGCGGCGAGTGCCTCAGAACGTATCTGTTCGAACTGCTCGATGTCGGCGAGCCGCCAGCGCGTGACACGCGGGGTCAGCCGGACCGGGTCCGGAAATTCGTTTTCGGGGGAGCGTGCCCAACGCCAGATCGTATTGCGGCTCACGCGGAACCGGGCAGCGATCTCGTCGGCATTGACCCAGATCGTGCCCGTGATCTGAGGCTTGTCGGTCAGATTGTTCGGTTGCTTGGTCATGGGTTACCTCCTGTGTATGGAAGGGGTAACCCAGAGCTTTTTGGGCGTCAGGATGGTCAATAGACTGCGCCGTTATTTTTTTGGCTAAGGATAGAAGAGGTCTTCGAAGGGATCGAGCTCGTCGTCCGCCATATCTTCACGTTCGAGCATCTCAAAGAAATCATTCCAAACGAAGGCGGCCGCGCCGAGTGCAGAATCCAGCCGTTTTGCCTTTAACCGAAGGGCGTTGGGCGATGGGACTTCGTGGCCGCGTGCAATGTAGGCGTCAGTTGAGGCCGCCGTGAGAAAACGGCCCATCGGACCGCAGTCTTCCCTGTCATTATTGGAAAACCGGACCAGTCCAGCAGTGACGCTCCAAACACCGATGCACCAGAACATGAGGGTTCGCGCCTCCCGAAAGTCCTTGTTTGCCAGAGGACTAAAGTGCTCGGGGTTCAGTCGATCCAAGACCTCAAGATTATGCGCGTACTCCCTGAGACTCTGAACCTGCTTGTCGGTCCCCAGAAGGTTGAGAGCCTCGGAATCTAGCCCCATTTCTTCCGCGTCTTTGATGGCTTGCGCGCGGGCTTTGCCGGTCAGGTTCTCAACCTTGTTGATCTGCTTGGTCAAGGTCTTTGGACTGCGCTTCTTCATTCCGCCCTTCTGAGTGGTTCGAGAAAACCGCGCCGCCGCCCTATCCAGCTTCGAAATGGCCCATTGAATATCTTCCGAAGATACGTCGCACGCTGCGAGCTCACGCGCGATTACCTCCTGGTTCGCGGGTGAGATCATTTCTGGCATGTGGTGGCCCCCAGAAATCCAGCCCAGTCTTCCATCATCTGCCGGCGCTTATCCATCATGTCTGACCGCCGATATGCGCGTTCGACTGCCGAGCCGACCTGATGCGCGAGCGCCATCTCCGCCATCTCGGCGGGGTATTCTGTCCGCTCTGCCGCCCAGTCCCGGAACGTGCTGCGCAGACCGTGGGGTACGGCGGGCCGCTTGGACCGGGCATCAAGATAGCCACCCTTGCGCGCTTCGTTGATCCTCTTCATGCACGCGCTGAGCGCCATGTCCGAGAGCGCACCGCCGCGCGCAGCCGGAAAAACGAACGGGCTGTCGCCCATGCGGTCCATCCCCTCCAGAAGCGCCTTCGCGGCCACACTGAGCGGCACCCGATGCTCCCTCACCGCTTTCATGCGTCCCGCAGGAATCGTCCAGACGCCAGCCGTAAGGTCGAGCTCGTCCCAAGTCGCTTCGCGCACCTCACCGGACCGGGCGGCGGTAAGAGCGGCGAATTCCAGCGCTCGACTGGCGAACCCCTTTCGCTTTTTCAGGTCCGCGAACCAAGTCGCCGCTTCTTCGATTTTAAGGGCCGGGTGATGTTCCACAGCAGATCCTTTCTTCGGTTTCGGTAGCACCGCGTCGAGATTACCCTTCCAGCGGGCGGGATTGTCACCGGTCCGGTGGCCGTGAACCGTCGCCCATGCCAAGACGGCTTCGATCCGGCCCCTCAGCCGGGTCGCGGTCTCTGTTTTTGTGGTCCAGATCGGTTCAAGCACCCGCTTTATGTCGTCGACGGTGATATCGGCGACCGGCATGTCGCCCAAGGTCGGGGCGGCGTAAGTTTCGAGGGTGGAGCGCCATTGCTTCTTGTGCTTTTCGTTCCGGAACTCGCTCGCTTTCGTCTTGATGGTCTCCTCCGCCGCGTCGGTGAAGGTGACTTGCGAGCGGCGCGCCTCTTGGGCGGCCCGCTTCTCACCCAGAGGGTCGCCGCCCGACCGGATCAGCTCGCGGGCATCGCGCGCTTTCTCTCGTGCTCGGGCCAGGGAGACCTCCGGGAACGGACCGAAGCCCATGCTACGGCGTGCCCCCTGGGCGACGTAGCGGAGAAGCCAGGAACGCGCCCCTTTTGGTGTGATCTGGAGATAAAGGCCGGTGACCCCGCCAACCGCATAGGCCACGTTACCCACGCCGCCCGGGTGGCTCAGGTTCCGCACAGCTATGGCGGACAATTCTTTCGCTATACGCGGCATCGCAATTTAACCTTACGTGTCTATCTACCCACCATAAGAACATGATATGTTATGATACTGAGTGCAACCCAATGTTACACTAATCCGCGTAAGATACTGTTTTGAAAACCCTTAAAGTGACTTATGGCGCTCAGTGTTACCAACTCATGGCGGCCTGTCTCTCCGCCATAACCTGTTTTAAGTTATTGAAATTACTTTCAAATTTTAAAGTTTAGATCTATGGCCCCATGTTTGTTCCCATGTGGGGTCTGTGGTTTCTGAGAGGTCCGTAGGATAAGGTGAGCCGATTGCGTTCTAAATGATCCCTCGGCGGCGGTGAGCAGCTTTGCAGAATGGTATTCATCTACTCCTTGAGAACCTTGCTACACCCGGCACGCGAGCAAACGCGATTTCAGCATCGACCAATTCGCCTTCGAAAAACTCCCCACCAAGGCTTCGAAGTTTTCCGGGTTCGGCCTTGAAACTTGATTCGGCCCGCTCTGCGCCCTTTCTGTCGGGATAGCTCGCGAGCAAATGGATTGACCACTTGCCCAGCGCTGCAGGTGGTTGTGGCAGAGGGCCATGTGGTTTGCACGCATGAGCGCGTTATCGACCGATCACACCGTAAACCCGGACGCTTTGTCTACGACTGGCGCCATTATCTCGCGCTCGCCATTGTCCTCGGACCAATGGCGGACAATGGCTCGCTTCAGCGCAAGCCCGGGGCTCTGCGGAATGGCGCGCCCTTCCTCGAGATGCCCGAACCTTTCCGAAAGCTTCAGGCGAAGATGCTGCGCCAGCCCGGCGGGGACCGTGAGATGGTCGATATCCTGTCTTTGGTGTTGCACCATGATGAACAGGCGGTGCTCCGTGCCGTCGA
>NZ_JALZWP010000023.1 GCF_023336755.1 Roseinatronobacter domitianus | reverse complement strand
GCTTGTAGCTCAGCGGTTAGAGCTGTCCCCTCATAACGGATAGGTCGGGGGTTCAAATCCCTCTGGACACGTTACCGCAGGATTTCGCCCCGTCCTGTTCCGGCGGGAGCATCTTTGCCAAAGCGCGTGTTTTGGCGTGCCACTTTCGGGGTATTTTCTGCCAGCCCCGATTAAGGCATTGTTTTCATGTGCTTTGATGCGGCCAGGTTTTCACCGCCTTAGGGTGCAGCCACTCTGCCTTCGCTGCCGGAAGTTGTCGCCCGCGAAATTGGCATGGACAAAGTCGGCATGCTTGCTCAAGCCATCTTTCGATCGGTCGTGCGTCCCTGCCGTGAGCCGCGGGCCAGTCTGCTTGGCATTATGCGCATCCTTGGCCACATCGAGGCTCTGGAGGAAATACCACCGGTCTGTCTAGGCAGTTGCAGGAGTTGCTTTTTGCACGGCATGGCCACCGTTGCTTTCGGCCCACTCCTGCCGTTGGTCAGCGGGTCAAGATGTTGCGTTCGCAGCCCGCGTTAATGCCATTCGCTGCGCTCGCACCATCTAAAGCCAATTGAACCCATAAAACGGGGGCAACTTGAGCTTTGGCCGCGGATGCCCCAAGGCACAAGGCTGACTGCGACGATTTGGTGGCGTCATTAACCGAAGATATGCACCTTATTTTACCCTAAACGTTGCGAAGTGCAGACACAGCCATTGCTAACATCGTAACGTGGTATTTGCGCCAACGCCGGGGGCCCATGCGATCGTCGACCTTCGGCCGGAAATGCGTTACCTCACAATTTGAACCGGTCGGTCGGGGCAGACTGGTCGTTGTGGCCCGAGCTTTTCTCCTGGAGGGACTCTTGCACTTTTCGACTATAAGCTTCGTTTTATTTCTCTCCGTATTGCCGGCCAGCCTCGCGGCCATGGAATTTTCCGTAGAGCGCATTGATCTGTGGCCAATTCGAGAGCCCACCCTACACATCAAAGCCAGCGGGGAAATTTTACCAGGAGATACGGAAAAGCTAAAGGCGGCGATCGATGCTGCCGACACCTCGGACGTGCGCGATGTCCTCTTCATGTTCGACAGCCCGGGTGGCTCCCTGATCGAGAGCCTTGAGATTGGGGCCTATATAGCCGAGATCCCGGCAATAGTCTCCGCCCAAGTGGGGTCGCAGGACATGCCGAGCGCGGTCTGCGCCAGCGCCTGCGTCTATGCTTACTTGGCGGCAGATTACCGCTACCTTCCGGACGGCGCCCGCATCGGCATTCACCAGTTTGGCCTCTACGACACCGACCTCGATGGCCAGGCCGGAGCCGCGCTCGGCCAAACCCTGTCTGGCATCCTTTCAGAATACATCCGCACCCATCGCGCCGAGCCGGAATTTTTCGAGGCAATCTCCGTTATCGAGCATGACGAAATCTTGTGGGTCTCGCGCCGCGACCTAGAAGCCTGGCGCGTGGTCACGAACGATGTCTATGACGAGCGCACGGAATACATCAACATCAACGGCGATCTCGCGCTGCGCCTCACCCAGATCGCCATCACGGGCGACAGCTTCCTTACTCTTCTCTGCACCGAGACGGGTGCAGCCGGCGTCGCCGACCTTCACGAACCCGCCCTGGCTGCCTACGAGACATTCGAGCTTGCCATCGACGGTGTATGGCACGCGATCGAGAAATGGGATGTCCTTGAGCGCAGCAACATGCGCGGTCGCATGGTCTTCGAAATCCCGCCCCGGCTGGCCGTCGCCACAGCCACGGCGCGCAGCATTGGGGCGCGCGTCGTCGCGCCCAGCGGCGACATCTACTTCGGCTTCGAACAGGCCATACGCGACGAACGCCTGGCAGAACTCATGCGCGGTTGCACCTACACGCCGTCGCCCCCGCCAGCCGCGCGCGGGGCAATGGTGGATCTTCCTGGGACCGACCTCCCAGGCAACGACCTGACCACGGAGGGCTTTCGCGGTATCAGCTTCGCGCGCTGCAAGCAGATTTGCCTGGAATCCGATCAGTGCCGAGCGGTTTCCTATGTGCAAAGCATGTCGTGGTGCTGGCCGAAAGGCCGGGCGTCCAGACGGGTCTCAACTTCCGGAATTATCAGCGCCGTCCAGCAGTAGCGCACCTCGCAGGGTGACCTGCCCTGATCTGGCCTGCCTGCTGCGCAAACGGTTTCCTACGCGATTTGCTGAATTAACCTTGCGCATAAATTCCAAGCCGCCACATAGGAAGCCGCCAACGGTTGCCGTTCAACACGCTGGATTACCTAATTCGCTTCCGGCCCAGACCCGACCTTCGTCCCGTGGTCGAGCGCTGCGGTGCGGCTTTACTGAACCGGCCATTCGTGCGTCGCGCGGCATTTTTTAAGGGTGAAGGTCCGCAGAGCGGACAAAGTGACATTTCGCTATCATTGCCCCAACGTCTGTTTTCGACGGGAATCTCGACTTGCACCTTACGTCCGCAAGAACCACACAAGAAATATCAATCGCTTTTAACAAGCGACTTTACTGACACCTCCAATATCAGACTAGGTGCAAACCTTCAATCTTCAATCGGGGAATTCCACTCGATCAGTATTGTTGTTAGCATAAGCCGCATCATTGATCCAATTCAGAAATCTAGGAACATCTGCAACCGAGTTCACACCCCAACCGGAACTGCTGCCACCAATTGCTGTATACATATCGAAAACCTCTCGAAACACGTTTTCGGTTTGAGGACCCCATTGCCCGTCCAGGTCGAGAGAGTACCCCTCAGACCATGCGGACAGCGTGGCTTGAGTGCTGAATAGCTCTCGTTCCGGCACTTGGTCAAAGTAAGCTTCGATCAGGAGGATTCCTTTGTTAATATAATTAAGCCCGCTAGGTAGGTCTGGTTCCTTGAAATGTGGGTCCGGTTCGGGTAATTCCCTTCGGTTTGCTGCAAAATAGAACCTCATTTCACGGATTTCGGTTTCGTCAAACCAGTACATCGTCTCTTTTGGAGTACGTAGCATTGAAGTTACAAATTTGCTGGGCACGTCAAAAGCATAAAGCTCCTCTATAACATCACCCATAGCGAACTGAATTGCCTCGTTGCTATCTTGATCCATACTCATTTGATGGACGCCGAGTCGGCCAGTCGCGACACGCTCATTTCCAGCCGCAAAAATCAGAGCGCAGGCGGAAGCACATAAGTCATCCCGAAGTATACGAGTGGATAGTTTAGCTTCGTGGAGGCGACGTGCGATAAGAAGAGAGGAATAGACGGATCCTCCAGGACTGTTGAGTTGCACCCAAACTTGATCGGTTTTGCTCGAAAGCGCACGATCGAACTCGACCGCGGTGCGCATGGTGATCTCGCCATCGATTCTTAAAAATTCCTCTTCGACAGACACACCTTCGTCTGCGCTCGCTAATGCTGGTCCAACGAGTAACAGAGCAAAGCACAGACTTTCTAAGAAAAAATTCTTGGCTACGTTATCCACGTGTCTTCCCCGCAAAAGATAGTCTCTTGACTAAGAAATTAGTTTAGGTGGCATGCCAGCAAAGCCGCAAATTATTTACGGACTGCCCATTCAGATGAGCGGGCGACTAATGTGGCGATCCAAATTAGTGATTCATTCAGGGTCCTGATGTTTGCGGCTCCCTGCACCGAGGTTTGCTATGCGGACATTCGTTCATCGTGCATCATCAGTCAACTTTAGGCTCAACGTCGCCGTTCGCCGCAAATTGTACGAACGGCCGCTTCGGACAAAAACCCCTGGTCAGAACATGCGGGACGAAAACGGTGTTTTTGGCGGGCATCGGCGCGTCACTCATCGGACCACAGGCAGGTCCGAGATCCGGGTCGTGTAGCGGGGGCTGCGGTGCTCGGCGCGCATCGCCCAGGCCCGCTTAGTCCCTTCCGCGCCGAGCACCATCGTCTTCTTCCCGAACCGGGCGTTGACCGCGTCCAGCGCTGCCATCACTGCAGGAGACCGACCTCTCCCCTCATCCGCCATGTCAAACAGAGTGCGGGGCCGCTCCGCCTCGGGGACCAGATCATCTAGCATGACGCCGGACTTCGCGAATGCGTACGGGCCGCCCTGCTGCGGCCAGGACGCCTCCACGCAGGCCCGGACCGCTCGGACCAGGTCTCGCGCGTCCGAGGTCATCGGGGTGAGCTTTACGGTCCGGGACGCGACATGCTGCGGCTTTCCAGCGCTGAACCGGCTGGTGTGGAAGAACACCGTCATGGTCCCCGCGACCAGCCCGTGCTGGCGCAGCTTCTCGGACGCCCGGGTCGCATGCGCGGCCAGCGCGCTGACCACCGTCTTCATGTCCCGCATCGGCGCGCCTGCGGATCGGGTCACGGCCATCCCCTTACGGGGCGGCGGCGCCTCGTCGAGCGGTATGCAGGGCTCGGGTTAAAGATCCGCTCCGCGCTGACGTAGAAGTTGGCGCTGTCGCTGATCGCGATTGGCCGGCTCACGCCAGGTCGTACCGGCGCACGACCCCGGCGATTACGCCCCAGATATCGCTCTCCGGCGTGAGGGCGATCTCCGGGTACCCGCCCTGACTGTTCGCGGGGGCCAGGTAGTAGCGCCCGTCCCGCTTGCGCAGGATCTTCGCGGTCACAGCCCCGTCGACGACGGCGAGCACTGCGCGGCCGACCCGCCGCTTGCCGGCCCGGTCCACCGCGATCAGGTCCCCGTCCCTGATCCCCGCGTCCCACAGGCAGTCCTGCGGGGTGCCACCGTGGTGGCTGAAGGCCGGACTGTCATCACCATCTTTCACAAGACGATCCCGAACCTGCGAACAGATCCACGGCGCGATCCGCGTTGTCGGCGGCGGCGTCAGCGCCGCGAGGCAGAACGGCGCAAGCGTTCGTTTCACCTCTCCCCTACTCTAGCATAGTCCGCTCAACCAGAAACGCCAACTGACATGGTCGCCCTGAACATCAGGGCGACCCCTCCTTCATGCAAAACGATCCCGGAGCGTCCCGTGAAAGATACTTTCGATCCATTCCTGAGCACTTACAGCGATATCCGGTGGTCCGCTTTGGACGACGAAACAGTAGAGGGGGAGTTCTCGCCAACCTCTTCGCTTATACGACAAGTGAAGGGGCCCAGGCTCCTTCGCATCCGTATGGGCGAAGACGCGTTTCAGAGGGCATTCGCTCTCGTTGAAACGCGGTCAGAAGACGTGCAGGACGTGGTGCTGACGGTCACGTCTGCATTATACGGCAGCAGATACGAGTTTGATGCGGGGTATCGAGACGGTGCCCCGGAATACGGAATGCTGCGGCGCGACGTAGACCCCTGGGTATCTGCTCCTGCGCGTATTGAAAGCCTAGAGGTTACTCTCGCGCGCACCCAAACAATCTCACAGGGCCGAGACTGGCCCATACAAGAGGCGCGCAACACCGTTGGTGTTGGCCCGGACGTCGGTTCCTCTAACCAGATCACCAATCGGCTGGGGTGGGTGATCGCATTGCTCGTGATCATCATCCTCATCTTGCTGTCCGCAGCTGATTGGGACAGCGAGCCTGACATGCGGCGGCATTTCCGACAGCTCGCCGGAGGGTTTCCAATCGTAAAAACCGGTCTTACGGTAGAAGAGCTGCCCGAGGCGCGGAACACTCCGCTTGTCCGTGATCAAGGCGCACCTGGAGGAATATATGACGCATTCGGCTGAGAAATATCGGCGTATTACGGCCTCTGTTATCGTGATCGCTCCTTGGTCAGGATCAGCTCGATCGTCCCTTTTATCCGCCGTATGGGCCCTGCCCAATTTTCTGGGGGGTTCCCATGTCTGACGATACGAGTGGAAAAAGCCTTGTTCCGTTATGGAACACCGGTCTGGTGTCGCATGGTCGCGAGGGAAACAAGCTGATCCGGAGGGCGGCATCAGACGCGCTGATCCCGATGTACAGCTTGATTAACCAGCAGGAGTCGATCCTCCACCGGGTCGGAACGCACGAGTTTCACGATGAGGATTTTCGTCAGCTTCAGGTCTGGGCGTCAGAACTCGGAATGGATGGTCAGATCTCTGAATTCGTCGACGCCTTTGACAAGTTTTTCATGGACTTGGTAAGTAAACGTGATATTTTTGTTATAGGAGTTACTAACGGTAATCTAGCGGAATGGCCTGGCTGGCCCGAAGCTGCATATTTGGGCTTTTGAGAGAACATGTTGAGAACAAAAGGCTGATTGACGGTCAGAGCTGATGTTGGATGATGCTTGCGTCTGGAGGTGTCATGACAGAGCAAGCATTTGCCTCGGTGTGGGGGCTTTCGTATTCTGATTTTGAATTTCTCAATCGGTTCGGGGCGAAGTCTCGGGTAGCGATTGCATGCCAGCTCCTCTTTTTTCGCCAACATGCAAGGTTTCCTGCCGACCGCAGTGATCTTGACCCTGATGTGATCGCGTACGTTGAGGATCAGATTGGGGCGACAGACGATCTTTCCTACTCATTTTCCAGTGATACCGCGCGACGGCAACGTGCGGGCATTCTCGATTTTCTTGGATTTCGTCGAGCTTCTGATCGTGACCGCGCCAATCTCCAGGCCTGGATGATTGAGCAGCTTGGTGGGCAGGACCTGACCTTGGCAGACTGGATCGAACGTGGTTTTGACCAGGCGCGGCAGCTGGGCGTTTTTATCCCGTCAGACAAGATCATGGAACGCCTTGCCCGCGCTGCCCGCCGGGATTTTCGCGATGGTTTTCTGATGCGTGTAGGTGCGCTGCTCCACGCCGAAACCATTGAGCAACTGGAATGGGCGCTCTCAGAGCCTTTGGCCGATACGGGGTTTCAGCGACTGAAGGATGATGTGGGCGCGGCAACGCTGGAAAGCGTGTTGCTGGCAGCTAGGAAGGTGTCCTTTGTCGATGGCCTCGATCTACCAATTGCTGTTCTTGATAGGGTTGAGCGGGGATGGATTGCGCGGCTTGCGCGTCAGGTAGAAGGTGAAACCGCCTCGGAAATGCGCCGTCATGCCCCCGAGAAGCGCCTCGGACTTCTTGCGGTCTACCTGATACATCGCCGCTCGCAGCTGATCGACGGCCTCATTGATTTGCTGTTGGAGGTGGTTCATCGTCTGGGAACACGATCGCGCCGCAAGGTCATTCAGGGCATCGCGGCCGATATAGGCGCGGTTCACGGCAAGGAACGGTTGCTTGTCGAGATCGCCATGGCCGCGTTGGATCATCCCGAGGGCCGGATTGAAGACGTTATCTTCCCTATCGCTGGAGCGGGTAAGCTCCGGGCAGTCGTTGACGAACATCGCGCCAAGGGTACCTTGGACACGCGCATCCAACAAACCATGCGCAACTCATATGCCAGCCACTACCGCCGCATGTTGCCACCGTTGCTCCGGGCTTTGCGATTTCGCTCGAATAACGCAATGTGGCATCCGATATTATCCGCCTTGGATCAGATTACCCGGTTTGCGGAAGCTGCTCGCCGGGTGGTTTCTGAAGATGATACTCCAGCAGGGATTATCCCCGGGAAATGGCGCAACACAGTCATTGACGAGAACGGCCGGGTCAATGTTGTGTCCTTTGAGCTCTGTGTGCTGACGCAACTGCGGGAACGCATCCGTGCCAAAGAAATCTGGATTGAGGGCGCGGACCGGTACCGCAATCCGGATGATGATCTGCCGGGCGACTTTGCTGCGCGCCGAGACGCCTACTATGCCGATCTGGGGCTGTCACGCGACGCGCAGAGCTTTGTCGCGGGCGTTAAGGCGGACCTGGAACAGGAGCTTCACCTGCTGAATGCAACCTTGCCTGACAATGACAAAGTGCGCCTGCGGTGGGGCGGGGAGAACCGGATTTCCGTAACGCCGCTGGCGCCGGCTCCAGAGCCGGCTGGTCTGGCGACGCTAAAAGCCGAGGTTGCCCGGGCTTGGCCGATGACCGGGCTTTTGGATGTTCTCAAGGAAACCGCCCTCAACACAGGGTTTCTGAACAACTTTCAGACCTCGGCCAGCCGGGAGGCTTTGCCAGCTGTCGTGCGAGATCAACGCTTGCTGCTCTGCCTTTACGGCTTGGGAACCAACGCGGGCTTGAAACGCGTGGCCGCCGGTTCTCCCGATGTCAGTTATGACGAACTCTTGCATATCCGGCGGCGCTATATTGACCCTGCCTCCCTCAAGGCGGCGTGTGCGCAGGTTGCCAATGCGACGCTGGAAATCCGCAACCCGGAAGTTTGGGGTGCGCCGGGCACGACCTGTGCCGGGGATTCCACCAAGTTCGGAGCGTGGGATCGCAACCTGATGACGGAATGGCATGCGCGCTATGGTGGACGCGGCGTCATGATTTACTGGCATGTCGAGCGGCAGGCAACTTGCATTTATTCGCAGCTGAAACGCTGTTCGTCTTCCGAAGTGGCCGCCATGATTGAGGGCGTCTTGCGGCACTGCACTGACATGGAAATCCAGCGGCAGTATGTAGACAGCCACGGACAAAGCGCTGTCGGCTTTGCTTTTTGCCATCTTCTGGGATTTGAGCTTGCGCCACGTCTCAAAGCTATCGCGCGCCAAAAACTCGCCCTTCCGAGTGCGGGTATGCGAGGGCAACTGCCTAATCTGTTGCCAATTCTGTCAGGCGTGATCGATTGGGGAGAGATCGAACGCCAGTATGATGAAATGGTCAAATACGCAGCCGCCATGCGGCATGGAACGGCTGACCCGGAGGCCATCCTGCGCCGGTTTGCGCGATCGGATGTGATGCACCCCACCTACAAGGCGCTCGCCGAGCTTGGCCGCGCCATTAAGACGATATTCCTGTGCCGATACCTTCGGTCCGAGGCGTTCCGCCGGGAAATTCACGAAGGGCTGAACGTCGTGGAAAACTGGAACAGCGCCAACAGCTTCGTGTTCTTCGGCAAGGGCGGCGAAATCGCAACCAACCGTGTGCGGGACCAGGAAACCGCCGCGCATGCGCTGCACCTGTTACAGTCGTCATTGGTCTACGTGAACACGCGAATGGTGCAATCCGTCCTGCGTAACCCCAATGTGGTCGCACGCTTGTCCCCAGAGGACTATCGCGGCCTGTCACCGCTCATTTATCTACACATCAACCCTTATGGCCGCTTCGAGGTCGATCTGGATAAGCGGATCGATTTTGGACCCTTGGCCGCATAGAGGCGCTCATGGCTAAGAAAGAACCCCAGGTCCTACGACTGAAAGTCACCCTTGAAGATGTCGATCCCGCCCCGTGGCGGGAGATCGAGATCAGGTCGGACAAGACCCTCCCACACTTGCACGATGCCATTCAGGCGGCTTTCCTGTGGTACGATATGCACCTGTGGGATTTCGAGATTGGTGACCGTAAATACCAGATGAAAAACGAGGACTTCTGGATCGAGCCGATGTTCGGCCCGCCGGTGATGGAGGTCACCACGAAGAAGCTCGACTTTTTCCTCAACGCCAAGGTGCCGCCGGTCATTTATACCTATGACTTTGGTGATGACTGGATGCACCGGGTTGAGTTGATCTCGAAGCGTCCCGTTGAGCCGAACGAGCCCTTACCGCGTTTTGTCGGAGGTCAATGGGCGACCCCGCCAGAGGATATCGGAGGCCCACCGATGTACGAGGCATTCAAGGAGGCGCGCGAGGACTCAAGCCACCCAGAACATGATTGGGCGAAGGAAGCCGGATACGTTGACTGGGCTCATGACGACATTCATGCCGATGCGGTCAGTGAACGGTTCTCGAAGTTGCAGACCCAGAAGAAGCGGGAGCGGAATTTTTGGATGGATTAGCCTTTATCTGCGTCATTAAGGGTATACCCATGGCGACACCGCACATGAACACAAAAACCGCCAGAATACATGTTCATTTTGGGTCTGTTTCGAGATAACAAACAGATATTGCCAGGGGCACACTCAAAATGAACACATATCAGGCCAAAATCGGCTATGCGCGCACCTCGACCACCGATCAGAACCTCGATGCGCAGATTGCCGCCTTGAAAGCAGCCGGGTGTGGCATGGTCCGCACCGAGCAAAAGAGCGGGACCAGCCTAGAGGGACGACCCGAGCTCAAGACGATCCTCGATTTCATCCATCCAGGAGAAACGCTGGTGGTCACGCGCATTGACCGGCTGGCCCGCAGTCTCAGTGATCTGCAGGCTATCGTCACCCATCTGAAATCCAAGGGCGCGCATCTGGCGGCAACCGAGCAGCCTGTTGATACATCCACGGCAACCGGAAAAGCCTTTTTCGATATGCTTGGCGTTTTCGCTGAGTTCGAAACTAACCTGCGCCGGGAACGCCAAGCCGAAGGCATTGCCTCAGCAAAGGAGCGCGGTGCCTATCGCGGGCGCAAACCCAAAATCGATCTCGAGGCCATTCAGGCGAAGCTGATCGAGGGCTGCTCGCCCACCGCAATCGCGCGCGAGATGGGGATCTCGCGCGGAACAGTCTATAAAGCAAAGGCCCAAATGACCTTGGACCACAATAGCAACGGGGCGGCTGCGTCATGAAAAAGAACGCCCGCAAGCCAAAAGCCCCCGCGAAAAAAACGTCGGTCCAGACAAGTTCCAAAGTCTCCCCGCCGCGCAATCTGACGCCAGAGCTGTGCGATCGCCTGCGCCGAGACATGATGAAGGCCTGCCTCGCCGTAGCGGAAACGCATGGGTTGACGGTCGAAGGCGGCGAACTGAGCGATATCGATCTGCGTCATAGCTTCAACATCGGCTTCCGCGTCGGCATTCCGATGGAAGACGGCGCGATCTACTCGCCGGACAAAGCCATGTTCGAAGTGCTCGCACCGCATTTTGGGCTGGAGCCATCTGATTATCGCCGAACGTTTAAAACCGGTGGAGACCTTCACCGGATCGTTGGGATCAACCCTAACAGACCAAAATACCCTATCAGCACTGAACGAGTCTCCGACGGTCGAGGCTTCAAGATGCCAGCCGAGAACGTCGCTTTGTATCTGCAGCGGTCAGACCAATGAAATGTACGGGCTTTGTTCTCTCAAAAGCCCAAATATGCAGCTTCGGGCCAGCTAGGCCAAGAAGGCGGCAGCAATTTCCGCATCAGTCTGACCCTTGTCCCGCAGCGCCACAAACGCGCGGAACTGATCGAGCGGGTGCAGGGCGACGCGCTGCATGTCCTCGGCCAAGGAATCGTCCTCGGCCAGGATGTCGGACGCAGCATCGCGGACGATGCAGGGGATGGGCGTGATCTTTGCCAAACGCTTCTGCTTCACCAGCAGGGACAATGCCTGGAACCGCCGTCCACCGGCCGGGATCTCGAACTTGCCAGTCTCGGTCCCATCATCGTCCAACACGGGCCGCACGCTTAGGCTCTGCAAGAGGCCGCGGCGGGCGATGTCTTCAGCCAGTTCCTCGACGGACACGCCAGCCTTGATGCGCCGCACATTGCACTGGCTCAGCGCCAACTTGTCGAAAGGGATATCCCGGGACGGGGACAGGGTGATTTTCTGGACAGCTTTGGTCATCAGATCTTCTCCACGACGGGCGCCGGAAGCCACTCTCCCGATCTCACTTCCCGTCACCCTCAAAACAACACTCCTTTCCCTCTCGATGATCGGATGGTTGCCAAGAGGCGACTTAACAGCTGTTAAGTCAGGCCAACTGAGCACCGACGACGTCGAAACTTAACAGCTGTTAAGCCGCACTTCGCCGTCCGATCAGCGCCATGACCATCGGCCCGCAGGAAAACTCGCCCGCCGCAGCCTTGGACGTCAGCGCCCGCAAGTATCCACCCGGTGATCTGATGTCGGAAAAACGTTCCAGCATGGCCACGACGACGATCGAGGCTTGCTCTGGTCCCATACAGCGCTGCGCTTCTTCCCAAGCGGAAACACTGATCCCCATGGCCGGCCGTACATGACAAGCAGCGTCGAAAAGCTGGTGCCAATGTCGAACGTCGCCCTGATAGAAAGTCTTGAGCGAAGGACAGCTGGCAATCACCAGGTGAAGTGGGATTTTCGGCGCCCGCCTCGTCTCAGGCTCTTCAACGTCAGCCACAGGCTCACCCGTATCAACATCAAGCGCGCTGCCTGCCGTCGCCGCGCCTTTCTCTAAGGCAGGTTCAAAACCTATAGATTCTTTATTTGAATTATGATGGTGACGCTCAAAATGGGCATCATTGGTGTTCATTTCTTCTGTTTCAGGACCGTCAATGACATTACGCGCCTGGTCAAGAAGGGTCTCCAGTTTAGTCCGAAATGCCGACAGATCCTCAAGCGAAAGCTTGCGGCGAAGAGCGCGGGCTGTGAGGGCGGCCGCGTCGCGGAGCTGGTCCCATAGGCCAAGCCCGGGCTGGATCTCCTCTCCGAACTCCGCTAGGGCGGCTAGGTCGCGACGCATGAGGCTCACCACCTCCCTCAGTCGCCGCACACGGTCCTCAGCCTCACGAACAGACTCTGCGGCCCGTGCAATCTCCTCTGCCCGGCAATAGAGCGGGGAGAGATCAAAGCCGAAGGCCGCGCGATCTTCGCCACGCTTGCGCACATACCGCTTCCCATTGGGGCTATCGCGCCGCATGAGCAAGCCTGCGTCTACCAACCGGGCGAGGTGACGGCGCATCGTCGAGCAAGGCATACCGTTCAGCCTCTCGCAGATCGCCTTGTTGGATGGGAAGACGACCATTTCGGTGTTCCCGCCAAGCGCATCGTCCGGAAAGAAGCTGAGAAGTCCCTGAAGAACGGTCAGATCGCGCTCGGAAACCCCAAAGGCTGCCTGCGCCTTGGACAGCTCGCGGAGGAGCTCCCACTTGTTGACGGGCTTGCCTGGAACAGACGCCTCAGGACGCTCGACCACGCGCAGATGGGCGTGCGAGATCGGCCGCATAAACGGCGAAATCGGTGTGTAATCCATGATGTCATTCACGAAGGCAAAATTTCCCTAGCCCGCGAATCGCTTTGCGCTTGCGGGAAAGGGGCCAGATCGCTACATTCAGAGGTGCGAAAACTGAAGTTTTGTAGCGGGCTGGTCCCGTGCGAAACCTAAGAAAGGTCTCGTGAAGCTTGCTTCTCGGGGCCTTTTTCTTTTCTGCCTGTCTCGTGCCTCCTTTTTGATTGTTACTCTTCCTCAGTCTTCCGAACGCTTCCAGCGCTCGTGAAGCTCGGCGATCAGCTGCGGGGCGTTGCCCTCAAGCCAGCTGACAAAATCGCTCTCCTCGGCCTTCAACTCGAGCTTGAGTTGCTTTCCACGACGTCCGGTCGTGACAGTGGCGGCACCGACCCCCGGAATCACCGTGCCGGGCCGCCCGCGAGGGCGAGACGAGAATGTGGTCTGTTCGGGCTTCCCTGCAGCGGCGAGGACGGCCAAAAATGCATGATCGGATTTCTCGTCAATACCACCCTGATAGGATGTCTTGGCCTCACCGGCCAAAGCTGCAAGCAGTTCGCGATCGGCATCCGTAGCCCCCAGCAACTTCTTGAGCTCTTCCCACCTGGGCCGACCAATGCCCGGAGCGGCACCGATGGCGAGGACCAGGTCCTCCCCAACGGTGCGGACCACGCTTAACAGCTGCGACACTCCTGCCTCGGTCAGATTGAGAACCTCGGCGACACCCTTGTTAGTGCGTTCGGATGCGCTCAAATGGTCACCGTCGAGCAAGGCTGCGGCAACAAGCGCACGTTCGATGAAGCTTAGATCCCGCCGCTCCTGGTTCTCTAACAGCTGATCACGAAGCGCCTGATCGCCCTCCATCTCTGTGACAATGGCGCGGACCTTGATCCCAAGTTCTCTGCAAGCTTCCAGTCGACGACGGCCATAAATCAGGCTGTAGCGATCACCCTCAAGCGGCCGGACGAGGATTGGTACTAGCTGTCCGTTCTTGGAAATTGACGCCTTGAGGCCCTCAGTCTCGATCTGCAGCCGGTCATCGAGCCGACCTGTGGTTTCGATTTGGTCAGGCTCGATTTCGAAAACGCCGCCGCGCAGCCTGCGTCCCTCAAGAGCATCGGGCGCATTGCGCAGGGTCTGCAGTGGCAGTCCCAGTTTAGGCTTTCTTGCCATTGCGTCCCCACGTGTTCTGGATGATCGCCGCGATCTCGTCGTTGACGGCGTTCATAGATTCGATTGCACGATCGAAAGTCTGACGCGTGAAGTCCTTCTTGTCGGCCTCGTAGAGCGTCTGCTTCGTCAGCCCTGCATCAGAGATCGCAGTCGACTCAACCATGTGGTTGGTCAGCACTGACCTGCCGAACAGACCCCGGATGAAAGCAATGACCTCGGTCTGCGGGGCATCACCCACCTTGTAGCGAGTCGGCAGAAAGCGCAGCCAGTCGAAGCGAAGGTTTGCGCCAGCATCCCGGATGACGCCAAGCAGATCAGCGGTCATTCGCAGAAACTGCGACATGGACATCAGATCGAGCATTTGCGGGTGAACGGTAACAAGCACCCCTGAAGATGCTGAAAGGGCGGACATGGTTAAAAAGCCAAGCTGCGGCGGACAGTCGATGACGACGACGTCATAGTCCGCTTCGACACTGTCGAGCGCGTCACGCACACGGGCAAAGAATGCGCGGGCGCCGCCACGCTGGATGGCTGCCGGCGTCTCATGTTCGAATTCCATGAGCTCGAGGTTCCCGGGAATCAGGTCCAGACCACGGATGTAGGTCTTGCGGATCACGTCCGAGATCGGGACCGGTTCATCGTAGCGAACCGCATCATACAGCGTGCCACCCTCCATCAGGTCCAGCTCAGGCTGGATGCCATGCAGCGCTGAAAGGGATGCCTGGGGATCCAGATCGATCGCAAGGACACGATATCCCTTGAGAGCCAAGCGCTGTGCAAGGTGAGCGGATGTTGTCGTTTTCCCACTCCCGCCTTTGAAGTTCACAACAGAAACAATCTGAAGCTCGTCACCGGCACGACGCCCCGGAACGTAGGTTCCAGGCTTCTTCGCGTTTGCCTCAAGGGCGTGGCGAATCTCCCAGATATCATCGAGGGTATATCGCCGGTGGCTGCCCGCAGTGGTTTCGACGTCAGCGATCTTTCCTTCTCGATGAAGCTTGCGAAGGTAGGTATGATCGACGCCAAGCAACTCGGCCGCCTCGCCGCTGGTCAGGCTGCGCATGACTTTTTTGGCGTCGGGAGGGAAGTGGGCAGCACGTTGCGCATGAAGATTGGACGCAAGAAGCTCTGCGTAGTGCCCGATGGCAATGTCCAAGTCCTGCTCAGCTTCGCTCATCTCTGCCTCGATTCGTGGGCGCGTTTTTTATGTGATCGCGCGTTATTTATCGAGACTATTGCCCGAGCTATCAGATTCGTGCAAGCTCTTTCTAGATTTGGTGTCAGTCGCTGCGTCATGCACAAGAGTAGCTAGGGTTTGGGCAGGCTTGTCTTCGGAACCCTTCGGATATACATTTTAAGACGTATATCCACATGGGAGGTCACGATGCAGGTCGCAAAATGGGGTAACTCGCTGGCCGTCCGTTTGCCCGCGGAGCTCGTCCGAGAGCTTGGTCTCAAGGAGGGTGATCAGATCGACCTGGTCAAGGACAACGGTCGGGTCAGAGTCCGTCGCCTTGCTCGTGCGGATGAGGTGCTGACCGGCCTGCGCCGCTTCCGGGGCAAGTTGTCCGCACCAGAACGTCTGAGCCGCGACGACGCGCATGAGCGCTGAGTTCGCGGACACGAATGTTGTTCTTTACCTGCTCGACGACGGCCCGAAGGCCGATCGCGCCGAGGTCATCCTGGGGCAGGGGCCCCGGATCAGCGTTCAGGTTCTAAACGAGTCACTGGTGAACTGCCGCCGCAAAGCTGGCCTCAGTTGGGAGGAAGCAGCGGCCTTTCTCGAAGGCGTGCGCGCCTTGTGTCCCGTCGAGGATCTCACCGTGCAGACCCATGACGTCGGCCGCGCTTTGGCGGAACGCTACGGCTTCTCGATCTACGACGCGATGATCGTGGCCAGCGCTTTGGTTGCGGGGTGTACCACGCTGTGGAGCGAGGACATGCAAGATGGCCTGCTGGTCGAAGGCCAGCTTCGCATCGTCAACCCCTTTGCATGAGCGGACAACTTCTGAGTCTGGTGCTGGCCTTAGCCTTGTAATCCTTCCATGTCGTGCATGATTTGCGGGGTTTCTGGGCTACTCAAGCAGCCCCAGCCTCTCAGCCCGCTCCAGTAGCATTTTCACCGAAGATGGCTGCCAGCTTGTCCGCCCGCGTGGCGTGCGCTCGCGCATTGATTCCAGCCGGGTGCAGATCGCCTGAAGCGTGATGTCGGGGTCCGCGCCCTTGATCGCGGAAACTATGGCGGGCAGGCGATCGTCCGTTTCGCGGCGCCCGGCGCGGGCCAGCACCTCGGTAGGCAGGAAGCCGTCGCGGACATAGGCCTTCACAGCGCGCAAGAGACGGCTTTGGGTCCAGCGACGCGCCTCGGGCAGGGGGCCGTTGATGATGCGCACCACGTCTTCCCAGGCCAAGTCGGGGCGCAACCGGCGCACATGGAGCACCCAATCTTGTGCCGTCTCGTTCAGACGCTCCATGTAGCCGTCCTGTCGCGCCAACTGCAACTTACGAAGAGCGGCAGGGTCTTTGGCCCGCAGCCCAGGGTTCCCGCCCACGCGGCCCTTTGTGCGGGCGCTGGCGAGGCCGGCCTTGGTGCGTTCCCGGATCAGGGCGCGTTCGAACTCGGCCGCAGCGCCCAAGACCTGCAGCGTGAACTTGCCTTGTGGGGATCCGGTGTCGATCGGATCTTGGATCGAGCGAAAGAACGCACCCTTGGCCTCCAGCCGCTCGATCACCTCCAGCAGATGCGACAGGGATCGCGCGAGGCGGTCGATCCGCACGACGACCAGCGTGTCGCCTTTGCCGATGCGTTCCAACACTCGCCCAAGCACCGGCCGCGCGCGATTGCTGCCTGAGGCGTGCTCTTCATAGATTTCGGCGCAACCCGCAGATTTCAGGGCCTGCGACTGGGGCAGGGGGGTCTGATCCTCGGTAGATACGCGGGCATAACCGATCAGGGGCATCAAAACAATATTTTTGCAGTTTCATATAGCGTCATTAAACGACTGTTTGGAAACGACGAAGCACAGGTCCACATCATTTGCAGAGGCCTTGTATTGGCATATGTTGCCGACAAAGGAGAGCTGACACATGGTGATACGGAATGTCATTCTGACCGAAACCCGGAACCAACTGGTACAGGCCTTGGTCGCGTCCGGACGCTATCAAAACGTGAGTGAAGCACTGCGCGCGGGGCTACGGTTATTGGAACAGGAAGAAGCGCAAATCGCGGGCATCCGCCAAGGGCTGCTGGAAGGGTTGGCGCAAGTCAGGGCTGGTGAATTTGCCGAGCGTAGCGAAGTTGACGCGATCCGGCGGGCCTTCGGCAAGCACGCGCATCTTCATGAGCCGATCTCTTCGACTGGCGCGCCGCGCAAAGGCCAATTTGGTCGAGATTGCACAGGTGGCCGATAGCAAAATTCCGTCTCATGCAGGCAGATGTCTATGAAGTGGGACTGTTCAAACGCCATCGGGCGATCCTGAACTTGAATTCGGTGCTACTAGGTGCTACCGTTTAAGCAAAGGAGCCTTGGCATGACCGTAAAATCTTCGATTTCCTTGACAGACCCGCAAGCGCGCTTTGCCCGAACCCTCGTAGAGTCGGGGCAGTATTCCAGCGTCAGTTCCGTGCTACAGCAGGGTCTGGAACTGCTTCGGCAAAAGAATGAGGCTGAAGAGTTAGAACTGGCTGCGTTGCGGCAACTCGTGGACAGACGCATGTCCGGGTCGATAATCTCTGCCGGTGAAATGGATGCCCAGATCGAGCAAATGATTGCCCGCAAACAAAAGTCGGGCAATGTGGGAGCTTAAATTTTCGGCGGAAGCGGAATGGGACTTCGAGCTGATTTTCGATCATCTCGCGCGGTCATATGTCGACTTGGGCGAAGGTCCGGATGTGGCGCTCAACCGGGCAGCTGCGCGGATCCGAGGTATCCGGTCTTCAATAGATACGCTGGCGAAGTCGCCCTTCATCGGAACGCTACGTCCTGACATCAGGGCAAATCTTCGTTTCGTTCGACTTGAGAAGACGGCGATCTGGTTTCTGCCAGACGAAGATCGGGCCTGTGTTGTTGTGATCGCGGTTTTCTTCGGGGCGCAGGATCATATTCGCCACATGCTGGCGCGTTTGCTTTCGGGTCCGACAGAGTAGGGCAGGGGGCTACAACCCCGCCGCTTTGGTCAGATTGACACGGAACCTGTCGCGGCGGCGCTGATAGCGGCGTGTCATCTCAGCACTGGCATGGCCGAGCTGCTTCTGGACATAGCGTTCATCCACCTCGGCGCTGCTGGCGAGACCCGCGCGCAAGCTGTGGCCGGAATAGAGTTTGACGCGCTCGGCATCAGGCAAATCCGGGCGCAGGCCAGCCGCCAGCACGCAAGCCTTGATCAATCGCGCGATGTGCTTGTCATTGAGCCGTGTGTCTCGCGTGCGTTTGCCATCGCGGGTGACGCCGGTGAATATCGGCCCGAAACTGATGCGCCCGAAATGCAGCCATTGTTCCAGCGCATGAACAGGGCAGGTCTGGTCGCTGCTGCCGCGCCCGATTTCCACCTCGCGCCAGCCGGTCTTGCCGCGCAAGGTGATCAGTGCGCCACCGTCAAGAATGTCGATCCAGCCGCCGCTGTCCATCGTGTCATCCTTGTGCCGGTCAAGGCTGACAATCTCTGACCGCCGTAGCCCTCCAGCAAAGCCGATCAGCAGAATTGCGCGGTCGCGAAGACCGCGCAGATCATAGGGCAGGGTGGCGACCATGGCGCGAATATCCTCAGCGAGGATCGCCTCTTTCTGCACTGGCGGCCGGGCATGTCTGCGCCGGATACCGGCCAACACGGTGGCGATATGGCGGTTCTTGCGGTCCAGCGGCAGCCCGCGCTGCGCATACCCCCAGCCCAGCCCCGATAGGCGGCGCTCGATTGACGCCACCGACAGAGCCGGGGGTTTGGTTGCGCCCTGGCCCTGGGGTGCGGCCAGATCGGCAATATACAGGCCCACAAGCTCTGGCGACGGGGGTAAGGGGTCCGCCCCGCGCATCCGGCACCAGCGGGCGAAATGCGCCCAGTCCTTGGCGTAAGCTTTAAGTGTGTTCTCGGAGGCCGCAGCACTTGCATAGTCGCGTGCTGTATGCACCAGCTGATCCAGCGCACCAGAGCCCGCAACATGCGCGGGCAGGCCAATCCCCGCGCTTCTTTCTTGCGCGCTCTCGTCGTGCTGAGTACGGTTTGGCGTGTCCATGGACGCTGAGATCGATTTCTCCTGTTCTGGCGACATACTTCCCCCGCAAAACCACTGATTTTGAGACTGTGCTGCAGCGTATCCTTTTACGTCCGATAATGCAAACTTATTGGACATTATTGTAGCAGATAGAGTGAGGCGGTTTGTGCGTTATTTACTGGCTAAAAGCGCCGCGAAGGTGTAAGCTTCAAGCATGAAATTTGCGCGGCCAGATCACATTAGTGACCCTGACATGCTACCTCAGATGCCCGTCTGGGTCACCTCCGCGCGTGCTGAAACTATTGAAGATGAGGTGTTTTTGTCGGGTGCAGCACTGAGCTGCCTGCATGGTATCTTGGGACAAAATGCAGTGCCACACGCCTTGTTGCGCGATCGCCTCGCGCTGCGTGCAGCGGAGGCTTGCGTGGCGTTTTCGGGGCGTTTTGAGAGGGCAGGGGATCTGCGCGACGCGATGCATCTTCTGCGCCCGGGCAATCTTCCCGGACCGGCCGGCGAAACCTGCTTGGCCTGGCGGCGCGCGGTGGAGCGGCCGGTGTCGATCAAGGCTCTGGGCCGAGCCTTGCCGACCCTGAAGTTGGGCCAGATTGCTACATGGCTCGATACGGGGAAGGGAGCGCCGGTGACCCGTGCGGCGATGGCGCTGGAAGCCGTTCTGCGCGAGGCACCACGTGCAGACGAAGCAGCGTTGATCCTTGCCGACGCCGCCCTCGCCCAGGCGCTTAGTTGGGATCATGTCGTGCCACTGCTGGCCGCGGGTTTGAAACGCACAGACCTGCGCCAGCGGGGCCACGATTTGCGCCTGGCCTGTCATCGCGCTGTGACCGCATCCGCGGTCGAGGCCACGCGTCTGGCTGTCGACCTCGCGCGTCGGGCTGCGCTTTTGAAAGGGGTTGCACCAAAGCTTCGAGCCAAGGGGGCCGGGGACGCGGTTGAGATCTTCCTGACACAGGACGCGGTCGCTCCCTCAGCCTTGCCTTTGCCGGATCGCGCTGCGCGGCGGCTCTGCGACCGGCTGGTTGACCTTGAGGCAGTGCGCGAGCTGACCGGCCGCGACACCTTCCGGCTCTACGGAGTGTAGCGATGGCAAAGGATCGCACCGAACCCGAGCTTGACCGCGAACTATCCGACCTGCCGCCGGAGCTGCGCTGGCGCGAATGGATGCGGCGGATCGAGGCGGTGCTGTTTGCCTCTGCCTCGCCTGTACCGCGCGAGGATCTGGCGCGCGTGGTGGGTCCGTCGGCCTCGATTGATCTTCTATTGGAAGACCTTGCCGCCGATCTGGAAGGGCGGGCGTTCGAGATTGCCCAAGTCGCCGGGGGGTGGATGTTCCGGACGCGACCTGTCTACGCGCCCGCGATCCGCGCCGCCGCCGATGTGAGCGACCAACTGCTGGACCTGAACGAGTTCGACGTCGCGATTTTGGCGGCCATCGCCTACCACCAGCCGATCACCCGCGACGGGCTCAAGGATATCTTCGGCAAAGAGATCAGCCGGGACCTGATCGGGCGGCTGCATGCACACGGTCTGATTGGAACTGGACCGCGCGCGCCGCGTCGTGGTGCCCCCTATACCTTCGTGACCACAGACGCGTTCCTCGCAGCTTTCGGGCTGGAGAGCTTGCGCGACCTGCCAGACGCTGAACAGCTGAATGACGCCGGGTTGGCCGCGCGCGCCTGAAACTCACCGGGAATTTTCATAGCGCCTGCTGCTTCTGATGGAGCCGCGCGGCCGCTTGAACGAGATCTGCCAAATTCGGGCCAGCGGTGGTAGAGCAAGGCCCAGTTTTGGGCCGAGGCAGGACGGCATCGCTGAATGATGTGATCAGTCCGCTCCAAGCTGGCGCAACCAGAGCGATGCGTTTCCAATAAATGATCGCAGGACTTTTTCGCATTTCGAACGGCGTCGACCGCCCTTCCGTCATTTGCCATAACAGCTGATAGCGATCCCGATGGGAGAGGCGCGCGATGGACATGTGCTGTTTTCCAAATTGAAAGCAGGCTGACCTCAGCTGTTTCGCGGGTGACTGGATCGGCCCAGATCGACTGGCGCTCTGGATCTCTATGCGCCTCTCAGGCGTTCAGGAAGACACCGCCGCGCTTGCGCGTGTCGGATGGGCCGTGAGAAGTCTGACAGGCGGTCCCGGCCCCGAGACAGACCTTTCTGCGTTCCTAGACCGTCGAGATCCCGAAAACATGGCCGATGAAGCGGAGCCATTCGCGGACCGCGCGGGAGGCTGGACGGGCGTAATAGCGCAAGCCGCTGATCTTCACCCGATAACCCGTGCTTGTGTGGGTTATCACCTCTGGAGCTTTGCAGGCCTTGGGCAGCAAGGCGATCGAATGGAAGCGGCAGTCACGGCCGCGCGGATCGCGGCCAGCGAGGGCAAGGGAGCGGTCTTTGCACCTCTGGCAATGGGAGGGGTAAGGGTGCGCTGAAGGCGATGCCAATCAAAACAGACCGACGCGACGCCGAAGGGATCGCCCGGCTCTTGCAGATGGGCTGGTTCCGGCCGGTCCACTGCAAATCCCTGTCGGCGCAGGAGATGCGCGCACTGCTGTCCTCGCGTAAGGCGATCCAACAAGCGACCCTCTCGCTGGAGTTGTCAATCCGTAGGGTGCTGCGCAATTTCGGGCTGAAGATGGGACAGATGGCCAAGGGACGCTTTGAGCAACGGGTGCTGGAGCTGACCGAGGGCAACCCAATGCTGGAAGCAGCAGCGAACCCCATCCTGAGCGCGCGCCGCGCGCTGCGTCAGGAGCTGACAGGGATGGAGAAGTTGCTGCGTGATCATGCCAAATCTGATACGGTCTGCCGTCAGTTAATGACCATGCCCGGGGTCGGCGCCTTTGTCGCTTTGATCTACAAGGCTGCGATCGATGATCCTGATCACTTCTCATCCTCCAAGAATTTTGGTCCTTGGGTTGGTCTGACCCCGCGGCGCGAGCGATCCGGAGAACGCGACATCATTGGCGAAATCTCCCGGGCCGGCGACGCAAGGTTTCGCACGGCGCTTTATCAAGCCGCGACAGTGATGTTGCATAGCGGCCGGCCGAATTGGCTGAGTGCCTGGGCATGGGCTGTCGCCAAGCGGCGCGGCAAAAAGCGCGCCACGGTTGCGCTGGCGCGTCGGATTGGGGTGGTTCTGCACCGTATGCGGCAAGACAGCACGTAATTTCGTTTCACCCGTGCTGACACCGCGGCCGCGACAGCCGCCGCATAGCCTACGCGTCTCCATGGCACCCATGCACAAAAGAGATTTGAAGCAAAAGGAGAGATAGGCCGCGCCTGAAGGCGCAGGCTTACCGAAGTCCCAAGGCGCCCTTTTACTATTCGGGCTGAGGCGAGTATCGCAGCTTGCCTGCGGGGCCATGGTCTGAAACAGTACCGTAGATTTGTCACTGCTTGTGCCCATGAATACACCCGCCTATTTCCTGATCTCGTCCGTGCTTTATGCGCTGATCCCGGTAGTCATTTTCCTGACCGGGGAAAGCCCGCTGAACGACGCACTTCTGGTTACGCTTCTGACGGTCGCGGCATCGGTTCTGGTCGCCCTGCGCTTCCTGCCCCAAAAAGGGGTGCGTGCGGCGCTGCTGGACCCATGGCTCTTTGGGTTTTCACTGCTGAACCTTGCAGGATTCTTCGGATTTCTGGTGCTGATGGCGCAGGCCAAGACCGTGTCTAACCCGATTTTTGCCTTGGTCACAGCAGAGGCATGGCCCATTTTCAGCGCCATACTTTTCCCGCTATTCCGCATCGGGCGCACGCGGTCCATGTCGCCATTCGACTACGCGGTGGGCGCCTTTGCTCTCTTTGGGCTGCTTCTGGTGGCTGGCCCGTCGATTGGGAAAGGGTTCGCCATGGATGGCGGGCTTCCGGGCATTGTGCTGCCGATCCTTGCAATGCTGGCGATGGCCTTCGGGTCGGCGTTCAAAGCTGTGTATGTGCAACGCGCTAAACAACGACATGGGATCGGGCCGGTTTTGTCCTTCTTCCTGATGTATGCGCAGATTCTGCCGCTTGTGCCGCTGATGCTGGTCTTCCTAAACATGCCCAATGCCGTGCTGACGATAGATAGCGTGTGGCTTGCGCCTTTGCTTATATTCGTCATCAACGTGGCCTCGGCCATTTCGTTCTCTTTCGGCACGCTCAAGATCAGCCGCAGCACCGACCTGTATATCTGGTTCTTTACGCCGGTCTTTTCGACCGTGTTCTTCTGCCTTTTCACGGCATCACTGCTGACCCCGCTAGAAGCCGCAGGTATCGGGGTGATCGTAGGCTGCAACCTGTTGGCCTCGCTAGAAACCGAGAAACGCTGGGGCTATAGATACGGGGTGGCAGGGCTGATGGTAACAGGCGTGATCTGCATCTTGCTGCAACCGCTTGCTATGGTGGATTATTACGACACGCTCGCAGTGCTGGTCATTTTCGTCACCATCACACTCGCGTTTCTGCTGGAACGTGTCTCGACCCGTAGCGGACAGGAAGCAGCGCTCTATTCCTCTGCCTATACGCGTGCCTTGGCACTGGGTAACCCGGCGTTGCGCAGTGCCCTGCAAGAGCTGATTACAGAACGCAACCCTTATTCCCTAAAACGCAAGGCGCGGCACATCTCTGGATTGTCCAACGACTCGCAGATCATCGAACCGGTCGGGCTGATCTGCGCCTCTCGGGTGCGCGGGCTATCGGTATCGAACCTTTTCTCGGTCGCCTTCGGGCTATTAGCAGCTAGCGTAATCGCGGTGTCCAGCCGTCCGATAGGCTGGCAACACGACTTGTTCACCTTTTGCTTCGTCCCGTCTATCCTCTATGGGTTCTTCTACCTGGTCGACCTGAACGCGCAACGCTTCACCCTGCCCTATTACGCTTATGACGAGGGCGCGGAAATCCGCATTTCCTTCAGCTTCGACAAGGCGTCGCAGTTGCGCCATAACTCTGTATGGTCGATCATTCTGATCCTGTTCCTATCAGTGTGCTTCATCTACGGGTTTGCCGTGCAACACAGCCTTGGCGCACAATACCTGCTAGCAATCACCCCTAGCTAAGCTGGATAATTCATGAGGCCTTGGTTTGGTGCCCATGTGGTCGGTTGCTCCGTAAGACCGCATGTCTTTTTCCAGCGGCGCGCGCATGACGGTTCAGGCTGTATCCTGCTCGCATGACTGTAAGTGCCGTCGGTCTGCGATGGAGGAAGCCCAACTTTAACACTTCAGGGTTTTAAGTGATTAATTTTCTTGAAACTTGGTCTCAAGAAATGACACAACAGATCAGGCTGGCTGCTTTGGCAGCTCGATGTTCAAAGTCCTGAACAGGTCTAGCTGTTCGGGCTCGGGGCGGGTTATTCCGTGATATGCATTTGCACCCACATGGACAGTATGCTTCTGAATCCTGCTCAGCGATTTCAACAATCTTGACGGCGACACGGGGCTTTGCGCAGCCTTCAGGCGCATGCGAAGAATGCGATACAGAACAAGGGCGAGTCATCCGAGGCATCCCCTCCGCCGGACCTCACCGATATGGAACTTTCGAGATCGGCCGCGCTAGGGGTCTGATGCCGGGGAGTGCAGGATCCTACGCTTACGCCCTGTGGTCGCGGGGAAGGCCAACAATATAAGGCCGTTGTCTTTTCCGAGTCTTTCACAAACGAGGGTTTGGGAAACTGTGCCAAAACCGATCAGAACTGGCAACAATCCATCTCATAACCCATGTCATAATAAAAAATTCACAAAGGGACATGCTTGTCACGTTGTGAAACTGCCTAAACGTAGGATTCTGCACTCCCCGGCATCAGACCCCAAGATCGGCGCGATCGGCCTATCCGAGGTCGCCCCGCACACGATCCACGCGGCCCATGCGGTCCATCCGGTCGCCGCCGTGCAGTCCGAATATTCGCTCTGGACGCGGCAGCCCGAATTGGGCGTGCTGCAGACCTGCGCGGAGTTGGGGATCACGTTCGTGGCGTTCTCGCCCCTTGGGCGCGGCATCTTTGCGGACCGCTTCCCCGACCCCGCGCAGTTTCCGAAGGGCGATTTCCGCAAGTTCAACCCGCGCTTCATCGCCCCCAACTTTGCGGCGAACACCGCCATCATCGCGCGGTTTCAGGCATTTTGCGCCGCGCGCGGCTGGTCCACAGCGGCCACGGCCATCGCCTGGACACTCGATCAGGGCGAGACGATCCTGCCCATTCCGGGCACGCGCAGCGCAGCCAATCTGGCAGAGTGGGCACAGGCCGACACGATCCGGTTCACACCCGAGGACCGCGCCGAGATCGCGCGCCTGCTGCCTGCAGGCTTTGCCCATGGCGACCGCTATTCGGACGCGCAGATCGTGGGGGTAGAGCGCTACTGCTAAGGCGGCGTTGCAGCGACACGCGCCAGTCACAAGATGGGCACCAGCGCATAACATGGGCAGCTACCAACCAACTTGAAGGCCGCGCCTTTCAAAATACGTTTACCCCATGAAGAAACTGATCCTTTTGATCCTTGCCCTTGTGCCCAGTCTCGCGATGGCCGATCCGTTGGGTGCATTCCGCGAACCCGGCGTGATCGCGCTGATGCGCCACGCAACCGCACCGGGCGGCGGCGATCCGAGCGGGTTCCGGCTGAATGAATGTGCGACCCAGCGCAATCTGTCAGAGGCAGGGCGTACGGAAGCGCGGGCAATCGGTGCGCGGTTTCGCGATGCGGGCATCGAATTTGACGCGGTCTATACCAGCCAGTGGTGCCGGACGCGCGACACTGCCATGGAATTGGGGCTCGGCGCGCCCATCGACGCGCCCCATTTGAATTCGTTTTTTGCTGATCGCAGCACAGGTCCAGCCCAGACCGCCGAGACGCTGGCGTTTATCGCCGCAAATCCCGGCAAGCGGCTTCTGCTGGTCACCCATCAGGTCAACATCACGGCGCTGACCGGCATAACACCGCGCTCTGGCGAGATCGTTCTGACGCGACCCTCGAACGGGCGGCTGACCGTCATCACACGCTTGCCGCCACCCTGACATCGGACCGTGCAGACGCGGCACCGGCGAGCGACCGCTCGCGCGTCAGCGCAGTATAGCGGCCCAAGGATAGGGTGATCTGTTTTGCATCATCCAACGCAACCCAAGGCGGAGCTAAGAGCCTCCCCTCGAGCATTTGACACACGAAACACCATCAGAGCACCTGACTTCGAAGCCTGTCGGTCCATGACTCTGGCGGCCACGCCTGCCTGACGGCGCGGCATCCCAGCTCATCTCGGGATCGAACCAGATCGTCAGCGAGCCGCGGCGCTTGAGCGCTTCGTTATAGGCTGGCCAGTGCCTGGTCTTGTAGGTCGGTGGTGTCGGTCTGCTCATGCAATCCAGCTACCACGCTGGATTCGCGAGATGAATCCCTCACAGGATTTGTGCAACAGAGCCCCTTAGCGTGGTTCTACGAAGAAACCTTCCGATGAGGCCTCATACACCAAATATCGCATGGCAGAGTGCTCTTGGGAATCTTATGTTAGGCGTGGAACACTAGGCCGAATAATGCGCGGCGGCTCAGCGGCGGTGTTTGTCAGCGCAGCGGTGGCGCTCGCAGTCGGTGGATGGCGCACGCCCATTGGTTGATCCATGAAGTACGTCCCTCAGATCCTTCAACCCAATGATTTATAGATAATTAATCAAGGTCATGACGGTGGAATAAACGGGTTACTTGGGGAATGTGGGCTCCTACTCCTTTGTGATTTTCAAAAAACGCCAACGTTCGGTCGTAAGTTTTATTTTTTCCGCTAAGGATTGAAGATCTTCTAGGTCGCGTTCAATGGAATATATTTTTCTATCGAGGTCACCACCCCAGCTTCGGACGAGCTCGTTTGCACCAAGAGCCTTTTCGATTTTCTCTTCGAGATCGGCCTTCAAATTCTTTATTTCAGTCTCAATATTCCCGATCCACCATGAATCGACTTCGCAGGTTACAAACTGATCTCCGCAGTTCTGACATTCCCGCAATCTGGCGAAGTACCAAAGATCAAAGTCTTGTATCTTGTTTACCTGCTGCCGCCCATCATATGGGAGCGAGGCACAAATAGTTACAGCCCCACAACCTCTACAATATATCTTGGTCCCCCCACGTTTTCTAGCCACTGTTGACTCCATCTAAGCCGGCATTCCCCAAGTGGCATGCTGGCTAACGTGAAAATCGCCTGATTTTGCTCACTGGACAAGCATTTTTCGCCCCAACCGGCGTCTACAGTCGCGCAAGCTGCTGGAACAGGGCGGATCTCGGTCAGGTAGTCCGCGGGTGCGAGCAGAACTGAGGCCGCGCGCAGACAGCGCTCGCGCAGAGCGGTGATGCTGGCGCGATAGCGGTCGGGCTGCGGATCACCGCTGGGGGTGACGCTGTCGCCCGCGTCGATCTTATTCTAGACCTTCGGACCGGGCCGGGTCACCTGACCGGTCCTGTCGGTCGAGCTGCTGCCCGGACCGTTCCGGCAGTGTATTGTCTATGACAAGCCGGATGCGACCGCCCACATCGTCGAGCCTCATGATATGCTGATGGGGCCGCGTCCCTATCTGGTCGCCCGCCAGCCGAGCCGCGGCCCGAAGTTGATCCAGTTCCGGATCGACCGGATCCGGGCAGCCGCCTGCATCGAGGAGAGCTTCGCGCTGGAACCGGGGTGTTCACTCGAGCGTTATGCCGCCCGGGCCTTCGGAGCCCATAAGACGGAAGGGCGATATGGCGAGGTCGTCTGGCGATTTACTCCTGAGGCCGCCGAATGGGCCGCTGGGTTCCGGTTCCACCCCGATCAGCTACTGGCGCTGCAGGATGACGGCAGCCTGATCGTGCGCTGCTACGCGGCGGGCTAGCTGGAGATGGCCTGGTTCTTTATCAATGGAGCGACAAGGTCGAGGTCCTTGCCCCTGCGGGGCTACGCGACTATGTCCATCCTTGACGGTGGCCAGATCTGCGCCGGATACCCTGATGACCGGTCCAGCCCGAAACGACCGCTTGTGGGCGGCGCTGAACCCGAGTTTTGCGGTCCAACTTGGACAGGAACGCTCCTTGGAGATATTTTATCAAATAAATCAATGATGTCCAAGTGTCCAAGGACCAGACAGATTATAACACCTAGAACGCGGCGATCTTCAACACACTTATCCGGCATTTTCTTGTAACGGCGTAACTAAAGACGAAAAATGAAGCTATTTCAGTATCTTATTCAGTTACAATCTCCGTTACAGCCTGTAATCGCTGTAACCGCCCGATTGTGCTTGCAGTTACCCATAAGTTTCTGCTGGTGGTGCTTCCGCGATACGAGCGCCTTCGGCAAGGTCAGCGAGGCGGGAGAGGCCGCGCCATATGACCGTCGTCCCTGGTGGCGCATCCGATGTGCGATCGAGATAGCCGCCGAGCCGCGCGACGGCCCTGACATAGAAGTTCAGGTCACGTGGCACCTTACTTTTGCGTTCTGGCGTCGCGCGTTCAAGCAAGCTACGCTCAGTGTCTGTGAAGACGGCCTCAGGCGATGCTTTCGGCGCATCGCGGCTGAGCATTGTCAGCCATGATACGCGCCAGGCCACGACGCAGCACAGTGCGATGCAGTTAGCCAGTCGATCAGCCGTGGCCAAGCGCAGCTCCTCGATCCGACACCCGGTTTTCAGTGTTCGGAAGAAAGTTTCGATCTTCCAGCGCAACGCGTACCAATCGAGCTTGTGGACAGCGTCGGCATGGGTCGTGACCGGCAGGTTCGTGATCAGCTTCCAGAAGACGGGCGCTCTGCCTTCTGGCGGATTGAGTTCCTCAGCATGGATTATCTGGAGGTTTTGGTGCCGGTATTTCCGCTGTTTCCCGATCGGGGGACGGACAGTCATGGTCGCGTGCTTGACAGACAGCTTGGCACAATGATCCTTGCCCTGCGCGTCCCGGAACCGAACCTCGTGGGTGCCACTGGATTGTACCTCAGCCATCACCTTGGCAATGGTTGTGCCGCCATCTTCTGCCAGACGGTTGACGCAGCTGCGCACGAGGAACCCCGTCCCGAGTTCTTCGGCCAGGCAGTAGAGTTCATAGATGTCGCTTTCCCGATCACCGATATGCACACAGCGCGCTGGAGCCCCTGTCAATTCGGTAGACAGGCGTAGATTGTCGAGCCAACGCATGCTTTCCTTCTGTTCAATAGGCACACGGGTTGGGTTGATCTTGCGTTTGAGAGCGGCAGTCCCCTTGAACTTGCTGCGCGACCAGAATTTCGCCGCTGTCAGCCCGAGCGGCAAACCATCCGGCGTAATGGCCATGCTGGCATGCATCAAGAGCCCGCAGACCGCATGTTTTTGGAACCGTCCTTCCTTCAGCTTGCGTCCGGTCGATATCTTAGTGAACCCCACCTTCTCCGGAGCCGAACGCTTGAAGGAGAATTCCGTAGTATCCTGCAGGATCAGGATGGGTCCATCAGTTGCTCGAATGCGCAGGGCAGAGGCGGCGAAATGACCCTCAAGGATCTTGTCTTCGCTGACACTCCCGTTGGAAAAGAAACGGTATGCCGCTTTGGTGTTCGACCAATCCTGGAACGCCGTGGGAAGCGATTTGCCCGGACGATCACCAAGAGCCTCCAGCATCAACCCAAGACGACGGTGTAGCCGGACATCTCCCAGATCACACTCAGCTGTTTCAGTTTCCACCCAATTCTGTCCCATCCTCGCACCTCAATCATTCGGTGCCACATGACGAATCATGATTGGGGTTTCTTGGGCAAGACCATGTCCGGGGGGTGAATCAATTCGCCGCACCAGATTTGTGGGTAACAGCAAGTTCTGTTATCCCCCCTAAGACTCCTCGCGTACAGAAAAATATATATAAAGCTCAGAGTCTTAGTGTCCCTTTCCTTAAGGGAAAGTGACCGTGTGGCCCACGCCTCCTGCGACACGGAGCCTTCTGACGTCTGCGTCGCCCCCCTTCTTTCGCCTTCTATGATACCGCGAAGCGGAGCGGCGCTGGACGCGACGTTATGCATCACTTGGACAGTCCCGGGTCTACGGACATCGCAGATAGCGGCTCCGGCCCTATGACGGTTGTTGGGGGGTGCCGGTTTTTTTGGCCCTCCTACCTGAATCTACCCTTATCACCCGCGTCAGGGTTTGACGGATTGGATCGTGAAACGGGTCATGATCGAGGCAGGGGCTCCGGCTGCGCAGCACATCGCGGCCCATATGTGGAATTATGATATGGTGCTGACCGAACGGGAATGAAGCGGACATTGATCTGTCAGTCTGGATGGGCAACGATGTCGGCGGGACCAGATAGGAGACCCTACATGTACAAAACTACCTCCGCCCTCGTCATCGCTTCCGCCCTTCTCGCCGGCTGCATGCCGGCCGAGCTGATCGGTATCGCCCCGGACCGTTCGGAGATCCGGATCGCCTTCTATCCGGGAGGGAACGTGCTGGACGACCTGATTATCATCGACGGGGTGAACCATTTCGGGACCGCCCAGTACCAGATGGACGATCCCGTGGGGGATATCGGGTTCCGGACCACGTCCGGTGAGCGGGTCCAGGCGGAATGCGTCTCGGTCCGGCAGAACTTCATGGGGGACGACGAGTGCGCTCGCTACGAGGTATACCGGTCCAGTTTCGCCCCGGTCCCGGAAGGGACTACCTTTAACCGGCCCGAGATGTTCTGATTTCGCGCGAATGGTTCAACACGAAGCCGGGGCGAAGGATACCTTAGACCATATCCAATCAGGGGTAGAATGCCGGACGGGGCGAAATCCTGCGGTAACGTGTCCAGAGGGATTTGAACCCCCGACCTATCCGTTATGAGGGGACAGCTCTAACCGCTGAGCTACAAGC
>NZ_JALZWP010000022.1 GCF_023336755.1 Roseinatronobacter domitianus | reverse complement strand
TCGATCGCCTCACCCACCGCTGCCACATTCTGGAGACCGGCAACGACAGTTACCGCTTCAAGGCCAGCTCCGAAACAGCGAAAAAGAAACGGAAGGAAACACCACCATTGACCCCAACATGACACGCAGAACATAACAACTGGGTGGGTCAGTTCTCGGTGACAATGCCGGGTCAGTTCTCAGTGACAATCAACAACACTGACCACAAAACAAACTCATGGGCGTGTGGCGGGCGTGAAAAGATGTTGGTGTTGTTGCCGTCATCCGCCAGCAAACGCTTCAACTTCGCATTCTCGTCCTCGAGCTGCTTCAGCCGCTTGGCGTCCGACAACTCCATCCCGCCATACTTGGCCTTCAGCTTGTAAAACGAGGCCGGGCTGAGACCGTGCTTGCGGCAGACCTCCGCAGTGGCCATGCCAGCTTCTTGCTCTTTGATCATTCCGATGATCTGCGCTTCGGTGAAACGGCTTTTCCTCATGTCGTCTGCTCCCTCAAAGGTTGGGCAGACTCTACATCAGATTGAGGGAACTTCCGGGGGGCAGGTCAGCGGGCATCCGTCTGCGGCCCGTTTCTCCGCCAACTTTCGAACATGATCAGGCCGGTGTGGAACCTTGACTCAGTGGCGAACCTCGCTGCGACGTTCCCCCTGCGCAACCGCAATCGATATCGTCGCCTTGTGGACATCCAACCCGATGAATGTGCTACCCTGCATATGGTCTCTCCCCAATTCGTGAGGCTCGGCGCCGGCCCATCCGGCGCAACCTCGAATGCAGAATGCCGCGGGAGAGACCACCAAGCCAGTCAGCTCATGCTGCCATCATGGGGGCTAAGGGCTACGCGACAGGCGGACAACTTATTCGACAAATACCGGTATTGGCACAATTCGGCTTCCGCATCTCGGCTTCCGCATCGAGAATATCTTGGCGAATACGCGCGACGCTTTTCACCAATGCTGCGCCAGTCTCGTCAGTTTCCAGTAACCGCTCGATTTTCAACAATTCGTCCCCAAGCGAGTCAAGACCAAGCATCAGGGCTGAGCCTCCGGCTCTGTGGGCAGTCTCTGATGCCAACGGATCGCCATTTTCCGCTTGATCGACCGCGATCAATGCCTGATTGAGGGTGTCTTGCACGAGTGGCGCCCCTAGGTCGCGCACGTTTCGCGTAATGATTTCGGTCACAACACTCTTCTTATGCCGGAGCGTCAGATCTTTAATCTCTAGGGTATTATGTGCTGCAATTTTGTCTAAGGTAGAGCGCAATTCGGACAGCCCAAAGGGCTTGTGCAACACATCAACCATCCCGAAAGCGTGTCGACTATTTAGAGAGTTCAAGTCGATTCGCGCCGTTATCCCAAGGATTGTCGCGTTCATCGACGCTCCATCGCGACGAATATACTTCACGGCTTCGGAGCCATTCATGCCGGGCATAAAAAAATCGATCAAGATAAGGTCGAATTCTGTCATCATGGCCAAAGCGACCGCTTCCTCGCCGGAATACGCGCACAACACGTCGTAGCCCAGTTCCTTGACCATGCGCCCCATAAGTTCTGTGTTGATACGAGAATCATCGACAACGAGTGCCCGACCCTGAAACTTGCCAAAGCTGCGACCGATGCTCGGGTTCTGGGCGGGGACCTGCGCCTGTTTTTCCTCTGCCAGCCGAAGCGCGTGTGTGAAAGAAAAGTGACTACCTTGACCAACTTCACTTTGCACGATCAGCGTCCCGCCAATCATCGAAACGGCTTCCTTTGCAATCCACAGCCCAAGCCCGAAGCCGGCCTGCCCGTCTTTAATGTCAGAGTCGCTGTACCATTTCCTATATGGCTCGAACAATTGTGACAGGCGATTGGAGGGAATGCCTGGACCGTCGTCAATTACCTCTGTCGTCAACTTGATCTCATCTTCAGAATCACCGTTCAGGCAGGTCAGTCGAATAGTGACCTTACCGCCTCTCGCGAATTTTGCAGCATTTCCGACAAGGTTGACCAATGCTCTGTGATAGGCTCGCGGGCGCCCCAAACAACGCTGTGCTGGTATCTTTCCGACGAAATCGTAGTCGAACCGTGTCTTAGCCTCGGCTGAAACGAGACGGGCCTCGTCTACGACATTCCTCACAACAACCAATGGATCAAAGAGGACAGGTTCCTCTGTAAGGGCATCGCCGCGAATTGCGTTCAACGCGAAATCAATCTGTTGCAGGGCGTGTCGCCCACTAACGCCCGCCTTTTCCACAAGGCCATGCGCTTCCTCTGGCAGATCCTGCAGCGTAAGCAGGTCAATTGCGGCAAGTACCCCATGCAGCGGTGTCCGCAATTCATGGCTCATAGTTGCCAGAAACCGCCCTTGGGCAGTCGAGTGCTTACGCGCGTTTTCCAGCGCCGTTTCCAACCGTTGTTCGGATGCAACGTCTTCTGAAATATCTCGTACAAACAGAATCAAGACACTCTCGACCTCCGAGATCACAACCTTCCGAATGACCAGTTCGGCCGGGAATGGAACCTTATTCTGGCGTTCACCCTCGACCCGCAATCTCTCTGAAGTCCAATCGCTTGAGCTATTTTGTAATTTGAAAAAGCGAATAAGCCTTTCATAATCATTTCTCAAACTTCTGGGCACAATTGTGCTCTCTAATGTATGGCCAAGGAGTTGGTTTATCTGTAGCCCAAATATCTTGGTTGCCGCCGAGTTTGAGGCAAGGATATGTCCGTTTCGATCACAGACAAAGATAGCTGTCACAGAGTTTTCGAAAGCGACCTGCACAAGCTTAGCCATTTTCTTGAATTGCGTGATCGTGTGGGATTGTTGGCGGTCAAGGTATATTGACAACCCCAGTAGTCCAATCGTTATTCCAATCAGAATGATCGCAGATATATTGAACATCCAGAACTTTTGCAAGATGATGATGCGGTTAATTTCGGATTGACGGTTCACGAATTGTAGTGAGGCAACCGTTATCTCTCGGATAGGTTTCACATACTCAGCTAATAGATTGCTAATCTCATCAAGCATCACCGGTTCAAGACCGCTTCTGGGAAGGCGGTCGAATTCGTATGCCATTGTGTCTCGTATCTCTCTAATTTGGTCGATGTGTGGCGTCTGAGCCTTGCCATCGTCAAAGAGCGCGACTGTTGAAATAAAGGGATTAATCCGACTATAAAATATATCGAAATCAGTAGTTAGACTCGCATGACTCTCTTGAGAGACTCTACCATTTCTTTCTAACTCGAGTCTTATATCTTGGAGGTTTATCAAGAATCGTTGAAAATCAACTTCAAGCTGACTGATGTTCCAGACCCTGTTGTCGCTTTGCGCTTCTCTCAGTTCAATGATGCCTCGCTGTAAAATAACAGACGCATAGCCTAGAACAACCAAGAAAATTATCAGAACCAGTGCCAGAACTCGAGATGTTTTCTCACGAGTTGGAATATCAAGATAGGTAGTTTTGGGGTTCTTATTCTTCATAACACACTGATTTCTGAGAGATGCCAGATGCTGAGTGAATATATAGTTTCGGTGCGATAAAGCACAGAGCTTTCATATGGGAAAACCAACCAAAGTGGTCCCTTCTTCCGTATATCAAATGGATTTCCATTCCGACGATTTGCAATGATGGGAGCATTTTCACCTATCAGGTCAGCAGGGCACGTTACACTGTAATCGTTCAAAGCGGACAATTTTAGGTCTCGGGCCGGGAAGGCCAAACCAGCAGTCTTTAAAACCGAACGCAGCGTGGGCCCAGAGAATTCCTGCGGCGTATCTGTCCATATTGTCTCTGTAGTGAAGCTCACCTGTGGCAAATCGAGAAGCATGCTGTCCGTGAAAACTGATGATATTTTATCAGAGATTGACGTGACGCGCAGAAGCGGCTCCTCGTCTAAAGCAAGTGCGAAGCGGGGCTTGGCGACCGCTGTGAATAATGTGGCATATTTCACATACAAAATAAAATTGCGACGGGTGGCTAAATTTGTCATGAAAGTTTCTCACACTTGATTTTCCACCACATACAATGTTGGCAACCCGGAAGTTTTTCAAGTTAAACTTAAGAATTTTTGAGATATCTTTCGATTGCCGTCGATGGTTTTTGACTTTCGTACCGTTTACTTGACGCTACGTACAACGGTGCTATCTGCTCATCGCCTTCTGTAGGCGCTTTTGACATTGCTCGATTCGGAGTTTAGATGAACATTCTCATCGCAGACGACCACGAACTGCTCGCCCAAGCTGTTGCTGAGGCGCTTTCGAAAGACCCAGACTTCTCCGTCACCGTGACGGCTTCTTTCGCTGGCGTGCTTCAAAAGCTGTCGGCATTGTCCTTTGATGTCGTTTTGCTTGATCTTCGTATGCCAGGGATGTCAGGTCTTTCCAGTATAGCGAGTGTTCTGCGGCGTGCGGCGACCTGCAGTGTCGTGATATTCACAGGGCAGATAGATAAACAGTTTCTGGACGATGCTGTGAAGTTAGGCGTCAAAGGGTATATCCCCAAGTCTATGCCACTAAGGGCTTTGGATGTTGCACTAAAGCTCATAGCAGCCGGCCAAACATTCATACCCCATTTGCCGACGCAGGGTGATGTGGCAAATTCTGCTAACGCGTCAACCGACCCATTGTCGGATCGCGAGCTGTTGGTGCTGCGCTTGGCTGCGGATGGCTTTATCAACAAGGAGATTGGGCGCGACATCGGAATCAGCGAGGCTCAGGTAAAAATGATAATGCGGGCGGTCTGTCAAAAGCTCGGATCTCGCAACAGAGCACATGCCTGCATCGTGGCGCGTGAGAGAATGTTGATTTGAATTTAGCAAGGTCTTGGACGCGACCAAAATTCTAACAGGCCGCTGAAATGGTGCTGCCTCGACAGCGGTTTGCGAACATGATTCACCCTCGGCACGATAACGGCGGGGCTGAAGATGCGCGGGCCGGGCGATCCACCCGCCCCAAATGCCACGCTTGAGCCTGCGCCTTCCGAGACCACAGCCGAGCCCGACCCGATGCCCCGCAACACCAAACCCCACCGTAATGCCGAGGTCGACTTCAAGGGCGAGAAGCGCTCGAATGCCACCCATGCGTCCACGACTGACCTTGTGCGCGGCTCTACAAGAAATCACCCGGCACCGGGGCGATGCTTTGCTTCATCGGACATGCGCTGATGGAAAACCGGCACGGGTTTGTCGTGCAGGGCGACCTGACCCAGGCGGACGGTCATGCCGAACGCGCCGACCGGCCGCGCGATCGCACGACACAGCCCTCATGAAAGGACTGCGTTCCGGCTTGGAGACTATTTCAGCGGCCTGTTCTCATGATCGCTGTCAAGCCCTTGTTGCATAGTAATTTCACCGGCGAGACCGGACGCAGCTTGATGAGGATGCGCAAGGTTGGAGACGGAACTGAGACGACGGTTGAGCAAGCTCTCATACGCGGGTTGGATACCGCATGACCGTGGTTTCGTCTTTGGGCTGCCTCACTCTAAGTAACGAGCGTCGGCTTGTAGAAGCCAAACACGGGAGGAACGCGTGCGCGTAACGAAGCGGTGCGAGCCTCAAAGTACTTGGGCCGGGCGCTGTGGCGAAACCTGACAGTAAACCGCCGCTGGAGCCGCGTCGAAACAAAGATGCATTGTGTGAAACTACTCGGGCAGCGCCTCTCAGCACGTTGCTTCGATCGTAAGGTTGCGGAACTCCATATCTGCGCCGCGATTCTAAACGGCTTCACAGCTCTTGGCATACCCCGCACCGGGCAGTGGGATAAACTCGTCCGGGGTAAGGGGAAGACAGGCCCGAAAACGATTTGTGCAACAAGGCCTATCTTATTCATAAACAAAACTGTATGTGCTGGACGATGCCCGGTAATCCCCCCGAAGTAAGGTCATCGGTTCGTATCAGGTATCCCGTGCATTTAGGCGGCGCTCAAGCCAGCGCACACCGGCAGATACGATTAAGATCAAGACCAGATATTCCAGAACCAGAATAGTGTATATTTCGAGTGGGCGGTATTCTGATACAACCAGTTCATTGGCTTTGCGAGTCAGTTCCTGCATTCCGATAACGGACACCAAAGACGACATTTTCAGCATGTAGACAAGCTGATTGCCCAATGCTGGCAGGATGCGGCGGATCGCCTGTGGCAAAATCACATATCTCATCGTATCGCGATAGTTCAGCGATATGGATTGCGCTGCTTCATACTGACCTCTGTTGATCGATTGGATTCCGGCACGGAAAATCTCTGCCTGAAAAGCGCTGTCACTAAGCGCCAAGGCAAGCACACCAGCCCAGAACACAGTCAGGGTTATCCCCGACAGGGCCGGCAAGCCATAATAGACCCATAAGATCAGCACCAAGACCGGTACAGAGCGGACGATTTCCACATACGTCCGGTTGAACAAACGCCAGCTGCGTCTTTGGGACAGACCCGGAATTGCCACGAGAAGTCCCACAACAACCGACATCAAAATCGCGGTGATCGACATGCCAAGGGTATAGTATGCTCCGCTTGCCATGAACTTCAGGTTGGTCCAACCGGAAGGCGTCGTGGGGTTCACCACATACCACCCCCAATTACCAGAGCATCCGGACAAAAGCAAAACCAGCAGGGCGAGGACTAAAGAGCGTTTCACGGGATCGGCTTTCAATGGCTCAGGATTTTCTTGAGGAATGTGCCGAACCGTTCAGATTTCGGCGCTGTGAACACGTCTTTTGGCGCACCTACCTCTACGATTTCGCCATTGTCCATGAACACCATCCTGTCGGCAACACGGCGGGCAAACCCCATTTCATGGGTTACGACGATCATCGTCATCCCGGTGTCAGCAAGTTCTGTCATAACGTCCAGAACTTCTGAGATCATTTCTGGGTCAAGCGCCGAAGTCGGTTCATCGAACAACAGGATGCGCGGCTCCATGCAAAGGGATCGCGCAATCGCAACCCGCTGCTGTTGGCCTCCCGAAAGTTGGCGCGGCAGTTTATCGGCCTGATCGGGAATGCGCACCCTTTCGAGATGTTTCATCGCCCGCGCCCGCGCGTCTTGCGCAGATAACCCCAGAACGCGGCGTGGCCCAAGACACAGGTTTTCCATGACACTCAGATGCGGAAACAGGTTGAACTGCTGGAACACCATCCCGACGGTGCAACGGATTCGGTCTAGCTTGGCTGGTTTGTCGCTCAGCGTTATTCCGTCAATGACGATCTCGCCGCTGTCATGGGCTTCAAGCCGATTGATGCATCGGATCAATGTCGATTTGCCCGATCCAGACGGCCCACACACGACAACGCGTTCGCCCAAGGCCACGTCGAGAGACACTTCCTGCAGCGCTTGAAAGTCGCCAAAGTTCTTTGAAACGTTCCGCAGTGAGATGATGGGCATTTCTGTCCTTGTCCAAGCAACCACGCACATCAAAGAAGGTTGCGCGAAAAAACAATTTTCAAGCTGTTTGCATTTCCAAATCATGCTTGCGTGCTATTTCTAACAAAATCAATATAAGGGAAAGCCATGAAATTCGTCAAACTGATCGCTGTTGCGATTGTGCTTGCTGCCGGTGCCGTTCCAGCCTCGGCGCAATCTGCGTTGAATGAGATCCTGTCAGGCGGTGTGTTGAAAGTCGGAACCACTGGCGACTGGAACCCGATGTCTATGCGCAACGTAGCCACAAACAGCTACCAAGGGTACGATATCGACGTGATGACCGCTCTTGCCGTCGACCTTGGGGTCGAAGTTGAATTCGTGCCCACTGACTGGAAAACGATAGTCGCTGGCGTAACGGCGGGACAATATCACATCACGGGGTCTGCATCGGTGTCGCCAGCACGTGCGAAGGCAGCGGGCTATTCTAACAGTTATTTTGCCTTGGCGACCGTGCCGTTGACCTTGAAAACAAATGCTGATCGGTTTTCTGATTGGGACGACTTGAACCTCGAAGGGGTATCCGTCGCCGCCACTCTGGGCACAACGCAGGAAACTCAAGTCAAGCAGTACTTTCCAGATGCTACACACCGCATTGTCGAAGCGCCTGCGCGTGATTTTCAGGAAGTGCTGTCGGGCCGTGCAGATGCAAGCATCACATCAAATGTAGAGGCCAATAAACTGGTCGCGCAATATGACCAACTGATGATCGTCCCAGTCGCGGCCGGCCGCTCGCCGACGCCCATTGCGATGCTCCTGCCACAGGCCGATCAGGTCTGGATCAATTATGTCAACACTTGGATCACGCTCAAGCAGGAACAGGGTTTCTTTGATGAACTTGGTGTCAAATGGCAGTTGTTGGCCGAGTAGCCTGAGTTTTACAAATTTCATCAAAGGTCCAACCCCAAGCGGTTGGTCCTTTCATTTTCTGGTATGAGGGTCGGCATGCTGACGATCTATTCAGTTCCCATTGCTGTATATTGCGCGAAGCTGCGCATAATGCTGCGTCACAAGCAGATACCGTTCCAGCAGCTCCTCCCGCCGGGCGGCTATGGATCAGAGGCGTATCGAGCGATCGTGCCGTCTGGCAACCTTCCAGCCATGGTCCATGACGGGTTCATGCTAGCAGATTCCGAAGCTATTGCCGAATATCTGGACGATGCGTTTCCGCAGGTGCCGATGCTGCCCCAGTCCGTCAAGCTGCGCGCCAAGGCACGCGAATTCAGCCGGTTTCATGACACGCGCCTTGAACCAGCAGTCCGCGCGATTTACCCGCAGGTCGCTTATGCGACTCGTGACGCGGACGCAGTGAACAGCGGCGGTGCTCTAATTTCGAAGCATCTGTCGTCACTTGCACTGTTGTTGTCTGCCAACCCGTTGGACACCGGCACCCTATGGCTTGGTGATTGCGGGTTTGCCGTGACACTTGCATGGATCAAATCGTTTGAGGCAACGATTGGCTTGCCAGTCATTTGGCCCGCAATCGTGACTGCTTACGACGCGCGATTGCGGCAGTTTGACGTGGTCGCAAAAGAATTGGACGACTACCACCCTGCTATGAAGGCATATCTGGAAAAAGCGAAACCGTCCTGAGACTCGAATTTTCAAAACCTTGGACCTAAGCTCCAGACTTCGGTAACGGGTCTGTCCCAGTCAAGTCATTTTGCACAAAGGGACTGATCCCGCCGAAGCAGGAGAGCGGAATTTTCGGCGTCGGCACCTGATCTTCGCACCGCCCTGTAATGAGGTCCTTTGGGTACATGCTTCGGTCCGTGGTCAGCGCCTGGCCGCCAACATGATGCTGGTTCGATGCATTTCCGATGTGCCCGTCTCATAAGCGTTCTTGACGGATGCCCGCTGACCTGCACCCCGGAAGTTCCCTCAATCTGATGTAGAGTCTGCCCAACCTTTGAAGGAGCAGACGACATGAGGAAAAGCCGTTTCACCGAAGCGCAGATCATCGGAATGATCAAAGAGCAAGAAGCTGACATGGCCACTGCGGAGGTTTGCCGCAAGCACGGTCTCAGCCCGGCCTCGTTTTACAAGCTGAAGGCCAAGTATGGCGGGATGGAGTTGTCGGACGCCAAGCGGCTGAAGCAGCTCGAGGACGAGAATGCGAAGTTGAAGCGTTTGCTGGGAAAGGCCTGACGACGCCGATGCAACGGCGGGAGGCAGTGCTGCAGGCGATGAAGGATCATCCGATCTCTCAGCGCCGGGCCTGCGTCCTGATCGGTGTTGATCCGAAGACGGTGCGGCGCGAGAGGCCGCCCGATAACCCGGAAATCCGTGTGGAAATGAACAAGATCGCCGAGAAGCGGCGTCGGTTTGGGTATCGGAGCATTGGTATCATGCTGGAGCGCAAGGGCATGGTGATGAACGAAAAGAAGCTCTACTACCGGATTTACCGCGAAGAAGGGCTGTCGGTGCGACGCAGACGTGGCCATAAGCGGACGCGCGGCAGTCGGACACCAATGCCAGTGCCGCTGCGGCCAAACCAGCGTTGGTCCTTGGACTTCTTGTCCGACACGTTCGGGGCCTGCCGCAAATTCCGCATTCTGGCGGTAAACGACGATTGCTGGCGCGAAAACCTAGGCCTGGTTGTCGACACGAGCATCTCTGGGGCCAGGGTGGCGCGGGAACTGGATGCGCTGGTCACAATCTATGGCAAACCCGCCTGTGTCGTCAGCGACAACGGGACCGAATTCACCAGCAAGGCGATCCTGAACCGAAGGTCCGCGAAGCGAAATGGGCCAACGAGAACGGTGTCGCATGGCATTGCATCGATCCGGGCAAGCCGCAGCAGAAGGGCTACATCGAGTCATTCAACGGCAGCCTGCACTACGAATGCCTGAACGAGGAGATATTCGACAGCCTAGACGATGCACGGCGAAAACCGGGCCTGTGGCGCTATGATTACAACCACGTCAGGCCGCATTCCTCGCTGGGCAACAAAACACCCGCTGAAGCGCGCCGAGCGCTTGAGCAATCTGACGGCTCCGCGCTCGGCGCGCTTGCCCAAGCCCAAAACGAAGACTATCAACCCCAAGGACTCTCGTTATGAATGAGGGACGACAAGGACGACCGGCGGCTTGCCAAAGGTCATTATAGGTTCGGGCTGCGGCCTTTCGGATCAGCGCCTTGAGCTTTGAGAAGGCCATTCGATCGGGTTGAGGTCGGGGCTGTAAGGCGGCAGGCAGAGGAACCACGCACCGATGTCGCGCATGGCTTTGGCCGCGCCGGGGGTCTTGTGGCTCGGCAAGTTGTCGAGGATGATCACGTCGCCGGGACGCAGGGTCGGCAGCAGCTGGGTCTCGACATAGAGGTCGAACATCTCGCCGTTCATTGCTCCATCGATCACCCACGGGGCATCGAGGCGGTCGTGACGCAGGGCACCGATGAAGGTTTGGGTGCGCCAGTGCCCGAACGGCGCGTGATCGAGCAAGCGCTGTCCGCGCGGAGCCCAGCCGGTGGTCTTGGCCATGTTGGTCTTGAGCGATGTTTCGTCAATAAATGCCAGTCTTTCCAGATGCCTGGCCATGAAGGGTTGGCGCTTGCTTATCCAGATGCGGCGCAGGTCGGCCACGTCCTGGCGCTTCTGTTCAAGCGCTTGCAGATCTTTTTTTGTGTGACAGCCCGAGCCTGAGCAACAGTCGACCGACCGACGAGCGATGCACCTTTACTCCGTGCTCCGCCGCCAGTTCCACGGTCAGTTCGTCAATCGTCAGATCGGGCCTTGCCGCGATCCGGCGCTCCACCCAGCCCTTTACATCGGTCAGTTTGCCGAGCCCGGGATTGCCTTGAGGTTTCGGCGCAAGCGAGCCGGTCTCGCGCTTCAGACGCATCATGTCGTTGACGAACTTGATCGAAACGCACAGCCGCCGTGCCGCATAGGTATGCGTGCTGCCCTATTCGACAAGCCGCACCGCACGGTCACGCAACTCAACAGGATGCGGTTTGCCCATCTTGAACCCCCATATCTGCCTCAAAGACACGGAATCACAGGACAAGCCTTATGGGGATCCTGCATCTGACCAGCAGAGACACGCTCTAAGAACCCCAAACTTCTTCTATCCGATTCCTGCCGGCTTCTAAACACAAAATCGACTCTGAACGGTGGAATATGCGAAAATATTTAGCTGCCCCTAATTGTATGAAATCCCTGGATACGGAAGTTGCCATGGAGCGGATGGGGACTGGATCGGATAGCCAATATGAGGATAAGACCCAGATGGAATCCGATAAACCCTCTTGTATGGCTGTTGGCCAGGCCTCCATATGCCGTCTAAGTCCATTCGAATGACCGGAACGATCCAAGGCGACAAGAGTTTTTTCGCATTGTTGAGACCGCGAACAGTCTTTGGACCGGCCAGACCATCAATGGCGCCGTGATAAAGACCATGCGCGCGGAGGCTGCGCTGAATGGAACGAACGAGGTCTTTGTCATGGCGATCAATGCGCTCAGAAAGATACACGACATGATCTAGCGACAAAACCGTTCGATCATGTGAAAACCCTGGAGTCATCAAGGTCAAAAGAATAGCTGTCGCAAGCGAACAGGACGAGATCAGCTTTTTCATGAACGATACCCCAAGGAAAAGAGACGGTTTGGTTGGTCCCAGAATGCTAATTGTGCTGGGATATTTCGATCAGGTGAGTCATTTCACAATTCAGATCAATCTACGATTTACGATGTACTCGTGGTTGCTCACCGATGCGCTCAGAGCCAAAGCCAATTCCGGGCGTGATACTGGCAGCCGGATACTGGCGTCAACGACCCGTGCGCGCGCGCAAGTAAGATCGTGAACGCCAAATTCAGTTGAGCAAAGCACTATTGTGGGTTTTGGAAATCTGGTGCGTATTTCTAACAGAGCATCAACCGCTTCTTCCATATCGGTAAATACGGCTGCATCTAACACCCAAATCCATTCAGACCCACCTTGAACCGCTCTCGTTTGCACCAGTTCGAAGGAACTGACGATCTCAAGTCTTTTTGTGCACTGCTGCAACCAGAAATCATGATCACGCAAGGCAGAGGACTCCGGAGCCACAATCAGTACCTTATACCCATCGAAATCTTCGCCCAGTAAATGGCAAATGCTATTCCTACGATTGCTGACAGGAATGAGTTTCTGAACACTTCCAGACAGAATATCATGGCTCAGATTTATGTGTTTCGAAAGATCGGTGTTTTTCGAGACGGCTTTTTCTGATGCGCGACGCTCAAAGAAAATCGAATATAGATTCATAACACACCATGTTTTTTTTACCGATATCAAGTTTTCAGCATTGGTGCGAATAATCGAAAGTTATAAATTACACTCTTAGGTGGCGCGCCTTCATGCGCGTTCACCTTGTCGTTCGTTGGTGCCGAACTTGGTCCAGCAGTTTTTGATTTTCCTCTACTTTGACCGGTTTTTCAGAGTGTTGTCTCGCTTTGCCAGAAATGAGGGTTACAAAAATTCATGCGCGTCCGGTCGTTAGATTTACGAGTTTCAATAGTTACTCAATTGAAACGAAAGAAAACTTTTACAAGGTGTATATATATAGTAACTAGTAGTGAGTGCTATACAATATGTGCCTGTATTGATGCCCTTAGCACGTTACCTGGCCACGCTGCTAGTCAGCGTGGCCTTTTTGGTCACAAAGCAAGCGTTGGAAATCAAGGTTTGCAGCAGCAAGATCGGGGCCATCGATCTTGGGACCAAGCATGATTCCGTCTCGAAAGCTGAACGCTAGTGGCCGCATTATGCAGTTGTTTTTGTTGGGTGACCGGCAAAACTGAAGACTTCCGTGAGAAAGGTGCATGTCATGCTTCGCAGGTCGTCATCCATGATCCTCACCTTCAAAGGAATGGGCATCGGGTGAAGCTATTTCTGTGGATTGACTTAGTTATTATTTATCATGATCGAGATCGAAGATGCCGACTGCACACCCATGGCATTAGTTGAAATATCATTTATCTCTACAGATCCCATGTTGCCCGAGGCGGACACCCCGCCGTAAACATTCCCGGTGTTTTGGCTGGCATTTGAAACGATCAATGGGCCGTTTGGTTGCATGACCATCGGCAGCGGTGTGGCAGATGTGTTTGACATAGCGGCTTGTCCGATGGCCAAAGGAACGGACGCGATCACTGACCGGTCAGGAGTTGTGCTGATCCAGCCAGTCGACGTGCCGCGTGGCGAAGCGAGCATGCCTGGCACGACAAGCAAAGATGATTGTTGGACGGCTACATCGATGGAACCAGTCTGAATTACGCCTGTGACGCCCGTGCTTACATCAGTGATACTGACGTCGGGGGATTGGCTGGCATTTACGCCGTCTGTCACGAAGCCCGCATCAAGGTCAGTAATCGCAGGCACACCGGCGGTCGTCGGTGTCTGTATGACAATGGTAACGCCACCATCCAGTAGGGCGGAATTTTCTGCGCTGTTCAGGAAAAGCGCGTCGAAGCTCTCTGCACTTTGCAGCACCTCTTGCAACAGTCCCTCCGCCATCGCGGGGTAAGCGGTCATGGCGCTGATCAAACAAACGGCAATCGATTTCTTCATGTACGTTCCCAAAACCCTAGTTCATGGCCTTGCGCCAAGACCGCCGCGATCAGCTTACCAGACCTGCACTACCCGCGACTGTCACTTTGACTCAGGCGCACCGATCTGAAATGGAATCAAATTCTCGGCTGTGTCCAATTGTCCGGCGACGAGCGGTGCGATAGGCGACGTGGACTCCGGCAGATCGGCGGTGATGTCCGAGTCGAATGTCAGCTGAAGCTGACTGGGGCGCCGAATGGCTGGAACGGAAGGCCCGCTTGGAACTCGGGACACATCCGCTGCACTGGGTGCCGGCGCCACACCCAACACTTTCGGCCCAATGCTTGCCGTAGCGGGCATGGATTGATCCGAACCGCCGAACGCGTTCTGTCGGGGCGATCCAGCCTGCATCTTGATATCGTTCACGGTGAGCGTTTTGTTCCTGGTGACGTCTTTAAGTGCGTTTGTCAGGTTCTGACTGTTGTTCAATGTCAGTGCGACAACGCTATCGAATTCCTGCGCGCTCGCGCTGCCTGAAAACCCAACCAGTAGAAACGCGCAAATGCATGATCGTATGCGCAATGATTTAGGTGCATGACCCATGGCGGAATCCTGAAGGGCGCGAAAGGATTCATGGGCGATTTGCCGCCCATGAAAGGACACGTGATAGAAATGTGCCTTGGCTTTGTAATGCCTTACTGACCGACAAGCGCCTGCGTCAGGTTCGACGCGTTCTGGTTCACGCTGGCAGCAATGTCGCCCGTGTTCAAAGCACCGATGAGCGTGGTTTCGACAGTGTCGACATTGGCCATCAGCTGGTCGATGTTCACGCTTGCGTCGACAACGGTCGCCATGTTGGTGGCGATGTTTGCCAGCTGCAGGTTGCCCGGCTCGAAGTAGTTGGCAGATTGTGCCAGAGAGCCGGTGGTTTGCGCGACCGATTCCAGTTCCATGTTGGCCATGGTCAGAATATTGCCGGCGATGCTGCCAGTACCATCGTTCTGACCAATGATACCGGTGTTCAGCGCACCGATGACCGTGGTGGTCAGGTTCTTAACGTCGGTTTGCAGCGCGTCAACCGTGGTTGCGGCATCGAAGAAGTCGATCGCGGTGGTGCCGTCGACGGTCTGCGACACGCCTTTCAACAGACCCGCAAAGGTGTCTTCTGCATCGTTGACTTCAACCAGGTCTGCAACGACGTCTGTTGCACTGCTCACCGAAGGAGTTTCTTCATCATCTGCAGCGACCGCCGCGTCATACTCTGCGACGGTGCCATAGAATGTTGTCCCTTCATCGGTCCAGCTCACAGTCTGGGTTGCGATCGAGGTTTCGTATTCGGTTTGCGTGCCGGTCAGCACGGTCCCGTCGGGAAGTTCCCACGTGTAGAGCTGCTCGCCGCCGCCGAAGCTTACTGTCGAGGTCAGTTCCTGCAACAGCAGGTCAACATTCGCGGATTCCAGCACGTTGATGGATCCATCAAGGTTGGCCAGGTTTTCCGCTGCGTTCAGCATGTTAATCTGAATCGCCGATGCATCGGACAATACCTGAGACAACAGGCTTGCACCTGAATCGACGTTCGCATTGTCGTCGACCAAGGTGAAATCGGCATCCTGAGCGAATGCAGCGCCCGACATGGCCAACATTGCCATTGCAGACGTCGTAACAAGAAGCTTTTTCATAAGCGTTCTCTTTCCTGTTTTGACAGCCTCCCTGCAGCTGTCAGATATGTTTCGAGGGTTTTCAGGGCCCCGTTCTTCGGAAACCGCCCCGGAAGGGCTGGTTTCCTATCTGCCTCCGCATGGGGGTACGGCGGCAAATTCTGTTCTACGGGCTGCCAAAGAGAAGCTCCGTGTCTTGTGATCCATTGGCGCCATCAAGCGATGGCGCGATCATTGGTGAGGGTTGCGTCAACGCTCCTGGCCCGCCGGGTATGGCATTGGCATGTGGCGGCGGACCGGACGGTGACGCGTCATCTGGTGGCACAGCCTGCTCCAACGGTTCTTCAAGCGCCGGCGATTGCGGTGTTTCGGCCTGAATCTCCGCGTAAACACCCATCGCATCTTCCATGGCGCGCTGCACCACGACTGCGGCGGCATCCCCCTCCGCGCCGCTCAGGCCCAACTCTGCCGCACGCTGCAATATTTGCACGGCCGCACGCGCAAGCTGCACGGCCTCTGCCGTCTTTGCAGCCCGATTGGAGCTGTCGGACCCTTTCGCTTCTGCGGCGGCAGAGATCGCGCGCACCGCAGCTATGGTCGCACGGTCCACAAGCGCTTTTATCTGTCCATCGACCGAAGCCGCCGCTGCGATTCTGGTCTCATCGGCAGAAGGTTGCCCTGCAGAAACTGCAGCTCTGGGCTGCGCGGCAGGCGCGCCGGCCTGTGTCTGAGCGCCGCCCTCTGACGCAGTGGACATAGCTGATCGAATGAAATTATCGGTCGCACTCCGCTGAGTTTCAATCCGTCCTGTGAACGGTTCGATTAGTACACGACATTCGCGATACTGATTTTCAGGGACCAATTGGCCCAATAACTCGAAGGTCGCGAGATTGAGCATCTGGCGCAGCACGAAATGCACCGCTTCCCTTTCTTGTCCACCCGCATCCAGACTAAGAAGCGTATCCCCAAAGAAGCGGCCCGCGCTAAAACCAACCTCCCGCGAGAAAATTTGCCGCTGTAATGGTACAGAGGCAAGAATCCGTCCCGTGAATGCATCCGTCAATGACAGGTCAAGACCAATCAAGATACGACTTTGACGATAACGTGGTCCGACACCGCCAATCTCTACCGAACCGCCGCCGCCCGGAATAAAGTCTAGGCTGTTTATGCTGCCCGAAATAAAGAAGTTCACCGGTATCTGACGCTGAATGTCGCGTATGCCCCATTGGGTTTCCGTGACCAGAATTTGCGGATCGCGACGATTAACGACCGATGCCCCGGCCCGGAACATGGCAGATTGCACCATTTCTGCCGCACCTTGGCTGACAAAACGCCCAGTGCTGCCCTCTGCATAGCTTTCACGGCCGGTCGCATCGACGACCTGCCCAGCCCCAAAAGTAATCTCCTCCGGAATGTGCCCCCGCAAACAAACCAGCGCCTCGTCGAAGTTGGTAATAATCTCCTCAACCGGCGGACCATCCGGCAAAGCTACATTGCGGGTCGCCGGTGTCATGGCCGATCCGATTATTCCGCAAGACGAGATTGAAAGGGCCGAGACTCCAATAATGAAGCTGGCCAAATAAGAACGCATAAGTACCCTCAATTCGAGTATTTTCGGCCGCTCGGTCTAACAGCGACTGGCATGTTTGAGTATCTTGTGCTGTTAATCACAAGCGCTGTTTGGGCTGTTCCCAAGTTGAACATCGAACCCGTTGCCCTGCTCAAGCGCGCCGAGCAATGATAAGGTCTCGTTCAGGACACTTCCGTCGACACAACCGTTAGAGTCGGCGCTATTGATCGCATCGACCAGATTGCCGTCTCCGGTAATACTTATCTCAGTACTTCCCGTATTCATGGCACCGACAGCATTGGTGTTCTGCCCAATTTCATCCCCAATTTGGAAATCTATAGCGCCCAACGTCCCACTTTCGGTTACAACCTCTTGGTAATTCGAACGATTGTCATTGTAGTTGTTCACTATCGTCGTGGGGTCTGACCCACGCTCAGCATTGCGAATAGCCTGAGCCGCCTGAAGTCTCAGAGATCTGTCTGAGGGTGATGAGAACCCCCAGGTGGCCGACCAGGACTGACCCGGCCCCGAGACATTCTGAGCGTCAGAAATACCTGAATTGCCGCCAATAAAGATGAACGACATAACAACCAGCGTGACCAGCTTTTGGCCACGGTAAGTTTGCTTCAAAAGCATGGCTTGAGCCTCCTGTCGGCAGCTGGCCTTAGTCACTCACCGCAGTGACAGAGCCATTACTGGCGGCGGCAGCTCCGCCCACTCCTGATACGGCGACGCTTCCGTTACTCGCCGCGGCTGCAGCAAAAGAACTGGCAGCAGTTGCCGATCCGGAACTTGCGGATGCGGCAGATCCACCATTGGTGCTTGTCGCGCCGTCACTGTGCTCGTGGCTCGCGCTGGAGCCCGCACCACCGCTGGTGACGGTTGCGGAGCCATCACTGGCTGCGGCAGCTCCACCGCCCCCGGTAGCCGCAACGCTCCCATTGCTCGCCGCAGCAGCGCTACCGCCCGATGCGGCAGTCACGCTTCCGTCACTTGCAGAAGCCGCGCCAGCGCCTGAGGTGGCCGTTGTGTTTCCATCGACCGCAGAGGCCGATGCCCCCCAAGCCGAATTCGAACCGCCTGATCCTGCTGTGGCGGTTGTATTCCCGTTGGAGGCCGATGCCGAGGCTGTCGGCGGAGCAACGACTGTCGCGCCCGGCGGTGGGGCCGTGTAAATGGTGCCGCCAGAGCTGGCAGGAACATTTGCCCCGCCTGCGCGCACTGCTTGCATGGGCATGCAATAGTACTGCCCGCGCTGGTTCCAGCACAACATCTCGCTTACTGGCGCTTCCAAGCAGGCTGCCAACAACATAGATGCAGATAGAAAGGTCGCGGTTTGCGTCCGCATGAAAAAACCATTTGTTTTCATTGTGATGCCCCTTGATCTTCGCATCTAAATAAACGCTTGGCACAAGTTTAACATCTATCTTTCGATTTATATTTTGTCCTTTCGCGCAAGGAGTCACTTTAAGTATTGCTCGCCCGCCTCAGCATACACTTTCTGCTTCAGACTATGCGACAACTCCCCTAATGGGCCGCATGACCTTTCAGCATAGCATATTCATGTCATCAGGCTGGCTTTGCGTGAAAGTGGCTGCACATGAACCATAAAAACACTTGAAGGGTCAGGCCGTACTTTCTGTTTTCTTGGTATTCGAAGGTTAATCAAAATATAAGCGCCGCACAAACGCGAGCACGCTTAAGAAAATAAAAACAGTGCATACTCAAACCTAATAGACCAGAACTGCAGCAAAAAATTTCTAAAAACTATGCACGACGCAAGCGCAAATGTCGTTCCCACTAGCGCTGCCAAGAAAAGCGAAGCAAAAAAGCTAGCGAATCCATATGATTGCTATGTTAAAAATAGTCTTCGCGTTCCGTTGTCAAGCCGTCACCCAGCTCCTATGCCTATGCCTATGCCTATGCCTATGCCTATGCCTATGCCTATGCCTATGCTTATGCTTATGCCTACGGCGCGGAAAGATCATATTACAGGCCAAGCGCTATCGTGAACAAGCTCGTCTTGGGCCCCATGGTTCCTCCGCATCTGCTGGGCTCAGGAAGCCATATTCTGCCTTGGAACGTAGCGTAGGCCAACAGATCCGGCGCGTCAGGCGCTGCGATATTCGCGGTCTCCACGCCAGACGCGCCTCACGTCGTAACCCCAACATCTGGTACCAGCCCGAACAGGCCAACACCTCTTGACCCACACAAAACGCGCGAAGCGACCCCTATTTTTATGGCAAAGTTACAAAATCTCTAATTTAGAGACAACATCCGAGACAATTTCATTTTTCGAAAAAGAAAGCGACGAAAGATTTATCAGCCGGGGGTAATGTGTTGACAGTAAGTCAAAAACTTGATTCTCTAGCGCTTCATATCCTCTGAGAGGAACGCTGTAAGATCGTGGTGTCTGCAATATTAAAAAATTATCATACATCGCACCAGTTTTAACCGCACCAGACGAAATTACAGCTTGCCAAATTTCCGTCACCTTCGACGAAGGATTTTCCCACACAACCTCTGTAAGATTAGTTGGACATTCAATGCAAATATAGGTTTGTCCTTCCCTGTCATACTGATTTCCATAACTTCCTGCGTTTGATATCCGGAATGCAATACTCTCTATATCGAAATTATGAGAATAGGTGACTGATGATACGTCATGCGAGTTGACCTTAAAGTAAAGCAGCGTCATTGGAATCGGACATATTTTGTCACAAAGTCTTCTTGATGCTAATATTTGCGTTTCAGTATCACTCGGGCTAAGGGTTGAAACAATATTATCACAGCTAAAATGGCCAATATTCTGACACTTGACGTTTATGTTCTTGTCCCGAAACTCTAATTCCATATCACCCGTGCTAGAAAAGAAAGATACTCCACGACTTTTCAGAACATCAACGGCTCTTCGTACAAAGCCGCTCATGCCGTGTTTTGCTGGATAAAAGTTCCGACCAAATTTCGGGCTTGAGTTTGGGTATGGCGAATTAAGGTTACTATCAGCTTTGACCGCGATCCTTTCGTCTAAGGGCGGCATAATTTTTAAAAGGTTGCCGATGTCGTCTGGCAGAAGCTTCACACGCTTAAACAGGCCTTGATTCAACGCTGATCGGCAGAGATCTTTCGAGGGATTTCCGTACACTTTTTCTATGCTTGGTGCTAGTAGCTGCGACGCTGTATCACCAAATCTGTTAACAAGAACTTCAAAGAGTGTAGTTTGACTGCTTTTAGCTGAGTTTGACGTAACCATCTCTAGTAATTCAAGCAAGGCCTGCGAAACAAGAGGTTTAGGCAGCAATGACAGGTCTGGAATGGCAAGCCCATGCGTCACCCGTCCATTTAAGACTGATGAGTATTGAACAGGGGTGTCAACGAAAAAATCATCATCTTCAACCATTTCAAGATAAAAGTCGGTGATGTCTTTTCTATTATTGTCGAATAGATGACATCCATAATCTAAATGAAAACCTTCCCATATCTTTCCAGAAAGTACACCACCAAATTGAGGAGCTTTTTCGAGAACTACGACATTCGCACCTTTTGAAGAAAGAAAAAAAGCAGCTGCTAAGCCACGGAACCCTGAACCAAGAATAATAACCTCTCGTTTTCTCATCAATCCGCCTTTTTGCAGATAATATTCCAGTTCGCAAATATTTGCACAGGTTTTGGCTCTGTTTGAATTGTTTCTTGATGAGAAAGATTTATTATTTCCAAATGAGGTTTAAACAGGTCAGCTATACCACGCATGCCATATAGTGCTATTTGACCAACGCCAGAAAAAGGCCCTTCGGTGTCCAGAAGCACCCCGTCCTCGCCTTCGCGTCCGAGCGTGGTGGCGCGGTCGGAGTAAATCTCGGCATACATCAATCCGCCGGGGCGCAGCACGCGGGCGGCTTCCTCGATCGCTTTGTGGGCGGCACGGGTGGGCGCCATGGAAACGGCCCCACGTTCCAGCACGATGTCGAAGCTGTCAGCGTCAAATGGAAGATCGGTGAAATCGCCGGTGACGAATTCGCCCTGCAACCCCTCCTCCGCAAACCGCTTGCGCGCGAATTCCAGCGCGGCCTCGCTGCCATCCAGCCCCGTCACGTCGAACCCTTCGCGGGCGGCGAACCACAGGTTGTTACCCGCCCCGCAGCCGATTTCCAGAATGCGGATGTCGGAGCGGGCGCGGTCGCGGGGAGCATGGCGATACAGGAATGTCACTACTGACGAAAACGGATAGCGGTTGAGTTGGTCGCCCGCCTCATATATTTCGTCCCAGATCGGGTCGTAACTCTGCATGAGGCACCTGTTTTCGTTGCGACGGAAGGCGCTTAGCATATGGCCGACATTGCGACAAGTACGTTCTATGTGCCCGGTTTCATGGACCTGTCCAAATACCGGCTGGACCGGACAGAGCCCGGAGCCGCTTGGGACCGGGTGGTCGAGGCCGCACCAGAGGGCACAATTTTCAGCCTCAGCGCCTTTGTCGAGGAGATGGACGCCACCCCGGCCCTGTGGCTGTGCCACAAGGGCAACCAGTTTGCGGGCGCGGTGGCTTTGGCCGAGGATCCGACCGATCCGCGCCGCACCGTGCTTGCGCCGCATATCATCCATGGCGGGATCATGACCGCGTCGCCTGCCGCGCGGCAGAACCCGGCGCAGGCCTTGGCCGAGCAGTTCCGCACCACCGCCGCCTGTTTCGCCGGACTGGCCGAGCGGTATACAGAGCTGCGGTTTGCCACTGCGCCTGCCTTGGCCGATCTGCGCCCGGTGCTGTGGCACAATTACGGCGGTGACGGGCCGAAACCGGTGCTGGACCTACGCTACACCAGCTATTTGCCGCTGACGCCCGAAGCCACCGAGATGGAGCAGACCGCGCTTTACCAAGGCTGCAACAAGTCGCGCCGCCAGGCCTTGCGCTACGCGCGCGACAGCGGGATCACGGTGCTGGCCAGCACCGATATCGACGTGTTTCTTGACCTGTATGCCCGAACCTTCGCGCGGCAGGGGCTGGAGATGGCGGCGGGAGAGGCCGATTTCCTGCGCCGCGTCTGCACCCGTCTGGCGGGCGAAGGACGTTTGCGGATATTCGCCGCGCTGACGCCCGAGGGCGATCTGGGCAGCATTGTCGTCTTCGGGTTGGACGCCAAACGCGCTTATTACCTGTATGGTGCGAATGAACCCGAATTGCGCAACGATCATTGCGGGTCGATGGCGCTGTTTCACGCCCTGCAAGCCTTGGCGCAAGAGGGCGTGGCAGAGGCTGATCTGGAAGGCGTGAACAGCCCCAAACGCGGCTATTTCAAGCTTAGCTTCGGGGGCGATCTGCGTGCCTATTACCGGGTATCGTTGGTGCAGGGCTAGGCGATCAGCCCATGTGCGTGCAACACGCGCAATTCGGCCACCACGTCCGACAAGTTCGCCCCGATCCGGGCGCAAATGTCGAACACGCTGTTGGTGCCATCGCAATAGGCGATCACATTCATGCGAAACCGCGCGGGGTGGATGGCTTGTTTCTGGCTGAGCGTGGGGTATAGCCCGCGCTTGCCTAGTTGCGGTTCTGCCAGAACTGTCACATGTGGCGCAGGGGGCAGTTCAAATGCATCTACAATACTGCGCATCGCGGCATGGCTTTCGCCCAAGCCGGTCGGCGTAACCAGCGTCAGATCATCGGCGCTGGTGTGGTATTCGGGGTAGGTGCCGTATTTGCTGCGGCAAAAACCGGCGACCGGCAGATCGACCCCCGGCGCGCAAAACTGCCGCTCATCCGAGCCGCGCTCCAGAAAGCTGTAGCGTTTGGCACTGTCGCGCCCGTGCAGGGCGGCGGCCAGTGCCTTGTCTGCCAGGGTTGTGCCGTAGCGCGATTCCACATGGCTGAAGGCGCGCTCATCGCCCACGCAAGACAGCACGAACCCGGCCTGCACATGGGCTTTCAAATGGTCCAGATGGCGCGACAGATAGGCCACCGCGCCAATCGTTTCGGCCAAAAACAAGAAGCGGTAGGACATGCGTCGCCGGGGCAGGGCGCGGATATACTCGGCCAAGGCGGTTGCCAGAACCGGGCCGGATAGCTCGTTATTGGCCATGGACGGGTGGCAGATATAGGTCGAGAACAGCACCTCTTGCGGGCTGTCGCCGGGGATCAGCAGGTCGCCCAGGACCAGTTCGCCATCGGCCAGGGTGCTGTCGATGACCGCGCGGTAGCGCCCCTTTGGCAGCGTTTGTTTCTGAGCGTCGGCCATGCAGAACCCGACGCGCGGCGTATAATAGCTGGTCACATAGGGGATGACATCGGGCTGGTCTGCTTGGGTGTAGATCAGCGACAGAAGGTCCGCGCGGTCCAGTTCGGCATCTATCGGGCCGGAATAGCCCATGACATGCAGGGTGTTGCGGTTGAATTCGGCAAAACGCTGCCCGCTTTCATGCTCGATCCAGGCGTCGCGGATGGTCCATTCCTGCGGCACCGTCCAGTCGAAGACCTTCTCGCCGGTGGCAAAGCGGTGACGCTGCAAACCCGGCAGGCGCGTCTCAAGCCAATCAAGCGTCTGGCGAATACCCGGCCCGGTGATGGACCGGCAGATGGGCCAAAGATCGCGCGCCCAATCGTGCATCCGTGCGCCTGCGTCTTGGTCAAGTTGCTCCATCCTGCGGCCCTTCTATGATTTCTAGGCATAATCCTCCGCGCCTTTGCCCAGGGCAAGGGCGCGGCTTGAAGTTTGGTGCCTGTTTGGTTACGAAACTATATCCAGTAAGAGCGCGTGTGATATGACGATAAAGCTTTTTTGCGTGGCAATGGCCAAGTCCAACGCGCCGATCCTGAAAGCTTTGACCGAACAGGCGGGCGACGCGGTTCAGCTTGTGCTGCACATTGGTGGGACGGATGCGGATTTCAAAGGCACATCCCTGTCGCGCATGACCCGCAAGGCCGGGCGGCGCGGGCATCTGATGCAGGCCGATTTTCATGCGGGCGCGGCGATGGCGCTGTTTCAGTCGCCCGATTATGGCCGCGCGATGATGGAATTCGTCGCCCATATGGAGCGGCGCGATACGATCAATGACATACGCCCGCACCCGATCCGCCATATGCAGGAATATGTTGATTACTTCCATATTCTGGCCGATGCGCTTGCCCGCCAGATCATCGAATCCGGCGCAACCCATGCGCTGTTTTTCGAGATCCCGCATCTGGGCTACGATTCCATCGCCTATCAGCTTGCGCGTACGATGGGGTTGAAAACGCTTGTCCTGACGCAGTCGCAGTTTGACGGAAAATTCGTGTCGATGAGCACGCTGGACGATCTGGGATATTTCCCGTCGATTGCGGCCCCGCCTTTCTCCATAGACCAGTCCGAGCAGCCGGAATTGTTCTACATGAAAGGCGTCGGCCAAGAGAAGACGCGCGCGGGGCGGCTGTCCCTGTCCGAGGGTGCGCGCATTGTCGCATCGCAGCTTTACCGCGACCCGGCCAACGTGCTGGCACCGGGGCACCTGCTGGGGCTGTTGAAGCGCGCGCGCCGCATCCGCGAGGGCCTGCCCGATTGGCGCGATCCGTTCGCCGGGTTCTTCCACCAGCGCGATCTGGCCTATTTCGAGCATCTGCTGGAGCATGAGGATGGCGCGGTCGATCTGGACGGCGACTATGTCTATTTCCCCCTGCAATATGAGCCAGAGATGACGACCGGCGCGCTGGGCGGCATCTATGCCGATCAGGCGCTGGCGATCGAACACTTGGCCGACATTCTGCCCGAGGGTGTGCGTATTCTGGTCAAGGAAAACCCCAAGCAGATGGGCCATAACCGTGGCCCGATGTTCTTTCACCGGTTGCGGCGTATTCCGGCGGTGCAATTCCTGCCCTCGCATGTTAGCACGCATGTTTTGACCGCGAGGGCGCGGTTCGTTGCCTGCGTCACCGGCACCGCCGGGTGGGAAGCCATCCGCCAAGGCAAACCCGCGCTGACCTTCGGGCGCGCATGGTATCGCGGCCTGCCGGGGGTGGTGCCCTACGCGCCGGGGCTGAGCTATGAAGATGTCGCGGGGCTACGTTGGGATCATGCCGCGCTTGAAGCCCGCTGCGGGGCCTTGAACGCGCGGATGCATGACGGTTACACCAACCGCCATTACCTGAGGGTCGCCCCCGAGACCGACCCGCGGGAGAATGCCACGCGCTGCGCCGGGCAATTGCTTGGGCTACTTCAGGGGCATGTTGCGCCAACCTTTGCGCCAGAGTCTGGCCCCGCGCGTGAAAATGTTGAAAAATCGGTGTTGCGCGGGTAACACCCGAACCAGACGCCCTCTCCGGGGCAGATGCCTTGTGTCTGCGGCCAGTCCGGGACTCGAACGAAAGACGGTCTGCGATGCTGTGCAACTCGACCATACTTGTTACTGGTGGAACCGGGTCTTTCGGCCATTGCTTCGTGCCCATGACCTTGGAACGGTTCAGCCCGAAAAAGCTGATCGTCTTTTCGCGTGATGAGATGAAGCAATGGGACATGGCCAAGCTTTACGGCGACGATCCGCGCGTGCGGTTCTTCATCGGCGATGTCCGCGACCGCGAGCGTCTGTATCGCGCGTTCGACGGGGTGGATTATGTTGTCCACGCTGCCGCGACCAAGATCGTGCCGACGGCGGAATACAACCCTTTCGAATGCATCAAGACCAATGTGAATGGCGCGATGAACGTAATCGATGCAGCCATCGACAAGGGCGTGAAGGGTGTGGTCGCGCTGTCCACCGACAAGGCGTCCTCGCCCATCAACCTTTATGGCGCATCGAAACTCGCGTCGGACAAGCTGTTCGTGGCGGGCAATGCCTATGCGGGCGAACATGGCACGCGGTTTTCCGTGGTGCGCTACGGCAATGTCATGGGCTCGCGCGGGTCGGTCATCCCGTTCTTCCAGTCGGTCGCGGATACTGGTCGGCTGCCGATTACCGATCCACGCATGACACGGTTCATGATCTCTCTGGAACAGGGGGTGGAACTGGTCTGGCACGCGTTTGAGGACATGATCGGCGGCGAGATTTACGTAAAGAAAATCCCCTCTATGACCATCACCGACATAGCCCATGTGGTTGCGCCGGATGCCGCGCATGACGTGGTCGGCATTCGCCCCGGAGAAAAGCTGCACGAGCAGATGATTGGCGTCGAAGACGCGCCCTATACCTACGAATATGCCGAACATTTCAAGATTTTGCCCGCTATCAACCAATGGTCGGACGATCCTGCGCGCATCAAGGACGGGGCGAAGGTGGCTGAGGATTTCAGCTATACCAGCGACAAGAACCCCGAATGGCTGCCACCGGAAGCGCTGGCCAATTGGATCGCCGCCAACCGCGACAAGATCGGGGCTCTCTGATGATCCCTTACGGTCGGCAGGATATTTCGCAGGCCGATATTGACGCGGTGGAACGGGTGCTGCGCTCGGATTACTTGACGCAAGGCCCTGTTGTTCCGCAATTTGAAGCTGCGGTATCCAAACGGGTGGGCGCGGCCTATGGCATTGCGGTCAATTCGGCCACATCTGCGCTGCATATCGCCTGCGCCGCTCTCGACCTTGGACCGGGTGATCTGCTCTGGACCTCGCCCAATACCTTCGTCGCGTCGGCCAATTGCGGGCGGTATTGTGGGGCGGATGTCGATTTCGTTGATATCGACTCTGAAACCTTCAATATCTGCGCCGACAAATTGGCCAACAAGCTGGACATGGCCGCCAGCGCAGGCCGCCTGCCCAAAGTGCTGGTGGCGGTGCATATGTGTGGCCAGTCACCCGATATGGCGCGGATCAGTGCGCTTGCCCGTGCCCATGGTGTGCGCGTGATAGAGGATGCGAGCCATTCCATCGGTGCGGATTACCTTGGCGCGCCGGTGGGCAATTGCGCGCATTCCGAGATTACCGTGTTCAGCTTTCACCCGGTCAAGATCATCACGAGCGCCGAAGGGGGCATGGCGCTCACCAATGACGCAGGGCTTGCCGCACGCATGGAGCGCTTGCGCAGTCACGGTATTACGCGCGACCCCGCCTTGATGACCCACGTCGCGGATGGCCCATGGTATTATCAGCAATTGGAACTGGGCTGGAACTACCGCATGACGGATATGCAGGCCGCGCTGGGGCTAAGCCAGTTGGACCAGCTGGACGTGTTCATCGCCCGCCGCCGCGCGCTGGCCGATGCCTATGACGTGGCGCTGGCAGGCATGGCGCTGGACCTGCCGGGGCGGCTAACGGGTGCTGTGTCCAGCTGGCACCTGTATGTCATCCGCCTGCACGATGCCACGCGCCACCGCGCGGTGTTCGAAGGGTTGCGCGCGGACGGGATCGGGGTGAACCTGCATTACATCCCCGTGCATCTGCAACCTTATTATCGTGGCTTGGGCTTCGGTCCGGGTGATTGCCCTGTGGCAGAGGATTACTACGCGCGCGCCATTTCCATCCCGCTTTACGCGGGTCTGAACGATGGCGATCAGGCGCAGGTCGTGGCGGCGCTGTCCCGTCATCTGGCGGCATGAGCGTTTGCATCATCCCGGCACGCGGCGGGTCCAAGCGCATCTGGCGCAAGAATATCCGCCCCTTTCTGGGCAAACCGATGATCGCGTGGTCGATCACGGCGGCACATTCGACGGGATGCTTTGACCGGATCGTCGTCTCGACCGAGGATGACGAGATCGCCGCCGTGGCCGAGGCGCATGGCGCCGAGGTGCCGTTTCGCCGTGACCCGTCGCTGGCCGATGATCTGACAGGCACATTGCCGGTGATTGCGCATGCCGTACGCGCGCTGGGCTTGAGTGATGATATGCCTGTCTGTTGCCTCTATGCCACAGCGCCCTTCGTGCGGGCTGAAGATCTGCGCGCGGGGCAGGCGCAGCTTGCCGAAACTGGCGCGGCCTTTGTTGTCAGCGTGACCAGCTACGCCTTTCCCATCCAGCGCGCCTTGCTTCGGGATGCGGACGGCGCGGTCCAGATGATCGACCCCGCCCAGATGCACACCCGCTCGCAAGACCTGCCCGAGGCGTGGCACGATGCCGGCCAGTTCTACTGGGCCAAGGCCGCGACATGGGCCAGCGCGCGCGGCGTGTTCGAGGTAGGCGCGCAGGGTTTGCCGCTTCCCCGCCACCGTGTGCAGGATATCGACATGCCCGAGGACTGGACCCGCGCCGAATGGATGATGCGCGCGCTGCAAGCCGAGGACCGGGCATGAAGGTTGCGTTCCGGGTAGATGCGTCCATCCAGATCGGCACCGGTCATGTCATGCGGTGTCTGACGCTGGCGCGGGCCTTGCGCGACGCCGGGGCCGCCTGTCATTTCATCCTGCGCAGTTTCCCCGGTGACATGGAAGCGCGCGTGGCCGCAGAAGGGTTTGCCACGACCTGCCTGTCCGCGCCCACCGGCCCCGTGCCCGAAGGTCCGCCCGATCATGCCGATTGGGCCGGGGTCGAATGGCAGGATGATGCGCGCGAAACCCGCACGATACTGGAAGAGCTGCGCCCCGATTGGCTGATCCTTGATCATTACGCCTTCGATGCCCGCTGGCAGCGGGTGGCCCGGCCAGAGGGCACGCGGCTGATGGTTCTGGACGACCTCGCCGACCGCCCGCATGATTGCGACCTGTTGCTGGATCAGAATCTGGGGCGCAAGCCTACGGATTATGACGGGTTTGTGCCCGAGAGCTGCCTCCGCCTGATCGGGCCGCATTATGCGGTGCTGCGGCCCGAATTCGCCGATCTGCGCGCCGAGTCGCTGCTGGCGCGTGCAGGCAGGGGCGTGCGGTACCTGCTGATTTCGATGGGCGGGGTCGATGCCGATGACGCAACATCTGCCATTCTGCTGGCGTTGCGCGCGGCCAGCTTGCCCGAAGGTCTGCGCATCACCGTCGTGATGGGCAGCCACGCGCCTGCGCTGGACCATGTGCGCGTCGTGGCGCGGTCCATGCCTTGCCCGACAGAGGTGGCGGTCGATATCAACGACATGGGCGCGCGCATGGCGCAGGCCGATCTGGCCATCGGCGCGGCTGGTGCGACGACATGGGAGCGTTGCGCACTAGGTCTGCCTGCGATCATTGTGCAGATTGCCGACAATCAGGCCGGGATCGCCCGCGCGTTGAGTGACGCAGGCGCTGCACTGGACCCCGGTCCAGTGAATGCCCCGGAGTTCGCGCAGAACCTGCAAACCGCACTGACCAAGGCGCGACCGCGGTTGGGCGCGATGTCGGAACGTGCGGCATATATCTGCGATGGCGACGGTGCAGCGCGGGTGGTTGCAGCGCTTCAGATGGAGAGACTTGCGTGAAAATTGATTTGCTCTGTTCAAGCCAGGACCATCCAATCAACCCTTGGCTCGTAAGATGGAGGGAGGAGCGTGCACAGCAACACGAGATAAGGATTGTGCGAAGCAGGGATCAATTGAAATCCGGCGACATACTTTTCCTTATATCCTGTGCCGAAATGATCCCGGAAAAACTACGCACGCTCTATGGGAATTGTGTTGTCCTTCACGCCAGCGACTTGCCAAAGGGACGCGGCTGGAGTCCGCATGTGTGGGCAATTCTGGAAGGCGCAAGGATAATAACAGTATCGGCTATTAATGCTGAGGATCGTGTCGATAGCGGCGATATTTGGGCTAAGAAAACCTTCAACGTAGCTCCCAATGAGTTATACAATGAGATCAATGCATCTCTTTTCGAAGCCGAAATCACACTTATGGATCAGGTAATCCGGATGGTTGAAAACAGTGATGCGCCTCATCCTCAGCCCGACGAAGAGGCAACCTATTACCCGCGCAGAACGCCAAGGGATAGTAAGCTCGACCCAAGCCTATCCATTGCAGAACAATTCGATAAAATTAGAGTCAGTGATCCGAATAGATTTCCAGCCTTTTTTGAAATGCATGGCACTGTGTTTTCCATTAAGCTAACAAGGGTCGAAAGCGATGACTAACATCATGATCGGCGGTCGCTCTATCGGACCCAGCCACCCGCCTTATGTGATTGCGGAACTCTCGGCCAACCATAATGGTGATCTGGCAAAGGCGCTGCGGATCATCGACGCGGCGGTAGAGGCGGGGGCGGATGCGGTCAAAATCCAGACCTACCGCCCCGATACGATCACGCTGGATGCCGACACGCCCGACTTCCAGATCTCGGGCGGGTTATGGAACGGGCGGCGGTTGTATGACCTGTATGACTGGGCGCATACGCCGTGGGACTGGCACGATACGCTCTTCGCCCATGCCGCCAAACGCGGGATCATGATGTTCTCCTCGCCCTTCGACCCCACGGCGGTGGACCTGCTGGAAAGCCTGAACGCGCCTGCCTACAAGATCGCCAGTTTCGAAGCCGTGGACCTGCCGCTGATCCGCTACGTGGCGTCCAAGGGGAAGCCCATGATCATCTCGACCGGGATGGCCGACAAGGCAGAGATCGCAGAAGCGGTCGCGGCGGCGCGGGCAGGCGGGTGCGGCGCGTTGGCATTGTTGCATTGTGTGTCCGGCTACCCGGCCCCTGCCGCGGATTACAACCTTGCGACCATCGCGGATCTGGCGGCCAGCTTTGGCGTGCCGGTTGGCCTGTCGGATCACACGCTCGACAACACGACCGCCATTGCCAGCGTGGCGTTAGGGGCCTGCATTATCGAGAAACACTTGACATTGGACCGCAGCGGCGGCGGGCCGGATGACAGTTTTTCTCTGGAACCCGATCAGTTCGCGGCACTCTGCTCCGGTGCGCTCACGGCATGGCAGGCGGTGGGCCAAGTTGATTACGGGCGCAAGAGCAGCGAGGCGGGGAGTGTGCAATTCCGCCGCTCGCTCTATTTCGTGCAAGCTTTGCGCGCCGGACAGGTGGTGACGGCCGATGCCGTGCGGTCGGTGCGTCCGGGCTATGGGATGGCCCCGAAACATCTGGAGCAGGTGATCGGACGCGCGGTTACGCGCGACGTGGCCCGCAACAGCCCGGTGCGCCCTGCAGATGTTGGTTTGCCGGACGCATAAGTGCGCGGATCATTTGATCTTCTACCTTACACCAAACAGAACGGCGCCGGAAAATTGCGGCGGTAGCCTGTCCCCGCAACAAAATATGCACACAATATCAATGGCTTAAAGACAGAGCGTTTCACTCGTGTAAGCGCGTGCAACTTTGGTCAACACCTGGTCAACATTTAACGAGCCCCTCACCAGGGGGCTTTTTGCGTTGCGCATATGGCTATGTGATCGGCCAGACAGACGGTCAGAGCACCCGGTCAAGCAACCGAGCAAACCGCATCCTGTTGAGTTGCGTGACCGTGCGGTGCGGCTTGTCGAATAGGGCAGCACGCATACCTATGCGGCACGGCGGCTGTGCGTTTCGATCAAGTTCGTCAACGACATGATGCGTCTGAAGCGCGAGACCGGCTCGCTTGCGCCGAAACCTCAAGGCAATCCCGGGCTCGGCAAACTGACCGATGTAAAGGGCTGGGTGGAGCGCCGGATCGCGGCAAGGCCCGATCTGACGATTGACGAACTGACCGTGGAACTGGCCGCGGAGCACGGAGTAAAGGTGCATCGCTCGTCGGTCGGTCGACTGTTGCTCAGGCTCGGGCTGTCACACAAAAAAGATCTGCAAGCGCTTGAACAGAAGCGCCAGGACGTGGCCGACCTGCGCCGCATCTGGATAGGCAAGCGCCAACCCTTCATGGCCAGGCATCTGGAAAGACTGGCATTTATTGACGAAACATCGCTCAAGACCAACATGGCCAAGACCACTGGCTGGGCCCCGCGCGGACAGCGCTTGGTCGATCACG
>NZ_JALZWP010000021.1 GCF_023336755.1 Roseinatronobacter domitianus | reverse complement strand
CAACGCCCACTTCCGAATAATCCTCAAAAATCCCATGTCTATCACTCCTGACGCCCCCGACTGCTTTGCGCAGGGGCAAGGTTGCACATGGGTCAATTCTCAATGACAATTTCTGCTGTTGCCGGGTCAGTTCTCAGTGACAATCAACAGTTAAACAGCTACGGTGGGTTGGTCTTCCCGCTCATCGCCTCTGCTACAGCCACATTTCTGTTTCGCCAATTCTTCCTGACAATTCCGGATGAGCTGGCCGAAGCTGCCCGTGTCGATGGCGCAAGTCCAATGCGGTTCTTTTGGGATATCGTCGTTCCCATGAGCCGGACCAATGTCGCAGCCCTTTTCGTGATTCTATTCATCTATGGGTGGAACCAATATCTGTGGCCCCTTCTCATCACAACCGATCCGGAAATGAACACCATCGTCATGGGGATTAAACAGATGTTCCCATCAGGCGATGATGTCGCTGATTGGCCCGTGATTATGGCGACCTCTATTCTTGCAATGATCCCTCCGGTGATTGTTGTGATCAGCATGCAACGGCTGTTTATCCGCGGCCTCGTCGATAGCGAGAAATAAGATATGGCAACGGTTTCCCTCAAGGACGTCAAGAAAAGTTTTGGCGCGACCGATGTGATCCACGGAATCACAACCGACATCGAAGATGGCGAATTCATCGTCATTGTCGGACCATCTGGCTGCGGGAAATCAACCTTGCTGCGCATCGTTGCCGGGTTAGAGACCTTGACTGCCGGTGACATCTTGATCGGTGGCGAACGGGCAAATAACAAGGAACCAATGGATCGCGACATTGCGATGGTGTTTCAGAACTATGCCCTTTATCCGCATATGTCGGTGCGTCAAAATATGGGATATGGGCTAAAAATTGCCAAAATGCCAAAGGCTCAGATCGACTCAAAGGTCGTTGCGGCTGCCCAATTGTTGCAACTCGAATCCCTGCTTGACCGCAAACCAAAGCAACTGTCGGGTGGGCAACGCCAGCGCGTCGCGATGGGGCGCGCGATTGTGCGTGAACCGGCCGTGTTCCTGTTTGATGAACCGCTTTCGAACCTTGATGCAAAACTAAGGGTTCAGATGCGGCTTGAAATCAAGGAACTGCAATCAAAGCTGGGCATCACCTCGCTTTATGTCACACATGATCAGGTGGAGGCGATGACCATGGCCGACCGCATGATTGTGATGAACGCAGGCGCCGTTGAACAGATTGGCACGCCGCTTGACGTGTACGAACCCCCCCGCACGCTATTCGCCGCACAGTTCATCAGAAGCCCTGCAATGAACATTGTGACGGCTGAGGTGAAGGGCGGTAAACTTGTGTTTCAGGGGCAAACCGTCGCCGATACGACTGGTGCAGATGGACCCGTAAAGCTGGGGGTAAGGCCCGAACATCTCATACCGGATGAGAACGGGCCGCTGCGCGTCACGATAAGGTTGGCAGAACCACTTGGCGCAAATACCCTGTTGCATGGCGTAATCGAAGGCTCGGACATTGGGTTCACCGTTAGTCTGCAAGGGGTGCATCAATTGAAACCCGCCAGCGATACACAGAGCTTTCGAATAGAGCCGGGCAAGGCCCATATTTTTGAGGTGGGATCAGGCCTGCGTCGCGCCGCGAAAACTGACTAGGAACGGGCGACTATCCGTGCTGCGCTTCCGCCTTGCATGACGCGTTTCCATGTCCGCAAACAATGGAAGCAGCAGGCCGCACTATCAGAGCGTTGGCCTGGTGGTGACGCGCACGAAAATTGAAACCGCGCAAACCTACATCCGTAGCCCATTGTCGCGTGCACGATCCTCTATCGCACGCCCCATAGCCTGAATTCGTGTGCAATTCATACGCCGCTGATAATACACTATCAGATCCTCCCGTCGCGGCTGCGGCAGCATATGAAACACAGTTTTGAAACTGCGTTCGATGTTCTGCGCATTCACAGAGCCACCCCTGAAGCTCACAGGACGCTGACCCAACAGTCTTGTTGTGATCCGCGCCAATGCGGCAAAGATTCTGCAAACTGCGCGAATAACCATTGTCTGTCCGCCTGATCTAAGTGCTTCGATAAGCATACCCGACCAACATGGCGACAATTTGGCCGATAGCTGCTTCAGCCCACGGCTCTGCAAAGCACTTATCGCTTCCGCGCCGCGCGTCTGGGGCAAAGCGTGTTTGGCCATTACCGCTTAGTGCGCCCGTGGAAAGCCTTCGGGAACCATTCGCAATGTCGCATCTGCGCGCCGCGTGCTGAGCCCTGCGGATATAATGTCGCAATGGGTTTAGTTGATAGGCAATGCCTATCTAAACATGGATCATAAATATTGATTTCTGAATGATTAGCGGATGCAATGGACGCTGTAATCGGACAAGGCACCGCCATGACACTCGCCACGCCCCACCCCACCGAAACAGAGATTTCTGCGATTATAGAGGCGCATCTGCCGCTTGAAGGTCCACTTTTGCCGATGCTGCACGCATTGCAGGAGGCCTTCGGCCATGTGCCAGCCGCAGCGCACGCCGCGATTTGCGATACTCTGAACATCACCAAGGCAGAGTTACACGGCGTAATCAGCTTCTACCATGATTTCCGAGACGCACCCGCAGGGCGGCATGTGGTCAAGATTTGTCGTGCGGAAGCGTGTCAGGCGATGGGCGGCGCGGCGTTGGCGGAAAACCTGCTGGCTAAGCTGGGGCTGGATTGGCACGGCACCACCCGAAACGGCGTGGTCACGATAGAACCCGTCTATTGCCTGGGCCTATGCGCCTGCGCGCCCGCCGCGATGGTCGATGACCGGGTCGTGGGGCGGGTCGATGCCGCGAAACTCGACAAGCTGCTGGCGGAGGCGGGCGCATGAAAATTTACGTCCCGATGGACAGCGCCGCCAAGGCGCTTGGCGCTGAAGATGTTGTTGCCGCGCTGCGCGCAGCGGCCCCCGACGCGCGGATCATCCGCACCGGCACGCGCGGCATGATCTGGCTGGAACCGCTGGTCGAGGTCGAGATTGACGGGGTACGCCACGGATATGGCCCTGCGGATGCGGGCGATGTGGCGGGCATTCTGGACGGCACCAGCCCAAAGGCGCTTGGCCCGGTCGAGGATCTGGACTGGATGAAACGTCAGACCCGGCTGACCTTCGCGCGCGTGGGCGTCATCGACCCGCTGTCATTGGAGGATTATGAAGCGCATGGCGGGCTTGCGGGCCTGCGCCGCGCGATTGCCATGACCGGCCAGCAAATCGTGGATGAGGTGAAGGCCTCTGGCCTGCGCGGACGCGGCGGCGCGGGTTTCCCGACCGGCATCAAGTGGCAGACCGTGCATGACGCGGACGGCCCCCAGAAATACATCGTTTGCAACGCCGATGAGGGTGACAGCGGCACCTTCGCTGACCGTATGGTTATGGAAGGCGATCCGTTCACCCTGATCGAGGGCATGGCGATTGCGGGCTTGGGCGTGGGCGCGACGCGCGGCTATGTCTACCTGCGCTCGGAATATCCTGACGCGATCACGGTGATGCGCCGCGCGGTTGAGATTGCGCGCCAAGCGAGCGTTTTGGGTGCCGATGTATTGGGATCGGGCCGCGCGTTTGACATGGAAATCCGTGTCGGCGCAGGCGCCTATGTCTGCGGCGAGGAAACCTCGCTGCTGAACTCGCTGGAGGGCAAGCGCGGCGTGGTGCGCGCAAAGCCCCCGCTGCCCGCGCTGGAGGGCTTTCTGGGCCGCCCGACCGTGGTGAACAACGTGATCTCGCTCGCGACCGTGCCGGTCATCTTTGAGCGCGGCGCGCAATTCTATGCCGATTTCGGGCTGGGCCGCTCACGCGGGACTGTGACGCTGCAAATAGCCGGGAACGTCGCGCGCGGCGGGTTGTTTGAAACGGCGTTTGGCATTTCGCTGGACGAGGTGGTGAACGACCTTGGCGGCGGCACGGCAACCGGCCACCCGGTGAAAGCCGTGCAGGTCGGCGGGCCGCTGGGATCTTATCTGCCAGTGTCAAAACTTGGGGCACAACTGGGCTACGAGGAATTGGATTCCGAGGGCGGCTTGCTGGGTCATGCCGGTCTGGTCGTGTTTGACGACCGCACCGATATGCTGGGCATGGCGCGCTTCGCGATGGAATTCTGCGCCGTGGAATCCTGCGGCAAATGCACGCCGTGCCGTATTGGCGCGGTGCGCGGGGTCGAAACCATTGACCGCATCGCGCAGGGCGACCCTGCGGCCATCCCGCTGCTGACAGACCTGTGCGCCACAATGAAAGACGGCTCGCTCTGCGCGCTGGGGGGCTTCACGCCGCTGCCTGTCATGTCGGCACTGACGCATTTCCCAGACGATTTCGCCCGCGCGAAGGCGGCTGCGGAATGAGCCCTTATCCGGCATGCGCGGGGGCGTTGCCCCCACACCCCCAGAGTATTTTTGGCAAGATGAAGCAAAGGGCGGCACAATGAAAGATTTCATCATCCCCCCGATGGACTGGAAAGACGAGCGCGACATGGGCACTCCTGCGAAGCAGGGCGCGCCGGTGACGCTGTCGATTGACGGGTTCGAGGTTACGGTGCCCGAAGGCACATCCGTGATGCGCGCGGCGGCAGAAGCCGGCATTCAGGTGCCGAAGCTCTGTGCGACAGACAGCCTGGAGGCGTTCGGGTCGTGCCGCTTGTGCGTGGTTGAGATTGAAGGGCGTCGCGGGACACCCGCATCCTGCACAACACCGGTCGCGCCCGGTATGGTCGTGCGCACGCAATCCGACAGTGTGCGCAAAATCCGCAAGGGCGTGATGGAGCTGTATATCAGCGACCACCCGCTGGATTGCCTGACCTGCTCAGCCAATGGCGATTGCGAATTGCAGGACATGGCGGGCGCCGTGGGCCTGCGCGATGTGCGTTATACCGCGCCGACAGGCGGCATAGCCACGCATTTCGCACCCCGCAACACATCTGGCGAGACGAACCCCGAATGGCGGCCCAAGGACGACAGCAACCCGTATTTCAGCTATGATCCGGCGAAATGCATTGTCTGCAATCGCTGCGTGCGCGCCTGCGAGGAAGTGCAAGGCACCTTTGCGCTGACCATCGAAGGGCGCGGCTTTGACAGCCGCGTGTCCTTTGGCGCGAAAACCGACGACGCGCTTGCGTCCGACTGCGTGTCTTGCGGGGCCTGCGTGCAGGCCTGCCCAACCGCGACGCTGCAAGAGAAATCCGTGATCGAGATGGGCACGCCGGATCGGTCCGTCGTGACCACCTGCGCCTATTGCGGCGTGGGCTGTTCGTTCAAGGCAGAGATGCAGGGCGACCAGCTTGTGCGCATGGTGCCCTACAAGCACGGCAAGGCGAATCGCGGCCATAGCTGCGTGAAGGGGCGCTTTGCCTATGGCTATGCCAGCCACAAGGACCGCATTCTGAACCCGATGATCCGTGACCGGATTTCAGACCCATGGCGTGAAGTGTCATGGGATGAAGCGCTGGGATTCGCCGCCACCAAGATGCGCGGGATTCAGGCCGAATACGGGCAGAAATCCATCGGGGTCATTACCTCCAGCCGTTGCACCAATGAAGAAACCTACCTTGTGCAAAAGCTGGCCCGTGCGGTGTTCGGCAATAACAACACCGATACCTGCGCACGCGTGTGCCATTCGCCCACCGGCTATGGGCTTGGTCAGACCTTCGGCACCAGCGCGGGCACGCAAGACTTTGACAGCGTGGAACACACAGATGTGGTGATCGTGATCGGCGCGAACCCGACTGACGGGCACCCGGTTTTTGCCAGCCGGTTGAAAAAACGTCTGCGCGCGGGCGCAAAGCTGATCGTGATCGACCCGCGCCGGATTGATCTGGTGAAATCGGCCCATGTGAAAGCCTCGCATCACCTGCCCCTGCGCCCCGGCACCAATGTGGCTGTGGTCACGGCACTGGCGCATGTCATCGTCACCGAAGGGCTGATGGATGAAGCGTTCATCCGCGAGCGTTGCGACTGGGACGAATTTCAGGACTACGCCGCATTCGTCAGCGACCCACGCCACGCGCCCGAAGCAACCGAGATGCTAACCGGGGTGCCGGCCGCAGACTTGCGCGAGGCAGCAAAGCTGTTTGCCACCGGCGGCAATGGCGCGATCTACTATGGGCTTGGCGTAACCGAGCATAGCCAAGGCTCCACCACCGTCATGTCGATTGCCAACCTTGCCATGCTGACCGGCAATCTGGGCCGCCCCGGCGTGGGTGTGAACCCATTGCGCGGGCAAAACAATGTGCAGGGCGCCTGCGACATGGGGTCATTCCCGCATGAATTGCCGGGCTACCGCCATGTCAAGAATGACGACGTGCGCGATCTGTTCAAGTCGGTTTGGGGGGTCGAGATTGACGCCGAACCGGGCCTGCGCATTCCCAACATGCTGGATGCCGCCGTGGATGGCACATTCAAGGGGCTGTATTGCCAAGGCGAGGACATTCTGCAATCCGACCCCGACACCAAACATGTCGCGGCGGGTCTGGCGGCGATGGAGTGTGTCATCGTCCACGACCTGTTCCTGAACGAGACCGCGAATTACGCGCATGTGTTCCTGCCGGGGTCTACCTTCTTGGAGAAGGATGGCACGTTTACCAATGCCGAACGCCGCATCAACCGCGTGCGCGAGGTGATGAAACCCCGCAATGGCTATGCAGACTGGGAAATTACCCAGATGCTGGCCAACAAGATGGGCGCCAACTGGTCCTACATGCACCCCAGCCAGATCATGGATGAGATCGCGCTGACCACGCCCTCTTTCGCCGGTGTCAGCTACACGGTGCTGGAAGAGAAAGGCTCTGTGCAGTGGCCCTGCAACGAAGCGCACCCCGATGGGACACCGCTGATGCATGTCGATGGTTTCGTGCGCGGCAAGGGGCGGTTTATCGTGACGGAATATGTGGCCACGGATGAAAAGACCGGTCCACGCTTTCCGCTGCTGCTGACCACGGGGCGCATTCTGTCGCAATACAATGTCGGCGCGCAGACGCGGCGGACAGAAAACGTGGTCTGGCATGAGCAAGACTTGCTGGAAATTCACCCGCATGATGCCGAAAACCGGGGGCTGAATGACGGCGATTACGTGAGACTCGCCTCGCGCTCGGGCGAGACGACCCTGCGTGCAAAGATCACCGACCGCGTCAGCCCCGGTGTGGTGTATACCACCTTCCACCACCCCGACACGCAGGCCAATGTCATAACCACCGATTATTCCGACTGGGCCACGAACTGCCCCGAATACAAGGTAACGGCGGTGCAGGTCAGCCCCTCGAACGGGCCAAGCGTGTGGCAGGAAGATTATGCCGCACAGGCCGCGCAGGCACGCCGCATTCTTCCGGCGGCAGAGTGATGGCCGCGCGCGTCCATATCAGCCAGCCCGGCCTGTCGGTCCAGCCTGACCGGGCCGTGGCAGTGCATCGCACATTACCCGAAGAAGTCGCGGTGGCGATGGTATTCGACGGGTCGAGCGCTGCGGTTATGATGGCCACGCCCGCAGATGTGCAGGATTTGGCACTGGGTTTTGCGCTGTCCGAAGGCATTGTCACCGCGCCTGACCAGTTAGACGGGTTTGAATTGGCAGAGCACCCAAACGGACTGGAAGCGCGCTTCTGGCTGCGCGAGGACCGGGCAGACGCCTTGGCAGAACGCCGCCGTTTCATGGCCGGTCCGGTTGGGTGTGGGCTGTGCGGGATAGACAGCCTGGACGCCGCCGCGCGCGACCTGCCGTCCGTGGGCGACGGGCCACGTTTTACCCGTGCCGAGGTTGCCCGCGCCACCGACATGTTGCGCGACCAGCAACCCTTGCACGACCAGACCCGCGCGACCCATGCCGCAGGGTTCCTGCTGCCGGGCGCCGGCATCGTGCTGGTGCGTGAAGATGTTGGCCGGCATAACGCGCTCGACAAGCTGATCGGGGCGCTGGCGCGGCAAGGGATCGACCCTGCTACGGGTGCCGTGGTGATGACCAGCCGCCTGTCGGTTGAACTGGTGCAGAAATGCGCGATAGCTGGCATCTCTACCCTGATCGCCGTTTCGGCCCCAACCGCCCATGCGTTGCGGCTGGCCCAAGGCGCAGGCATGACGCTGGCAGCCTTTGCCCGTGGCGGGGCGTTTGACCTGTATTCCCACCCTCACCGTGTTACTGAAAAGGTCTCCGATGTCGCCTGAAAAGATGGTCCGTATGGCCAACCAGATCGCCACCTTCTTCAAGACACAGCCGAAAGAGGACGCGCCCGCGCGTGTTGCGGCCCATATCACGGATTACTGGGAACCACGGATGCGCGCGCAGTTGCGCGATTATGTCGAGGAAGGGGGCGAGGGTCTTGATGAGATCGTCGTCAAGGCCGCGCGCCTTACCTAGCCGCAGGCCGGTTGGGGTTTCTGCGGTCCGGCCGGGTCGGTATTTCCGATCATACTACGGCCTTACCCAAGCCCCGGACAGGCACGACACAGGGGCGGTCTGAGCGGGTCAACCCTGGGCTGGCATGGTGTGGGTGCCGCCAATATCTTCCGGTGCGACGGCGACAGATTTGACAACGGCGTAACAGGTCTGCCCTTCGGCCAGCCCCAGTGCCGCGACCGACCGTCGTGTAATCCGCGCCAGAATGCGCCCGGCTTTCGTGTCCAGTGCCACGAGCGCACCTGGGCCGTCACCAGTGCGGATTGCGGCCACCGTTCCGGCCAGCATATTGAGCGCCGACAAACCTTCGGGCCGCGCACGTGACAGAATCACATCATGCGCGGCAATGCGAATGCGGAGCACCGTTCCGCAAGCCGCCCGCACGCGCGGCAGGAACAGAGGCAAACCGCCCGCATCCAGTTCGGTCAAACCATCTTCGTGGTGCTGCAAAACTCGCGCCATCAGAACAGCGCCCATCTCTCGCGTGCCGCCGGGGCGCACGGCAGGATCACCCAAAACCTCTGCCGCCGGACCTTGGACCACGACACGGCCCGCATCCAGCGCGACAACGGTGGTCGCCAGCCGCGCCACTTCCGACGCCGAATGGCTGACATAGAGGATCGGGACCGACACCTCGTCGCGCAAGCGTTCAAAATACGGCAGGATCTCTGCCTTGCGCGCCTCGTCCAGCGCAGCCAAAGGTTCATCTGCGAGGATCAGACGCGGTGCGGACAGCAACGCCCGACCGATGGCGACACGCTGTTTTTCGCCCCCAGAGAGCGCGGTCGGGCGGCGATCCAACAGCGCGCCAAGGCCCAACATGTCGACCACGCGCGGCAGATCTTCGCGCGGGGCACCCTTTGGGGCGAACCAAGCGCCATAGGCAAGGTTCTGACGCACGGTCAGGTGCGGAAACAGACGCCCTTCTTGAAACACATACCCCAAGCGACGTTTATGGGGGCGCAGGCGGATGCCCTTTGCGGTGTCCAAAAGCACCCAATCATCGGCCACGATCCGGCCCTGATCGGGCATCAGCAACCCGGCGACCGCGTTGACAAGCGTGGTCTTGCCCGAGCCGGAGCGCCCGAACAGCACGGTCACACCTGCCGGGGCTTTGAAGGCAGTATCCAGGGTAAAGCCCTTGAAGCTGTGTTTGACCGTAACCTCCAGCATTACGCGCCTCCGACCCGTGCCGCGACGCGCCGAGCCAACAGTTCTGACAACAGGAGCGCCCCCATCGCCACGACGACCGACACGATCACGAGTTTCATCGCGGCGCCCTCGCCTCCCGGCACTTGCAGAAAAGCGTAGATGGCCGAAGGGATGGTGCGGGTCTGGCCGGGGATGTTCGACACGAAGGTAATCGTTGCCCCGAATTCCCCCATCGCCTTGGCGAAAGCAAGGATCGTACCGGCAATGATGCCGGGCAGTGCCATGGGCAATGTGACTGTCAGAAAAACCCATACGGGCGGTGCGCCAAGCGTGGCGCTGGCCTGTTCCAGTTTGGGATCGATCGCTTCTATTGAAAGGCGGATGGCCCGCACCATCAACGGAAAGGCCATGACCGCAGCAGCCACGGCCGCGCCGGTCCACCGAAAGGCCAACACAATGCCCCAATCGGCCAAGATGCCACCAACCGGGCCTTGGGTGCCCAAGGTCAGCAGCAACACATAGCCTGTGACTACGGGCGGCAGAATGAGTGGCAGATGAACAATCCCATTCACAAGCTGTTTGCCGGGGAAGGACCAACGCGCCAAAGCATAGGCCACAGCTATGCCCAACGGCAGACTGACAAGCGTGGCCCAGAAGGACACACGCAGCGACAGCGCCACCGCCTGCCATTCGGCTGGGCCAAGCCAATCTGTCATCGGCTATTCTGCCACAAACCCGAAACCCTGTCGTTCGAACGCGGCCCGCGCCTCTGGTCCGCGCAGGTAGTCCATGAACGCGGCTTCGGCAGCGGTATCACGATTGGCAAGGTCAGCGGCGGGGTAGATGATGCGGGGGTGCGTATCTGCCGGGAAGGTGCCAACCACGGTCACGTTCTCTGACGCAACGGCATCGGTTGCATAGACAATGCCGAAAGGCGCTTCGCCAGTCGTAACAAAGGCTAACGCAGCACGCACATTGTCGGCTTGCGCGACTTGTGTTTTGACGGTGTCCCACAGCCCAAGACTGTCCAGCGCGGCTTTGCCATAGATGCCTGCCGGGACAGCATCGACCAAGGCCATCGCCAGACGCCCCGCGCCCAGCAGGCCCGCAAGGTCCATCTCTGGCCCGATCTGAATATCCGGTGCCTCTGTTCCCGCAGCGATTAGCACAAGGCTGTTGTTCAGCAGGTCAAAGCGGGTGCCGGGTTCCAGCAGGCCGCCACTTTCCAGAACATCCATCCAGCCGGGATTGGCGGAAATGAAGATATCCGCCGGTGCGCCTTGTTGGATTTGACGCGCCAGCACGGATGACCCGGCCAGCGACACGACAAGGTCATGCTGAGTGGCGGCCTCGAACCCGGCCTCAATCTCTGCCATGGCATTTGCCATGCTGGCCGCGGCAAAGACGTGAACATCATTAGCCAACGCAGGGGCCGCAAGGACGGCAACCACCGCAAAGGCCGTGGCGGCAGGCCTGACGGGCGACAAGATCATGCGGGACATTTCTTTCTGGATATGTTCAATGAAACATATCGCAAAAGCCATTCCAGCAAGCAAGCGTTATTTTCTATCAGACGGATCGCGCAGCAAGGCTTGCAGCGCCGACACTTGCGCCGCACCAGCTTCGGCCACGAGTGCTTCCAACGCACGATACTGCGCCAGAACCTCGACCCCGGTTTCGGTCAGATACGCACCTCCGCCCTTCGCCCCACCCCGTGAAGATGCAACAAGCGGCTCTTGAAACGCCGTGTTCATTGTCTCGACCAGCATCCAAGCGCGCTTGTAGCTCATCGACATGCTGCGCCCTGCGGCGGCAATGGACCCTGTGTCGTGGATACGCTCCAACAAATCCGCTTTGCCGGGGCCAAGCATGACCAAATCACCAAATACAATCCGCAAACGAAGGCTTGGCGCGGGCATGTCGGCGTTACAAGTCTGAGTCATTGGACCCCTTTCCAGCCCTGCCGCGCGAGGTTCAAGCGCCGGGTTGAAGCGCGAAGTAGAACCGCGCCGCGTCCAGAAATGACCGTTTGCGCAGCTCGGTCAAGGCCTCTGCCTCTTCATCTGTGCCCCATTGCGTGATCTGCCACTCCTCATCCACGCGCGAAATGGCCCATAACGCTTCTGGAGCATCGAAACGATCAATAACCGCCAGCGCGATCAGCAAGGACCCCGACATGGCCACCAGATCGTGAAAACAGGTCAGCTCGAACGCAGTCAGCCGAACCACGTCGGCCCGCAAGCCCTCCAGTAGCGCCGCTGGCTGGGGCACATGCACGACGCCCGTGCACACAATCGGCTGCACCCCGTAACGATGCGCCGTCCAGTCCACGATTGGGCCCCAGGCCTCGGCTTCCCGCGCAACCAGCCTGTCGGGCGCTTCTGCACGGTAGCAGACAAGATCGCTATCACCATAATCGGTAATCAGACCGGCAACTTCACCCATCTGCCCGCGCACCTTGTCAATGGCCGCATTGGCCGCGCGTGTGGCAGGCATACTGGCGGGGTTGATGGCCTCGCCCTGCGCGCGCCATTCCTCTGCGATCACGTCAGCAAAGGCGCGGGTCGGCACCGCAAGCGGTGCTTTTGCGGGCGTCTTTACACGGCGCCCGTCCAGTTCAATGGCAAATCCATCGTCGGCTTCTGCCACTGTGACATCCGCCCAGAACCGCTTCTTGACCCAACCGCTCATACCGTGGCCTCGTCCCATATCATGCGCAACGCGCCCTCCAATTCCGTGAAATCGTCGATCACGCGGGGACCAAGCCGCGCGCGTGGGTGATACCCCCATGACACCCCCACGCCAAGCAAACCGGCCGCTTGGGCCATCTGCATGTCAAACTCTGTGTCCCCCACCATGACGGCATGCTCTGGTGCAACGCCGGTCGCGTCAAGACAGGCATGCAGCATAGACGGATGCGGCTTCGACGGGTGATTATCGGCCACCTGCACAGTCTGAAACAGCCCATCCCAGCCATGTGAAGTGATGATATGCTCAATTCCCCGACGCGACTTTCCGGTGGCGATGCCAAGCACCACATCTGGCCGCGCGGCAAGCCGCGTCAGCACCTCAGAGGCACCGGGATAAAGCTGCGATGGCGCGGCTCCCCGCAATGCGTGGAACCTGTCTTTGTAGGCGACAACAAGAGCGGCATGGTCCGCCGTGCTCAGATCCGGCGCCAGCCGCAACATGACCTCCGGCAAAGACAAGCCCACCGCGGCAAGGCAGGCTGCACGGTCCGGCATGGGGTGTGCAAGCGCACTGAACGCGCCTTCCATGGCAAGCAGAATATGCGCCTGACTGTCGACCAACGTGCCATCGACATCAAAGACGACCAACTGCATCAGGCGTCCTCGAACGGGTCTGCCGGGGCGTCGCGTTCCGTCCAGCCGAACAGCGCCCATGTCTGCGCCATGTGTTCAGGCAAGCGCGCGGTCACGTTCAACATTCCGCCGGTGACAGGGTGCTCCAGCACCAGTGACCGCGCGTGCAGATGCAACTTCCGGCTGACCTCTCCGCCAATGCCCGCGCCCCAGCCGTCGCCAAGGTTCTCCTGCGCCGAGCCACCATATTTGCCGTCCCCCATGATAGGATGGCCCATCTCGGCCATATGCGCGCGCAATTGGTGCGTGCGGCCCGTGATGGGGGACAAAGCCATCCACGCGGCCCGGCTACCCAGCCGCTCGATGACCGCGAAATCGGTCTGCGCGCGTTTTGCGCCTTCTGTGCTGTCCACGTCGTTGGGGTGAATGCAGCGCATTTTTTCAGCCCCGCGCCCGCCGGTTTTCAGCAGGCCATAGCGCACCGTTCCCATCAAGGGTTGCGGCACGCCGGCAACAAGCGCCCAATATATCTTGCGGGTGTTGCGATGGCGGAAGCTCTCGGACAGGCGGCGCGCCACGCGCGGGGTGCGCGCCAAAAGCAGCACGCCCGACGTGTCCTTGTCCAGACGGTGCACCAGCATCGGGCGTTCCTTGTAGTCGAACATCAACGCATCCGCCAAACCGTCAACATGCCGCTTGCCCTGCCCGCTACCGCCTTGGCTGGGCAACCCCGGAGGCTTGTTCAACGCAATCACGTGCTGGTCACGAAAGATCACGCAGGACCGGATCATCTCGGCATCGGCATCGGATATACCGGACGTCAGCACGGGCGGCGCTGCAGGCGCATCCGGCAAAGGCGGCACGCGTACCGATTGTCCGGCCTCGATACGGGTATTCGCCTTCACCCGCCCACCATCCACGCGGATTTCTCCTTTGCGGCAGGCTTTCTCAATCAGCCCCTGCGTGATCTGCGGGAACTGGCGTTTCAGCCAGCGGTCCAGCCGTTGGCCGCCATCCTCTGGCCCGACCTGCCGTGTGTCTACCCTGCTCATCGCGTTCCCCTGAAAACCGTTCGTGTCATGCGCGCAGCCGCCCCCGAATGTCAACGCCCCCGTCATCTTGCCCCAAATACTCCGCCGGGGGTGAGCCAGCCTGCCAAGGCTGGCGAGGGGGCGGCGCACGCCCCCTGCCCGTTCAGCCACCTTGCCGCTTGGCCCGCAATTTGGCGAACCACGCCACCCGCTTGCCCAGGTCGCGCTCGAACCCGCGTTCAGGCGGCGCATACAGCACCGGGCGTGTCACTCCGTCGGGAAAATAGTTCTGCCCGGAAAACCCATCCTCAGCATCGTGGTCATAGGTATAACCCGCCCCATAGCCCTGTTCTTTCATCAATCCGGTGGGTGCGTTCAGGATGTGTTTGGGCGGCGGTTCCGACCCGGTCTGCTTGGCCAGCTTTTGCGCGCCCTTCCAGGCCACATAGCCCGCGTTCGACTTGGGCGCGAGCGCAAGGTAGATTATCGCCTGCGCCAGCGCCAGATCGCCCTCGGGGCTGCCAAGGCGCTCATAGGTGTTCCACGCGTCCAGACACACAGCCTGCGCTTGCGGGTCGGCAAGGCCAATATCCTCGACCGCCATGCGCACCATGCGCCGCGCCAGATAACGCGGGTCTTCGCCGCCCTCTATCATCCGTGCCAGCCAATAGACCGCCGCGTCCGGGTCGGACCCGCGCACCGATTTGTGCAACGCAGAAATCAGGTTGTAATGCGCGTCGCCCGATTTGTCATATTGCGCGGCACGCCGCATCAGGCGTTGTGACAGAGCCTTGCGGTCCAGCTTGCCCGAAACCTGCCAACCCATAACCTGCTCGATCAGGTTCAGCCCGGCACGCCCGTCGCCATCGGCCATTTCCAAAAGCGCCTCGCGCGCGGGGCCATCCAGTGGCAGCGCACGGCCCAGTTCCTGCTCGGCCCGTTGCGCCAGCAATTCCAGATCGGTCAATGTCAGCCGCTCCAGAACGATCACTTGAGCGCGCGACATTAAAGCGGCGTTCAATTCGAAAGACGGGTTCTCTGTTGTGGCACCGACCAGCGTGATCGTGCCATCCTCCATATGCGGTAGGAAACTGTCCTGCTGGGCGCGGTTGAAGCGGTGGATTTCATCGACGAACAGCATCGTCCCGCGCCCGGTCTGGCGGCGCAGCTTGGCGGCATCGAACACTTTGCGCAGTTCCGGCACGCCAGAGAAAATCGCGCTGATCTGGACGAATTCTTGCTGCGTGTGGTCGGCCAACAGCCGTGCAATGGTCGTCTTGCCCACGCCGGGCGGACCCCAGAAGATGAGGCTGGCCAACTGGCTACTGGCCAGCATCGCGCCAAGCGGGCCATCCGGGCCAATGGCCTTGGCCTGCCCGATCACCTCTGCCAGCGCGCGCGGGCGCAGCCGGTCAGCCAACGGGCGCGGGCCATGTTTGGGAGCACCGGGTGCCGCGGTATCGAACAGGTCAGCCATACCCTAACCTAGCGCGCCGGTGCCGTGCATTACAGCCGAAACCGTAACGAAACCTGACGTCCGTCGCGAATCAACTCGATCACCCAGGTCCGGGTCTGCGCGCGCGAAAGGCGCACGACATCATCTGTGCCGTCCACGCGCGCGCCGTTGATTGCCAGCAACACATCGCCGGGACGCAGCCCAACGCGGGCGGCCAGATCGCGTGCTTGCGTGACCAGAATACCCCCGGCCTCGGGCGACAGACCGAATTCCGCGATCACGGCTGGGTTGATACGCGCCACCTCCAGCCCGGAAAGTGCCGAACGCTCCTCTATCCGGCGCGTGTCGCGCGGCGGGGTTTCGGGCGGCGCGATCAGATCAACCGTGACCTCGCGGGTTTGGCCATCTCGGCGGGTTTGCAGCACCGATTGCGCCCCAAGTCCCTTGGCAGCCAACCGGAACATCATCTCGGGGGCAGAGTTCACCTCCCCTCCATCGACCGCCAAAACCACATCGCCGCGCTGCAATCCGGCTTCGGCCAAGGGGCTGTCTGGGTGCAGGTCCAGAAGCACCACACCCGCCGGAATGCTCTGGTCGAACGCTTCGGCCAAAGCCGCATCCACCGCTTGCGCCGTCACACCCGCCCAGGGACGCTGGAACCGCGCCCGCCCCTCGCGGGCTTGGGCCACGACCTGCGTGACCAAATTGGCAGGAATCGCAAAGCCAATCCCGTTTGACCCACCCGAGCGGGTGATGATCGCGGTGTTCACGCCGACCAACTCACCCGCCATATTCACCAGCGCGCCGCCGGAATTGCCGGGGTTGATGGGCGCGTCGGTTTGCAGAAAATAGCCGCGCCCAGACCCCACGGCGATGCCAGAGCGCGCAAGGCCAGAGATGATGCCGCTGGACACGGTCTGCCCCACCCCGAATGGGTTGCCGATGGCGAGCACCAGATCACCCACCTCCACCACGTCAGAATCTGCAAGCGATAACGCGGGTAGATCGCTCGCACCTTGCAATTGCAACACAGCCAAATCGCTTTCCTCATCCGTCAGAACCACTTCGGCGGCGAATTCGCGCCGGTCATTCAGCACCACGCGAATTTCGGTGGCTTGACCGACGACATGATAATTCGACACGACCAGCCCATCCGCGCCCACGATCACACCCGACCCCAGCGAATTCTGCACACGCGGGGTGGCCTGCCCGAAATTGCGGAACAGGTCGCCAAAGAAGGGATCATCGGCAAAGGGATTACGGCGTTCCGCCACGACGCGTTGCGCGTAAATATTGACCACCGCAGGCGCAGATTGCTTTACGAGCGGCGCATAGGATAGCTGGATTTGCGCCATCGACTGCGGCACAGTCTGCGCGTGCAAGAGGGACAGACCCGACAGGGACAAGGCGAGGCACAGGGTTGCGATCCGAAGCACGGGCATTCTCCTTTATCACGGAACACCCAATATGGGGCCGCGCCGGCCAAAGCAAAAGGCCCGCACGCAAACTGCGCACGGGCCTTTGAAAGTCTTGCAACGCGCGCTTAATCTTGCGCGGCGGCTTCTTCGCGGGCATGGTCCGCAGCACCTTTGGCCGACGGGTCACGCTCTACGAATTCGATGATCGCCATCGGCGCCATATCGCCGTAACGGAAACCGGCCTTCAGAATACGAACATAGCCGCCCTGACGGCCCTTGTAGCGCGGGCCAAGGATGTCGAACAGTTTCTTGACGTCCTTGTCCTGCTTGAGTTGCGCTGCCGCCAAACGGCGCGCGTGCAGATCACCGCGCTTTGCGAGCGTGATGAGCTTTTCCACGATCGGGCGCAATTCTTTCGCCTTGGGCAGGGTGGTCTTGATTTGTTCGTGTTCAATCAACGAACCGCACATGTTCGAGAACAGCGCCTTGCGGTGTTCAGCGGTTCGGTTCAGGCGGCGGTAACCACGGGCGTGACGCATGTCATATCTCCTTAACGTCGTGTTTTACTTTGTCTGGCCGTGGCTGCGTGACCACGGCTCTCCTTGGGGCACAGGCCCGGTCGTCTGGGATGGGCACTCTACGCGCCCATCCCGCAAAAGATCAGAATTGATCCTCGAAACGTTTGGCCAGTTCGTCGATATTCTCCGGCGGCCATTCTTCCACATCCATGCCCAGATGCAGCCCCATGCCAGACAGCACTTCCTTGATCTCGTTCAAGGATTTGCGGCCAAAGTTCGGGGTGCGGAGCATTTCTGCTTCGGTTTTCTGGATAAGATCGCCGATATAAACGATATTGTCGTTCTTCAGGCAGTTTGCCGAACGCACCGACAGTTCCAACTCGTCAACCTTCTTCAGCAGAAGCGGGTTGAACTCCAGACCGTCGTCATCGTCTTTTGACCCTGCCGATTCCGGCTCATCAAAGTTCACGAAAATCTGCAACTGGTCTTGCAGGATGCGCGCGGCATAGGCGATGGCGTCTTCCGGGCGGACCGAACCGTCTGTTTCGATCTTCATCGTCAGTTTATCGTAGTCCAGAACCTGCCCTTCGCGGGTCGGCTGCACATCATAGCTGACACGTTTGACCGGCGAGAAAATCGCGTCGATCGGGATAAGACCGATGGGCGCATCTTCCGGGCGGTTTTTGTCGGCGCTGACATATCCCTTGCCGGTATTAACCGTCAATTCCATGTAAACAGAGGCACCATCATCGATATGGCAGATCACCAGTTCTTTGTTCAGAACTTCGATACCCGCGCTGGTTTCGATATCGCCAGCGGTGACAACGCCCGGCCCCTGAGCCGAGATCGACACGCGCTTTGGACCTTCGACATCCATACGCAGCGCAACGCTTTTCAGGTTCAGAACGATGTCTGTGACGTCTTCGCGCACGCCCGGCACCGAGGAAAATTCGTGCAGGACATTGTCGATCTGAACGGACGTGATCGCAGCACCCTGCAACGATGCCATCAGAACGCGACGAAGCGCGTTGCCAAGCGTCAGGCCAAAGCCGCGCTCCAGAGGTTCGGCAACAATAGTCGCCTTCCGTGTGCTGTCCGCACCCGATTTCACGTCTAGCTGTGCCGGCTTGATAAGTTCTTGCCAGTTTTTATGGATCATGTGTCGCCTCCATTCTTGTCGCGGGGCCATGCCCAAGCCCGTACGACGCCCGAGGATCTAAAAGACAGAAAACCAGACCCCACCGAAAGCGGGGCCTGGCAAAAACCGGACCGGCCTTAAACGCGACGGCGCTTTGGCGGGCGGCACCCGTTATGCGCCATCGGCGTCACATCGCGGATAGAGGTGATGTTGAAGCCAGCAGCGGCCAGCGCGCGCAGCGCCGATTCGCGGCCAGAGCCGGGGCCCTGCACTTCGACATCCAACGTTTTCACGCCATGCTCTTGCGCTTTCTTGCCCGCATCCTCTGCGGCCAACTGAGCTGCGTAAGGGGTCGATTTGCGTGAACCCTTGAAGCCCATCGTTCCGGCGGAAGACCACGAAATCGCATTGCCCTGCACGTCGGAAATCAGGATTTTGGTATTGTTGAAGCTGGAGTTCACATGAGCGACACCAGCAGCGATATTCTTGCGAACCTTGCGCTTAACGCGCGTTTTATCACGAGCCATTGACTGAGCCTTCCCTTACTTCTTCTTGCCGGCAATAGCTTTTGCCGGGCCCTTGCGCGTGCGCGCATTGGTGTGTGTGCGCTGACCGCGCACGGGAAGGTTGCGACGATGGCGCAGACCGCGATACGACCCGATATCCATCATGCGCTTGACGTTCATGGACACCTCGCGGCGCAGATCGCCTTCGACGGTGTAATTCGCATCAATATGCTCGCGCAGGGCAAGCACTTCGGCATCGGAGAGTTCGTTCACACGGCGGGTCAGATCAATGCCGACAGCGGCACAGATATCCGAAGCAGCCTTGGGGCCGATGCCATGAACATAGGTCAACGCGATGACAACGCGCTTTCCTGTAGGGATGTTTACGCCAGCAATACGTGCCACGCGGTATTTCCTTTCGTTGCGGTTCCGTAATCCCAGAACCTTTTTTCACAACACGGGGCGCGAAGCCCCCCGCGTGCATTTCAACACGAAAAGCGCCTGTGGCAGACAAACTGCCGCGCAGGCGCGATTCTCATCTCAGGCGTGTCGGGTATGTGCTTTTCCAGCCAAGGTCAAGACCCGATCACAGCGGAACTGTGACGGTCGCATTCATCAGTCGTTTGACGACAGATTGCCAATAAACGAAATAGGCAAGCCCAAGGGTCAGGATCGTCAGCACCAGCCAAATGATAGCATGGCCCAGGATATCCGCAAAGCCCACTTCTACGGAAAGACGCGCCACAGCATTACCTTGCGAATCCAGAACATAGGTTTTGTTGATCGGCGCTTTCAAAAAGTAATAGGGCAGAACGAACAGAGCCAGCCCGAATGTTACCAACACCAGGACCAGCCAGATCAAAAATTGGCCCAGACCTTCGGCAAGGCTGAAATCACAGCGCAGACGCTGGCCGACACCAATGGTCATGCGTCGAGTATCGCTGCGATCTGGCGTTCAACCGCGTCCACGCTTGCCATGCCGTCCACTTGGCTCAACTGCTCCTTGGCGTAATAATAGCCCAGCAACGGCGCGGTTTGCTTGTAATAGGCGCGTAACCGGTCCTCGAACACTTCTGGTGTATCGTCGCGGCGGACGGGCTGCCCGGCCGCCTGCGCATCTTCTGCCCGCTTTACGATTCGATCAACCAGCGCCGCATCATCGACAACCAGTTCGATCACCGCATGCAGCCCCGTGCCATGACGGGCCAACAGATCGCCCAAAGCATCCGCTTGCGCCAGTGTGCGCGGGAAGCCATCGAAGATGAACCCACCGGCAGATCCCTGCTCCAGTTGCTCTTCGATCAGCCCGATCACGATCTCGTCGGTGACAAGTTCGCCCTTGTCCATCACCTCTGCAACGCGGTTGCCCAACTCTGTGCCGGATGTTTTGGCCGCACGCAGCATGTCGCCCGTGGACAATTGAACCATGCCCCGCGACGCGACCAGTTTCTGAGCCTGCGTGCCTTTGCCAGCGCCGGGCGGCCCGATCAGAATAACATTCATCGCCGCGCCGGAGCTTTGGGTTTGGTGCTGCGCTTGCGTGACTTGCCGCGCAGTTGCGACTTTTCAAGCAATCCCTCGTATTGATGCGCGATCAAAGCCGATTGCACACGGTTAATCGTGTCCATCGTGACAGAAACGATAATCAAAACAGAGGTGCCGCCGAAATAGAACGGAATTGCCAGCTGACCGCGCAAGATTTCCGGCAACAGGCAGACAGCCGCCAGATAGATCGACCCAACCGTGACCAGCCGTGTGACGACATAATCCAGGTATTCCTCGGTTCGCTTTCCGGGCCGAATACCGGGAACAAAGCCATTCTGGTTCTTCAGGTTATCCGCGACCTCATCGGTCTTGAATGCCACATTCTGCGTGTAAAAGAACGTGAAGAAGATAATCATAGCCGTGAAGAACAGCAGATACGCAGGCTGACCGGGACCAAAATAGGCCAAGATCGTCGCCATGATTTCGGATTGTGAGTTGCCCGAAAAGGTCGCCAGTGTGGTCGGCAGCAACAGCAGCGACGAGGCGAAAATGGCCGGGATCACGTTGGCAGGGTTTACCTTGATCGGCAGGTGCGACGATCCACCGTCAAACACTTTCATGCCAACCTGACGGCGCGGATACTGGATGGATATCTTGCGGATCGCGCGCTCCATGAACACAACGAAGGCGATCACGCCCACGATCATGATTATCACACCAATGATGACCGCAGGCGAAATCTCACCCGAGCGCCCCTGCGCCAAGAAGTTGGCCAAAGCTGCCGGGATTTCGGCAATAATGCCCACAAAGATAATCAGCGAAATACCGTTGCCGATGCCGCGCTCGGTGATTTGCTCACCCAACCACATTAGGAACATCGTGCCGCCAACAAGGGTAATCACAACAGCCGCGCGGAAGAACCAGCCCGGATCTGTCGCCAGATCGCCCGCTTCCAGCGAAACGGCCAGACCATAGGACTGCCCCAGCGCCAACATCACAGTGAGGTAGCGGGTGTATTGGTTCAGCTTGCGCCGCCCCATTTCACCCTCTTTTTTCAGCGCTTTCCACGGCTCATACATCGCGCCGACAAGCTGCACGATAATCGCGGCAGAAATGTAGGGCATGATGCCAAGTGCGAAAATACCCATGCGACTGATCGCACCGCCGGTGAACATGTTGAGCATGCCACCAATGCCTGACGCGGCTTCGTCCATGAATTCACGCAGCGCAAGGCCATCGATGCCGGGCACGGGAATATATGTACCAATACGGTAAACGATCAGCAGGCCAAGCGCGAAGAAAATGCGTTTGCGAAGGTCGGTTGCCTTTGCCAGCGCACCCCAGCTTGTGTTTGCCGCGAGTTGGTCAGCACCAGATGCCATCTGCGTCTCTCTCTGTCATGTCAGCGCCGCCAGACCGGGGTGCGGTCGGCGGCGCGAAAACCCTGTAGGGGGAGATGTAAGGGGCTATGCATCCCCTCACAACCTTTATTCAGCGGCCGCGGCCTCGTTTTTCGGCGCAGGCGCGATGATTTGAACAGACCCGCCCGCTTTTTCGACTGCTTCCACAGCCGATTTCGACGCACCGGTCACGGCCAACGCAACTTTGGACGTAATCTCGCCCTTGGCCAGAACGCGCACGCCATCCAGCTTGCGACGGACCAGACCGGATGCAAGCAGCGCATCCTCGGTAATGGTCGCGGACGCGTCCAGTTTTCCGTCGGTGATGAATTTTTCGATCAGACCAAGATTGACGACGGCAAAGCGCGCGCGATTGGGCTTGTTGAAGCCACGCTTCGGCAAGCGCATATAGAGCGGCATCTGGCCGCCTTCATAGCCATTGATCGCCACACCCGAGCGGGATTTTTGACCCTTGATACCACGACCACCCATCTTGCCCTTACCAGAGCCGGGGCCGCGGCCAACGCGCATACGCTTCTTGGTTGCGCCTGGATTATCGTGAAGTTCGTTCAGTTTCATGTCGCTTCTCCTATGCCGGAAAGCCCTGCCAGCGACGGATCAGGGCCACACGGCCTACTAAATAGCAGGGTGCGCAGAAACACGCACCCTACGAAAATGTTAGCCACGCTCTTCGATGATCGTGACCAGATGCGGGATCGACTCGACCATACCGCGCACGGAAGGGGTATCTTCCAGCTCGCGGGTGCGGTGCATCTTGTTCAGGCCCAGACCGACCAGCGTTGCGCGCTGAACGGCGGGGCGGCGGATCGGAGACCCGATCTGCTTGACGACGATGGTTTTAGCCATTGTGCTCACCCTTCCTTACGCGTCTGCGGTTTCGGTCTCGGCTTCAGGCTTGCGCAGAATGTCTGCTACCTTCTTGCCGCGACGCTGTGCCACCTGACGGGGGCTAGCCGAGTTCTTCAGCGCATCGAATGTTGCGCGGATCATGTTGTAAGGGTTCTGGCTGCCGAGCGACTTGGCCACAACATCTTGCAGGCCCAGCATCTCGAACACAGCGCGCATCGGTCCACCGGCAATGATACCGGTCCCCGGCACAGCCTGACGCATGACAATCTTGCCCGCGCCGTGGCGACCCTCGATGTCATGGTGCAATGTGCGACCGTCTTTCAGAGGCACACGGACCATCTGACGCTTGGCCTGCTCTGTTGCCTTACGGATGGCTTCAGGCACTTCTTTCGCCTTGCCCTTGCCGAAGCCAACACGACCACGCTGATCGCCGACCACCACGAGGGCTGCAAAGCCAAAACGCTTGCCGCCTTTCACGGTTTTCGACACGCGGTTGATCGCAACCAGACGATCGGCGAATTCCGGGGTTTCCTCGCGTTGATCGCGACGGTCCCGGCGGTTTTCTCTTTCTGCCATAATCGTCTCCTCAGAACTTCAGGCCGCCTTCACGAGCGGCGTCGGCAAGTGCCTTGACCTTCCCGTGAAAGATGAAGCCGCCGCGGTCGAAATAGCATTCCTCGACGCCGGCGGCTTTCGCGCGCTCGGCAATCGCGGTGCCAATCTTGGCAGCTGCGTCCTTGTTGTTGACACCCACGATGCCGAAATCCTTTTCCAGCGTCGAGGCCGAAGCCAATGTTACACCGCGCACATCGTCGATCAACTGAACGCAGATGTTCTTGTTGGAGCGGTGAACGGACAGGCGCGGACGCCCATTGGCCGTTTTCTTCAATTTGTTCCGAACGCGCAGGCGGCGTTTTTGGAACAGCTTTTGCTTTGTGTTCGCCATCTTTCGCGCCCTTACTTCTTCTTGCCTTCCTTACGGAAGATATACTCATCCTTATAGCGAATGCCTTTGCCCTTATAGGGTTCAGGCGAACGCCACTTGCGGATATTCGCAGCCACTTCGCCGACCTGCTGTTGGTCGATACCTTCGACAACAACCTCGGTCTGCTTGGGAGAGGATACGGTGATGCCGGCGGGAACCTCGAAGATTACTTCGTGGCTGTAGCCCAGCGACAATTTCAGATCCTTGCCCTGCATCGCGGCACGATACCCAACGCCGACCAGTTCCAGCTCTTTCTTGAAGCCGGTGGTCACGCCAGTCGCAAGGTTCGCCACCATAGAGCGGGTCATACCCCACTGCTGGCGGGCGCGCTTGGACAAGCCGCGCGGTTTGACGGACACAGTGTTGCCGTCCAGCACGATATCCACGTCATCACCGGCAGTGAAGCTGCGGGTGCCTTTGGGGCCCTTGACCTCTATGGTCTGGCCCGAGACCTGAGCGCTCACACCCGAAGGCAGTTCGACAGGCTTTTTGCCAATACGAGACATCTCAGCCCTCCTCAGAACACACGGCAGAGCACTTCGCCACCAACATTGGCGGCGCGGGCTGCTGCATCGGACATCACGCCCTTGGGCGTAGAGACTACCGAAATACCAAGGCCGTTGCGGACCTGCGGAATTTCACGAACACCGGAATAGACGCGGCGACCAGGAGTAGAAATGCGCTTCAATTCGCGGATGGCAGGTGCGCCATCGGCATATTTCAGCGAAATCTCAATCTCTGGGTGGCCGGCCGTAGACGCGCTGTGCTCATAGCCGCGAATATAACCTTCGCTTTGCAGCACATCCAACACCCAGGCACGCAGCTTCGACGCGGGCGTGCGCACCGTCGATTTGCCACGCATTTGAGCGTTGCGGATGCGGGTCAGCATATCGCCGAGCGGATCGTTCATGGACATGATCCTGTCTCCTTACCAGCTCGACTTGACCATGCCGGGGATTTGACCTTTCGAGGCCAGATCCCGCAGCGCGATCCGCGACAGTTTCAGTTTACGATAGTAAGCCTTCGGACGACCGGTCAGCTGGCAACGATTGTGCAGGCGGGTTTCCGAAGAATTCCGCGGCAGCTGTGCCAGTTTCAGGTTCGCCTTGAAGCGCTCTTCCATCGGGCGTTCGGCATCGGCGGCGATTGCTTTCAGCTCAGCGCGCTTGGAAGCATATTTTGCCACCAGCTTCTGACGCTTCTTTTCGCGCTCGACCATTGCTTTTTTAGCCATTGGTTCTCTCCCTCTCGCGTCAGCTTGTGAAGGGCATGTTGAAAGCTTTCAACAGCGCCTTGGCTTCCGCGTCGGTTTTCGCGGTGGTGCAGATGATGATATCCATGCCCCACATCTCGTCGATCTGATCGAAATTGATCTCGGGGAACACGATATGTTCCTTGATGCCCATGGCGTAGTTGCCATTGCCATCGAACGACGTGCCTTTGACGCCGCGGAAGTCGCGGACGCGCGGCAGCGCGATGGTAATAAGACGGTCAAGGAATTCATACATCCGCGCACCGCGCAACGTGACCTTCACACCCAGCGGCATTTCCTCACGAACGCGGAAACCTGCGATCGAGTTGCGTGCCTTGGTGATGACGGCCTTCTGGCCAGCGATTGCGGTCAGATCAGCCTGCGCTGACTTGATTTTTTTGGTGTCCTTGACGGCTTCGCCAATACCCATGTTCAGCACGATCTTGTCGAGCTTCGGGAGCATCATCGCGTTCTTGTAGCCGAATTCTTCCACCAGCGCCGGGCGGATCGAGTCGTTGTAGACCGCTCTCAGGCGCGGGGTGTAGTTGGATTGATCCAGCATCAGATCGCCTCCCCGGTTGTCTTGGCAAAACGCACCTTCTTGCCGTCTTCCTCGCGGAAGCCGACACGAGTGGGTTTGCCGTTCGCGTCAACAATGGCCAGGTTCGACAGGTCGATCGGCATTGCCTGAGGCAGGCGCCCGCCCTGGCTGGTCTGGCTTTGCTTGGTGTGACGAATGGAGATGTTGAGCCCGTCGACAACAGCCTTGTTGGCCTTGGGCATGACGGTCGAAATCTCGCCCTGCTTGCCCTTGTCCTTACCGGTCAAAACGACAACCTTGTCGCCTTTTTTCAGTTTCGCAGCCATTACAACACCTCCGGCGCGAGCGAGATGATCTTCATGAAGCTTTTCGCCCGCAATTCGCGCACCACCGGCCCGAAGATACGGGTGCCGACAGGTTCGCCTGCGTTGTTGAGGATCACGGCCGCATTACGGTCGAAGCGGATTGACGTGCCGTCTTCGCGACGGACTTCCTTTGCGGTCCGAACGACGACGGCTTTACGCACGTCACCCTTCTTCACACGGCCCCGCGGGATAGCTTCCTTGACCGACACCACAATGATGTCGCCCACGGACGCATAGCGCCGCTTGGAACCGCCGAGGACCTTGATGCACTGAACTCGGCGTGCGCCAGAGTTGTCAGCAACATCCAGATTGGTCTGCATCTGGATCATTTGGTTTCTCCCGACCTTTGGGCATCATGCCCAGGGTTTCGATAAGTCTGGATGGAACGGGTCTTATGCCGAAGCTTCGACCAGCACCTCCCAGCGCTTGGACTTCGAGACGGGGGCACATTCGATGATACGAACGGTGTCACCCACCTTGAATTGATTGAGCGGATCATGCGCACGATATTTTTTCGTGCTCCGAACCACTTTCTTCATAACGGGGTGCGTGAAGCGGCGCTCGATCAGGACCGTGACGGTCTGGTCGTTCTTGTCGCTCGTCACCTTGCCTTGCAGGATGCGTTTGGGCATAGGGCCAGCTCCTTAATTCGCCGCCGCAGCGCGGGCTTGTTCGTTGAGGATGGTCGAAACGCGTGCAGCGTCGCGACGGACCTGGCGAATACGAGCCGTGTTTTCCAGCTGGTTGGTCGCCTTTTGGAAGCGCAGGTTGAACGCTTCCTTTTTCAGCGCGACGAGTTCGTCACGCAACTGATCCGGTGTCTTGGATCGCAGATCTTCGGCTTTCATGGCCATTCCTTCAGTCAACAATCACCGGAAGGCCCCTTAGGTAAGGGTCACCCTGATTCCCGGCGGAGGTGGATGAGCGTGCCGTATAGGCGTCATACGCCCGCTTGGCAAGTGCCCGTGGAAAGGAAGATGTCCCGGCCTGAATGAAGCCGGGACATCAATATCTTAAGCGATGTGCGTCAGACGCACAGAGCCTGCGAATTACCAGTCTTCGCGCACAACAACGCGGGTCTTGATCGGCAGTTTCATCGCAGCAAGGCGCAGCGCTTCGCGTGCAATGGCATCGTTGACACCATCAATCTCGAACATCACGCGGCCCGGCTTGACCTTGGCAGCCCAGAAATCGACCGAACCTTTACCCTTACCCATACGAACTTCGGTGGGTTTGGAGGTGACCGGAACATCCGGAAAGATGCGGATCCAGACACGGCCCTGACGCTTCATATGACGCGTCATGGCACGGCGTGCAGCTTCGATCTGGCGCGCGGTGATACGCTCAGGCTCCAGCGCCTTCAGGCCATAGCCACCAAAGTTCAGGTCAAACCCGCCCTTGGCTTCGCCCTTGATGCGGCCTTTATGCTGCTTGCGGAACTTCGTCCGTTTCGGTTGTAGCATTGCTCTACTCCTTCACTCGGCTCAACGGCGCGGGCGCGATGCGCCGCCGCTGTCCTGAAGTTCCTGATGCCGACGATCACGGGCTTGCGGATCATGCTCCATGATCTCGCCCTTGAAGATCCACACCTTCACACCGATGATCCCGTAAGCCGTCAGGCCCTCGGAATGCGCGTAATCGATATCCGCGCGCAGCGTGTGCAGCGGAACACGACCTTCGCGATACCATTCGGTCCGTGCAATCTCTGCACCGCCCAGACGACCCGCAAGGTTCACACGGATGCCCAAGGCCCCCATGCGCATCGCGTTCTGCACCGCGCGCTTCATAGCACGACGGAAGCTGACACGACGTTCCAGCTGTTGCGTGATCGACTCGGCCACCAACTGCGCGTCAAGCTCCGGCTTGCGGATTTCGACAATGTTCAGGTGGAGGTCAGATGCCGTGAAATTTGCCAGCTTCTTGCGCAGCGTTTCGATATCGGCGCCTTTTTTGCCGATAATCACACCCGGACGCGCCGTATGAATCGTGACGCGGCACTTCTTGTGCGGGCGCTCGATAATCACGCGGCTGATGCCAGCCTGCTTGCACTCATCATGGATGAAGTCACGGATTTTCAGGTCTTCCAGCAACAGGTTGCCGTAATCCTTGCTTTCCGCGAACCAGCGGCTGTCCCAGGTGCGGTTGACCTGAAGGCGCATGCCAATCGGATTTACCTTGTGACCCATTATGCTTGCTCCTCGGCCTGGCGAACCTTGATGGTCAGTTCGGAAAACGGCTTCATGATCTTGCCGAAACGGCCGCGTGCGCGCGGACGGCCCCGTTTCATGACCAGGTTCTTGCCGACCCATGCTTCAGCCACAACCAGCGCGTCTACATCCAGACCGTGGTTGTTTTCCGCATTGGCAATCGCCGATTGCAGGCATTTCTTCACATCGCCAGCAATGCGCTTTTTCGAGAAGGTCAGATCGGTCAATGCACGATCAACCTTCTTGCCGCGGATCATGGCAGCGACGAGGTTCAGCTTCTGCGGCGAAGTGCGCAACATGCGGGTCTTCGCCATTGCTTCGTTCTCGGCCACGCGGCGTGGATTTGTCTCTTTACCCATGGCTTATTTCCGTTTCGCTTTTTTGTCGGCCGCATGCCCGTAATAGGTGCGCGTCGGCGAATATTCCCCGAACTTCTGACCAATCATGTCTTCGGTCACGTTGACGGGAACGTGTTTTTTCCCGTTGTAAACGCCGAACGTCAGGCCCACGAACTGGGGCAGAATGGTCGAGCGGCGCGACCAGATCTTGATGACTTCATTGCGACCCGACTCGCGTGCTTTTTCCGCTTTTTTCAAAACGTAAGCATCGACGAAAGGGCCCTTCCAAACTGAACGTGCCATGGATTAGCGACCCTTCTTCTTCGCGTGGCGAGACCGCAAGATATATTTGTCGGTCTGCTTGTTGGAACGCGTCTTGCGCCCCTTGGTATCTTTACCCCAAGGCGTAACCGGCGTGCGGCCACCAGAGGTACGACCCTCACCACCACCATGGGGGTGATCGATCGGGTTCATCGCAACACCGCGCACGGACGGGCGCTTGCCCTGATGACGCGTGCGGCCAGCCTTGCCGAAATTCTGGTTGGAATGGTCGGGGTTCGACACGGCACCAATAGTCGCGAAGCATTCCTGACGCACCAGACGCAGCTCGCCCGAGGACAGACGGATCTGAGCGTAACCACCGTCACGACCAACGAACTGGGCATAGGTGCCCGCAGAACGTGCGATCTGACCGCCCTTGCCCGGCTTCATTTCGATGTTGTGAACAATCGTCCCGATGGGCATGCCGGAAAACGGCATTGCATTACCCGGCTTGATGTCAGCTTTAGAGCTGGCGATCACCTTGTCACCGAGGGCCAGGCGCTGCGGTGCCAGGATATATGCCTGCTCGCCGTCTTCATACTTGATCAGCGCGATGAAGGCCGTGCGGTTCGGGTCATATTCGATCCGTTCAACCGTGGCCGAAACATCCAGTTTGTTACGCTTGAAATCGACAATGCGATACAAACGCTTCGCACCACCGCCGATGCGGCGTGCGGTAATCCGTCCGGTGTTGTTCCGACCACCCGATTTGGTCAGACCCTGCGTAAGGGCCTTGACCGGGCGACCTTTCCAAAGCTCCGAACGGTCGATCAGAACCAGCCCACGCTGGCCCGGCGTCGTCGGTTTATACGACTTGAGTGCCATGCTTTCTGTCTTCCGTTAGCTCTGGACCAATTGGTCCGGTTTCGTCAATCGGCGCTATACGCCAAATAACCAGCGGCCCCGAGAACGTCGGGGCCGCTGAGTCGCGCTTCACATATCAAAGCCCGGTTGTCACGTCTATGGCATTTCCTTCTTCGAGCGTGACATAGGCTTTCTTGACATCCTTGCGGCGGCCTTTGACACCACGGAATGTCTTGGTCTTGCCCTTGGTGATGGAGGTGTTCACCGCCTTCACCTTCACGCCGAAGATTGCTTCGACTGCGTCTTTGATCTGCGGCTTGTTCGAGTCGATGGACACTTCGAAAACAACTGCATTGGCTTCAGACGCCATGGTTGCTTTCTCGGTGATGATCGGCTTGCGAATCACGTCGTAATGTTCTGCCTTCACGCTCATGCCAGTCGAGCCTCCAGTGCTTCCAACCCGGCACGGGTGATGACCAGCGTGTCACGGCGCAGAATGTCGTAAACATTCGCCCCGATCGACGGCAGCACATCGACACCATCCAGGTTGCGTGCGGCGCGAGCGAAGTTGTCACCCACTTCCGCACCGTCAATGATGAGGGCCTTTTTCCAGCCCAATTCCTTGGCGGCCTTTGCCAGAATTGCGGTCTTGGCTTCGGCCATATCGGTCGTGTCCAGAACCATCAGCTTGCCAGCGCCCATCTTAGCGGACAGCGCCATGCGCAGACCCAGAGCACGCACCTTCTTGGGAAGGTCATGCGCGTGGCTGCGCGGGGTCGGGCCCTTGTAAACACCACCCTTGCGGAAGATCGGCGCATTGCGGTCGCCGTGGCGAGCGCCACCGGTGCCCTTTTGGCGGTAAATCTTCTTGGTGGAGTAGCTGGTTTCCGACCGGGTTTTCACCTTGTGGGTGCCAGCTTGGGCTTTCGCCCGCTGCCAGCGCACCACACGGTGCAGGATGTCGGCGCGCGGCTCGAGGCCAAAAATGGCCTCGTTAAGCTCGACTTCGCCGGCTTTGCCCGCTTGCAGGTTAACGATGTCGAGTTTCATATCACTCGCCTTCCTTCTTATCGGCTTCGATGGATGCCTCGGCGTCTTTCAGGGCAGCTTCCTGCTCCACAGCCTCGGCTTCCAAAGCGGCCTTACGGGCTGCTTCTTCCTCTGCGGCGGCAGCAGCAGCGGCTTCTTCAGCAGCCTTGCGCGCAGCATCGGCAGCCGATTTCAGCGCAGCGGGCATGATCGCATTGTCGGGGAAGGGTTTCTTCACCGCATCTTTGATCGTAACCCAACCGCCCTTGGACCCAGGAACAGCACCCTTGACCATGATCAAGCCACGTTCGCTGTCAGTGCGAACGACCTGAAGGTTCTGAGTGGTCACGCGGGCAGCACCCATGTGACCGGCCATTTTCTTGCCCTTGAACACTTTACCAGGGTCCTGACACTGGCCCGTGGACCCGTGCGAACGGTGGCTGATCGAAACGCCGTGCGACGCGCGCAGACCACCAAAGTTGTGGCGCTTCATCGCACCCGCGAAACCCTTACCAATCGAGGTGCCCGCAATATCCACGAACTGGCCTTCGAAGTAATGGTCGGCAGTGATTTCCTCGCCGACCTCGATCATGCAATCGGGGCTGACGCGGAACTCTGCAAGTTTGCGCTTGGGCGCAACGCTTGCCTTGGCGAAATGGCCGCGCATCGGGGCCGCGACACGCTTGGCTTTCGCCGTGCCTGCACCCAACTGAACTGCCGTGTAACCATCCCGGTCTGCGGTCCGCTGTGCAACGACCTGCAACCCGTCTAGTTGAAGGACCGTCACGGGAACTTGCCGCCCGTCCTCCATGAACAGCCGGGTCATGCCCAGCTTCTTTGCGATAACTCCAGAGCGCATTGTCCGGGCTCCTTAAACTTTGATCTCGACATCGACACCAGCGGCGAGGTCGAGCTTCATCAGCGCGTCCACGGTCTGCGGGGTCGGGTCGACAATGTCGAGCAGGCGTTTATGCGTGCGGATTTCCCACTGGTCGCGCGATTTCTTGTCGACATGCGGACCACGCAGAACCGTGAATTTTTCAATCTTGTTCGGCAGCGGAATCGGGCCGCGCACCTGAGCGCCCGTGCGCTTGGCCGTGTTCACGATTTCCTGCGTGCTGGCATCGAGCACGCGGTAATCGAAGGCCTTGAGCCGGATGCGAATATTCTGACCTTGCATCTTCTTCCCCTCGGAAGGTCAGGTGCGTGGCAACCACGCACCCTACCATTCACGTTACTCGATGATTTTCGACACGACGCCTGCGCCGACGGTGCGGCCGCCTTCACGGATGGCGAAGCGCAGCTTCTCTTCCATGGCGATGGGCGCGATCAGCTCGACCTCGAATTTCAGGTTGTCGCCGGGCATGACCATTTCCGTGCCTTCGGGCAGCGCGACCGTGCCGGTCA
>NZ_JALZWP010000020.1 GCF_023336755.1 Roseinatronobacter domitianus | reverse complement strand
GGAAATGGCTACCCTCGGCTGGGTCGACTGGTTCAACAACCGGCGCCTGCTTGGCCCCATCGGAAACATCCCGCCAGCAGAGGCTGAAGAGAACTTCTATGCACAGCACGACGTGCTCGATATGGTCGCGTGAAATGAAGCTATAGGTCTCCGGTGAAACCGGGGCGATTCACTGTGGCGTCGGCCCCTAGTTTCAAAAGCATGGCATCAAGGCGCGCGGTGCCAAGCAAAACGGGCGCGAAGCGAACCTCCACAACGCACAGTCTGGCCCCGAAGCTGCCGTCGCTTTGTATATTGACGCCCCCAAATACCGACGCTTCACCTTTGGAAATGCCCTTGAACATGGGTTTGCAGTGCAACGCGGTCAGCACCCAATCGGGGGCAACCAGCGCACCACCACAGCCGTTGAGTTCCTGTCCGCCATGACTGGGGAAGGGGCTGATGACACGAATGGACACGAAAGAGCGGAAATCGGAAACGTCAGCGGGCAACCCGTTGATGATCGACGAAGACGGTGTTGGCCAGAACAGCAAGAGCATGGGTAGGAGCAGGTTTCGCATTGACAGTTCCCCCTCGCGACCTTTTCCAACAACCGCCCGCCCCGATTGCGGGCCACGCTGGGGATTAATCCGCCCAGATCAGCAGATGTGCGGCGTTGTCTTTGGTCAATTGCGCGCGCAGCACGTCGCCCGCCGCGCAAAAGCCGTCCGGATTACATGCAGCGACGGCCATATTACCCCCGGCGGACATCGAATAGCCCGACATCTCAATGGTCACGAGTATGTTGCTGGATTGGGGGTGCTCGGTTTTCGCGGACATGCTGTAAAGCGGGCCCAAGATGCCGCCCATTACCGCAGTGTATCGCACCGGATCAAGATTGAAGCCGTCGCAGGTCATGGACAGGGCTTTCATCTTGGCAATCAGGCTGAGCAGAAACACATCCTCTGCCTACATCAAGCCCTCATATTCGACGAAATAGTCAAAGACATGCGCCGTGACGGCGATGTTCATCCGGGCCTCTGGTGTGGCACTGGCAAGTTCGACCGGTGTATCGGTCTGGCCCGTGGCCGCCGTCGTTATCAGGGCCATGCAGATTGCGGGGGCAAGCGTTCGGGCGAGGGGCATGAGTAAGCTCCAGATTTCAAAGCGCGCGCTGCGTCGATCGCAGGTCGTGACCAGCCATAAATGCGTTGGGTCCAGCGATGCGACAGGCGACCGTCTGCACAGCACTGGCGTGGCTTGGGCAGACAGACAATGCCCTCACTGTGCGAAAAGGGTTTGCCGTAGCGTGCCTCATCCCAGTCTGAGCCGCTATTGAAGCCTTGACCCCCGTTTCTATCTGGCAGCCGGCCAATGGCATGAAGAAGATGGCTGCGAAGGATGTTTTGAACGTCATTTCGGAAACTCCTTATTGAATGGTGTCCCGTCTATAGCGATCATCGTCATGTTTACTGATTGACTGCGCTTTATGACGAGTCAACGAAATTTAACCGAAGCGGGCCTATCAGCCTGACTTGGAGTCATTGAAAACACCTATTGGGTGTGCGGGATGAAATCTGCTTTCCCCTGTGGCTGAGCAGAAGAGCCCGGCGCAAATGCGGGCGTTTGGCCGTATTTACCTTGCTGACGAGACGCGAAAGGCGACACGCAACCGCAAGTGTCAAGATTGTCCGGCTGCGCGGTCCCGGATCACGATACTTGCAAGGGCAGGGAATACCATGAGGGTAATCACCGCCGCCAACACAAGCGACGCGCTGCACCAGTCTGGCATTTCTCCCCGCTCCACCGCGATGGCAGCAATCTCTACGACCAAGGGCAGTTGGGTGCCCGAATGCAGGGCCAGCGCGAACCTCTGGCGCATGGACAGAATATTCCGGTAAAGCCACAACACCGGCAGCCAACGCGCCCCCAACATCATCAAGACAAAGACCGGCACCAGCGCAAGCGCCATTGGTGAGTGCACCATGGAGGCGATGTCCAGCTTCATCCCGGACGTGACGAAGAATATCGGGATCAAAAAGCCGTATCCGACAGCAGAAAGCCGCGTCATCAGATCGTGATGCAGATCCGCAGGCATAAGCGCGCGCAGGACTGCTCCAGCCACAAATGCCCCAAGCACCAGATCAAGACCAAGATGTTGCCCTGCAAGGGCGAAGCTGACAGCAAGGAAAACCGCCAGCCGAACCGGAAACTGCCCGGCGCTTGCCATTGTATCGCGGAGCACGGGCGGCAAGCGCAAATGTCGGATGCGCCCTGCCAGCAAAATGGCCCCCAAGGCAGTAATCGCAAAGGTAACGAGCACGACGCTTTGCACTCCAAAACCCGCCACACCCCAGCCAGAACAAGCGATAAGGCAACAAGGGGAAAGGCCTCTCCTGCTGCTCCAGAGGCCAGAACATACGGGCCATAAGGTGGCGCAAGCAAACCTTGATCCTTGAGAACGGGCATCAGCGCGCCGATTGCTGTGGTGGAAATCGCGATTGCGACGAAAGCCGCGGCCGGCAATATCCCAGGTGCATGGCCAGCAAACGCAAGCACAACCGCAAGACCGAGAGAGGCAACTACCCCTTGATCGCAAGTCGAGTGGGGGCGCCGCGCACTTCTTGTGGATTTATTGCGAAACCGGCAATGAGGAACAGAACCGCCAGCCCCAGTTCTGCTATCATGTCATGCGTCACGCTGGGTGCCGCAAGGTTCAAGCCCTGCGGCCCGATCCGCGCGCCAAACAGGATTTCCAGAAGGACCGCTGGCACGATTGCAATACGCAGAGTAGCGGGCAAAAACGCGGCCAGCGCAGCCACTCCCATCAAAGCGATTGCCGCAAGTGAAAAGGCCTCATGATGCATCGTTTGTCGCATGCGACAGATAGTGTTTATACTTTATTTCCGGCTCAATTCACCTGACCCATCAACGCCTTCTCAAGGGCTGATGCTTGATTGGCTGCCAAGCACCGCCTCGAATGGCTGGGAAATCGGGCTTTTTCAGTTTGGGCCAATCTGATGGGATGATCAAACAAAGTTTGCGCCGCCACACTGCATCGTATTTTTGCAGAATGCCAATCTTGGCGCAGCAACACAGGCCTGCGGCGTTATTGGTTGGTAGGTTAACTTTCGGCTACACTGCAAAAGTGACTGTGGGGGAATTCAGTTGTGAGCAAATTTCAGGTTAGAAGGCAGGTGCTTGCCGGTCTTTGCGCCACAGGACTATTCGCAGTGAGCGGAAAACCTGTTGATGCACAGCCGCAGCAGCGCATCCTGATTATCGGAGCGGGCTTGGCCGGGCTATCGGCGGCGCGCATCTTGCACGATGCCGGACATGACGTGACCATCCTTGAAGCCCGCGCGCGGATCGGCGGGCGAATTCACACATCCCGCCTGTGGCCCGATGTGCCTATGGATCTGGGCGCCAGCTGGATCCATGGTCAACGCGGCAACCCAGTAACAGCTCTGGCGCATGACGCTGGGGCGCAGCTTGCGCCCACAAGCTACGATGCCGCAATGCTGCTTGGGCCATACGGGGACGCTCTAGACCCTGACCTGCGCCCGGCCGAGCGCATTTTGGCACGCGCGCTTGCAGCCACCGAGGCGCTGGAGCGTGATGTGTCGGTTATAGCAGCGCTGGAGGCGTCAGCCGATTGGCATGCCGCGTCACCCGACATACGGCGTCTGGTGTCGTATCTGGTGAACAGCACGCTGGAACAGGAATATGGCAGTCCTGTGAGCCTTCTGTCCGCATGGTATGGGCAAGAGACACAGAAATTCGCTGGGTCTGATATGCTGTTTCCAGATGGGTTTGACCAGGTCACGGCCCATCTTGCACGCGGGCTGGATATTCGTATGTCTACTGAAGTGACCCAGATTGCGGCGGGGTCGGTGCGCCTTGCCGATGGCAGTCGGATCTCCGCCAGCAAGGTGATCTGCACCTTGCCACTTGGCGTGCTGCGATCGGGGCGGGTGCGGTTTGCACAGCCCCTTGCGCGCGAACGGACGGCGGCAATCGACGGGCTGCGCATGGGTCTTCTGAACAAGTGCTTGTTAAGATTTGAACATGTGCACTGGCCAGATGATGTCGATTGGATTGGCTGGCTTGGGCCGCGCGCCGGATATTGGGCGGAATGGGTGTCGCTTGCGCGCCCCCTTGGCGCGCCAGTTCTGCTGGGACTCAATGCCGCTGATGCAGCAGAAGACGTCGAAATGCTAAACGACCGCGCGACAATCGCCGCCGCGCTTGAGGCGCTGCGCGCCATGTTCGGCGCGCGTTTCCCCGCCCCGACCGCCGCACAGGTAACCCGCTGGGGACAGGATCGGTATGCGCTAGGCAGTTACAGTTTCAACGCTGTCGGCACCAGCCCCAGAACCCGCCACGCGCTTGAGGGGGCAGACTGGGACGGACAAGTTTGGTTCGCGGGTGAAGCCGCATCGTCAGAATATTTCGGGACTGCGCATGGGGCCGTGTTGTCGGGGCGCGAAGCAGCGCGCAGCGTATTGGCGCATCACTGACATGCCCGAGCCTACAATCATTAACCTGCCAAGCGGGCGATGGGCGCATATTGACTGGTTTGAGGATGGCATTTGCCCATGCTGAGCGGCACGCTACCAATGCGACGGGATGGCGCCGCAAGCGCGCCGGCGACCCAAAAAACACAGGCCTTTGACGCTAGCTTCCGAACGGATAGGGTGGTGAAATTCAAGTCTCATGATTGGTGTCCATTGTCTTATTCTAATATATTCCTTATTTAGAATGTGATGCTGCGCGGGATAGGACCGCGATTTTGGATGGAGGCGCACATGAGAATGCAACTGGTAGCCCTGATCGGGTTTTTGGCCGCGGCACCGGTCGCTTTCGCCGATACCCTGACCCTTTCATTGCAGCCTGTGACCGACTGGAAAGCGGTTTATGGCCAGATTGAACCACAGACACGTCTGCCCGCCCGCGCGCGCTTGGGGGGAACTTTGGTCACGCTGGATGTGGCTGAAGGTGACAGGGTGGAGGCTGGTCAGGTTCTGGCCCGTGTGGTCGATGAAAAGCTGGAACTGCGCCTGCGCTCCATTGATGCACAAGAGCAATCGCTGCAATCGCAACTGACCAATGCGCAAAGCGAGTTGGAACGCGCCGAGGCGTTGCTGGAACGCGGCGTGACCACCGCGCAGCGTCTGGACGCGCTTCGAACGCAAGTGGATGTGCTTCGCGGGCAGATAGAGGCCAATCGCGCCGAGCGTTCGGTCGTCGAGCAACAGGCCAGCGAGGGCGAGGTGCTGGCCCCGATCGCGGGCTTGGTGCTGACCGTCCCCGCGGCTGCCGGAGCCGTGGTGATGCCGGGCGAGGCCGTGGCAACGCTGGGAGGTGGCGGGTTCTTTCTGCGCCTTGCCATTCCCGAACGCCATGCCCGCGCTTTGTCCGAGGGGGACGAGATCGCGATTGACGGTGCAGGTGACAGTGCGACAGGCCGCATTGCCCGCATCTACCCGCAGATTGATGATGGCCGTGTCAGTGCAGATGTATCGGTTGACGGGCTGAGCGATGCGTTTGTCGCCGCCCGCGTTTTGGTCCGGCTGGCCGTGGGCAGCCGCAGCGCGCTTTTGGTGCCGCAAGGCGCCATCACCACGCGCGCCGGGCTGGACTTTGTGACGGTAGATGCCCCGCAACAGGTCGAGCGGGTTGTGATGCTGGGGCAACTGCACGAATTGGACGGCACGGTGATGCGCGAGGTTTTGTCTGGTCTGTCCGCTGGTGACACGGTGGTCTTGAAATGAGCAGCGAGCAACAATCGCTGGGCATTGCCGGCAACCTGACCAAAGGGTTCATCCGCTCGCCCCTCACCCCGCTTATCATGCTGGCCGCCCTTGCAATGGGGCTGATCGCGCTGATGGTCGTCCCGCGTGAAGAAGAGCCGCAAATTTCGGTTCCGATGGTGAATATCCTGATGCAGGCGCCCGGTTTGAAGGCCGAGGATGCCGCGAGGCTGGTCTCTGAACCGATGGAAACCATCCTTCAGGCCATCGACGATGTCGAACATGTCTACTCTCAGACAATGGATGACAGCGCGGTCATCACCGCCCGGTTCAAGGTTGGCACCTCATCCGATGCCGCCATTCTAAGGGTGCATGAAAAAATCCGCGCGAATATGGACCGGATTCCGGTTGGCATTCCCGAACCGCTGATTATCGGGCGTGGGATTGATGATGTGGCCATCGTTACTTTAACCCTGACGGGGCAGGATGGCGCCGAGGTCAGCGCCAATGCTCTGACGCGTCTGGCGCGCGAAATGCGCGCCGATCTGTCCAAGGTTTCAGATGTCGGTCTGAGCTATATCGTTGGCGAAGCGTCAGAGGCGATCCGCATCGCGCCTGACCCCGAACGCATGGCCCTTTATGGCGTTACGTTGCAGCAACTGGCGGGCAAGGTGCAATCGGCCAACCGCACCATGGCTGCGGGCAGGCTGCGTGACGGCGGCCAACAGATCGGGCTTGTGGCAGGTCAAAGCCTGACAGCCCCTGCCGAAATTGCAGGTCTGCTGTTGACCACACGCGACAATCGCCCGGTCTATGTGGGCGATGTGACGACAATAGAATTCGTGCCGGACATGTCTGATCGGATCGTGGCGCATATCGACCGTGCCGCAGATGGCACCGTGACGCGCAGCCCTGCCGTGACGCTGGCCTTTGCCAAGCGGGCGGGCTCGAACGCGGTTGTTGTGGCTGACAATATTCTGGATCGCACCGCCGCGCTGCAACAGACCTTGATCCCCGATAGTGTGGCGGTCGAGATCACCCGCAACTACGGCGAAACCGCGCAGAAAAAGGCCGATACGCTGCTGGTCAAATTGTTTCTGGCGACGCTCTCGATCATCTTGTTGACGCTGGTGGCGATTGGCTGGCGCGAAAGCATCGTTGTCGCTGTGGTCATTCCGGTCACGATCCTGCTGACGCTGTTTGCTGCATGGATCATGGGGTACACGCTTAACCGTGTGTCGCTTTTTGCATTGATCTTCTCTATCGGTATCCTTGTTGATGATGCCATCGTGGTGATTGAGAATATCGCGCGCCATTGGGGTATGAAAGATGGGCGCGACCGCGTGACACGCGCCATCGATGCCGTGGCCGAGGTCGGCAACCCCACCATCGTGGCGACGCTTACGGTGGTTGCAGCGCTTATGCCGATGTTGTTCGTCTCTGGCCTGATGGGGCCATATATGAGCCCGATACCGGCTGTGGCCTCTGCGGCGATGATTATCTCATTTTTTATCGCGGTCATGGTCACGCCGTGGCTGATGGTCAAGATCGCGGGCAATGCACCGATGCATGGCCATGATGCAAGCGATGGCGGCTTTCTGGGCCGGACCTTCACACGTGTAGCGACCCCCATTCTGGCTACCAAGACCCGCAGCATGAGCTTTCTGCTGATAACGGCGCTGCTGTCTTTTGGCTCGCTCGGGTTGCTTTACACGCAGCATGTGACGGTCAAACTGCTGCCCTTCGACAACAAGCAGGAATTGGCTGTGGTCATTGACATGCCCGAAGGCACGGCGGTGGAAACCACGGATGGCGTGGTGCAATCGGTGGCGCGTATCGCAATGGACCTGCCCGAAGTGCTGAGCGTGCAGACCTATGCAGGCACCGCAGCCCCCTTCAACTTCAACGGGCTGGTGCGCCACTATTTCCTGCGCGCTGATCCGCATATGGGCGATGTGCAGATCAACCTGTCCAAGGATGGCGACCGCGCCAGTCATGACATCGCGCTGGACCTGCGCGGCCGTTTGCAGGCGCTGGATCTGCCTCAGGGTGCCAGCCTGAAAACGGTAGAGCCGCCACCCGGACCGCCCGTCATGGCCACGCTGCTTGCAGAGGTGTACGGCCCCACGCCAGAGGCCCGCCGCGACACGGCCCGCAAACTGCGGCAAGCCTTCGAGAGTGTTGATTTCATCGTCGATGTGGATGACAGTTTCGGCACCCCGCCGCGCCGCTTGCGGGCGCTGATCTCGCCCGACGATCTGGAGTTCTTCGCGGTGCAGGAAAGCGATGTGTTCGACACGATCGGCATCCTGAACGGCGAAACCGTGGTGGGCTATTCTCACCGTGAAGACGGCCGCCGCCCGATCCCGATCACCGTGGCACGCGCCCTGTCCGACCGGGTGATGGATGAGCGCTTTCTCTCCACGCCGATCCCCGCCAACGTCCTGCCGGGCGCGCGCGGGGTGGTCGAGTTGGGCGATGTGGTGCGGATCGAAGAAGAGGTGATGTCCTATCCCGTGTTCCGCCGCAATGGCCGCCCGGCTGAAATGGTGATGGCCGAACTGGCCGGTCGTTTCGAGGCGCCTTTGTATGGCATTGTCGAAGTGGGGAAAGCCCTGGATGAGATGGACTGGGCCGAGGGTGAGAAACCCTTGATCTTGCTGAACGGGCAACCCATTGACGACAGCCGTCCCACGATTCTGTGGGAAGGCGAATGGCAGGTCACATGGGTGACTTTCCGCGACATGGGCGCGGCCTTCGGCGTGGCGCTGCTGGGGATCTATGTGCTGGTTGTGGCGCAGTTCGGGTCGTTCCGCGTGCCGTTGGTGGTGCTGACACCTGTTCCGCTGACCTTTCTGGGGATCATGTTTGGCCATTGGCTGTGGGGCGCGCCGTTTTCGGCCACCTCGATGATCGGGTTCATCGCATTGGCGGGGATTATCGTGCGCAACTCAATTCTGCTGGTGGATTTCATCCGTCATACCGACCCTGCGGATAAAGACCCGGTGGACATTCTACTCGAGGCCGGAGCGATCCGGTTCAAGCCAATCCTTCTTACGGCGCTGGCCGCGATGTTCGGGGCCACGGTCATCCTTGCCGATCCGATCTTTCAGGGGCTGGCTTTGTCGTTGTTATTCGGCTTGCTCACGTCAACCATGCTGACAGTTCTGGTGATCCCGGCCATTTACCGTGTGTTCAAGACGTAAAGAACCGGCTGGCGGAGATCGTCACCGCTGTATCGCGGTGCTCCGGGCGTCTGTCGTGATGCGCTATCATTTTCAGGTAGATAGCGGATTTCAGATTTGGCGATGTAAATCGCAAAACGCTGTTGACTGAAGCGCGCCGCAGTCAGGCCGAATTAAAAAAGCAGGGGCGACTTTCGTCACCCCTGCTTTTTTCGCGGTTAGCGTTGACCCAAAAGGTCAGGCAAGTGCGAGGTTCGTTGCGGATTCGCGGCCATTGCGGTCGCTTTCCATGTCGAACGTCACGGCCTGGCCATCATCCAACTGGCGGATGCCGGCGCGTTCCAGCGCGCTCACATGGACGAATACGTCCTTGGAGCCCTGCTCAGGAGCGATAAAGCCGAAGCCTTTTGTTGCGTTAAACCATTTCACGGTGCCATTAGCCATCGTGTTGTCTCCTCAGAAAATTCCACCCGCATCATTGCGGTGGCTCGGCTCAGTGTCGTCAGGGTCGCACCTGAAGCCGTAAGGAGACAGAATATCGAATGAAGAAGCTATGCCCGTTCCCTCTACACAATGCCGCGACAGATAGCAAGGCGCCATTGATAATCGCGCCCAGGGTCGGCGCGATCGACCCAGTCGCGTCGATGCAGGCGATTTTCTTGCCGGGAACAGTGCACCCCATATCGCGGCCTTGAACCTGAAGGCGTGCCATGACGATTTTGCAACTGCGGTATGTTCAATTCGCACTTGCAGCATTTTGCGTTTTTCCGCATGAGAGGGGCATATAGCGGAGAATAGCATGTCCTTGATTAGCGTCCTGACACAATTTGCCGACCGGCTTGATGACGTGATAAATGCTGCGCGCCTGACCAATGGCGCCAACAGCTTGTCGTACGAACGCGTGGCGCGCGCGCGTCAAATGATGCTTGCGTCACCCGTCACCACCGGCAACGCCATGACCGCCAGAACCGGTGCGTGCGTTGCGATGGGCACGCGGCAGTCAGTCTGAGTTTTGCCTGTGGTCCAGCGCCGCTGGGGCGCTGGTTGCAAGCCAGGTTCAGGTCAGACCCGCTTCTTCAAGGGAAGACCGAAACCGCAGTTTCGCCCTTGCGACGTGGCGAAAGAAGGTTTCCTGCGCGCGTTGGTTGTTGCCTGACGCAGCCGCGTCAATCATCTCTGCATGCTCGCGGTTCGAAATTGTCAGCGCACCGGAATTGACCAGACCGCGCATGCGGCACAGATGCAGCCTGTCCACAAAGCTATGGTATTCCCGCACAAGCATCTTGTTGCCCGCTGACCGCACCAGATAATCGTGGAATTCCAGATTGGTGCGATAATAATCAGAATATTGCTGCGCCTGCGCAAGCCTGTCCATATCTTCGACATAGTCATATAGCTTCTTGAGGATGGCGTCGTCGATACGGTCTGTCAGCAAGCGTCCGGCAAGCCCGAAAAGCGCGGCACGCACGTCATAAAGCTCAAAGGCTTCGACGGGTGTTATGGTGCGGACGAACACACCGCGATTGCGCACGGCCTCTGCCAGACCTCTGGCGCACAGGTTCTGCATTGCTTCGCGGATCGGTCCGCGGCTGGTGCCGAAACGCTTGGACAATTCCAGTTCGTTCAGCTTGTCGCCGGGCTTTAGTTCGCCATCTAGGATCAGCTTCTCTAGCTTGCGCTGTAGCAGAACCGACAGTGAAAACTGCGCGCTGCTTCGTTCCAAACCCACATCGTCACTGTTGGTCATGTCTCGGTCTACGTCCAACATTCCCTCCAGATATTCACAGCGCATCTAAAGTTACCACAAGCACTTGTAAAAAATCCAGTGTCAAGGCCCAGAGCCGCCTTGCACCCTTGCCGCGTGCGCTGGCACCCCGCAAGGGTGCAATGGCATCGTGCCGAGCCTATTCCAATGCCTCCAGAATGGATTGTACCATGCCGTCTTGTGTTGCGTGGCCGCGAATGTCGGGTGTGCGCGTGGCGGCATTGCCCAGCGCATGATCGGTCGCGTTGCGCATCCGTTGTGCCATGTCTACCGCTTCTGGTGCGTTGCGCTGGCGTCCCAGCCAGTCAAACAGCATCCGCGTGGATTCAATCATGGCATATGGGTTCGCGATGCCCTTTCCGGCAATGTCGGGCGCTGAACCATGCGTGGCTTGCGCCATCGCAACGGACCCGCGCCCAATGCACAGGCCCGGTGCCATTCCAAGCCCACCGACCAACCCGGCGGCTTCATCCGTCAGGATGTCACCGAACATGTTGGTGGTCACGATCACATCAAAACTTTGCGGATCGCGCACCAGCCGCATCGCCATGGTATCGACAATCACCTCGTCAACCGTGACATCGGGATACTCTGCCGCCACCTGGTAGGCCGCTTCGACAAACATGCCGCAGCCCAGTTTGAACACCGTGTTTTTGTGCACCAGTGTCAGACGCTTGCTGCGTGCGCGCGCCAATTCCAGCGCCGCACGCACCACCTTTTGTGACCCCTCGCGAGAGATCACCCGGACAGAGATGGACAGGTCGGGGTTTGGCCGAAATTCGCCCGACCCCATGAACACGTTGCGGTCAGGCTGAAAGCCCTCATTGTTCTCGCGCACAATGACAAGGTCGATGTCGTCATATATGCAGCCTATCCCCTGATACGACCGGGTTGGGCGCACATTGGCGAACAGGTCAAAATGTTTGCGCAAGATGGGATGGGGATTGATCGCTTCCGGCACATTGGGATAATCGCGATGCCCGATTGGTCCAAGTATCCAGCCGTCGAGTTGTGACAGGGTTTCCAGTGTTCCTGACGGCATTGTGCTGCCGTGGGTGTCAAGTGCTGTGCGCCCGATGGGAAGGTCCACCCAGTCTATGGGCTGCCCCGCCGCGCGTGCTGCGGCCTTCGCAATGCGCACCGAAGCGGGGACGATTTCGTGACCGATATCGTCCCCGTTCAGAACGCCAATTTTCAGGGTTCTTGTGCTCATTTTGCAGCGTCTTGCCCTGCTGCCGACAGGCGCGTGACATCTGCCACATCATCCAGCTTGGCCGTTGTCCATGACAGGTCCAGCAATGCTTGTGCCGATGCTTGCCCAATCACAAGCGATGCCTGATCCAGGAACTTCGTGTTCAGCTGCTCGTTTGACAGTGGCACATCACGGCTGCCGATTGCACGTTCGACATGTTTGCGCAGAGTGCTGCCGTCGCGGAAAGTTATATCAATGGTAACAGAGGCTTCGTGGCAATCGGGGTCCGCTGTTGCGTCAATCCGGTCACGCAGGTTCGTGATTTCGGGCAGGTTGACAATTTCGTCCGTGAACGCTGTTGGTGCCCCGTCGCCCCGCAGCAAAGCGCAGGCCGCCGAGTGGAACACGCTGAACTTGCCTTCCAGCCCGGTCGAGGGCGTGCGCTTGCCGGTCAGCTCCAGAACCAGCGGGTGTGTTGTCAGATGGACCTTCTCAATCTCGGTGACACGATCGCCGATCTCTGCGCGCACCTGCTGGCAGCCGTCAATTGTGGGATGGATGACAATCCCGCAGGCAAAGGGTTTGTAGCTGTTCAGCGCCGCTTCCCAATGCGTGCCCAGACCGTCCAGGATTTCGCTCCAATCCTGCTTGTCGGACATGACGGTGGCAAAGCCGCGTGGCGCTTCCAGCGCGCGTTCGGAACTGTCGAAACCGGCCTCTGCCAACAAAGCGGCGGTCAGACCATTCTGGGCAGAACGACCGGGATGAAAGCTCTTGGTCATGGTGCCGAACATTTCGCGCAGGCCAGCCGATTGAGACGCCGCAAGACCCAACGCCCAACGCATCTGTTGCACATTCAGGCCAATCATCTTGCCCACGGCGGCCGCTGCCCCGAAAACGCCTGCGGTTCCCGTTATATGCCAGCCGCGATCATAATGGTGCGGATAAACGGAATTGCCGATCCGGCATTCGACCTCTACCCCGATGATAAGGGCGGTCAAGAAATCCTCGCCGGAAACCGGGCGCGCTTCTGCCAGCGCCAGCAACGCCGAGGCCACTGGCCCGGCAGGGTGGATGATAGTTTTCAGATGGGTGTCGTCATAGTCCAGCACATGGCTGGTAATGCCATTAATCAGCGCCGCGTGCAGCGTGTCTATCCGCTCTGGCCGGCCAAGGATGGTGGCGGTCTTGCCGCCGCTGAACGGCATCAGCGCGCGCAGGGCGCAGTCTACGGTTTCATGGCGGGCGCCGCCAACGGCACAGCCAACCCAGTTGACAAAGGTGCGCAAGCCCTCTTGCCGGACCTCTGCAGGAATATCCGCGCCGTTCAGACCGACAATCCATTCGGCAAGCTGGTTGGTCACATCGGGGGTGCCGGATGGCGTAGCGTGATGTTCACTCATTGTTTTAATTCCTTGTTTCAGAGCAGCCCGCGGGCGATTCCGCCATCCACGTTCACGGCCTGGCCTGTGACGTAGCTGGCGCAGGGGCTGGCAAGCCAGATCACCATGCGGGCGATTTCAACCGCTTCGCCGAAACGGCCCAGCGGAATGTCTTTGGAAAAGTCCGACAACACTTCGTCGCGGGTGCGGCCTTCGTCGGTGGCCAGCTTGTCGGCACGGTTTGTCCAAAGCGGTGTCAGAGTCCGGCCCGGTGCAACAAGGTTCACGCGAATTCCGTCCGCCGCAAGCTCTGCGGCCAGTGTCTTGTTCAGACCCAGCAGCCCTGCCTTGTGCACGTTCGACACAACCTGATGCGCATACGGCATCTTGGATGCGGCGGCACCAAGCATCACGATGGCAGGGGCTGACCCTTCGCCCAACATGGGCAGAAAGGCGCGGATGGTGCGCACGGTGGACAGCACGTTGAACGTGTAGTTGCCCAACCACTGTTCATCCGTCAGGTCGGCAAAGCCCGATCGTATGCTGCCACCTACCGCAGTGACCAGCACATCCAGCCCGCCCCAAGCCTGCAAGACCGCATCGGCAATCGTTTGTGCCGCGTTTTCTTCGGTTACATCGGCCACAATCGTCAGGGGCGCGTGGCCGGTTTCAGCTTCAATCTGGGCCGCGGCCTTTTCGATATTCTCCGCAGAGCGAGAGACAATCGCCACGCGCGCGCCCTCTGCTGCGGCCAGTTTGGCAGAGGCCAGCCCAATGCCGTAGCTGCCTCCGACGATCAGAACGCGGCGGTTTTCGTATTCAAGGTTCATTGGAGAATCTCCCTAGTTTGAGGTAGATGCGGTAGACCCACAGGAGTGTGGTGGACACGACCAGAATCCGCATCACGTGAAAGGTTGCGATGATCTCGGCGTCGAGATTCATAAATTTGGCAATCAGGACCATCTCTGCCACCGATGCCGGTACCAAAGACAGAAAGGCGGTCAAGAAACTCAGCTCCGACACAGAACTGAGCATTGCCGCCCCCAACAGCGCGGCTCCGATCAAGAACAGCCCCGTTGCGACACCAGAGGCGGTGACACGCGGCAGCGCCGAAAGAAGCTCGCGTTTGAACTGGCAGCCCAGCCAGACCCCCAGCACCACTTGCGCCGCTGCAATTAGCCAGAAGGGCACCACAATCATGTCCAATCCGGCAACGGCCAGCAAAGCGCCACCCAGAATTGGCCCAATGAACCAAGGGTTGGGCAACGCCGTTGGCTTGAGCGCCCGCGCCACAAGATAGGCAAAAACAAACCCACCCATCAGCGCGAGCAGGTTAACGTCTTGCACGACCGCGATGTGGTCGGGCCTTTCGGCTACCCCAAGTGCGACCAGTGGCGCGATGGCGACAACCAGCGAAACGCGCAGCGCATGCACCACCGCAACAGATGTGGGCGCGCCACCATAGCTCTGGGCGACATGCGCCATATCCGCCACGCCGCCTGCGGCAGTGGCAAAGAACGCGGTCACAGGATCAACACCCGCCAGTTTTCGGAACAGAAGCGCCGCAAGCGTTGTGGCAACCAGAAGGTAGATCGCCGCGCCGATCATTTGGGGCAGTAGCGCAAAGGTCGCAGCGATGACCGGTGCCGTGAAGCGAAGCCCTATCACCAGCCCGATAGAGACCTGCGCCAGTTCGCGACCATGCGGCACAAGCGGGGCCGAAACCCCGCCCACAGATAACAGCGCAAAGACCACGAACGGCCCGATCATCCAGGGTAGCGGCACCCCCAGAAAGGTGGCACCATACCCGACCAGCGCCGCGAAAGCGTAGCTTGGGGCCAACCAGACCCAAGACGGTCGCTGCCGCGCGCTTATGTCGGGGATAGGGCGAACCACCTTCGATGCCAGACTTAGCGCCGGGTCAGGGCCATCAGCCCCGCGATGTTGGGCAAGCGGTCGAGTTCGGCCACCATCGCAACAATCTCGTCAGCTTTGACCTTGTCCCATTTGGCAAATTCGGCACAGCCATGAAACTTGTCCGCAACCTCTGCATAGGTCATGGGGTTCGCAGGGCTGCCCTTGCCGAAATCGGCCATGCCACTAACTGTGCGGCCATCCTTCAGTTCGATATCAAGGTAGGTTGTCATCAGGTGATAGCCTGCCGCTTCGGCGCGGTCGTCCACCACAAAATCAACCTTGGCCATCATTTCTTTCACATCGGGTCGCATCACCGTTTCGTCGGTGAATTCAGGCAGGCCCGCGCGCCCTTCCAGAAGCAGAATGGCCATGCAGAACTCCATCGAGAACTTGGCCTGCAATTCGTTGCGCGGATTATGATGGATCAGGGCGTTTGGCATGTTGGAATTGGTGCCAACCCGGACGCGCACAACATCGGCCGATGTGATGCCATGTTCCTGGATCAGTCGCAGCATTTCGGTCATGCCGGGATGGGTGAGCGACCCGGATGGATGCGGCTTTATGGACACGCCAGGGTCAGCGAAGGTCCAGGGCTTGCCAAGCTTGCCATGAATCGCGTCGGTGTCATACCCGCCGCCTGCCGCTTGGAAAAATCCGCGCGGCGCTTCAAGAATGTTGCCCGCTGCGGTCCAGCCATATGCCGCAAACTGCGCCGCAACAACGCCGCTTTCCGAAGACCGGCCCGCGTGGAACGGTTTGGTCATGGTGCCGAAATTCTCGCGTAGCCCGGCGGATTGGCTGCCGGCGATCGACAGCGCACGCTGAAGTGTCTCTATATCCTGACCCATCAGCCGCCCTGCGGCTGCCGCAGCGGCGAAGGTGCCACAGGTTGCGGTGGCATGAAACCCGTGCTGGTAGTGGCGCGGATTTATCGCTTCAGCGATTTTGCACTCGACCTCGACACCAATGTGATAGGCCAGCATCATCTCTGCGCCGGTGGCGCCACGATCTTCGCTCAGGGCCAGCGCGGCGGGCAGAGCGGGGGCGGTCGGGTGCGTCAGCAGGCCATAGACCCGGTCCTTGGCAACAGCCAGCTGGGTGTCGTCAAAGTCATCCGCATGAATGCCGACGCCATTGCAGAAAGCGGCAAAGCGGGGCGGCACTTTCATGTCAGACCCGATGACCGTCGCGCTGCCGGACGGCGCGCCAATATCTGCCATCTGGCGACGGCACATCTCTCCGGATGCGGCGACCGAGCCAGACAGCGCAAGCCCGATCCCGTCAAGGATGGATTTCTTGCCGTTTTCGACCACCACATCGCCAAGGTCGGACAGGTTTGTGTCATGCACGAACTGCGCGACTTCCTCTGTCAGGCCCGAATCATAGCTTGCTCCGGCGGCACCCCGGTTTTCCGTGACGGTCTTGTTCATGGCATTCCTCCTGTAAAATCGCTGAGTGGCGCGAACAGGCGTGCGCCTGTTCACTGTTGCCGACAACATGACCAACACAGCGCATGATTGTCAACAATATGCGTGATGGCTATGTGCAAGAAAAGTTGGGGAGTGCTGTCGACTGATAGTGTGGATATAACAAGAATGTTCAAAAAATAGCTATTTAGCGCGTATTATTGTCGTTATGGCCAAGCTGCGGCCATCCTGTCTGGGTTTGGATGGCTTGCAGAGTCATCGGGAATATCGTTAAGAAAATATGATTCAAATCTATTTTGTTGACAATCGTTAAGCAGCCTATATCGTCCTGTGCATTGGCCGATCCGGGCGCGAACTGTGAAAAAAGGTCCAGGGAAACTCACCAACAGGCCATGCAAGATAATCTGGAGGAGGAAAGAACCATGACTATCAAGTATAACCGGCGGAGCTTGCTGAAGCTGACAGGGGGCACCCTTGCAGCTGCATCGGTGGCGTCACCGTCCATCCTATTTGCACAAGACAGCTACCCGTCGCGTCCGATCAATGTTGTCGTTCCTTTTGACACGGGCGGCTATAATGACCGTCTGGCCCGCGCCTTTGCACCGTTTCTGTCGCAACGCCTTGGCCAGCCGCTGAACATCATCAACCGTGGTGGCGCTGGTGCGCTGTTGGGGCATTCCTATTTCCTTCAGCAGCCAGATGATGGTTACACGCTGCTTTGCACCTCGGCTGCACCGTTTCTGCCCCTGAACGTGCTGACGCAGAATGCTCCGTTTGCGGTGACAGATTTCCACATGATGAACCTGCCGTCGCGTGATTACACCATGATGGCGACCAGCACAGAATCGGGCATCACATCGATCGAAGACGTCATCAACCAACTGAAAGCAGACCCTCGGTCGCTGACAATTGGTATCCAGCCTGCATCGGCTGATCTGGTCAACCTTATGCTTCTGGCCGATACGGTCGGCATTTCGCGCGATGAGTTGCGCCTTGTGACCTATGATGGTGGCGGCCCTGCACGCAACGCAGTGGCTGGCAATGTGGTGGATATTGCGCTTGTCGGCGGTCAGGGCTTCTTGCCACTGGCAGATAAGATCGTTCCACTGCTGATCTTTGACGATGCGCCGCGCGACAACTGGGGCAGCGCGATCGTAACCGAAGTGGCACCTGGGGCAGATTTCGTGCTTGGCTCGCAGCGCGGCTGGGGCGTTCATGCGTCACTGGTTGAGGGGTCGCCCGAAATTTACCAGACGATCCTGTCTGCGGTTGAAGAGACAAGCAAGGCACCAGAGGTTATTGAGGCGCTTTCCAGTGCGCAACTTGCAACCGACTGGTTCGGGCCGGAAGTATCGAACCGGTCCTTGTTGGCGACTGCTGCTGTCATGGAACAGCATCTGAGCATTCTGCAAGGCTCCTGATTCACACAAAACTCAATGCCACCCCCGTATCGTGGGGTGGCATTTCTTCTATGTCCAAGAGAGGGCGCCGCATGACGAAAACCGGAAAACTTAAAATACAATGGGGTCATCTGGTGTTGCTGGCGATCATCGCTGGTTGGATATTGGCCTATCTGCTGGATGCGCGCGCCACGTCCATGCGCGTGAGCAACCTTTTGCTGGTGCAACCCGTAGCCATATTGGCGCTGATCCTTGTGTTGGTGCTGGTGCCGCAATGCTTCGTTCGCGAACAGCCAAACGACAATACGCTTGCCGCCAACAATCAGGACACGCCACCGGCGAAGGAAACCCCGCTTGAATTGGCGAAGATCGGTATTCTTACCGCAGCCTTTGTCGCGCTTGCATTCCTGATGGAACGTATCGGCTTCGATGTGTCGGTCTTCGCCTTCCTTGTTCTTGGCCTGTATATCTGCGGTGAACGCAACTGGATCGCCAATCTTGCGTTCAGCGCGATCTTCACTGTGGCTCTGATCTACGGCTATGGCGCGATCATCCCATTCCCATTCCCTCTAGCGGTTCTGTGAGGCCCATTCATGATCGATCTCGCCGAACTTAGCGATGCGTTTACAATCCTGTCCTCTTCATGGTCAGCGTGGATTTTCGTGATCCCCGGCCTGCTGTTGGGGCTGTTCTTTGGGTCCATGCCGGGCATTTCGATCACGATGGCCATGGCAATCTTCCTGCCCATGACGCTTTATATGGATTTCCTGCCAGCGATCATCTTTCTGACCTCGATCTATACGGGCGCAGGGTTTGGTGGGTCCGTTCCGGCCATCTTGATGAATATTCCCGGCACATCCTCTGCCGTCGCGACAACCTTTGATGGCTATCCCATGTCGCGGCAAGGTCGCCACAATGAGGCGCTGGGCATCGCGCTGGCCTCGTCTGTCATAGGAACGCTGGTCAGCTACATCCTGCTCATGTTCCTGATCGAACCGGTTTCGGGCATCGTGCTGAAGATGGGCCCGTTAGAGCTGTTCTTTGTTGCGATATGGGGCCTGATGCTGCTTGGTTCTCTGGCCGGAGAGTCCATTGCGCGTGGGCTGCTGGCGGGGACATTCGGCTTGTTGCTGGGCACGGTCGGCATGAACTCTGCCGGATACATTCGCGGCACTATGGATATTCCGTGGCTGCTCGATGGTGTCCCGACCATCCCTGCGATGATGGGCCTGCTTGCCGCAAGTCAACTTCTGAACCTTGTGAATACCAAACACCTGATCGAAGACGAAGATTTGCGCAGGATCTCCATGCGCAAGATCACGGGCGGATTTCGTGAAGCATTCCAGCACAAGACGATCATTGGACGTGGGGCACTTATCGGGGTGGTGATCGGTTCGATCCCCGGTGTTGGTTCGTCAATTTCGAACCTGCTGTCTTATTCGGAAGCCCGCCGCAATGCGCCGGATGGTGACACTTTCGGCAAAGGCAACCCAAAGGGCGTGATTGCCGCCGAAAGTGCCAACTCGTCTTCCGAAGGGGGGGCTATGGCGACAATGCTGGCGCTTGGTATTCCCGGCGGTGGGGCAACGGCAATCCTGCTGGCCGCCTTTGCGATGCACAATGTGGTCGGTGGCCCCAGCTTTATCGCCAATAACAAAGACGTTGTTTATGCGATCATCATGTCGAATTTTGCACAGGCGCTGCTGTTGCTGGGCGTGGGGCTGGGGTTTGTCTACATTGCCAGCTACATTGTCAGGGTGCCGATGCGGTATCTTATCCCCAGTGTTCTGGTGGTGGCGCTGTTTGGGTCTTATGCGATCAATGGCACTGCGTCTGGCCCGATCACGCTGGCGGTTTTCTCGGTCATCGGTTGGGGAATGGTGCGCTACAACTATCCGGTGGCAGCCGCTGTTGTGGGGCTTATTCTGGGCAATCTTGTCGAAGGTAACCTGTTGCGGACCTACCAGATTAGCGGGGGCGAACTGGCCTATGCGTTAGAACGTCCGGGCGCGTTGCTTATTCTGGCTTTAATGGTGGTGTCCTTCGGATTGTCTGCATTTTCCAAAATGCGGCGCAAGCGCAAGGCAGGTGTGCAGATGGGCGCAAGCTGAGCGCGTCTGTGCTGACCCGAGTATCATTCCATGAAAAAGGCCCGGAACTTCCGGGCCTTTTTGCTATGAATACTGCTCCGGCTGGATCTCACGGTGCGATCAGATGGTATTCTTCACGCTCGGCCTTGCTCAATTGCGCGACAAGGCCGGTTTCCCATTCCAGATAGCGGCGTGAGGCATCAAGGTTCCCATCATGGCGGTCATGCACAAAGAACAGATGGTCAATGCAGCGTTCATCAGCCGGGATGTCGGGGCTTGACACAAGGGGCGCGCCTGCTTGCACCAGCGCGTCCATGCCGCCTGCAACCGCCATGACGCGGGCATGCCCGGCCTTGTGCAGGTCTTGCGCCACCCAAGCGGTTTGGGTCATGTCATCGGCCAGCAACAACACCAATCGGTCCTCATGCCCGGAGAGTGCCGCAGCCAAACCGGGCCGACAGGCCCAGATTGCCTGGGCGACATGAGCCTTGCGGAACGCCATGGAGCCGCGCAAGTCCACCAGCACCGCACCGTCCGCAAGTGCCTGAAGCGCATCCTGCGCGGTCAGTGTTGGCAAGGACGGCGGCTGCGTGTCCGGGGCTGGGTTTGGCAGGGCAGACCGATCCGCCGTCAAGCGCAGCACGAACACGTCATAGCCCAGTTGTTTCAACCAGAACCCAGCCAGCGCCGAGCGAAGCCCGGTATCACAACACAACACCACGCGCGACCGAAGGGCGCCGATCCATTGATCTGTGGCCTGCGTGACCTGCCCGCTGGGTGCATGCACTGCGCCCGGAACAGGGTCATTTTCCGCTTCCAACGCCGAGCGCGTATCAAACAGGTAGCTCGTCCGCCCCTGATCGCGCAAAAGGGCGGCGGCTTCCTCGATCGTGACCTCTGTCAGACCAAATTGGGCGATAATCCGATCTGCCGCTTGCCGCGATGCGTTTGCGGCGGCGGCGTCGAGCGAAGGGAAGGGGGCGGCCGTGGCGCCGCGCTCCAGTGTTTCGCCTGCCAGCGCCCAGCCTTGGGTTCCGTTTTCCAAAGCCATGACCGGCCCGCCATACCCCGCTATCCGCATCCCGATTGCGCCGACAATGCCGCGCGTGCGGCCTGCACAGGTAATAACCAGTGGCGCTTGCTCCAGAACGCCCAGGCTTGCGGCACGATGGGCCAACTCTGCGTTCGGCAAACAGACAGACCCCGGAACCCGCATCTTCTGATATTCCGCCGGCGGGCGCGCGTCAAAGAAGCTGAAATCTTGCTTGGCATTGGCCCATTGCGCCAGTTCCTGCGGGGTAATCATGTTCGGGTGCCAAAGTTCTTCCGCCAACTCTCCCAGCGTTTTCGATGGCACATTGACCCCTTTATACACACCCAAGCCTGCTGCGGCCCAACCGGGCATTCCGCCCGCGATTATGTGCAGGTTTGTGTAGCCCAACGCCGCAAGGCATTGCGCCGCACGCGTGGAAATGTCGTCACCGGCATCCAGCAGCAGGACAGGCACATCGCGGCGAGGAACCAATTTTTGAACGCGGCTCTCGAGCACGGAAAAGGGCAGGGGGATTGCAAACAGCGGATGCGCCTCGCCAAATTGTCCAGCCTCGCGCACGTCCAGAAACGCTACCTCGCCACCGGCATGAAACAGGTTCGAGGCCTCTTGTGGTGTTACGACCTTCATGGCTCGCCCCCGAAATCTGGTTCCTGACCGGAAAAGAACTGCCAAAATGCCCTGTAGACAATGTCTGGCCGATGTTCTGCCGGGTAATGCCCGGTCGGGATTGCCGCGCCGCGCACATTGTCAGCCCATTCGCCCCAGGCTTCCAGCGGCTTGAAATGGCGCCCGCAATGGCTGTTGCTGCCCCATAAAACCATCACCGGGCAGTTAATCTTGCGGTTCGCGGCATGGTCGCTTTTGTCCATCTCGAAATCCAGCGTGACCGTGGCGCGGTAATCCTCGCAGACCGCATGAATTTGGTCGCGTGTGGTGCAGCGGATGTATTCTGCCATCGCCTCTGGTGTGAAAATCTCTAGGCCGACATTCTTCTTGTTCAGCTTGTAGCGGATGTAATATTCCGGGTCAGCCGATAGCAGGTCTTCGGGAAACGGCGCTTTTTGTGCCATGAAAAACCAGTGATAGGCTTCCAGCCCCCAACCAAGGCTGACCTGAGAGAGCACATTGTAGGTCGGCACAATATCGAGTGCGGCGATCTTGGTAATGCGCTCTGGGGCATCCAGCGCCAAACGAAAGGCAACGCGCGCGCCGCGGTCATGGCCCGCAACCGCAAAGCGGTCAAACCCCAGCGTTGTCATGATCTCCAGAAAATCCTGCGCCATTGCCCGAAAGCTGTAGGCTTCATGCTCTGCGCCGCCGTCAGGCTTGGAACTGTCACCATAGCCGCGCAGATCGGGCGCGATGACCGTAAAGCTCTGGGCAAGCGCAGGCGCGATCTTGTGCCAGCTTACATGGGTCAGCGGATTGCCATGCAGCAATAGCAAAGGCGGCCCGTCCCCGGCGATTGCGACGTTGATCTCTGCGCCAGAGCTGCGCATGCGTTCGTAGCGAAACCCCTCCATCAACCGTGTTGGTTGCGTCAATTCCGGCATCTCGTTCTGCATTGTGGATCTCCTGTATTGTAGACAAACCTGCCCAAGCATCCTTCGCTCCGCAGACTGTGAATTCCCGGCCATATCTTTAAATAAAAGAACAAAAGAAACCGAGTCTCTGTCGTTGCCCGGGTTGCTGGATGCAGCTTTGCGGACATTTAATTCTGAAATGCGCAAAATCGCAACACTATTGTTGACAATTTACAAGGTTGGATGCCACTTAGATGGCAATGGAATATCTGGTCGTTCCGCTGCAAGGCACGACCGCGCAAAGGAGAACCCACATGACCATTCAGACCGAAGGCGCAAGCTGGGACCACCTGTCCGGCCTGACCGATGCTGCCGTGCGTTTTACTGTTGGGCACAGCGCAACGGCGCTAGATGCCGAAACCCTGCATCTTGCGCGCCGCTGCATTCTGGATGGTTTGGCAGTTATGATCGCCGGAACCGACCAGCCCGGAATGGCACCGCTTCTGCGGCATCTTACAACGATTGGCGGGTCCGGGCAGGCGCGCGTTCTGGGGTTGAGCGGCCTGCGTCTGCCCGCGCCCGCCGCTGCGCTTTGGGCCGGAACGGCAGGCCACGCAATGGATTGGGATGATACACAATTGGCAGAGGGGCCGGGGCGCCCCTATGGGCTGCTGATGCACCCCACCGTTCCACCGCTGACCGCAGCGCTGGTGCTGGCTGATCTTGTGGCGCTGGAAACTGGCGCGCCAGTTACCGGCATGAAACTGGTTGGCGCCTTTACCGCTGGGTTCGAGGTGGGCTGCAAGGTGGCCGAAGCCATTGATCCCGACCATTACATGAGGGGATTCCACACCTCCGGGACGATTGGAACCTTTGCCGCTGCCGCCGCTGCCTCGCATATGTTGGGGCTGGATGCTGCGACCACTGCGCGCGCCTTGGGCATTGCGGCGTCCATGGCATCTGGCATTCGCGCCGGCTTCGGGACAATGACCAAACCGCTGCATGTTGGCCGCGCCGCCCAGAACGGTGTGACCGCTGCGTTGCTGGCGCGCGAAGGGCTGTCATCTAACGAAGAGGCGCTTGACGGGCGTTGGGGGTATCTGGCGATTGCCGGGCCTGGCGGTGATCCGTCGCAAGTGCGCGACAGGTTCGGTGCGCCGCATGCCATGTTGTCACCCGGTGTCAGCATAAAGCCATATCCCTCTGGCGTGCTGACCCACCCGAGCATGGATGCGATGAAATTTCTGATGGCCGAAGAAGGGCTGACCCCGGACGATATTGAAAAGGTCACGTTGAATGCAGGCAGCAACGTCCTTGGCCCGATCCGCTATCACGTTGCTCAAACCGAGCTGGAGGGCAAGTTTTCCTTCGCTTTCCTGCTCTCTGCGATCATTTTGCGGGGCAGCGCGGGCAAGACAGAGTTCACCGACGAATTCGTGGCCTCTGACGGCTGCCAATCCATGCAGCGCCGCATAGAGACCCGGTTTGACGCCGAGATAGAGGCGATGGGATGGGACAGGATACGCTCTCGGATTGATGTTGTCACACGCGATGGGCGCACCCTTTCGCGCTGGGCGGATGAGAATTATCGTGGCAGCCCGCATAATCCGCTGAGCGATGCTGAACTGGCTGGCAAGTTCAATGATTGCGCCGCCGGGCTTTTGTCAGAGACACGGCAGCAAGCGCTGATTGACACTGTCGCAAAGGTAGAGACGCTGCCAGATGTCAGCGTTCTGATGGACTTGCTGACATGGCGCGATCCGGCCTGAATGATACAATAAGGGACCACGGACATGACAGATGAGTTTCGCCCAACGCTTGTGCTGACAACAGGCGACCCGACCGGGATCGGGCCAGAGATGACGGCCCGAATCCTTGCGCAAAGCGATATCCGTGACAGTGCCGATATTGTGGTGCTGGGGGACCGCCGTGTCCTGGAGATGGGGATGACCCAGGCCGGTGTTTCATTAACGATTGACCTGATCCGCAGCGCCGAGGATGCCCGGCACGACCAGAGCGCCATTCCCATGATAGACCTTGGCAATATGGACCCGGCCAAGTTCGTGCTGGGGGCGCCCGACCCCGAAATTGGCGCGCGGGTGGGCGATACCTTGAAGGCCGCGGTGGACATCGCGCGCGCGGGCCATGCCCATGGCATTTGTTTTGCGCCCTTGCACAAGAAGGCAATGTTTGACGGGGGCTGGCGCTTCAAGGACGAGCATCAGCTTTTTGCGCATTTGCTGGGTTTCAACGGCGTATTTCGCGAAATGAACGTGCTGGACGGGCAATGGATGAGCCGCGTCACCTCTCATGTCAGCCTGCGCGAGGCGCTGGATCTGATTACCCCGGAGCGGATAAGCGAGGCGCTGCACCTGACCGACACCATGTTGCGCCGCGCCGGGATTGCCGCGCCGCGCATTGCTGTCGCGGCGCTGAACCCGCATAATGGCGAAGGCGGGCTGTTTGGCACCGAAGAGATAGACATCATCCGCCCCGCCGTAGAGGCCGCGCAGGCCGAGGGTATCTGTTGCGATGGTCCGTTTCCGTCCGATACGGTCTATTTGAAGGCGTTTGCCGGGGAATATGACAGCGTGTTGGCGATGTATCATGACCAGGGCCAGATCGCGACCAAGCTCAAGGGGTTCAACAAGGGCGTGACGGTGACATCAGGCCTGCCCATTATCTTTACAACCCCCGCCCATGGCACCGCACATGATATTGTCGGGCAGGGTATTGCCGATGCCGGCGCGTTCATAACCGCAATCCGGTTGGCTACGAAACTTGCCATCGCGCAGCATGGCCCCAAACCAGAGGATCAATCCGCATGAGCCGCAACTCTTACCGCATTGCAGTTATTCCCGGCGACGGGATTGGAACAGAAGTTGTGCCCGAGGGGCTGAAAGTGCTGTCAGCCGCCGCGCGCAAATTCGACATCGGGCTCCAGTTTGACATGCATGATTTCGCGTCAGCCGAGTATTACACGGCCCATGGCCAGATGCTTCCGGATGATTGGAAATCGCGGATTGGCGATAGCGACGCGCTGTATTTTGGTGCTGTAGGCTGGCCCGACACGGTGCCCGACCATGTGTCTCTCTGGGGGTCTTTGCTCAAGTTTCGGCGCGAATATGACCAGTATATCAACCTGCGCCCCGTGCGCCTTATGCCGGGCGTGCCATCGCCTTTGGCTGGCCGCGAGCCGGGTGATATAGATTTCTGGGTCGTGCGCGAAAACACTGAGGGCGAATATTCTTCTATTGGCGGTCGCATTTTCGAGGGGACCGAGCGCGAAACCGTGTTGCAGGAAACCGTGATGACACGCGTTGGCGTTGACCGGGTTCTGAAATTCGCCTTCGATCTGGCGCAGCAACGCCCCAAGAAGCATGTGACCTCTGCAACCAAGTCCAACGGTATTTCCATCACCATGCCTTATTGGGACGAACGGGTGGTGGACATGGCCAAGGGCTACCCGGATGTCATGGTCGACAAGTTCCACATAGACATTCTGACCGCGCATTTCGTGCTGCACCCCGACTGGTTCGACGTGGTCGTTGCGTCCAATCTGTTTGGCGATATCTTGTCTGATCTTGGGCCAGCCTGCACCGGCACCATTGGGATTGCGCCTTCTGGCAACATCAACCCCGAACGCGACTATCCATCATTGTTCGAACCGGTCCACGGCTCTGCGCCGGACATTGCCGGCAAGGGTATTGCGAACCCCGTTGGCCAGATCTGGGCCGGCGCGATGATGCTGGAGCATCTGGGCCACCCCGATGCGGCGGCGGCGATTGTTGCCGCCATAGAAAAAGTGCTGGCAAACCCGGCCCAGCGGACTGCCGATCTGGGCGGCACGGCCGGGACGGTTGCCTGTGGCGATGCCGTTGTTGCGGCGTTGGAAAGCGCCTGAGTATTGGCTAACGGTTAGAGTCTGGCGGCGCGGGCATGTCGGCCATGCGCGCGCCTCCCCAGACATTGCCTGTTACCAATTCTGCCGTAAGAGAGCGGATCAATTCGCAGACCAAACTGGCTGAATGCGTCAGCGGTCGCGAAGAACGGTAGCCCAGATGCGCGCGCCGCCATAGGCCGGGGGCTGGAAAGCGCCGCGCCTCTAACTGTGCTGCCGTCACCTCGGCCTGAACCGCGTGAATGGGCAGAACCGATGCGCCGTGCCGGTCAATCACAAGTTGCTTGATGCTGGCATAGCTGTCGATCTCTATGACTGGTGTCACCCCGTGCGACGCAAGCCCAAGTTCGCGCTCCAGTAGCCTGCGCAACCCGTGCGACCCACTGGGCAGGATCAGCGGGCTACGGCCCAAAATGGTCTGTGCGGATTCGTCTTGCGCCCATCCGTCTGGCGCTGCGACCAGCACAAGTTCCTCGTCGAGCAAGATTTCGGAATGAACCCCCGCTTCTGAGACCGGACTGTAGACCACTGCAAGGTCAATCTGCCCATCCATCAGCCAGTCACGCACAAACCCGCTCATCGCTTCGGCCACGACAAGACGCAGGTTGGGATAAATCGCCTTGCACCGTGCCACCAGCGGCACCGCAAGGATGGACCCTATCGTGGCGGGCAGACCAATCCGGACTGTGCCGGAAGGCTGTTTGCCATGGCTTTGCACCTCGTCAAGCGCGCGGTCGAAATCTTCCAGAATTGCCCTTGCGCGCAGCATCAGAACCGCGCCCGCATCCGTTGGCTTCACGCCGTTCTGACTGCGCACCAACAACGCTGTGCCAAGCCGGTCTTCCATGTTGCGCACATGCAGCGACAGGGCGGGTTGCGCCACACCCAGCCGCGCGGCGGCCCCGGTGATAGAGCCGTCCTCGACAATCGCCACAAAATACCGAAGCTGCCGGAGATTCATCTTTTCCATCACATTTGTATATGGTGACTATCATAAACATATCTTTGCAAGATGCTATAGCGGCTGCGACACTCAAGACGACGCAAAGTTGCAAGCGGAGCAAGACATGGCTGGACCGGCCCCCACAGATTACATCGAAATTCGCGATGGCATCCGCGCGATCTGCGCGGAATTTCCCGACGAATACCACCGCAAGATAGACGCAGAACGCGCCTATCCAGAGGCATTCGTGGACGCGCTGACCCGCGCTGGATGGATGGCGGCGCTGATCCCGGAGGAGTATGGCGGCTCTGGCCTGGGCCTTTCAGAGGCCTCGGTGATTATGGAGGAAATCAACCGTTCGGGGGGCAATTCCGGCGCGTGCCATGGGCAGATGTATAATATGAACACGCTGCTGCGCCACGGCTCCGAGGCGCAACGCAGAGCGTATTTGCCACGAATTGCGGCTGGAGAATTGCGCCTTCAGTCAATGGGCGTGACCGAACCGACAACAGGCACCGACACCACCAAGCTGAAGACAACCGCCGTGCGCAAGAATGACCGTTATGTCATCAATGGCCAGAAGGTCTGGATCAGCCGGGTGCAGCATTCCGACCTGATGTTGCTTCTGGCCCGCACCACACCCCTGTCGCAGGTCAAGAAGAAATCCCAAGGCTTGTCGGTGTTTCTGGTTGATATCAAGGATGCGATGCAGAACGGCATGACCGTAAAGCCCATCGCCAACATGGTGAATCACGAAACCAATGAACTGTTCTTCGACAACCTGGAGATACCGGCAGAAAACCTGATCGGCCAAGAGGGCGAAGGGTTCAAATACATCATGACGGGCCTGAATGCCGAGCGTGCGCTGATCGCGGCAGAGTGTATCGGCGATGGCTACTGGTTCATCGATCGTGTGACCGCCTACGCAAAGGAGCGGCAGGTTTTCGGTCGCCCCATCGGCCAGAACCAGGGCGTGCAATTTCCGATCGCGGAAGCCTATATCGAAATATGTGCCGCCGACCTTATGCGCTGGAAAGCCTGCGACTTGTTCGATTCAGGCGCGCCCTGCGGCACAGAGGCAAACATGGCCAAATTGCTTGCCGCCAAGGCCTCCTGGGAGGCGGCGAATGCCTGTATCCAGTTCCATGGCGGTTTTGGTTTTGCCAATGAATACGACATTGAACGCAAGTTCCGTGAAACCCGGCTGTATCAGGTGGCGCCAATCTCGACCAACCTGATCCTGTCTTATGTGGCCGAACATGTGCTTGATCTGCCGAGGTCATTCTGATGCTGCCGCTGGAAGGCCTGAAGGTCGTTGCCTTGGAGCAGGCGGTTGCTGCGCCGTTTGCGTCATCGCGGCTGGCGGATGCCGGTGCGCATGTGGTCAAGATTGAGCGCCCTGAGGGCGATTTTGCCCGCGGCTATGACACTGCGGCGGCTGGCCAGTCCAGCTATTTTGTCTGGCTGAACCGTGGCAAGCACAGCAAGACATTGGATCTGGCAACTCCGCCCGGAAAAGCAGAGCTTGCCGAATTGATCGCCGGGGCCGATGTGCTGATCCAGAACCTGAAACCCGGTGCGCTGGCGCGTCTGGGGTTCGACCTGACGCAACTGCACCGCGAGCATCCAAGGCTGATTTCTTGCTCTATCTCTGGGTATGGTGAGGATGGCCCGCTTGCCAACCGCAAGGCATATGATCTGTTAATTCAGGCCGAAGCCGGCCTCTGTTCCTTGACCGGTGGGCCGGAAGCGCCGTCGCGTGTCGGTATTTCCATTGTGGATATCGCAACCGGGGCCACGGCCCATTCCGCAATTCTAGAGGCGCTGATCCGCCGCGGCATAACAGGCGAAGGCGCGTGCATTTCCGTGTCCATGTTCGATGTGATGGCAGATTGGCTTGCGGTGCCGTTGCTGAACCACGAGGGCGGCACAAGCCCTACGCGGGTGGGGCTGAAACATCCGTCCATTGCACCCTATGGGGTGTTTTACCCCTTATCTGGTCCGCCAATCCTGCTGGCCGTGCAGTCTGACCGCGAATGGCGGGTGCTGGCGCGCGATTTCATTGGCGATCCGGAGGCTGCGGATGATCCGCGCTTTGCCACCAATCTAGCGCGTGTCGCCAACCGCGCCGCAACGGATGCGCTGGTTGGTGCCGCGTTTGCCAGGCGGGACTGGCAAAGCTGTGTTGCGATGTTGGACGGCATCGATATTGCGCTGGCCTCTGTCAATGACATGGCGGCCTTATCGCAGCATCCGCATCTGCGCCGTGTTACTGTCGATACTCCGGGCGGCAAGGTCAGCTTTCCGGCGCCTGCACCCCGTATTCTGGGGGAGAGCAGGCAACTTGGTGCCGTCCCGGCGCTGGAACCTGCAACACCGCATTAAGGGCCTTGACCGCTTGCGCCACTTCAAGACGGTCCCAAGACCTAGGCCGAAGCGAGCGCGGCGATGTCGTGCTCAGGATCGGCAACATCTGCGGCCGAAATATCTGCCCCGCGCTCTAGCAGTCGTTTGCCTGTCATATAGGCGCGCGGGTCAGACAAGGCATCTATCGCGATGAACCTGCCCTTCAGGAAATACCACACAGACCCGGTTCCCGCGCGTTTGCCGGGGCGGAAGATCGTCTGATCTGCTCCGATGTTCAGTCCCGCAATCTGCAATTTCATGTCGTATTGGTCGGACCAGAACCATGGAACGGGCGCATAGGGCGTGTCTGTCCCGGCCAGTGTCTGGGCCAGAGCGCGTGCCTGATCGCAGGCATTCTGCACGCTTTCCAGCCGCAGGGTTTGGCCGCCAAGCTCAAACGAGGCCACATCCCCTATGGCGAAAATCCGGGGATCGGAACTGCGACACAAGGCATCCACACTGATACCTCCGCTCGCAGTTGTCGCACATGCCAAACCGCAGGCTTGGGCCAGATCCGCATTGGCCAGCCCACCGATCCCGACAATGACCAGATCCGCACCAAGCGATGTTCCGGTATCAAGCTGCACAGATGCGACATGGCCATCCGGTCCGGGCCGCAATTCTGTCACTCCGACACCTTCGTGCAGCTCTACACCCTGCGACAAATGCAGCGCGCGGATCATGTCCGCCGTCATCTCACAGGCGACCCGCCCAAGGATGCGCGGACCCGCTTCGACCAGCGCCACATCAGCCCCCAGCTTTCGCAAGATCGCCGCCGATTCCAGCCCGATATAGCCACCGCCAATAACCACCACCCGCTTGATGGTGTCCAATGCGGGCGCAAGCAGGTCGATATCTGCCATGCCACGGATAATATGCACGCCGGGCAAGCTGCCACCGCGCTCTGACGGAAACGGACGGGGGCGGCTGCCTGTAGCGATTACAAGGTCGGCGTAGTCGATCCGATCACCGCCCTCAAGCATCACATAGGCATCTTCGCGGGCGATCTGAACGACCCGCGCATTCGTGTGTAGCGCAATGTCATTGGCCACATACCAATCATCCGGCTTAAGCCAAAGCCGCTCGCGTGCCATGGTTCCGGACAGGTAGGCTTTGGACAAGGGCGGACGTTGATAAGGTGGAAAAGGTTCCTCGCCCAGCATGATGATGCTGCGCATGTCACCGGCCCGGCGCAGGCTTTCTGCAAGTGTAAGCGCCGCCTGACCTGCGCCGATAATGACCAAATCTGCCTGTGTCCGCGTCATCCGCCCTGCCTTCTGTTTGGTCCCGCCCGGCATGGCCGGGCAGGGGGTGTTTTGTGAAAGCCGACCTTACCAGTCGTTATATTTCAAGAACTTGCCAGTCATCTCTACTTTGACGCGGTCGCCTTTAGGGTTCGGCACGCGGGTAATGGCCATGTCGAAATCGATGGCCGACATGATCCCGTCACCGAATTCTTCCTGAATGATGGCCTTCATGGTTGGGCCATAGACACCGACGATTTCATACAGGCGATAGATGCAAGGATCGGTCGGCACGGCCTGTTCCCAGATCTTGGTCGGATATTCCATCAGCACCTCGACCGCATCTTCGGGCAGGCCCAAAGCGGCCACAAGGTTGCGCGCCGCATCTTCGGGCATGGAATTCAGGCCCATGGCCGCTGAATGGGTGAAAACGGCGGATTTCCCGGTTTTCTCAGCGATCTCGGCCCAGCTCAGGCCCAGCTTTTTCTTGGCCACCAACACCATCGCGGCAACATCATCTTTGGTCATCATCGGGTCTGCGAAGGGAGAGTCTTTCATCAGTTTGATCCTTGTTGTCAGGTTGGGATGGTGAGAGCGTCAGGACGCGAACGGGCGCCCTTCTTCGATGGGAAGCGACGGGTCGCGCGACCATTCGTTCCAGCTACCGAAATAGATGCGCACATCGGCCACTCCGGCCTGTTTCAGCGCCAGATAGCTATTGGACGCCCGCGCGCCTTTGAAGCAATAGAGGTACACCGGCATGTCCGGGGTGATCCCGACAGTTGCCAGCTCGGCCAGCACTTCGTCGGGTGATTTCAGGCGCGGACCATCGCCCGTGGGCTTCATCAGCCGATACCATTCGATCCAGCGCGCGGTGGGAATGCGCCCCTTGCGCGGGCAGAAATCCTTGCCATAGGGAGAGGAGCTTTCAGCGATCCATTCATCGACATCGCGCACATCCAGAATGGCGGCATCGCCCGTATCCAGCGCGGCCAGCATGTCATCGCGGGTCAGCAAAACATGTGCGCCGGCCGGGTCTACCGGAAACGCAACCGGCTCTGGTGCGACCGTTTCGCGGTTTAGCGGCAGACCGGCAGCGACCCAGGCTTCTATTCCGCCATCCAGAACGGCCTTTTTGGGATAGCCAAGGAAATCGAGCAGGAAATACCCCCGGCAGGACTGCCCAAAGCCGGTATTCATCGACCCTTCATAGATGACCGCGGTTTCCGCGCCGGACAGGCCCGCAGCCCCGAAAGCAGATGCGAATGTCTCTGTCATTTGCACAATGCCATCCGGGTCAGAGGTGGCAAGGAAGGTGAATATCTCGTGCAGGTTAACCGCACCGGGAATATGGCCCGCCGCATAGGCTTCTGGCGCGCGCGTGTCGATAATCACGACATCGCCCATAGTCTTTAACTGTTCTGGTGTGATGAGTGCGTGTGTCATGCTCTTTCCCTGTTGGCGTTTTGGTTTCGGATGGGCTGTCAGGCTTCGGCCCCCATATCCGCCAGCATCTTGCGCAATTGCTTGGTGGCGGGGGTTACGATGGCCACGAAATAGCTTTCGCGCAGACGGCGCTGCGCCGCGCCATTGCTGACATATCCCCGCGCGCCCTGATGCAGCATCGCATTATGCGCGGCGGCAACGGCCAGATCTCCAGCGGCAAGCCGGGCTCTGATGACCCGGATGAAATAGTCGTCCGATGGGTCGTAGGGGGTTTTGCAAAGCTCCGCGACCTCGGCCTTCATGGCGTCCAGTTTTTCGCGGAAATGCTCGGGCTGGTCGGGCAGATGCTGGTTCACATGGCCGAGTGGGCCGCGCACCTGTTCCATAAGGGCGATACAGCCCTCGATCATGCCAAACGCCATGCCCGATTGCAGCAAGATAAAACCGCCGCGGATTTTTGGCACATAGGTATTGATCGGGTCTGCAATGACATTGGCGCTTGGCACGAACGCATCGCGGCATTGCACCCCATAGGTGCGCGTGCCTTCCAGCGCCACGAAATGGTCGTTTGAAACCAGCTTCACGCCATCGCCGCGCCCATGCAGCACCATCATCACCCGTTCGCCCGCGCGTGGGCCTTCGGGGATTTCGCTGATGACGGCAAACCATGCGTCTTCATTGATGTTGCTGACCCACGGCAGGGTGCCGCGCAGAGTATAGCCACCCTCGACCGGGGTTGCCTTCAGCTTCATCGATTCTATCCCGAACAGGGTTTTCATCGGGTTCGACAGGCCGGTGCCGCCCAGCACTTCGCCCGTGGCGACCTTGGCACCCAAGCTGTCCTGCAACTCGGTATTGTCGGAATTGAAAATATACCAACCCAGCGCTGATTGGCACCACATGCAAAACGCCGTCGACAGGCATTCGCGCCCGGCGCGGGTCATGGCGGCGATGGTTGTGTCCAGGTCCAGAACGCCGCCGGGGGCGGGCAGGTGGCGCTGGAATGCGCCAGCCGCGCCATAGCTGCGCATAACCGCTTCAGGATAGACGCCGTCGGCGTCAATGGCCCGGACCAGCGGAACAAGGTCACTGGCGGTGATGCGGTCGGCTTCGGCCAGCACGAATTCGGGATCGGGAAGGCCCAGCGCGGGCATTTGCGGTGCGGTGGCAAGGTCTAAAGACATGAGCAACTCCTGAGGGATGGATGCGATAGCCTGTCGCGCTCAGACATCGGGGACGAGGTGGGATGCGGGGCCGCCACGCGCAGGCGGCCCCGATAGTCGGCTTACGCGGCGGCGATTTCCATGTTCACCGGGCGCGAGAAGGTGTTGAACACCGGCGACCATTTCGCGACATGCGCGATCAGCTCGTCGATCACCTCTTGCGGGGCGTCGGCTTCCATCACGACCTTCATGCGAACATCGGTGAAACCGACAGGCTTTTCGGACTGATCGCCCGTGCCCCAGACGGCGGTGATGTTCAGATCGGCCTCCATCTCGATTTCCAGCTTGTTGACGGTAATGCCGCGATGGACGGCATTGGCGTGCAGGCCAACGCAGACGCAAGACCCAAGCGCCGCAAGCGATGCCTCGGATGGGTTCGGTGCCGTGTCGTCACCCAGCAGGCCGGGCGGCTCGTCCACGATATAGGGCGGCAGGTCGCGAATGTAGTTGGCATGGCGAAAGCGGCCTTCGGCAACGGTTTTGCACGACAGCGTCTTGATCGCTTTTGGGTCGGCCTTGCCTTTTTCGATCAGGCCTTCCAGCCCGGTTCTGTCAATCGGCGCCAGACATCCTGTCAGCACCGTTGCGGGTTCACCCATGGTATTCCTCCTTTTCGGGTTGGGGTTCAGGTATCACTGCGCAGCCAGCTGAAGCGTTTGATCGCCAGCAAGCACAGGGAATCGAGCGCGTATCCGATGACCCCGATGACAAGCACCGTGGCCCCCAGACGCGCATAATCGAGAGAGTCGCGCGCATCGTTGATGGCAAAGCCAAGCCCCGAGGACACGCCAAGGTATTCGGCGGGCACAAGCACCACCCAGGCAATGCCCAGCGCCAGCCGAATGCCCGTCATGATGTCCTGCGCAATGGCAGGCAAAATGACATAGAACAGCATGTGCAGCGGGTTGGCCCCAAGGTTGCGCGACACTTTCAGCCAAGCAGGGTCAATCCGTTTCACACCGGCTGCCGTGGCAAACATGATCGGCCAGACAGAGGCCACGAAGATCAGGAAGATGATTGCAGCATCCCATGTGGCAAAGGCCATGATCGCAATCGGCATCCAGCTGAGTGGCGAGATCATCCGCAGCAGTTGAAACGGCGCATTTGACAGGTCGCGCAGCCATGCCAGCCGCCCGATCAGGATGCCCATGGGCACCCCGATCAGAATGGCAAAGCCAAGCCCCCAGCCCACACGGTTCAGACTTGGGGCCGACATGTGCCAAATTTCGCCACGTTGCGCCATGTCCCATAGCCGTTCCAGCGTCGGGAGGGGGGCAAGCTGCGCAAAGGCGAACATGCCCGGCGATTGGGCGATATACCAACCGCCCAAGGCCCAGAACGCGCCCAGAATGGCCAGACCCAGCGCCCCGATGGCCAGACTGCGCAGCCAGCCTTGCAGCATGGCAATCCGGGCCTTGGTGGCATCGGACCGAAGCTGGTCGGATTGGGAGAGGGCAGCATCGGTCACAGCGACAAAACCTCCTCGCGGGTGAAGGGGTCGCCTGCATTGACTGACGGATCATTCAGCCATTCCGGGAAACGCTCGACCGCTTTGCGCACGAAGCTGCGATCGACCAGATCCTCGGATACGAAGGCCGGGTCCAGATCGGCTAGGAAGGCCGCGTCACCCGACACAACGGTTTCGCGCAAGTAAGAGACCGTCAATGCGTCGGCGCTTGGGTAGGGCCACGGCTGAAAATCGATCCGTCCGTTGTTCCAATCCGCGTGGGTCAATGCGCCGCTATCGGCATATTCCGCGGTGTCGTAATGCGTCATGGCGCGGATCACGACTTCGGCTGGGGCGGGCAGATAGCCCTTGCCGTCGCGGCTGATCATCTGCGCAACCTCTGCCTTGTTCTGCGAGGCATAGATCGCGCCGCGCACCACGGCATTGGTCACGGCCTGCACCCATTCGGGCCGGGCGGTGATTGCCTCTTCGTGGGTGGCGACCACGCAGCAAGGATGGTTTTTCCAGATATCGCCGGTAAAGCGCAGCATCCGCGCGCCAGCCAGAACTTCACCCATCGCATTGAATGGTTCGGCCACGATGTAGGCGTCGATCGAGCGGGCGGCCAAGGCTGGCGGCATTTCCGGCGGTTGCATCACCATCAGGTTGCATTCGTTATCGGCCAAGGGCGCAGACTGGTCCTGAATGACCGGCGTGATGCCCGATTGCCGCAGTGCGTATTGCAGCACAATATTGTGCATCGAATACCAGAAGGGCACGGCCACCTGCTTGCCGCCCAAGCCTTTGAAATCGGTAATGTCGGTATGCGCGCCGACAACAACGCCGGACCCGTTCGTATGCGCCCAGGACAGCACCTTGACGGGAAAGTTGTTGTTGTAGCGCATCCAGATCGGGATCGGGTTCAGGAAATGCACCAGGTTGAAGCGATTGGCCACGAACCCTTCGATCAAGGGCGCCCAGCCTCGGATCAAGGTCGGGTCTTCGGCGTCCAGACCTTCATCTTTGAAATAACCATTGGCATGGGCGACCAACAGCGCCGTGGCATCGGTGATGGGCAAATAGCCGATGCGCACTTTTTCGTCCTCTTGCGCATAGGACATCTGTGGCAAGCTGGCCAGCAGGCCCGACAACCCGGCGAACAGCCCGCCTTGCGCGAACAGGTTCAGCGCACCCCGGCGGGAGTAATCACCACTATAGGCATCCTTCGCCCATTTCATTTCGGCGCGGCGTAGATCATCTTCGTTCATATCGGTTTCTCCTTGGCGAGGGATGAGCAGTCAGGCGGTGGCTTCAAAGAGCGTGGAAAGGCGCGCGCGCTCTGCCTCAAATTCGGGGCTGTCGCGATGGCGCTCGGGGCCGGGGGCCAACGGGGTATCGGTCACGATACGGCCCGGATCGGGCGCCATAATCAGGGCGCGGTCCGCCATGATGGCAGCTTCGGTAATGTCATGCGTGACCAGCACCACCGTCAGCCCAAGTTCCTTGGCAATGCGGCGCACATCCTGTTGCAGGGCGCGGCGGGTGAAGGCGTCGAGCGCGGAAAACGGCTCATCAAGCAACAACAGGTCGGGCTGTGTCGCCAGCGAACGGGCAAGTGCCACCCGCTGTTGCTGCCCGCCCGACAAATCCTGCACATTGCGGTCGGCAAAGGCGGTCAGGCCGACCAACTCCAACAGCGCGGGAACGCGTTTTGCGATTTCCGAGGTGCGTCCGGCAAAGCGCAGGCCAAGGGCGGCATTCTGCGCGACAGTCATCCACGGAAAAAGCGACGGGGCCTGAAACATCACGACCCAGCGCGGGCAGGTCGATTTCACGCGGTTGCCGTTAATATAAACGCCGCCAACGCTGGGCTGCATAAGCCCCGCGATAAGGTGCAACAACGTCGACTTGCCACAACCGGAGCGCCCGACCAATGCCACGATCTGGCCCGCATCGACCTTGAAGTTCAGATCCTGCAAACAGTTTGCAGCCGTCCCCTTATAGCGGTGCTGCAACCCGTCTATCTGGACATGCGCGCCATGACCTTGCGCGGGTGAACCTGATTTTTCCGACAGCTCTTTCTGCGACACGCCTGGCACAGTCGCATCGCCTTTGATCGCACCAGATTCGAGGGTTTTGATCGTGCTGAAAGCTGTCATACCGGACTCCGACTATGCGTATTGTTCCACTTTCTTTGAGCGTGTAGATACCGATCTGTTTTGTCCAAGCAAAAATTACGTATCCCAGAAAGACGCCGCAGATGGCCTATATTTTTGGCTTTAGCCTATATTTTGGCTACTTAATGTCCATCAATGGGGCATTTCTGAATCTCGGCAGTCATCGAATCGCAAATTTACTGAAGAAAAGCAGATACCGATCTGTATCTACTCTTTGTCTCGATTCGTCCGGTGGACAGGCTTGCATGGTGTTGTGAAGAAACCCGTGCTACAGGTCTGTATGCGAGGCGACGAAGGCGGCACGGGTATAAAGTAGGAACAGAACATGGATGACTTGACCTCGACCGTAGAAGACGGTGCGACTTCACAGGTTGTTCTTCAGCAGGAGTCCGATCCGACGCTCTGTCTTGGGGCGCGCACCCTGTGTTCTGCCCGCTACGGCAACACAACGCGCGAAAAACTGATGGCCGCCGCATCTTGGTCCTTTTGCCATGGCGGCTTTCAGGCGACGGGCGTTGACACGATCGCGCGCCGGGCAGGAACGGCAAAGACATCTCTCTACAAGCATTTCGGCAATAAAGACGGGCTTATCGAAGCTGTGCTAGAGCGGGAAGGCGCGGCATGGCGGGCATGGTTTTTCGCTGAAATCGCCAAGGTCCAAGGCGATGCCGAAGCACAGCTCCTGGCGCTCTTTGATGTGTTGGAGCTTTGGTTTTCCGACCCGCATTTTTTCGGATGCCCCTTCATCAATGCCGCTGGCGAGTTCGACATGCAGAACATGCGGCTGCGCAAGATCATTGCGGCGCATAAATCGCATTTGAACGGGTGGATTGCCGCACAATCTGCAATCTTGGGCGATGCTGACCCGGACCGCACCGTGGCGTATTTCACATTGCTGATGGATGGCGCCATCGTCGCCGCGCAAGTCAGCGGAAACGCCTCCTTTGCCCAGCACGCCAAGGAATTGGCTGAGCTGCATTTGGGCAAGCTGCGCGCGACTGCTCTTGTCACGCCGCATCGCACAGATGACAGCCTGTCGCATTCATGACCCAGTCTGGGGCCATTTGACGTTCATCCGAGTTTGATGATCGCGGCTACCAATGAGGTGAACGCCTTGCGCTTTGGTCTGTCTTGCTTGAGCGTAGAGCGAGACCTCTGTTTTCCTTGAGTCTTCCGAAATAGTTTTCGATCAGATGCCGCGATTTGTCCGTTTCCTTATCGAACGCGGCAGGAAAGCGTCGGTTTGATTTCGGTGGAATGGCCGGGGCGATGCTCCGTATGGCCAGCGTGGTTCGCGCGTCCACAACACGGCTTCCATGAACAGCCGTGGGTCGCGACTGGTTTTGCCGGGTCCGTGGCCTTGCCGAGGCAGAAAGGTTCAATCATCGCCCATCGCTCAGGACACGACGGGTCAAGGCGGCTCTCCGATGTTCGCAACCTTGGCTCAGAACTCATGTGATTTGGGAATTTTAAACGCCAACAAGCCGTAGACCTAAGTCAGATTAACGAAATTTAAAATGTCGCCACTGGGTCGGGTATTCATGACAAGCAAAAACGAGAATGGTCCGTAGGCCCTACCTCTGATGCCCACCGCGTTTGAAGCGTGCCGCGAATGACCGATTTGCCGGCCCGCATTGTGGCATTGGCGGTTCAAGTTGCAAAGCGGCTGTAGGCTGGGCTCGCAGCGGAACATACCCCTAACGCAACGGATCAAATCTGTCAGCCGACCACTCTTTAGCGGACGCTACATTCAGAAACCTTAACAAGGGTCACGCCGTGGCAAAAACATAGCGTGTCGTATGATAGTATGTTGCGTTTTTTGCCAAAAGGGCAGGCGGAAAGTGCGGATGATTGGGGGTATCGGGCCAAGCCTGTGCCTCTAATGCAAGACCAGCATGTTTCCCAAGGGCTTGCCCATCATGCCCGATCACACCCTGTTGTGGTAAATGTTGAGCCGTATACACTTGAAGGCCGGGTTCGGTGGTTTCGACATCCAGCGTCAGGCCGGACAGATCGGACCTGAGCCGTGCAACATGGCGCAAGTTTTCGCGCCTATGCGATAGGCAGAAATTATGGTCCAGCGCCACGTCCCGCAATCCGCGTGGCGTGCGGAAGTCGAAATCGGTATTCTGGACCGGGGCAATATCCCCTGTGGGGATCAGATCGTCGTCAACCGGCAAGTATTCCTCCGCCGCGATCTGCAAACGATGATGTGCCAGTGATCCGCTGTTATCCAGTATGAAATACCCGTGATGCGCAAAGCTGCAAATCGTGTCGCGGTCGCTTGTGGCGCGAATGTCGAAACCCAACGCGCGATCCGACAGGCTGATGGTCAGGCTGACCTCCAGATTGCCGGGAAAACCCATATCACCGTCAGGCAGGACAAGTGTCAGGGTGACGCTGTCTTCCGTCACCTGTGTGACCGACCACAATCGCTCGGCGCTGCCAATCTGGCCGCCGTGCAAGCAATGCCGCCCACGAAAATTGCGTGAAAGCTGGTAAAGCTGCCCATCCAGGCTGAAGCGCCCTTGTGCAATGCGATTGGCAAAGCGGCCCACGGTCGCGCCAAAATAATGCATCGGGCCAAGATAGGGGGCAAGCGTCGTTGCTCCCAGCACCAGCGGGTGCGCGACACCATCCATCCGCAGGTCTTGAACGATGGCCCCAAGCGTCAAGATATGTGCCTGCAAGTCGCCTGCGCGCAAGCGGATGCGTTTCACTGGGCGCCCATCCGGCATATGCCCGAATACGTCGATCGTCATAGGTTCAACCTCAATTGGTGTTCTGGTTGGCCCCTGCTGGGGGATTGGGCCATGAAGCTTGCGCCGTCCAGTTTGGTTGGTTTTGTGCGGCCTTGTTGTGCGGTTGTGCAAAACAGGGTTTGCAGATCTGGTCCTCCGAAAGCGGGGCAGGATGTGTGCGGTGCGGGAAGTTCTACGGTGT
>NZ_JALZWP010000019.1 GCF_023336755.1 Roseinatronobacter domitianus | reverse complement strand
CCCGCCTTCGGCCTGACGCAGGAGCGCGATGATCTCCGCCTCAGTGTATCTGCTTGTCTTCATTCGAAATCTCCTCGTTCATCATGCCGAGAAAATTCTACTTATGCAGCCCCTTACTTTCGGGGGGGATTACCATTTCAGCCGATACCGTTGCAGCGCTTGCCAGTCGTGAAGCTTCTGAAAGGTAGAATTGCGCAAGAGCGATTGCGTCTGCCATGTCGCAGGCTTCCACCGCCGGGGCTTGCAGGTCGCGCCACAGGGTCAGCACCCCTGCAATTCGTGCTGCTTGTTCTGCTGCCTTGGACGCCGTGCCCGTGATATGTGCCAGGCTACCACCGGGGGCTTGAGCCGCTTCAATAGCGTCAGCAAAGGCCTCCAGCAAAGTGCGCGCATCAGGTGTCAGGTGCAGCGTTCGTGGTTGCAGTTCACGGGTTTCCGGGTCCATCGGAAGGGGGCTTTCCAGAATGTGGCGTAGCCGCGCCGCAAAGTTTGCCAGCGCCTTGTCATTGCGCCGGGCGTTCGCTTGCATCCGAGTTCCAATAGTGCTGGGCGGTTCGCAAATCAAAAAGCGGGGCAGAAAACCTGTGTCAGCCGCCAGCGGGTCAGCCATGAAGTCCCGCGCCACAGTCGGTTGCACCATCAGATGCACCGCCAGCCGCCGCCCGAATTGCGTCGCGTGTCCATCGCCTGAGCGCGTGCGCCTTATCGGGTTGCCTTGCCAAAGGTCATTAAATGCGGCCAACGTCTTTTGCCTGTTTTCCGACTTCATGGCGTGCCCGCCCAAAAATTGCCCGCCTTCATCCGAAAACAGCCCAAGGCTGGGCTGCCCATGCGCGAAAAGCTTTGTCAGTCCTTCGAAGGTCGGTTCTGTCACTGTTCGGTCTGGTACAACTGGGGCAATTGGGGCTTGCCCAAGCGCTTCAAGGTCGGCTTGTACCTCCGTGTGCTTTTCGCCTTTCGTTTTTTTGGAATCGTCCAGAATCTTTTTACGCGCACCATCCCAAAGCGCCTGCTCGTTTTCCCAAGCCCGGAAATCTTCACGAAAGGCTTTGGACTGTTCTCGCTCATAAGCACGAAGCTCAGCCATAAAGGGCGCATCGCAAGAGCTTTTGCGTTCGCCGCTCCGGGCGACTGTCATCGCGTAAAGCGAAGTTGGGCGCGGCCCGTCCAACGTTTCCACATCCGCGAAGCCTTGCACGGCCAGGGAAGCCACCGCCAACGCAGATTGCGCCGGGATTGCCATGGGGGCTTGTGTCATGCCTTGCACCGCTTCCACCGCCGGGCGCAGCGGCCCGAGCGCGTGCACCGGATAGGCTGCGCCAGGAGCGATTTCGCGCACAAGAGGTTGCGGTCCTTCGGGCGTAAAGTCGGTTTCTTTTATATGGGGTTTCGCATCCATGCCGTCGCCCTTTCCTGCAAAATGTCGTTAAAGTCTCGGCCGGTTCCGGGGTCGAGAATTGAAACTTGCCAGCCCAAGGCGTGCGCCCGTACGGCCAGCGCGTGTCCAGCTTCACGCCCCGGCCCATCGCCATCGGTTGCGATTGTCAGCCGCCCCGGCTGCGGCGGCAGACGCAGCCTGCGCAAGCCAGAAGTTGACAGCGCTGCCCATATCGTCGCAGGGCTATCCAGAAGCCCGCAAAGCAGTGACAAGCCGTTTTCAATGCCTTCAGACACTACCAGCCGCGAAGGCCCATCAGACAAGCGCACTGCGCCGCCAGATGTGGCTCCCAGCATCATCTTGTCTGGGTCAATTGCCGCCTTGTTCAAGCCATCGCGTTGAAGGTAAGTGCGGTGCACAGCGGGCAGGCCCGTCCCTTGCACCGCCGCAATCATGGCGGGATACCGTTTCTTTGTCGGACCGTGCCAAACATCAGAATGAAAGCGCAGCGTGCGGGGCCATTCGCAAGTTATACCGCGCCGATGCAAATAGGTTTCCACCACCGTGCCCGCTATTGGTTGGGCGTCCTGCCAAAGCCGCCTCGCTTGTTCGGCCTTGCGCTGGGCTTCGGCTGTGGCTTTGCGTTCGCGCTTGGCAAGGGTTGCAGCATCCGGTGGCGTATAATCCCCCGAGCGCAAGCCGACCACCGCCAGCAGGTCGAGAAAGCTACAGGCTGATTTCTTGCAATTCAGCATCAGCCGTCCATCGGGACTATCCGCCAACGTCAATGCGTTTTGGTCTTTGCGGCGCTCAGGCTGGCAAATCGGGCAGGGCGCGACGCCATATTGCCCATGCCAGCGCCCACCAAGTGCTAGGGAGAGTTCTTTTGCATCGGTCATGCCCACGCCCCCTGGAAGTGGGCAGTTGCCAGCCAAAGCGTGGATTGATTTGCTGGGTTGACCATTTCAAACACGCCATTGGCGCGGTTGAACGCATTGTCGCTCTGTTGGGAAAGTGCTACACTTTGGTTAGAAGGGGCTTTCGCATAGCAAAGCAATCCCGCCCCGGTCGCGCCCGCCAGCGCGCAGGGGTTTTTCTTTTCCACCATTGTTCAGGATCCCTCCTCGCGAAGGGTCTTAAGGTGTTCGTCAAGATCACCTTCAGGCCAGTAGTTTTTGCCGCCAAGCTTAATGGGCTTTGGCAAACGGCCAGTCTTCAAATCATCATAGATCGCAGAACGCGAACGCTTGCCCAACTTCATGCGAAGCTCGCGGAACGTCAGATATTGCTGGGTCATAGTGACCATCCTTCTTTGTTCGGGATGGCCTCGAATTGCACGCCTCTACATTGGGAGGAATTGTGCGCAAAAATCAAAAATTAAATCGCAAGGCATTGGCTGCCTCCCACTTGTCTCGTCCTGCTTGGGGCGGCGGGATGCAATAGTTCCCGGCGGGGTCTTTGTGCCTGTCCAATAGGTTTTCAGCGTACAGGCGATCGGTGAACCGCCGCCATGACGCGCCCGGAAGTTCACTTCTAGCATCCAATGTTCTCAGATAAGATAGCCACTTATCGGTTGGATACCTGCGCTGAATTGTTTTGCCATGAAGCCGGACTTGGGCTGCTTTAAGCACTCGGCTTGCTTGGTCGATCTGTGGTCTGAGTGGCTTGTCGAGATCAAATCTTACTGCGAAATGATGCTCATTAAGCCTTATCTCATGGAGGTCGCCTTCGATGCCTCTTATTGCATCCGCAATGCTTATGCGTCTTGGCTTCTTGTGTCGCGGGTCGATGTAATTTATCCGCTTCACGAGTTGCTCAAACGGCATGATGGTAATGTCTTTTTGCTCTCCGATACGTGGGTTTGGTATGCCGGCATATCCGAAAGCAAGCATCTCTTTTGCGACACCTTCACCGGCGTCGGGCGATGCGATAAATCCAGGCTCATCAGGTTTCTGGCCCTCATTGCGGGGAATATCTCGCTCGTAGGTCTCCCATGCCCACCGATCAAAGAAAGCCCGTAGATCATCACGGCGCCTGTAAAACTCCCAGCGCCATCGGTTAAGGTTCCACTTAGAAACGTCACCATAGGCTGCCGCATCACACCAGTCTGGAATGCCCCATTCGTTTGAATGCTGGATCGCGGCTTTCTGTGGGGTTGGAGCCAGCTTTCGGCTCGTTTTTTTGCATTTTTTGTTTGCCATTAGCCCTCACTTTCCAGCTTCACCACCCGCGCAGCGCCGCCGGTGACATAGTCAGCCCACCGTTGGGCCAGCACGCGGCGTTGTTCCAGAAAGTCGGTTCTGCGATACGCGCGCACCACGGCGCTGTCCGAAACATGGGCAATCATCATTTCTGCAACTTCGTGCGGGGCGTCGGTCATCTCTGATAGCCAAGTGCGCATCGACGTGCGGAAGCCATGCGGACGCGCTTCTAGCCTACGCCTTTCCATAAATCGCGAAAGGGTCATGTCATTAATCACGCCTTTATTTCGGTTTGGAAACAGAAAGCCGTTACGGGCGTGCGGTTTCGCCAGTTCGATAATGCGCAGGGCTTCCGTCGAGAGCGGCACGCGGAAAGGAGGGGTTTTGCCTTTGCGGCCCTTCATATCCTCGCCCGGCACCGTCCAAACGTCGTCCTCGATCTGATCGAGCCTGATATGGCGCAAGGGTTTCGAGCGCACGCCGGGATTCAGTATTGAGAGCCGTAATGCTAGATGCGTTGGAGACGGTTCTTCAAGACTCGCATAGAAAGCGGGCACATCGGCCCAAGCCATCGCGGGTATGCTTTGGGGCACATGGCGGGACCGGCCCAGTAGCGCCTTGGCCTTTTCGGTCGCTTGCAGGTCCACATCCAAGCCTAACGCCGCCGCATGGCGGATCACGATTGCAAGCCGGTTCAGCGCTTTGCGTGCGGTTTCTGCTTTAGTATGCCAAAGTGGTGCCAGCGTGTCGCGAATGTCGCGTTGGTCGAGGTCGGTGACAGGCACTTTGCCAAGCTTCGGTAGAACGTGAAGGGCCAACGGTGACAGCCACCGGCCTGCCGTGCCGTCTCCTTTCAGTTCGGCCTTGCGGGCCTCAAAGGCATCAGCGGTAATGATTGCCAGCGATATATCTTCGCGCCGTGCCGCCCGTTCTTCTGCTTGGCGTTCCTTGACCGGGTCACGACCCGCCGCCGCCATATCGCGCCAGCGTGACGCTTGCTTGCGGGCTTCAGCCAATCCGAGTGCCGGATAGCCCCCCAAGCCCATTTCGCGCCGCCGCCCGTGAACGGTTACGCGCAGTACCCATTGCGCGCCGCCATCTTCGCGCACCACCAGCCAAAGCCCGCCCCCGTCGCAATGCTTGCCAGCCGGGGGCGATTTTAGAAAACCCGCCGTCAGTCTGTTTTTCGCCCGCATTTCCTATCCCCCTAAATATCCACCCTAGCTTGTTGGATAGGCTCGGACAGGTCAAGACAGTTTCGGGCAGGTTTTGCCTTGTAGGAAGGTGGATAGCGGCAAGGCTGTACATATAAAAACATTTTAAAACATATGCTTGGCGCATCTCCTGGGCACCATGTTTTTCAGATAAGACTCTGAATTATATAGGATATTCGGCTGGGCGGGTTGCGCTCTTCTTACGATAAGTTCGGGCATGGGTTACTGTGGCGGTGCGTCCGAACAGCGCCGATTTCGCAACGCGTTACCGGCCCGTCACCCGATAGGCCAACAGCCCAAGATATTCGCGAAGCGCGGTGTTCAGCACGGGCAGATGCTCGACGAATGACCAGGTCAAACGAAACCGTATTGCGGCGCTGCGAAAATCCACCGGCCAGGGGGTGATTCCGGTCCAGCCCGCGCGGGTAAAGCTGTTCATCGCGCGGGGCATGTGGAATGCGCTTGTAATCAGAACCCAGCGTTGCGATGGCTCTGGCTGGATCAGGTCGAAACTGCGCGTGGCGTTTTCGGCAGTGTTGCGAGAGGCGCCTTCCAATGTCAGCCGGTCAGGGTCCAGCCCCTGCTCGGCGAAAAAGGCCCGCGCGACGGTAGCGCCCGAAACCGTGTTGCCCAAATCCCCCAGCGCGCCGCTTCCGCCAGTAAAAATGACCCTTGCATCAGGATATTGCCGGGCCAAAGCCATGGTTGCCGTAAAGCGTTCCGCTGCATTGTTAAGTTCAGGCCGCTTCCAAAAAGCCGAGCGCGCGATATGCTCACCACCCCCAAGAACGATAATGCCAGTGGGCGCAGGCATATCCGGGCCAACCGGGTAGCGGGTTTCGAGCGGGCGCAGCAGGATTTGGCCAATCGGCACCACGGACACCAATACCACAAAACACAAGGTTACAAGGGCTGCGCCACGAGCGAGCCGTAGCCAGCCGCGCCACAGGCCCAGAATAACCAGCGCCAATCCGATCACCAGCCATGTGCCTGGGTTCAAGGCCCCCCAAACGAGTTTGGACAGGATGAAGAACAGGGTATTCATAACGGGCACCTTTTATGCGCTGGCCGTGTCGGCGATGACCTAACCGAAAAGGCAGGTTTTGACACGCGCAATTCCTTGGGTGACGCGGGTGGCATCCTCTCGGGCTTCGACATTCAGGCGGATCATGGCTTCTGTGTTGGACAGGCGCAGGTTAAAGCGCCAAGTTCCCAGATCAATCCCGATCCCGTCGATGCGGTCGATACGGATGGCCTTTGCTCCAAATTCGGACAGAACGCGATCCATCGCCGCCTGCGGGTCATCCAGCGTGAAATTGATCTCCCCGGAAGACGGGAATGCCGCGCGGCGCGCCCCGACAAGATCAGCAAGCCCGACATCCCTGCTGACCAGTTCAGCGATCAGCAACCAAGGGATCATGCCGCTGTCGCAAAACATGAAATCACGGAAGTAATGATGGGCCGACATTTCACCGCCATAGACGGCATTTTCGTCACGCATGGCCTGCTTTATATGGACATGCCCGGTGCGTGCGTGCACGGCACGCCCCCCGGCCTGCGCCACAATGTCCTGCGTGTTCCAGATAATCCGAGGGTCGTGAATGATCGTCTCGCCAGGGTGCTTGCGCAGATAAGCATCGGCCAGCAGGCCCACGACATATTCGCCATCCACGAACGCGCCGGTATGATCGAACAAGAAACAGCGGTCGAAGTCGCCATCCCACGCCACGCCGAAATCTGCGCCACTGGTGCGAACAGCCTCTGCCATGGCGGGACGGGTTTCTGGCAAAAGCGGGTTGGGAATGCCGTTGGGAAACCGGCCATCGGGCGTATGGTTCATACGCAGAAAGTGCAGCGGGCAGTCGCGGCGCGATAATTCCGCGGCAAGCGCGTCAAAGGTCGGCCCAGCGGCGCCATTCCCCGCATTGACGAGGATCGTGAGCGGGCGCATGGCCGTTACCTCGACCAGTGACAAGACGCGTGCAACATAGGCGGCCCGCGCGGTCTGCGCGACATCACTCACCCGGCCACCCGGCCTTTCGGCGCCGAACGCACCGCGCTCGGCCAGATCCCGCATTGCGGCATACTGCGCCACGGGATCAAGCGGAGCGGACCCAGCCCGCACCATCTTCAGCCCATTCCAGTCGATCGGGTTGTGCGAGGCGGTCACGCACACGCCGCCATCGGCACCGAAATGTGATGTGGCGAAATACATTTCTTCGGTGCCTGACAGACCAAGGTCCAGAACCTCGATCCCTTCATCCACCAACGCCTGCGCAACCGCCGCAGCCAGTTCGGGCGAAGACTGGCGACAATCGCGGCCCAGCACGACCCGCCGGGCGCCAAGCACCTGTGCAAATGCGCGCCCAATCCGATATGCGATGCTCGCATCCAGATCCACGCCCAAGCGCCCCCGGATATCATAGGCTTTGAAGCAGGTCAGGGCGCTCACCCTTTCGCCCCCTGACCGCGCGCATATATGTCGTCATGGCGGATGATATCATCTTCACCAAGATAACTTCCGGTCTGCACTTCTATCAGCACCATCGGAACCTTGCCGGGATTTTCCAGCCGATGTTTGGCCCCGATCGGAATGTAAACCGACTGGTTTTCGGAAATAAGAGTGACATCATCGCCGATTGTAACCCGCGCAGTGCCTTCGACCACGATCCAGTGTTCTGACCGGTGGTGATGGCTTTGCAGACTAAGCGCTGCACCGGGATGGACATGAATACGTTTAACTTGAAACCGTCCGCCAAGCGCAAGGCTTTCGAACCAGCCCCATGGCCGAAAGTCGCGTGGAAGCGTTTCAGCCTGCGCCGCGCCTTGCTTGCGCAGTGCCTCGACCGCCAGCTTCACGTCCTGCGCCCGGTCCCGATGCGCAACAAGGACGGCATCTGGCATGGCGACCGCGATGATGTCGGTCAGACCAATGCCGACCAGCGCCTGTTGACCATCCTCTGCCCGCAACAGGCTATCAGAGCAATCAATGGCTGTGCTTGGCCCAAAAGTCACAACCCCGTCGTCATTCGGCCCGCTTTCGCGCCAGACCGCGTCCCATCCGCCAAGGTCGGACCAAGAGCCGCCATAGGGCACCACGGCAAGGTTGTCTGCCTTTTCCATGACCGCATAATCGATCGATATGTCCGCACAAACAGCCCACGGGTTCGGTGCCAACTTAAGAAAGTTCAGGTCGGTCTCGGCCCGCTCGAAAGCGGATCTGACCGAGCCTAGCAACTGCGTTTGATGCTGCTCGAAGGCCGCGAGCATAATATCCGTGGTGAACAGAAAGATGCCCGCGTTCCACAAATGCAGCCCTCCTGCCAGCATAGCCTCTGCTGTCGCAAGATCGGGCTTCTCGACAAAGCGCCGCAAGGGTTGCGGTTTGGGAGAGAACGCCGTGTCGGGAAGCGCGGTCAGCTCTAGCCAGCCATAGCCTGTTTCGGGGCGGTCAGGGCGGATGCCGAAAGTCACAAGCTGGCCCGCCTGCGCGGCGGGGATAGCCGCCTGAACCGCCGCCCGAAATGCCGCCGCGTCCGGAATGACATGGTCGGACGGAGCGACCAGCATCAACGCACCGGGCGAATGGGCATGAAGTTGCAGCGTCGCGGCAAGGATCGCGGGGGCGGTGTTGCGCGCCTCTGGTTCGATAAGCGTGGCAGCCGCCGCTATTTCAACGCCTGCAAGCTGCTCGGTCACGACAAAACGGTAATCCGCCCCGGTTACGACAATGGGCGCCGCAAAGCCCGGCCCCGACAGCCTGCGCGCCGAGGTCTGAAACAGGCTCTCTGCCCCGGTCAAGCGCGTGAACTGCTTGGGATAGCTTTTGCGCGACAAGGGCCATAATCGCGTGCCACTGCCACCACACAGCAAAAGCGGATGAATGTCATGGGGCATCTACAAGATTTTCCTGTTGCTGTCCGGTCTGGCGCGACGGTTATGACGCAGCTTGCACGCCCCACCCAGACGGAGCGCAGTCCGGTCATTATCCCTATGGTTGATACGCCGATTGCCGCTGGTCGAGCAACCGGCATCTGCCTTGCTCTTCTGGATACAAGGTCGCAGCAGCGCGATAAACAGCCAGTTTTTGTATCCCGTTCCCCGCAGCCCACTAAATAGGACTGGCACTTGGTTGCATCATGTTCGAGGAAAGCTGTCGTTATGCGTGTCTGAGTTCTGGATTTCCCGTGCCGGATATCGCATAACTTCGCAAACAGGTGCGGCTAGGGCACGATTGGCGCTATTGCGCCACGGGGGTCGGCGGCATTTTCAACGGTTGAAATAACAGGCGGGTAACATGCGAAACGGGATCAAACGGGGGGCTATTCTGGCCGGGCTGGTGCTTGTTCTGGCAGGATGTGCGGGCCAAATGCGGTTCCCGGTGTCTCAGGAAGCGCAGGATGCGCTCGCCGATCAAAACATCAACGTGGTGCGAATCACAACGGACAACATTGGCCAATATCGCACGCCAAATTACCGTTCCAACCGCGCCAAAGCGACCAACCCTCCGGGCAACCCCAGCCCTTACACATATCGTGTCGGACCGGGAGATGAACTGCGCGTCATGGTCTGGTCAGACCCAGAGCGCACTCAGGCCGCCGGAACTGGCGGTTCCGATACTGAACGCGGGATCATCGTGAACGAGCAGGGCCAGTTCTTCTACCCATTCGTGGGGGCCGTGCGCGCATCCGGACGCAGCACCAGCCAGATTCGCGCCGACCTTACAGACCAGTTGCGCAATTTCATTTCAGACCCGCAGGTCGAAGTGTCGGTGCTGCGTTTCAACGCACATCAAGCGACTGTAACTGGCGTAGTTGGCGCGCCGGGGCCGGTCACGATCACCAATGTGCCACAGCGCCTGCTCGATGTGCTGAACAAAGCCGGGATGACGGCAGACGGTGATCTCTCCAATGTTTTGGTGCGCCGCAAAGGTGCCGCGCATAACGTAAACCTGAAAGCCTTTATCGACCATGGCGACACGCGCCAGAACCCGATTATTCTGCCGGGCGACGTCGTTAACGTGCCGCCCATGCGTGACAACAAGATCTTCACCTTCGGTGAAATCGCGACGCAGGAAATAGCGCTGGAAACCGACGTGCCTGTGTCGCTGACCGAGGTGCTGGCCGAAGTTGGCGGAATCGACCGCATCCGGGCAGATTCGCGCGGGATTTTCGTGTTCCGCCGCACCCCCATGACGCCGGAAGGCTTTGACGTGTTCCAGTTCAACTTGCACTCGGCCACGGCGCTTGTGCTGGCTACCGATTTCAAGATGGCACCACTGGATATCGTGTTCGTCACAAATGACCCGATCACCCGCTGGAATGACACGGTCGGCGCTCTGGTCACACCGCTGACGGGGCTGTTGCAGGTCCGCAGTATCGTCGATTCAAACTAAACGCTGGCTCGGCAAACCCTGCCCCCATGTCTTGAAACATGGCGGGCAGGGATGTTTTCTGTTTTCACACAGTGGCGCGCTCCACTCGTGATGTGCCTGTGTTGCCGCCTGACCTATGGGGCTTGCGACCCGGTTTTCCCCGCTCACAAATCGGCATCAGTTTCGAATGCGCAGGTCCGGCATTGTCACCACATGGCCAATGTCGCACAGACCTGTCTTGCGAAAAACCATCATGCAACCCTCTGACAGCTTTTCCCGTTTCCCTTGGTCCGCCAAACGGAGCGCGTGAAGAAATCTGGTAAAAGCTGTTGCCGAAACCGGTTTCGAAAACGAATTTCGACCTCGGGAGGACGAATCACATGCAAGCTTGCGGAGATAAACCGCGATCGGGAGCCCCGAAACGCGTGCGCCTTGTTGATCTCGCTGCGCAGCTTGGCCTGACCAAGGGAACCGTCAGTCGCGCCTTGAACGATCACCCCGATATTTCCGACCGGACCCGGATGCGCGTGCGCAAGGCTGCGGAAAAGTTAGGGTATCGCCCTCTAAGCCACGCGCAGGCCATTCGTACGGGGCGCGTGCGGTCGCTGGGGCTGGTGTTACAAGTCAATGAACATGATGCGCACCGTCCTTTCGTGGCAGAGTTCCTGGCCGGATTGTCGCAGGCCGCCTCTGCCGAGGACTGGACCCTTACGGTCGCCACAGCCAGCAGTGACACCCAGACGCTGGAGTTGCTGGATCGCCTGACAGCAGAGAAAAAGGCCGATGGTTTCATCCTGCCGCGCACAAAGTTGACCGACGCGCGCATCGACTTTCTGCGGATGCGCGATGTGCCTTTCGTGCTGTATGGCCGGACGACCGATACGCGCGGCTGCGCGTGGTTCGATATCGAAAGCGAAAAATCCATCGAGGATGCGGTCACGCTATTGGCGGGACTAGGGCACCACCGCATCGGCTTCGTTCCCGGGGCAGAGGGCTACACATATGCCAAACTGCGCCATGACGGTTATCTGACCGGACTGGCGCGCAGCGGCTTGCCACATGACCCGAACTTGATTGCTGCGCCTGCGATGGCGCGCGTTGCGGGCGCGAGTGCTGCCGCGACCCTGCTGGACCTGTCCGATCCGCCCAGCGCGATCGTCTGCTCTGTCGATGGGGCCGCGCTTGGCGTGTATGACGCGGCACGCCATCGGGGCTTGAAGATCGGCACGGACCTGTCTGTCATTTCTTATGACGGCATCCCCGAAACCACGCTTTTGGACCCGCCGCTTTCGACCTACCGGGTCGACACGCGGGCCGCTGGCGCGCGGCTTGCAGAGCTGCTGATAAAGCGCTGCCGGGGCGCGGCGCCAGAAGATTTACGCGAATTGGGTCGTGCGGCGTTTCAGTCGCGCGGGTCACACGGGGTCGCGCCGGAAACGTCGTGATCCACTAATTAACTGCACCAAGGGAGAGAGAAAATGACACGTTTACCGAAGCTGATGACAGGGACGGCGCTGGCGCTCAGCCTGTCTGCACTGGCGGTGTCCGCCGACACAATTCGATTCTGGACCACCGAAGAGCAGCCAGAGCGACTGGCCAAGCAAGAAGCGATGGCCGCCCAGTTTCTGGAGATGACGGGGATAGAGGTCGACGTGATTCCGGTCACTGAAAGCGACTTGGGCACACGCGCGACCGCTGCTTTCGCAGCAGGTGATTTGCCGGATGTGATCTATCACACGCTGCAATATGCGCTGCCATGGGCCGAAGCGGGCATTTTGGATACCGACGCCGCAACCGAGGTAATCGAGGATCTGGGCGTCGAAACATTCGCACCCGGTGCGATTGCCATGGCCGCCTATGACGGCGGCACCGCCTCGGTGCCGGTCGATGGCTGGACCCAGATGATCCTGTACCGCAATGACCTGTTCGAAGCTGCCGAGCTAGAGGCGCCGACAAGCTACGCCAACGTGCTGGCCGCGATTGAGGCGCTGCACAACCCGCCGGAACTTTATGGTTTCGTCGCTGCCACCAAGGTGGATGAAAACTTCATGAGCCAGGTTCTGGAACATGTTTTCCTGGCCAATGGCATATCACCCGTGGGGCCGGACGGGTTCCAGCCACTGGATGAAGCCAAGACCATCGAAGTGCTGGAATTCTACAAGGCCATTGCCGAAGCCTCGCCGCCCGGAGATCTGTATTGGGACCAGTCGCGCACGCTGTATTTCAGCGGCAACGCAGCGATGATTATATGGTCGCCGTTCATTCTGGACGAACTGGCCGGTTTGCGCGACAGCGCGCCACCCACCATCAATGACGACCCGACATCTTCGGAACTGGCCAGCCTGACCGGCATCGTGACCAATTTCTCTGGCCCGTCGAACCCCGATGGGGCCGCTTGGGGCGATGTGCGGTATTTCGGGATAACCACCGATGCCGACACTGATGCCGCGATGGAATTCATCAAATTCTCTGTCGATGAAGGCTATGGTCAGACCCTGTCGATCGCACCCGAAGGCAAATTCCCAGTGCGTGCAGGCACGCCGGACGAACCCAACAAGTTCAAGGATTTGTGGGCTACTTTGCCGGTTGGCGTGGACAGAAAGGCACCTTTGGGCGACCTTTATGACGCGGCCATGATCGACGAGATCGTTGGCGGACTGGATGTGGCGCAGCGCTGGGGCGTGGCCGAGGGCCAGCTTGCTCTGGCATCCAAGATGATCAACAGCCAGATCATAAACCGGGTGATGCGCGACTATATCGACGGTCGGGTTGATGCCACCGCTGCCGTGGCCGCAATGAATGCGGAACTGGCCACAATAGAGTAACCCGCGCCGGGCCGCCGCCAGACAGGTGGCGGCCCCTTCCCGGACAGGAGTGTTCCGATGACAGCCGTTCCTCCCAACGGCACCACGCCGCTTGCGCGGCGCGAAGCCCGGCTTGCCTGGGGCTTGCTTGCGCCGACGCTGACAAGTGTCGCGCTGGTTGTGGTGCTGCCCTTGCTTGCAATTTTCTGGATCAGCTTCAAGCCCATCGGGCTGGCCGATCTGCGCCCGCCTGCACCCATCTTGCGCGAAAGCGTGCTCGGCGCCGGGGAGGATCTGCGCGTCGAATACAGGCTGCGCAATTCCAGCCAAGACAAGCAGGTCACGGGTGTCATCCTGTCCGACATATTGCCTGAAGGTGTTGCGCTGCGCGGCGACCTACCCGCAGTCTGCACCCTGCAAGGGCGTGATCTTAGTTGCGACATCGGCACCCTGGAAGGCGGCTATAACGAACGGATCATCATCCCGCTTGCCGCTGAAGATGCTGACCGCACAGAGGCTCTTGCCGAAGCCAGCCTGCCCAACGTCACCGGCAAATCCGACAGCATCCTGACCAACACGACCTTCACACTGGATAATTTCGCCCGCATCTTCAACGGTGCCGAATTCTGGGGCGTGCTGGGTGTGACGCTGTTTTACACGGTCTTTGGCACCGTAGGAGCCTTGGGCGTCGGTCTGTTCGCGGCGCTACTGCTGAACAAGTCGTTTCGCGGCCAAGGCATATTGCGTGGGCTTTACCTGTTTCCCTATGTCGCCCCTATCATCGCGGTCGCCTTTTCCTGGCTGATCCTGTTCGACCCGTTTTCCGGTTCTGCCAACGCGCTTTTGGTGCAGATGGGCGTGACAGAGGGCGCGATCAACTTTTTCGGCGACAGGCCGCTTGCGCTTATCATGGTCACGGTGTTCGAGATCTGGCGCTATTTCCCGCTATCCTTCCTGTTTATTCTTGCGCGCATGCAGTCCATTGACAGCGATATGTATGAGGCCGCCGATATGGACGGCGCGTCACCCTTCCAGAAATTCTGGTATCTTAGCCTGCCACAGCTTCTGGGTATTCTGAGCGTGCTGTTCCTGCTGCGCTTCATCTGGACCTTCAACAAGTTCGACGACATCTTCCTGCTGACTGGTGGCAATGCGGGCACGCGCACGCTGACGGTGAATGTCTATGAACAGGCCTTTGCCGTGTCGAATATTGGCGCGGGCGCCGCAGTGGCGGTGGTCATCTTCCTGTGCCTGCTCAGTTTCTCGGTGTTTTTCTTCAAGTTCATGAGCCGGGAGGAAGGATTATGACCCTTATCCGTCGTGGATATCTGACCGCCGCTGTGATCGGCGCGTTGTGGACCATGGTTATCGCCACCACCGTCGCCATTACCATGAGCTTTGCCACCGGTGACGGCTTTCGCCCGTCCATCTTGCAAGCCCTGCTGATGGGTGCGGTGCTTGGCGTGGTGCTGCTGCGCATCCCGCAACGTGGTTTTGCCATGGCGGCCGGGGTGGCGCTTTTTGTCGTCACGCTCTGGGCGGGCTTTGGCCCGATGCTGACCGAAGGTGTCGGCACTATGGCTCTTGGTGTCGCGGCGCTGCTTGCGGGGCTTGGCTGTGGCTGGGGATTGCACGTGATCTTCGCCGAAATCCGGCCCGGTCCCCTGAGCAGGCACGAATTCGAGGATGCGATCATCCGCTTCCTGACAGGGTTCGGCTATATCTTCTTCACTGCGATCGTGGCGATCCCGTTTTACGTCATGGTCATGACCAGCCTGAAGAACCAGCAACAACTGGTTGCCAACCCGCTCGATTTCTCGCTGGACCTGACGCAGGGCTGGGGCTTGTTCCGGTCGTATTATGAGCTGTTCACAAGCTATAATTTCGGCACCTATATGGTGAATTCGCTGTTCATCTCGGTGATGACGGTTGCCGTTACGCTTTTGTTCAGCATCCCCGGTGCTTATGCAGTGGCGCGACTGCGCTTCAAGGGGCGGGCTGCGTTCTCGCGCTCTATCCTGCTCATATACATGGTCCCGGTCATCGTGCTGGCGCTGCCGATTTATATCGGTTTCTCCATGACCGGGCTGCGCAACACCATCTTCGGGATATTGCTGATCTACCCGGTCACGACCATTCCGGTCGCGCTGTATATGTTGCAAGGCTATTTCCGTGGCCTGCCGCAAGAGGTGGAAGAGGCCGGGCTGATGGACGGTCTGAACCGGCTGCAAGTTATCTGGAAGATCACCCTGCCGCTGGCGCTGCCCGCGCTGGCCAGCGTATCGCTTTATGTGTTCATGATCGCATGGAATGAATTCCTGCTTGCCTTCATGCTGCTGGACGACCCGTCCAAATTTACCCTGACGCGGGGCATCGCGTCGCTCAATTCATCCGAGATTCCGCGCCAACACCTGATGGCCGGTGCCGTGGTCGCCACGGTTCCGATCATGGCGCTGTTTCTTGGCTTGGAACGTTTCATGACCAAGGGCCTGACCGCAGGCTCTGTTAAAGGATGACAAGAATGGACCATCTTGCCCTAGACGAGGCCGCCCGCGCAATCCTGCGCAAAAATGACCGTGGTGGCTATACGCTGCCAACCTTTGGGCTTTACCCCTACCAATGGAACTGGGACAGCGCCTTTGCCGCTTGGGGGTTCGCGCAATTCGACATCGACCGCGCGTGGTTGGAACTGACCACATTGTTTACCGGGCAGTGGCCCAACGGGATGCTGCCACATATCCTGTTTCACAGGCCCGATCCGGGGTATTTTCCGGGGCCTGATGTCTGGGGCACAGAGGACAAGGGGCCAATCCCGTCCTCTGGCATCTCGCAGCCGCCCGTCGCCGCCACATTTGCGCGCATGATTTATGACAAGAACCCGGATGCGGGCCGCGAACCTTTGGCTGCGCTATTCCCCAAGCTGGTGGCGTGGCACCGCTGGTTCATGCGCTGGCGCAATGCGGACGGGATGATTTTTATCACCCACCCATGGGAAGGCGGGCGCGACAACGCGCCTGACTGGGACAGCGCCATGCAGGCCATCGACCCGGTTGGCGTGGGCGAGTATACGCGCCGCGACACCGCGCATGTAGACGCCTCAATGCGCCCCACCAAGGAAGATTACGACCGCTATATCTGGCTGGTGCAGCGCGCACGTGGCTTGGGTTGGGATGACGCAGCGGTGGCGCAAGACCAGCCCTTCAAGGTCGCGGATCCGCTGATGACCTTTGTCTTGCTGCGCGCCAATCGTGACTTGGCAGCGCTGGCCGATGCGCTGGGCGAGGACCGTTCCGAACTGGATAGCTGGACCGCCGAACTGACAGCCGGCGCGGCAGCCCTGCGCAATGACAAGGGCGTATTCGACGGATACAATCTGAACCTTGGCGAGCATACCAATTCGGTGTCGAACGCGTCCTTTCTGTGCTGGTTGGGCGGGGTGGACAGCCCGCAGATGCTGGCCGAACTGCATCGGGCCTTCGATCAATGCGCCTACCCCGTTCCCAGCCAAAAGGTCGGCAGCGACTGGTTCAATGCCAAACGCTATTGGCGCGGGCCAACATGGGCCATTGTCAATATGCTGATCGGGCTGGGCCTGATCGATATGGGGCATCATGCCGAAGCTGAAGAACTGCGTGCCCGCACGGCTGCACTGATGACGCAACACGGTTTCGCGGAATATTACGACCCGCTCACGGGCGACCCGGCAGGCGGCGACAGCTTTACATGGACCGCAGCGGTCTGGCTGGCCTGGGCTTCGCCTTCCGCAGGAGTGCAATGATGGGCCGGATCCGTTTGAACGCAGTCGAAAAATGGTTCGGCGACGTGCAGGTCATCAAGGGCATTGATCTGGAAATCAACGATGGCGAATTCGTGGTCTTTGTCGGGCCTTCGGGGTGTGGCAAATCCACCTTGCTGCGCATGATCGGCGGGCTGGAAGATATCAGTCGCGGCAGCCTAGAGATTGATGGACGCGACGTCACCGCAGAACCGCCCTCCAAGCGGGGGCTGGCGATGGTGTTCCAGTCTTATGCGCTTTATCCGCATATGTCGGTGCGCGACAATATGGGGTTTTCGCTGAAAACCGCCGGGGCGTCAAAAGCCGAGATCGCCGACAAAGTTGGCAAGGCCGCCGAAGTGTTGAAGCTGGACCCCTATCTGGACCGCCGCCCCAAAGACCTGTCAGGTGGGCAGCGTCAGCGCGTGGCGATTGGGCGCTGCATCGTGCGCGACCCAACGGCTTTCCTGTTCGACGAACCCCTATCGAACCTTGATGCCGCCTTGCGGGTCGAAATGCGTCTGGAAATCGCCAAGCTGCACCATCGGCTGCAAGCGACCATGATCTATGTCACCCACGATCAGGTCGAGGCCATGACCTTGGCCGACCGCATCGTGGTGCTTGAATTCGGCAAGATCGCGCAGGTCGGCACTCCGAAAGACCTGTATGAACGGCCTGCGAACCTGTTCGTGGCCCAATTCATCGGCAGCCCCAAGATGAACATCCTTCCCTGCCGAACAGAGGCAGGTGCCTATTTTCTGGAGGGTGGCGGCACCGGGCCTTTCGCAGGCGCGTCGCCTGCCGTCAATCTGGGTATTCGTCCCGAACATATCAGCCTCGTCGAACCCGGCGCTGGCCAATGTTCGGGTATGGTCGAGGTGGTGGAATATCTTGGCGCCGACAGCTTCATCGTCACGGATTGCGGTGCCTTGGGACAGGTCATGTCCCGCATTCAAGGCGATAGCCCCGTCAAACCCGGCGCGCAGGTTGGCCTTTCATTCGACCCGGAGCGGCTTAGCTTCTTTGGTGCAGACAAGCTGCGCGTATAGCGGGCAGTCGCACAGCGTTGCAATCTGCAAAGGGTGTCATAGGCTCCTTCGCTTGGGGCATGGGGTTAATGTTCCGGGCTTGCATGCCGCTTTATCGTATCAGCCTGTCCATCTAGAGGGCGTCAGAAAATCCTTTCTGGCGCGCATTCTTGAGCATCCTGACCGCAAAGCACATCAAACTGCTTGCAGGACGCGCTGGTTCAGAGTTGACGCGACCGCCGTCCCGCCCAATTTAAGCAGCATAGGAGACGCGCAAGATAAACCGGAGTAGCCCGTCATGAAGCTGAATGCAGATTTCAACCAGCGCGCGCTTGTGCGCTTTGACGAGAATGACTGGGTGGACTCTCCCATGCCCGGCGTCCGGCGCCGGATGCTGGACCGTATCGGCGAAGAGGTCGCGCGCGCCACCAGCATCGTGCGCTTTGATCCCGGCAGCGCCTTTTCGCCCCACACGCATGACGGGGGCGAGGAATACCTCGTGCTCGACGGCACCTTTCAGGACGAGGATGGCGATTTTCCGACGGGCTATTATGTGCGCAACCCGCCGACCTCGTCGCACAAACCGGCGGCACTGGACGGCGCGACGATCCTGGTGAAACTGCATCAGTTCGATCCCGATGATCGCACGCAGGTCCAGTTAGACAGCCGTGCCGCCGCATGGTCGCAAACCGCGCCGGGCGTTGACACGCTGCTTTTGCATGGCGATGACCGTGAAAGCGTCGCGATGGAACATTGGGCGCCGGGGGCGGTGCGCAGCCTTGATGCGTCGGGTGGGCTGGAAGTTTTTGTCATCGGCGGCAGCCTGTCGGACGGAACAGATACGCTTTCCCGCTGGGACTGGCTGCGCCTGCCTGTGGGGTCAGAGTTCCACGCACAGGCAGGCCCGGAAGGCGCGCAAATCTGGACCAAGTCAGGCCATTTGCGGAATGTGATCGGGATTGCGGCATGATCCCTGACACCGAAATTTGCATTGTCGGTGCCGGGCTTTCGGGCCTTGCATTGGCCACCATGTTGCGCGCCAAGGGCCGTGACCTGATCCTGCTCGACGCCCGTGACCGTCCCGGCGGACGCGTGCTGTCGCAAAACGGCTATGACCTTGGCCCGTCATGGATATGGCCGCATAACCGCCGCATGTTGGCGCTTCTGGATCGTCTGGGCTTGCGCAGCTTTGAACAGCATACAACCGGACGTCTGGTATTCGAGGACGCGACCGGTGCCATCCGCCGCGACCTGGAGTTCGCCACAATGGGCGGCGCGCTGCGCGTTGCCGGTGGCCTGGCGCGCGTCACAGATGCGCTGGCCGCAGCCCTTGGCGACGCTCTGCGGCTGTCGCACCCGGTCACGCACTTAAGCGAGGATGCAACCGGCGTGACGGTCATGGCACAGGGCCAGACCATCCGCGCCGGGCGCGTCATTCTTGCGCTGCCCCCACGGCTGGCGGTGCAGATTGGCGCGACTGCGCCGGACGTGCCAACATGGATGGCCGGACACGCGAAGCTGGTGGCGACCTATGCGGCCCCCTTCTGGCGGACCAATGGCTTCAACGGGGATGCAATCTCGCATCGTGGCCCCTTGGCAGAGATCCACGACGCGTCGCCTGCCGATGCGCAGACAGGCGCGCTCTTCGGCTTTGCCCATCCCGGCGCGGCACAGTCACCAGATTTCCGCGACGCCGCCGTCGCACAACTGGCGCGCCTGTTCGGGCCAGATGCTGGAAACCCCACTGACGTGATCTTCAAGGACTGGAGCGCGGATCACGCCACGGCCACGCCAGCAGACCGAACCCCACCAGCGAGCCATCCAAGATACCGTGCAATCCCCCGAACCGAACGAGTCATCTTCGCAGGTTCCGAAACCGCAAGCGAAGATGGCGGCTTTCTGGAAGGCGCCTTGGCCGCCGCAGAGGCTGCTTGCATGAACCTTGACAGTGTCTTGGGACACAGCTGAAGCATTTCGCTTCGGACCCATCCGCTACGGGATCATAGGAACAGCCGCCGCCTTGCGCCGCGCGCAGCAGAGCGCGTTGCATTCATTGGGATTCGCCCGACCCACTCTAACCTTATGTTATCGCATGTCTTTTTGCGCAAACCGGGAACCATTTTTGCGCGACATGCCCTAGTCCTTGTTGCCCATTTTGGCAAGGAACGCCTCGACCGAGGCGCGATGGTCGGTCGTGGTGTAGCAGATCGCCTGCGCTTGTCGGCCAAGGGCAAAGATTTCCTCATCCGTGCTTTCGAAGGTCTTGTCTAGGATCGACTTGGTCAAGGCAACCGATGCCGCCGAGCCTTGGGTCAACTCTTCGGCCCATGTGCAGGCGGCATCGATCAAGGTGTCAGGTGCAACCACGCGGTCCACCAACCCGATCGACAGGGCTTCATCTGCCGCCACAACGCGGCCCGACAGGATCAGCTCCTTGGCGCATGGCAGACCGACACGGCGCGGTAGAAAATACATGCCGCCGCCGTCAGACACCAACCCGCGCTTGAGAAAACTCATCGACATGGTTGCGCCCTCGACCGCAACGATGAAATCGCACGCCATTGCCATGTCGAGGCCAAGGCCGAAGGCCGAGCCATTCATTGCCGCGATCACCGGCTTGGTGCAGCCATGGATGACCGCAACGCCGCGATGCGTTTGTTTCTGGCGTTTCCAGCCATTGAAGGCAACGTCCCCTTGCGGAGCCTCCAGCCGGTCGCGCATACCCCCGATATCGCCGCCGGAGCAAAAGCCCTTGCCGGCGCCTGTCAGGATCACAGCGCGGATAGTCGCATCCCGGTCGGCCCATTCGAAGGCAGAAATAAGCTCCTGCCGCATCTGGTCGTTGATCGCATTGCGCAGTTCGGGTCGGTTCAGGCGGATGATGGCTACCGTCCCACGCAGTTCGGTTTCAATGAAATCGGCCGCAAAGCCGTGTGAGGATTTGGTTTCTTCCATCTTCGGGACGTCCTGATGCTGGTTAATTTGGCTCATGCGGCGGATTGGTTTGCGGGGTGAAGTGGCACGCTTCCGGGCAGTTCATCGGTGGCCATGACACAACGCCTAAGCCGCGCAGCGTCGTCTTGCGTCACGGCCAGCCCGGCCAATTCGTCGAATTTGGCGACAAGCTCGGCATCGGTCAGCGGGTCATCCGGGTCGCCTTTTCGCGTGGGCTGGAAATGCTTCAGAACGCTGCCATCCTTCAGGGTCACGCGAAGCCGCGCTTGCCTGCGGCTTGGATAAGCCGCTGCGATTTCCGGATCTTCGGTAACGCGAACCTTGGGCATGAAGGCGCGCAGATCGGCACGCGCCAAGGCCTCTGGCGTGAAGGCCGCCAAGCGCACTGCGCCCATATACAACAGCGCGGCCACGCAATATTGCACACTGAAGCGCGCATCTTGTGGCGTCGTCACGTCCAGTCTGTCGCAGATCGACGCGGTTGGGCCATATCCCTCCACCTCTATCCCATCAATATCCGCAGGGCCGAAGGCATGCTGTGCCTGTAAAACCCGCAACCCGTCGAGTGTTGGGAAAATATGGCCGCAACACCCGTGGTTCTTGAACGTCATCCGCGAGATCGGCGTCCAGTCGCCAAGACCTGCAAGCGCCATACCCCAGTTCCCCGTGGTGTCGCTGCTTGCGGCCGCGTAGCCATGGTCGGCATGCAGACTGTCACGCGATCCGGTAACGCCGGCTGCTGCCGCCAATCCGGCCAGAACGCCTGCCTCGGCGGCATGTCCACAGTGAAGCGGCTTGGTCTGCCCCTTGCCCTGCAAATTTTCCTGGTGCCCCCCGGCAAAGCTGCTGGCAATCGCGATGCTGTTGCCGATTTGCTCTGCGGTGCAGCCCTTTATCATCGCGGTGGAGACAGCCGCGCCCATTGTGCCCACGGTGGCGGTGATGTGCCAGTCCCGGTAATGGCTTGGCTGAAGCGCCATTGCGATCCGGCATCCGACCTCGTAGCCCCCGATAACGGCCCGGCGAAACGCATCCGCCGACGCGCCTTCGGCCTGTGCGACGGCAAGCGCCGCTGAAATCGTTGGGCTTCCGGGATGATAGCCGCCGTCACGGAAAATATCGTCGAACTCCGCGGTGTGGCTTGCCGTTCCGTTCAAAAGCGCCGCGTGGCGCGCGCTCCCGCGCTGACCATCCACATAGGACACCGCCGCACCTTGCCCCTGTTCGGACGCCACAGCATGCGACAAGGCAACTGCCGGACCCTCAAGACAGCCGGGAAGCATCGACCCGAACCAGTCCAGCACCGCACGGCGCGTGTCATGTTCGACCGCGACAGGCACATCGCGAGTCTGCCAAGCATGTGCCGCCTGTGCGAGTTGGATCAAAGGGTTATCGGTCATTTCCTAGCCTCGCTTTACAAGCAAGCCGCCATCGACGGGCAGCAACGCGCCAGTGACATATTTTGCTTCGTCCGACGCAAGGAACACGGCTGCGTTCGCGACGTCCCATGCCTCTCCCATGTGACCCATCGGGACGAGGGCGTTGCGTTCGGCGCGAATATCCTCGCGCGGGCGACCGCTTTCAACCGCGCGCCGCTCAATCGCCATCGGCGTGTCGATCAGCCCCGGCAAGATCGCATTGGCCCGCACGCCAAACCGCGCGTTTTCGGCGGCAAGGTGCTGTGTGAAGGTGTTAATCGCCCCTTTGGAGGTCTTGTAGGCCACCGTCGGGCGCATCGAAAAGGACGCGGTCGAGGAGATGTTGACGATCGACCCGGCGCCCGTGTCGCGCATTGATGGCAACGCTGCCTTTACCAGCATGAACATCGCCTTGAGGTTCAGGGTCATGATGGCATCCCACGCCTCCACATCAAGGTCGGGCGTGGCGCGATCTCCCTTGGACTGGCCGACATTGTTGTGCAGAACGTCAATCCGGCCAAACCGATCCAATGTCTGCTGCACGATGTGCTGACATGTAGTCTCTTTTGTGATGTCGCCCGCAACAACAATAGAGCGGTCGCCGCCGATCATCTCGCGCGTTTCTTCCGCCCAATCGCCGTTGATATCAACCAACACACAGGTGGCACCTTCTTGCGCGAAGCGGATCGCAGTCGCGCGCCCATTGCCGGGCGTGGCACCCGGTTGTTGTCCTGCCCCGGTAATGATTGCAATCTTGTCGCGCAGAAGCTCGCCCATGACCTACACCGCCTTTTTCTAAGTCGAGATCAGGTTAGCAGCCATATTCGCCGCTATATCCTGAGCAGACATCAGGCTCGGCAAATCCTGAGTTTGATCCAATCAGGGCTCTGCATCTGAAACAGCGGCGAAGAACTGATGCGGCTGCCCCACTTGATACAGCAGCCAGTCTACGAACCGCTTGGTCTTGACGCTGACCGAGACGGTCGAGGGCCAAATGATGTAGAAGGATGCTCCGGTCGGGATACGCATCCCAAGCGGGCGCACCAGCCGCCCCTCGGCGATAATGTCGTCCAGCAGGCCCAATTGTCCGATGGCAAGGCCAAAACCCTGTTCCGCTGCCGAAAAGCTGAGAAGTGACGTTTCGAAATCGGTGCCGCTGTTGACATCAATATCCACGCCTACTGCCTTGGCCCAAAACTCCCACGCGCGGCGGCGGTAGCGCGAATGAAGCAACTCGCCCTTGGTCACGTCCTCGGGCTTGGAAATGCCGCCGATCTTGTCAAGATAGGCCTGATTACAGACCACATCGACCTGTTCGTCCCATAGCTTGCGGCTGCGTGTGTCGCGCCAGTCGCCGCTGCCAAGCTGCAAGGCGACGTCCAGATGCGTGCCCCTGAAATCCAGCGGTTCGACCCGCGTGTCGAAGCGGACCCGGATATCCGGGTAGCGCGCCGTGAAATCCAGAAGCTTTGGCATCAGCCAGTGATGCGCAACAGTCGGATGCACGCGCAGGTTCACCGTTCCTTCGGTTTCGCGGCTGATCATCCTTTGAGTGGCGCGTTCCAGATCATCGAACAGGCCCGCAATCTCCAGTCCGAAGGCACGTCCAACCTCGGTCAGCTTTGCAGAGCGCACGCCGCGCTCGAACAAGCTGACATCCAGGAAATCTTCCAGGATCGCGATTTGCCGGCTAATGGCGACTTGGCTTACGCCCAGTTCCTGCGCTGCGGCAGTAAAGGTCTTGTGCCGCGACGCGACAGCGAAGGATCGGAGCGGATTGAGCGGCAAGCTGATGCGGCGTTGCATGATCTTTGGTTATCCTTGCGCGATAAAAAGGCCGGTCTACAAGACCGTCCGTTAGGCTAGTCTGTGGACAAGATAATCGTCAAGGTGGCCAATGGTGGAGAATCTTGGCCGATCAGGTTCGGATGCGCTCACCGCTCTCAGACAAGAAAACGCAACCGCCCCCGACAGGGAAATGGCGGGACATTGTCGGACTGACGGTGCTTTTCGTGTTGTCCGCCTGCGCGGGCTGGGTATTTGAGCGCATTGGCGCCCCGCTGCCTTGGATGACCGGGCCACTGGTGTTTACTGCGGCGGTGTTCATGGGACCAGCGCCGCGCCTTGTCGTGCCCACGAAGCTGCGTGCCTTTGGTCAGGTGGTCGTCGCCACACAGGTGGGCCTTGCGTTTTCGCCAGAGGCACTGGAGATGCTGATAGCCTTCGCGCCCGTGATTGTCGGCACCGCTCTGACAACGGGGGTCAGCATTTTCTTTGTGGCGCTGCTAATGACGCGATTGACCGGTCAGGGCCTTGCGCAGGCCTTTATGTCGGCAATGCCAACCAGCCCGGTCGAAGCCGCGACAATGGCCGCAGCGGCGGGCGTGCCGACTGTGCCGGTAATCTTCTCGCAGACCTTCCGGCTTGCCGCGGTGGTGCTTATCCTGCCCTTTTCGCTTTATGCCATTGAAGGCGGGCGAGAGCCGGTCACGCTTGCAATGTCCGACCCTTGGCACATCATCATGCTGGCCGTGATCGGCCTTGCAGCGGCGCAAGTATTCCGGTTCTTGCGCGTCCCGAACCCGAATTTCCTTGGCCCCCTGACCGCCGCAGCCGCTCTTGCCGCCAGCGGTCAGGGGCTTGCCCCGTTCCCACCAGCGATCCTGGCGCTGGCGCAGATCGTGCTTGGCACTTGGCTAGGGGCAATCTTTCGGCGTGAAATTCTGTCATCTGCCTGGCGGCTGACACTGACCAGCGCGCTGTCGGCGGTATTGACCCTTGGGGCCTGCATTATCAGCGCGCTTGGTATTGCTGCCCTGACAGGCGTGGACTGGCGCACCATGGTTTTGGGCGCAGCGCCCGGCGGTGTCGTGGAAATGGCGCTGACGGCCAAGTTCCTGGAACAGAACTTCATCCTGATCACGACGTTCCACTTGGTGCGTATCTTCATTTTCATGCCGAATATCCCGTGGATCGTCCGGCTGATCACGCGCCATGAACAGCGCAAAACCAACGGAGAAAACGACAAATGACCGACTATCGCGCCTTGCCGAAAGACCGCCCCGCGCGCATCGCCGTGCTGGACGATTACATGGGCGTTGCAGAGCGCCTTGCCGACTGGTCGATCCTGAAGGACCGTGCAGAGGTCACGTTCCTGCGCGATCCCATCGCGCTCGAGGATTTGGCAAGTGAACTTGCGCCCTATGATGCCATCTGCCTGATGCGGGAACGCAGCGATTTCCCCGGTGAGGTGATACGTCAATTGCCCAACCTCAAGGCGATTTCCGCCACCGGGCGGCGCAATCGGACGCTAGACAGCACCACCGCGGCCGAGCTTGGCATACCGGTGATGACGACGGGCAGCAGCGGAAATGGCGTCTATGCCACCGTTGAACTGGCCTGGGGTCTTATCATCGGCTTGATGCGGCACATTCCCGACGAATCTGCTGCAATGCGGGACGGCGCATGGCAGACGCGATTGGGCCATGCGCTTTACGGTCGAACCCTTGGGATCGTGGGGCTTGGCAGGCTTGGGGCGCGGATGGCCCTGATTGCCAAGGCATTCGGCATGAACGTCATCGCCTGGAGTCCCAACCTGACGCCAGAACGCGCGGATGACAGCGGCGCGCAATATGTCGACAAAAACACGCTTTTCAGCAGCGCCGATGTTATCTCTCTGCATTTGGTGCTTGGGCCGACGACGCGCAGCCTTATCGGGGCAGATGACATCGCCCGCATGAAACCGGATGCCTACCTGATAAACACCGCTCGCGGGCCACTGGTGGATGAAAGCGCATTGATCCAAGCCTTGGCGACGGGCAGGATCGCAGGCGCGGGGATAGATGTTTATGACCAAGAGCCCATGCCTGCGGAACACCCCTTGCGCCGCACCCCGCGCACAGTTCTGACACCACATCTTGGCTACAGCGTCCGCGAAACCTTTGCGGCGTTTTATGGCGAGACGGTCGAAAACCTTGATGGCTGGCTGGATGGCAAGCCCGCCCGCGTGTTGAGCGCCTAACAAAAAACCGGCCCGCTTGGGGCCGGTTTTCCAAGTTGTCTTCAGCTTGGGATTATTGCCCGATGCCGCGCGCCTCGGCCAAGTCCTGCCAGGTCTGCATGTCGCGCAGGTAGATTGTGCGGAACTCCGACGGGCTTAGATCACCCGCGACAGCATAGTTCCGTTCCAGCATTTCTTGCATCGAGTCTGTCGCCATCGCTTTGGCAAAATCTGCGTTGATCTGTTCAGCCAAAGCCGGGTCCATGCCGCCCGGGCCAAACAATGCGACCCAGCCGTCAATCTCGACACCCGAAATGCCTGCCTCGCCGCTCGACTGGATGTCGGGCAAAAGCGCGAAGCGTTCAGGTGCCAGAACCGCCAACGCCTTGACCCGTCCGTCATTGACGTAAGGCATAACGCTTGCGGTCGTGGAGATGTAGGTGTCAGAATGGCCGCCCATCAGGTTCGTCTGCGCTTCGCCACCACCCGAAAAGTGGATCACGTCCGCAGGCAGGTCTGCCGCACTGATAAGCAGTTCAGACATGAAATGGCTGGAGCTGCCTGGGCCGGCGGTGCCCAGGAACATCGGCCGTTCCTGAGCCTCTTGCAGGAAGCCGCTGAAGTCGGTGGATTGCACATTGGCGCCGCCCACCAGAACATAGGGGCTTGTGACCAACAAAGAGATGGGTGTGACATCCTCTTCGGGATCGTATTGCAGATCGCCCTGTATGGCAGGGGCCGTTGAAATCGCGGCCGTGTTGATCAGCAAGGTGTGCCCATCGGGGTCCGCCTGCGTCATGGCGGTTGTGCCGATCATCGAACCGGCGCCAGGCTGGTTCTGAATGACAATCGGCTGCTCCCAGATCTTTTCCAGCTCGATTGCGATGGCGCGTGCTGTCGTATCTGTGGACCCGCCGGTGCCATAAGGCACAATGATCGTGACCGGCTTGCTTGGGAAATCCTCCTGCGCCCAAGCGGCCGTCATGCTAAGTGTCGCGCCAAGTGCAGCGCAAATGATCGTTTTCATGGTCTTCTCCTCCTCCGTCATTTCCCGCGCTAGGGCGGCTTGATGCGGCCTTTAGGGCGGCCACTGCGCGGGCGAACCAACGCCCACGCGCCCGTCTTGTTGCCTTAGGCGTCGGTTGCTTCGGCCAGCCTGCGCCTGCGCCGCAGGATCGCGGACACAAGCGTCCAGATGAGCAAAACTGCCGTCAGAGCCAGCACACTGCCCGCCATCGGGCGTTCAAGGATCGCGGTGAAATCACCGCGCGCCAGAACCATTGAACGGCGGAACTGCGTCTCTATCAGCGGGCCAAGGACGAAGCCCAGCAAAAGCGGTGCGGCAGGCAGATTGCCAAGGCGCAGCGCATATCCAAGCACACCAAACCCCAGAACCATGATGACATCGGCCGGGTTGGCGCGCACGCTGTAGGCCCCGATGCACACGAACACAACGATCGCGGGATATAGGTAATGATAGGGCACCAGCAGCATACGGACCCAAAGACCGATCAATGGCAGGTTCAGCACCAGCAGGATCAGGTTGCCGATCCAGAAGCTCATGACCAGACCCCAGAACAACGAAGGTTGCTCTACGATCAGCGTCGGTCCGGGCTGGATGCCATGCACCATAAGTGCGCCCAGCATCAGGGCCATGGTCGCACTGCCCGGAATGCCAAGGGTCAGTGTCGGGATGAATGCTGTCTGGTCGGCGGCGTTGTTGGCGGTCTCTGGCGCGACAACGCCCTCGATCGCACCTGTGCCAAACCGTTCCGGCGTGTCCGATGCGCGCTTTTCGACAGCATAGGCCATGAAGGACGCAATCGACGGTCCGGTTCCCGGCAGCGCCCCAAAAAACGACCCGATAGCCGACCCGCGCAGACCCGGAATCCACGACCGGCGTATGTCATCGCGCGTTGGCACCATCTTGCGAAAGCGCGTGCTTTCGCGGTCAATCTTGTTGCTCCGCTTAGCCCCGACAGAGCTAAGGATTTCACCAATCCCGAACAGGCCCATGGCCATCGCACTAATGCCGAACCCGTCCAGAACGCTCATCGACCCGAAAGTGAAGCGCGCCGTTCCAGATTGGCTGTCGGTGCCGACCGTTGCAATCAGCATACCAAGAATAACCATGGAAAGGCCCTTGGCAGGCGACGCATTCGTAATTGTCGAGGCCGCTACAAGCCCCAGCGCCATAAGCGCGAAATATTCCGCAGGCCCAAAGCTTAACGCGTATTCCGCTATGATCGGGGAAAACAGGCTTAAGACAACGATCCCGATGGAGCCCCCCACGAAAGAGGCGATGGTCGTCATAAACAGCGCGACACCCGCCCGACCCTGTTGCGCCATTGGATACCCGTCAAGGCAGGTTACTGCCGAAGAGGTCGCACCCGGTATGTTCAGAAGGATCGACGCGGTGGACCCACCATAGGTCGTGCCGTAGTAGATGCCGGCCAGCATGATCAGGGCCGCTGTCGGATCAAGATAGAAGGTGATCGGAAACAGCATCGAGATCGCAGCAAGCGGCCCGATACCGGGAATAACACCCACGAACGTACCCAAAAACACGCCGGCGAAGCAGTAAAACAGGTTTGTCGGCGTCAGGGCAGCATCAAGTCCAAGAGCGAGGTTGGCGAGAAGATCCATCAAAACGGCCAATCGAAAGAGGCCAGAGGCAAGCGAAGCCCTGCAATGAAGATCGCCCACGTAATCAGGCTTAGCGTTGCGGCCAGGACCACAGCGCCCAACAGTTTGACGTTGCGTTCTGCGAAGGTTGCAATGACCGTTGTTACAAAGACCGACGGAACCAGACCAACGCTATCGATCATCAGCGAAAAGCTGATGATACTGGCTGCAAGCACCAGCACGACCCGGAACCGCACATGCACGCCCGAACCGCGCCGCGACAAGGCGGGGATTGCAATCACAATCCCGAAGACGACCAAAGCGGCGCCAAGCGCTGTCGGGACCATACCCGGCCCCATCCGGCTGACGCTGCCCAGCGAATAGTTGGCAAGAGAGTAAAGGGCGGCTGCACCACCAAACCCTGCCAAAGCCAAACCGGTTACGATGTCACGGTAGTCGCGATCTAGCACTGTCCCCTCCCCGTGGTCAGGCGCTTTACCTTATCGGGCAATCTTCTTGGCATCGCCGCTATCGAACAACAGTTAAAAACGCTGGCGAGCATAACAAATGGTTGGGCTCTTTGCTCTGTCTGGTTAGCTTGTCATGGCGTGGATCAGGGTGCACACATCATGCATGGAAACCGATTTGACGGACGGCACATGGACCCTTGATCCCGATGACGGGTTCATTGGGCATGTCGGGGGTTTATGGCGGCGCGAGATCGGCGGCAAACCCGAATTTGCCTTTGTGGCACAAAACTTTCATGCCAACCGAAACGGCGTTATCCATGGCGGCATGTTGATGACCTTCATCGACCGCGCCTTTGGTCATACAACGCGCATTGCGACCGGTGCGCCACGCGGCACGACGGTCAGCCTGACGCATCAATTCCTGACGCCAGCCAAAATAGGCGATCTTGTGCAGATTGCCCCGCAGATCACAAAGGCGACGACCCGATTGGTGTTCGTCACGGGCACTGCCTTTATCGGCGATATGCCCGTGATCTCTGCGCAAGGTGTCTGGCGGATCACACGGTCAACAGGCTAGACGCGCTTAGTCTGTCAGAACTGCCAAACCGTCGGCGGCGATTACGCCTTCGGTCTTCTTGCGGACAAAAAGAGGATTGACCTCGGCTTCAAGCAACCTGTCGGCAAGAGCATGCCCCATGCGGGCGAAGCCTTCGATGGCGGCAACCAACGCATCAATGTCATGGGGTGGCGCGCCTCGATAGCCTTGCAGCAAGGGCATGATCCGTAACTCCGCGACCATTTCGCGGGCTTCGCCCTGGCGAAGCGGCAAAAGCCGCAGGCTGCTATCTCCCAGCAGTTCAGCCTGCACGCCACCTGCACCCAGCAAGATCATAAGCCCAAGCTGAGGGTCGCGACGCAGGCCAAGGATCATCTCGATCCCGCCACCGATCATCTCTTGGACAAGATAGCCTTCTGGCTCTGGCAGATCGCTGGACGCCAGCCCTTTGGCCATCTCGTCCATCGCTGCCCCGATACTGTCGGGGTCAAGACCCAGCCGCACACCGCCAATATCAGATTTATGCGCAATCTGCCGCGACAAGACTTTCAGCACCACCGGGCCGTTCAGCGCCCTCGCGGCGTCTTGCGCGTCTGTCACGGTCGTCACAATGCGCGTTTCAGGGCCGGATACCCCGAACAGATCGAACAGACCAAGCGCCTCTACCTCGTTCAGCGAACCGCGCAGGTTGGGCAGGGCCACCGCCGCCTCTGTTGTCAGAAGATCAGCCACAGGCGGTGCTTCGCGCACGGCCCCAAGCACCGTTGCGCAGGTTTCCGGCGCCGCAAAGGCCGGCACGCCTTTGCGGTTCAAAAGATCAACCAGATGCGGGGCATGCGGACTGACATAAGCGATCAGCGGCTTGTCGCTGCTTGCTGCGCCTTCAAGGATGGCCCCAACCGTGACATCCGGGCGGGCCAGCGCCGATGATCCAACCACGACCACTACCCCATCGACGTTGTCAGAAGCCAAAAGCGCCTTTGTCGCGGCCGTCATGATAGCCGGTTCGACGCCCGCCAGAGTAACATCTACCGGGTTGCTCGTCATCGGTTCGGATTGCCCAAGAAGATCGGCCAAAATACGGCCCGTCGGGGGCTCCAAATCGGGAAGGTTCAGGCCAAGCATCCCGCAACTGTCGGCCACAAGGCTGCCAGCGCCACCCGTAGAGGTCAGGATCGCGACGTTATTGCCCTGCATTTTGCGCCCGGATGCGAGCATTGCAGGCAGGTCAAGAAGATCGTTGAAACTTTGCGCGCGTATGGCCCCAACCTGCCGGAACAAAGCGTCATAGGCCCGGTCTTCACCCGCCAGAGCGCCAGTATGCGAAACCGCGGCACGGGCACCCGCACTCGAACGGCCAACTTTGTAGACGACAAGCGGCTTGCCCGCATCCCGCGCCTGAAGCGCAGCCGCACGGAATTTTCCAACGGACCGTATGCCTTCGATATAGGCTGCGATAACCGTCGTGTCCGGGTCGCGCGCATAGGCGTCGATCAGGTCGGCAAGATCCAGATCGGCCTCATTCCCGGTGGAGGCAAGTTTGCAAAACCCCACGCCCCGCGCAGCCCCGCGCGACAGAATCGCCCCAAGGATGCCACCGCTTTGCGACGCAACAGAGATACCGCCCCGCGGCACATCTTTCAGTTCCAGTGCGCCACTGGCCGACAAGACGATCCCGCGCGTCAGATCCATAGCGCCGATCGTATTAGGCCCAAGCAAACGCATATTGCCCGCAGCATCACGCAGGGCCTGCTGGCGTGCCAACCCGTCAGCGCCGCTTTCGCTATAACCACTGGCCAGAACGATGGCGACCTTGCAGCCTTTCGCAGCAAGATCGCGCACCGCAGCTTCAGCACGATCTGCGCCCAGCAAAACAATTGCTGCATCCGGCGCTTCGGGCAGCTCCGCAATCGAAGTGTAGCAGCGGTGCCCCTCAATCGTTTCGGCCCGTGGGTTGATCGGGTAGATGCGCCCGGAATACCCATGCTTCAGAAGGTAGTTCATCGGACGTCCGCCGGTTTTGGCCGGGTCCGCTGACGCGCCCACCACGGCAACGCTTTCGGGCGCCCAAAGCGCCTCCAGCGCGGTTGCAGCTTCGGTCATGCCTTGTCCTTTGCGTCAAGTTCCAGAACTCTGAAATCGCCGGTTTTGCGCCCCGGTCCTGCTGCCACAGCGAACGCGGCGCAGGCTGCACTCAGCGCATCCGCATCTTGCTGCCGCGCCCAATGAACGGGACCACCCCGCCAGCGCGGAAAGCCAAAGCCGTTGACCAGCACAACGTCGATATCCTCTGGCCTGATGGCGACACCTTCGGCAACGACCAACGCCGCTTCGTTCACAATAGCGGCCAAAGCGCGCGTCTGGATATCCTGTGCCGAAAACGGTGTCCGCATGATACCTTTTTCCTGAGAGACAGCACGGATCAGATCCTCGACCCACGGGTCGCGCGCCTTGGTGCCATCATCATAGCGATAATAGCCCGCACCGGTCTTTTGGCCGAAACGTCCCGCCTCGCAAAGCCGGTCGGGGATGTCCACATAGCGGTCAGCATCAGACCGCTGCGCCGCCGTCTGACGACGCATATGCCACGCAATATCCAGCCCGGACATATCGGCCACGGCACATGGCCCCATCGCAAAGCCAAACGCTTCAAGGGCCGCATCAATTTCATGTGGAAATGCGCCATCTTCCAGCATGAATTCGCAGGCCGCGCGATAGGCCGCATAAATCCGGTTGCCAATGAAGCCAAACGCATTGGCCGCTTCGACAGGCTGCTTGCCCAACATACGGGCCAGCGCAAAGCCCGTGGCCATAGCGCTGTCGCTGCTGGCGTTGCCGCGCACAACTTCGAGCAGTTTCATGACATGGGCAGGACTAAAGAAATGAAGGCCAATCACCCGGTCCGGTCGAGTGGTGGCCGCTGCCATCGCATCAATATCCAGATAGGAGGTGTTGCTGGCAAGGATTGCGTCAGACCCTAAAATGGCATCAAGACGACCAAAAAGATCCGCCTTCAAGTCCAGGTCTTCAAAGACCGCTTCGATCACCACATCGCAAGGCGCAAGCGCTTCAAGATTGGTTGCGCTGGTCAACCGGGCCTGCGCCTGACCAGCGGCTTCTGCCGTCATCTTGCCGCGCGTTACAGCCCTTTCAAGCGCCTGAACTATTCGGCGGCAGCCTTTTTCCAACGCATCTGCATTGGTGTCGATCAGGATCACCGGCTTGCCGGATTGCAAGATCGCCGTTGCGATCCCTGCACCCATGGTGCCGCTGCCAACAACACCCAACTGCGCGACATTGACCGGTTTCGCGCTGCGATCCGGGTTGCCCCGCGCGGCGGCGCGTTCTGCAAAAAAGATATGCCGCAGCGCCTTGGGTTTACCGACCAGCCGGGGCAGTTTTTGCGCGCCGCCCGCGCCGGGAATGATCCCAAGCGTCACCTCTGGCAGGCCGACCACCGTGCCGGGGGCCGCGATCCGGGCATCACAGCCAAGCGCAATTTCATATCCACCGCCCAGCGCGGCGCCATGCAGCGCCGCCACGAAAGGTTTGGTGGTAGATTCCAGTGCCGCGATCACCTGCGGGGTCTGCGGCGGATCAAGACGAAGATCGAACTCCTTCAGATCCGACCCGGCAATAAAGCTGTTACCATCCCCAATCAGCACCGCGCCGGTCAGTCGCGGGTTGGCTTCAACTTCGGCGATTGCCGCCAAAAGCGCCTTGCGGATATGATGCGACCCTGCATTCACTGGCGGATTACTGATAACCAGCACCGCGATATGATCGTCCCTTTGAACGAAGACCTGTCCCGTCATCCCGCTCTCGTGGAAATTAGCGCGTCTACTGCGACCACACCGTGCCCACGCGGCAGGACGATCACCGGGTTGATCTCTGCCTCGATGATATCGTGATCGAGTGCGAATTTCGACACGGCAACAACCGCTTGCGCCAACGCCTCCAGATCACCTTTCGGATGTCCTCGCGCGCCGTCAAGGATCTGCGTCAGCTTCAGCGAGTCGACCATGTGCCTAGCCGTGTCCAGGTCGACCGGCGCAAGGCGCATCACAACGTCGCGATAAATCTCTGTGAAAACGCCGCCCGCAGCCAACACGACAATCGGACCCACATCCGGGTCATGGCGCATCCCGATCAGGACTTCGCCCACACCCTTGCGCATCTGCTGAACCAACACGCGCGTGACCTGACGCCCGTCCAATTCGCGCGGCACGTTCTCGCAAATTTCAGTGACCGCTTGCGCCAATGCGTCGGGGCCATCTATCCCGATAACCACACCACCCGCATCGCTTTTGTGCAAGATCGCCACGTCCAGAACCTTGGCCACGACCGGATACGGAAACGACAGGTCAGGCAGCGGCGCGGTAACATCCATAGCAAGCCAATCTGCCACCGGCACATCACGCAGCCGTTGATAGGCCTCTGCCTCGTCCAGATACCGCGCAGAACCATCGGCGCAGCGCATAACAGACGCGGGCAGGTTCGGGACAAGACGGTGAAGCGCCGCAGCCACGGCATCCGCGCAGGTTTCAGGGTCTTCGAACACCGGCACATCCGCGCGCGCCAGCCGCTGAACCGCGCCGGGTGCATCGGGCACCAGAAAGACCGCGAACGGGTGGCCGGGCAGGTCGATCAGATCAAGCGCCGGCTGAACCGCAAGGTCAGGATTGAACCTGGCCGAAGAACCAACGCAGACCAGCACCAGGTCAAACTCGGGGGCAGCGCGCAACACCTCTATCGCGCCCCGCATGACATCATAGCGCGTGCCTGCCAATGTCAGGTCAAGGATGCGCGTGTCGCCTGCATCAATGCCCAGATCGGCAAGCCGCGCGCGTGTTTCGATAGACGGTGCGGTGATTTCGACGCCGTGAACCGCAAGCTGATCGACCGCCATCGCGGCCCCGCCGCCTGTTGTCGTTACAACACCGACGCGCCCCCGACGCGGGGTCGTTACCGGCGCGACCCGACGCAGCAATGGCGCGACCTCCAGAAGCGCTTCGAAGGCCGTGACCCGCGCAATACCGCAGGCGCGCAGGAATTCGTCCGCAACCTCATCCGCCCCGGCAAGTGACCCCGTGTGCGACTGCGCAAGCTCAGCCGCTTCCTCGGATCTTCCCAGTTTGAAGGCGGCGACGGGTTTGCCCCGGCGTGCAGCCTCTTGGGCAAAGGCTCGTAACCTGTCCGCGTGGCCCATATGTTCCAGAAACAGCAAAAACCCCGTTACATTGGGGTCGTCCAGCGCCGCCATGCAGACATCCCCGATGGACAGGTCGCGCTCTCCGCCGACAGAGACAAGCCCGGCGAAGCCAAGTCCCTTGCGTTTGCCGCGCGACATCAGTGCGCCGATCAGACTGCCGCTATGCGAGGCCACAAAGAGCCCCCCCTTCGGCAGTTCGGGTTCGGCAAAGGCCGCGTTCGCGGTCAGTGTCATGCCATGACGCAGGTTGGCCAACCCGATAGAGGATGGCCCCAGAACGCGTAGCTTTCCGCGCGCGATCAAGGCATCGATGCGTGCAAGGTTGGCATTGCCTGTGGCGCCGGCCTCGGCAAAGCCTGTCGCCAGGACGGTTGCGACCGGAACCCCCAACGCCTCACATTCTTCCAGCGCGTCCAGCGCGCGATCCGCGCCGGTCAGGATGAAAGCATGATCCGGCACATGCGGCAGGTCCGAAAGGGTCGCATAAGCTGTTTCGCCCTGCACCGTGGCCCGCGTGGGGTTTACGGCGAAGATATCACCTGCAAAGCCAGCCGCGCGCAGAAATTTTAGCGGGCGACCCGAGGTCTTTGCGGGATCATCAGAGACCCCCACCAAAGCAACGCTGTCCGGATGCAGCAGCGCCTTTTGCCAATTGCTGCCACCCATCACGAAGGTCGCTGGCTGAAACGGCGCTCAAAGACCTGCTCAGCAATGCGGTTCTTGAGCATTTCGATGGACCCCCCCGCGATCTGCCAGCCGCGCGTGCGCTTGACGCAGTATTCCACAAGGCTTTCGGTCGAATAGCCATAAGCACCCATCGCCTGCATCGCGGCATTGGCGACCTCGAACCCTGCTTCGTTGCAGGCCAGTTTGGCGACAGCTGTGTCGAAAGCGGTAGGAAGCCCGCTTTCATCAGCCTGAGAGGCCGCGCGATACAACAAGGTCTGCGCGCCTTCCAGCTTCACGATCATTTCGGCAAAACTCCATTGCAGTCCTTGAAACTCGCATAAGGGGCGGCCGAATTGCGTGCGTTCGGTCACATGTTGCCGCGCCACCTCATAGGCGTGCCGACCAAGGGCCAGCGCCCGAGATGCATTGCCGATGCGTTCGACGTTGAAGCCAGAAATCTGTTTCTTGAAACCGCTGGGGCCAAGCAGAACATTCGCGGCGGGGATGCGACAATCCTGGAAATACAGCGGACACCATTCTTCCCCGCTCATGAATGGTGTTGGCTGCCCGACAGTGAACCCCGGTGTGCCACGCTCCACAAGCACCGAACCGATCCCGTCCAGCCCCGGCCCGAACCGCACATAAATCAAAAACAGGTCCGCATGAGGGCTATGGGTGGAAAACACCTTAGACCCGTTCAGAACGTAATCCGTGCCGTCTTCGCGCGCGCTGGTCTGTAACTCTGTCACCGCAGAACCGGCATCCGGTTCGCTCATTCCCAACGAGATCAGCTTTTTCCCGGACAGAAGATCGGGCAGCCAGCGGTCCTTTTGCTCCTCCGAGGCGAATTCCACAAAGGTTCTGATTGGCCCGAAATTTCCCGCCTGCGCAATATCCGCGCTTTTAGGGCAGACCATTGCCAGTTCCTGAATCGTAATGACCGCATCCATCAACGTTCCACCAAGGCCACCGTCTTCGGACCGCATCGTGATGCCAAGCATCCCCATGTCCGACAATTTCGCCGCAATGTCCCACGGATATTCGCGCGAATGGGCACGCGCCAAAGCGCCCTCTGCCAGTTCACCTTCGGCAAAGCGCCGCACGGCATGGGCCAGTTCTGTCTGTTCAGGGGAAAGCCCGGATATCACGTGATCTGCTCCTTTATTGTCGCGGGCGTCCAAAGGTGTCCGCCCGCTGCACCTGCATTATCGCGGCAAAGCTTGGGCTGCGAAAAGTGAGGGGATGTGGTGATTGCATAACTTTAAGTAAGGCTTGATTGGAGGCGGACCTGTCAGACCCGCTCCAGCGCGAGGGCGATCCCTTGCCCCACACCAATACACATGGTGGCCAGCGCGCGCCGCCCACCTGTCACCGCAAGTTCCAGCGCGGCGGTGCCTGCCAGCCGCGCGCCCGACATGCCCAAGGGGTGGCCAAGCGCAATCGCGCCGCCGTTGCGATTAACCCGGTCATCATCATCCGCGACGCCAAGTCGGCGCAGGGTGGCAAGACCTTGGCTGGCGAAGGCCTCGTTCAATTCGATCACGTCAAAATCGCTGGCACAAAGCCCAAGCCGCGCCATCAGTTTTTCGGACGCAGGCGCAGGACCGATCCCCATGATGCGGGGCGGAACACCCGCCGTCGCACCGCCCAATATTCGTGCGATGGGGGTTAATCCATGGCGCAGCGCGGCCTTTTCTGACGCGATAATCAGCGCCGCCGCGCCATCATTGACGCCAGAGGCATTGCCTGCGGTCACAGATCCGCCTGCGCGAAATGGTGCCTTCAGCGCCGCCAATGCTTCGGCGGTGGTGTGCGGGCGGGGGTGCTCGTCTGTGTCCACAATCCGCGGATCACCCCGGCGCTGCGGAATGCTGACAGGTGTGATTTCTTGCGCCATCCGGCCACTTTGCAGCGCGACCGCAGCGCGGGCCTGCGAGCGAAGCGCGAAGGCATCCTGATCCGCGCGCGAAATATCGAAATCCTCGGCAACATTCTCAGCCGTCTCGGGCATTGAGTGCACACCGTATTGCGCCTTTAGCACCGGGTTTACGAAACGCCAGCCTATCGTTGTGTCATGGATTTCAGCGCTGCGCGAAAAGGGCGTTTCGGCCTTTGGCATCACAAACGGCGCGCGCGACATGGATTCGACGCCACCCGCCAGAACCATGTCCATCTCGCCGGCGCGAATGGCGCGGGCTGCGGTCATCACCGCGTCCATGCCTGACCCGCAAAGACGGTTGATGGTGGTGCCCGGCACGGTGTCGGGCAGCCCAGCCAGAAGGGCCGACATGCGTGCAACATTGCGGTTATCTTCGCCCGCTTGGTTGGCACATCCAAGGATTACCTCGTCCAGCGCGGCCCAGTCGATGTCATGACGCGCGATCAGTGCCCGGATCGGCACAGCACCAAGGTCATCGGCTCTGACAGAAGACAGGGCGCCACCGTAGCGCCCGATGGGTGTGCGCGTGTAATCGCAGATGAAAGCATCGGTCATTGCAAGTCGTTCCACTTTTGTTGCCGTCCCGAACCTGCGCCAAACACCTGCCCGTCGCAACGGACGACCACTTCGGGCAGCCCGACCGTTGATCTGGTTTCGACAGCCGTAAAGATTGTCATACTCCTAAAAAGCAGAAAGAGGATCAGATGACACAAGACCAACACCGACCGCCGCAGCGTCTTGGGCCGCCCGACCCGACGCAGTATTCCCCGCGCCAGCAAGAGATCCATGAGGCCATCGCATCTGGCCCGCGGGGCGGTGTGCGCGGACCTTTGGCGATCTGGCTACACCGCCCCGAATTGGCCGCCCGCGCACAAGAGCTTGGGCGCTACTGCCGCTATGACACGTCGCTTGATCCGCGATTGAGCGAGTTGGCAATCCTGACAATGGCGCGCCACTGGTCGGCGGAATTCGAATGGTTCGCGCATAAACCAGAAGCGCTGAAAGCCGGCCTGTCCCCGGAGCTGGTGGAAGCGATCCGCACGCGGGCCGCCCCACCCTACGCCGATGACGAGGAGCGCATCGTGCACGCTGTGGCGATTGCAATTCTTGAAACCCGCGCCGTCCCGGACCCGCTTTATACAGAGGCAGTCCGGGTTCTTGGGTCCGACAGGCTGGTCGATCTGGTGGGTGTATTGGGGTATTATTCGTTGATATCCATGACGCTGAATGTCTTCCGCGTGTCTGCGCCCGACGGCAACCCGCCGGAGCTATCGTGATGACGGGGCGGCTTGATGGAAAAATCGCCATTGTGTGTGGCGCGGGCTGCGTCGGGCCGGGCTGGGGGAATGGGCGCGCCATAGCGGTCCGCTTCGCAGAGGAAGGCGCCAAGGTCTTCGCTGTCGATTTGCGCGCCGACACGATGGAGGAAACGGTGGCGCGCGTCCGCGACTTGGGCGGCGAAATCGAAACCCATCTGTGCGACGTCACCGACCAAGCATCGGTCAAAGACATGGTCGCGGCCTGCATGGACCGCTTTGGGACGGTAGACATCCTTGTGAACAATGTTGGCGGCTCTGCCCGCGGTGGCCCCGCCGAGATGGACGCGCAAACGTGGCGCAGACAAGTGGATTCCAACCTGACATCGGTTTACCTGACCTGCCAAACGGTCTTGCCGATCATGGCAGAGCGGGGGCGCGGTGCGGTGGTGAATATCGCCTCGGTTTCCGGGCTGCGTTGGACGGGTGCGGCGCAATGCGCCTATGCTGCGGCCAAGGCGGGCGTGATCCAGTTCAGCCGCGTTGTCGGTGTTGAATATGCGCCCAAAGGCGTGCGCGTGAACACCGTAATCCCCGGACAGTTACACACGCCGCTTGTGGAAACCCGGCTGGCCGAGCAACGCATGGGTGGGGATGTCGACGCGCTTCTGGCATCGCGGGTCAAGCGCATCCCGCTGGGCTGGATGGGCGACGGACGCGACACGGCCAATGCTGCGTTGTTCTTGGTATCGGACGAGGCGAGGTTCGTCACCGCTACCGAGCTTGTCGTAGACGGAGGTATGAGCGCGCGCTGCGATTAACGTGTGAACTCGCTGCGGGCCGCGCTTACCCCTCAAGAGGCTTAATTATCGGTGCAGGGCGCGTTCTGCGCAAAGGCCACATGGAACCGGCCCACGCGCGCCCCGATCATCCTGAAACGCGCCCTTGCTTTGGCAAGGGGGATCATAGGGCCGCGATATCGTAGCCAATCGCTTTTTCCAGCTTGGGGTCCAACTGCGCCCGTATAAAATCCATGTTATGTGGCAACCGTTCTTGCGCATGTGCGCGCCGCGCCTCGATTTCTTGTCTGATCTTGAAAATGTAGTCTGGCTTTTTGAACGGGCGTTTTGCCGACAGGTCAAATTCTTCTGCAACACGCTTGGCACAAACTTTCGGATCATGCTGAAACGCTTCGTGACGTATGACCACGCTATTGACCCCGCGGTTCAACAACCCGAGCCAACTCCGGGTTTTGAGTGTCCGCATCTCGAATATGGTCTGGTAGGGGCGGCCCTCTATGGGGTGGCGGTCTGGTTGCAAAACCTGGTCAAGATGCAGCTCACGCTCCAACCCATGCGGGCGCGGTGCGTTCATCACAGACAACCACGGAGAACGTATGAATTCATCGAAGTCGAGAGATCGGAGCCTGTCGCAGGCATGGTAAGGTTTCGCATACATGCTGACGCACCAGTCAAGGGCATTTCGCAGGGATACAACGAACAACGTTCGTTTGCTTGCAGACAGGAAGGACGGTGCACCATGTTTCCAACCATAGGCTTTTGTTGGCCGCAGACCGTAGACGTCGCGTATCACCTTTTTGGTAACATTTGTGCCAGACGAGCGTTCACCATAAACAACAAAATCTTCGATGGACGCCGATGTTGCACGATGACACACAAGGCCGTCAGGTCCAAGGCAGACTGTCATCCGAAATCTCCAAGCTAAATTAATAAAATATATAGGAATTAGAGTAGGGGCGGCATCTGCAAAAGTCAAAATGCAACGTTCATCAACCAGACCCAACTGCCGCAGGATTGAGGCCCTAGCCCAATGGTCATGCGCCTCATGTGAAGAAGAAAGCCAAGACGCATTGTGTCGCCCATCGGCTGATGGCCGTTCCCGGTGTTGGCGCAGTCGTCGCGTGAAATTTTATTGCGCGGCTCGATGACCCTTCGAAGTTTCGGCAAGCTTAGAACGGAGAGACTTTCTGGGCTTCACGCCTGCAAGGCCTCAATAAGGAGAAATGAATTGGTCCGACCGCCTCTTGGAATGCGGCCATGAAACCTTACGGCGCCTGGTGTTCAAGGCAGCAGTTGTCACCGCTCGTAAACTTGCGCAACACTGCATATCCATCCCCGTGCTGACAGAATTGCCCGCTCTGAGTTGCCAGGTGAATGAAAAGCGGAACGAATACTGGTAAGATAGTTTGACCAATTCTGTTGCCGACAGGCCGCTATGGCGATAGTAGTCTGGCGACCTATACACATTGACAAGCCTGTGCAGAATGAAAGCAAAGGAACGCGACATGGTGCAACGTATTGAAAAGCACGGCCTTCAAGTAGCAGAGGAACTGGCAAGATTTGTAGATGCCGAAGCGCTGCCCGGCACAGGTGTGTCCAGCGACGACTTCTGGGCCGGTTTTGCCACCTTGGTTGCCGACATGTCGCCAACCAACAAAGCCCTGCTTGCGACGCGACAGGATTTGCAAAGCCAACTGGACGCATGGCATGTGCGGCACCGCAATCAACCGCATGATCATGGAGCCTATAAGGCATTTCTACAAGAAATCGGCTATCTGGTGCCAGAAGGCCCGGATTTCGAGATCGAAACCAGCAATGTCGATCCAGAGATCGCCTCTACGCCCGGGCCTCAGCTTGTCGTTCCGATCACGAACGCGCGCTACGCATTGAACGCGGTCAATGCGCGTTGGGGCAGCCTGTATGATTGCCTGTATGGCACCGATGCAATGGGCACCACACCACCCAAGGGTGCTTATGATCGCGGGCATGGAGCGCGGGTTGTGGCACGCGCGCGGGTGTTCCTGGACGAAGCGTTCCCGCTGGTCGGGGCCAGCCACGCGGATGTCCGGCGGTATCATGTGCAGGATGGTGCATTGTTGGTCGATGGCTGCCCGTTGGTCGACCCGTCCAAATTTGTCGGCTACCGGGGCAACCCAAAGGCTCCTGACGCGGTCTTGCTGCGCAACAATGGCCTGCATGTCGAGTTGATCTTTGATCGCGCGCATTTCATTGGGTGCCGCGATCAGGCGCTGCTGGCCGATGTGCAGATTGAAAGCGCCGTGTCCGCCATCATGGATTGTGAAGATTCAGTCGCCTGTGTTGATGCAGAGGATAAGGTGCTGGCCTATTCCAATTGGCTGGGCCTGATGAAAGGTGATCTTTCGATCGGTTTTGACAAGGGTGGCAAGACAGTCACGCGCCGGATGGCAGCAGACCGTCACTATACCGCGCCCGATGGCAGCGATCTGACCCTGAAGGGCCGCGCGCTTATGTGGGTGCGCAATGTGGGCCACCTTATGACCAACCCCGCCATTCTGGACGCTGACGGCCATGACATTCCCGAAGGGTTGATGGATGCCATGATCACCACCATGATCGGCATGCATGACCTGAAGCGCGACAGCGGCAATTCGGTGCACGGTTCGATCTACATCGTGAAACCAAAGATGCACGGGCCAGAGGAGGTCGCCTTCGCGGATGATATATTCAACCGGGTGGAAGCTGTCCTTGGCTTGCCGCAATACACGGTCAAGATCGGAGTGATGGACGAAGAGCGCCGCACATCGGTGAACCTGAAAGCCTGCATTCGCGCAGCCAAGCATCGTGTGGCGTTCATCAACACGGGCTTTCTGGATCGCACCGGCGACGAAATCCACACCAGCATGGAAGCTGGCCCGTTCAGCCGCAAGGATTTCATAAAGCGCAAGGCCTGGATTGGCGGGTATGAGAACCAGAATGTCGATATCGGCTTGGAATGCGGGCTGTCTGGCCGCGCGCAGATCGGCAAGGGCATGTGGGCCATGCCAGACCTGATGGCCGCCATGTTGGAACAAAAGATCGAGCATCCCAAATCCGGGGCGAATTGCGCCTGGGTGCCGTCACCCACGGCGGCGACGCTACATGCATTGCATTACCACAAGGTCGACGTGTTCGCGGTGCAGCGCAAACTGAAGGCGGGTGGCCGCCGCGCTTTTGTCGATACGCTGCTGGATATTCCCATTGCCAATTTTCAGAAATGGTCGAAAGACCAGATCGCGAAAGAGGTCGAAAACAATGCCCAAGGCATTCTTGGCTATGTCGTGCGCTGGGTGGACCAAGGCGTGGGCTGTTCCAAAGTGCCCGACATCAACGATGTGGGCCTGATGGAAGACCGCGCAACCTGCCGGATCAGTTCGCAGCACATTGCCAATTGGCTGCATCACGGTGTTGTCACCAAGGCCGAGGTCATGGCGGCCATGCAGAAAATGGCCGTGGTTGTCGACCGGCAAAACGCGGATGACCCAAGCTATCGCCCGATGGCTCCAGGGTTTGACGGGGTCGCATTTCAGGCGGCCTGCGATCTTGTATTCGAAGGCTGCGAACAGCCTTCCGGCTACACGGAACCTGTCCTGCACCGCCGTCGATTGCAGCTCAAAGCCATGCAGGCAGTTTGAACTGCAAGCTGGCCAAGCTTGGCTGAACTTTCGTTGAACCGCGTGCGCGAGCATTCGCAAGGCTTTGGCGAAAGGCCATCAAGACGGGCACACACTCTTGTCGGGCGTGGTGCCGGGTGTCGAGGCGGTTATTTACCACCCCGGCACCCGGCTTATGGCAGGGGCAATCAGGCCAGCCCTTCGTCGGTTGCGATCGCGTCAATCTCTGCCAGGTATTCTGCGACCCTGCGTGAGGTGTCGCGCCCACGCAGGGACCCGGCAGCCTCGCGCACCGCATCAAGGTTCGTGGTAAAATCACCGACCAGGATGAAACCAATCATACCCATGGTCTGGTGCGGCTGGCACAGATAGCCGTAGGTTCCTTCCGCGCTTAGTGTAATCTCGATTTCCTCGTTGATTCGTCCGCGGAAGTCTTCTGCCCCGTCCGGCGTCATCCCGTCTATGGATTGGGCGTTGTGACCCCGGTCGCTTGCCACAAATTTAACGGTGTCGCCAAGCTGCGCCCGCAGCACGCCGGGCTTGAACAGCATCCGCTGTTGGCGGTCATCCGGGTCAACGTTCAGCATTTCGACCTGATGCGTCGCGTCTTGTGCGGTTGCTGTTGATTGTCACTGAGAACTGACCCGGCAACAGCAGAAATTGTCATTGAGAATTGACCCATGTGCAACCTTGCCCCTGCGCAAAGCAGTCGGGGGCGTCAGGAGTGATAGACATGGGATTTTTGAGGATTATTCGGAAGTGGGCGTTG
>NZ_JALZWP010000018.1 GCF_023336755.1 Roseinatronobacter domitianus | reverse complement strand
TCGATCGCCTCACCCACCGCTGCCACATTCTGGAGACCGGCAACGACAGTTACCGCTTCAAGGCCAGCTCCGAAACAGCGAAAAAGAAACGGAAGGAAACACCACCATTGACCCCAACATGACACGCAGAACATAACAACTGGGTGGGTCAGTTCTCGGTGACAATGCCGGGTCAGTTCTCAGTGACAATCAACACAAAGATGCTCAAGATTGAAGTTTGAGTGGGCCGCGACTGGTCTGCAAGGTCTAGAGTGACTTTAGTCAACGCTTTGCGTATCCTGAGAATTACAAACAGGCGCAAAGCTATTGCGCCTGTTTTTCTCTATGGTCCTCGATACACCTTGTCATCAACGATAGGTGTCGGTGCCCCTTCGCCTATTCAACAAACCCGATGGCAACAGCATTCAGCGGATCAATAGTGTCCATGGCGAGGTTCTGGGCTTTCGCGGCCCAGTCCCATGTCGCCATGACGCGGGCTTCATCGATCTGCCCCAAACCGGACGCCTGAGATACCTCATTATCAATCAGCGCCAATGCGGAGGTCCACTGAGCAAGTGCGACGTCCCGGTCGAGTTGTGGCGCGACGGCGATGACGCTGTCCGCAGCAGCTTCGTGATCCGCCATCGCGGCTTCGGCGGCTTCTGTATAGGCCACAAGGAAGCCTTTGACCGCATCTGGGCGTTCGCTCAGTAGGGTTTCAGAGGCCATCAGCATGTGGCTGTAGCCGTCAAACCCGAACTCTGCCCACGGGATGATGACAATATCCCTCTCTGCCTTGCCAAGGATTTCCGAATAGGAGGGGCCGTTTGTCGAAAATGCGATTACTGCATCGACTTGCCCTGTCGCCAGCATGGGCGCCAGAGTTTTCGGATCCGACTTGATCAGGGTTACGCTATCCGGATCAATGTCGTTATTCTGCAAAACAATCGGCCAGGAAAAGTTGGACGATGAGTTTGCAGATGTCGCGATGGTTTTCCCGCTCACATCCGCCAGCGTCTCGATGCCCGATCCAGCATAGGTGATAATTGAATCCGGTTGCTGAGTGTAGACGGAATAGATCGCCTTGATCTGGCTGTTGCCGGCGACGTGGGACCGCAACAGCCCACCAAACGCCGCGATGCCAATGTCGGACGATCCGGTGGACAGCTTAGTCACCACGTCAGATGCTCCGCGACCCGATTGGATCGTCACATCAAACCCGGCGTCGGCAAAGATACCCTGATCGATACCTACGTAGAGGGGTGCATAATTCCCTCCGGGTAGCCAGCCGAGCTGAAACACGATTTTTTCCATCGCGGTAGCTGTACCGGCGCTGGCGACGAATATCGCGGTGGTCGCGAGGGCGGCAAATTTCCGAATTTTCATGTCTGGCTCCGATTTTGCGTTTAGATGATGATTGGCTTTTGCCGATATTGGCGGACTAGTCCGCATGATCGCTCACGATCAGGTCTTCACCCGTTGCAGGCGCATTCGACGGGAATATCTTGATCTCATCGCCCACCAAGATTTCCATGCGGTCATGCCCCATTTCGAAAGGCTGGTGAGTGCCGGAACGGATGCGTGAAAGAATGTCGTACTCTGTCACGCGCCATGTGCTAATGTGATGCAACAGCGTCATCTTGGGCTTCGCCTCTTCGAGGACCTGTGCCAGTTGTTCGGGCGATGTATGGTTTTTGATCAGGCGCCGCGTGATCTCGTTCTCTGCAAGTTGACGATCTGAAGCCGCAGCAACAGCGTGGATCAACAGATCACAGCCCGTCGCATGTTGAACCAAGTTCGTATTGTAAGTCGTGTCACCCGACAGAACGATGACCTTTCCGTCGCACTCAATTCGGAACCCGTAAGCTGGGGTCGCCGGTCCATGGTCGACAAGGAAAGCTTTTATCGTGATGCCGTCCTCGTCATACACCACTCCCTCTTCGAACTCGGTCGGTTCGATTTGTACGCCTTCGATCTTCGCCGTTTCGTATTTTGGGCGCACGTCCAAATCGAAATGGTGCATTTCCTTCATGCCAGCGACAAAGCGTTCGGTCCCTTTAGGCCCGTAGATCCTGAGCGGCTTTGACCTGTGCATGACATACCATGCCGTCATCCAGAAATCGGGCATGCCGCATATGTGATCCGAATGGAGGTGCGTGATGAACACGTTTCGCACCTGAGCGGCCGGAATTCCGCATTCATACATGCGCTGCAACGTTGCACGCCCTGTATCGAATAGAAAAAAGCGCCCGCGCAGTTGCATCAGCGTACTGATGCCGTGGCGGCACACCTGAAGAGACGGGCTGCCGGTCCCCAACAACCATACGCGCGCAAAACTTGGCAACTCCTGGTTCAGGTGTACGCCTCGATACAAGGTATGGTCCATCGATTTTTCCTTTGAGCTTGATTGGGTCTGTCAACCGGTGGCGTCCTTGGGCAGTGACCACGGGAACAATCGCGCTTGCACGGTTCCTACACATGAGAAGAGTAGGAGGCTGAAACCCACCAAAAGCCCGAGGCAAACGAAAGCCGTCGCAACGTCAAAATTCGACGTGGAGAACAGGACGAGATATCCTAGGCCGCGCTCAGCTGCCACAAACTCCCCAACGACAGCACCGGTCACGACCAGCGTGCTGGCTACTTTCAGACCCGAAAAGATATGCGGCACGGCGTAGGGCAGCCGTATGTCCCAAAGCTCTCGCCAGCCCGACGCCTTGAGAGATTTTGACAAGCTGATGAGTTCCGGCGGCGCCAAGGCGAGGCCGGTCGTTGCCGAAACAACAATTGGAAAGAAGGCTATCAGGAAGGTGATCAGCACCCGTGGCATATCGCCGGTGCCCAGCACGACAATGATAATCGGCGCCACCGCGACCACAGGGGTCGCCTTGATCGCGATCAGTACGGGCATGATGAGGCTTGAAGCCATGCGCGAGCTTGAAATCGCAACGGCCAGTGGGATTGAAACGCAGGTTGCAGCGAAAAAACCGGCCAACACAACCTTGAGCGTTGCAGCGCTATGCGAAAACCATTGCCCGAATGCAATGCCGGTCGCGGCTGCAAAGACGTCGGATGGGGGTGGCAGGACGTAGGTTGGAATGTTGAAGAGGGAAACGCCCACTTCCCACAAAAGCAACACGAGCGATAAGCTAATCAGGGCGCCGAAGCGTTCGGTTAGGGCGAACAGTTGTTTTGACAGTGTCATGGCATTCCACGATTTCTACGAAGCGACGCATTGAAATCAGAACCAGCGGCATGACCGGACCGATTCCATTTATCCTTGCTGCATGTTATCCGCCGGAAGCAGTCTAACAAGCAGAAGGTTTCGCTCTTAACGGTCGGAAAAACAGAACTCTGATTTATGTGTCGAGCTCTCGCAGAGACCTCTGAAGGTGCTCCACGACAGTTTGTCCTGCCGGGCTCAAGCTAACATCCTTGTTCTTGATCAGGGCAAGCTCTTGCACCGTTCCCTTCAGCTCAACAAGGGTTGCGAAGGATAACCCGCCCTTATCAGGCCTCCCCAGTATCGGTTCCAGTCGCGTGCGGATCGCCGCGCCAGCCCCCAGTTCAGCCAGCCGAGTCAGTGAAGCCGTGGAGTTCGATACAAGCCGTGTGTGTCTCTCCAGCGAAGATCGCCCTACGGCAGCTTCGAGCATCTCCCTGACGTTGACAGACTGGTCCGAAAGGAGAAGCGGCGTGCCAGTTTCTGCGAGTTCTTCAAGAGAAATTTGGCCTTTCGACGCCAGTTCGTGATTTTGCGGAAGCAGCACGCCGATTTCGAGTTTGACGTTGGCCAGAACATTTACATAGGCGTGTCTGCTACCAAGATAGGAGAGGCCGAGTTCCGCCTGTCCATTGTCGATCATCTCCGGGACACGCGCGCTCGCCACAGATGTGACCGACACCCGAATGTTCGGCTTGCTTTTCCAAAGCCCCGCCAGCGCATCCGCGACCAGGCCCTGCGCCAGACCTTCAACTGTCGCGAGGGTTGTCAAGCCACTGTCCGTGCCGTGCAGCCTTTCCACAAAAGCCCTGCCGCGCTCGATTTCGAGTATGGCACGGCGCCCGTGATGCAGAAATGTTTCGCCCGCGCTGGAGAGGCGCATGCCCCTTGGGAGGCGATCAAACAGCGGCGCACCAAGATCGTGTTCAAGTTGAGATATCTGCGCGCCGATGGCCGAAGATGCCACATTCAGCTCCTCCGAGGCTGACTTCAATGACCCATGGCGCGCAACGGCCTCGAAATATGTCCAGGCGCGAGAGAGTATCATGAGCGTCTACTGGGGCTGGTTTGCATTGTCTTTAAGAAGCGATCCACGAATATGGTTTGATAACTCGGCAAACCTAGGGTCGCCAAGCGTCTCTTGAGAGCGGGGGCGCTGAAAGGGGCAGTTAATTTCTTCCATGACCCGACCGGGCCTTGGTGTCATGACGATAATTCTGTCGGACAAAAGCAAAGCTTCCGGAATCGAGTGCGTGATGAAGAGAACCGTCTTTTTCTTGGCAGACCAGATGCGCAGAAGCTCAAAGCTCATTTCGTCACGTGTGAGCGCGTCGAGAGCGGAGAAAGGCTCGTCCATCAGAAGGATGTCCGGGTCCAGCAGGAGGGCCCGGGCGATTGAGACCCGTTGCTGCATGCCGCCAGACAGTTCGTCGACACGACGGGCAGAGAATTCCTTCAGCCCAACCAATTCGAGCAACTCCTGGGCGCGATCCTGAATCTCGCTGGTTACTGAAAGGCCCTTGTGCCGGATGGGGAATGTCACGTTCCCGACAACGTCGAACCACGGCAAAAGCGTGGGCTTTTGGAAAACGATCCCGACGTCATCCCTCGGGCCGGTAACTTTCTGATCGTTAACGCTTATCGTTCCGTGAGATGGCATCAACAAGCCAGATAAAAGTTGTAACAGTGTAGATTTTCCACATCCTGAAGGCCCCAACACGGAAACAAATTCACGTGCGCCGATCTCGAATGAAAGATCGTCAAGTGCTTGAATTGAGGTTTGACCGCGTCTTTCGAAGGACTGAGTGACCTTAGAAAACGTTATTGCTTTCGACATCGTGTTGGACCTCTGGTCGGAGCAATTGAGAATAACCAGCATCGCTCAACCACGACCGGGACGAACGAATGCAAGCACTTCCTTCATACAAGATGTTTGGCGCCGCACAAGCAGAACGATTACACCTCATCGTTCTGATTTTCCGGCCGACACTGCTTCGCCTCTCTGATCGATTCGGCTTGAGGTTTGGCCACGTTTCGTAGTCCAGCAGCGAGCTTCAAGAGAAGAAAATACATTACCGATAGGAAGCAGCTTTGGAAACTCACCCGGCATATGCTGTGTTCTACGGATGGCCGCTGTCGGAAAACGGCCCAAACTTTGCAAACTCCCCTCCCTGCGAATGGCGACTTCCATGTGTTTGACAGTGTGTCTTCGCAGGTGCGGAGAATTCACACTTCCCGCCCTCTACGTCGACACCACGCTCCCCACCGGAACGCCCCAGCCCACCCCAATTCCGGTCAATTCCTACATTCCGGTCCTCTGGCCATGCTTTGCTTGATATGGGCGCGAATCTACGCCTCATATCCGATGGGCTGCCGGGGAGTGATGCATGGTCAAAAGGTTGAAACTGAATGAGAAATCCGTACGCGAGGCCGATCCGGGCGCACGGGTGTACCAGCTCTTCGACACCGATGTGCGCGGGTTTTCGATCTCGATCTACCCGTCCGGCAATCGCGCCTTCACGCTCGACTATCGGATTTCCGGTCGCCAGCGGCGTATGGTCATCGGGCGCTGGCCGGAATGGACGACGGTCGCTGCCCGCGAACGCGCTAAGGAGCTGCGCCGCTGCATCGATGAGGGGATCGATCCACTGGCCGAGCGCGAAGCGTCGCGTGAAGCCCCACGGGTGTCGGACATGATCAAACGCTATCTCGAAGAGCACGCAACGCATCTTGCGCCCAGGAATGCCCGTGACCAGCACACGATCATGCATAAGCTGGTGGCCCCGGACTGGGGAAACCGGCTGGTACGCGACATTACCAAATCGGATGTCGAGAAGCTGCTGACCAAAATCGCCGCCGGTCGCGCGCGTCCGTCCAAGGCCAAACCCAATAACCGCACTCGCAAACTGCAGGGGCCAAAGCCCACACCCGTGCGCGCCAATCGCGTGGGCGAGGTGCTGCGCAAGATGTTCGGGCTCACGATGGAATGGGGCTGGCGCGAGGACAATCCGGCCAGCGGGTTTCGCCGCCGGATCGAAACCGCCCGAGAGCGCTTCCTGACCCATGAAGAAATCGGGCGGCTGGCGCAGGCGCTGGACGCGGCCGAGGATCAGCGCGCGGCAGGGATCATCCGGCTGTGTATGCTGACCGGTGCACGCGTAGGTGAGGTGCAGAATGCGCGGTTCGAGCAGTTCCATCTCGAACTTGGCACCTGGTCGAAGCCCGCAGCTGCCACCAAGCAGCGCAAAGTCCACCGGATCCCCATCTCATCGGAGGTCGCTGCGATCGTGCGGCAGCGCCAGCTGGTTGTCCCCCGCGGCACGCCATGGCTTTTTCCGGGCGATGTACCCGGCAAGCCTGTTCGCGAAATCCGCCGCTTCTGGCTTGCGATCCAGAAGGAAGCTGATCTGTCCGGTGTGCGCGTGCATGACCTGCGCCACACATTCGCATCGCTTCTGGTCAGCGGTGGCGCCTCGCTCGAGATGATCGGTAAGCTCCTGGGCCATAGCCAGATGCAGACGACCCAGCGCTATGCGCATCTGATGGATTCACCCCTGCGCGAAGGACTGAGCGTTGTGGCCAGCGCGTTTCGGCCTCGCCCACAGCTGGTGCATGATGCGGATCAGGCGCGCAAAGGCGCCTGACCATTCTTCGCGCAGGCTGTAGCTTGGGCGTTCTGTCCGGCGAACTGACTGACAGGCTGTCAGCCAGACTGAGGCGCAAGAACACAGCGCTGGGTCATTTAAACCGAGCAGCCGCCCTTCCCTCTTTACCCTTGGCCTGAGGGCAATCTGCGCCTCACCCGCGCAGTGCCCGCCAGATCGGCGCGATCTTCTTGCGTGTCGTACTTTCCTCGGGGATCTCGCCATCGGGTGAGTGTTGCACAAACCAATCCTGGATTTCGTTGATCAGCTCGGCCTGCGTCGCTGGCAGGCCATGGTCATTGAAACGCTTGATCAGCATGATGGTCATCCCTTCCCAGTCGTAGCGCGGTGCCGATCCTGTTGGCAGCGCTGGGCGGCGGAGAAGATCGCGCTCATCCTCGAACTTATGCACGTCTTCTGCCATCAGCAGCAGATCGTTCGGCGTGACCCGCAAACCCGCGGCCGGGTCAGTGATGTATTGCCAGTGCCCCTCCCCCGGCTGCCGGATCCGCAGGATGCGGCATTCCTCTTCACTCGGACCGCTGCCGCGGAACATGCACATCATGTCACGTGCACTGACCTCAACAATGCCAACCACCGGCAGGCAACCGCAGGTGACAGCCCCGATGCTGGTGACCAGCGTTAAATGGCCCGTCGCCGCCCATCCGGCAATGTCAGACATCGAACAACCCCAGCGTGCAGAAACTTCCGTCAGGGAATAGAAGGCTCGCGGCGGAAAATTCATCTGAGTAGCACCCTTTCTTCAAGCAAAAGCACCCCGGTCAAAAGACCAGTGGCACGTGAATTACGTTTGGAAACGGCCCCGCGAATCCGAGCGGGCCGTCTCAGCTTGCGTCAAATTTTGTCGGCAGCGACGATCTCATCGGATCGATTGCAGCGCGGCACGCAGAACTCAGACCAGCTTGCGTTGGCCAGCCCTGGTCAAACCAGAGCCGGACACACATCCTTAAGGCGAGTCGTTCGCGATGCGGCATCTCTAGTCGATGCCGAACATAATAAGAACACCCTGCAGTTGAAAATCGTTCAGACAATCGAGCCGAGCAGCCGGAACAGGTGTTCGTCACGCCGGATAGGCGTCTGCACCGGAGGCGCAGTTGATGCCGACCAATTCCGCCTCATGCAGCGAACCTCAGAATCACCCACGCTCTGGACCGACCGGAATTGCGGAATTGAAATGCCCTATGCGCCAATTCCGGTTTCCGCATGAGACGCGCTATCGCCAACAAAACAAGGACCGGAATTGCTCCGGCCGCTTCAATTCCGGTCTCCGCCTAGGTTCCGGTCTTGCACCTCTGCTTCGCTCCCCTTGCCCTGGCCGATGCCGGGATTACCGAAAAGGAGACAGAAATGCAGAGCATTGCCCCTGCGGCGCAGGAGGAACCCCTGAACCTGCTGGCTGACTGGATCAGCCGCGATCAGCTGGCGCGAGAGCTGGGCCTCACCTGCGATACGCTCTCGCGTTGGGAAGCGCGCCAGATAGGCCCCGCCTGCACCCGGATCGGGCGCAAGGTGTTTTACCGCCGCGACACGGTGCGTGCCTGGCTGCTTGCACAAGAGCAGCAGCGCAAAGACGCGGCGAAGCGCGGGGCGTCGCGGCGCGCGGGAGGCCGGCGATGACCCTCCCCCTGCCCTTCCGCAAGCGCCGGGCGCGGGATGCGGCCCGCCAGGACTGGATCGAAGAGCGGCTGCGCGAAGCGCGCATGGTCGTGGCCGATGTGGTGAACCATTCCGCGCAGGTGGGCGCAACTGAGGCTGGCAATAACTGGATCGGCTTCGTGATCCATCACGCGCCGGGCCCGATGCTGGCTGTCCTGCCGACGGTCGAGATGGCGAAACGCAGCTCGCGGGGCCGGATCGATCCGCTGATCAAGGATAGCGCCGCGCTTAAAGAACGCGTCAGCCCGGCCCGCTCGCGCGACGCCGGCAATTCCATGCTGTCCAAGGAATTCCCGGGCGGCATTTTGGTGCTCACGGGCGCGAACTCGGCCACCGGCCTGCGCTCGATGCCTGCACGCTATGTGTTTCTCGATGAGGTCGATGCCTATCCCGGCTCGGCCGATGAAGAAGGCGATCCGGTCACGCTGGCCGAAGCGCGCACCACCACCTTCGCGCATCGGCGCAAGGTGTTCATGGTCTCGACGCCCACGATCCGGGGGATGTCGCGCATCGAGCGGGAGTTCGAGGCCAGTGATCAGCGCCGGTATTATGTCCCCTGCCCGCATTGCGGACATATGCAATGGCTCGAGTTCGAGCGGCTACGCTGGGACAAGGGGCGGCCTGAAACGGCCGCCTATCACTGCGCTGGCTGTGAGACGCCGATCGCGGAGCACCACAAGACGCAGATGCTGGAACAAGGCGAATGGCGGGCGACGGCGGTCTCGGCAGACCCGACATCGATCGGCTTCCACCTCTCCGCCCTCTATTCGCCGATCGGCTGGAAGAGCTGGGAGCAGATCGCGCGGGACTGGCTGGCCGCCCAAGGCTCGGATGAGATGCTGCGCGCCGCGCGCAACACGCTCTTGGGGGAGACATGGGTCGAAAGCGGGGAAGCCCCGGAATGGCAGCGTCTGGCGGATCCGCGTGAGGTATTTGCAGCGCAGATCCCGGCAGGCGGGCTGTTCCTGACCGCAGGCGCCGATGTGCAGAAAGACCGGATCGAGGTTGATGTCTGGGCTTGGGGCCGCGGCATGACCAGCTGGCTCGTGGATCACATCGTCATCCCGGGTGGACCGGATGATCCTACGTGCTGGGACAGCCTGACGTCTCTGCTGGGCCAGACATGGACGCATGAGAACGGCGCAATCATGACGCTGGCGAAGCTCGCCATCGACACGGGCTACGAATCCGCGGCCGTCTACGCCTGGTCCCGAAAGCAGGGCATTGCGCAAGTGGCGCCGGTGAAGGGACTCGAAGGGTTTAATCGGGCAACACCCGTGTCAGGCCCGACCTATGTCGATGCCACCGTAAACGGGCGGAAGCTGAAACGCGGCGCCCGGCTCTGGACCGTGGCCACGGCGACCTTCAAAGCAGAAACCTATCGGTATCTGCGGATCGAGCGGCCCAGCGATGAGGATATCGCGCAAGGCGCGCGCCATCCGGCGGGCACGATCCACCTGCCCGACTGGGCCGATAGCGAATGGCTGAAACAGCTGGTGGCCGAGCAGCTGGTCACCATCCGCGACAAGCGTGGCTATGCCCGCCAGGAATGGCAGAAGCTGCGCGAGCGCAATGAAGCGCTCGACACCCGCGTCTATGCGCGGGCTGCCGCGTGGATCCTCGGGGCAGATCGTTTTGATGAGCGCATGTGGCGGCAGCTGGAGGCCCAAGCCGGGGTCGAACCCCCAAGTGTTGCGCCAGATGTAGCACCGTACGCTGACCAGAACAAAACGGAACCCGAGGCCGGGCGCATCACCGCACCGCGCCGCCGCGGCTGGAAGATCAGCACGCCCCGATACATGGAATGATTGATGACCCTCGATGATCTGAAGGCCCGCCACAGCGCGCTGCTGGCCGCACGCTACAGCGGCACGCGCTCGGTCAGTTATGACGGCAAGAGCATCAACTATGGCACGGATGCCGAACTGGCTGCCGCGATCAGCGATGTCGAACGTCGCATTGCAAAACTCGAGCGCGGCGCTGGGCGGGTGTTGCGCCCCTTCGCCGTGAAGGATCTGTGATGAACTGGCGTCAGCGCCTCGGCGCCTTCATCGGCGGGTTCGACGCCGGTCAGCATCATCGGCGCCTGCGCGGGTTCCGCGCCACCCGCGCGCATGTCAACGCGCTGATCGCAGCCGCGGGTCCCGACATCACCGCCCGCGCCCGCTGGCTCGTTCGCAACAACGGCTATGCCGTAAATGCGGTCGAAAGCTGGGCAGCCAATACCGTGGGCGAGGGGATCAAGCCGATCTCGAAGATCGGGGATGCGGCAAGGAAGGAAGAGCTGCAGCGCCTCTGGCTCGCCTAGACCGACGAGGCCGATGCCGAGGGGCTGACCGATTTCTACGGGCTCCAACGCCGCGCCGCCCGCGAAGTGTTTATCGCAGGCGAGGTGTTCTTCCGGATCCGGATGCGGCGGGCGAGTGATGGGCTCTCGGTGCCCTTGCAGCTCCAGATGCTGCCCTCGGAAATGCTGCCGCTGGAACAGTCCGGCATTGCCGCCAACGGCAATGCGATCCGGCAGGGCATCGAGTTCGACCGGATCGGGCGGCGCGTCGCCTATCACTTCCTGCGCCGCCACCCCGGCGACAGCACCGATCCGGGGTTGGCGGGCGAAATGGTGCGCGTTCCAGCATCGGAAGTTATCCACATCATCGACCCGGTCGAGGGCGGCCAGCTGCGCGGGGTCTCGAAGCTGGCCCCGGCCATCGTGAAACTGTTTCTGCTCGATCAGTATGACGATGCCGAGCTCGACCGCAAAAAGGTCGCGGCGATGTACGCGATGTTCGTGACCTCGCCTGCGCCAGAGAACCCGCTGGCACCCGCCGAGGATGACGATTTGCCGGATGGCGTCGAGATCAGCCCCGGCCAGATCGTACGGCTGGATCCGGGCGAGGATGTGACCGTAGGCCAGCCTGCCGATAGCGGCGCGACCTATGAGCCGTTCCAGTACCGCACATTGCTGCAAATCTCGGCCGCGCTGGGCATCCCCTACCCTTACCTCGCCAATGACATGGTGAAGGGCAATTTCTCGAACTCGCGCCTCGCGCTGATCGAGTTCCGGCGCCGGGTTTCCGCCTGGCAGCATTCAGTGATGGTGTATCAGCTGTGCCGACCCGTCTATGCGCGCTGGATGGATGCGGCTGTGCTGGCAGGTGCGCTTTCGCTACCGAGATATGAGACCAACCGCGCGCGGCTGCTCACTGCCGACTGGCTGCCCACCAAGTGGGACTGGGTTGATCCGCTGAAAGACGCCAATGCCGAAATCGCCCAGATCGAGGCGGGGCTCAAATCCCGCACGCAGGCCATTGCCGAGCGCGGCTTTGATGCCGAGCAGGTTGATCGGGAAATCGCGGCGGAGCGGGCGCGCGAGCGCACATTGTGCCTCGATTTCCGTCGACCCGGATCGCCCGCGCAGGGCGTGCAGGCAGTGCCAGATGCCGACGGCAATTCGGACGCGGCGGCGCGGGGCGATGCCGATGACGCCAATGACACCGATGAGGCGGAAGACCGCCCGCGCCCAGACGAGGACTTGCCCTGATCTGGAGATCAGGCTCCCAGCAATCGGACACCGGGCAGTTGTGCGGCTTTGCGATCAAAGGTCACCAATTCTTTCGCCCCAGCGCGTCGGGCGGCGGCAGCGATCATTAGATCGGCAAACCCAAATCCGTCATTGCGGTAGAGTTCCAGCGCGGGGCCCACCTCATCGGCCCCCTCAATCACCAGCTCAGCTGAGGCGAGCAATCCATCAATCGCCCCGGCGATATCGGGTTTGGAAAGTCGATAGGCGCGCTCCAGCACCCATACTAGCTCGACAAGCACCTCGCGTGAGATGAAGCCGGGCATAGTTTCGCTCAGCGCGTCGATGACAGACCCTGCCAGCCTTGCCTGTTCCGGGTCATCCTGCACCAGGAAGCGCACCAGAACATTGGTGTCGAGCGCGATCACGGATGAGTGCCTGCGCTGGACCGAGCACTCTCGGCGATGGCCTCGTCCATCTCCTCAAGCGAAACGGTGGCTTGATCAGGCCGGGCCAGCAGACCGCGCAGCTCTGTCACCGAGCGCGCTTTCATAAGGCGCACTTCACCATCAAGGATCACATAGCGCACCTTGTCGCCACTGCTGAGGCCCAGTGCCGCGCGGACATCCCGCGGCAAGGTCGTCTGGCCTTTGATGGTCACGGTCGATTCTTGCATGAGCCACACTCCTTACAAAACGCTTACTCTCCTTACCATGAGCTAAGGCGAATTGCAAAAACTGCGAAGGACCGGACCTGATGCTCCACGCCCGCATTGCCGCGCGCGCCTTCAACACGCCGCTGCTGGTAGACCCCTCCAAAGCCATGGCCTTCCTCTCCGGTCTGGGGCCGCGCATTCTTGGGCGGCGGGTTGATATGGTCGATGATACCGGAGCGGTGGATGCACTCGGCGCAACCTCCCTGCCCGCCCGCGCCAGCTTGCTGGCTGGCGGTCTGGCTGACGGCTACCGCCAGCATGGCGAGGCGCCCTACCCCATCATCGACGGCATCGCCGTGATCGAAATATCTGGCGTGCTGATCCACCGGGGCGGATGGGTCGGTCAGTCCTCGGGCCAGACCAGCTATGAGGGGATCGCGGCGCAGATCGAAGCAGCGGCTTCTGATCCAGCCGTGCGCGGCCTTGCATTGGAAATTGACAGCTTTGGCGGCGAAGTTGCGGGTGTTTTTGACCTTGCGGATCGCATTCGTGCGCTTCGGGGCACCAAGCCGGTCTGGGCCTTTGTGGCCGAACACGCTTTCTCGGCGGGATATGTGCTGGCCTCACAGGCGGATCGCATCCTTCTGCCGCGCACCGGCGCCGTGGGCAGCATAGGGGTCGTGGTCCTGCATGCCGATATGAGCGGGCAGCTCGATCAGGACGGCGTGCGCGTCACGCTGATCCATTCCGGTCGCCACAAGGTCGATGGCAATCCGTATGAGCCCCTGCCGGAAGGTGTCCGAGGCGATATCCAGCGCGAGATCGATGTGCTGCGTTTTCTCTTTGCAGAAACCGTGGCCGCTGGCCGGACCGGGCGGCTGAGCGAGGAGGCCGCGATGGCAACCGAGGCCGCGACCTATCGCGGCGCGGATGCCGTCGCCGCGGGTATTGCCGACGAGGTCACGGATCTGGCGCGCGGCTTTGCTGCATTCCGGCAGATGATTGCGGGCAGGCCGGTAACTGCGACCGTCCGCGCCACCCGGTCAACCAAACACCAAGCGATTACCCACCAACCCCGAAAGGAAAGAGCCATGGCCCATGCGCCGGAACAGGATGACGTGCGAGAGGATACCACCGATGCGCAGCCGGATGATGCGATCGACTCCGCTCCTTCTGCTGATGACGCCCCTGCTGGTGACAATACCGCTGGTGCTGCACCTACTGATGACTCCAAAAACACTGTGGCCGGTGCCGCCGCGTCAGACGAGCCGGTTGCATCAACCGCGATACAGACACCCCAGACACTCGATGGCCAGGCATCCGGGTCAGAGGCAGATCACCGGTCCTCCACCGCACAAACCGCACCGCCACAGCCCGCCAATCTGGCCGAGCTCTCGGCGCAGTTTCGCGAGACGGCGGCGGAGATCGCCGAGATCGCAGCCCAGGCGGGACGGCTCGGCATCGCAATCGACGCGGCAAAAGCGCTGCGCGAGGGCACAACTCCGGAAGCCCTGCGCAAGCTGGTCCTGCAACGCGCGTCGGATGCGTCGGATGCGCGGGATGTCGTGGCCGCCGCCCCCTCGCCAATCCTGCCCAAGGCCAGCGAAAGCCCGATCGTGGCAGCGGCGAAACGGGCCGCGGCCAGTCCGCGCGGCTGAGCGGCTCTGTCCTTTCTGTTGCGCCGCCAAAGGCGCCGAGACCTGACCAACCACACGACACCTTGCTACCCCACCCCGCTGATCTGCATCGGCGGGGTTCTTCATTTGCACCCCTGACACAGGAACTCCGCCATGAATGCGCTCACCCAACCCAGCACGATGGGCGATCTCCTCAAATACGAGGTGAACCCGAACTATACCCGCGAAACCGTCACGCTTCTGGCCGGCACTGCCTATCCGGTTGGCGCCGTGCTGGGCCGCGTCACCGCCAGCGGCAAATACAAGCTCGCCACCTCCGGCGGCTCGGATGGCGCGCAAACCGCAGCCGCCGTGCTGCTCTACCCCGTCGATGCAACGCTCGCCGATGCTATCGGCGTGGTGATCGTACGCGGCCCCGCAATCGTCTCGCGCGCAGCCCTCGCCCATGACGCTACCGTCGATGACGGCGCCAAGATCACCACCAAACTCGGTCAGCTGGCCAGCCTCGGCATTATCGCGCGCGATACCGCCTGATCGGAGGTTATCGCGCCGCCTCCGCCGCACAGCACCTAATTCACCCTCTTTCCCCGGAGTTCCCCATGACCATCACCCGCAACCCGTTTGATGCGGGCGGCTATTCGCTCGCCGAGATGACGCAGGCCATCAATATCCTGCCCAATCTCTATACCCGCCTCGGCCAGATCGGGCTGTTTCGCTTTGAGGGCGTCACGCAACGTTCCATCGTGATTGAGCAGCACGAAGGCGTCCTGAGCCTCCTGCCCTCGGTCCCGCTCGGCGCGCCGGCCACCGTTGGCAATCGCGAGGCGCGCTCGATGCGCAGTTTTGCGCTGCCGTGGATCCCGCATGATGATGTGATCCTGCCCGCTGATATCCAAGGCATGCCCGCGCTGGGTGTGTCAGACGCGGCCGACCCTTTGGTCGAGGTGATGAACCGCAAGCTGACGCTGATGCGGCGCAAGCATGCCCAGACCCGCGAGTATATGGAAATGAACGCCCTGCGCGGCATCGTGAAGGATGGGGCGGGCACCACGCTCTACAATTACTTCACCGAATTCGGGCTGTCTCAGGTCTCGGTGGATTTCGTCTTCGGCACCGCGGGCACCAATGTGCAGGGCAAGGTCCGCACCGTCCTGCGCGCCATTGAAGACAATCTGCTGGGCGAGACCATGACCACGGCCCATGCACTGGTCAGCTCGGAATTCTTCGACAAGCTGATCAGTCATCCGAAGACCGAGGACGCCTATAAGTTCTACTCGGCCACAGGCGGCCAGCCCCTGCGCGATGACATGCGCCGGGCATTTCCTTTCGCGGGCATCCTGTTTGAGGAATACAACGGCTCGGTCACGCTGTCGAACGGCACATCGGAACGGCTTATCCCCACAGGTGAAGGCATCGCCTTCCCGCTGGGCACCTTCGACACCTTCACCACTTATGGCGGGCCTGCCAACCTGCTGGAGACCGCCAATACCGTCGGTCTGCCGCTTTACGCCCGCCAGATGATGGATCCCAAGGGCCGCTGGATCGATCTGATGACGGAAAGTTCCATCCTGCCGGTGAACAAGCGCCCGCGTCTGGCTATTCGCCTGCACAGCTCGAACTGATAGCGGCAGGACAAGCGCGTGTCAGTCTTCGCAGCCGCCATCGACAATCTCTTTGCCGATCCGAATATCTCCATTGAAGCGACATACATTGCGGGCGGTGGCACAGCCCAGCTTATCCGCGTGGTCATGCGCCGCGCGGATGACGTGACCAGCTTTGGCGACGCGCGGCTCTGGTCGGAAACCACGCGGGTGGATCTGCGGGTGGCAGAGGTCCCCAACCCGCGTCCGGGCGACCGGATCGAACTCGGCGCCGAGGCGTTCACTATTCAGGGGGAGCCGGTGCGGGATCGGGAGCGGTTGGTCTGGACTGTCGATCTGCGACCAGCCTGACACAAGAGCGGAACACAACCCATGAAACTGAGGCTGGATATCACGCCGGATCTGGCAGCGATCATGGCGGCCGAGATCAAAGCAGGCGAACGAGCTGTCACCACGGCCACACGCGAGGCAGGCACCAATCTCAAGACCGCCTGGCGCGGGCAAATCACCGGCGCGGGGTTGGGTCAGCGGCTCGCGCGCACCATCCGCTCCGAGCAGTATCCGAAAGGAAGAACAAGCCTGAGTGCCGCAACACTGGTCTGGTCGAAAGCGCCCGTGATCATCGGCGCGCATGATACCGGGCCGCTGATCCGCTCGCGCGATGGGTTCTGGCTGGCAATCCCTACCCCCGCCGCTGGCAAATCCGCGCGTGGTGGGCGCATCACGCCCGGCGAATGGGAGCGGCGCTCTGGCCTGCGCCTGCGCTTTGTCTATCGGCGGATGGGGCCAAGCCTGCTGGTGGCCGAAGGGCGGTTGAACACCCGGGGGCGCGCGGTCGCCTCGCGCTCTAAAACCGGACGCGGTCGGACCACCGTGCCGATCTTCCTGCTTGTCCCTCAGGTCAGGCTGCCAAAGCGGCTGGATCTGGATCGGGACGCAGAGCGGGCGCAGGACGCACTTCCGGGCGCGATCTTGGCGAACTGGCTCGATATTCGCATATGATCTTGGCTCGATCTCCAGTTCGCTGCTAAGAAAAGACCAAGAAATGATTGGGAGTTCCCCATGGTGGATCGGGTTGGAAGTGTTCCAAGACTACAGGTTTGGCGCGACATCGTAGCTACGAACGCTGAACCTGAACTAGATGAAGTCGTCGCAGGCAGAGACGCGGAGCTAGCTCTGCGTTCGATGGTCTCGAACCACCTTAGCTGGAAGTCGGCAAGCATATTCCATTCCAAGCGTGTCCCGACAGATTTTCGCTCACCGAGGCGAGGCAGATACGAAATTGATCTGATAGTTTTGTCGCACAAGCAGATCAGTGCAGTAGAAATCAAGAACTGGTCTGGTTCGGTGCGTATTTCGGGCTCTTCTTGGATTCAGGAGCGGCGGAATGGCGAAGAGGTCATTCACGACGATCCGCTTCAGAAAAACCAGAAGAAGCTGGAGAGCTTGTGTGCATTTCTGGAGGCGAAGAACATCCGCGTTCCGAAGACTCGGATCTCCCGGGTAATACTGTGGAACCGTAACGTGAGCGTTCCGTCAGCAGTTGCCCGTCGCAATGAAATTGTCATGCATCACGAGCTTGAGAGGTTCTTGAGCCATCAGAAGGCATCAGGCTTCGGCGAGCGGTTCCTCATGTCTGTCCTTGAACTTTGCCTCGAACAGGAAGCGAGTCAGATCGCCGCCGACGGCTTCTTCAGTGCTATACCCACACTGGACTACGAAGCTGCAGTGCGTGCAGTCTCACAGCTTGAAACCTTTGATAAGCTTGAGCTGTTCGGCGGAAGAGTTATCTCAGGCGACTTACTTGAACTGCGGGGCAATGGTCCGCCAATTAAGCTTAAGGACTTACCGAGCGGTGGAATCGTAAGTGTCGAATGCGTCAGGAACAAGTTGATTTCGTTCTTTGTCGCAGTTTTTGGATCGGGCCCAATGATATGGCTTTCTGAGCCGTTTGGGTCGGTTCCTGCATCTCCCAAAGACCGGGTCTTGTTTCACGTAGCTGGTCAAGAAAGACCTGAAGAATTCGAGCTATCACGAATTGTGCGTATGGTTCGAGGCTGATAACGCCTTATGCTCACCCCCCGCGAAACCATTCTCAGCGAGCTGCACGCGCGACTCTCGGCGCTACCAGCCACCGCGCTGCGTGGCGAAGTGCTGCCCGAGCGCGTGCCTGCCGCTGGCCTCCTGATCCTGCGGGACGGCGAGCCGGGCGAGCCGGAGGTCACGCTGTCACCGCTGCGCTACCACTATCAGCACCGCGCCGAGATCGAGGCTGTGGTTCAGGGTGCCGACCGTGACACCACCTTCGACACGCTATGCGCCAGTATCGGCGCGACTATTGCCGCCGACCGGACACTGGGCGGACTTTGCGACTGGGTCGAGGCCGAAGCGCCACGCCCCGTCGATCTGCCGGTCGAGGGTGCCGCCAGCCTGAAGGCAGGGATTGTTCCCGTAGTTCTGCACTACACACTATCGCATACACTCTAGGGACGGGCTTTGCTTGAGCCGCTGGCTCCTCTGGCCGTTTAAAAACTCTGTCTGGCCGCGACCACCTGTTCCAATGCCTCAATCGCACCGAGCGCATCCCCGAACACGATATCGACATCAGCAACCGACCGCACGTCTTCAGCCGTCAAATCGCCGCCCGGCGCAACGCCGATAAAAGCGTGGTTGGAGGCAAGGCGCAGCGCCACGACAGTTTTCAGAAGGTCCGGTAGCCGGTCGCGGCTGCTCAGCGACAGCCCGATGATACCCGGCTGGGTTTTCTGCACCCGGTCCAGCAGACGCTTCTGGTCCAGCCCGATCTGCAAATCGATATCCCAGCCAGCCTTGCGGAACATGTCAGCCGCAACCGTGATCCCGACGCCGTGCTGTTCTCCCTGCACGGTCGCGAACAGGGCCATCCGGCGGCCATCAAAGTGTTGCTGGTCCAGTTCGGAGGAACGCAGCGCCCGCATGAGGGCGTAGAGGGTTCCCGCACATACTGTCACCTGCAACGGAGTCATCCGGTCGTCTTCCCAACGCTCCCCCAGCAGACGTGCCGCCCCGCCGATATATCCGAGATACACATCTTCAAGGCTCGTGCCCTCTGCGCGGCGCGCGGCGATGAAGTCCAGTGCGACGCGCGGCTGATCCGGGAGCTGAAGCAGATCGCAAAACGCGGCCACATCATCCGCGGAAATAGAGAGCGTTGTACGCGCGGGATGCCCCACGACCCGCTCGGAAACGCGCGTAACAACATCGCGCGCGAATTGCTCAAGCATGTCGGGCGGCAGCACCTGGCCCTTATGTTCAAAGAGCTGTGCAACATGCGTAAAGACATCATTGTCGAATGGTGTGTTTTGGCGATCCATCGCAGCTCCCCCAACAGCCAAATGATCAGGATCACAAGTCAAGCGCGACTCATGTCAGCTCGGGCTCCTTAACCCAGACCAGAACACTCTAATCACAGCAAGGAAACGAGACAATGGCACGAGCGCAAGGCGCGCGGGCGCAGATGGCGCTGGCGTTCGAGACGACATATGGCACCCCGCCCGCGAGCGGCTTCACCCGGATGCCCTTTGCCAGCGCGACGCTGGGCGCGGAGCAGCCGCTGCTGAACAGCGAGCTGCTGGGCTATGGCCGCGATCCGCTGCCAGCGATCAAGGATGCGGTGACCTCGGATGGCGATGTGGTGGTGCCCATCGACGCACAGGCCTTCGGCTTCTGGCTGAAGGCCGCCTTTGGCGCGCCGGCAACCACTGGATCGGCTGCGCCCTACACCCATGAATTCCAGTCCGGCGCATGGACACTGCCTTCGATGTCCATTGAGACGGGCATGCCAGAGGTGCCACGCTATGCGATGTATTCGGGCTGTGTGCTGGATCAGCTCTCCTGGCAGATGCAGCGCTCGGGCCTGCTGACTGCGACGGCGCGACTGGTGGCACAGGGCGAAGCTGTCGGAACGGCCACCGCCGCCGGAACACCTGCCACGCTGGAGCTACAACGCTTCGGCCATTTCAACGGGTCGATCAAACGCAATGGGACAGCGCTGGGCAATGTTGTCTCAGCCGAGATCACCTATGCCAACAATCTCGATCGGATCGAAACTATCCGCGCCGATGGACGCATTGATGGCGCGGATCCCTCGATTGCCGCGCTCACCGGCCGGATCGAGGTGCGCTTTGCGGACCAGACACTGGTGACGCAGGCCATCAATGGCGATCCTTGCGAGATGGAGTTCGCTTATGTCCTGCCCTCGGGCGAAAGTTTCACGTTCACCGTGCACGCGGTCTACCTGCCCCGCCCCCGCATCGAGATTTCAGGGACGCAAGGGGTGCAGGCAACATTCGACTGGTAGGCCGCGCGGGATGCAACTGTGGGGCGGATGTGCACGGCCACCCTTATAAATGCAGTGGAGGAATACTAATGCTGACCCTAGATCTGACCAATGCTCCCCGATGGCATGATCTCGCCCCAGGCGTGCGCGTGCAACTGCGCCCGCTAACCACCGCGCTGATGGTGGCCACACGCGCTGATCCAGAGGTCGAGGCGATGCCCGAGGACGCCACGGATGAGACCCGCGCCATGGCCTTCGCCAAAGCCCTCGCGCGGCGGGCGGTGCTGGCTTGGGAAGGCATCGGTGATGCGGACGGTGTGCCGATTGATCCCAGCCCCGCGGCGATCGATGCGCTGCTCGATATCTGGCCCATATTTGAGGCCTCCCAGCTGACTTATGTTTCCAAAGGTCTGCTGCTGGAACAGGAAAAAAACGCCTCTGCGCCCTCGCCGACTGGGAATTCGGCGGGGGCGCGCGCTACTGCGAGGGTTGCGAACCCAGCGAAGCCTGCGAGCCCTTCGAGGGCCGCGAAAGGTCGTGCACGGACTGCCCCGCGCGGCTGAACCGGCCCCTTACGCAGGAAGGCTGGCAGGTCTGGGATCTGGTCGGGCGGCTGGGCGGCCAGCTGCGCATCGCTCCGGGTGCGGTGATCGGCTGGGATATGGGCGCGGCTCTGGCACTTGGTCAGGCGCTGGGCGTGCCGCCTATCGTCATGGCGGAACTCCTGCCCGGCATCGAGGCCGTGATGGTCCTCAAACTCCATGAACATATGGAATCCGAGCGCTCGTAGCAGCCTCAGCGCACCAGCGTGCGCTGGACAATTTGCGGATCCTTGTCAATCAGCGCCAGCAATACCCGCGCTGGTCCCTCCGGGCTGCGGCGGCGCTGCTCCCAATTCAGAAGCGTGCCCTTTTTCACCCCGATGCTGCGCGCGAAGTCAGACTGCGACAGGCCCGTGCGCGCCCGGATCGCCTGCACATCCGGATCGGACAGCTCGATCTCGTGGACTGTCCCGACAGGTTTGCCCTGCGCATGGGCCAGTGCCTCCTGCAGACCCGTTTCAATGCTTTTGAATGCGTCACTCATGATGTCCTCCTGTAACTTGCCGCAAGGGCCTCGCCCAGTTGTCTGACCATGTCTGTTTCACGTGGGGTGAGGTTGGCCTTCTCGTTCTTGGCAAAAACCGTGATCAGAAAGATCGGCATATCGGCCTCCGCGCTGAAGAAATGGATCACCCGATACCCGCCGCTCTTGCCGCCACCGTCCCGGGCGAAGCGAAACTTGCGCACACCACCGCCGATGGACACGCCCGCCGTCGGATTGCGCGCGACATAATGGACCAGGGCCAACCGCTCATCCTCTGACATGAGGCTGCGCGCACGGCGCTGGAATTCCGGTGTCTCAACAACAGTCACAATGCTCATAGGAGCATATGTGCGCCAATGGCGCATATGTCAATGACGCATAGAAGGATAACCCGATGGCCGAGAAGCGCGTCAGCGTCCGCCTTGCCGTGATCGGCGGCGAGAAGGTCCGTACGGCGCTGGAAGGTGTCGGCGAGGCTGGCAAGCGCGGCCTTGGGCGCCTCAGCCAGGAGATGGAGGCGGCGAACCGGCGGCTTGCGGCGTTTTCGCGTCGGGTCAAGGTGGCAAGTGCGGCGGCTGTTGCGGCGGCCACGGCCGCAGGTGTGGCCATGATCCGATCCGGCCTGCAAACGGTGGACGCGCAGGCGAAGCTCGCCGCCTCGTTGGATACGACAGTGGCCAGTATTCAGGTGCTCGAGCGCGCGGGCGATCTGGCGGGCGTGTCGATGGGTCAGGTCGAACAGGCGACGATCCAGCTGACGCGGAGGTTGTCGCAAGCAGCGTCCGGCACGGGCCCGGCCATCGAGGCCCTGCGCCGGTTGCAGCTCTCGGCTGAGGATCTGCAAGCCTTGCCGCTGGACACCCGCATCGCGACAATTCAGGAGCGGCTGGCGGAGTTCGTGCCTGAGGCCGAACGCGCGGCCATTGCCTCTCAGCTGTTTGGCGATCGGGCCTCTCTGGTCTTCGGGCGCATCGACGGCGCAACGCTGCGGCAGGCCACGCAGGATGTCCGGAATTTTGGCGTCGTGGTCTCCGATCAGGATGCCGCACAGATCGAGCGCACGAATGACGCGATTTCGCGACTGGGCCTGATCTGGCGGGAGCTGTCGAACCAGCTGGCAGTTGCTGCAGCTCCTGCGCTGGAAAGCGTCGCCGATGCCATGGCAGCCGTGTCGCGCACCACCGGGCCGCTGGGGATGGCGATCCGGGGCCTCTTTGGCAATCTTGGCCGCCTCGTCAGCATCGCAGGCACATTTGCCGCTTTCATGGCCGGGCGCTGGGTGGCTGGGCTGGCCGCCGCCGCGCTGTCCGTGCGCGGGTTGGCCACAGCACTGGTCGTGCTGCGCGGCGCGCTGATCCGCACGGGCATCGGGGCGCTGATCGTCGGCGCAGGCGAGCTGGTCTATCAATTCGGGAAGCTGGTCTCCGGTGCCGGTGGGTTCGGGGGCGCTCTGGAGCTGATGGGCAATGTGGCAAAGGCCGTCTGGGACGGGATCGGCACGTCGCTGTCCGCCTTTGGAGATCGGTTTCGCGCTATGGGGGCTGAAATCGAAGCGCTCTGGCTGCGGCTGATGCGGTTTCTGGGGCAGAAATGGGCGGATTTCCTGAGCCGGATCGCACCCGGGTTCAACCGGATCGCCGATGTGATCGGAGCCGGGTTCCAGATCGATGCGCTGGGCGTGCAGGCCTGGGTGTCGAGCTTTGACGCAGGGATAATGCGTGCCGAGCAATCCGCAGAGGGATTTCGGGCCCGAGCAGATGCCACACTGGCCAGCGCGTTTGACGGCGCGCGGGAAGCGATGGCAGCACTGCTTGAGACCGTGCGCGGGTCGAGTGATGAAACTGAAGACGCTCTGGGAGTGGCGGCAGCTGGTGCGCAGCGCATGTCGGAGGCGCTGGATCAGGCCGAGGCAGCAGCGGGTCGCGCGGGGGCTGCCGGGAAGAAGGCTGGGTCGGATACCGCATCTGGCGCTGGGCAGGCCCTGGCTGGCTGGGATGCGGTCACAGCGTCGCTCTCAGACTATACCAGCAAGGCGCGCGAGATCGGGTCTGATATCGGCCAGGTGCTGGTGGGGGCATTCTCGTCTGCGGAGACCGCGATTGGAGATTTCGTACGCAAGGGCAAACTCGACTTCCGCGATCTGGTCACCTCGATGATCGCGGATCTCGCGCGGCTTGCCGCGCGCAAGTTCCTCCTTGGCCCGCTGGCCGGTGTGCTCTCGGGCGTTTTGGGCAGCGCTGGCGGACTCTTTGCCAATATCCTGCATGACGGTGGTCTGGTCGGCAGCCCCGCCCCGGCGCGCATGGTGCCCGCCATGGCCTTTGCCGGTGCCCCGCGCATGCATTCGGGCGGTTGGGCGGGGATCAATCCTGACGAAGTCCCCGCGATCCTGCAGCGGGGCGAGCGGGTGCTCTCACGGAGAGAGGCCGCTGGCTATGGCGGGCGCGGCGCGGGCGCAGATGGCGGCACGACGGTGAACGTCACCATCATGGCCCGCGATGCAGAAAGCTTCCGCCAGTCCAGAACACAGGTCGCCGCGGATATCGCGCGTGCGGTCAGTCTTGGGCGCAGGGGAATGTAGACCATGATCGATCTGCATTTGATGAAAGCCGTCTTTGAAGCGCGCGGCGCCGAGAGCTTCCGGCAGTCGCGAACGCAGATATCGCCCGCGCCGTCTCGTTGGGCCGGAGGGGGATGTAATGGCGTTCCATGAGGTCCGTTTCCCCGACAATGTCAGCCGCGGCGCGCGTGGCGGGCCCGAACGGCGCACGCAGATCGTGGAGCTTGCCTCGGGCGACGAGGAGCGCAATGCCAGCTGGGCCAATTCGCGGCGTCGCTATGATGTCGCCTATGGCATTCGTCGCGCGGATGATCTGGCAGCGGTCGTGGCGTTTTTCGAGGCGCGGAACGGACGCCTGCACGGGTTTCGGTTCAAGGACTGGTCGGATTACAAATCCTGCGCGCCCTCACAAGCTGTCGCCACCACCGATCAGCCCATCGGCACCGGCAATGGCACGCTCACCACATTCGCGCTGCTGAAGCACTATAGCTCCGGCGGCCAAAGCTGGACTCGCGCCATCACCAGGCCTGTCGCGGGCAGCGTCCGCCTCGCGCTGGGCGGGGTTGAACAGACGAGCGGCTGGGCGGTCGATACCACGACCGGCGTGGTGACATTCGCCACAGCCCCGGCCGCTGGCATCGAAATCACCGCCGGGTTTGAATTCGATGTCCCCGTGCGCTTTGACAGCGACACGCTGGATGTCACCCTCGATGTCGAACGGCTGGGCTCGATTACATCCATTCCCCTGCTGGAAATACGGAGATGAGCGCGCCGCCTCAGCTCTTTTCAGAACCGCTGTCCGGGAAGGGAACCACCTTGCAGTCCTGCTCTTCCGCGGCTTTTTTCAAAGCGGCGAGAAAGCTGTCGAGCCGGACGACATCTATGCGCACCGCTTGGGGGTCATCCACGGGTTTTGCAGCCTCGCCTGCCCCGTCCTGAAACGTATCACGCATACTCATACACCTTTTACCGAACACATCTCACCAGAGGAATGTGTCGAACCCGTCGCGCCAAATCAAGGTAAATCTATGAAACAGCTCGACCCTGCCCTGCAGACGCATCTCGATGAGGGCACCACGACGCTCGCCTGGTGCTGGCGCATCATCCGCGCTGATGGTGTGGCCTTCGGCTTCACCGATCATGACCGCGTGCTGGTATTTGACGGCACCGAGTTTGAACCTGAAAGCGGCTTCGCCGCCTCGGAAATCCGTGCTGGATCGGACCTGTCGGTTGATGCGCAGGATGCCGAGGGCGTGCTGTCGTCCGACCGGATCACCGAGACGGATATTCTGGATGGGCGCTGGGATGCCGCCGAGGTCGAGCTTTGGCGCGTGAACTGGGCGGACACCAATCAGCGTGTGCTGATGCGCCGAGGCGCTGTAGGACAAATCCGGCGCGGGCGCATGGCGTTTGTTGCCGAGGTTCGCAGCCTCGCGCATGTTTTGGGCCAGACCGTCGGGCGGACGTTTCAGGCGGGCTGCGATGCGCGCTTGGGCGATGCGCGCTGCGGCGTCGATCTGGAGAACCCCGCTTTCAAAGGCGCAGGAACTGTGGTCGACCCGCTGCGCGACCGGGCTTTCACGGCCTCTGGCTTGTCAGGATTTGCCTCGGGCTGGTTCGCCTTTGGAACGGTCGAGTGGACATCTGGAGACAATGCCGGGCGGCGGGCTGAGGTGCTGACGCATGATCTCGTGGATGGCATGGCCATTCTCACTCTGCTCGAAGCACCTGTGCGCCCGATAGCCGAGGGCGACAATTTCACGATCCGCGCAGGCTGCGACAAACGCCTGGAAACCTGCAGCGCCAAGTTTGCCAATATCGCCAACTTTCGCGGCTTCCCGCACATCCCCGGGCAGGACACCATTCTGCGCTACGTCTCGCGCGATGGTGGGCATGAAGGCGGTGTGCTGTGAGGGATACGATGACAATGAACCAATCTGGAAATGCCGATCCGTCCGAGGTCATTGCCATTGCCCGCAGCTGGCTCGGCACCCCTTACCACGATCAGGCAAGCCTGCGCGGGGTCGGCTGTGACTGCCTTGGCCTTGCCCGCGGGGTCTGGCGGGAAGTTGTCGGAGCCGAACCCTTCCCGATCCCATCCTACAGCCGGGACTGGGGCGAAACCGGTCCGCGAGAGGTGCTGGCAGAGGGCGCGCGCGCCATGATGATCGAAGTCTCAGCTGCTGTCGCCCCACCCGGCGCTCTGATCCTGTTCCGCATGATGCCGCGCGCGATCGCGAAGCATGTCGGCATCCTGACGGGACCCTGTAGCTTCATCCATGCTTATGAACGCCTCGGCGTGATCGAACAGCCACTGACACCAGCCTGGCGGCGGCGCATCGCTTTCGCATTTCTGTTTCCGGGCAATGGGCTCGATCACCCCACACCCGAGTGAGTTTCATTCATGGCAACCTTAGTCCTCGGCGCGGTCGGCTCTGCCATCGGGTCGAGTTTTGGCGGCGCGATCCTTGGGCTGTCGGGCACCGTGATCGGCGGCATGATCGGCTCGACCATCGGATCTGCCGTCGACAGCTGGCTGGTCTCGTCCCTTGCACCTGCGCAACGCATCGAGGGCGCAAGGCTGGACAGTTTGCGCATCACATCATCCTCCGAAGGCGCAGTGATCCCGCGCGTCTATGGTCGCATGCGCGTCGGCGGGAACATCATCTGGGCCACGGATTTTCGGGAGGAGACGCGCACGAGTAGCCAGGGTGGCGGTAAAGGTGGTGGGCCAAAGGTTCAGACAACCGAGTATCTGTATTTCGCCAGCTTTGCCGTTGCCCTTTGCGAAGGGCCGATCACCGACATCGGGCGCATCTGGGCTGATGGCAAGCCGCTGGATATGGTGGGTGTCGTCTGGCGCTGGTATCCTGGAGATGAGGAACAGGATCCCGATCCCTTTATCGCTGCCAAAATGGGCGCGGCCAGCACCCCCGCCTATCGCGGGACCGCCTATGTCGTGTTTGAAGAGCTGCCGCTCCGCAATTTCGGCAACCGTATCCCGCAGCTGACCTTTGAGGTGTTCCGCCCGCTGGCCGATCCCGACACGGCCGAGGATCTCACGCGCGCAGTCACACTGATTCCGTCCGCAGGTGAGTTCACCTATGCAACCGATGTCGTGCGGAAGGTTGAGGGCGGGATTGCCGTCACCAATCCCTTGCTCACCACCACCGTCGGCGGGACCAGCAGCACCGAGAATTCCAACGCGGTAGCCGACACCGCCGATATCGTCGTCGCGCTGGATCGGTTGCAGGCCATGGTCCCCTCAGTCGAAGCCGTGAGCCTCGTCGTGTCCTGGTTCGGCGATGACCTGCGCGCGGGCGACTGCCGCATCCGCCCCAAGGTCGAATTTTCTGAGAAGGCTACTCCAAATGCCGACTGGTCGGTGAATGGCATTGCGCGCGGAGACGCCGAACTGGTCAGCCGTGATTCTGAGGATCGCCCTGTCTATGGCGGCACGCCGGCGGATTTCGCGGTGGTACAGGCGATCCGGGAGCTCAAAGCCCGCGGGATGCGCGTGACCTTCTATCCCTTCCTGATGATGGATGTGCCGCCAGGGAACACACTGCCCGATCCCTATAGCGACAATGCAGGTGATATCGGTCAGCCTGCCTTTCCCTGGCGGGGGCGGATCACATGCTCCCCGGCTGCAGGCTATGAGGGCAGTGTCGACCAGACCGCCTCTGCCGCCACAGAAGTGGCCAGCTTCTTTGGCAGCGCGACACCGGCGGACTTCAGCATCTCGGGTGAGACCGTCAGCTGGACCGGCCCCGCTAATGACTGGGGCCTACGGCGGATGATCCTGCATTACGCCCATCTCTGCGCGGTCGCAGGCGGCGTTGATGCCTTCCTGATCGGCACCGAGATGCGCGGGCTCACGCACATCCGCTCAGGCGCCGCGACATATCCGGCTGTCGCCGCGTTTCGCGATCTGGCAGCCGATGTCCGTGCAATCCTCGGAGCAGGCACCAAGATCAGCTACGCCGCCGACTGGTCGGAGTATTTCGGCCACCAGCCCGATGATGGCAGCAATGACGTGTTCTTCCATCTCGATCCGCTCTGGGCCGATGCCAATATCGACTTCATCGGCATCGACAATTACATGCCGCTCTCGGATTGGCGCGACGGATTTGAGCATGCCGACGCGCAGACTGGCTGGCCTGCCATCCATGACCGCGCCTATCTGCAATCGAACATCGCAGGCGGTGAAGGGTTCGACTGGTTCTATGCCAGTTCCTCTGATCGTGCCGCACAGCTGCGCACGCCCATTGAGGACGGCTCTGCGACCAAACCATGGGTGTTTCGCTACAAGGACCTGCGCGCCTGGTGGTCGGAGCCGCATTTCAATCGCCCGGGTGGAGTGGAAAGCGCGACGCCGACCGCATGGGTTCCAGAGTCCAAGCCCATCTGGTTCACCGAGCTGGGTTGCCCTGCTGTTGATCGCGGCACCAACCAGCCGAATGTCTTCTTCGACCCCAAGTCGTCGGAAAGCTTCGTGCCCTATTTCTCGCGCGGCTGGCGGGATGATGCAATCCAGCGCGCTTATCTCGAGGGCAGCTATCTCTGGTGGGGTGATGCGGCTAACAATCCGACCTCATCTGTCTATGGCGACCGGATGGTGCACGTCCCCGAGTGTGCCGCCTGGACATGGGATGCGCGGCCCTATCCCTTCTTCCCGGCGCTCACCGATGTCTGGACCGATGGTCCGAACTGGCGGCTGGGCCATTGGCTGACCGGACGGCTCGGCGCGGTGTCGCTCGCGGCCCTCGTCCGTCATCTCTGCCTCCGCGCTGGGCTGCCCGAGGAGCGCATCGACGTCTCAGGTCTTTGGGGCGCCGTCGAGGGTTATGTCATCGGCGCGCTGGAATCCCCGCGCAGTTCCATCGCCACGCTCGCGCGGCATTTCGGCTTTGATGCCACCGAGACCGGCGGCGTGATCCGATTTATCATGCGCGGGCGGGCTGCTGTCACAGTGATCAGTAGCGATGACATGGTAGCAATTGGTGCAGGTGAATCTGGCACCGATATCATGGAACTCACCCGCGCGCAGGAGACCGAGCTGCCGCAGGCGCTCAAATGGCAGGTGGCGCGCGCCGATGAGGATTATGACGCGGCACAGGTCGAGGCGCAGAGGATTACAGTCGACACGACCCGCATTGCGCTTGAAAGCTTCGCCATGGCCATCCCACCCGAAGAGGCCGAACGCCGCTGTCGCCGGGCGCTAATGGAAGCCTGGTCGGGGCGCGAAACGGCTATGTTCCGCCTGCCGCCCTCGCGCCTTGCCTTGGACCCCTGCGATGTGATCGCGCTCGACCATGACGGGCGGCAGGTCGACATGCGTCTGGTCTCGGTCGCGGATTCGACATTTCGCAGCTTCGAGGCCCTGCGGCAGGATCGCGCGAACTATGATCTGCCTCCCGGCAATCCCCGGCCTGCGACGCTGGCCACCCCCATGGTCTTTGGTGCTCCTGATGTGCTGTTTCTGGACCTGCCCCAGCTGCGCGAGGAGATAGCTGCGCATCGTCCACTGATCGCCGCCCATGCGCGGCCATGGCCGGGCGAGCTAGCCGTCTATCGCAGCCCCGCAAATGACGGGTTTGATCTGCTGACCACCTTCGGCCGCCGTGCGCGTATGGGCGTGCTGGTCGCGGATTTTTATGCTGGCCCCACATCGCGTTTCGATTTCGGCAATGACCTGTTCATCGATCTGTTCTCGGGCACGCTGGAAAGCGTCACGGACATCGCGCTTTTGGGCGGGGCCAATGCGCTGGCGCTTGAAACCGGCGCTGGGCAATGGGAAATTGTGCAGGCGGGCTCGGCCGAGTTGATCGCTCCAGGGCGCTATTGCCTGACGCGGCTGCTGCGCGGACAACGCGGGACCGAAGCCGCGATGGGCAATCCCACGCTAGAAGGCGCGCGCGTGGTCATTCTCGATGACAGCCTGACTACGCTGCCAATTTCCGAGGCCGATCTGGGCCTGCCATGGAACTGGCGCATCGGGCCTGCCGCGCGGCCGCCCAGTGACGAGAGCTATGTGGCGGCCAGCTTCACACCCGATGGTGTTGGGCTGCGGCCCTTCTCGGTTGCGCATATCGACCAGCCGTGGCGCAGGCCGCGGGGCCTTGGTGATCTGACCATTCGCTGGGTGCGCCGCTCGCGGGCGCTGGCTGCTGACAATTGGGGCATGGGCGATGTCGCTCTCGCCGAGGAGGCTGAAGCTTACGCGCTCGACATCCTCGACGGTTCGACCGTGAAGCGGACGCTCAGCACCAACACTGCCGGTGCGGTTTATTCCGGCACTGACCAGATCACTGATTGGGGCGCGTTGCTCGGCCCCGGCGACACGCTGACCATCCGCATCGCCCAGCTCTCTGCCCTGATCGGGCGTGGGGCGGCGCGGACGGTCACGCTCTTCTTCTGACCTCTTCTTTAAACAAGCCTGGAATCCCAATGTCCGATACCACCAGCAATCTGCTGCTGCCCTATGTTCTGGCCGCGCAGGCGCAGAAGCATGTCACCCATAATGAAGCCCTGCGGCTGCTCGACGGGCTGGTCCAGCTGTCTGTTCTCGACCGCGATCTGACAGCACCCCCAGCCAGCCCCAATGAAGGGGACCGCTATATCGTGGCCTCGGGTTCCACAGGCGACTGGACGGGCTGGGATCTGAATGTCGCGCTCTGGACCGATGGGGCGTGGTTTCGTCTGCCGCCGCGGGTCGGCTGGCGGGCATGGATCGAGGCAGAGGGTGTGCTGCTGGTCTATGATGGCACAAGCTGGATCAGCACCACGCCCCCCTGCCCTGCAAGAGCTGACCCGGTTTGGGCTGGGTGGAACCGCTGACAGTTCCAACCCCTTCCTTGCGCAAATCAATGCGGCCCTCTGGACCGCGCTAGGCGTGGGCGCAGGCGGGACCGGCAGCCTGATCCAGAGCCTGAACAAGGAGGCGAGCGCGAATGATCTGGGCTTACTGTTCCAAACTGGCTTCTCGACGCGCGCGCTGCTGGGGCTGTTTGGCAGTGATCAGTTTCGTTTGGCTGTTTCGCCCGACGGCAGCACGTTTCTGGACGCGCTGCGCGCTGACCCGGCCACAGGTATCGTCGATCAGCCAAACCTGCCGCGCTTCAAGGGTTATACGAACTACGACAACTATGTCGGCGTGGGCGCCTGGACGAAGATCGGGATCAACAACACCGAGTACAATGATCAGGGCGCGTTTGATGCTGGTGCCAACCGGTTTGTGGCGCCGGTCAGCGGGACATATCTTTTCGGTGCGACGCTGATGTTCAAGGTCAATGCCAGCACTTCGGCCCGCATGAGCGGACGGCTGGTGATCAATAGCAGCGACGTGCTGCGCGGCAGCTATGGGGAGAGTTCCGCCACGCATCGCTCAGAGGCCACCGCGCTCTGGCTGCAGAGCATGGCAGCACTGAGCGCGGGCGACACCGTCGAATTGCAAGGCTCCTTCCGCGCGCATGATGGCTACTTCGCCGCCGAGCAGACCAGCTTCTGGGGAGCGAAGATCGGATGAGCCAGCAAGAGAGAGTTACCGACCAGATCCTGCAGGCGTTTCGCGATCATGGTCTGACGGCCGCCATCGGCGTCTGGTTCACCTTCATCGCAGGGCTTGCGACTGCCGTGACGCGCAAAGCGTTTACGAATGAAGCGCTGCTGCACAAGCTCGAGCAAGAACTCGCTGAAGAACGCGCCCGCGTGGAGAAGCGGCGCGACGATGATCGCCAAGTAGATCACGACCGCCTCGCCCGCATCGAGCGCGATATCCACGATATGCGCACCCTGATCTTTGCAGCCTTCCAGCGCCGGGATGGTGATTGATAACCGGCTACCGGTTGTTCCCATCTGACGGCATCGTCCAGCGCAGGCTGCGATCAGCGTTGCGCACCGACGTTCTGGAAACTGACGATCCCGAACTCCCGACACATTCCCCCTGCCCGTGCACGGGGTGATTTCGCATGCCCACCATTTACAGGAGAGACCCATGTCTGACCCCATCCGCACCTTCCGCCATTTCCGCGATGTGCCCGGCCATCTCTGGCGCTGGAAGAACTTCTCGCCCGCTGAAATCGCCTGTCGCGGCACAGGCCAGCTGAAGCTGCATCCGGAGGCGCTGGACAGACTGCAAGCCCTGCGCGACCGGCTGGGCAAACCGCTGATCGTCCGTTCCGCCTATCGCTCGCCCGCCCATAACAAAGCCGTCAAAGGCGCGCCGCGCTCGAAGCATATGGACGGCACCGCCTTTGATATTGCCATGGCCAACCATGACCCTGTGGCTTTCGAGGCCGCCGCCCGCGAAGTAGGGTTTCTGGGCTTTGGCTTTTATCCGCGCTCGGGCTTTATCCATATCGATCTCAGACCCGCACGCAGCTGGGGTGAACGGTTTCCGGTGCGGGCGACGGCGTTTGCATCCGAGACCCCGCCCGCGCGGGAGGTGCTGGCCGAAAGCCGGACGCTCAAGGGCACTGGTGCAGCTGGCGTGGCCACGGTTGGGGCTGCTGGCGTCGAGGTGGCCCAAGAAGTTCTGGCTGAGGCGCAAGGCGCTGTTCTGCCACTGGTGCCGTATCTGGATACCCTGCGCTGGCTGTTCATCATGCTGGCGCTGGGCGGGATTGCCTTGGCAGTCTGGGCCCGGGTCGACGACTGGCAGAAGGGGCTGCGGTGATGTGGGGCAGCCTCATAGTCGGGCTGCTTGCCCGTCCCTGGGCGCGGCGGGCGGCTGGTTTGGCCCTGGTCGTGCTCACCGTGACCCTGTTCATTCTCAACCTTCGCCGATCAGGCGAGCGCGCTGGGCGCGCCGCCGAACGGCTGGATCAACTGGAGCGCATCAATGCCATTCAACGCCAGATGCTGGATGCAGCCGCGCGCCGCCCTCGCAGCCGGGATGATCTTCTTGAGCGCCTGCGCGGGGGGCAGTTTTGACGCAGCGCCCTGCGTGTGTCCGCCGGTGGTGGAATATAGCCGGGCTGAGCAGACAAAGGTAGCGGCGGAGTTGGGCGCGCTGCCGGAGGGGTCGATGATCGCGAACTGGCTCGCAGATTACACCGTCCTGCGAGATCAAGCGCGGGACTGTCGGTGACCGAGAAGAGAAAGCCCGAATTGATCAAAACCCGACCAGGTTGGATTAGGTTCAACAACAGCTATACATGTTTCAAGCTGGCGTAGCTGCCGAATGGCAGAGATCAGTCAGCCGCTTCAGCTCTTCAATATGCCGACGCGATGGTCCGGTAACGTCCAATGTGGCAATAGACAGGGTTACAGCAGCGTTTTTCGCGCCGATCGCATATCTTGTGAACACCGGATCGGCTGGAAGCGCACCATGATGCGGATAGAGCAGCATGACATTCGGGCAATTGTAGAGCTGGCTGTAGGCCATCAGTTGATAGACATCCCCCTGGCTGACGCCCTGTTTCGGATCGTCGATCTGCGGTGTCATCCGCTTCCATTTCGTATCGATGACCATCACGACACGCTCGCCCTCGCGGATGATTACATCGGGCTTCGTCCGAAAACGACCCGTCTCCCCTTCAAACAGGCAGTCGCGATGACCACCTTGCGCGACGACCCGCAGACCGCTGCCAGCCAGGGCGCGGGGCAGCAAACGGGCGACATAGTTCTCGAAAAGGGTGTTCATCTCAAAAAGAAGGGCGTGACCATCGATCGATCCTGCGCTGGTCTGCTGATGCCGGTCTGACAGGAACAGCCGAGCGAAGGCGAGAAGATCGCGCCAGCGTTGGTTCGTGCGATCAAGGGTGATCAGATCCCAGCGCAATGCCTTTACCGGCACATCGGTGACATCGGCATAGGCGAAGCTGAGTTCGCGCAGCATCCGCTGATTGTCGGGGGCCTGAGCCAGACCCAGCAGTCGTGCAATAGCGGCGCGCATTACCCGATTTAGGGCGATGTCGGGGGAAAGGTCATCGAAACGGCAAGCCAGCTTCTGGGGTGCAACTGCGTGTCGTGAGAATTGCCGTGTGACATCCAGCCGCCCGCGCAGCGAAGGCAGATCGTCTTCATGCTCCAGATAGCGCCGGGGCATCCCCTGGCGCACAGCATCGGCAAGCCGCCGACAGAACAGCCGGATCAGCAATTCGAGCACGGTGTCGCGCTGCGAGCCAAGCTGCGTCATGGATCCCACATCGATGGGTAGGTCATGCACGACACCCAGCATGTGGATGAGCCGTCTGCGCAGGTCGGCCTCATCTGGTTCGCGTTCACCCAGCCCTTCGATCTTCGGCAGGATTTCGAGTTGGCATCCCGGCGCTGCGATGACACCGACCACGCCCCGCGCGCGCAGGCTCTTGCGGCCATGCTCCAGTACGCCTTCACCTCCGCGGCCTGCGAAAGCAGACCGCTGCGCGATGGCCGCAATCCGGTCAGCATGTGTCTCGAGGATCGTGTGCTCATCATCGCCGTAGCTGATGCGCTGCCATTCGCGAAGGGTGCGACGGATCATGGGCCCAGCAGCCGCGTATAGCTGAAGCCCTCTTCGACACTGCGAACCGACCAACGAAAGCGCGGCAGAGCCTCACCGTTATCGAGTCCCGGCGGTGCAGTCAGGGTCGAGCGGTTCAGAAACCCACCGCTGATGTCGCGGTCATGCGTTTCCAGGTCCCCCAGCACTGCGGCGATCCTGGCCCAATCCTCGAAGAAATACTCGGCCAGAAGCGGGATCACCTTGTGGCGCATGACCTCGTCGACATCGGCCCGTGTTTCGCAGCCAGTGAAATAGGCATGCCCGATCTGATGCTCGCGGTCATAGAGGTACTCGATGCGATCATTGATCGTGGTCAGTAGCTTGGGCAAATTGATATTGGTGCGCTCCGCTGCGTCTTTAAGAACGGCCGGATCGGGCATCAGCTCACGGAAGGTGAAACGCCGCCGCAATGCCGTGTCCAGCAGCGCGATTGAGCGGTCGGCCGTGTTCATCGTGCCAAGGATGTGCAGGTTCGACACCGCCCCGAATTCGTCTCCGGAATACGGCAGGCGGACCTTGATCTGATTTGGCTGGCCGAGCCGTTTGTCTGGCTCCAGCAGCGTTATCAATTCCCCGAATACCTTCGAGATGTTGGCGCGGTTGATCTCGTCGATGATCAGGACGAAGGGCTCCGGATCAGCCGTGCCTTCAACCTGCTGGCTGTTCATATAGCGCTCGAGAGCAGGCACGTTCAGTTCGCTGTCAAACAGCATGTAAATTGATTTCTGCATGAACCGGCGCGTGTAGATTTCCTCGACCGGAGCGCCCTCCCGATCCACCCAAATCCATTGCACGGTCCTTCGATGACCATAGTCCCCTTCCGGTCTGGGACAGAATTCGTAGTCGCCCGTGAAGACGCCGATAGCTCTGAACAGGGCGTTGCCCTTTGAAACGACGACAATATCGCCCTTGCGCACCCAGTTGCGGAAGATGAACGGCATCTGGACAACACCAGACCGGGCATCAACATTCGCGTTGTGTTCGCCCTGAGCCTTGCAGGCCTCGATGAAGGCCTCCCGAGCCTCAAATTTCCGGTCGCTCCAGTCGATATCTTCAAATCCGAGAACCGCGTAGCCGCCCTTGATCGCATCCTCGAAGAGATGTGCGTCTTCGTGATTATTGGCCTCGCCGATCGACATCTTGAACACTTGCCGTCCTGCCAGCTTCAGGCTGTCTGCGCTTGACGCGCGCCCTCGGCTGGTCTCGGCGCGCTTGGCGATACGTCGAAAAGTCCCGGGCACGGTTTCCAGTCTGAACCCCGTCGAAGCCGCGCCTTCGTCGTCCTCAGATCCGGTCATGGGCTGCCGCCCTTCGACGAAATCTTCATATGCCATCGACTGGTGAAATGTCACGAATTCGATCCGACCTTCGGCCAGCAGACGGTCATAGACTTCCATCAGCGCGTCGCGATCAGTCGGCACCAGTTCGCCGCACAGACGGACAGCTTCTGCCGCAGAGCTGAAGGTTTTTCCGGTGCCTGGCGGACCATAAAGGATAAGGTTTTGCGCCATAGCGCCGCCTCCCGTCGCTGTCGTGTCGACCACTGCCTGCGCGGGCTCTGCCGCTTCCCACAGGCGATCCAACGCACGGACCGCAGCTGGTTTGATGACAATACCCGACGATTGCGGGCTCCAGTCCTGCCCTGCTATCTTGCTGGCCAAGAGCTCGCCAGGCACGAATGCATCCTTCGCAGGATCACGGATATCCTCGAATTCAACATCGATGAAATCAGTTGTCTCTCCGTTTTGCGCCTTCGCCTCGTCCCAATGTGCGTCGGGATAGGGGGTCTTGGCCACTCTACCGCGTGCGATGACCCCGCGCGGTTCCTGCCCTGTGCGAAGCAGGTACACACGATCATCAACTTTGGGTTTCTTTGAACTGGTTCGCCAGCGATGCGTGACAGTCCTGCCCTCGATCGTGACCTCCCGATCATCTGCGAAGGACGGCCATTCCCAACGCGTCGGGTTCCAACTGATCAGATAGGTTGCGCCGCGGTCTCGCCAATTGCCCTCAATATCCGGCTCGTAGAAATCGATTTCCCTACCGTGCTCAGTCTCCAGCTTCTTGCGCAAATTGAAAATCGCCGCATCAAGTGAAGCAGTGTCCATCTTGTTAACCTCGCGACGGGGCGCGACGCCGAAGCCTTCGAGGATTTCACGCTTATGGCGCGGGCTGGAAATGCGCTCGAATTCGTCAGGAAACAGAAGATGCGGTAGGATATGGCGCAATTGCCGGCCCTCAACGCCCGGCGCATCGTCCAGAAATGCTGTGAACCGGTCAGACTGCGCAAGGGCCTCTTCCCTTTGCTCCAAGGGCATTTTTTTCCAGCGCTGCAGCGCGCCGATTACAAAGCTCAGTTCGCGCCAGCGGTGGTTGTTGTAGGCTTGCCCGGTATGACCAAGACCTTCGAGAATAGCATGATCGAGGGAAGGCACGGCATCGGGCAAATCTTCACCCGACCAGGACCAGATTTCACGGACCCGCTCTTCCTTCGTTGACGGCGTAATATCACTTGGAAACGCAAAAAGTAGCCAATGTAGCTCTGCCATCAGCTTTCGACTGTCAGGCGATCCCTGCGCGACTTGTTGCCCCAGTTTGACATAATATGTGCCCTCCCCTTCATCGGGGTTCTGGACGAAGGACCGATCAAGTTCGTCCAGGTTCTCGGGCGTCCAGAGCGCTTGACCCGGCCGCAACACCGACCCATCGCGCAACAAGCACTCCATCGCGAATTCGCGCATCGCGGGGTAGAGCTTGCTGTTATCATGATGTGGATTAAACCTCGCCAAGTATTCTAGCCCTTCCTTAAATTCTCATTTCACATGGCTGTTTATCGCGTCTGATGCGGTAATCTGCCAAAGTATGTGAAAGTCATATTGCACGATCATTCCGTTGGAACCCGTTGTCATAGGTTCAGCCTTGCGCGAACATCTTCCAATTCGTGATCTTCAGCATAAAGGCGTTCAAACTCGCGCCGTGCCTGCGCCGCACGCCCAACCTGCTCATAAAGAACCGCACGGTCATAGCGGATCTGATGCAACAAGCCCTCGGGCCGGTCCTTACGACGGCGATTGGCCAATGTGAACACATCGATCGCAGCATCCGGCATACCAAGTGCGGAAAGTGCCCGGCCACGGTAGAGCAGGATCGCCGTATCAACCGGGGTTTCGTTTTCGACATGCACAGTGGCGCGGACCACGCGGTCCATCAGCGCGCGGTCATCCGTGGTGTCGAGCGCCAGCTCTGCGAAGGAGAGCACCACCACCGGATCAGTCGCATCGATCTGCAAAAGGCGCTCAACATTGGCCATGGCGTCTGCGTGGCGACCTTGTAGCTGCGCGATTTCCACCAGCGCCAGCCGCGTGCCGCGTTCACGCGGGAAGATGTGGGCGAAGATATCGCTGGTGATCGGCAGGCTGGCTTGCGCGCCGATCTCATATTTCGCAAACAGCGTGCCGAGATCCCCGAGGCGGGCCAACGCGTGTTCGAAATGTGCTCTGGCAAGGTCCAATTCCTCTCGCCGCAGTCGGATCATCCCGGCCATCCAGGCGGCATCGGGCAGATCGCCCGCCTCTTCAAGCGCGGCCAGCGCCGCGTCCTGATCCCCGTCATTCAGCGCGCGGATGCCGTCGATAAAGCGCTTTTCCTCCGCCGGGGTCATCAGCCGCTGGAAGAAGCCCAGCTTCAACCGGTCGCGCTGCGGCACGGATGGCGCGGGGGCAGCCCCACCGCGCCCGGCGCGCTTACGGTCATGGACGGTGTAGAACAGCCCCGTCCCCGGCAGACCCGCTGTCGCGCGATTTCCGCGCGGGCTGATTGTGTATTCCGCGCCACGCGGCCCAAACGACAATGATGCGTTGGATTTAGACAGGTTCAGCGTGACACCGGGGGCAAGGCGCACCCGACGCCAGAAGCGGAAAGCCATTCACACACCCCGCCGCTTACTGACCCGTTGTTCGCGCTGTTCGAAAAACGAACTGTCCCTGCGCAACACCGCGGCATGCATCTCTTCCACCTCGCCCTGCCAGACGCGCTCCAGATCCGTCAGATCGTCAGCGTCATCAGGATGGCGCAGCTTCATCATCTGAACCAGCGCGCTGACATGGCGCTCAAGAAGCTGCACCCAGTGAAGCAGGTAGACAGGAGAAAGACCCATTTCTCCAGACTCAACGCGATGTCCTGAAGATATCAACCTTTGTTTCAAGACAGCGACGTAAAGAATAATCGTTGGCGCCGATTGTAAACCAGCTATCAGGCTTTTGATAAAAATCAAGCCCACGACCAATCTTGACTGTCCATCCATTATCTAATCGAATTTCCCGATCATGAAGAACCTCGTTGAGCGTGACAGTGAGCACCACGTCTATCTCAAGCAGACTTTGCTTTAGCTCATCTATTTTCTCATTGAGCAATGCCAAATCTGTCTTTTCATCGTAGCTGGTTATAAGTTGAATATTTCTGAGGGTTGGACATTTTACCGCAGTTTCACAAAATCGCACAAAATTAGCAATTTGATGTGGCGCTCGTATGTAAGGATCTTCGATAACTATTTCTGTGGCCTTTGTTAAGTAGGGTCCAAGGATCGACTCATAGGTATGCCCTGTATCCCCGTAACTGATGGTGTAGTGCTGCTCTTCAATCTCGCTTATGGAGTTTTCGACTGCAACGGATTCTTCATGAACTGAGCGTGTAAGTTCTTTAGGCAAAGAAACGCTAGCGAAACTGCTCGAATCATCGCCCCCTGACAAGCGGCGTCGACTGGGTTCAAGTGTTGCTGAGATGCCCCTAGTTTCTGGGCAGTGGACCACCTTTTCTTCGCCTGATGCATCGAAGTAAGAGAGATCAATCAGTGCGAATTCGTCATCGGGCTTCCTCTTGTTCATCTGCTCTTTCACGCGTCGACGACATTCAATCGCATATTCAGCATATTCGTGGAACTCTTTGTCGCTTGCTGGCGCGCCCGGGTGAAGAATTTTTAGAAATGCACAAACCGTTTTCTTGATTCCCTTTTCATCGCGACCCTCTACGGCATTGCCGAGCTTAAGGCGACTGCTCACTTCCTCGTAGCGATTGTTATGTTTGAGTTGATAGTGGAAGGCCTCAGCCAGGTAGTCCGTGATCAGGCCAAAGCGGCCCGTCAGATATGCGCTACTGTTCTTCGGCATTTCCCATCCGGGCAGATAGCAAGCAAAGCGATCCATCACTGCCAAGTCGAACTGTGGCGGGAGCGGAAGGAATAGATCATGTTCGCTTGATCTTACGATTTGTTCTATTGATTGATCTATATTCCCAATGAATGCCATGCTTGCGTTTGCGATGATCTCGGCACCACGTGAAAAACGGCCATTGGCCATATAATCTTTCATTATCTGTATAGTATCTGGATCCTTGACCTTAATGCCTCCGACCTCGTCAAAGGCAACTGTGTCCCAGAAGCCAACTAAACCAATCTTGCCGCGTGCATTGTTGTAGAACAGCGTTGCCTTGGTTGCCTGTCCACCGCTTATCAGCGTTGAGTATGGAGAAAACTCACTGAAGAAGTATGATTTTCCAGTGCCACGCGGACCGAGCTCAACGAAGTTGAAATTTGCCTCCACCAACGGAGCCAAGCGAGCAATGAAATGTAGCTTAACACGTGGAGTAAGCTTCATTGGCTCCAGACCAACTGACCGCAGGATGACGTCCAGCCAGTCGTCGCGTGTAAAATCCTTACGGCCCTCACAATATGATTCGAAATTAAACCTCTTAAGCTGAATTGGCCGAAGATCTTCGACGTAGAACGCGTATTTATCCTCGTCGATATCGTTATGGGCAATAACCACTTCCGCCCAAATCCCGCCCTCGAGTAGTCGGTCAATGTCACGATAAAATTTTTCCGCTATTGCAACCTTCTGTGACCCAAAGTTCTCGAGCGCTGCCCAGTGCCTCTTATCCTTTTCAACGTAACGGACGTGTACCTTGTCAATAAACTTATGCTTACCTTTTGTTGCAACACGGGATTGAGCTGCATTAGCTTCGTCGGGACGAACATAGTTCTCGTCCAAGGTCGCAAGCACAGCCTCCATACCAGCTTGAATTTCGGCTGGTTCGTTGCTGGCACAGTACCGGGCCAGCAAAAACTCGAGCACAAAAGTAGGAACATTTGTACCTTTCTTAATCCGATGTAGCAGGTCCTTGCGAACAACCTTGCCGTCAAAGGCAGTGTTAAGCTTCTTGTCGAGCTCATCCATCTCGATTTCAAACTGCATAGTCGGTCTCCAAATCGATACTGGCGTAAGCAGTCAGCGTGACGGGATTAAAGGCCTTGAGTGTGAACTTGCCTTCAAATTCCATATCCATCCTGATTGTGACCTGTTTTTCCTGTCCGGGCTGAAGCTTTAGTGTTCCGGTGGCAGGGTCAACCGGGTCACCCTTCCTCGCCTCACCAATAACGTTGCCATGGCGGTCGTGCGCCTCGAGGAGTATCTCCACATCCAGGCCTTGACCGAACATATCAGTGCATTCGACCGAAAGATCGACGACTGGGAGCCGCGTCGTGATCCTCTTTACACCGCTTTTGTATGAAAGCCGAACTATTGCGACAGACGTTTCGTGCACGCTTTGGTCCTGTAATGCCACGGTGATGGCCGGAACTATGGCTTCCTGCAGCGACGCACCACCATGAAAAAACCGGACACCCCTGCGGTAGGGGGCGAGGCTGCGCGGCGCGGCGAAACATTCGAAATCGCCGCGTATACCAAGCTTCTCGGCAGGGACGACGAAACTCTGCTCATCGCCGCTGCCGGTCCCGAGTAGGGCGCGATCATGGACGACGATCCAATCGCCGGCACCAGGCTTTGTGCAGACATCTCCCGCATTGGCATGCCCATTCAAGAAGAATCCATGATCGGTTGCGATGACGACATCCGTAAATCCTGCTTTTTTCAACCGGTGAACCGCCACACGAATACCTTTGAGTACCTGGTGAACTAGGCCAAGTGTGGTATCGGGGTTGCTTTCCAGATGACTGTCGACCTCAGTGCTGCGAATGACCAGGAGATTTACGGCGTCGGCCACTGTCGGGTTATTCCCGTTATTGAATTCGGATAGGGTCATGTGCGCGAAGCGGTCGCCGTACAGCAATTCAAAAACCTTCATGCGGCTAGCAACACTTGTCAGCCGCTGTCCGTCGAAGCTAACGATGATGTCCTTGCCCTCGCGCATGACGCTCAGCTTTTTGGCAGCGCCTGGGAGCAGGCTGGCCATGCCAACGGGCGTAACTGTCGGAAGTTGGGCCGACACCGCTTGGATACTTGTGGTTCCGGCATCTGTGAGCTGCCGGTTCAGCTCAAGACCTAGTTCGTAACGGAGTGCGTCTACCAGAAAGTAGGCAACGCGCTTACTGCGGTCTGTAAGCAGCGGAGCAACCAGCTTGTCGAATAAGTTTATGTTCGGAAGCAGCCCGTGCGGCGGCCAGCCCTCCTTCTCAAGATGCTTTATGAAAATCGTCTGAATTTTCTGTGCCACGCGTGCATAACGCTTACGCACATGGTCGGCTACGTCATCCACGACGGGTTCGAGAGAAACATACTCGCCAAGCGCCTGCTCGAACTCCCTTTGTAAACGATCAATTTCTCGCAGGCTGAGCGTGTACTGCTCGATGAGCGCGTCCAGGCTGTTGGCATAACCGACTAGGTTCCGCTCCGCGTCCTCGCAGGCAGTAACAAGCCGAAGTCCTGCTGCAACCAACCCCCATTGCGCTTGGCTTTCGCCTTTGCCAAGCCAGACGGAGTTCTTGTGCTGATCGACCACGAAACGGGCGTCGTCAAGTTGATCACTCTTGAGCGCTGACACCGCCATGTGCAGGAAGGTCCGTTCCTCGAATGGAAAGGTGTCCAGCTTACCGAGGTCGGTCATGTCGGAACAGGCCGCAGGTAAATTCAGCTCCCGTTCAATCTGCTCAGCTCTGTCGATATATGTTTGCCGTGTTCGATTGTCATTTCTCAGCGCTTCACAGAGATCGAATACCAATGCATATGCACCTGTATCCGTATGGGGCACAGCCTGCAGAGAGGGTGGCAGCGTGCCGGGCAAATCGAGGACAAACTCGCTGAAGAGCAAGAAGCGCCAAAGCTCGTCGGCCACAGCCGACCAGCTCTTACCCTTCGTTGCCAGCTTTAGGCCCAGCGCTGCTTTGAAAAGGCTTTTTGCCTCGCCTATCCATGCATCGTTTCCTTTCAATCCCTCCCGCTGTCGTTCGCTCGGGGCAAGCAACGCGAGCAGGATATTCCGAGCGGAATCTACTTTGAGAATCGTTCGTAACGTCGGGTAGCCAACTCCGCCTCCGATGTTGTCGACCAGCTCGAATGAAGGAACAGGGTTAGCCTCAAACAGCCGACGAATTTCGCTCACATGGTCAGGCTTTGCCTTCAGGCACAGGCTCAGGTATTCATCACCGTCTCCATCAGGAAACACCGCGCCGCACGCCGTGTAGATCGCATACGGGTCGAGAGTGCGCTCATGATCCGACTTTGGTGGGCTCGACGGCACGTAGACTACCAGCCCAGCCGGGACGCCGGCTCCGATACGCGCGAGGGAGATGAAGCTCTGCAGTGCTTTCTCGCGACTCTCTATCCCGTGTTCGCTGGCGTCGACGACAGTCGTCTCTTCGTCGGCAAGACTGATGACGATAGCGCGGTAGAGTTTGGCAGGATCGTAGACGACCAGGCAACGAGCCTTGCTGAGGCGAGGACGAAGCACCGAGTCGCGAATAAAGGCGGCGATGCTCATGCGTCACCCCGCTTCTTGCGGCCGCGGGCCTTGGGCGCCTTGGGTTCCGGCTCGACATAGAGGTGCTCCAAGTCGTGGGCGATCGCCAGCGACTTGTCGATCGTGCACTTCTCGCGCACGCGCTCAGGCCAATAGGCCATGGCCAGATGCGCCCAGTCGTAGTCGCCCTTTTCCAGCTTGGCCCAGGTGTCCTTCAGTATCTTCTGCCAGGGCTTGTGGCGGAAGAGCCGCCACAGCGGTGCTGCGGTGATCTGGACACCATCATCATGGTTCGGGCGATATGTCGGCGCGATCTCCAGCAGGGTGTCGCGCAAATCGATCAGCTCCTGCTCGAATGTCTGAAGGGCCTCGAAGACCTTCTCGTCCTCCCGCGTTCGGGACGCGCCCTTGTCACGTAGTGTGACCAAGTCTCTGCCCACTTGCGGGAGCTTTCCATTCGGCCCGTCAATGAAATCGTTAACGGCAGTATAGAGCGTCTGGCTGGTCAGGCTGGGGTAGTAGAGCCACAGCGTGTAGCTGCCCGAAGCGGTCGAGAGCGGCCAATAGATCGGGGCCTTGCGGCGGCTTTTGCTGTACTGCTTGAGGTGCAGGGGAAAGAAGTCGCGTTGCAGCCAGCGGCGCACATCGGCAGGCACTGGCGCTTCGACGCGGGCGAGCACTTCCTCGATCAGGCGGGCAAGGTCATTCGGGTTCCCCTGGTCGTCGACCAAGATGCCGGAATGGGCATAGAACGGCTCTGCATCATCTGGCAGCATGCCGGGGCTTTTGGCTGGCAGCGGGTCAAAAGGTTCCGGCTCGGGCGGGGCTTCGCGTTCGCCAGTGGCCAAGCGCCAGTCGAAACGGCCGAAAGCAACGCCAGCGGCCCAGCTGAGCAGACCGTCCGTCTGGTCGACCGCTTCGTCGCCATCGTCGTCTTCGTTATCGTCAGCGTCTTCTGCTCCGTCGCTGTCAACTTCACCCGTAGCTCCAGATGATCCGAGGGCGGCGGCACGGTCTGCTTCGCCAAACCGATATAGTTCAAGAGCGATCGTGTCGATCTCGGCTTGGATGTCGTCCAGGCTCGCAGCAATGGATGGTGGGTCGTAATCTCCCAAGCGTGTTCTTAACGCGATCGGAAGGAGAAATGCGGGACATGTTTCATCCACCGTCGCTAAGATTCTTTGGGTCGACCAAGCTCGCCGGGCCAATTTTGAAAAGACTTCACTTTGGTCGGGTGTAAGCTTCGGCAATGGAGTCTGTTGAATCAATCCCACTTCAAACGATTGCGCTAGCTCAGTGCGAGCCAAACGAACAGAAACGAGAATGCTAAATGGCTCACTGTTTGCTATTGCGCATAGAGCAAGAAGCTTTTGTGGATCGTCATATTCGACGAACACCGCGGGTCCCTTGTCTCCGAAGACACAGCCTGCTGGCAAGGCTCTGAAGCTCAAACCATTCGTTCGTCTCGGCCATGTCAATCCTGACCTAAAATAGAGGTGTGCATTGAGTAATGCGGCCGTCCAATGGGGACTAAAACCCCTCGCGCGTCTGTAGTCCTGGACGAAAGTTTTTATTTCTTCACCGTCATTCCGCCAGTTTATCCGAAGATAAACTGTCGCGTAGTATGGTGAGAACTTCCCTCCTTTTGCCAAAAACGGAAAATTGCTATCGTCGATCTCTATCTCCCAAGCGAGGCGTAGAAACCTTTCATCGTCTTTGGATGAAGCCCCGCTTGCAACCGTCACATCCTGAGATTTTACGCTCTTGAAGCTCTTGAATGCAGACCTGACGCCGGGCCCGGTCCAGTAGGCAAAAGGCATTCCCGGAATAGAACGAAAATCCGCAGTATCGATTTCAAATACATCAGGATGATGGCCAGAATTTCGGAGCGAAGTCGATGACTCCTTGAGGGCATCCTCCTGTGAATCTTTGCCAATAAGACGAAAGAAAAGCGCCACTAGTTCTTCTCCAAAACATAGGCTGCCGCTTCCACTGCAGCATCATCCATGACACCGACTCCCAGGTCCGAAAAGACAATGGGCGTTGCTGATCCCAGAACTACTTTTTCCCGCCATGGGGCAAAACGTTTTAGAAAGAAGCAAGTTCTCGAAGTGATTGCCCCAATCATTCCTTGTGACCGCATCATCAGAAAACCTCTTTCGACAAATATCGCGAGAAGGTCGTTTTTGGAATTTGGGTATCTTTTTATCAAGTAATCTTTGACGCTTAGGCTCAGCCCCCCGAATGGCGGGTTCATCACCACCACATCGAACACCTCACGACAGTGGTCGATCATGCGCAGTCCCTGAAGCGCATCCTCGGCAAAGAGCCGCCCCTGATAGGTGGACCGCGCCGCGCGCGTGAACTCGGTCAGAGCGTCTCGCAGTCGTGCCTCAGCCTTCTGCCACTGCGCCATGTCCTCTTCGCGGAAGAGGTCGCCATGTTCGCCAAAGACCGCGCGCACGAGGGCAGGCAATTCTTTCTCAACCTGCAACAGAACCCCAAGCTCCGGCAGGCCCTTGAGCAGAAACAATGTCTTCTCAAACAGCTCTGCATCCAGGGGGTCGAGCTCTTCCATTAACCGTTTACGCAGGTCCACCTCGGCCGGGGGGGCAACCGCCGCCACCACGTGCCCACGCCCCACCTGGGGACGGTCCTTGGCCTTCACGCCCGCCTGATGCCAGGCGCGCTGCGCCCGGAGCCACAGCGCCAGGGACGCGATCTGCGCCGCGCGTGGATCGATATCGACGCCGTAGATGTTGTGCTCGATGATCATCCGCGGCACGTCGTGCAGGAACGCGTCCTGGTCGGCATAAGTCTGGTTGAGCGGTTTCAGATCGACGCTGCCGCCGGTTTCAGTATCCAGGCAGCCGGGGCCATGGGTCTGCTCCCATGCCCAGGCCTCGCGATAAATCTCCAGGAAAAGATCAAAGGCGTAGAGCCCGAAATGCATCGACCCGCAGGCCGGATCAAGCAGCTTGATCGTGCGCGGATCGCGCAGGCGTTTGGCGGGTTCGGGTTGCTCATCCGGTTTCACCAGCAGGTACTGGCAGCGGTCGCGCAGGCCGGTCTGCCCGCCCGTCCAGTTGAACCAGAGCCGCCCCAGCGTGTTGTCGACCAGGAACTCCACCACATAGCGCGGGGTGAAGAACTGATTGCGCACCGCCAGCTCGCGGCTGTTGCGCGGTGCCTGGGACAACTCACGCATCGCTTTGCGCTCTTCCTTCGAGTTGAAGTACTGGTAGATCCAGCCGATCGTCTCGTCTTCGGACCAGAGACGCGCGATTTCACTGCCGTTGATGAGCTCGAGCGCCTTCGTGAGCGTCGTTTCACGCGGGAACAAGCGGCTTTGCGGTCCAAACCGGTCGAAGAGGCCGGGCAGGTCCACGGCGTAAAGATCGAACAAGCTGTTCAGGAAGTGCTGATATGTTTCCCCTGTATCGCCGAGCGCGCCATTTGCGACGCGCTGGTAGAGCTGGAATGCCTGCGACTGTGTTCCCTTCGATACTGACTGCAACAGCAGGCCGCGGGCTTCCATCATGCAAAGTGCCGCAAGTCGGTTCAGGACCGTGAAGGCTTGCTCGCGTGCGATGCGCTCAAGGACCGCCATCCTGGCCGCGTTGTCCTTATTCGCCTCAGTGGCGAGATAGTGCTCCATGATCTCGCGTAGGATGTGCGCGGTCTCAATGCGCGCATCGTCGAGCTGCTTTAGGCTTTCCGTCGGCGCAACTTCCCCGCTAGCAGGGTCCATGCCATACGTTTGCTGGAGCTGCCGAATAAAATCATCGGTCAACAGGCCCCTGATTTCCGTAACGAACCGCTGCAGCTTGCCCCTTGTTTCAGTATCAAATGCCATCTCCTACCCCTCTCCGATCTCAACGTCGAATTCGTAGTAGGACGCATCCGACCTCAGATCCTGGAGGCGTTTTATTAGCTCGTCGAGCTCTTCGGTTGTTGCTATGCGAGCTGGTATCTTTAGCGCCCGGCGAGACTTGCCTTGGGGTTTTTGGCCAGGCTTTGGCTCGGACGGCCGGCTGCGTTCGCGGCCCTCTTCGACAATTCGTCGCTTCAAGTCCTGGATAGTTGTGCTGATGTCGTACTGCGAAGCGAGCAAGGCTTTAAGCCCAGCGATGTCATCGCTCACTTTTGCTGAAAGCTCTTGCAGTTCGCCAAGCGCTTTCTGCTGCTCTTCAGCCGTGAATTCATTCCATTCTGGGATCCGGGCAAGATCAGCGGCAGCCTCGTTCACAAGGCTCGATTGGGCGCTGGCCATCGTCCGCACGGTCTCTGCTACGCGGTTTTCGATTGACCTGCACGTCGTTGAAATATCCGCTGCGTGGTCGAAGAACCTCTCTTTTGACAGACGGTCATTTAGGCTTTCTAGATCATCTTCGACTACTTTCGCGAGCTCGCCTGGAGCTCCGGTCTTGGGCAGAGACGCAAGATCACGCTGGAGATCGCGCACCCGCCGCACCGTTTGATCGAGTTTTTGATCAAAGGCGATCTTGACCCTCTGAGCCCATTTTAGTTCATCGAACAGAGTGGAGCTTTCGGCCCCAAACACCTGTGGTGCGTCAGAGCAATCAGTAAGTAGAAGCTCGGCGACCTGACGGTTCAAGGACTCCATAGTATCAGCGCCATGCAGGCCTAGCGTTGTGAGCTTTTCACGAAGAGAAGCATAGCGGTGCTGCAGGTCAGGCAGCAATCTCTGGGCTGCCTTACTGATATTTTCTTCAAGTGGGACGATTTGGTCCCCCGCGAGATCGGTCAATCGCTCCGCCGCCCGTGCCAGTACATCCATGGACGGCCGATCCTGGCGCAGTGATATACCGACAGGCTTAAAGCTGTTGTTGGTCTTGAGGGCTTCGATGGCCTGCTGACCGTTAACGGTGACTTCGCGGCCGCCGACTTTCAGCTTGATTTCACCCGCGACCAAGAGCGCACCAAGTAGATACCGCGTCGTGTCTGGCGACCAGCCGAAAGGTGCATCGGCGAAGGTATCGAGCAAACGTTTCCCCTCAACGAGGCCATTTCGCTCTATGTAGTCACGTATGCTCACAAGTGCTTTGTGGTCGGTCTGGATCGTGGGTGTGCCACCAGAGATCTGAACAAGGCCCATCGGATCGATCTGCGACGTAACTGCACGCAGATTGGCGTCAGCAGCACGCAAAAAACGCTCAGGAAGTACCGTATCCACCCGCTCCGGGGCTTCCGTGTAGCGGGCATAGACTTGCTGCGCGACGTCGCCGAGAAACCTCTTACAAGCAGCTAGAAGATTCTGATCCAGACTCTCGACTGCCGTCATAGCGCCGCGAAACACGAAAGATCCTCGAGCAAGATCGCGCGTTACCAGCTGCACGAGCTCGTTAGAGAGTCGAGCGGCTCTGTCAGTCTGGCTCGAGCAGTATTCTTTGACCTCTTGATCGGGATCATTCCGATAGATTTCGACAATCCGGTTGCACCGATATATCTCCCCAGCGTGATTCATGGCTTCCTGGGGCGCCCGACCGAGCAGAAAGATCGTGTTCTCAGCGCTTCGCTGCCGCGATTCATCCACCAGCCGCGTTCGTTCAATTTCATACTCGCTGGCATCCGCCAAAACCAACGCAGTTTGGATAGTCTCTCGCTCACCGGCCAAGGCAACACTGCGTCCGCCAGCGATCGTCTTCACCCCAGATGTCACAGCGCGACTGCCGTGCAAGCGCGCAGAGGGAAGCGGCGTCAAGGTATCGCGGAGAGCGCCGCTGAAGATCCGTTGGACCTCCGTACCGCGAAGAGGCAACTGCGCGCGCTCTAGTTCGACGTCGTTGAGCTTTTCACTGAAGAATCGGAGACTGCCATCCTTTTCCCCGAGGGGAACGAAGGCGTTGCTCTGCATCTTCTCGATCGCAGCCTTTACCGCCTCTTTGGTGGAGGCGGAGGTGATGGACGGGTGCATCAGCGCTGCCACATTCTCGATCGTGACGGGCATATTGGCAAGGATCTGCAAAATGGCGATGGTCTTAGCGACATTTTGCGTGTGTTCGTCGTCCGAGAACTGGAACGCGACCTTTTCTACTGCTCCATGCAGCGAGGGGAAGGCCCGACGGATGTCTTTATTCAGCGAGTCATAAAGGGTGACTGTCGTCGCGAGCCACCCAAGCTCCCGATCCGCGACAGGCGGCTGATTTCCCGCGCCCTCCACCAAGACATCCTGGAGCACCTTGATCGCAGACCGCAACCCAACTCCACCCGTTGATTTCGCCAGCGCGCCCAGTAGACGCAGCAGAATTTCGAAGTGAGCTGGCAGGAACGGGTACAAGTTAACGAAACTAGTCTTGTCGAAACCCTCATCATAGTATTTTGCTCCAGCGAGCTTGGTATTCGTGCGTAGCCCCTGGCCATGCGCATCGAACAATTTCGCTAGTTGGGCTTCACCTTCAGCGGATTTACCAAGCAATCTACGGAAGCAGATTTCTTTTATATCGCTGGATTCAAGTTCAACGGAGATCGGGAAGCGATCCTTGAGCTTGAAGAGTTCTGGCGAGTTTATGGCCGTGTGTGGATCATCTTCGGTAAGCGTTTGCTGCGCAGTCCCTAGTATCCATACCTTTCCCTGGCCAATATTCTTTATGTTCTCAGCGAGGCCTTGCAGGTCAAGAATCTTCGACTGCTGACTGCCGACGTATTGGCCGATCTCATCAATGACAAAAACAATATTCTCTTTCCCGGTTTCGTCGCGAATGACATCGATCATTTCTCGGACACGATCGTCCATCAAGTAGATGGTTTCGCTGCTAGCCGCTGAGAACGCTTGATCGCTCTTAAACAAGGCTGGGTACATACGATGTGCGAGGTTCGGAAGCAGACTATCGACCACCAATTCGTCGTTTTGGTAGTCTTCCCAGTTTTCCCCAGTCTCATCCTTGAACAGTGTGGTGAACTCCTGATAGCGGCCATCTTTCTTCAACTTACGCTCAAGGGCGGCCACCTTCATATTGCGTGAGTAGCCAAGCGATTGCAGAACCTTGTAGTAAAGGACGCTAGAAACTTCAGCGAGCGTCGCGCCAGCGATTTGCTGGCTCGCGAGGTCGAGCAAAAAGACCGCCGCTGATAGGCGCCTGTTAACAGCATCAAGGAGGGCTTTCGTCTGCGGTCTCCGGAGGCGATCGCTGAGGTGGCGAACAAATGGCTGACCTTCGACCGTAACGCGGTCATCTAGCGCGAGACCAAGATACTTGGTGAAAGAGCTTTTCCCGGAACCGTAGAAACCCGAAACCCAAACGCCGACCTCGTGACCGCCGCCGCTCTCCAAGGCCGCCTGGATATTGTCCAAGAGCTTCTCCAGCTGCTCATCAATGCTCTCGGTGACGATGTATTCAGTAATCTCCGCTTTAAGCCGCTCTTCCTGCGACGCCTGATAAGAAATCACCTTCTCAATAGAGCGCTGAAGACCTTTTTGAGGATCAAACAAAGAGCGTATTTTTGTCATCGCGATCATATCTTTCTCTTTGCCTACTGCTATCCACCGACATGCACGGAGCGGTAGTTTCCATCTTCTGGGTAGAATCCCAGAAAGCGAAGACGAGTCTTTCCCGTTCTCACGCCCGGATAGAAAAAAATCGTTGGGACATGGAATTTCCCCTGAAGCTGAGCTTCGATTGCGCCAATGCGCAAATAGGGGTGCAACGCCTCCAAGTCAGTCACGAGCACGATGGCATTGGGATCATCCTTGACAGCCGATATCGTTTCTTCCAGACGCGCCTGCAGCTGATCCCTGCCAGTGAGTGCGTTGGCGAGGCTTTTGTTGGTCTTTTCCCAATTAAGTGGGGCCTTCGCATCGGCGGCCAGCCAGATTTTCCGCATCGGTGATGAGTGCAAAATTTCTTCGATATGTTGTGCAATAGAGAAGGTCGTAACGTGCCAGCCAGCGTTCTTTAGGCGTGCGAGCCATGCCGGCATGTGCTGCTTGACCTCCAAAATCTCGCGGGGGTGGAAAACCAGATAGTAGATCGGCTCAAAGCTCGCGTGAGAAAACTCCCGGCCCGACTGAATGCGTCGCAGTAATTCATCGAAGTCAGTGTTAAGAGACGGCATCTGCCAACTCCTGCATATTTTTGTGTTTCCAGGATATTTGAACGAGCCCAGCGGCTGATTGAACGATGACCTCTCCGCGCAGCGCAATTTGTTTCAATTCAGCAAGGGCATCCTCAGGTCCAAGACCCAACAGCCGCCAGTCTTCATGGTGAAGTACCGCGCTGTCGCCAAGATCACGAAAGTGGAGCTCATGTGCCAGAAATGTTGTGACGATCCGCGTTGGCCTGAAGGTTTCAATTCTTCGTCCACCACCCTCCATCGCGCCGAGCAGCCCAAAATCACAGCAAGCGCCAAGCAGATAGCTAGACACTCGATTCCGGGTAGAATCTGACCAGGGCGTTGTAGTTTTGCCTTCAGCAACAGCATCTTCAACAAAAGAGAGCGCATCACGTTTGCTAATTGATGTCGCGCCAGAACTGTACTGAGGCCAGTAATAGTCACGAACAAAATCAGCCAAAATTAGGTTTGCGCGGCATGTAAAAAGAAAGAAGAGTTGCTTGCGCTCGAGCTCCGAGAGCGACCGCTCCAGAGATTTCAGCGCCAGGGCGGGTGCTGCATCCTCAGCGAGGTAGCGCGGCGCGAAGCCTTCAGTAACGATGTTGCGCAGTCGCCGCGCTGTTATTGTCGGGAAATCACCAGAGCTCAAGGCGCATTCCAGAAGCGCACGGCTGTCCATACCTGGCTGCCAGAGCTCAAGGAGCTTCTCTGTCTCAGGGATAAGACCGAGCCCGGCCTGTAGTTTCGTCGTGTACGCCCGCTTCGCCATCAGGCCCCCGAAAAATACGGAAACGACTGCTGCCCGCTCTTGAACGCCGCTAGATAGTGGCCCGCGACCAAATTGATCCACTCGCTTTTATCAAGCTCACGCACGGACCCAACACATATCGGCCCGGCGCTACCTACCACTGTCATTTCAGTATCACTTAAAATGGCTTCAGCCTTGCCTTCATCAATGACATTGGCCTCTGCTTCCAGAGCAGGATCTGCGATCATCGCATGATGGAGTCGTCGCTCCATACTCTCAGGGAGACGAAAAAGATGGAGCGCTTGTCCAACCCCGATACGGCTATCGTGCACCCGCCGCGCCGCTTCGACCAGACCATGATAGCGCGCAACATAGGCCCGATTGCCATAAATGGGCGTCACGAAAGCTGCAGCATTTGATGTAAACCATAATGATGGCCACCAGTTACCGCGGTCCTGTTCGCCGAGCAAACCGACCGCCAGCCTGACTTTGACGATGGCTGCAAGGTTCGCACTGCTCTCCAAAACGCTCTGCTCTGGTTCACTCAAGTTCTGTCCTAACCTTGCCCTCAGCCGAACTCTCAGCGCTCTGCGCTTCAATCCAGCGTTCAATATCACCCCGACGAAACCGCCATGATCCGCCCACCTTGAAGCCTGGGATCTTTCCCCCTGCGGCCAGCCTGTAGGCGGTCTTCTCCTTAATCTTGAGGTAAGAAGCGACCTCCTTAACCGTCATGACATCGCTGACGCCGTTCACATTGGTTCTCCGAGAATTCGGCCTAAATGAGAAAATACTGGAAATATTGGAAAAGGCAATCAATCACTCGGGACTTCCGCCACATCGGTAGAGTTGACGTGACCTGTCCAGTTTACGTCGGCTGCAATAAGCGCAGCGTGTAGCGCCCCCAGCCACGCGGGGAGGCCTGTTCGACATCATGCTCTTTCCTCGCCTTCAGAGCCCTCGAACCGCTGAAGATAGGTTGCGATCTCCGTAGTAAGCGTGACGTCTAGGTGTGAGCTTGTCCGCATTTCATCGATCGCGCGTTGGCTCCTCTCTACCGTCATCCACTCGGTCGCAGGCCCTTCCGGCGCTGACCAGCGCTCCCGTAGCCAGGCCTGGTACTGCCCCTGCTCCTCGGCAGAGAGCAGTTCGGGCGCGTGAAACGCCACCAGACGTCGGCCAAGCTGGCGCAGACGGGGATCGGCCAGGCTGGCGACGATCTCCTGGCGGCGCCGCCAGTCCGCGCGCTGAAACTCCGCCAACAACGCCTTGTCAGCATGGCTGTAAAAGCCGCCGTAGATCTGCTTTTCGACCGGAGGGGTGGGGGCAGCAGGATCCTCGGGAAAGCGCGCAGCCAGAGCCTGCCCTACCCGCGTCCGGAACTCGGGCGCGTTCGCGATTGCCTCGGCGCGGCGCAACTGCTCGGCGCTGGGCGTCGGCACAAATAGCAAGGCGGGCGACTTGTTGACCGTTACAGAACGGATGACCTTCGGTGTGGCATCGACAGCTGCGAAAAGGCATGCGGCATCCGCCACCAGGAGATCGGCCGGGTCAGCAGCATCCAGATCGAAGAACGCCGCCTGATTGGGATTGCTGGGTGAGGTTCCACAGAAACAGCCGACGGTTGCGCGCGGCAGGCCGCCCCCGAACCGCTCAACCAGTGCCATCGGCTGGAAGGTTGCAAGACTCGAATGGACATGCGCCTTATCGCGGTTGGCAAGCAGCTCCGCCCAGAGTGCCGGGGCGCGCTGGGCGATCTGGCGGGCGACATGGATGGTCGCCTCGACGTCGCCGAGCGCGTCATGCGCATTGTGCGCGGCGAAGCCATTCAGCGGCGCGATACGGTCCAGCTTGAAGCGCACCCGGCCATCGGGATCGACGGGCCAGTCGAACAGATCAGGCTGGCGATACCAGACAGCATATAGCGCTGTCAGCACGTCGAAGCGCGAATTTCCATTGAACTGGGTGGCGAACACATCGGGCTGCAGGTTCTGATAAAAGGCCTGGCGCAGCATTTCCTCGTCGAAACGAATGCTGTTGAACCCTGTCCAGATCGAGGGTGACCAGCGCTCTATCAACGCGCCGATTTCCTGTGTGAACTCAAATAGGGTTGGCAAGCTGGGATCAGTCAACTGCGCTGGGCGCACACCGGTTACTGCCAGCGCCCAAGGAGACGGGATGATATGCGGGGCGATCCGGCACCGCAGATTGACCCGCTCGATCTCCCTGAACTCACCATCCGTCAGAATGGCGGCGAATTGCAGGGGTTGATCGAAGGCGGGCGAAATGCCGGTGGTCTCTAAGTCGTAAAAAGCGAATTTCATACTGGCAGCTTAGCTGAAGCCGCGGACTCCGTCATCTTGCAAAGACAGCAACCCGGGGTGATGCAGGCGCAGCGCATTTCAGGTGTCCGATCCCCTAGCCGAGGCTCTTTTCAAGGTCTGCAATGCAGGATTGCAACCGTCCTGACATCCTTACATCAACTGCCGAATTTGCTGCGAGTCTCTTGAGCTCCCGCAGCACCTGATCCTCCTGCCCTATCCGCGCGCTAGCTGCCATGACATGCCCGACGGCCTCATCGATATCGAAGGGGCTCGGCTCATATCCGCGGCCAGCCAGCAGATGCGAGATTGCATGCAAGCCAACCTGTGCAGCGAACGCTGGCTCTTTGATCGCAAAATCCCGAGCCGCGCGAATGAGCGTCGCGGGTGCTGCATCAGGCTGCGCAGCGCAATCGAGCGCAATGTCGAGATACTTCGCTGTCTTGGCTGCGGCAAACCACTTGCCCTGTGATCCATGACTTTCCATCAGGTCCCTGAGGATCTGGCGTGCATCGAGATCGGGATAGCGCTTCACCAGATCGCGCCACATCGCGAGATACGTGTTGCCCGAGACCGATGGCAGGCCGAAGCGCCGATAGGCTTCATCATCACGCCCCTGCCCGACCAGAATGCGTTCGCAGAATTGGGCAATCTCGGCATGACCCCATGGGCGACGGTCGCCCTGAAGCAGGCCTTCGGCATAGGCGAGGGCCTCGTCTTCAAGCCCCTGGCGCAGCAGCGCCTCGGCGCCAAACCTCTCGTCGAACCACAGGTGCGTCTTCTTGCGTGCCAGAAGCGCCAGCAACTCGTCATGACGCCCCGCCTCCAACAAACAGGACAACGTCAGCGAGGCCGTTGCGACATGAATGAAACGCTCATGATCGGACCACGCGGCCTCGATCATGTCGAGATCCCTGTCGGCATGCAGGTTCATCAGGGCGGGGTATGCCGCAATCTGTCCAAAGCTATGCGCGATCGGCGCAAGATAATCCACGCCGTCATCCTCGATCGCTTCGCGCAACTGCTCAAGCCACTTCGCGCGAGTTTTCTCGTCGGAGGGTGCGCTTATCAGTACTGGCAGCAACTCCTCTAGCGTACGGCGCACGGCATTGCCAAGCGCGCCCGACGAGGTGTCGATATGCTCGAAAGCAGGCCAGATGCGCTGGGCCAGCGCGATCACGCCCTCGGCGGCGGTCACTGGGTCGACCCGCGCAACAGCCCGGATCTCGGAGCTGGCAGATTTCAATCGATCGATGGCCTTGGCTGATGACTTCCAGCTATAGACGCCCGCACGCATCCCCGGCTTGAACGCCCATTTATGTGCTGGTGTCTTTGCCATCCCCTAACGCCCTCGCGCAGTGCTGCGCGCGATCCAATCTGATCCCGCATAGCTGATGACATGCACCAGAACCGCGCGCTCGGCCTCGTTGACAGTAAAAGCAATGACGGCTTTGCGTCCTGCCGGAATAGCGCGAAGACCCGGAGCGATTTCCGACCGCACGCTCCCTTTCAGGGGGGTGTCAGCCAGACTGGAAATTACGGCCTCAATCTCGGACAGCCGCCGCTGGGCTGCCTCTGGCCCGGCGTAATTGGCGATCAGCTCCGCGATCGATGCCAAGTCATCCGCCACAGCCGGGTGAAACCGGATGCGATACGTCATCCCTGCCGCGCGACGCCGATACGGGCGCGGACCGCCGCGAAGGCGCCCTCAGGATCAACATATTCCGCTGGTGGAGTTCGCATGCGTGCGCGGATTTCTTCGGCCATCGCATCAAGCGCGATCGCGCGCTCTTCTTCATCGCGGATCATCTGCTCAAGCGCCGCAGCCACAGCCGCGCTCTGCGAGGCGAAGACGCCCTCGCCGACCTTGTCGGTCAGAAAACGATGATGGCGATCGGTGAAACTGAGCGTGGTTTTGACTGTCATGGGCAGACTCCAAGTATGACTTGGTAATCTACACAACACGCGGTGCTGTGACAAGCCGGGCGTGATGCCCGCGAATGCCGCCGAATGCGGGCGAATGCACGCCAGTGCAGGCGAATGCTGTTTTTCTGTTCTGGTGTTGATGTGGCGTTGATGTAAAACGCATAATGGACTGTGGTATAAATATACCTCAGGCTAAGCATTTGTTTTATTTGAGATATTTGGTTGCGGGGACAGGATTTGAACCTGTGACCTTCAGGTTATGAGCCTGACGAGCTACCTGGCTGCTCCACCCCGCGTTGGTATTATGGACTGGTTGATTATCAGGTTTGGCGGTGAGCTACTCTCC
>NZ_JALZWP010000017.1 GCF_023336755.1 Roseinatronobacter domitianus | reverse complement strand
ACACCGTAGAACTTCCCGCACCGCACACATCCTGCCCCGCTTTCGGAGGACCAGATCTGCAAACCCTGTTTTGCACAACCGCACAACAAGGCCGCACAAAACCAACCAAACTGGACGGCGCAAGCTTTGCCGCGCCTGTGCCGGTACGAGGTCTGGCCGAGCACCGGGTGCATCTTGACCTTTGAGTCCTGCGGTCAAGTGGGAGTGGGGCAACCTGTTCATCGCCTGTGCCTGAGGGGTCGCGGGCTGCGTGCCTATCTGCTGTCGCTTGGTGTACTCGTGCAGGATGCGCGCCGGAATAGGCTTGTGTATCCGCTGGTGCGGTGGGCGACCACCTTGTGTGAAATGCGGGGCCGGTGCGCTATTTCGGGGCCAATGTCGGTCCCTGTGCGAGCAGCTTTTCAAAGGCGCGTTTCGTGTTGAACGGCGTAACGCATCAGCTATCGTGCTGCGCGCCCCTTGCGCATGGCTTGCACCGCGGGGCCAAGGGCATTTTCGACAAGCTCTGGAGGGTCTAGGATCGCAGCTCTGAGCGCGCCACCCTGATCCGACCCGATGCCACATGGCGTGCACGCGATGTCTATCGCCATATCACGCGATACAGTTTCAACCGCAACGGAGCCTGACATGACCCGCAGCCTTGGTGTCTGCTACTACCCCGAACACTGGCCGGAAACGCAATGGCCGGAGGATGCCGCACGCATGGCTGCCAGCGGTCTGACTTGGGTGCGCATCGGAGAATTTGCATGGTCACGGCTGGAACCTGCGCCGGGCAAGCTGGACTTCGACTGGCTGGACCGCGCCATTGACGTTCTGGGCCGCGCCGGGCTGAAGGTTGTTCTGGGCACGCCCACGGCCACGCCTCCGCGCTGGATGTTGGACCGCCATCCCGACATGCTGGCCGTCGATGCAGCAGGTCGTCCCCGTAAGTTCGGATCACGGCGGCATTACTGTTTCAGCCATCGCGGATATCTGGCGGAGTGCAAGCGGATCGTGGCGTTGCTGGCGGAACGCTACGGCGCGAACCCGCATGTGGCCGCCTGGCAGACCGATAATGAATATGGGTGCCACGATACGATCCTCAGTTATTCCGACGCCGCGCGCGCTGCGTTCCGCGACTGGCTGGCGCAGCGTTACCAAAGCCCTGACGCGCTGAACCGGGCTTGGGGCAATGTGTTCTGGTCGATGGAGTATTCCGGTTTCGACCAGATCGACCTGCCGAACCTGACCGTAACCGAAGCCAACCCCGCGCATGTGATGGATTTTCGGCGTTTTGCGTCAGATCAGGTGGTTGCTTTCAACCGCGCGCAGGTCGACATATTGCGCCGTTATACGCGCGCGCCCGTTGCCCATAACTATATGGGCCGGATCACCGAGTTCGATCATTACGCGGTTGGTGCTGATCTGGATATCGCATCTTGGGACAGCTACCCGATCGGTTTTTTATCGGACCGACTGGAAGCGACGGACGCGCATAAAGCAGATTTCCTGCGCCAAGGCGATCCCGATTTTCAGGCCTTTCACCATGACCTTTACAGGGCCGTTGGGCGCGGGCGCTGGTGGGTGATGGAGCAACAACCCGGCCCGGTGAACTGGGCTCCATACAACCCCGCACCGCTGCCCGGCATGGTCCGCCTTTGGACATGGGAAGCATTTGCCCACGGGGCCGAAGCCGTCTTGTATTTTCGTTGGCGTCAAGCCCCCTTTGGGCAAGAACAAATGCATGCGGGTCTCTTGCGCCCCGATAGCGAACCCGCGCCGGGGCTGGCAGAGGTCGAGACGGTCGCGCGTGAACTGGCTGATGCGCCCATGGCGCAAGCCGCACCGGCCGATGTTGCGTTGGTCTTTGATTATGCCAGCGCATGGGCGTGGGACACGCAGCCCCAAGGCGCGGATTTCGATTACTTCCGCCTTTGCTTCGCATGGTATCGGGCGTTGCGGCGCATGGGCCTGAACATCGACATTATCTCACCCGACACGGATGACCTGTCGCAGTGGAAGCTGGTTCTGGCACCGGGTCTGTTCACACTGCCCGACACTTTGCGCGCGGCGCTGCCAAGCTGTTCCGGTGCGGTGGTTTTTGGTCCCCGCGCAAATTCGCGGCGGCCCGATTTCAGTATACCGCCCGATCTTGGACCATCCCTGCCGGGGCTGGATGCCCGCGTCGCGCGGGTGGAAAGCCTGCCGCCGGGCAGCGCGCTACCCTTGGCGAATGGTGGCCAATTCGTGCATTGGGCAGAAGAACTGGAGGGCAAGGCCGTGGTTGTGCTCTTGCGCGAAGACAACCGCGCAGCAATGGTGCGCGCGGGTGGGCTGTATTATCTGGGCGGGTGGCCGTCCGATGCAACGCTATTCTCGATCTTGAGCGATTTATGCGCAGCCCAAGGCATTGCCACGCGCGATCTGCCATCCGCGTTGCGCACAAGGTCCGACGGAAAGTCGCGGTTCTGGTTCAACCATGGCGCATCCGCATTGGAGTGGGAGGGGCTGCATTTACCCCCAGCCTCTATGCTCCGTGTCCCGGCATGATATTTAGCATGGGCGTCGTGATGATGGTTATGAAAAGCAGCCGCGCCTCTGGCGGTCTGCTGGTCATGTGCAACGCCCCAGATGGTTCATATGTCTCCATCAGTCGACGCCGAGGAAGAGGTTCGCCAATCAAAGGCGGTAAGATACGGGCCGGAAGCGGCGTTGTTGCACAGCACTGATGTTGGCAGATTTAGATCGCGAGCCCAGCGGTTGGATGATCTGCATGAGCAAAAGCCATCCCCCGCCCGCAAACGGGTCCAGCTAAACAGCTTCTCTGTGCAAGCGCGGTTCGCTGTTGATATGGCTGGAAAAGAAGATGACCCAACACGCGCCACCCAACGGCAGCTGCGGTGTCGGCCTGCGGTCGTCTAGAATGCCGCGATCCAGTTCTGCCTGAGCATCAGGGTGCTGTTCAAACTGCCGCTTCGTCAAACCACCGGAATACTGGCCAGCTTGCTCGAGTTGGCGGTGCTGGACTGGGACGCACGTCCGACGCTGGATCGAGGCGACGATGTGGTGGCTCATGACCTTTGGCGAACGCATCGTCGCCGTTCGCCAAGCCGCAAAAATCCAGATACAGGTCGCCCGGATGAACCGCTTTACGACGTCGGCACCGCCAAGATCGTTCGCGTGGCGTGATACCGACGGGGAAAGGGAAAGCATCCATTGGGCGTGAGTTATGCGACAACGCCGACCTGAGTGCCAATTTGACCAATGACCGGTTGAAAGGCTTCACAGGATCATTGTGAGGACCGCAGCTTTTTCTATCGTATATCAAGGAATTAAAATTAAAGTAACCGGACGGATTCAATCCGTTATCGGTGTTGTGCCGGCCCATGTGGGGGGAGTGATGGTAGCGGAGGAGGGACTTGAACCCCCGACACGCGGATTATGATTCCGCTGCTCTAACCAACTGAGCTACTCCGCCAGATCGAGAGTGCGTTTAAGTTAGCCCGCCGGGGGCGTCAAGCCCCCACGGAGGGCCGCTTTCAAGAATTTGGCACCATCATTGAGAGGGCGGTGCAAACTCGGTTTGCGGCGTCTTTCAGGGCATCAAGCGATAGGTTGTCCATTACAATACGATGCGTTTCCGATGGAGCCCGGGACACGCAGGCATAGCGCGGGTCGTAATGCTCGGCGATCAGGCTTTGGGCCAGTTGTGTGGGGTGTGCGGCCATGACCTGCCATTCCTCAATCTGTGCTTCAGAATGGTATTTGCGCAGACTTGTGAGAATCTGCCCCAGCAGCGCGCGATCTTGGGCGATTTCCTCGTAACGATGGGCGATATACGCGGCGCGGTCTGCGAGCGACGCGGTTATCTCGATCACGCTGGCGTCGCGCATGGCCTCCCAGATGGCGGGCGGCAAGCGAATGGAGCCGATGCGATTCGACTCGGCTTCGATCAGCACTGGCCGGGCCGGGTCGAGTGCGGCGATTGCCATGGCTAACCGCGTCTCAAACAATTTTTGCGAAGGTTGCGCGCCTGTCGCTCCGAAAACCGATCCGCGATGCTCGGCCATCCCCTCTAGGTCGATTATCTGTGCGCCGTATGTCGCGGCGTGGTGCAAGATGTCGGTTTTGCCGGTGCCTGTGCCCCCGCTGAGCAGCACCACCTGCGCGGGGAAGGGGGTGTCATACAGCTCTGCGCTGACCATACTGCGCCAGCATTTGTAGCCGCCGTCCAGCACTGAAACACGCCACCCGATCTGCGACAGGATCGTAGCGAATGACCCCGATCGCTGCCCGCCGCGCCAGCAATAGACCAGCGGTTGCCAGCCTCCGGGCTTGTCGGCCAGCGCGGTTTGCAGGTGATGGGCCGCGTTGCGCGCAACCAGTGCCGCGCCAAGCTTGCGCGCTGTGAATGGGCTATCTTGCTTGTAGATCGTGCCGACTTGTGCGCGTTCGGCATCGGACAGAACCGGCAGGTTGATGGCGCCGGGCACATGATCTTGTGCGAATTCCGACGGCGCGCGCACGTCTATTACCGTGTCGAACGCAGTTTCAGTGAGTGAGTGAATGGTCTTTGGCATGTAGCGCGACAGTGTCATGGGCGCTGCTATACTCTTTCCGCGGCGGTCTGACACGCCAAAAAAATGGCGCGGACATGCCGCGCCTAGGTCAGAGAGAACAGGGTGGCGCTTAGGCGCGCCAGAATGGTTTTTGTGTTTCGCGCAGGGCTTGGCCTTCGGTAAGGCCGATGTCGCGCCAGTCATGGGCATCCAGCTTGCCAAGCGCGGCGCGCGTGCAGCGGCGTTCGGACCATTTCGCCAGGTTCACAGCCACGCGCAGCGCCAGAACAGAGCCGGCAGGCAGCGTCGTCGCTGCTGTCAGATAGGCCAGGGCGGTGCGATTCATGGTCTGTGTCATGGTGTGGCTCCTTCATTTGTATTGACACAATACGAGGTGTTTCGATATTAAAACGATACAAAGAGTCCGCATCTCTGTCCAAGGAAACATTGTTATGGATACAATTTTGGCACATTACATGCCGGGCGGCGGGCGCTCCAAGTTTCGCGATGTGGTCGCCGCCATCCACGCTGCGATCGCAAAGGGCGCACTTGCACCGGGCGATCAACTGCCGCCGGTCCGCGACCTGGCCTGGAAGCTGGATATGACACCGGGCACGGTTGCGCGTGCCTATGCGGCCTTGACCGATGAAGGAATGACCGAAGGTCAGGTCGGGCGCGGCACCTTCATCGCGCAGCCCAGCCCGCCTGTGCAATTCGTGCCGGAGCCTTGGTTTGATGCGGGTTTGGCGGCAGAGGCCGAAGCAGATGACCAAGTCAGTCTGTTCGCCACGGCGTTGCCGGATATGGGACAGGTGGCGCTGATCCATGATGCCTTTGCAAGGTTGGGAAGCCGCCCACCGCGCGACCTGCTGGCCTACCCTTCACGCAGTGGCTTTGAGCCGGCACGCCATGCCGTCTTGCACTGGCTGTCGGGGGCCGCGCTCGGCCCTATCGACCACGAGGATCTTGTGCTGTCGCATGGCGGGCAATCGGGCGTGTCGCTGGTGATGCAATCGGTCTTGCACGGGCGCAAGCCTGTCGTTTTGCTAGAAGAACTGACCTATCCCGGTTTTCGTCGTGCAGCACAGTTGCTACGGGCCGATGTTGTCTCTGTTCCAATGGATGCGCAGGGCATCATTCCCGAAGCGTTGGCCGAACTGGCACAGAAGCATGATGCGCAGCTTTTATGCACCTGCCCGGAGGTTCACAACCCGACCGGCATTTTCACGCCACAGTCGCGACGCGTGCAGATAGCAGAGGTCGCGGCGCAGCTTGGCTTGCACATTCTGGAGGACGATTGCTACCGTGTCGGGGATGCGCGCGCATCCAGCTACCGCGCGCTCTTGCCCAATCTGGGGTGGTATGTTTCGTCGCTGTCGAAATCCTTGACCCCGGCCTTGCGGATTGGTTTTGCGGTTGCCCCGCGCGCGCATGCCAGCACCTTGCGCCGGGCCGCAGAGCATGGGTTTTTCGGGCTGGCCCGCCCGCTGGCCGATTTGACAGAGGATGTGTTGTTGCGTCCTGAAACGGCCGAGATTGCAGAGAAGATCCGCGCACAGTTGCAACGCTATACGCGCGTGGCGGTAAATGGGCTTGGCGGGTATGATCTGCGTTGGGGGGATGACATTCCGTTCCTGTGGTTGAACCTGCCCGATGGGTGGCGCGCTGGTTCGTTCACCAAGGCTGCCGCTGGCCGGGGGGTGCAATTGCGCTCTGCCGAGGATTTTGCGTTGCGTGATGCTCGGTTGCCCCATGCTGTGCGGATCGGGATAAACGCGCAAATTCCTCTGCCCCGGTTCGAAAGCGCGATTGCCCGCCTTCGTGATCTGCTCGACAACCCACCCGAGGGGATGGTGGTCTAGATATGCTCTGGCGGGTCAATCGGGCTTAGGCGGTTAGTTGGGCCGCTTCTTGTGCGGTCCAGACCTGTTGCAGCTGACCGGTATGGTCCAACAGCACGATATCGGCTTGTGCGCCTGCGCTGAACCGGCCCAGATGCTGTGCCCCGATCACATCGGCCGGGATGCGGCCTGCCATTGCGAGCGCGCGCTCGATGGGAACGCCCAAGCCGATCAGATGCGCCACAGATTGCGGCAAGGTGATATCCGCCCCTGCAAGCGTGCCGTCGGCCAATGTCAGGCGCCCATCCCGCCGAAAGACCTGACGTCCGTTCAGCGGGAATGACTCAGCCGCGCTGCCTGCCGCGGCCATAGCATCGCTGACCAGGAACAGCCGGTCAGGTGCCATCATGCGAAGGGCGATCAGCAAGGGGTCGGCCGCGACATGAATGCCGTCGGCAATGATCCCCGCGTGCACTTCGCTGCACAGCGTTGCCCCCACAAGGCCGGGCGCGCGATTGGCAAGCTGGCTCATGGCGTTGAACAGATGCGTGACGCAGCGCGCCCCGGCGGCGAAGGCTGCGCGGGCCTGCTCTGCGGTGCAGTCGGCATGGCCAAGGCTGACCACCGCGCCTGCTGCCCGCAAGCGGGCAATCTGTTGCGCAGTGGCGGCAGCGGGCGCGACCGTCACAAGCAAGGCAGGCAGTTCTTTGGCGGCTTGTTCCAGAATAACAAGGTCAGCGTCTTGCATGGGGCGGATCAGGGCCGGATCATGCGCGCCATGGCGGGCCGGGTCCAGATGCGGTCCTTCAAGGTGCAGCCCTGCAAACCCGGGAAGGCCCTTGGCGGTGGCATGGCGCGCTGCGTCTATGACGCGGGCTGTGACCTCTGGCGTGTCGGTAATCAGGGTGGGCAGGATGCTGGTTGCGCCAAGCGCGCGATGCGTGGCGCAGATGCGTGCAAGCTGCGCGACATTGGTGTCCGCGCCGACCATCTCGCCACCACCACCATTGACCTGCAAATCCACGCAACCGGGCGCCAGCACCCCGTCCCCCAGATCGGTCACGGGCACATCCTTGGGAACATGCTTGACGATGCCGATGACACCGGGTCCATCCAGCAGCAGCGCGTGTCCGTGCCAGATGCGCCAGCCATCGAATATCCGCTCTGCCCGCAATGCCCGTTGCATCAGACCGTCTCTGTCACTTTGCGCAAATGGCGTGGCGTGTCAGGTTGCAGACCGCGCCGCCGTGCCAAGGCTTCGATGAAGACATAAAAGCTGACAACGCTTAGAAGCGGGTCCAGCAACGGGTGTATTGCTGCGGTGCGTGGCAGGGCCGTGGTGCCCAGGACGCTGTCGGTGACAAAGACATCGGCCCCTTGCCCCGCCAGACGGGCAGCGGTGTCGCGGAACCCGTCGCGGGCGGCATCGTCGAAGATCAGCCCCAGCACCGGAAAGCCGCGTTCAACCAGTGCGGACGGCCCATGCAATACCTCTGCCGCCGAATAGGCTTCGGCATGGAGCGCGCTGGTTTCCTTGAATTTCAGCGCGATCTCGGACGCAATGGCGTAGCCGGGACCACGCCCAAGGACATAAAGCGCCGGCGCGCGCACTAAGCGGTCGGCCAAGGGCGCCCAATCCTGCAACAGGGCCGCCTCGCACGCCTCTGGAAGCCGTGCCAGCGCGGCTTTCAAAGCGGAATCCTCGGCCCAATGGGCCAACATTGCAAGCGCCGCAACCACCGAGGTCACGAAAGTTTTGGTCGCGGCCACGCTTTGCTCTGGTCCGCATCCTAACGGCAGGCAGAAATCTGCATCCGCCCCTAGCGGTGCATCTGGGTGGTTGGTGATGGCAAGGGTTGTGGCCCCCGCGCTTGCGCTTGCGCGTGTCATGGTCACGATATCGGGGCTGCGGCCCGATTGCGAAATGCCGACACTGACCGTGCGCGGCAATCGCAACTTTGCACCATAGACAGACGCAACTGACGGGCCAACAGACCCAACCGGCACGCCTGTCAGGATTTCGCAGGCATATTTCAGATAGGTTGCCGCGTGATCGGATGATCCGCGTGCAACCGTGGTCAAAAGCTGCGGATCGAGTGCGCGCATGGCACGGCCGATATCCGTCAAGGTCTCTGCGTTCTGCGTCAACAGACTTTCGACAAGGCCGGGTATCTCGGCGATCTCGCGCGCCATATGGGTCTGGGTCATGATGTCTGTCCTTTGGTTGCGGCAAGCTGGCCGGCGCGCCACAGCGCACCGTCCAAAGCGGTTCCGCGCGGGGTCGTCACGTTCAGCGCCGGGCTGGCATGGCGGGAAATTCGTTCGAGCAAAAGCGCGCCCAGCCCGCCCGTGGCCGCGACCGGCACAGCCGGGTCGCCTGCCTGCAAGTGGCGGATCGCGCGCAGCAGATAGGCGCAACCCTCGTCAAGGATAGCGCGCGCAAGCGGGCAGCCTGCGGCATCCAGCACGACCACTTGCGGCGCAAGCGTTGCGTAATCCGAGGGGCGCGCTGTGCTGGTGAAGTCCAGCAGCGCCGGTAAGGTTTCAAACCTTGCCCATGTTGCACGCGCCAGGGGGCCGTCTTCGGTCAGACCATCGCGCACATGCAAAGCTGCGGCTAAGGCGCGCTGCCCCAGCCAAGCGCCGCCAGCTTCGTCCCCCAGTGCAAAGCCGTAGCCGCCAATACGCTGCATCTGCCCTTGCGACTGCCGCGCCAGGACAGAGCCTGTGCCAACGGCCATCACGATTCCATCGCTATCTTGGAATGCACCTGACAGCGATATGTCGATATCGCCCAATACTGTCACGTTCAGGTAGGGCAGCGCTGCGCTCAATCGCGCGGCCGCACCTGATTCCGATGCTCCGGCAAGGCCCATCACAATCTGCAAGTCCGGGTCCAACGGATCGTTATGCCCCTCTGCCTGGAGCACGCGGGCCAAAAGTTCGGCAATACGCTGCTCTGCGCCGTCAGGGTCGGAATGGATGTTGGCGCTGCCGCCTTCAAACACGGCACCTGCTTTGCCCCCGTCACGCAGAGCGCGCGCGCGGCTTCCAGTGCCACCTCCATCCAGGCCGATCAACAGCGTCATGTCTTACCTCTTTGGTATGACTAATACCATAGTAATACCAAAAGGGAAGGGTATATGCACAGAGGGTATCGCTGGCCCGACTGATTGATCTTTGGGCTGTTGGGTAAATTATTTTCTTATATATTCAACATATTATGCTATAATATGCTATTATTCCGCTGTATGATTTAAACCCTTTCAGTCTTGCGGAAGAGAAAAGACTAGACAAGTGGTATTCATTTGGCATTACATGGCGGGTAGGGGGTGTTGCCAGCTTGTCATATGCTTTGGCAGGGCGTGGCGGTGTCCTTGGTAACAGGGAGGTTCCAATCAATGACAGCACGCAAGACAACTCTCACCGCGGCGGCATTCCTGCTCAGCGGCACCGCGCTTATGGCGCAAGACGTAACGCTGACGATCGAAAGCTGGCGCAACGACGATATCTCGATCTGGCGCAACCAGATCATTCCGGCTTTCGAGGCGGCACATCCGGGCATCAAACTCGATTTCCAGCCGACCGCGCCCGCGCAATACAACTCGGCGCTCAATTCCAAGCTGGATGCGGGCACGGCGGGTGACATCGTGACCTGCCGCGCGTTCGACGCGTCGCTGGCTTTGTTTCAGAAAGGCCAGCTTGCCGACCTGACTGACTTGGACGGCATGGCCAATTATTCCGACGTGGCGAAATCGGCTTGGTCCACCGATGACGGCAGTCAGCAATTCTGCGTGCCGATGGCGTCGGTCATTCATGGCTTCATCTACAACGCGGACGCCTTCAACGAGTTGGGGCTTGAAGAGCCGACCACCGTTGATGAATTCTTCGCTGTGCTGGATGCAATCGCGGCAGATGGGTCGTATATCCCCATGGCGATGGGTGTGAATGACCAGTGGGAAGCGGCGACGATGGGCTATGCCAATATCGGGCCGAACTACTGGATGGGCGAACAAGGCCGCAACGCCCTGATCGCGGGCGACGCCAAGCTGACAGATGCCGAATTCGTCGCTCCGTTCGAGCAGTTGGCGCGATGGTCCGACTATCTGGGCCGCGGCTTTGAATCGCAAAGCTACCCGGACAGCCAAAACCTGTTCACGCTGGGCCGCGCGGCGATCTATCCATCGGGGTCGTGGGAGATTGCCGGCTTCCGCTCACTGGCCGATTTCGAGATGGGGGCCTTCCCGCCGCCGGTGCAGAATGCGGGCGATACCTGCTACATCTCTGACCATACCGATATGGGCATGGGACTGAACGCAGCGTCGCCAAATGCCGAAGCCGGCCGCACCTTCCTGAACTGGCTGGGCAGCAGCGAATTCGCCACGCTCTTTGCCAATGCAGTGCCGGGTTTCTTCCCGCTGTCGAATGCCGAAGTCACGCTCGACGACTCGTTGGCGCAGGAATTCATTAGCTGGCGCGGCGATTGCGAAAGCTCTATCCGGCCCTTCCACCAGATCCTGTCGCGCGGCACGCCGAACCTGTCGAACGAAAGCTGGGGCACGTCGGCCAACGTGATCCGGGGCGGTCAAACCCCGGCGGATGCGGCAGCCCAGATGCAGGCGGGTCTTGCCTCTTGGTATGCGCCGCAGCAGTAAGCCGGCCTTGGGCAGCCCGTCGCAGGGCTGCCCGTTCCTTTTCCAGCCATAGGTTGCCACATGTCCGACCGTGCCCGCAAAAGACCGTTTCGGTGGCATATTGTCGTGTTTTTGGCACCTGCCGTGCTGATCTACACCGCGATCATGATAATCCCGCTATTCGGCACGCTGAACCTGTCGCTGTTCACCCGCGCAGAGGACGGCTCGCGGATTTTCGTGGGCTTGCAGAACTTCCAGACCTTGTTTGGTGATCGGCGCTGGTCCGATGCATTCTGGAACGCGACTGGCAATAATCTGTGGTTTTTCATCATCCATATGCTGGTGCAAAACCCCATCGGCATTGCGCTGGCGGCCATCCTGTCCACACCGAAACTGCGCTTCGCCGCGTTCTACCGCACCGCGATTTTCATCCCGGCAATCCTGAGTTTCGTGATCGTGGGTTTTGTCTGGAAGCTGATCCTGTCACCGCTTTGGGGCGTGGCCCCGACCTTCATGGATGCGCTGGGGCTGGGCAATTGGTTCGCGCCATGGTTGGGGCTGGAAGAATCGGCGTTGACTACGTTGGCGCTGATCTCTGTCTGGCAATTCGTGGGCATCCCGATGATGCTGATCTATGCGGCGCTTCTGTCTATCCCCGACGAGGTTCTGGAAGCCGCCGAGATGGATGGAATTACCGGCGCAAGCCAGTTCTGGAAGATCAAGCTGCCGCTGATCCTGCCCACCATCGGGATCATTTCCATCCTGACTTTCGTTGGCAATTTCAACGCCTTCGACCTGATTTATGTCACCCAAGGCGCGCTGGCTGGCCCGAATTTCACCACCGATATTCTGGGATCATACCTGTTCCGCACGTTCTTTGGGTTCCAGTTGCAACTGGGCGACCCGCATATGGGCGCAACCGTGGCGACCGTGATGTTCGCCATCATCCTTGTGGGCGTATCCATCTACCTGTTCGGGGTGCAGACGCGCCTGCGGCGGTATCAGTTCTAGGGGGCGAGCATGAGCAACCCGATCACATCCGCGCGGGGAAACCTTGGCCGCACCGCCGCCGCGCATGTCATCCTGATCGCCTATACGATCCTTGCGCTTTATCCGGTATTCCTGATCCTGATAAACTCTGTGAAGCAGCGCCGCGCGATCTTTAACGACCCGCTGGCGTTGCCAACGGCCGAAACCTTTGACCCTATCGGATTCCAGACCGTGCTGGAGCAGGGGAATTTCCTGCTGTATTTTCAGAATAGTATGATCGTGACCGTGGTATCGCTGTTCTTTGTGCTGCTGTTCGGGGCGATGGCAGCCTTCGCGCTGGCGGAATACCGGTTTCGCGGTAATCTGCTGATGGGTCTGTATCTGGCGCTGGGTATCATGATCCCCATTCGTCTGGGCACGGTGGCCATTCTGGAAATCATGGTCGCGGCGGGGTTGGTGAATACGCTCACCTCGCTTGTGTTGGTCTATACCGCGCAGGGCTTGCCGTTGGCCGTGTTCATCTTGCAGGAATTCATGCGGCAGGTGTCGGATGATCTGAAGAACGCCGCCCGGATCGACGGTCTGAGTGAATACCGCATTTTCTTTACAATTGCGCTGCCCTTGGTGCGGCCTGCCATGGCGACTGTTGCTGTGTTCACCATGATACCGATCTGGAACGACCTGTGGTTCCCGCTGATCCTGGCGCCGGGAGAAGCCACCAAGACCCTGACGCTGGGCAGCCAGATCTTCCTTGGTCAATACGTGACCGACTGGAACGCGGTGCTGGCGGCGCTGTCCTTGGCGATCTTCCCGGTGGTGGTGCTGTATCTGATCTTCTCGCGTCAGTTGATCCGGGGCATTACGAAAGGGGCCGTCAAATGATCCGTGTGCTTGTCGTGGGTCTTGGGCAGATGGGGCAAAGCCATGCGCTGGCCTATGCTGCCGACCCTGCCTATCAACTGGTGGGCTTGGTCAACCGTAGCCCGGTCGCGTTGCCCGATGCGCTGGCCCATATCGAACTGGAGCATGATTTCGAGACGGCTTTGGCGCGTCTGAACCCCGATATGGTTGCCATCGCCACCTATTCGGACAGCCATGCGGCACTTGCTGTCAAATCCATGCAGGCGGGCGCGCATGTGTTCGTGGAAAAGCCCTTGGCGACCACTGTGGCCGATTGCAAGCGTGTCGCGCAGGTGGCAATGGAAACGCACCGCAAGCTGATGGTCGGCCATATCCTGCGCCACCACCCGACATGGCAAGCGCTGATTGCCGAGGCGCGGGCGCTGCATGGTCCCTATGTATTCCGTCTGAACCTGAATCAGCGTTCCAGCGGCCCGGCATGGGATATTCACAAAGCGCTTATGCAATCGACCCCGCCGATCGTGGATTGCGGGGTGCATTATGTCGATGTGATGTGCCAGATCACCGATGCCGCTCCTGTGGAGGTGCGCGGCATGGGCTTGCGCCTGAGCGATGAGATCGCGCCGGATATGTATAATTACGGGCATTTCCAGGTCATCTTCGACGATGGCTCTTGCGGTTGGTATGAAGCTGGCTGGGGACCGATGATGTCCGAAACAGCGCATTTCGTGAAAGACGTGGTCAGCCCCGGCGGTGCGGTCAGCCTGCGAGCACCGCAGGATATCGGGTCCGCCGATGTGGAAGGGCACACCGCCGCCGACCAGCTCATTGTCGCGCCCACAGGGCAGGGGGAGGTGAAACGCAACTTCCCCGACAGCCCCGGCCATCAGGGTTTGTGCGACCGTCAAGCGGCCGCCATGGCGCGGGCGATTGACCAAGGCGACGACCTAAGCCGACATGTCGAAGATGCCGTGCGCTCGGTTGCGATATGCCTTGCCGCAGATGAAAGCGTGCGCAGCGGTGCCCCCGTGCGCCTGAAGCCATGAGGACGGAATGGGACAGCTAAAGCTAGAAAACGCCTGCAAGTCCTTCGGCACGGTCGATGTGATCCGGGACGTGAACCTAGAGGTGAAGGACGGGGAATTCTGCGTCTTTGTCGGGCCGTCAGGTTGCGGCAAGTCCACCCTGTTGCGGATGATTGCGGGGCTGGAGGATATCAGTTCGGGCGACATTCTGATCGACGGACAGGTGGTTAACACCACGCCGCCGTCGCAACGCGAGATCGCGATGGTGTTCCAGTCCTACGCGCTTTACCCGCACTTGAACGTGCGCGACAATATGGGGCTGGGGCTGAAACAGGCGGGCCAACCCAAGGCGCAGGTCGCGCAATCTGTCGACCGTGCGGCCGAGATGCTGGACCTATCGGCCTATCTGACCCGCCGTCCCGGCGAATTGTCGGGCGGGCAGCGACAGCGGGTCGCCATTGGCCGCGCTATTGTGCGCAAACCCAAGCTGTTCCTGTTCGATGAACCGCTCTCGAACCTAGACGCGGCCCTGCGCGTGCAAACCCGCATTGAAATCGCCAACCTGCACCGGGAATTGGGCGCAACCATTGTCTATGTCACCCACGACCAAGTCGAGGCGATGACATTGGCCGACCGCATCGTGGTTCTGCGCGACGGTCGCATCGAACAGGTCGGCGCGCCGATGGAACTGTATAACAACCCCGCCAACGAATTCGTGGCCGGGTTTATCGGTAGCCCCAAAATGAATTTCCTGAATGCCTCTGCACTTGGCGCGCCGGGCAAATCTGTCGGCGTTCGGCCCGAGCACATTACCCTGTCCGACAGCGGCGCGGGGATAGACGGCCGGGTCAGCCATGTAGAGCATCTGGGCGGTGAAACGCTGGTCTACATCAATGCCGACCCGCATGGGCTTGTCACGGTGCGCTTGTTCGGCGAACACGCCTATTCGGTCAATGACCGCCTTATCATGCGCCCCGATATGGCGCGCGCCTTTCATTTCGATGATAACGGGCAACGCCTGCACCCGACCCCTGCTTGAAGGACCAGACATGACCGAACTTGCCGACCCGCGCTACCGCGACATCGACACATGGGATGATGTGACGGCCCTGCGCGCCATGCTGGAAGGGCAGATGGCGGCGATTGCCGCGATTGCCCCCGCCCTGCCTGCCTTGGCCGATGTTGTGGCGGCGGCGGTGCCGCGTCTGCGCGCGGGGGGGCGGCTGGTCTATGCCGGGGCTGGCACCTCTATTCGTGTTGCGGTGCAGGACGGGATCGAACTGGGTCCGACTTATGACTGGCCGGAAGCGCGCACCCTGTATCTGATCGCCGGGGGCGAGGCTGCGTTGATGCTGGGCATTGAAGGCGCAGAGGACAATGCCGAAGATGGTCGCGCGCAGGTCGAGAGCAATACCATCGGGCCCAATGACGTGGTCATTGGTCTGGCCGCCAGCGGGCGCACGCCCTTTACAATAGAGGTCGTGAAGGCGGCACGCGCGGCAGGCGCGCTGACCGTTGGCATTGCTTGCAACCCGGATGCGGTGCTGTGCGCCGTGGCCGATCATGGCATTCTGGCCGAAACCGGGGCCGAGGCCGTCGCCGGGTCCACCCGCATGAAGGCGGGCACCGCGCAAAAGGCCATCCTGAACCTGTTATCCACGCAAATCATGCTGCGGCTGGGCCATGTCCATCGCGGCTTGATGGTCGATATGCGGCCCCAGAACATAAAGCTGCGGGGGCGCGCGACCGGCATGGTCGCAACTCTGGCACAGGTCGATACGCCGATAGCCCAAGCCGCATTGGAGCAAACGGGATGGAAGATCAAACCCGCGATTCTGGTTGCGCAAGGGTATGACCTGCCCACCGCCGAACGCGCCTTGGACAAGGCGCAAGGCGTTCTGCGCAATGTCGAGGAGGCAAAGGCATGACGCTTCGGCCCGAACTTTTATCGGGCAAGGCGGATTCAACGCCGCTCTATGTGCGCCTTGCCGCATTGTTGCGCGAACAACTGCGCAGCGGGGCTTTCGCTGTGGGCGAAGCGCTGCCATCCGAGCGGCAGTTATCCGAACAGCTGGGCGTGTCGCGCGTGACAGTCCGAAAGGCTTTGGAACTGCTGATGCGCGAGGGGGTTCTGTCGCGCAAGCAAGGCTCCGGCACATTCGTCGCGCCCCGCATCGAACAGCCGTCTGCGCTATTGGCAGGCTTCTCGGCCGATCTTGCGCGGCGGGGGATGACGCCGGGCTCTGTCTGGCTGGAAAAGACCATGGCCCCGGCCTCTTCTGAAGACGTGCTTGTCTTCGGCCTTCCGGTTGCATCGCAAGTGGCCCGGTTCCTGCGTATTCGAACCGCTAATGACGAACCCTTGGCGCTGGAGCAGGCTACGGTTCCGGCGCGATTCCTGCCTGATCTGAGTCGCGTTGGCATGTCGCTCTATGACGCGCTGGACAAACTTGGCAACAAGCCTGTGACGGGCTTGCAGCGCATTACCGCATCGCTGGCGACCGAAGAAGAGGCAGGGCATCTCTGCGTGCCCCCCGGTGCCGCGATTTTGCGGATCGAGCGGCGTGGCTACCTGCGCGATGGAACGATGGTGGAATTCACCCGCTCGGCCTATCGTGGCGACCGCTATGATTTCGTCAGCGAATTGCGCGAGCTATAGAGCACCCGCCGCAAGGCATAGCGCATGATGCAGGCTGGCGGCAGACGAGCGGGGACCATAGACGCTATAGCCAGTATCCCGCCGCAGCAGATAGCAGCCGATATGCTCCATCACGGTGCGCCGCGCGAAACGCTTGGGCAGGGTAGCAAGGTCCAGATTGGTCAGCTGCGCCAGCATGTTGTCCAGCCCATCGCCCGACAGATCGAACCGCGCCCATGCGTCGGTTTGCTCGGTCACGCTGGCTAAACCTTGCAGGCGCTGGGCAAGGTCATGCACCATGGTCTCATGCGTGGTGAACGGTGCTTCCAGCATCCACATGTCCGGGCCAAGCCAGAACGCGGCCATGTCGTTGCCGGTGTGTTCTGCCACGCCCGGTGCGGGTGCGCCCAACCATTCGGCCAAAGCGGTGGTGCAAGCAGTGGACTGGCCACGCCTTGCTGCAACAGAGGCCAGCGCCACGCCTGGATTTTCCGCAATCGTGATCGCGCCGATGGTGTCGCGCCGGGGGGTGGTCGCGCCAAGCGGGGTCATGGGGGCTAGATCATGCACGGAGACGTTCTCCTTCCGGGTCCACAAAATGCGGCGACACGATTTCGACAGGCACATCCACCCCGGTCAGGGGTGATGCGGCACGTAAGCGCGCACCCATCCGCGTGCTGCCGGCCTTGACGAAGGCCAGGGCGATGTAGCTGCCCAGTGTGGGCGAATAGCAAGCCGATGTCGCATAGCCCAGATCGTTGGCCGCAATGGTTTCTGCGCCGGGTTCCAGAATATGCGCGCCCGCCGGGATCTGGCTTTGCGGGTTCACCGCGCGCAGGCCGACAAGTTCCAGCCCGTCCTCTTGGGTCAGCCCCTCGCGGCGGGACAGCACCGCGCCGATGCTGTCTTTCTTGGTGCTGACCATGCGGCCAAGCCCAAGATTGCGCGCGGTGGTGGTGCCATTCAACTCGTTGCCCGCAGCATGCCCCTTCTCAATGCGCATGACGCCAAGGGCTTCAGTGCCATAAGGCGTGACGCCCAGATCGGCACCCTTGTCCATCAGGCGGCGCATCAGCGCGTCGCCGTAGCGGGTGGGCACGGCCAGCTCATACGCCAACTCGCCCGAGAAAGAGATGCGGAACAACCGTGCCCGCAGCCCGCCACACACGGTGATGTCTGCACAGCCCATGAAGGGGAAGGCGTCATTTGACAGGTCATGCGCGGGATCAACAATACGCTCTAGCAGCTCGCGCGATTTTGGCCCGGCGATGGCAACCTGTGCCCAAGCCTCGGTCGTCGAGATAAGCTGCACATCCATATCCGGCCACAGGCACTGGCGCGCGAATTCCATGTGGCGGTAGACCGGCACGGCATTGGCGGTGGTGGTTGTGACGACGAAATGATCTTCAGCCAGACGCGCGGCGGTGCCATCATCCATGGCGATCCCGTCCTCGCGCAGCATTAGCCCGTAGCGCACGCGGCCCACAGCCAGCTTCGCAAAGGCGTTGCAATATATGCGGTTCAGGAAAGCCGCAGCATCCGCGCCCTGCACGTCGATTTTGCCAAGCGTCGTCACGTCGCAAATACCAACGCCGGTGCGGGTGGCGTTGACCTCTCGATCCACGGTTTGCCGCCAATGGGTTTCCCCGGATTGCGGGAAATATTGCGCGCGCAGCCATTGGCCAACCTCGACAAAAGTCGCGCCTTGTTCCGACGCCCAGACATGGCTGGGGGTCTTGCGGGTTGGTTTGAAATCCGCGCCGGTGGATCGCCCCGCCAATGCTCCCATCGCCACCGGTGTATAGGGCGGGCGAAAGATGGTGGTGCCGGTGGCCTCTATGCTTTGGCCGGTCAGTTCGGCCATGACAGCCAGACCACCAAGGTTAGAGGTCTTGCCCTGATCCGTCGCCATGCCCAGTGTGGTGTAGCGTTTCAGATGCTCGACCGAGCGGAACCCTTCCTGATGCGCCAGCTTCACGTCCTTGACCGTCACATCATTCTGGAAATCCAGCCAAGCCCGCTTGGTGCTGCCGACATGCCAGAAAGGGGTGATGCGGTAGGGGGCATCCTCGGCTTTTGGCAGGTCGGGTTTAGGCGCTGGGATGCCCAGATCACCGAGCGCGGCAAGGGCTTGCGCGGCGCCATTTGAGAGCGCGGCATGTGTGCCGAACTGCCCCGCCGCCGCACCGGCAACGGTCATGCCGACGGGCGGATTGCCGCCCGGCACGAAGCCAGCAATATCGTCTTGCCAGACGGGCCGCCCGCGCTGATGGCACGACAGCGCGACATTGGGGTTCCACCCACCAGAGACGCCGAGCGCGCCCACCTCCAGCCAATACCTGCGCCCGTCTGTGCGGGTGATCTGCACGGCGCTCAGGCCCAGCCGCCCGCGCGTGCCAGTGATCTGGCCGCCCGCGATAACCTCGGCTCCGTCCAGCTTGGGGGCATCGGCGCGGGTGTCGATGACGGCGCGCACATCGACACCCAGCGCGAGCAGGTCGCGCGCGGTGGTGTGGCCGCTGTCATTGTTGGTAAAGATTGCCACGCGGCTTGCGGGGCTGACCGCCCAGCGATGGGCATAGGCGGCCAGCGCGCCCGCCAGCATGATGCCGGGGCGGTCATTGTCGGCAAAGGCTATCGGGCGTTCCAAGGCACCCGCACAAAGCACCGCGCGTTTGGAATAGATGCGCCACAGGGTTTGACGCGGCTTGCCCGGCTCCGGTTGGGGCAGGTGGTCCGAGACCCGTTCGACAGCGCCATAGATGCCATGGTCGAACGCGCCGAACACGGTGGTGCGGGGCAATATGCGAACATTGGGGAGGGTTGACAGTTCGGCCAGCACCTCTGCCGCCCATTCGGTTGCGTGTTGTCCGTCAATGTGTTCCGCCGAAGCGTTCAGCCGTCCGCCGGGCGTAAAATCTTCATCCGCGAGGATCACCCTTGCGCCCCCGCGCGCTGCTGTCAGCGCAGCCATCAGGCCGGACGGCCCTGCGCCGATGACCAGCAGATCGCAATGCAGGAAACCCTTGTCGTAGCTGTCCGGATCGGGGTCTGTGCTGATGGCTCCCAGACCTGCGGCACGGCGGATCACCGGCTCATAGAGCTTTTCCCAAAAGGCAGCGGGCCACATGAAGGTCTTGTAATAAAACCCGGCTGTCAGGAAAGGCGACAGGCCGTCATTGATGGCCATCGCATCAAAGCGCAGGCTGGGCCATGCGTTTTGTGAGCGCGCCTCCAGCCCGTCAAACAGTTCCGCGACCGTGGCGCGGGTGTTGGGGTCCTGTCGCCCGCCACGCCCAAGCGTGACAAGCGCGTTGGGTTCCTCGCTGCCTGCTGCGATAGGCCCGCGCGGGCGGTGATACTTGAAGGACCGCCCCATCAGCCGCACGCCATTGGCCAGAAGTGCTGACGCAAGCGTGTCGCCCGGATGGCCGCGATAATGCGCACCGTCGAAGGTGAAACGCAGGGTCTTGCTGCGGTCGATCTGTCCGCCGGAGGGAAGTCTCATGCGCTGCGCCCTTTCGCCCGCGCGACATCGCGCGCCAGTTCGACCGATGTAATTTCATGCGTGACCGTGTCGCGGGTGACGACCAGCCAGGACCGATCCCCTTGTTCGTGGAACCACAATTCGCGGTGCAGCCCCGCCGGGTTGTCACGCAGATACTGGTAGTTATAGAACGCCGCCTCTGCGCCTTCAGTCACGCCATCGGGCCGGTCGATCAGAGACGCATCACCCAGATAGGTGAATTCCTGTGCGTCGCAGGGGCCGAGGAAGGGGTGGTGGATAATCATGCGCGTTCTCCCGAACGTTGCGCCACGCGGCGATTGCCGGATTTTGAGTATTTATGGCAAGATGAAGTTGGCATTGGTCGGGCTTTCAATGCAGGTTGGGCTGCGCACCCATGCCTTTTTCGTCGATCATCCGCCCGCGCTCGAACCGGTCGAAGCGGTAAGCGGTGGCGGTCGGGTGCGGGGTATCGGTGGCCAGCAGATGTGCGAAACACCAGCCAGAGGCAGGCGTGGCTTTGAACCCGCCATAGCACCAGCCACCGTTGAAATAGAGCCCGTCGATATGCGTGCGGTCTATGATGGGAGAGCCGTCCATGCTCATATCCATGATGCCGCCCCACATGCGCAGCAGGCGCACGCGGCCAAGACCGGGAAAAAGCGCCATGCCGCCTTCGGCCACGTCCTCGACCACAGGCAAGTTGCCGCGCTGGGCGTAGGAATTGTAGCCGTCGATATCGCCGCCGAAGACCAGCCCGCCCTTGTCGGATTGGCTGCAATAGAAATGCCCCGCGCCGAAGGTGATAACGCCGGGCAGGACCGGTTTCAGCCCTTCGCTGACAAAGGCTTGCAGAACATGGGATTCGATGGGCAGGCGCATACCCGCCTTGGCCATCATGCGCCCGGAATTGCCCGCAACTGCCACGCCAACCTTACCCGCGCCGATGAAGCCGCGCGAGGTCTCGACGCCGCGGCAGATGCCGTTTTCGATGCGAAAGCCCGTGACTTCGCAATGTTGGATAATGTCGACCCCGCGCCTGTCAGCCCCGCGCGCATAGCCCCAGGCAACCGCATCATGGCGGACGGTGCCGCCGCGGCGCTGCGCCAGTCCGCCTTTGATGGGAAAGCGCGCATTGTTGAAATTCAGGAATGGGTATTCGCGGCGCACCTGTTCGGCGGTCAGCAATTCGGCATCCGCGCCATTCAGGATCATGGCATTGCCGCGCCGGGTGAAAGCATCGCGCTGCGCGTCGGAGTGGATAAGGTTCAGGATACCACGCTGGCTGACCATCGCATTATAGTTGAAATCCTGCTCCAACCCTTCCCACAGCTTGAGCGAGAATTCGTAGAAGGGCTCATTGCCGTCCAGCATGTAGTTGGAGCGGATGATGGTGGTGTTGCGGCCCACATTGCCGCCACCGATCCAGCCCTTTTCCAGCACCGCGATATTCGCCTGCCCGAATTGGCGCGCAAGGTAATAGGCGGTGGCCAGCCCGTGCCCGCCACCGCCGATGATGACAATGTCGTAATGCGGTTTAGGGTCGGGGTCGCGCCAAGCAGGCTGCCAGCCTTTGTGGCCTGTCATGGCCTGTTGCAGAACGCGAAAGCCGGAATAGCGCATCGGACTTCTCCATAAGGGCCCATTCGGGATAGCGCCGATGCACTGGGGAGGTCACGAGGGAATCGGACACAGACCCGCTCAAATGCGACTCTCTTCATAAAAAACGCCAATAATACAAGCAGCACGTTTGCGACATGAGCCACAAAAAGCGACACGCCCGGCCCTCGTGGAAAGGGCCGGGCGCACAAGGCTCACGCAGGTCGCCGGGGGTTATTCGGCGGGCGTGGTCTCTGCCTCGTTCTGCAAGTAACTTGCCATGCTGTCATCCAGCGCATCTTTCCAGGGTGTATGATGGACCGGTGCCATGGTGCCTGTGATGACCGACCGGTAACTGTTGTCGCGGAACGCCATGATGTTTTGCGACTTGTGCTTTTTCCACTGGTAGAAAGCCTCGCAGGCGCCGTCTACGTCGAAGGATGGGTAGTCGGTTTCGGCGATCAGTTCCTTCACATAATCGCCCTGATACTTGATGGCGTATTTGGTGTCGTCGCTGGCTTCTTCTCGCGCCTCGCGTTCAGCGACATCGGCCAGCATTGTTTCTAGGTCGGACGGAATATCCAGCTTCCCCATGATTGCGTCGCGCACCCACCAGGCTTGCGCATCAAACATGTTGAAGGTGAACCACTGGTCCTGCATGCCAAGATAGAACAGCTTGGGATTATGCACCCAGACCACGCCCTTATACAGATCGGCGGAGGCCAAGCGGTTCGCGGTTTTCAGGCGCAGGTCATCGGGCAGGAAGTTGAAGCTGTGCTTGTAACCTGTGCACAGGATGATCGCATCGACATGTTTGGATGTGCCGTCCTTGAAATAGGCGGTGTTATCCTCCAAGCGTTCCAGCGCGGGCTTTTCTTCCCAATTGTCAGGCCAGTCGAACCCCATTGGGCCAGACCTGTAGCAGGACGTGACCGATTTCGCGCCGTATTTCCAGCATTGTGAGCCGATATCCTCGGCGGAATAGGATGACCCCATAACCAGAATATCCTTGCCGCTGAATTCGCGCGCATCGCGAAAATCATGCGCGTGCAGAAGGCGGCCATTGAAGGATTCGAAACCCGGATAATGCGGCACATTCGGGACAGAGAAATGCCCCGAGGCCACGATCACATTGTCGAATTCTTCGGAATAGACATGGTCTTGCGCGTGGTCATGCACGGTGACGGTGAATTTTTCCGTATCTGGATCATAGTTGATCCAGCGCACCACGGTGCTGAAGCGGATCATGTCGCGCACGCCTGCCTTTTGCACGCGGCCCTCGATATAGTCGAACAGCACGGCGCGGGGCGGATAGGAAGCGATCTGCTTGCCGAAATGCTCCTCGAAAGAATAATCGGCGAATTCCAGCCCCTCCTTGGGGCCGTTGGACCACAGGTAACGATACATAGAGCAATGAACCGGTTCGCCGTTTTCATCCAGACCCGTGCGCCATGTGTAATTCCAGAGTCCGCCCCAGTTGTCCTGCTTTTCAAAGCAGACGATTTCGGGGATTGCGTCGCCCTGGGCTGCAGCGGATTGGAAGGCGCGCAGCTGGGCCAGACCAGAGGGGCCGGCGCCAATGATTGCGACTTTCTTCTGGGTCATTGTGATGTCTCCGTCAGCGAGGAAAGGGAACCAATGCTAGAATTGGTCTGAACCAATGCTGCGCCACTTCAATCCAATCTGTCAATAAATTTCACCACAGTAATAAATGTTTTCTTGGGCAGGGCGTTTTTCCCATCGCGCAGGGCGGTGGACCTGCTAATCTTTGGCCATGATCGACACCAGTTTTGCTCACCGCATGGCTATGCGCAGTTTGCTGCCCAGCTTTGGCGTGGGCATGACGCAAGAGGTCAAGATCGGCATGTTGGTGCCGCTAAGCGGGTCTGTGCAATCTTGGGGCTTGCCGGGTTATCAGGGGTGCCAGATCTGGGAGGATTGGCTCAACCGTGCGGGGGGCTTGCTGATCCAGGGACGGCGCTACCCTGTGCGAATCATCGCGCGGGATTGTGGCGATGATCCGGATCAGGCGCTTGTTCTGGCGCGCGAATTGATCTGGCAAGATCAGGTCTCGTTGCTGATGCTGCTGGGCGGAGATTATGTCGCGCATCTGCGTGATCTGCTGAATGACAGCCGCGTTCTTGCCTCGACCTTGCTGCCGAGCGACCTGTCGCCAGATATGCGCTATCTGATTGCGCCGTCAGAGGTGCATCCGGTTTACAACGTGACTGGGGTGGACTGGATCGGGCGGAACTGCCCGCAGGTCCGGCGGGTTGCGCTTTGCAGCCAAAGGGATGGATTCGGGCTGCCGTCACTCGCCACGTATCGCGCGGCTTTTGCCGCGTCCGGCCATGCAATTTGCAAGGATGTGCAATACGCCCCAGAGGATACGGATGTGGCCGCCATCGTCCAGCCCATGCTGGAAGAAGACCCTGACTTGCTATGCTGGTGCACCAGCTACACACCTATGGTTCATGCCATGACCGAATATGCCCATGCGAAGGGGTTTCGAGGCAAGATTCTGTCCTGCACGCTGGACCAATATGAGAGATTGGTTGCGCGCACATCGGTCGAGTTCATGGAAGGCGCGATCTTCCAGTTTCCTGATTTCGACGATCCGGCTTTGGCAGAGAAGGCGTTTTTCTTCAACCAGCCGCATAGTTTTTATGCCGAATATCAGGACCGGTTCCCCGATAGCTGGAGCGCGGTCAGCTGGGAATATGTCGCCATCCTCGACATCTGGCACGCGGCGGTCGAGAAAGTCGGCGCGCTGAACGCATCGGCGGTTCTGGCGGCCATGAAGCAAATGGGACAGGTCAACCATGCCTTTGGCCCTGCCGAATGGTGGGGAGAAGAGATTTTCGGAATCAGCCATGCGCTTGTTGGCGACTGGCCCGTGGTGCGGATCGACAAAGGCAAGGCGCGCATCGTCGAATTCGGATCGGTGCGCGGCTGGCTGGACCAACACGAAGCGTTGCTAGAGGCTGAAATGCGCCAGCTTGGTCAGTTGTGGCACCAAAAACTGGCTGCGCCGACCGTGCCGCAAAGCCTGCATCCGCGTGTGCCGGGCGGGGCGGACTGAACCTTGCGTTAGCCTTCGTGCAACAGCAGTTTTTGCTCATCCACCAGATGCAGTTTGACGAATTCCACCGCCGCTTCCACGTCGCGGGCGGCAATTGCATTGAACAACGTATTATAGCGGGTCTGGTAGCTTTGAATGCGGTCGGGCGTCAGGTGGCGGCGCATCAGCGCGGTCCGAAAACTTTGGCGACACACTTCGATTGTCATCTCGTAGCAGGCTTCAAGCAGGGGGTTGCGGGTGCCTTGCGCGATCTTGCGGTATAGTTCTTCTTCGCATTTGATGAATTCCGTCACATCGCTGCGCACGCGTTCAATGCGCGACACGATGTCATCAAGTTCATCCAGCTCGCGCGGGCTCATATTGATGGTGGCCAGCCGCACCATTTCGGGTTCGATGATGCTGCGAACCACCAGATGATCGAGTGGGCTTGTGCGCTCGGCGATAGAGCCACTGCTCATATGCTCAACCGTGCGTGCGCGATAGGTCACGAAACTGCCGCTGCCTGCGCGTCGCCGGATAATGTTATGCGTGGCCAGCACATCAAGCGCCTCGCGCACCGTGTTCCGAGATACGCCCAGTTCCGCGGCCAAGGCGCGCTCGCTGGGAAGGCGCGAATCTGCCGGGTATTCCTCTGACTGGATTTTCGCAAACAGCGTGTCGATTACGACTTGCACGGTGCCGCCCACGGCTTGATCCAGCACAAGCCCTGCTTCCAGCCGTGAATTCATTACAAGTCCCATTTCGCCTGTTCCCTTGACCGCCAGCGCGGCTGAGCGTCCATCAGCTTACATAGTGACTGTAGCGGGAAATGGCCAGAAATGTTGGTACGATGAAAGCGCGCCACGCTCAAACCGGCGTGGCGCACTGTGTCGGTTTATTCCGCAGGGGTTGCGGCCGGTGCTGGCGCGATGTCCCAGACTTTCTGGTCCAGACCATCGGCCTGATCGTTCTCATCCACCTTAAGACCGATGGTCTTCTCCAGAATGAAACCCAGCACCAGAGCGGTGACGACACCTGCGCCGACGCAGGCCGCAATGCCGGCAAGCTGCATGACTATGCCGATTTCGCCGTGCTGGAACGCATAGGCGCCGTCCTCGAATCCAAGGTAGCCGCCGCGCGGGGTTCCGGCCTTGAAGATGCCCAGCATGATAAGCCCATAGCTGCCCGCGCCCAAGAACAGCGGGAACAGCTTGTGTTCATCAATGCCGCGCTTAAGCGTGAATTCGTAGACCGCATAGGCGACGAAAGGCGCGCCAAGGGCCACGAGGAACATTTGCCAAGGCAAATACACGTCAAAGCCCGAGGCTCCGGCGACATAACCCGCAAGTGGGCCAAGAAGCGTGTAGGCGTAGCTGCGGGTTTTGTAAGCGATCAGAAGGCCCGAAATTGCGCCGCCAGCCCAAGCCAACCCGTAATTGTTGAAGGCAATGCCAACGCTGGTGTTCGCCATGGTCACGCTGACGGCAAGTGCTTCGGGGTCGAAGAAGAACAGGCAGGACAAGATGACCATCGGCAACGCCGCGAAGATCGTCATAAGCCCGGTTGCCGCAAGCCCGATGCTGGGCGCGTCATAGCTGGCAACCTTGGCGTGCGGCCCGAACATGCCGGGGCGTGCGCCCAGTTTCGGCACCATGACAAGCGCCATGCCAGCCGGGAACAGATAGACAAAGCCCACGCCGAAGAAGTCGTGAAAGCCGGGATTGGTCAGCGGGCCGACAGACCCCCATGTTGCCCAGCTTAGCGCCGAGGATACCACCGTCGCGACCGCGCAAAAGATGAAATAGGCCGCTGCCTTCATCCGCTCTGCGACCGCGAAATGGAACAGCACGTTGATGATGCCAGCAAAGCACGCAAGGAAGAAGATGAAGATCTGGAACGTGTTCAGCCCCGGAAACACCCCAGGATCGACCTCATGCGCACGAGCGTTCGACATGCCGCCCGCCAGCCACCAATCCTTGATGGAATCGGTTAGCGTCGCGCCTTCCATGATGTAGTATTGCGCGGCCCAGAAGCCGAACCCTATGATGAAATAGGTTGCAAACCCGATGAAGAAGCCCATCAGCTTTTCAAGGGTCGAATTTAGCAGGTTGTTGCTGCGGGTCGTGCCTGCGTCGATCATCAGCAGGCCGACGACAACCATGATCGCCCCGACTGTGCCGGATGCGTAAACAAGATTTTGCACAAGCGAGTTCAGTGTGACCTGCTCGGCAAAGACGGTTTCCAGATTTAGTGACATTTCATTCTCCATGACCTGTTGCGAAGCCAAGGACCGGGTTGGGCCTGCCTTCGCTGAAGGGTCTTGATCCCTGTTGTCCGTCGACAGCACTCTGAACCAATCTGGCAACCGGTTGCCGCGACAAGAAAAGGATGACCTTAGGTTAAGGTTTTACAAAGCATAAAATTGCCTTTTGAGAATAAAACTTTCCTTTTGGTGTGATATTGGTCCAGTTCGGGTCTGGCATTTTCAGGAATGCGGAAATTTTGGTCCAATTTGGTTAAGGCTGTGGTCCCATCATCTGTTCGCCGTGAGCGCGCCGAATCGGCCAAACGAATCACTTTTCTGTCAACTGGACGGTACTGGCGCGTTTTGCTGCACGCGGAACATGTTTATGCGGTCCCGATCATCTTCGGGGGTGAGGCCATAGGCTTCGGCATAGCGACGGCGCAGTGCGGCGGGACTGGAAAAGCCAGAGGACAGAGCAATCTCGCGCAGTGGGCGATTGGAATACATCACCAGTTGCCGCGCGGCATCCAGCCGTTTCGCGCGGTAGTAAAGCTTGGGGCTTTTGCCCAGTTGCATCTTGAACAACCGTTCCAGATGGCGTGGTGAAATCCCGATCTGCTCGCAGATATCACCCACGGCGATCGGGTCTTCAAGGTGGTCATCCATAATGCGGAGCGCCTCGGCAACCGGCTCGGGCAACATGTCAGATGCCGCGGTAGAGCGCAGCGCGGGGATGCGCTGCCGCACACCGTCGCCGCGCACGAAGGGGTGTTGGAACCAGCAGGCCACTTCGGTCGTCACCGCATCGCCGAAGCGGTTCTTGATAAGACGCAAGGCAAGGTCGAACCCGGCAGCCGCGCCAGATATCGTGACACGACGGCGGTCTACCATGATGACATCATCCGTGGTGCGATGCTCGGGGAATTCGTCGCTGAAGGCGGTTGCGTAGCACCAATGAACAGAGGTTACATGCCCATCCAGAAGGCCCGCACGCGCCAATGGAAACACCCCGCCGCTAACGCCCCCCAGCGTCGCACCGTGGCGGGCGCGGTTGCGCAATGCGCCATAGCCCTTGCGCGGTTCCGCGAAATGGCCATTGGGCGGGGATAGCAGAAACAGGTAATCCAGATGCCCTGCCCCGGCGAGCGCACAATTCGGGTGAAAGGCCACCGCTGCGCTGCTTTCCACCGGTGCGCCATCCTCTGAAATAAGGCTCCATGCGAAGGCGCGCGTCCCTGCGATTTCATTCGCCGCGCGCAACGGTTCGATCATCGAGGTCAGGCAAGCCATCGGAAAGCCCGGGAAAATCAGGAAACCGAGCTGGATATTTTCATTTTCAGTCATATTCTGTATACTGCGGTTAAACATTTCGCAGGCTCCTTGATGACCTGTTTGTCGAAATCCAAGGTCGTGCCCATGCCGAAAGGGATCAGATGACAACCACCGTGAAACCATCCGAGCTTGCCGGGCGCGCTGCTCCGTTGCGCCAAGACCCCCACAGCACGCGCGAGGAGCGCGAAAAGGTGCTGGAAGTGGCGATCGGGCGCGAAGTGCGCGCTTTTCGTCGTCAAAAGGGTATCACGGTGGCGGACTTGGCGGAATTGACCGGGTTGTCCATTGGCATGCTGTCCAAGATCGAGAATGGTAACACCTCGCCCTCGCTGACCACGCTTCAGGCTTTGTCGCATGCGCTGAGCGTGCCTCTGACCGCGTTTTTCCGTGGGTTCGAAGAGCATCGAGAGGCGGTTCACACCCCGGCAGGCGCAGGGGTTGAAACCGAACGCGCGGGCACCCGCGCCGGGCATCAATACAACTTGCTTGGGCATATCGGGTCCAATGCCAGCGGGGTCATGGTGGAACCCTACCTGATTACGCTGACGCTGGAGTCCGATATATTCCCGACCTTTCAGCACGGCGGGATAGAGACGATCTACATGCTGGAAGGCGCATTGCAGTATCGCCACAATGACACGCTGTATGCCCTTAAACCCGGCGACACTTTGTTTTTCGATGCGGATGCGCCGCACGGGCCAGAAGTTCTGGAAAAGCTCCCTGCGCGATATTTGTCGATCATCGCGTATCCGCAGAACGTGTGACATCAGGTTTGCAGTGGGGGTTCGCTGTGGATGTCGGGCCATATTCCGGGTGATGTGGGCAGGCCGTCATCGAAGCGCGACAGGTAGTCCAGGATGATCGGGCGGTTGTCGATGAAGCCTTTGTAGGTGGCAAGTTCAGCCGGCAGATCGCGGATCACCCGGTGCAGGCGGCGGCCCCATTTCGGCACGGTCACAAGGTCTTCCAGCGCGATCAGGTAGCAGCGGATCGGGAAGACAAGCGCGTTTGATCGCGGCAGGCGGTAGAAGGTCTGCAATTCGACGCGCAGATGTTGCTTGCGGCCGACGTTTTCTGGCGTGAGCGTGGTCTTTTGGATGCCCCATTTATGGTAGTTTTCCGGGCTGGTATCCAGCAGCGGGTTGACGGTCATGGTCCAGTTCAAGCGCCGCGCCGGGCTGTCTTGCTGCACGTTCAGCAGGAATTTCAGCGCGCGTTTGAACACGCCCATTTCATGCGCCAGCGGCACCGGCGCGTGCCATTCGAAAAAGTTCATCCCGATGTCGAAATCCAGCGACCAATCGGCCTGGGTTGTGACCATACCCGCATCCATCCACAGGTTATTCTCGCGCTGGTCCAGCACCGCGAAATCGCCTTGGGTCTGGCGGGTGATGTATTCCATCGGGCCATAGGGCAGGCTGGCCTCGTCCATGAAGGTGAAGGTGTCGTCAATGCCCAAGGGCTTGTTGACCCAGCGCCATGTGGTGCCGTCGCGGTGCAATTCGAACAGATCGGGGTAATCCTCGGATTTGCTGACCATGATAAGTTCCAGCAAGTCCCACCCCGCCAGCGTCATATGCGGCAAGGACTGGCAGCGCAGCGGGTCATCCGCCAAGACCAGCGCGCGGTCGCGCATTTCCGCGATATAATGTTCGTCCACATCGAAGCGCTTGGCATAGACGGACCCGTCCGGCCCGCCCCGGTGGCGTTCCATGTTGACCGAATACATGTAGCTGTCTTCGTGGAAGGGGAAGGGAAAGCGTTTGATCGCCCATTCCGAGTTGCGGAAGGTGTAATCGTCGCGGAAAGTTTCGTCATTGAACTGGATCGTCATGGTCCCGTCTCCTTTACCTGTCCAGCACCAACCGGGTTCCTTCGAACCGGCTGACACAGGGCATGATCTTGCTGCCGTCGCGCTCGTCATCTTCCAACCAATGATCGTGATGCTGGAACGTGCCGTCATGCGCGATCACGCCGGTTTCGCATTGCCCGCAGGCCCCGCCACGGCACAGATAGGGGGCATCAACGCCCTCGCGCTCCATGGCTTCCAACAGGCTTTCATGTTCGCCCACGGTAATGGTCTTGCCCGATTGTGCCAATTCCACATCGAACGGCTTGCCCGATTGCGGGGCGAGGAATTCTTCGGAATGCACGGCCTCGGGCGGCCAGCCAAGGCGTTCGGCGGTGGCCAGAACCCAGTCGATCATCCCGCGCGGCCCGCAGACATAGACATGGGTTCCGGGTGGCTGGCCCGACAGCAGGCGTTCCAGCGGGATTTGCTGGCTCTGGTCGTCCAGATACAGCTTCACCCGTTTGGGATGCGCCGCGCGCAAGTCGTCGGCATAGCTGGCCAAAGCCTGCGACCGGGCCGAATAATGCAATTCGAACGCGCCGCCCGTGGTCTGCAATTGCTTGATCTGCGCCACAAACGGCGTGACCCCGATACCGCCCGCGATCATCAGATGCTTGCGCGCGGTCAGGTCCAGCGCGAACAGGTTGACCGGGGTGCCCAGCACCAGCCTGTCACCCACCTGCACCTTGTCATGCAAGAACATCGACCCGCCGCGCCCGGCAGCGTCGCGCCGCACGGAAATGGCGTAATGCGTGGGGTCCACCGGGTCGGACATCAGCGAATAGGGGTTCAGCCGGGTCACATCGCCATCGCGCATTTCAACCACCGTATGCGCGCCGCCAGAAAACGGCGGCAGCGGCTTGCCGTCGGCATGGGCGAATTCAAACCGCGTGACCAGATCGTTCAGCTTGACCTTGGCGGTGACGATAACGGGCAGCTTTCCCGGACCGGCGCTCATGAATACAACTCCACCGGGGCAGGCACATTGCCGGGGTCTTCGGCATCTATGCAGACACCCTGAAACGCGGCCAACCTGCGCGAGTAGTGGTCGCGCACAAACAGGTTCAGCCCGCAATGGCCGCATTGGAACGGGTCGGTCATCACGTCCTCGGTGATGCCCTTGCAATGCACGCATTGCACCCGTCGCGCGACGGACCCGCGATGTTCGGTCTGGATGGCGGATTTCGGAATACCGATCTGCAAGGCCAGCGCCATGGCCTGCCCGATCAGCCCTTCGGTTCCGGCCAGATAGATCTGCGCGCCCATCGGGGCGGCGCTGAACACACGGTGCAGGCGCTGCGTGCAGGCGCCGTAGCTGGGCGCGATATGCAGAATATCGGGGGCGGCGGCGCGAAGCGGGTCGGTGAATCTGTCACCCGTGCCCTTCGGAATATAGATGACATGCGCCCGGCGCATCAGCTCTGGGTCAGCCTGTGCCACAGATAAAATCGCCTCGGCCCCTTCGGCATCGGCAAGCATGATCTGGGCGGCACCGGCGCGGGGGGCGAGTGTGCCGTAAACGGGGCGGCTGTGTATAGATGGGGGAAAGTGGAAACGGCTCATCCTGAAGGCGACTCCTTTAGCTGGGCGGGCATGCGCAGCCGCATGCCCGGTTCCGGTCTTAGCCCTTGGCGGTGCGGCGCTTTTTGTCCGGGTCGTAGAAGGGCATGGAATGGGCCACGCAGGGAATTTCGGCATCGGCGTTTTTGACACTCATCGCCGTGCCATCGATGGCGCAGTCCACCGGCATCCGGGCAATCCCCACATTATGCGTGTTCAGCGAGGAATACATGCCGATCGTGACCACACCGACCTGTTGGCCGTCTTTCATCAGCGCGGCACCTTCTTCGGCGGGCGTGGTGCCTTCCAGCTTCACGCCGTAAATCTTGAAGCGTTCCTTGCCCTTCAGCCGGTAATGTTCCTCGGCCCCGCGGAACCCCGTTTTGCCCTTGGACACGGTGAAATCCAGCCCCAGCTCCCACAGCGTGTCGCCGGCTTTCTCATCCTCGAACGGATATTGTTCAGAATTGTCATACGGATAGAACAGCAGGTAGCTTTCGGCGCGCAGCCAGTCGAGCGTGGTAAAGCGGGTCGGGATAATCCCCATCGGCGCGCCCTGTTCGACAAGCGCATCCCAGATTGACACGGCATCTTGCGCGCGGCAGAAAATCTCATATCCGCGCTCGCCCGTGTAGCCGGTGCGAGAGATCATCACCGGCTTGTCCCACAGCATGGTCTGGATATGCGAGAAATAGGCCAGGTCACGAATGCCCGGCACGCCCTGCTGTTCCAGGAAATCCACCGCCAGCGGACCTTGCAATGAGATGTCATGCAGGTTGTCGTCGAAGCGGATATCCACGTCCCGCCCCATCGCCGCCATGGTCAGTTGCTCATGCCCCTGACCCGCGCCATGCACAACCATATAGGCGTTCGGCCCGGTGCGGTAGATCACGCAATCGTCGATGAACTTGCCGTCGTCGTTCAGCATGGTCGCGTAGGAACTGCGCCCCGGCTTGATCTTGTCGGCGTTGCGCGTGGTCGCGCGGTCGATCACATGAAACGCATGCGGCCCCACCACATGCACTTTCTTCAGACCGGACACATCCATGAACCCCGCCTTGGTGCGGATCGCAAGATATTCCTCTTCCTGATCCTTGTCATAGCTCCACGCCGTGCCCATGCCGGACCAGTCCTCCAGCCCCGACCCCATCGCGCGGTGCCGGTCGGCCAATGCTGAAAAGCGCCAGGATTGCGTCATCTCTCTCTCCCATCAATTAGGTAGCGCGTTTTGGTCTGAATTGGTTTCACGGGCCTGAAGCCCTGAGCCAGTATCCGCGCCTTGCTTCAGAAAGCAGACCACATTGAGCCAAAAAATCAACACAAAAAGAAAATAATTTTCCCAACAGGCAAAAAGTTGAGCTGTACAGGCTTGGAGTTGCCGCATCGCGGTGCATAATTGGTTCAAATTGGGTTTGGGTGGTCTTCGGCTTGCCTCGAATCGCGCCGCAATGGGGGCGCGGCTGCTTGCGGAGCGTCGGCGCTTAAATCTTGGGCTGCTTCCGGAAAGATATTTCCGCTTAGGAAAAAATAATTCTTAACAGTTGATGGCCGTTTTGTTTGCTGCTAGCGTCACCACAACCCCAAGACCAAGAGGACACAAGCCATGTGCGGGATTGTCGGATTATTCCTGAAAGACAAATCGCTCGAACCCCAGTTGGGGGCGATGCTGACCGATATGCTTATCACCATGACGGACCGTGGTCCCGACAGTGCCGGTATCGCAATTTACGGCGCCGGGCAGGGCGGACGCGCCAAGATGACGGTGCAATCCGCGCAGCCCGACAATGATTTTGCAACCTTGGCAGAGGATTTGTCGGCGGTGCTTGGCACTTCGGCCTCTGTGCGGGCCGTCGACACCCATGCGGTGATCGACCTGCCCGCAGACAAAGCAGAATCGGCGCGGGCCGCGCTTGCCGAATTGCGCCCCGGATTGCGCGTCATGAGTGACGGCGAGCGGATCGAGATCTTCAAGGAAGTTGGGCTACCCAAGGACGTGGCCGCGCGGTTCAGCCTGTCGGCCATGTCAGGAAGCCACGGCATTGGCCATACCCGAATGGCGACCGAATCGGCGGTGACAACGCAAGGGGCGCACCCGTTTTCCACCGGGGCCGACCAGTGCCTTGTGCATAACGGGTCGTTGTCCAACCATAACAGCCTGCGCCGCAAGCTGCGCGCGGCGGGGATGCGGATCGAAAGCGAAAACGACACCGAAGTCGGAGCCGCTTACCTAAGCTGGCGAATGCGTGAAGGGGCCACGCTTGGCGAGGCGCTCGAATCCTCCATCGACGACCTGGACGGGTTCTTTACCTTCGTTGTTGGCACCAAGGACGGGTTTGGCGTGGTGCGTGACCCGATTGCTTGCAAGCCTGCGGTTATGGCCGAAACCGACCAATATGTTGCCTTTGGGTCCGAATACCGCGCGCTGGTTAACCTGCCGGGGATCGATTCTGCCCGCGTCTGGGAACCCGAACCCGCAACCGTTTATTTCTGGAGCCACTGAGCCATGCAGACCATAGACCTTGCCACCCAGCCCCTGCGCGAGTTGAATGCAACGCTGCAATCACAAGCGGCGCAGACCAACGCCACAGAATGGGAAGTTCTGAACCCACGCGGGGCGCACGCCATTGCCGTGGGTCTGGATGCGCCGATTGACGTCACCGTGCGCGGGTCCACCGGCTATTATTGCGGCGGCATGAACAAGCAGGCGAATATACACGTCACCGGCTCCGCCGGGCCGGGCGTTGCCGAAAACATGATGTCTGGCACTGTCGTCATCGACGGTGATGCCAGCCAATACGCAGGGGCCACGGGGCGCGGCGGTTTGTTGGTTATCAAGGGCAATGCGTCCAGCCGCTGCGGCATTTCGATGAAGGGGATCGACATCGTGGTGCAGGGCAATATCGGGCATATGTCGGCGTTTATGGGGCAGGCGGGCAATCTGGTTGTCTGTGGCGATGCAGGCGACGCGTTGGGTGATTCGCTGTATGAGGCGCGGTTGTTCGTGCGCGGGTCCGTCAAAAGCCTTGGCGCAGACTGCATAGAGAAAGAGATGCGTTCCGAACATCTGGAGATTCTGCGCGATCTTTTGGCGCGCGCGGGGGTTGATGCCCAGCCAGAAGAGTTCCGGCGTTACGGCTCTGCTCGCAAGCTCTACAATTTCGACATCGATAATGCTGCGGCCTACTAAGGGGTATGACCATGAAAGACGATGAACGCCGCACACCGCGCACAATGCCGCTTCAATCGGCAACGTTTTCGAACCCGATCAACGCCGAAATCCGTCGGGCTGCGGCCACCGGGATTTATGACATCCGCGGCGGCGGTGCAAAACGGCGGGTCCCGCATTTCGACGACCTGCTGTTTCTGGGCGCGTCGGTCAGCCGCTACCCGCTAGAGGGCTACCGCGAGAAATGCGACACCAGCGTCACGCTGGGCACGCGGTTCGCGAAAAAGCCGATCAAGCTGGATATCCCGATCACCATTGCGGGGATGAGCTTTGGCGCGCTATCCGCGCAAGCCAAGGAAGCCTTGGGGCGCGGTGCGTCGGAAGCGGGAACGTCCACCACGACAGGCGACGGCGGCATGACCGCCGAAGAGCGCGGGCATTCCAAGACGCTGGTCTATCAATACCTGCCCTCGCGCTACGGTATGAACCCCGACGACCTGCGCAGAGCAGATGCGATTGAGATTGTCGTAGGCCAAGGCGCGAAACCCGGTGGCGGCGGCATGTTGCTGGGCCAGAAGATTTCCGACCGTGTGGCGGAAATGCGCACCTTGCCCAAAGGGATTGACCAGCGGTCGGCCTGCCGTCACCCGGATTGGACCGGCCCGGATGATCTGGAAATCAAGATTCTTGAATTGCGCGAGATCACCGGCTGGCAGGTGCCGATCTATGTCAAGGTCGGTGGTACGCGGCCCTATTACGACGTGGCGCTTGCGGTCAAGGCCGGGGCGGATGTGGTGGTTCTGGACGGAATGCAGGGCGGGACCGCAGCAACGCAGGATGTGTTCATTGAAAACGTGGGTCTGCCCACGCTGGCTTGCCTTCGGCCTGCCGTGCGCGCGTTGCAGGATCTGGGTGTGCATCGCGAAGTGCAGCTGATTGTCTCTGGCGGTATTCGGACCGGGGCAGATGTGGCCAAGGCGTTGGCACTGGGCGCGGATGCGGTCAGCATCGGGACCGCGGCCATGATCGCGTTGGGCGACAATGACCCGAAATACGAGGACGAGTATAACGCCCTTGGCACCACTGCGGGCGCCTATGACGACTGGCACGAAGGCCGGGACCCGGCGGGTATTACCACGCAAGACCCGGAATTGGCCGCACGGCTGGACCCGGTCGAGGCCGGGCGGCGCTTGCGCAACTACTTGAAGGTGATGACGCTGGAAGCCCAGACCATCGCGCGGGCTTGCGGGCACAACCACTTGCACAATCTGGAACCCGAAGACCTGTGTGCCCTAACCATGGAGGCGGCAGCAATGGCGCAAATTCCATTGGCCGGGACGGATTGGTATCCGGGCAAACCGGGCGCAGGCTACTAATATTCGACGCGGGCCGGCACATGCTGGCCCGCGCTTTTCGTTCAAGAACAAGACCAACAGGGGACAGACGCATGACACTCGATCTGGCACAATTCGCGGCCGACCGCGACATCAAGTATTTCATGATTTCCTTTACCGACCTGTTCGGCGGGCAGCGTGCCAAGCTGGTGCCGGCGCAGGCCATTGCCGGCATGCAGGAAGATGGCGCGGGCTTCGCGGGTTTTGCGACGTGGTTGGACATGACCCCCGCCGATCCGGACATGCTGGCGGTGCCGGACCCGGACTCGGTCATCCAACTGCCGTGGAAGCCAGAGGTCGCGTGGGTCGCCGGAAATTGCGTGATGGAAGGCCAGGACGTGGCACAAGCCCCGCGCAACGTGCTGCGCCGTCTGATCGCAGAGGCCGCGCAGGAAGGGCTGCATGTGAAAACCGGGGTCGAGGCAGAGTATTTCCTGCTGACCCCCGAAGGCGATGCTATTTCTGACCCGTTCGATACCGCCGAGAAACCTTGCTACGACCAGCAAGCCGTCATGCGCCGCTACGACGTGGTGCGCGAGGTCTGCGATTACATGCTGGATATGGGCTGGGGTCCGTATCAGAACGACCATGAGGACGCGAATGGCCAGTTCGAGATGAACTGGGAATTCGATGATATCCTGAAAACCGCCGACAAGCACAGTTTCTTCAAGTTCATGGTCAAGTCGGTTGCCGAAAAACACGGGCTGCGCGCGACTTTCATGCCCAAGCCCATCGAAGGACTGACCGGGAATGGCTGCCATGTGCATATTTCCGTGTGGGACGCACCGGGCAAGGATACCAAGGTCAATGTCTTTGCCGGGGCCGGCACGGGCCAGACCGGGGAGGTCGGGCTGTCAGAGCGGGGCAAGCATTTCCTTGGCGGGATCATGAAGCACGCCAGCGCCTTGGCCGCGATCACCAACCCTACGGTGAACAGCTACAAGCGGATCAACGCGCCGCGCACCATGTCGGGCGCAACATGGGCGCCTAATTCGGTGACATGGACCGGCAACAACCGCACCCATATGGTGCGTGTGCCGGGGCCAGGGCGGTTCGAATTGCGCCTGCCGGATGGCGCGGCCAATCCCTATTTGTTGCAGGCCGTCATCATTGCGGCGGGCCTGAGCGGTATCCGCACGCAGGCCGATCCCGGCCCGCGCCGCGATATCGACATGTATTCGGAAGGTCACACGATCACGGATGCTCCAAAGCTGCCCCTGAACATGCTGGATGCCCTGCGCGCCTATGAAGCCGACCCGGAATTGATGGCGGCGATGGGGTATGATTTCTCGCGCTCCTATCTGAAACTGAAACACAAGGAATGGAATTCCTTTGTGTCGCATTTCAGCCGCTGGGAAAAAGACAACACGCTTGATATCTGAGGCGCGAATCGCCCTCCATCGGGCATATCAAAGGACCACCGATGCACAGCTTTGCCCTGACTGTCACCTGCGCCAGCACGCGTGGGATTGTTGCCGCCATTGCCGCCTTTCTGGCCGATCATGGCTGCAACATTACTGACTCTTCCCAATTCGACGATATGGAAACCGGCCGCTTCTTCATGCGGGTCAGCTTTGCCAGCGAAGAAGCGGCCACGCTGGACAGCCTACAGACAGGCTTTGCAGAGATCGGTGCCCGCTTCGGGATGGAGTATGCCTTCCATGATGAAGCAGAGCGCATGAAGGTCATCATCATGGTGTCGCGTTTCGGCCATTGCCTGAACGATCTGCTGTATCGGTGGCGGATCGGGGCGCTGCCCATCGACATCGTGGCGGTGATCTCGAACCACATGGATTACCAGAAGGTGGTCGTGAACCACGACATTCCGTTCCACTGCATTCCCGTGACCAAGGCCAACAAGCCTCAGGCCGAAGCCCGCATCATGGACGTGGTCGAAGAAACCGGCGCTGACCTGATCGTGCTGGCGCGCTATATGCAGGTTCTGTCGGATGCGATGTGCCAGAAAATGTCGGGCCGGATCATCAACATCCATCACAGTTTCTTGCCCAGCTTCAAGGGCGCGAACCCTTACAAGCAGGCGTATCAACGTGGGGTGAAGCTGATCGGCGCGACCTCGCATTATGTGACCGCCGATCTGGACGAAGGCCCGATCATCGAACAAGACATCGTGCGCGTTACCCATGCGCAATCGCCCAGTGATTATGTCAGCCTTGGGCGCGATGTCGAAAGCCAGGTTCTGGCCCGTGCAATCCATGCCCATATTCACCGCCGGGTGTTCCTGAACGGGAATAAGACAGTGGTGTTCCCGGCCTCTCCGGGGTCTTATGCATCGGAACGCATGGGGTAGGGTCCGGTTGACCGCCGCGCGACAATGCCGATGGGCAGGACGACCTTCTCGTGCTCATGATTGTCTGACGCAAGCCGCCGCAACACCATGGCGGCGGCTTCCGCCCCAATGAGGGTTGCTGGAATATCCACTGTTGTCAGCGCGGGCGAGAGGTGCGCGCTGACATCAATATTGTCTATCCCGACAAGGGACATCTTGCCGGGCACATCAAGGCCCCGCGCCTGCGCTTCCAGCATGGCCCCCATGGCCAGCATGTCCATGGCACCGATGATAGCCGTGGGGCGGGGCGCCTGTTCCAGCAGTGCCGCGCAGCCGCTGCGCCCAGCCATGACATTGGGGGCTTGTTCCGAAATCAGCCGCTCGGGCAGGTCCAGCCCTGCCGCATTCAGCGTGTCACGAATTCCGGCCACCCGTGCGGCCTGACGGTCGTTGATCGTCCTTTCGCCGCAGATGACCCCGATACGGCTATGCCCAAGCTCCAGCAGGTGCCGAGCGGCGAGTTCGCCCGCGTGCCGATTATCGACCAGCACGCTGTCGAACCCGGCGCGCCCTTCCCATAATTGCACCAGCGGCACCTCTGCACTGTCGATCAAGGCCCATGTGGCTTGCGGACGTCCGGCCCCGACCACGACCAGCGCATCCACCCCATGCGAGATAAGTTGCGCCAGCGCCGCAGCCTCTGCTGCGGGGTCGTATTCATGCGAGGCGATCAACAGTTGGTAGCCATTGACGGAAAGCGCTTTCTGCATTTCCTGCAAACAGGCCGAGAAGATCGGGCTGGCCAGAGTCGGAACTGCCACGCCGACCGTGTTCGACCGACCGGAGACCAAGGCGCGCGCCCGGCGATTCGGGACATACCCCATGCTGGCGGCGACGGCGCGCACGCGTTCCAGCGTTTCGGGTTGCACAAGCCCGGGTTTTGACAAGGCGCGCGACACCGTGGCGATGGACGTATCGCAGGCGGCAGCGATGTCGATAAGCGTGGGTTTGGAGCGTTTTGTCATGGTTTCATCTGGAAATGTAAAATTTACATAGCATGATCGCGCCCGCGCGTTCAAATATTTTATGTAAACTATATAGAAATGATTTGACTCATGCGTGCGCCTATGTAAGCGTTTACACAAGGCCAAGGATCTACATGAAACGCAGGGGGAGAGGCGTCATGTCGCGATGGGAAAATCTGGCTTTGCTGGCGTCCTTGGGGTTGTTTTCTGGCTATTTCGGCCATGTGATCTACGCCGCCAGCACGCGAAGCCCGATCATCAGCCTGAAACAGGAAGCAATCTTGCTGGGCGTTTCGGTGCTGTGCTTTGCGGCTGGTGGCCTTGGGCGCGAAGCGCGCGAGCGCAAGAAAAACTGACCAACATCAAGGGAGGAGACAGGTCATGACGGATAAGAAAACGCAGGTAGAACTCAAAAGCGCGGAGCGGCGCAATTTCCTGAAACTGGCCACAACGGGCAGCTTTACCGCTGCCGTGGTTGCGGGTGCGGCGGGCACGCTCTGGTCCTCGGAAGCGGCGGCACAGACGGCGGCAGAAGAGCGCGAGCGTCAGGCCGCTGCCGAGCATGTCATGACCATCGCCACCGCCTATGTTCTGGGCGCGACGCGCAGCTACCCCATCATGCAGCTGGACCTGAAGGAAAACATCCAGAACGCAACCAACGGCAAGGTCTATGTGCGTCTGGCGCCGGGCGGTCAGCTTGGGTCCGGCGGTGAGCTTGTCAGCGGCGTGCAGAACGGTGCGATCCAGTGCGCGCAGCACTCGCTGTCGAACTTCGCGCCCTTCGCGCCGGTTGTGGACCTGATCAACCTGCCTTATCTCTGCGGGTCAAACCAGCGTTTCGTGAACCTTGTGAATTCCGAAACCTGGATCAACAATGTTCACCCCAAAGTCGAAGAGCGTGGCTTCAAGCCACTGTTCTACATCGTGATCGATCCGCGCGTGATCGCACTGCGCAAAGGGATCGAGAACCCGGTTCTGGTGCCGTCCGATCTGGCTGGCGTCAAATTCCGCGTGCCCGGCTCGCAGATGCTGCAGCAGTATTATTCGATGGCAGGCGCGAACCCGACCCCGGTCGCCTGGGGCGAGACCCCATCGGCTATCACGCAGGGCGTGGCGGATGGGCTTGATCCATCGGTCGGCGCGCTGAACGTGTTCGGCTTCCGCGACATCCTCAGCCATGTCACCTTCAACCAGCCGGTGCCGGACAGCCAAGTCTATTCGATGAACCTGGAATGGTTCAATTCAATGCCCGAAGACGTGCAGGCCGGGATCGAGGAAGCAGGCCGCATCACCATGATGCAGAACTTGGCCAAGGTGCCCTCGGCACGCAACTACGCGATGGCCGAAATGCGCAAGGCTGGCGTTCAGTTCCACAGCTTGAGCGAAGATCAGCTGAACGAATGGCGCGAAACGGTCGGTTACCAGCGCAGCGAGTGGGACAATTTCAAGACCGAGCTTGCTGGCGACATGGATACCTTCAACGGTCTGGCCGAAGCTGCCGATACCTATGCCGGTATCCCGGTTCACGACGCCTAAGCATTTGCCACCGGTGGGCCTAACTTGGCCCACCGAACCATTCCCCGACCACAGACCGACCGAAAGGACCGGCCATGCTGCGCGCATTGGACCGCAATGCTGAACGCTGGGCATTGCTTTTCTTCTACATTCTGCTTGTCACCACCATGGTGGTCGAGGTGATCCGCCGCGAGGTTCTGGCTTATTCGTCCATCTGGGGCGAGGAACTGGTGCGATATTCCTTCATCTACCTTGTCTGGATCGGGGCCTCGGCTGCCATCAAGGATCGCGCGCATATCCGCATTGACGTTATCTTTCATGCACTGCCGCACCGGGCGCAAACGCTGCTCTACCTGCTGGGCGACCTGATCATGCTGGCGGTCGCGGTGGCTGTGGTCATCTGGTCATGGCACGCGGTCGAAACTTCCATGCGGTTCGGGTCGGTCAGCCACGGGTTGCGGGTGTCGATGGTCTATTTCCTGCTCGCCGTGCCCATAGGCTTTACCATGGTCAGCGCGCGGCTGTTGCAATCCATCTGGCGCGACATCGGTAGCTTGCGACGCAACGAGCCGCCATTCACTGGCGAAAAACTGTTCGACTGAGGAGGCTTCCATGCTTTGGACACTGGAACAATTCACGGTCGAGCTTGGTTGGGATTTCTACCTGCCTCTGATCGTTTTCTTCGTCCTGATCGCGCTTGGTGTGCCGATCTGGGCCTGTATCGGGGTGGCGTCCATCGGCATCCTGGTGATGTCGCAAGCCTTGCCAGTTGGCATAGTAGGCGAGACGCTGTTCGGCGGCATCGACCATTTCGCGCTGACGGCTGTGCCTCTGTTTATCCTGACGGGTGACGTGCTGGTGCGCACCGGGCTGTCGCGCAAGTTTCTGGACGTGGCCGATGCGCTGACCTGCTGGGCGCGTGGCGGCTTTGGCTCGGCCACCGTGCTCGTGTGCGGCATGTTCTCGGCCATTTCCGGGTCGGACGCGGCGGGCGCTGCCGCCGTGGGCCGTATGACCATCGACCGTCTGGTCGAGTCTGGCTACGCTCGCCCCTACGCTTGCGCACTGGTCGCAGCAGGGGCTTGCACTGGCATCCTGATCCCGCCCTCGATTGCCTATATCGTCATTGGCCTTGTGCTGGGCATATCCGCCAGCACGCTCTTTAAGGCCGCGATCATTCCGGGTCTGCTTATTCTTGGGTCGATCCTTGTCACCAACATCATCGTCAGCCGCAAGATGGCCAAGGCCGAAGGGCAGTTGATGAGCTTTGGGGAATGGGCCGCCAATCTGGGTCGGGTGCTGGCGAAGGGCTGGTATGCGTTCATGATCCCCGGCATCATTTTCTACGGCATCTTCTCTGGCCGTCTGACGCCAACCGAAGCAGGCGCGGCCGCCGTGACCGTGACCATCGCCATGGGCTTTTTGCTGGGCACGCTGAAGATTTCCGACTTCCCGTCGATGATGATTTCATCCGCCAAGGTCAACGGTGTGATCCTGCCCATCGTGGCGTTTTCGCTGCCGCTGTCGCAGGCGATGGCGATCATCGGTGTGCCGCAGGGTTTTGTCTATGCCATGACGACCGTGTCGGAAAATCCGGCCATCATCATCCTTCTGATGATCGGCATCCTGATCGTCGCGGGCTGCGTTATGGAAACGACCCCGAATATCGTGATCCTTGCGCCGCTGATGTTCCCGCTGGCACAGGAAATCGGCATGAATGACGTGCAGTTCTGCATCATGATGATTACCACGTTGGGGGTCGGGTTCATAACACCGCCCTTGGGGCTGAACCTGTTCGTGGTGTCGGGACTGACGGGTGAATCGATCCTGAAAATCGCCTACCGCGCCATTCCCTTCATGGTTCTGATGTTGATCGTCGTTCTGATGATCGCCTTCATCCCCGCGATCTCTACAACCTTCTTGCCGCCGCTCATGCGCTGAGCGCGGCTGCCTAACCCAAGACAAAGGACATGCAGATGGCAACGACCTATCTGAAAAAAGCCGAAAAAACGCCGGAGACGAATTCTGCCGAAGCGCAGCGCGTCGTGAATGAGATGCTCGCACGGATCGAGGCGGAGGGCGAAGACGCGGTCAGGCATTACGCCCGCGCGCTGGATAAATGGGACGGTGGAATCCTTGTCAGCCGCGCCGAAATGGATGCCCGCGCCGAAGAAGTGCCCCAGCAGGTCCGCGAAGATATCGCCTTTGCCGTGGAGCAGGTCCGCACCTTTGCCTTGGCGCAGCGCGACTCTGTCAAAGATTTTGAGATGACCATGCCATCCGGCCTGACCGCCGGTCAGAAATGGGTGCCGTGTAATGTCGCGGGCTGCTATGTGCCGACCGGGCGCTATGCGCATATCGCGTCTGCCTGCATGTCGGTGGCAACGGCCAAGGCGGCGGGTGTGAAAACCGTAATCGCCTGTTCCACCCCCTATCGCGGCGGCGGGATGCACCCATATGTGCTGTATGCCATGCGCGAAGCAGGCGCCGATATGGTCCTGACCTTGGGTGGCGTGCAGGCGATTGCAGCTATGGCCTACGGGTTGTTCACCGGCAAACCCGCGGATGTGATCGTCGGGCCGGGCAATAAATTCGTGGCCGAAGCCAAGCGCACGCTTTTTGGCAAGGTTGGCATTGACGTGTTCGCTGGGCCATCGGAAATCGGGATCATTGCGGATGCGTCGGCAGATCCGGAAATCGTCGCGGTCGATCTGGTGGGGCAGGCCGAACACGGCCACGAATCCCCGGCATGGTTGTTCACCGATGACAAAGCCCTGGCCGAAACCGTCATGGCGCGTGTGCCCGAACTGATCGCAACCTTGCCCGAACCCGCTCGCGATGCCGCCGATTGTGCATGGCGCGATTATGGTGAAGTGATCCTGTGCGACACGCGCGCGGAACTGGTCGAGGTGTCGGATCTTTACGCGTCCGAGCATCTGGAACTGCATTGCGCCGATCTGGACTGGTGGATGGCCAACCTGACCAACTATGGCAGCTTGTTCGTGGGCGAGGAAACCACCGTCGCATATGGCGACAAGTGCTCCGGCCCGAACCACATTCTTCCCACCAAATACGCCGCCAAATATTCGGCCGGTCTGTCGGTGCACAAATTCCTCAAACCCCTGACATGGCAGAAAGCGAACCGCGAGGCCAGCAAGGAACTGGGCATCCGCACCGCCCGCATTTCGCGGCTGGAAGGAATGGAGGCACATGCCCGCACTGCCGATGTGCGCTTGGCCAAATACTACCCCGGCCACAACTTTGATCTGGGCGCACCGGTAGAGTCCGTCTGATGCGGTTGGCGCATCTGTTCGACCTGACCGGTCGGCGCGCGCTGGTGACAGGGGGAAATTCGGGCATCGGTCTGGCCATGGCGCGCGCGGTTGGGTTGGCCGGGGCGTCTGTCGCCCTTGCCGCCCGCGCGCCCGATAAGCTGGCGGCGGCGGTCGAAGAGCTGGCGGCGGATGGCATCGACGCCAGCGCCCACCCGACCGATCTGGCCGATGCAGCCGCAGTAGCGGGGCTGGCACAGGCGGCAGGCGAGGTGGACATCTTGGTCAACGCCGCAGGCGTCAACTTGCGCGAACCTTACGGCCAAGTCACGCCGGAAGCATTTGACCTGCACATGGCGCTGCACCTGCGCGCGCCGTTCTTGCTGGTCCAACATCTGGCTCCCGGCATGGCCGCGCGCGGCTGGGGGCGGGTGTTGAACCTTGCCTCGTTGCAATCTGCCCGTGCTTTCGCCAATTCCGCGCCTTACGGGGCGGCCAAGGGTGGTGTGGTGCAACTGACCCGCGCCATGGCGGAAGAATTCTCAAGCCAAGGCATCACCTGCAACGCCATCGCGCCGGGGTTCTTCCCCACGCCATTGACCGCCCCCGTGTTCGGCAACCCGGAACTGGCTGCCGCCAATGCCGCGCGCACAGCGATTGGCCGTAACGGCAGGTTGGAAGACCTACACGGCGCGACCGTGTTTCTATGCTCTGACGCATCTGGCTATATCACTGGGCAGACGCTTTTCGTCGATGGCGGCTTTACCGCGAAATAAGGACAGACCATGCGTGCGCTTCTCTATACCGGGCCAAACCAGATGGAACTGGCTGACCTGCCCGTGCCACAGTCGGCCGAAGGCGAGGTGCTTGTCGCCGTGCACGCCGTGGGCATTTGTGGCTCCGACATGCACGCCTATCACGGGTATGACGACCGCCGCCCTGCACCGCTGGTTCTGGGGCATGAGGCGGCTGGCATTGTCGCTGATGGCCCGCGCACAGGGCAGGCGGTAGCCATCAACCCGCTGGTGGTAGACCCCGATTGCCCCGCCGCAAAGGCAGGCCGTCCGCATTTGTCACCCACGCGTGCGATAATCTCCATGCCACCGCGCCCCGGTGCGTTTGCGGAGTATGTCACCATCCCGGAGCGCAATCTGCTGCCAATCCCCGAAGGGTTATCCATGCGCGATGCGGCGCTGGCCGAACCCATGGCGGTGTCATGGCACGCGGTGCGCATTGGGCTGGAGCGTTTGAAACAATCCGCCCCGCGCGTGCTGGTGCAGGGCGCGGGGGCAATTGGCGTGGCCGCCGCGCTGGTGGCGCGTCATATGGGCGCGGCCAGTATTCACGTGGCCGAACCGCACGCGGGGCGACGCGCCACTCTTGCGCCAGAGGCGGGGATCGACACGTTTGATCCTGCCTCTCGTGACCCCGGCCCGGATGCCTTCGATCTGGTGATCGATGCCGTGGGCGCAAAGGCCACCCGCGCCGATGCCTCGCGCCTTGTTCGGCCCGGTGGGGTGATCGTGCATGTCGGGCTTCTGCCGGGGCAGGATGGCTACGACATTCGCCGGATCACGCTACAGGAAATCTGTGTGACAGGGTCGTATTGCTACACACCGCAAGACTTTACCGATGCCTTGGCGGCGCTTGGGCAAGGGGCGTTGGGCGCTTTGGGTTGGGTCGAAACCCGCGCGCTAGATGACGGCGCGCAAGCCTTTGCGGATCTGGATGCAGGGAACGTGGATGCGGCCAAGATCGTGTTGCAGGTGGTCTGAGGTGGCTTAGGCGCGTTTGGCGCGCTGCATCGCGCGTTCCAGCGCGTCCAGAAACCGGGACCGGTCGGCCTTGGAAAAACTGCGCCCGCGCCCTTGGTGGAATGGGTCTGCGGCGCGCATATCGGCCATCAGGTCGCGTGTGGCCAGAACGGTGCCGATATTTGCCTCTGACAGTTCTGACCCGTCATGCCGGAGCACTTGCGCGCCGGCTTCCACGCATTTCGCGGCGAGTGGAATGTCACTTGTCACCACCACATCACCCGGCCCGGCGAGATCCGCGATCCATTTGTCGGCCTCATCCGCGCCCGCGCTGACGATCACGGTTTCGACCAGCGGGTTCTGCGACGGGCGAATGCCCCCGTTCGACACGATCACCATGCGCGCGCGGTGGCGAGTGCCGACGCGTTCGACCTCTGCCTTGACTGGGCAGGCATCGGCATCGACATAGATGACCGGGTCAGACTTCGGCATGGTAATGCATGGCCTTGGTGTTGATGTAGGAAATCCGCAATTCTAGCGGCGCGCCATTATAGTCCACGGCCACACGATGCACGCGCAAGATTGGTGTGCCAAGCTCCAGTCCCAGTTCGCGGGCGCAATCGGCATTCGCCGCGCAGGCTGTGATCTTTTCCACCGCACGAAAAACGCTTGCGCCGAATTCAGTCTGGTAAAGCTGATAAAGCGTATTGGGCAGCGGGTCGGGGGCGGTCAGCAGACTGCCGAAGCGGGCGGCGTCCAGCATGATACGCTCATAGATCAGCGGCACCCCGTCGCCATCGCGCACGCGGGTTATGCAGACCACATCGGACACTGTCGCTAGACCTAGCGCGACTGCTTCTGCCGGGGTCGTCATGCGGCGCGCCCGGTCCAGAACCCGGCTTTCGGGGTGGAAGGTGGTGCCATCCGCGCGGCGCAGGTTGAAGAAGCGAAACAACACCGCGTCGCTGTCATGGCTGGACACGACCGTGCCCTTGCCTTGCCTGCGTTGAACCAGACCTTCGGCGGCCATGTCCAGCAATGCCTTGCGCAATGTGCCGACCGCGACGCCGTATTCCTCTGCCAACCGGGTTTCGGATGGCAAGAAGGTGCCCGGCGACCATTCCCCGGATTCGATGCGTCCCAGCATGAGGTCGCGCAACTGCTGGTGGAGTGGTTGAGAAACTGGGCGCAAGGACATGGACACCTCCGAACGAAACGATTTCATGTATTTATCCGTAAAATGCCGAAAACCCAACGAGAAAGCGGTAAGGGCATTGACCTTACTTTATCATATAAACTATATAGAAGTGAAGCCAAAGAATGACGGCACCAGAATCGGAACGTAGCCCCATGTCGAAAGTCACGATCAGCATTGCAGAGGCCGAGCGCCTTGTGGTCGATCTGTTCGGAAAAGCGGGTATGCCAGCGAGTGTTGCGCAACCCGCAGCCCGCGCGCTGGTCATGGCAGAGCGGGAAGGCTTGCCTTCGCATGGTCTGGCGCGCGCGCCGTTTTACGCGGCACAGATGAAGGCGGGCAAGGTCGTGGCAGATGCGGCCCCGACCGTTACCCGTGACGGTGCAGTTATCCGCGTGGATGCCGGGCTGGGCTTGGCATTTGCGGCGATTGATGCCGCCGCAACCGCTGCCCGCGCCGTGGTGCGCGAGTTGGGCGTGGCTGTTGTCAGCGTGACCCGCTCGCACCATTTCGGCGTGGCGGGGCAAGCGGTGGAACCTTTCGCGCGCGAAGGGCTGATTGCGCTGGCCTTCGCCAACGCCCCTGCCGCGATGGCGCCTTGGGGTGGGAACAAACCGCTTTACGGCACCAACCCGATAGCCTTTGCCGCGCCCCGCGCGCAGGGCGACCCGCTGCTGATTGATCTGTCGCTGTCCCATGTCGCGCGCGGCAAGGTGATGCTGGCGCAAAAGTCGGGCGATCCCATCCCCGAAGGTTGGGCGCTGGATGTAGATGGCAACCCGACGACCAATGCCGATGCCGCGATGGCGGGCACGATGGTGCCGTCGGGTGGGGCCAAGGGAGCCGCTTTGGCGCTGATGGTCGAGTTGCTGACCGCCGGGCTTGCAGGGGCGAATTTTGCCTATCAGGCCAGTTCACTGTTCGATGACAAAGGCCCGGCCCCGAACCTTGCGCATTTCATGCTGGTGCTGGACCCGGCGCGATTTGCCCCCGGTTTCACCGATCGGGCAGAGGCCATGTTCGCAGCGGTTGAGGCGCAGGATGGCGCGCGCCTGCCGGGCGCGCGGCGCATGGCCGAGCGCGCGGGGCGGGCGGCCCAGATCGAAATTGCACAACAGCTTTACGACACGCTCACGGGTCTGGCCCGTGGCTGACAACCTCATCTAAAAGGGAGAGAGGACATGACCGCAAACACCCACCCCCAACTTCTTGTCCATGACAAGGTCGACAATGTCGGCGTTGTCGTGGTCGAGGGGCTGACCGCAGGCACCGACATGCTGTGTGTCTGCACCGAAGACAACTCTGATTTCCGCCTGACCGCCAAGTCCGATATTCCCATCGGTCACAAGGTCGCGCTGAAGGATATGGCAGAGGGCGATACCGTCATCAAATATGGCGAAGATATTGGCCGTATGGTGGGCGGCGCCGAGGTCGGCGGCCATGTCCACACCCACAATATGAAAACCAAGCGCTGGTAAGGGGGACCGATCATGGCATTCGATTTTTCACAAGATACGGTCAAGGCATGGCGCCGCGAAAACGGCCGCGTCGGCGTGCGCAACCACGTTCTGATCCTGCCGGTGGATGACATTTCCAACGCGGCCTGCGAGGCTGTGGCGAATAACGTCAAAGGCACCATGGCCATTCCGCATGCCTATGGGCGTTTGCAGTTCGGCGAGGATCTGGACCTGCATTTCCGCACCATCATCGGCACCGGGGCAAACCCCAACGTGGCCGCTGTGGTCGTGATCGGGATTGAACCGGAATGGACCAAGATCATCGTCGATGGCATTGCCGCAACCGGCAAGCCCGTCGAAGGCTTCTGGATCGAACAGAACGGCGATTTCGAGACCATCCGCCGGGCAAGCTGGAAGGCCAAGGAATACGTGCAATGGGCGACCGAGTTGCAGAAAGAGGATTGCCCGGTCACGGACCTGTGGGTCTCGACCAAATGCGGCGAATCTGACACGACCACCGGCCTCTCGTCCTGCCCGACCGTGGGTAACATGTATGACAAGCTGCTGCCGCATGGCCTGTATGGCGTGTTCGGCGAAACGTCCGAAATCACCGGCGCTGAACATATCTGCGAGAAGCGCGCGGCGAACCCGGAAGCGGCGGCCAAGTTCATGAAAACCTGGCAGGCCTATACCGATGACGTGATCGAACAGTTCAAAACCTCTGATCTGTCCGACAGCCAGCCGACCAAGGGCAATATTCTGGGTGGTCTATCGACCATCGAGGAAAAGGCGCTGGGCAATCTGGAAAAGATCGGTCGCACCAGCACCTATATCGACGTGCTGGAACCGGCAGAAGCGCCGGCCAAGGGCAACGGGCTGTATTTCATGGACACGTCCTCGGCGGCGGCGGAATGCGTGACGCTGATGGCGGCAGCGGGCTATGTCATCCACACCTTCCCCACCGGGCAAGGCAACGTGGTCGGCAACCCGATTGTGCCGGTCATCAAGATTTCGGGCAACCCGCGCACGCTGCGCACCATGTCCGAACATATCGACGTGGACGTGACCGGCGTATTGCGCCGCGACATGACCATTGACCAGGCGGGCGACAGCCTGATCGAGATGATAAAGCGCACGGCAAACGGTCGTCTGACCTGCGCCGAAGCACTTGGCCACCGCGAATTCTCGATGACCAAGCTTTACCGCTCGGCCTGATCGCGGCAATAGCCAAACGGGGGCGCGCAGTTTCGTGCGCCCCTTTTTCATGCGGAATACCATCATGCCCAAACTGACCGACCTGACCGCCCGCGCGAAGCCGCTTCTGCCGGGGCTGATGCTAAGTGCGACCATCGCCGCCGCCGCCAGCTTTCTGGGTGCGCATTACGGCGCGCCGGTCATGCTGTTCGCGCTGCTGCTGGGTATGGCTTTCAACTTCATGCATACCGAAGGTCCATGCGGCGCGGGGGTCGATTTTGCCGCGAAAGTCGTGCTGCGGCTGGGTGTAGGACTGCTGGGCATTCGCATCGCGGTCGAGGACTTGGCGCAGATCGGTATCTCGGGCGCGGCGCTGCTGGTCGGGCTGATTGCGGCGACGATTGCCACGGGGTTTATCGCCGCGCCCCTGTTCAAGCGCCAATGGCGTTTTGCATTGCTGACGGGCGGGGCGGTCGCAATTTGCGGAGCCTCTGCCGCTTTGGCCATCGCCGCCGTTATTCCGCATAACGACAAGACCGAGCGCAACACGCTGTTTACCGTCATGGCCGTGACTGCACTTTCGACAATCGCCATGGTGATCTATCCGCTGCTGTTCGGCGCGCTGGGCTTCTCGGACGTGGAACAGGGCTTCCTGATCGGGGCTACCATCCATGACGTGGCGCAAGTGGTTGGCGCGGGGTTCACCGTGTCTGATACGGCGGGCGAGACTGCGACCATCACCAAGCTGTTCCGCGTGGCCATGCTGCCTGTTGTCTTGATTATAGTCGGCTTGGTGCTGCGCGCCAGCGGTGCTGGGCAGGGCAGCGGGCGCGTAGCGCTATTGCCGTGGTTCATGGTGCTGTTCTTGGCGCTGGTCGCTTTGGGTAGCGTCGTGGATTTGCCGGCAGCCTTGGTCGATCAGGTCAACACGCTGTCGCGCATTTGTCTTGTGACGGCCATTGCGGCACTGGGTGTCAAGACTTCGCTGAAAGCACTGGCGGCGGTTGGTCCGGGGCATATGGCGATTGTGGTTATCGAAACGCTGGTTTTGTTGGCACTGGCCATGGGGCTGCTACTGGCCTTCCATCCGATTCAGGGCTAGGCTTGACTATTCCGACAGAACTTGTCAGAAAAGGTTTCAGCCTAGCCAACCTTTGTCAGCCCGGCGTCACATTCTGATCAGCAAGCCGGGCCGCCATGACACGCCAGCCGCACTGCTCTGCCGCCCTTGGTGCGGTATGGTGAAAGACGAAAAAACCGTAGTGCAGGGGGGTGCGCCTTTGCCGGTGCATCAGGCCGAAGCCCTGACTGCCCAAGGCAGCACGGCACAGATCGTGCTGGATGGGCAGGTCTATACTCTGCGCATTACCCGTGGCCGCAAGCTGATCCTGACCAAATAACCCCAGCCATCACAAGCCCGGAACAAAGATGAGCAAGCTCCCATCCCCCTGCATCAATGTATGCAAGTTCAAGCGCGAAGGTCACTGCATTGGCTGTTCGATGACCAAAAGCCAGAAATCACTGTTCAAGACATTGAAAAAAGAAAAACACCAACACGCCTTTCTGGACATGTTGGTGCATCAGCAAAGCGATCTGGGGAAATATACGCACTGGCCGGTGGCCTACCGCAAACGCTGCGATAAGAAGGGCGTCAAAGCGCCGATCTGAACCGGAGCCGTCGCTTATCTGTTTGCACAGATCCGGTTTCCACTTTGGCGCGACACGATCTAGCCCAGATGGGCGCGCAGCAGCCACGCGAATTTCTCATGCACTTGCCCACGCGAAATGGCCAGATCCTGCGTCAGCAGGTCGCCGTGTTCTTCGGCGATGGTCGCGGTGCCCGCCAATGTTGCTGCAAGCGTTTCTTCTGCCTTGGCAAGCAGGGCCACCATGTCCTCTGCGGTCGCATGGCCGTCATGCTCGGCCACCTTGGAGCGCTTCAGCATTTCCGACAGGCGCCCTTCGGCATGGCCACCCAGCATCTTGACGCGTTCGGCCAAGTCATCCTGTGCGGTGAAGTGATCTTCGTAGATCTTCTGGAACAGATCATGCAGCGGCCCAAAGGCCATGCCTTTGACATTCCAGTGAAAATTCTGCGCCAGCATGGTCGTGATGGCGGTTTCTGAAACGCTTTGCGTCAGTGCGTCGCAAATGGCTTCTTGGGCGGACGTGGTTAATTGAGCGGCGGTCTGGGTCATGCGCAACCCTCCTGTCATATGATTGGATTGGGGCGCGGGACTGGCTGGCGCATAGCTGGCGGCCCGCTATCCCTTAGATATGCGAAGGCCCTGGAGCGTTCAAGAAGTTTTTAGAAATATTCTAAATCCGAGAGAAACTGTTGGTCTCACCTTCGTCCAGACGCGCGGCAAGTTGGGCGGCAAGCCAGCCTACCGACCGGCGATAATGCAACGGCAAGCGCGCGCGCAGCAGGAATGTCGCGCTTATGTGGTCTTCGCGAGAGATCGCGGCCAGAAGCGCCAGCAGCCAGTTCTCATCGAAGGACCGCTCTGGAGCCGCGACCGCATGGATCACCGGCGGTTTGGGCAAGGCTTGAACCAGTGACCTCAACAGCGCATCGGCGTAAACTTGGGCTGACTGTCCGGGGCTGTGGTGCAGTAGCGCGCACGCTTCGAAGACTGGCATATGGGCCTTGGCGCGACAAGTGCGCATTAAAACCCGAAGCAAGGCCAACGCGGCATCGCTGTGATTTGGTTGTGGGCTTATGTCGAATTTGCGATGTGTTTGCATGGGACCACCATATTCCCGAGCATTATACTCTGAAATATGGCGTTTGGCCAGTGCAATCGCATCAATCTACAGCGGCGCGGATTGGAATAACCGGACCTTTAACCCGCCATGCGGGATGACCGGGCCTGCTTCCAGCTTTAGCCCCGTGGCATGGGCCAGCTTGGTTTCGGTTGTCACAAGCCCGACGCGCCAGCCTTGGAATTGTTCGGCCAACACTTTGCCCAAGCTGGCATACAGTCCGTAAAGCTGCCCGATATTGCCGATCCGACCGCCATAAGGTGGGTTCACCATGACCAGCCCCGGCGTCATATCAGGCCGGGTCAGCGCGCTGATGGGCTGGCAGGTGAACTGGCACCAATCCCCCAGCCCGGCTCGCTCGGCATTGGCGCGCGCGCCGTGGATTGCGCCTTGGTCGCGGTCATAGCCGAAATAGCGTAGCTCGGGCGTGCGCGATACCGGCGGGACGGGATGCAGCTTGGCCGCACCTGCGAACTGTTCGAACGCGAAATCACGCCCGCGCCCCGGTGCCAGACCGGCGGCAATCTCGGCGGCTTCCAGCAGGAATGTGCCTGATCCGCACATCGGGTCCAGCACTGGCTGGCTGCCGTCATAGCCCATCTGTCTCATGAACCCGGCAGCCATGGTTTCGCGCAAGGGGGCCTTGCCGGTGAACTGCTTGAAGCCGCGTTTGTGCAGCCCCTCGCCCGAGGTATCCATAGAGATCGTCGCCAGATCATCGTCGATGCGCAGCATCATCCGCAGGCCATCTGTCGCAAGCGGGGCGCCGACAATATCCGTTATCGCGCGTTCCACCCGTTGCGCTGCCGCTTTCTGGTGGTAAATGCGCGACCGGGTGCAGCTTGCCTCCACCCGCACCGGCACATCGGCGCGCAGCCAATCGGACCAAGGCAGCTTGCGCAACCGCTTGTCCAGTTGCGCCAGATGCAGCGCGCGAAATTCGCCAATGCGCACCAGCACGCGGCTTGCCAAGCGGCTTTCGCGGTTGGCGCGGGCGATCTCTGCCATGCCGCCTGTAAATTCCACCCCGCCGGGCAGGGCGCTTGTGTCAAAGCCAAGCTCTTGCGTCTCTGCCAGCAAGAGCGGCTCAAACCCCGGCAGGCAGGCCATGAAAATCGTGTAATCATCCATGCCGCCTGCGATACGGTGAAACGTGGCGCTTGGCGAGGGGGGATGTTACCCCGCCAGCTTATCCATCGCCTGCGCCAGCTTGATATCCAGATCGCTCAGGCCGTCCACATCATGCGTGGTCAGCGTAACCTTGACGGTTTTATACACGTTGAACCATTCGGGGTGATGGTTCATTTTTTCCGCGACAATGGCTGCGCGGGTCATCCAGCCAAAGGCGTCTATGAAATTGGCAAAGGTATAGGTTTTTTCCAGCGCATCGCGCCCATCGGCCAGCGCCCAGCCATTGGCCAGCAGCGGATCAAGTGCGGTGCGGTCAGTCAGTTTGTCAGCCATAGTGTCCTCTTAGCTTTTGCGGAACGGCGCGTAATTTGCGAGCGCCATCATTTCGTAATCAATCGCCGCACGCTCTTCGCGCAGGTAGCCTGCGACGGCTTGATGAAATCCCGGTTCAGGGAAATGGTGCAGCGAGTGGATTTCACTCGGCATATAGCCGCGCGCCAGTTTGTGCGTGCCTTGCGCGCCCGCTTCAACCCGCCCCAGCCCGTGTTCAATGGCGAAATCCATCGCCTGATAGTAACACAGTTCGAAATGCAGGCAGGAATGATCCTCCGAGCAGCCCCAGTAGCGGCCATACAGGCAATCGCGGCCAATGAAATTCAGCGCGCCCGCGATCGGTTCGCCATCGCGTTCCGCCAGCACCAAAAGCACATCATTGCGCATGGTGTCTTGCACGATGTCAAAAAACGCCCGCGTCAGGTAAGGCGTGCCCCATTTGCGCGCGCCAGTGTCCTGATAGAACTCCCAGAACGCATCCCAATGCTCGGGTTGCAGATCATCGCCGGTATAGGCGCGAATCACGCCGCCAAAATCTTGCGCGGTGGCGCGTTCCTTGCGGATGGTCTTGCGCTTGCGCGAGGACAGCGCCGCCAGAAAGTCGTCAAAGCTGGCATAACCGGGATTCTCCCAGTGGAACTGTTCCGTCACCCGGTGCAGGAACCCATGCTCTGTGCCACGCGCGGCTTCCTCGGCAGTGCAAAAGGTGACATGCGCAGAAGATAGCCTGTTGTCGCGCGCGACCTGCGCCATGGCTTGCAGAATGGCGGCGGTGCCCGCCTCCTCGAACCCCGGTTTGCACAGGAAGCGCCGGCCGGTTGCGGGGGTGAAGGGCACGGCGCTTTGCAGCTTTGGATAATACTGCCCGCCCGCGCGTGTATAGGCTTGGGCAAAGGCATGGTCGAAGATGTATTCGCCCTGAGAATGCGATTTCACATAATGCGGGGCGACCGCGATCAGCGTGCCGTCCTGCTCTACCGTTATGTAACGCGGCTCCCACCCCGTGCCGGTGCCGACGGACCCGGACGCTTCCAGCGCATGAAGAAAGCGGTAGGTGGTGAAGGGGTCGGCGGGGCGGCCTGTCGCGCTTTCCGGGCAGGCGCAGGCATCCCAATCCTGCGCCGTCACGTCGTCCAGTGACGCAACCAGCGTGACAGAAAGCGCCCCGCCATCCGCCATTACAGTGCCGCCAGCAAGGCCTCGCCACCCGAAATTTCGCAGGTGCCGGGGCTTTCTTCTGCGTGCAATAGCTTGACCACGCCATCTTCGACCAGCATCGCATACCGCTTTGAACGGCCCATCAGGCCAACGGGCGGCGCGTCGAAATTCATGCCGATTTCGGCGGTAAACGCGCCGGTTCCATCTGACAGCAAGGTCAGGCCCGCATCGGTGGCGCCGGTTGCCTCACCCCATGCTTTCATCACGAAAGGATCGTTGACGGACAGGCAGATGATCTCTTCGACACCCTTGGCCGCCAGATCATCCTTGGTGCGGATAAAGCTGGGCACATGGGCAGAATGACAGGTCGGGGTAAACGCCCCCGGAACGGCAAAGATCACGACTTTGCGCCCTTTGGTCAGGTCAGACAGAGCGACCTGTTCCGGCCCCTCTGCGCCGATGCGCGAAAAGCTGGCCTCTGGCAGCGTGTCCCCGGTGGTGATTGTCATGGTCCTGTCCCTTTCGGTTTGTTGTCTTTCGTCTGACCCGGCATATAGGATGCATGGACAACATGGCCAGTGGGGGCAGAATGAAGAATATCGTCGTCGTGGGGGCGGGGCAGGCCGGCGCGTCGCTTGTTGCGCGGCTTCGGGCGAAGGGCTTTGACGGGGCCATCACCCTGCTGGGCGAAGAACCCGTGCCGCCCTATCAGCGCCCGCCTTTGTCCAAAGGTTACCTGCTGGGCGACATGGCGCTGGAACGGCTGTTCCTGCGGCCAGAAAGCTTCTACGCCGATCAAGGTATTGACTTGCGGATGGATGCACGGGTGCGCGCCATAGATCGTGCAGCGAAAACGGTTGTCCTGGAGGGTGAAACGCTGCCCTACGACGCGCTGGCGCTGACCACCGGCTCTGCGCCGCGTCGCCTGCCTGCCAGCATTGGCGGAGATTTGCCCGGCGTCCATACCGTGCGTGGTTTAGCCGATGTCGATGCTATGGCAGAGGACTTCCGCCCCGGCGCGCGCGTGGTTATCGTGGGCGGTGGCTATATCGGGTTGGAAGCGGCGGCGGTCGCCGCCAAACGCGGGCTGGATGTGACGGTTCTGGAAATGGCCCCGCGCATATTGGCGCGCGTGGCTGCGCCGGAAACCGCAGAGGCCATTCATACGCTGCATGCAGCCCATGGCGTGCGTATTCTGACGGAAACCGCTTTGGCCCAGATCGACGGAACTGACCGCGTGACTGGCGTGACGCTTGCGGATGACAGCCAATTGCCCGCCGATTTCGTGATTGTGGGCATCGGCATTGCGCCCGCGACAGACCTTGCCGAAGCAGCGGGCCTGACGCTGGACAACGGCATTGCCACCGACGCGCAGGGCCGCAGCAGCGATCCGGCCATCTGGGCAGCGGGCGATTGCGCATCCTTCCCGTGGCAGGGCGGGCGGTTGCGGCTGGAAAGCGTGCAGAACGCCATCGACCAAGCTGAATGCGTGGCTGACAACATGTTGGGCGCGTGCTGCGATTATGTGCCGATGCCGTGGTTCTGGTCGGATCAATACGACATGAAACTGCAAATCGCTGGGTTGAATATGGGCTATGATCGCGTGGTGGTGCGGCAGGCGCAGGCGCGCAGCCATTGGTATTTCAAAGGGGATGCGCTGATCTCAGTCGATGCGCTGGGCGACCCGCGCGCCTATATGGTTGGCAAACGGATGATTGAGCAAGGGATGACACCGGACGCAAACGCCCTGGCCGACCCGGCGACCGACCTTAAAGCACTGTTGCGCGCATGAGAATCGTTGGCGGCACGTTCCGGGGCCTGAAATTGGCTGATGTTGGCGCGGGGGACGCGGCGGCGCATTTGCGCCCGACCTCTGACCGCGTGCGCGAATCCATGTTCAACTTGCTGATAAACGGCGCAAACGCGATCCCGATGGACGGCATTCGCGTGCTGGACCTGTTCGCGGGCACTGGCGCTTTGGGGCTGGAAGCCCTGTCGCGCGGTGCGTCCTTTGCCTGTTTCATCGACGATGGCGCGAGCGCCCGCGCGCTGTTGCGTGAAAATATCGAGAAAATGCGCGCTATGGGGCGCACCAAGGTGTTTCGCCGCGATGCAACCACCTTGGGCGCGAACCACGGCGCGGGGTTCGATCTGGTCTTCTTGGACCCGCCTTATGGTAAGGGCTTCGGCGCGACGGCGCTGACCTCGGCACGTGCAGGCGGCTGGCTGAAGCCCGGCGCGCGTGTGGTCTGGGAGGAAAGCCTGCCGCAAGCCGCGCCCGAAGGCTTCACCCTGATCGACCAACGCCGCTACGGCGACACGTATGTGACCATGATGGAATATAACCCGAATGACGCCTGAACTTGTAATTTTCGACTGTGACGGCGTGCTGGTCGACAGCGAACCCGTGACGCTGAGTTTCCTGCGAGATGAGCTTGCGCTGCGTGGTCTGGATCTGACCTTGGCAGAGGTGATCGATCAGTTCATCGGCGGCACACTTTCAGGTGTCGCGCAAAAAGCGCGCGGTATGGGGGCCAATCTGCCAGAGGGGTGGGTCGATGCCTTTTATGCGCGCTTATATGAGCGATTGGCCGCAAAGACCGATCTGATGCCCGGTGTTGTTCCCCTGTTGGACCGGTTGGATGCGGCGGGCATCGGCTATTGCGTGGCGTCCAACGGGCGCGTTGCCAAAATGCAGGTGACGCTGGGCCAGCACCCAAACACATGGGCGCGGTTGCAAGGGCGCATCTTCTCTGTCGAGCATGTGGGTGTGCCGAAACCTGCGCCGGACCTTTTCCTGTATGCGGCGCGGAGTTTGGGCGTAGAACAAGCGCATTGCGTTGTGATCGAGGACAGCCAAACCGGCGCGCGCGCGGCAAAAGCGGCGGGGATGCGCTGTTTTGGGTATGCGCCTGAAGGTGATGGTGCAAAACTGGCGACAGAGGGCGCGCATGTATTCCGGTCGATGGATGATCTGCCGGATTTGTTGGGCTTGTAACATGAAAAAGGGGCGCACGCGGCGCCCCTTTTTTGTTGGTTGATGCAAGCGATCAGGCCAGATCGAAGCGATCCGCGTTCATCACCTTGACCCAAGCTGCGACGAAATCCTGCACGAATTTCTCGGCATTGTCGTCCTGGGCATAGACCTCTGCATAGGCGCGCAGGATGGAACTGGAGCCGAAGACAAGGTCCGCACGGGTGGCGGTGAATTTCGCCTTGCCCGTGGCACGGTCCTGCAATTCGTAGGAGTTGCGGCCCTTGGGTTCCCATTTCCAACCCATATCGGTCAGGTTGACGAAGAAATCAGTCGTCAACGCGCCGACGCGGTCGGTAAAGACGCCATGCGCCGTGCCGCCGTGGTTGGTGCCCATCACGCGCAGACCACCCAGCAGGCAGGTCATTTCATGCGCCGTCAGGCCCATGAGTTGCGCGCGGTCCAGCATCATTTCCTCGGCAGACACGACATAGTCCTTCTTCATCCAGTTGCGGAAACCATCTGCAACGGGTTCCAGCCACTTGAAGCTGTCGGCATCGGTCATCTCGGCCAAAGCATCGCCACGGCCCGGAGCAAAGGGCACGTCAATGTCGAACCCGGCAGCTTTCGCGGCCTGTTCCACGCCGACATTGCCCGCCAGCACGATGACATCGGCCACAGATGCACCGGTTTCAGCTGCAATCGGTTCCAGAACGGCCAACACGCGGCCCAGACGCTCAGGCTCGTTGCCCTCCCAGTCCTTCTGCGGAGCCAGACGGATGCGCGCACCGTTGGCACCGCCGCGATAATCCGACTGGCGGAAGGTGCGAGCGCTGTCCCATGCGGTCGCGACCATGTCGCCGACCGACAGACCGCTTGCTGCGATCTTCGCTTTCACGGCGGCCACATCGTAGCCTTTGTTGCCAGCCGGAACCGGGTCTTGCCAGACCAGCACCTCTGTCGGGGCTTCCTTGCCGATATAGCGTTCCTGCGGGCCCATGTCGCGGTGGGTCAGTTTGAACCATGCGCGAGCAAAAGCATCGTCAAACGATGCCGGGTCGGCCATGAATTTTTCGCAGATGGCGCGGTAGGCCGGGTCCATTTTCATGGCCATGTCGGCATCGGTCATGATTGGGTTGTAGCGGATGGATGGGTCTTCGACATCAACCGGCTTGTCTTCTTCGGCAATGTCGATGGGTTCCCACTGCCAAGCGCCTGCGGGGGATTTCTTCAATTCCCACTCATACCCGAACAGCAGCTTGAAATAGCCCATATCCCATTTGGTGGGGTGGGTGGTCCACGCGCCTTCGATGCCAGAGGTCACGGCATCGCGGCCAACACCACGCGACTTGTGGTTCAGCCAGCCAAGGCCGCCTTCTTCCAGCGCCGCACCTTCGGGCGCCGGCCCAAGGTTTTCGGCGCGGCCATTGCCGTGGCATTTGCCGACGGTGTGGCCACCTGCGGTCAGCGCGACGGTTTCCTCGTCATTCATGGCCATGCGGGCAAAGGTTTCGCGCACCTGACCTGCGGTTTTCAGCGGGTCGGGCTGGCCGTTCACGCCTTCGGGGTTGACGTAGATCAGGCCCATCTGCACGGCGGCCAGCGGGTTTTCCATGGTCGAGGCGTCGTCGACATTCTCATACCGTTCATCCGACGGTGCCAGCCATTCCTTTTCGGAGCCCCAGTAGACATCCTTCTCCGGGCCCCAGATATCTTTACGGCCAAGCGAGAAGCCGAAGGTTTTCAGGCCCATATCCTCATAGGCGACAGTGCCCGACAGGATAATCAGGTCGGCCCAACTGATCTTGTTGCCGTATTTCTTTTTCAGCGGCCACAGCAGGCGTCGTGCTTTGTCCAGGTTGGTGTTGTCCGGCCAGCTATTGAGCGGGGCAAACCGGATATTCCCGGTGCCTGCGCCGCCACGGCCATCGGCCACACGGTAGCTGCCTGCGGCGTGCCATGCCAGACGAATCATCAGACCGCCATAGTGGCCCCAGTCTGCTGGCCACCAGTCCTGACTGTCTTTCAACAGCGCCTTCATGTCGGCTTTCAGCGCGTCATAGTCCAGTTCCTTGACGGCTTCACGATAGTTGAAATCGCCCAAGGGGTTGGTTTTGGTGTCATGCTGGTGCAGGATGTCCAGGTTCAGCGCCTTTGGCCACCAATCCATCACCTGAGTGCCGGTGGTGGTCATTGCGCCATGCATAACCGGGCATTTGCCTGCGTTGTCGGATCCGTCCATGTTTCCCTCCAAGAATTACATCTGGAATGGGTCTAACATGCAAGCTCAATCAGGAATAGTTCTTTATTCTGATGCGTTCCATAAGATAAACTTATGTAGCTTCACATTTCGACGTGGCGCATCTGGTTCATCACCCGCACCAATTCGCGGGCGATGGCGGGTTCAGACAGCGCATGGCCTGATAAACCCACCATTTCAAGGCGCGAGCGGCCCCAATTGCGGTGCAGCTCCCATGCCGTGGTGGGTGGACAGATCATGTCATACCTGCCCTGCACGATGGTGCCGGGCACGTTGGTCATTTTCCAAAGCCCGTTCATCAGCGCGCCATCCTCGCCCAGGAAACATCCGTTCGAGAAATAGTGGTTTTCCAACCGGGCAAAGGCGCGGGCGTAGTCGCTTGGGGCGTCGGCCCCTAGCAAGCCGCGCGTTTCAATCGAGGCCAGCGCGTTTTCCCACCGCGTCCATGCGCGGGCGAACCGATTCTCCTCATGGATGTCGCCACTGAACAGACGTTTGGAATAGGCCGCGATCAGGTCGCCGTGCTCGTCTTCAGGTATGGCCCGTGTGAATTGCGCCCAGAGTTCGGGGAAAAACCGCGCTGCACCGCCACCATAAAACCAGTCCAGTTCGGCGCGCGTTCCCATGAACACACCGCGCAACACCACATGCGCCACCGCTTGCGGCTGGGCTTGCGTATAAGCAAGCGCGAGCGTTGCCCCCCAAGACCCGCCGAACACAACCCAGCGCGAAATCTCCAGCGTGTTGCGGATCAGCTCTATATCCGCCAGCAGATGCGCGGTGGTGTTTTCATGGGTCGAGGCAGAAGGCTTGGACCGCCCGCAGCCGCGCTGATCGAACAGGATAACGCGGTAATGTGCCGGGTCGAAAAAGCGCCGCATGGTCGGGCTGCACCCGCCACCAGGGCCGCCATGCAGCACCACAACCGGCATTCCGTCGGGATTGCCGCATTGTTCGACATACACCCGATGACCATCGCCCACGTCCAGCAACCTCTGGTCGTAGGGTTCGATGTAAGGGTAAAGCCCTTTATGTGCGTTATCGTGTCCGATTGGTTTGTCCATGCTGCGGACTATATAGATCACAACGCGTGCCCGCCATGGGGCAGATTGGAAAAACCGAGGAGACCATGACCACAACCACGATTGACCCGGCAGAAGTGGCGAAATTCGAGGCGATGGCCGCCGAATGGTGGAACCCGAACGGCAAGTTCAAGCCGCTGCACATGCTCAACCCTTGCCGTTTGGACTACATCACGCGGCAGATTGCCGCCGAATTCGACCGCGACCTGACCGCGCCTGCGCCGTTCAAGGGGTTGCGCTTGCTGGATATTGGCTGCGGGGGCGGGTTGCTGTCGGAACCCATGGCGCGGCTTGGGGCCGAGGTGGTGGGCGCAGATGCGGCACCCCGCAACATCCCGGTCGCGCAAATTCATGCCGAGCAGGAAGGCTTGCAGATCGACTACCGCCACACCACCGCCGAAGATATGGCGGCAGCGGGCGAACAATTCGACGTGGTGCTGAACATGGAAGTGGTCGAGCATGTCGCCGACCCACTGGCCTATCTGACCGCCTGCCAGCATCTTCTGAAGCCGGGCGGGTTGATGATCTGCTCCACTCTCAACCGCAACCCGAAAAGCTACCTGATGGCGATTATCGGGGCGGAATATGTCATGCGCTGGCTGCCGAAGGGCACGCATGAATGGTCAAAATTCATCACCCCGGATGAGCTATACGACCTGATCCGCCGCGCCGGGCTGGACCCGGTGGACCGCACCGGGTTCGTGTTCGACAAACTACGGTGGAGCTGGTCTCTGTCAGAGCGTGACCTGTCGGTGAATTACGTTACCGCGTCGGTGAAGCCGGTCAACTGAGCGTAAGTTATTCTGGAAGCATCATGACTATGATGAAGGCAACCAGTCCAAGCCCTGTGATCGCTGAAATCAACCGTCCCGACCAGTAAGAGAACGGGCTGGTTCGGAAAAAGTCAGCCCGTGAAAGCGTGTAGGGATATACAATCCAGATAAGGATTGAACCTGCGATGTAAGGAATAAACAGAAAGTTTACCAAGGCGGGGAGTGTCATGAACTTTGTGTATCTGGTCTGGCCCATGCGGGTTTCAGATACGGTTACGCATTGAAGCGATCCTCGAACATTATGGCGAAATGGTTGCGGGCGGCAAACCATTCCCGGACATTTCG
>NZ_JALZWP010000016.1 GCF_023336755.1 Roseinatronobacter domitianus | reverse complement strand
TGACGTGCCAAAATTCGTCGATTGGTACATGTCGGGCAAGATCGAGATTGACCCGATGATTACCCACAAGCTGACATTGGACCAGATCAACGAGGGATTCGAGCTGATGCACGAAGGCAAATCCATCCGCGCGGTGGTGGAGTTTTGAGCATGACGGGCGGGGTGCAGATGCGTCCCGCCACCAACGCCGACGCGCCCGCGCTTTGGGACATGCTGAAGCCGGTGTTCCACGCGGGCGACACTTATGCGGTGGACCCCGCAATCCCACGCGATGCTGCGCTGGAATTCTGGTGCGGCGGCACGCACGCAGCCTATGTCGCGGAACGTGACGGGCCGGTGCTGGGCAGCTACTACCTATGCCCCAACCAACAGGGCGGCGGCGCGCATGTGTGCAATTGCGGCTTCGTGACCGCCCAAGCCGCACAGGGCCAAGGCGTGGCCCGGGCGATGCTTGAAGATGCACTGACCCGCGCCAAGGCAGAGGGCTACCGCGCGATGCAGTTCAATTTCGTGGTGGCAACCAACGCGCGCGCCGTGGCGACATGGCAGAGATACGGTTTCGAGATCGTGGGCCGCCTGCCCGGCGCATTTTTGCACCCGAAAGCGGGTTACGTCGACGCTTTGGTCATGTATCGGGTGGTGTAGGGGGCGCTGCCCCCGTCGCGGCTGCGCCGCGACTCCCCCGGGATATTTTTTACAAGGATGAAGGAGCAGGTCATGGCACGCGCAGGGATACCGCTTCTGGCGGTTCTGGTCGACGCCGACAATTCCTCTCCCAAATGGGTGGAGGCGATTTTCGAGGAAATCGCCTCTTTGGGCGAAGCGAGCGTGCGGCGGATATACGGCGATTTTTCGCGCGGTCAGATGTCGAGCTGGCAAGACAAGCTGCCCAGTTTGGCACTTGTGCCGCATCATCAGCCCGCCAACACCGTGGGTAAGAATTCTTCCGATATTGCGCTGGTCATCGACGCGATGGACCTGCTGCATTCGGGCCGGTTCGACGGCTTTGTGCTGGTCAGTTCCGACAGCGATTTCACGCGACTGGCCTCGCGCATCCGCGAGCAGGGGCTGGATGTGTACGGCATCGGCCAGCAAAAGACGCCCGAGGCGTTCCGCAAAGCGTGCAAACGGTTCATATTTGTCGAGAACATCTTGCCAGACGCCGCGCCTGACGCCGCAAAAGCGACCGGCAAAGCGCAACCCGCGCAAGCTGTGCCGCTGATAAAGGCCGCGATGCAAGCCATCGACAAGGATGAGGAGTGGTTCTCGCTTGGGCCTTTGGGCCAATTCATTGTTGCGGCAAACCCCGATTTCGACAGCCGGAACTATGGCTGCGCGAAACTCAGCGAATTGGTGCAACGCGCGGGCGTGTTCGAGCTGCGCAAAACCACCGGCAACGCCATGCAGGTGCGGCTGAAGCCCTAGACATGGGCGCGCGCGGCCCTTATCTGCGCTAGTATGGCCAAGATATCCGACCCGAATTACAAGATCATCGCAGAAAACCGCCGCGCGCGGTATGATTACGCAATCGAAAGCGACCTGGAATGCGGGATCATGCTGACCGGGTCCGAGGTGAAATCCCTGCGCTCGGGCAAGGCAAATATTGCCGAGAGCTATGCAACAGTGGAAAATGGCGAGCTATGGCTGGTCAACAGCTATATTGCCCCCTACCTGCAAGCCAAAACCTTTGGCCATGACGAACGACGGCGGCGCAAGCTATTGGCATCCCGCAAGGAATTGGCGCGGCTTTGGGCCGCGACCGCCAAAGACGGCATGACGCTGGTGCCGCTGGTGATGTATTTTAACCATCGCGGGCTGGTAAAGTTGAAGATCGGTGTTGCCAAGGGTAAGAAACTGGCCGACAAACGCGCCACCGAGGCCAAGCGCGACTGGGACAAGCAAAAACGCCGGCTGATGAAAGAACACGGTTAAAGGAAGAACGCGAGCATCCACGGCGCCAGCAATGCTGTTGCGATGGCGTTCAGCGCCATGCCGATGCCCGCGAAAGCCCCGGCCTGCGGGTTGACCTGCAAGGCGCGCGCGGTGCCAATGCCATGCGCGGCCACCCCGACCGCCAAGCCACGCGCACGCCAGTCGGTAATCCGCAAAGCGTTCATCAGGGGCGTGATGACCACAGCGCCGATCATCCCCGTCAGCACCACCAGAACCGCCGTCAATGTAGGAGAACCGCCCAAGGACTGGCTGATGCCAAGCGCCACCGGGGCCGTGGTGCTTTTGGGCGCAAGCGTGGCCAGCATGTCAGGCGACAGACCCAGCGCGTGGCCCAAGGCCAGTGCTGCGGCAATGGCCGTAAGCGACCCGGCGAGCAAGGCCGCCACAATCGGCAGGGCCGCGCGCCGCACGGTCGCGCGATGCGCCCAAAGCGGCACAGCAAGGCAGACCGTCGCTGGCCCAAGCAAGAAGTGGACAAATTGCGCACCCTCGAAATAGGTGTCGTAGCCGGTGCCGGTGGCCCACAAAAGCAGGGCCAGCAAAACGACAGCCCCCGCCACCGGGTTGGCAAGCGGGGGGCGCCCAAGCCGGGCGGCCAAAGCATCCGCCAGCAAATACGCGACCAATGTGGCGGTTAGCCAGACCAGAGGCCCGGCGGCCAGATAGGACCAGATTTCGGTGAAATCACGCATCGGGCTTGCCTTCGGTCAAGCGCGCGACCGCACGAAACACCAACGCGCCCACGGCAATCGCCAACACGGTCGACCCGATCAGGGCCACTCCAATGGCCAGCGCGTTTTCCCCCAGCAGCCGCAAATGCCCCACCACGCCCACGCCTGCGGGCACGAACAACAGCGACAAATGGCGCAAGATGCCCTCGCCCACCGGGCGCACGGCAAGGGCCACGCGCGGGCTGGCCAGCATGATTGCAAATAGCGCCGCCATGCCCAGCACCGGGCCGGGCACCGGTAGAGCCAGGACACGCGCCACAGCCTCTCCCGCCAACTGACAGATCAGGATCAGGGCGAGGACATGGATCATGTTACAGCAAGTCGGCGGCCAGAGAATTGGTCACGCTTGCGGTCACACGCACGCGGGCGATCTTGCCAATCTGATCGTCTGGCGCATGCACATGCACCGCGTGCAGATATTCGGATTTCCCGATAAGCTGCCCCGGCAAGCGCCCCGGCTTTTCGAACAACACCGACACTTCGCGCCCCACCATGGCATCTTGTGTCGCGCGTTGCTGTTCGGTCAGAAGCGCCTGCAAACGGTGCAGCCTGTCGCTGGCCACATCATCGGGGACATTTGCGCGTTCCGCCGCCGGGGTGCCGGGACGTGCGGAATATTTGAAACTATAGGCTTGGCCATAGTGAACCGCGCGCACCAAGGCCATCGTATCGTCGAAATCAGCCTCGGTCTCTCCCGGAAAGCCAACGATGAAATCCCCCGACAGCAACAGATCGGGGCGCGCCGCGCGCAGACGCTCGATAAGGCGCAAGTAGCTTTCGGCCGTGTGCTTGCGGTTCATCGCTTTCAGAATGCGGTCGCTGCCCGATTGCACGGGCAGGTGCAGATAGGGCATCAGTTTAGGTTCGTCCCCATGGGCGGCGATCAGGTCGTCTTCCATGTCATTGGGGTGCGAGGTCGTGAAGCGGATGCGCTCCAGCCCATCGACCTTGGCCAAGGCGCGGATCAGGCGCGCCAGCGTCCATGCACCGCCGTCGCCCATCCCATGATAGGCGTTCACATTCTGACCTAACAGCGTAATCTCGCGCACGCCACGCTCCACCAGATCGCGCGCCTCTGTCAGGATGCGGTCCACCGGGCGTGAGACCTCTGCCCCCCGCGTATAGGGCACCACGCAAAAAGCACAGAATTTGTCGCAGCCTTCCTGCACGGTCAGAAACGCTGTCGGACCCCGCATCGCACGCGGGCCGCGCGGCAAATGGTCGAACTTGTCTTCCTCGGGGAAATCCGTGTCGACGGCGCGCGCGCCCTTCCGAATGATCGCCTCCATCTCTGGCAGACGATGATAGGTCTGGGGGCCAACAACCAGATCAACAAGCGGCTGGCGGCGCATGATCTCTTCGCCTTCGGCCTGTGCGACACAGCCTGCCACACCGATTTTAAGGTCGGGATTAGCGGCCTTCAGCGGCTTCAGGCGGCCCAGTTCGGAATAGACCTTTTCGGCTGCTTTTTCGCGGATATGGCAGGTATTCAGCAAGATCATGTCAGCGTCTTCGGGCTGCGCCGTTGTTACATAGCCCGATGCGCCCAAGGCGTCTGCCATGCGCTCGCTGTCATAGACATTCATCTGGCAGCCATAGGTCTTGATGAAGAGTTTCTTCGCCTCGGCCATGCCCGGACCCTTTCTGCTATGGTGGTCACAATTGGCTCACATAACCGCGCTTTGCGCTTGGGGCAAGCGAAGCGCGGCGCGCAGGGGCAGATGGTCGGACGCGCGGCGTGCCAGCGGGCTATCATGCGCGCGCAGGTCATGCAGGTCCAGTTGCGGACAGGCCATGATCCGGTCCAATGGCAGGACTGGCATACGCGCGGGGAAGCTTGGACGGGTCAGCGCCGAACGCTTGACCGCGCGCAACTCGCGGCGCAGTGGCATCAGCCCGCAATCGGCCCCCAAACGCCATTCATTGAAATCGCCCATGACAAGCGTGGGTCGGCCATCGGTTGCCGCGACATGCCGGGCCAAAAGCCGCGACTGCAACAGCCGCGACTGGCGCAAAAGGCCCAGATGTGCCGTGATAACCCGCAAGGGCTGGCCGTGTAGCCGTATATCGGCCATGATCGCGCCGCGCGGTTCCAGACCGGGCAGGCTGATTGCCTCTGCCCGCTCTACCAGCGCCCCGCGCACCAGAAGCAGATTGCCGTGCCATCCATGCGCGGCCTTGCCCAAACGGTCGGTCAGCATAACCGGGGTCAGCCCCGTTTCGGCAGCCAAGCGCGTCGGGTCCAATACGCCCCGCCGGTCGCCAAAACGCCGGTCCACCTCTTGCAGTCCAACGATATCGGCACCCATCTCGGCGATCACCTGCACCACGCGCGATGGGTCGCGGCGCAAATCGGTTCCGACCGCTTTGTGAATATTGTAAGAACCAACAATGGTCATAGATGCAGCCTTGGCACTCTCCCTGTTCCAAACTATGCGAAGTTGCGCACAAGTCTATACTCCTGCGCAAAGATGAAAGAACCGTTACCGAAAGGCAGGCTCATGGTGCATCCGGAAGACTGCGACGCGCTGGTCATCGGCGCTGGTCCCGCCGGGCTGATGGCGGCGGAAATCATGGCAAGCGCAGGCCGGCAGGTTATCATCTGCGATGCAAAACCCTCGCCCGCGCGCAAATTTCTGATGGCCGGAAAATCGGGCTTGAACCTGCTGAACGCGGCCCCCCTACCCGACCAGATCGCCACCTATGCAGAGGCCTCCGACTGGCTGGCGCCCATGTTGGGCGATTTCGGTCCCGCCCAGATACACTCCTGGGCCGAGGGCTTGGGCCAGTCGCTCTTCACCGGCTCTTCGGGGCGCATCTTTCCACATAGCATGAAAGCCTCGCCCTTGCTGCGCGCGTGGCTGGCAAGACTTCAGGACATGGGCGTGTCCCTCCGGCGTGGCTGGCGCTGGACGGGCGGGGCGTTCCACTTCGCCACGCCCGACGGCCTGCGGCAACTGACCCCACAGGTCACGGTTCTGGCCATGGGCGGCGCAAGCTGGCCACGGCTGGGGTCAGATGGCGGCTGGCGCGCAACGCTCATGTCGCGCGGCATTGCCTGCACATCGTTTCAGCCCGCCAATATGGGCTTTGCCGTGGCTTGGTCCGACCATATGCGCCCTCATTTCGGCCAACCCATCAAGGGCGCACGCCTGTCGGCAGGGCCGCACAGCCTGCGCGCAGAATTCGTGCTCAGCGAACGCGGAGTTGAAGGCGGCGGCATTTACGCCCTCTCGCGCCCGCTGCGCGACGGCGCCAAGCTGACGCTCGACATGTTTCCAGACCTCGACGCCGCCACGCTCAATGCACGGCTCGCACGCCGCCCGACCAAGGAAAGCCGCGCCAACCGTCTGCGCAAGGCGCTTGGCCTGACCGGCGCGCGCCTTGCGCTTGTCAATGAACTTGAACGCCATCCAGATGGCGCGACCCTCAAGGCGCTGCTGCTGCCCCTGGGCCAGCCCCATCCCATCGCAGAGGCAATCTCGACCGCAGGCGGTATCGCGCGCGCCGAACTTGACCCCGGCCTGATGCTGCGCAAATGGCCCGGCACCTTCGCGGCAGGCGAGATGCTCGACTGGGAAGCGCCCACCGGCGGCTACCTGTTAACCGCCTGCCTCGCCACCGGGCATTGGGCCGGACGTCACGCCGCGCTGTATCGCTAATTCATCCTTGCAAAAATATCCTGGGGGAATCGCCCGTAGGGCGATGGGGGCAAAGCCCCCTAAACCGGGCGCAGATTCAGGCTCCGTTCGCGCACGGGCAAATGCACAATGGCCGAAAACAGCCCAACGCCAACACCGATCCACCACACCAAGGTGTAATCGCCATACAAATCATACAGCCGACCGCCCAGCCAGACGCCCAGAAAACTGCCCAGTTGATGGCTGAAGAACACGATGCCGTAAAGCGTGCCCATGTAACGCAGCCCATAGATATGCGCGATCAATCCTGATGTCAGTGGCACCGTGGCCAGCCACAACGCCCCCATGACAAGGGAAAACAACAACACAGAGCCCGGCGTGATCGGCGACAGGATGAAGGCCGCAGCGACCACCGTTCGCGCCATGTAGATGCTGGCCAGCAGGTATTTCTTGGAATAGCGCTTGCCCAGCCATGCCGCAAAGATCGTCCCTGCAATATTGGCCAGCCCGATCAACGAAATCGCAATCGCGCCCAGCGCAGACGTGGTGGTAATCCCAAACCCCGCCAGCAGTCCATTCGGGTCTATCGGGCCGCACATCTCTGTCACCATCGCCGGAAAATGCGCGGTGACAAAGGCAAGTTGATAGCCACAGGAAAAGAACCCCAGAAAGATCAACGTAAAGCTGGGGTCACGCGCGGCCTGTTTCAGCGCAGCGCCCATGCTTTGTTCCAATTCCGCACGGGTTGCCGGTGCGGGCGCGCGCATCATCGGCAGGGCGGCCATGGCCAGCAGGATCGCGGCGGCAAAGATGACGAAGACAGTCTGCCAGCTATAAAACCCCAGCAATATCTCTGCCACTGGCGCCCCGAACACTTGCCCGGCACTGCCCGCAGCGGTAGCGATACCCAAAGCCAGTGACCGATTCTCATCCGACGCCGCGCGCCCGACCACCGCAAGGATAACCCCGAAACCGGTTCCCGCCACGCCGAATCCGACCAAGACTTCCAACCACTGATGCGCCTCTGGCGTGACCGCGAAAGATGACAGCACCAGCCCGGCGGCATAAACCAACGCACCCAGCAGGATCGCGCGACGGTCGCCGAAGCGTTCTGCAAACGCGCCGAACAAGGGCTGGCCAATGCCCCAGGCAAGGTTCTGAATGGCAATCGCCAGAGAAAATTCAGCCCGCAGCCAGCCGAATTCTTCGGCAATCGGAATCTGAAACACGCCGAAACTGGCGCGAATGGCGAAGCCGATCATGATAATGATGCAGCCGCCAAGCAGGACAGGTGTCATCAGAGGGGCGGCTGAACGGTCCGGCATGGGGCACCTTGCGACAAGATGCGTTTAACATGTTCAAAACCTGTCAGGGCGTCAAGCCACCATGCCCTCGGCCTGCGACAAGTCCACACTGACCAATTGGCTCACCCCGCGCTCGCCCATCGTCACGCCGAACAGCCGGTCCATACGCGCCATGGACAGCGCGTTATGCGTGATGACCAGATAACGCGTGTCGGCGCGGCGCGTCATCTCGTCCAGCAGGTCACAGAACCGGGCAACATTGGCATCATCCAGCGGCGCGTCCACCTCGTCCAGCACGCAAATCGGGGCGGGGTTTGCAAGGAACACCGCGAAGATCAGCGCCAGCGCCGTCAGCGTCTGCTCGCCCCCCGACAGCAGCGACAGCGTGGACAGCTTTTTGCCCGGTGGCTGGCACATAATCTCCAGCCCGGCATCCAGCGGGTCGTCGCTTTCCACCAGCACCAGCCGCGCCTCGCCACCGGCGAACAAGTGTTTGAACAGGTTTGAAAAACTTGCATTCACCTTGTCAAAAGCAGCCAGCAAGCGTTCGCGCCCTTCGCGGTTGAGCGCCGCAATTCCAGAGCGCAGCTTGGCGATAGCCGCTTCCAGATCGGCCTTTTCCTGCACAAGGGTATCATGTTCGGTCTGCACCGCGCGGGCATCTTCCTCGGCGCGCAGATTGACCGCGCCCAAAGCGTCGCGCGCGCGGCGCAAGCGTGTCAGGTCCGCATCAAGCCGCGCGGGCTCGGCTACATCGGCGGGGTCCAGCGCAAGCTCTGCCAACAGGGCTTGCGGCGTGCAGTCGAGCGCCTCTGAAATGCGCGCTGTCGCGCTGTCGGCCACACCCTGCGCAGCCTCGCGCTGTGCCTCGGCACGGGCGCGGGCCTCGCGCGCATCGGCGCGCGCGCGCTCGGCCGCGCGATCTGCATCGGCGGCAGCGCGGGCGGCAGCTTCACTGGCCTTCAAGGCGTCTTCGGCAGCGGCGGCGCGGGCCTCGGCGCGGCTGATCTCGTGTTGCAACGCCGTGCGCTTCTCGGCCAGCAACGAGGGCGCATCTTTCGCATTCGCCAAGCGTCTTTCGGCCTCGTCGCGGCGGTCGGTCAGGTCGGCCACACGCGCTGACGCGGTGCTGAGGCGCACGCGCCACCCGTCCAGCGATTTGGCAACCTCTTGGGCACGGCGCGTGCGGGCGGTGCTATCGCGGCGCAATCCGTCGGCCTGCGTGCGCGCGCTCAGCCAGTCGTTGCGAAGGTCTGTCACTTGCGCTGCAAGCGCATCTGCTTTTGTGCGGACCTGTGTCAGGTCGGGCAAGTCGGCTTGTGCCAAAAGCAACGCATCCCTGTGCGCTTTCAACTCTGCCAACTCGGCGCGCGCGCGGGCAGACCGGTCTTGTGCCGCATCGCGGTTGGATTGCGCCGAGTCATACGCGGCTTGGGCGCGTGACATGGCGCGCGCCGCATCGCTCAGTTGCGCTTCGGCGGATTTGCGCGCGCTTCGGGCTTGCGCTTCGGCACCTGCCAGCGCGTCGAGCCGGGCTTTACGCGACTCATGCGCCGTTATGCACGCCTGCTCGAGCTGTTCGGCTTGTGCCAGATCGTGGCGCAGGGCCGCCAGCCGATTCCGCTGTTCCAGCCGCAGCGCGGTGGTGCTGGTGGCATCGCGTGCGGCAAGGTGCAGCCCGTCCCAGCGCCATAAATCGCCCGTAAGGCTGACCAGACGTTGACCGACGGCAAGCCGTGTTTGCAAGGCAGCACCGTCTTCGGGCAAGACAATCCCGACCTGCGACAACCTACGCGCCAGCACAGCGCTTCCGGTGACATGCGGGGCCAAAGGGGCTGCCTGCTCCGGCAACGCAGCAGGCGCGGCATAGTCAGGCAAACCGACCCAGCCAGACCCGCCATCTGCCAGAGGCGCGCGCAGATCATCGGCAAGAGCCGCGCCCAGCGCCTGCTCATATCCGGGGGCCACGGTCAGGCTGTCCAGAAGCTGCGCCGCAGGTCCGGCATCGCGCGCGACCAGTTTCGCAAGCGCGGCATGTTCCGACCGCAGGCTGCGCAATGTGCCTTCTGCATCTGACCGCTCGGCGCGTGCAGCGACCTCGGCGGCCTGCGCCTCGGCGCGGGCGGCTTCGGTCTGGGCAAGCGTGTCTTCGGCGTTTGCGGTCAGTTCCTCGGCATGTTGCGTTTCGGTCTTGGCTTGCGCCATAACCTGCGCCAAGCGATCCAGATCGGCGATTGCGGCAGACTGTGCGGCCTCGGCCTGCTCTGCCGCCGCTTGCGCCGTTTCCAGCTTGCGCGTGCCCTCTGCAATGGCGGCGGCTGCGCTTTCGGCTTCGGCAGATAGGCGCGCCGTTTCTTGCGTAGCAGCACTATACAAGGCTTCAAGCTTTGTCAGTTCTTCGGCCAAAGCTTCCGTGCGCTGGTCGGCCTCGTGCTGGCGATCATCCGCGCCCTCGCCTGCGGCGATCAACTCTGCCTGCTCGGTCTCCAACTGGGCGATCGTGTCATCGGCATCGGTATTCAGGGCATCTTCGCGGGCGATATCCTGATCCAATTGCGCGATCCGCGCACGCAGGCTGCGCAACTGCGCCTGTGCGCGGTCCATATCAGCATCAAGGCTTTGGCGCTGAACCGCAAGACGCTGCAACACCGCGCCCGCCACCGCCGATTCTTCGCGCAGCGGGTCGAGTTTGGCTTCGGCATCCTCGCGCGCGCGGCCTGCCTGATGCGCCGCGCTCTCGGCCTGAGCCACGCCGCTCAAAGCCGCACGCAGGGCGCTTTCGGCATCTGCGCGCGCCACATCCGCCTCGCGCCAGCGGGCGAACAGCAACATCCCTTCGGTCCGGCGCAGCTCTGCCCCGATCTTGCGGTAGCGTTCCGCCTGCCGCGCCTGTCGCGCAAGGCTGGCAAGCTGCGCCGCAAGCTGCTCTATCACATCGGACAAGCGTTCCAGATTGGTTTCTGTCGCCCGCAGGCGCAATTCGGCATCATGACGGCGGGCATATAGGCCGGAAATCCCCGCCGCTTCCTCCAGGATGCGGCGGCGTGCCTTCGGCTTGGCCGATATCAGCTCTGAAATTTGGCCCTGCCGCACCAAAGCCGGGCTATGCGCACCGGTCGACGCATCGGCGAACAGCATCTGGACATCGCGCGCGCGCACATCCTTGCCGTTGATCCGGTAGGCGCTGCCAGCATCGCGGGTGATGCGCCGCACGATTTCCAGCGTGTCACTGTCGTTGAACGAGGCAGGCGCAAGACGGTCGGAATTGTCCACCTGCAAGGTAACTTCAGCAAAATGGCGCGCGCTGCGGCTGTCGGTGCCTGCAAAGATCACGTCTTCCATGCCCGATCCGCGCATGGCGCTGGCGCGGTGCTCGCCCATGACCCAGCGCAGGGCTTCCAGCAGGTTCGACTTGCCGCAGCCATTCGGGCCAACCACGCCGGTCAGCCCCCGATGGATTATCAGATCCGTCGGGTCAACAAAGCTTTTGAAGCCATTAAGGCGCAGGCGTGTGAACTGCATCTGGGTCCGCTGGTTGAACCCTTCCAGACTGGCAATGAGTCTGGCACAGAGTCAAGCGGCCAGACAGCATACAGTGGCAAAATGTGCCCCGCCTACAAGATATGGGCAGCTTACCCGATGATGGGACGTTAGGTCTGCGGCTCTGTCTGCGGGTCCGGCCCGTGCCATTCGCCCTGCTCTTTCAGCGCTTCCATCACCTCTCGCGGCATGTAAGTCTCATCATGCTTGGCAAGAATTTCACTTGCTTCAAACACGCCATTGACCAGCCGACCGGTGCCGACCATACCCTCGTTTTCCGTGAACAGGTCAGGCAGAATACCGCGATAGGTGACTTCTACCGAGGCCGGGCCATCTGTGACCCGAAAGCGCACCGTGTCGGATTGGCCGCGCACGATGGAGCCTGCTTCCACCAAGCCACCGATGCGGAACACTTCTGTTGCAGGTGGTGGCGATTCGACCACCTGGCTGGGCGAACGGAAGAAATTGATCCCGTCGCGCATGGCATAGCCGATCAGCGCGGTCGATAGCGTCAGCGCCACCGCCGCAACGGCAATGACTTGGATACGGCGGGTTTTCTTCAAACTCTTCATGTCATCCTCACCTTATGGAAAGACGGGTGCGCCCATCAGACCGGTCGTTTCAGGCAAACCAAGCATAAGGTTCGCGTTCTGGACCGCCTGCCCGCTGGAGCCTTTGCAAAGGTTGTCCAGCACGCCCACGACCAGCGCGCGCCCCGGTATACGGTCGCCCACAACCCCAATATGCACGAAATTCGATCCACGCACATCATGAGTCGACGGTGTTGTGCCAAAAGGTAGCACATGAAGAAATGATTCAGCGCAATATCGGTCCTTCAAGACCGCATGAATGCGCCGCGCGTCGCCATCAAGCCACGCGGTCGCCAGAATACCGCGGTTCATTGGCAACAAATGCGGCGTGAACTGGATATGCACGTCACGCCCCGCAATGGCCGAAAATTCCTGGTCGAACTCGCCCAGGTGGCGATGCGTGCCGCCAACCGCATAGGCCTGCGTGCCCTCGGACAGTTCGGCATGGAGGAGGTTTTCTTTCAGCGACCGCCCTGCCCCGGAGACCCCGCATTTCAGGTCAAGGATGATGCGGTCAAGGTCGATGCACCCGGCTTCGATCAACGGACGCAGGATATATTGCCCGGTCGCCGCATTGCAGCCGGTCCCTGCAACCAGACGCGCGGTGCGGATATCATCGCGGTAAAACTCGGTCAGGCCATAGACGGCCTCTGCCTGCAACTCTGGCGCGGCATGGGGTTGGCCATACCAATGCGCATAAGCTGCCGGATCGCGCAGGCGGAAATCGGCGGACAGGTCCACGATTTTCAAGTCGCGCGGCAAATCCTTGATGACCGCCTGACTGGTCGCGTGCGGCAGCGCGCAAAAGGCCAGATCGACTTGGGCGAAATCCACCTCCTCTATGCGGCACAGGTCCGGCAGGTCCAGATGCCGCAGAAAGGGAAAGACCGCGCCCATGGGCTGACCCGCCTTGCGTTCGCCGGTGAGCGCCACGATCCGGAACTCCGGATGTGTGGCGATCAGGCGCACAAGTTCCGCGCCGGTATAGCCAGAGGCGCCGAGGATTGCGATACGTTTGGTCATGGTGACGTTCCCCTTGCGACAGCGCGGAGTGGCAAACCGCGTGCCGTGAGTATTTTTGGCAAGATGAAGATCAAGCCGGTTGAAAGCTGATCTGGCGGCGCAAAAATTGCGTGGCCTTGCGAGAGACATTGGCCGGGTCGCCCGTGGTCAGAAACAGCGACTGGTGGCCCGACCCGATCATGTCTGGACGGCGTTTGAGATAGTCAGACAAGCTGTCGGCGACAAGGTTCGGTTGCGAATAGACCGCCACATCGGGACCAAGGGCGGCGCGAAACGCGTCTTCCAGCAGCGGGTAATGCGTGCAGCCCAGAACGGCAGCTTGCGGGTGCGGCATACGGCGCTTGAGCGATTCGACATGGCTATGCACGAGGGCTTCGGCAAGGATCATGTCGCCCAGTTCGATCGCATCGACCACGCCGCCGCAGGGCTGCGCCTCGACATCGACCCCAATGGCGCGGAAAGCCAGTTCGCGCTGGAACGCTCGGCTGGACACGGTGGCAGGCGTGGCGAACAGCGCCACATGCTTGACCTCAACTTCGCGCGGCGGCGAGTTGTCGCCCCACTGGCGTTCGGTCATCGCCTCTATCAGAGGTACGAACACGCCCAGCACGCGCTTGTTTTCGGGCACCCATGTTTCCTGCATGCGTTTCAGCGCGGCGGCTGACGCCGTGTTGCAGGCCAGAATCACCAGGTCGCACCCTTCGGCCCAAAGCCGTTCGACCCCGGCGCAGGTCAGATCGAAGATTTCATCGGCGTTGCGCGTGCCGTAAGGGGTGTGCGCATTGTCGCCGAAATAGACGAAGGGCACATCCGGCAGCTTATCCGCCAATGCGCCCAGCACCGTCAAACCACCCAAGCCAGAATCGAACACGCCGACTGCCATTTGCCTTATCCTTGGTCACAACGCCCGAACGCGGCAAATCCGCCTTGGGCAATCGCTGCATGATTAGGCCGCGCGGGCGCGAAAATCCATCCTGTTCTTTGATCGGGCATGCCTGCTCAGCAAACGGACATCTGTCATGAGAAATTAAGGAATGCCCTGTATTCCGCAGGTCATGCTTTGCACAGCGCCGTTTTCAGCATATTACGCGGGGAATGGTTGCGGAAACAATGAAGTAAAAGAAGCGATGGACTGGGACAAATTGCGCATATTTCACGCAGTTGCCGATGCAGGCAGCCTGACGCATGCGGGCGACGTGCTGCAATTATCGCAATCGGCAGTCAGCCGACAGATCCGCGCGTTGGAAGAAACCCTGGACGCAAGCCTGTTCCACCGCCATGCGCGTGGGCTTATCCTGACCGAGCAGGGCGAGTTGCTGTTCAACGCCACCAAGGCCATGTCGCGTGAGTTGGAAACCGCCTCGGCGCGCATCCGCGACAGCGAGGACGAGGTTTTCGGCGAATTGCGCGTGACCACGACAACGGGGTTCGGCACGCTTTTTCTGGCCCCCCGCCTGCCCGCGCTTTACGCCCAATACCCGGAATTGAAAATCGACCTTATGCTGGAAGAGCGCGTTCTCGACCTGCCCATGCGCGAGGCTGATGTCGCGATTCGGATGAAGGAACCCAGCCAAGCCGACCTGATCCGCAAACGGCTGATGAATGTGAATATGCGGCTGTTCGCAACGTCTGAATATTTGCGCGCCAATGGCACACCAGCGATTGTAGAGGACTTGTCGGATTACCGACTGATCTCGCAGAACGTAACCTCTGCGCAGGTCAGCGTTGGCGCGCAACTTATTCGCGAACTAAATGCGCGCACCCTGCGATCCACCTTCACCGTGAACAACTATTTCGGGGTCTTGCAGGCGGTGCTGAACCATCTGGGCATTGGCGTGCTGCCGGATTACGTGGCAGAGGATTTCCCCGAACTGGTGCATGTCCTGCCCGAAGTCTCGAGCGGTGACATTCCGGTTTTCTTGGCCTTTCCCGAAGAACTGCGGCATTCACGGCGGATCGCAGCATTTCGGGATTTCGTGGTGCAGGAAATTCAGGCCTATCGGCGGGCCCGTCAAATTCAACCCTAGCGAGCAAGTTTTCTGAGGCATGTATGCAACGCATAGCCGAGTTGTTCGCGCTGCAGAGGCATTTAACTTGCGCAGCAAGTGTTTGGTCATTTAATAGGCAGCTAAGGCGTGAGTGTAATCCATTCATGTCTTAACCTCCCTGTTGGACTTCGGCCGAGCTTTTTTGCTCGGCCTTTTTTTGCGCAATTTGCTGGCTTGGTTGGCATGTTCCGGATGCGGGCGACCGGTGCGGCAAACCGATTACGACTCCCAAGCTCTGCTTTACCCTGGCCGCCGCGCGCGATAGCGTTTTTGCACAAAGGAATTTCTTTTATGGAGGTGCGAATGCCTCATGACGATTCCAATGCAGATTTCCTGAAACGCGCCGATGCCGCCTTTCCCATGCCGCAGCGAGAACTGGATCGCCTTGCACAGCGCCGCTGGATATTGCGCTATGCGCGCAACGGCAGTGTCGGTGCGGAAATCGGAGTGTTTCGGGGGCATTTCAGCGAAATCATTTGCCAGACGGTTTCCCCTCGAAAACTCTATTTGATTGACCCATGGACCAAGCTTGGCGAAAGATTCGGATGGGGTAAAGCCTATACCGCCAATGATACCTTGCCCACTGCACAGGCGCGCGATGAGGCGCAGGCGCGGGTTGCGACTTTTGAAAATGTCGAGACGGTTCTGGTAGAAGACCACTTCCCCGCCTGTCGGGGCAGTCTGGCAGAAAAGCTGGATTTCGCGTATCTTGACGCATCGCATGATTACGCAGCGACGCTAAAGGAACTTTCCGCGCTCTCGCCGCAGATGGCACCGGACGGGATCATTCTTGGGGATGACTGGCAGATCAACCCAGCCCATCAACATCACGGTGTGTTCCATGCAGTGCAGGACTATACCCGCCATGAGCCATGGCAGATCGTGGCGGCCGGACCGGGTGGTCAATGGGCGCTGGCGCGTCGCTGATGGCCCAAGACCGGCGTTTGCCCCCTTTTTCTTGTGCGGATGATACCCTAAGAGGCAGCAAGCTTGCCTGAAAGGATGCGCCCGATGACCGACCCAGCCCTGACACCTGACCTGATCGCAGCGCATGGCCTGTCGTCAGAGGAATACGACAGCATCCTAGACATCATCGGGCGCGAGCCGAGCTTTACCGAGCTTGGCATCTTCTCGGCCATGTGGAACGAGCATTGTTCCTACAAGTCATCCAAGAAATGGCTGCGCACACTTCCGACCTCTGGCCCGCAGGTCATTTGCGGCCCTGGCGAAAATGCGGGCGTGGTCGATATTGGCGACGGGCAGGCCGTGATCTTCAAGATGGAGAGCCACAACCACCCCTCCTATATCGAACCCTATCAGGGGGCGGCGACCGGCGTGGGCGGTATTCTGCGCGACGTGTTCACCATGGGCGCGCGGCCCATCGCGGCGATGAACGCGCTTAGCTTTGGCGCACCCGGCCACCCGAAAACCCCGCATCTGGTGTCGGGCGTGGTTCAGGGTGTGGGCGGCTACGGCAATTGTTTCGGCGTGCCAACCGTGGGCGGAGAGGTGCGCTTTCATCCCGCCTATAACGGCAACTGCCTTGTGAATGCGTTTGCCGCCGGGCTGGCCGACAGCGACAAGATTTTCTATTCGGCGGCCAGCGGTGTCGGAATGCCCGTGGTCTATCTGGGCGCCAAGACGGGCCGCGACGGTGTTGGTGGTGCCACGATGGCCAGCGCCGAATTCGACGACACGATCGAAGAAAAGCGCCCCACCGTGCAGGTGGGCGACCCGTTCACCGAAAAGCGGCTGTTGGAAGCGTGTCTGGAACTGATGGCCTCCGGCGCGGTGATTTCCATTCAGGACATGGGGGCCGCGGGCCTGACCTGCTCTGCGGTGGAAATGGGCGACAAGGGCGGCTTGGGCGTGAAGCTGCAACTTAATGACGTGCCACAACGCGAAGCGGCGATGACCGCCTATGAGATGATGCTGTCGGAATCTCAGGAGCGCATGCTCATGGTTCTGAAGCCGGAAATGGAAGCCGAGGCCCGCGCGATCTTCGAGAAATGGGATCTGGATTTCGCCATCGTGGGTGAAACCATCGCCGAGGACCGCTTCCTGATTCTGCATGGCAATAACGTGGTGGCGGATTTGCCGCTGTCGAAACTGTCCTCCAGCGCGCCCGAATATGACCGCCCATGGGTTGAAACGCCCGTGGCCGACGACCTGCCCGAACTGCCCGCGATTGCACCGCTGGACGGGCTGCGCGCGCTGATCGCATCGCCCAGCTATGCCCATAAAGGGTGGGTCTGGGAGCAATATGACAGCCAGGTGATGGGCGATACGATACGCACCCCCGGCCTTGGCGCGGGTGTGGTGCGCGTGCACGGCACCAACAAGGCGCTGGCCTTCACCAGCGACGTGACGCCGCGCTATGTGCGCGCCAACCCGTTCGAAGGTGGCAAACAAGCCGTGGCCGAAGCCTACCGCAACCTGACCGCCGTGGGCGCAACCCCCTTGGCCAGCACCGACAACCTGAATTTCGGCAACCCCGAAAAACCGGAAATCATGGGCCAGTTCGTTGGGGCCATTCAGGGCATTGGTGCGGCCTGCACCGCGCTCGACATGCCCATCGTGTCGGGCAATGTCAGCCTGTATAATGAAACAGATGGCCAGCCTATTCTGCCCACGCCGACCATTGGCGCAGTTGGGCTGATTGCTGACATGGCCGATATGATCGCTGGCCTGCCCGTTGCGGGCGATCTGGCAATCGTTATTGGCGAGACGACGGGCCATCTTGGCCAATCTGCGCTTCTGGCAGAGGCCGCAGGGCTGGAGCTGGGCGACGCCCCCTATGTCGATCTGGACGCAGAGCGCCGCAATGGCGAGTTCATCCGCGCCAACCGCACGTGGTTCAACGCCGCGACGGACCTGTCGGATGGCGGGCTGGCACTGGCCGCGTTCGAGATGGCGGAGGCCGCAGGTCTTGGCGTAACCCTCGACAGTGGTGACATAGGCCAGCTTTTTGGCGAGGACCAAGCGCGCTATCTGATCGCCGCCAGCTTCGATCAGGCAGAGGCGCTGATGGTCGCCGCCGGGCAAGCCGGTGTCACAATTGCAATGGTGGGCCGGTTCGGGGGCGATTCAGTTCAGCTTGGGCGCGACAGCGCAGCCTTGGCAGAGTTGTCCGCGCTTTATCGTACCAGTTTCGCGAAAGCTGTCGCTGCGGCTTGATTCAGTAAAACTCGGGGATTACCTAACCCCAAGACCAGACAGGGACCATAACATGGCCATTTCCGCTGAAGAGCTAGAGACACTTCTGAAAGAGAGCTTTCCCAAGGGGACTGTTACCATCACCGACCTTGCTGGTGACGGAAACCACTACGCGGCGGAAGTGATCGATGAGAGTTTTCGCGGGTTGAACCGCGTGCAGCAGCAACGCGCCGTCTATGCCGCGCTGAAAGGCAAGATGGACGGCAGCCATGGCGAATTGCACGCGCTGGCCCTGACCACCAAAGCCCCAGACTGAATAGCCCGACTGAACCGCCCGACTGAACCGAAAGAGGATTGCCATGAGCGCCCAAGAGACGATCAAGAAAACCGTCACCGACAATGACGTGGTGCTGTTCATGAAAGGCACCAAGACCATGCCACAATGCGGCTTCTCCAGCCGTGTGGCCGGGGTGCTGAATTTCATGGGTGTCGAATATGCCGATGTGAACGTGCTGGCAGATGAAGATGTGCGCCAGGGCATCAAGGAATATTCCGACTGGCCGACCATCCCGCAGCTTTACGTCAAGGGTGAGTTCGTCGGCGGTTGTGATATCGTGACCGAGATGACGCTGTCGGGCGAGTTGGACCAGCTTTTCACGGCAAAGAATGTCGGCTTCGACAAGGATGCCGCCGAGAAGATCCGCGAAGCCAACGCCTGAGACAATCAGCGCGCGGTCCATGGCCGCGCGCCCTCGGCGTCGCGCGCGCTTCGCTGGATTGGGCCATTTGGCCCTGCCACAAAGGCAACCGCCCCTGAAGCGCCCAGATTACGTGGGGTCAGGACGCGGCATGGCCCCGCGATTGCGGCCGCTGGCTCGGTATTTGTGACCAGTATGCGCCCCGGCAGGCATAGCGCATCCACGCCCATCAGCGCGCCTTTGCCTGACAAGTGGACGACATCCAGCCCACGCCCTTTCAGCAGCACCACAGCATCGCTTGGGCCATGCGTGCCACGCATTTGCGCTTGTTCTTGGCTGGCCAGATCACCATCGCCCTGCAACCAGCTTTCGGCGGCAAAAGCACCGGACCGTGCACGGCTGAGGATGCGGCCCTCTGGCCCCATCAGCCCCACGACTGCGCCGTCATCCGCGATAAACAACACAGGCCGTTCGGCCAGCGCCCAGCCCAGCACCGCAACAGCCACAACCGGCACGCCCAACCAGCGCGCGGGCGCAGCCCAGATAATCAACCACAGTGCCCCCAGCGCCATGGTCGGAATCACCCAACCGGGCGGTTGCACAACGCCTGTGACCGCGCCATCCAACCCTGCGACAAATCTTGCGACCAGCAATATCCAGTCAATCGCCGGGGCCATGACAGCCAGCGCCAGCCCCTCCAGCCCGAAGGGGGCAAGCACCGCCGCGACCACGCCTGCGGGCATGATGACCAGCCCCATCAGCGGCACAGCAGCCAGATTGGCCAGCAGCCCGTATTCCACCAGACGGTTGAAACTTGCCGCCGCGATTGGCGCGGTCGCCACGCCTGCGACGACCGAGCACAGCACAATCGACACCACCGGCATGGCCCAGCGCGGCACGCGGCCCCGCCATGTGCCGTCATCATTCAGCGCGCGGAAAATGGCGACAAGGGCCACTGTGGCAGCAAAGCTCATCTGGAAGCCAGCCTGCACCAGCGCCTCTGGCCGCAAAAGAAGAACGATCACGGCAGCCATCGCCACGCTGCGCAATGAAATGGCGCGACGATCCAGCAGCACCGCCACAAACATGACCGCCACCATGATATAGGCGCGCTGCGTGGCCACGTTCCCGCCCGACAGCGCCAAATAGAGCGCACCGGCCGCCAGAGCGCCCAGAGCGGCCAGTTTCCGGGTGGGCATGCGCAAAGCAAAGCCGGGCCATAGCGCCATCACCAAGCGTAGCGCCGCAAAGACAAAGCCGGTCAGCAACCCCATATGCAGACCCGATATCGCCAGCAGATGCGCAAGGTTGGAATTGCGCAAATCCTCCAGATGCGCGACATCCACGCCAGAGCGGTCGCCGGTCAGGATGGCGGCAGCAAAACCGCCCGCTGCCCCCGGCATTTGGTCCTGAATGGCTTTCGACAGGCGCGCACGCAGCGCTCCCAAAGGCGCGCCACCTTCGTCACGCAGCTTTAGCACCGGCAGGCGCGTATACCCAACCGCCCCCAGACTTTCGAACCATGCGTGGCGGCGAAAGTCGAACCCGCCGGGTTCCGACGGCCCCGGCGGCGGCGACAGATGCCCCGTTGTCATCACCCTCAGACCGGGCCGAGGGGTGATGAACCCTTGCTCCCCATGCAACGAAATCCGCACAAGCGCCGGGGTGCGGCTGGGCGACAGGCGCTCAAGGCGGGGGCGGTCCAATGTCAGCCGCAACGCGCCGCTGGCAGAGCGGTCAACCTTGACAATGCGTCCTTCGATCGGGCCGTAATAGCGATAGTCCAGCACCGGGGCGGCCACCATATGCGTGCGCCACCCCGCTAGCGCGACGCCCAGTCCGATTATCAGGCACGCTGTAGCCAGCGGCCGCAGATTAACAGGCAATGCCACCGCCAAAGCGCCCAGACAGGCCATCGCCGCGCCAAGCCAAGCCCAATTTTCTGGCGCGGGTTCCGCGGGCAGGCCAAAATAAAGCCCAATCCCGATCCCAAGGCCGACCGGCACGAACAGGAACAACCGCCCGCGTTGCGCGGCCAGTGCCAGCGCGACCGGGCCTTCCCCGATACCGGCCAAGCCACCTTCCCTGCCGGTCACAGCCACCCTTGCCCTATCCCTTGTGCTTGCCTAGAACCCTGACAAAGAATGCCCCTTCGATGGTTTCCAAAAGGTTAATAAACCCATGTCCGATACGCCTGTCGTTACCCGTTTCGCGCCCTCGCCCACCGGGTTCCTGCATATCGGGGGCGCGCGGACGGCGCTGTTCAACTGGCTATATGCGCGGGGGCGTGGCGGCAAATTCCTGCTTCGAATAGAGGATACCGACCGCGAACGCTCTACCCCAGAGGCGACAGAGGCGATTCTGAAAGGCCTGACGTGGCTGGGGCTGGATTGGGATGGCGACCCCGTCAGCCAAGCCGCCCGCGCCGACCGTCATGCAGAGGTGGCGCATCAGCTTTTGTCAGAAGGCAAAGCCTATAAGTGCTTTGCCACCCAAGATGAGATCGAAACCTTTCGCGAGGCCGCACGCGCCGACGGGCGCTCGACGCTCTACCGCTCGCCTTGGCGTGACGCGGATGCGGCCAGCCATCCCGATGCGCCCTATGTGGTGCGCGTGAAAGCTCCGCTGGAGGGCGAGATGACGATCCGCGACCAGGTGCAAGGCGATGTGCGCATTCGCAACGACCAGTTGGACGATATGGTGTTGCTACGCTCAGACGGCACGCCCACCTATATGCTCGCGGTGGTGGTCGATGACCATGACATGGGCATAACACATGTCATTCGCGGTGATGACCATCTGAACAACGCCGCAAGGCAAATGCTGGTTTATACGGCCATGGGGTGGGGCGTGCCAATCTGGGCGCATATCCCGCTGATTCACGGGCCGGATGGCAAAAAGCTGTCCAAGCGCCACGGTGCGCTGGGGGTCGAGGAATACCAGCTTATGGGCTACCCGGCCGCCGCGATGCGCAACTATCTGGCCCGCTTGGGCTGGAGCCATGGCGATGACGAATTCTTCACTGATTTGCAGGCACAAGAGTGGTTCGACCTTAAAGGAATCGGCAAATCGCCCGCTCGGCTGGATTTCAAGAAACTGGATCATTTGACCGGCCAGCACATGAGCGTTGCCAACGATGCTGCACTGCTGCATGAATTGGAACAATATCGGAGTGCAAAAGGACTGCCCGGCTTTGATAATGACAAAACAGAAGGGCTTTTGGCAGCTATGCCAACTGTAAAGGAAAAGGCCAAGAGCTTCGATCAAATACTTGAAAAGGCTTATTTTATTCTAACAGAAAGGCCCATTCAGCCGGACGAGAAAGCGGCCAAGGCCCTAGATGATGTATCCCGCGGTATACTGAGAGAATTGACGCCGCGCTTGCAAACTGCTACGTGGACCCGACCTGAACTGGAGGAGAGTGTCGGCGCGTTGGCACAAGAGCATGGCCTTGGTCTTGGCAAGCTGGCGCAACCTTTGCGCGCCGCCCTTGCCGGCAGAATGGCAAGCCCCAGCGTATTCGATATGATGCTTGTCCTTGGCCGCGCAGAAACACTTGCGCGGATACTGGACGCGACAGAATAATCCGGCGCATCTGTGCCGTGACCGTAGCCCATCTGCCCGGCCAATGTGCCGGCAGGCAGACATGAAGGAAGCGCAATGGCGGACATAGAAACGGCAAAGCTGACATTCGGCGACAAGGTTATCGATCTGCCGATCATGAAACCTTCAGTGGGGCCGGATGTGATCGACATTCGCAAGCTCTATGCACAGGGTGACGTGTTCACCTATGATCCCGGTTTCACCTCTACCGCGTCATGTTCTTCGACCATCACCTATATTGACGGTGACAAGGGCGAATTGCTGTATCGCGGCTACCCTATCGAAGAACTGGCCGACAAGTCGCACTTCCTGGAGTGCTGCTACCTTCTGCTTTACGGCGAACTGCCCAGCGCCGCAGAATTGGAAGATTTCGAGGCGCGCGTCACGCGTCACACCATGCTGCACGAACAGATGCAGTATTTCTTCCGCGGGTTCCGGCGTGACGCGCACCCGATGGCGATCATGGTTGGTGTGGTTGGCGCAATGTCGGCATTCTACCACGATTCGACCGATATTGGCGATCCGTGGCAGCGTGAGGTTGCGTCGATCCGCATGATCGCGAAGATGCCGACGATTGCCGCTTGGGCGTTCAAATATTCCATCGGCCAGCCGTTCGTATATCCGAAAAACAGCTTGGATTACTCGGGTAATTTCCTGCACATGTGCTTCTCGGTTCCCGCAGAAGATTATGTCGTCGACCCGATCCTGAGCCGCGCGATGGACCGCATCATGATGCTGCATGCGGATCACGAACAGAACGCCTCAACCTCGACGGTGCGTCTGGCGTCGTCCTCTGGTGCGAACCCGTTCGCCTCGATTGCCGCCGGGATTGCTTGCCTCTGGGGCCCTGCGCATGGCGGTGCGAATCAGGCCTGTCTTGAAATGTTGCAGGAAATCGGCACGGTTGACCGTATTCCCGAATATATTGCACGCGCCAAGGACAAGGACGATCCGTTCCGCTTGATGGGCTTTGGCCACCGCGTGTACAAAAACTTTGACCCGCGCGCGAAGGTCATGAAGCAATCGGCGGACGAGGTTCTGGGGCTGCTGGGGATCGATAATAACGAAACCCTGAAGGTCGCCAAGGAACTGGAAAAGATCGCTCTGGAAGACCCGTATTTCGTCGACAAGAAACTGTATCCGAACGTCGATTTCTACTCGGGCATCATTCTGGAAGCGATGGGTTTCCCCACGTCGATGTTCACGCCCATTTTCGCGCTGTCGCGCACCGTGGGCTGGATTTCGCAGTGGAAAGAAATGATTACCGATCCGGAACAAAGGATCGGCCGTCCCCGCCAGCGTTACATAGGCGCGCCGCGCCGCGAATATACAGAGATAGAGGATCGTTGATCCGCAGCGCCGCCCCAAGGGGCGGCGTTTTGCTTTGCCCGTGCTGGCTTTGCCCCTGCTCTTGGCCCTTGGATTTCGCCCTCTGCCTGTTATCTGTAGCGTATGATACAAATTTACCTTCTTGCCGCCGCCACTCTTGCGTTTCTGCTGTCACCGTCGCTGACGGACCCCTTCACCGGCTACGCGCCCGGCAGCTTTCCAGTGGAGCAAATTGACCCACCCGTGCAACCTGCGGGCTATGCCTTTGCAATATGGGGCGTCATTTACATCTGGCTGGGCGTAATGGCCGCCTATGCTGTCTTGCGCCGCAAGGGCGAAGCCGGATGGCAAAGCACAGCAGTTCCGCTGGCCCTAAGCCTTGGGCCGGGGGCAGCATGGCTGTGGGTGGCGGGATTTGCGCCACTCACCGCGACTGTGCTGATCTTCTGGATGATGGGCTTTGCCATTCTGGCGCTACTGCGCGCCCCGGCGACAGACCGTTGGTGGCTGCAAGCGCCGGTCGCTCTGTACGCAGGCTGGCTGACAGCGGCGGCGCATGTCTCGTTGGGTGTGGTGCTGGGCGGCTATGGCTGGCTGAGCGGCACGGGCGCGGCGGTGCTGTGCATCCTGCTGGCGCTTGGCGTGGCGGTGGTCGTGCTGTGGCGCAAACCGCAGGCGCCCGAATACGGTGCCGCGGTCGGCTGGGCGCTGATCGGGATTGCGGTGGATAATGCAGGCGCGAATACCACGGTAATGACCCTTGCCCTTGTCGGTCTGGCCGTGGTCGCCGCCATTGCCACGCGCGGCGCATTGAAAGACCCAAGCCATGCCGCATGACCCGATTGTCTTTGCGCGGGATGGAAGTGTTGCCCGCTTGCGCGCAATCATGGCCGCATTGCGCGACCCGGACAGCGGCTGCCCATGGGACATAGAACAAGATTTCACAAGCATTGCGCCCTACACGATCGAAGAAGCCTACGAGGTCGCCGACGCGATCGAGCAGCAGGACTGGCCCGCCCTTCAAGGTGAATTGGGCGACCTGCTGTTGCAGGTGGTCTATCACGCACAGATGGCCGATGAGGCCGGGCATTTCAGCTTTGCCGATGTTGCGCGCGCAATCAGCGACAAGATGGTGGCCCGCCACCCGCATGTATTCGGGGATGAGAGCCGCGAGAAATCGGCCGAGCAACAGGTAAACGACTGGGAAAAGGTAAAAGCCGCAGAGCGCGCGGCGCGCGCGCAGGGTGGGGTGCTGGACGATGTCGCCTTGGGCTTGCCGGCGCTCATGCGCGCGGTGAAGCTGCAAAAACGCGCGGCCCGCGTGGGTTTCGACTGGCCCGATACCGCGCAGGTGCTGGACAAGATCGCAGAGGAAAGCGCCGAACTGGTCGAGGCGCGCGACACGCTGACGCAAGCGCAAGTCACCGAGGAAATGGGTGATCTGCTATTCGTAATGGCGAACCTTGCCCGACATCTGAACGTCGACCCCGAAGAGGCGCTGCGCGCCGCGAATGCCAAGTTTACCCGCCGCTTTCGCGCCATAGAGGCGGCGCTCGCGGCTGAAAACCGTCGGCCAGAGGATAGCGATCTGATTGAGATGGATGTACTTTGGAACGCGGCAAAAGCGGTGGAGAAGGGCAATGCGGCTGGATGACAGCGTTCTGACCAAAGACGGGCTGCGCGCCAAAGGGCACGGGCGCATCCTGCTGTTGGCCTGCGGCGCTTTGGCACGCGAAATTCTGGCACTGAAGGCGGCCAATGGATGGGACCATATGGACCTGCACTGCCTGCCCGCCAACCTGCACCTGTGGCCCGACCGCATCCCCGATGCCGTGGAAAAATCCGTGCGGGAAAACCAGGCGCATTACGACAGGATTTTCGTGGTTTACGCCGATTGCGGCACAGGTGGGCTATTGCAGGCACGGTGTGACGCGCTGGGTGTCGAGATGGTCGCAGGGCCGCATTGCTATGCTTTTTTTGAAGGGGTCGATGCTTTTGCCGCCAAGGCCGAAGATGAGATTACGGCCTTCTACCTGACCGATTTTCTGGTGCGCCAATTTGATGCCTTTGTCTGGCACCCCATGGGCTTTGACCGCCATCCAGAACTGATTGGGATGATGTTTGGAAATTACACCAAGCTGATCTACCAAGCGCAGACCGAGGACGCGGGACTGGACGCCAAGGCCCGCGACTGCGCAGACCGTCTGGGGTTGGCCTATGAGCGGCGCTTCACGGGGTATGGCGATTTGGCGCGCGCGCTGGCGGCGCAGGCATAAGGGGCTTTGCCCCTCACCAGCCCCCTGCCGGGGCTGGTTTCACCCCAGGATATTTTAGCAAGGATGACTTCAGCCGCGCTTGCGACGGCCTGACCGTTTGGGCGCGGTTTCCAGCCCCTCGCGCAGGAGCGCGGTCATTGGGTGGTCGGGATTTTGTGCCGCGTTCAGCGCAAGCTGGTCGGAGAGCGCCGTTTTCTGATCCTGCCCGTCGGGCAGGCTAAGCGCCCAGTCGATCAGGATGGAACGGCACTCGGCATCGGTGATCCCGTCGATGCGGTAGCTTTCGCGGATCAGGCCCTTGGGGTCGGTCATGGTTGTGGTTCCGGTTGCGAGAGAAGGAGGTCGAATTGCGTGGCGGCGGCGTCGGCGCGGCTGTGGAGCATTTCGGTCAGCTCGTTGACGCTGGGGGCCCCGGCCGCGCGTAAAATCAGGTTCTGACCGGTTTCGCCAATCGCCGCAAGGTCCGGAATACTGTCAGCCAACAGCCGTCCGGTCGCCTGCATGTTCCAGCATAAGCGGTAGGCGTCCAGGAAAGACGCTTCTGTTGCCTTGTCGATGATACCGGCACGTTGGCCGGCCTGAAATTGTGCCTCTACCCGGCGGGTGTGATGACCTGCGGCAAGCGCGCAGAATTGCGCTGCTAGTTCGATATCCATCAGTCTGCCCGGCCCGGATTTGGCATCCCACAGCCCATGGGCGGGCTTGGCCTGTGCCAGCCGCGCGCGCATGTCGCTTACGTCCTGCTGGAGGGTCGCGCCGGTCGATTTCGCGGCCAGAATTATGCGGCGCACCTGTTCCACGGCAGCGGCGACCTCTGGACTGCCCGCAACATGCCGCGCGCGGGTGAGGGCCAGATGTTCCCATGTCCAGGCCTCTGTCTGCTGGTAAGCTTCGAATGCTGGCAAGCTGGTCGCAACCGGGCCTTGCCGCCCCGACGGCCGCAGCCGCATATCGACCTCGTAAAGCCGCCCTTCGGCGGTGGGCGCGCTGATGGCGGTCAGGAACGCCTTGGTCAGGCGGGCATAATAGCTGCGCGCATCAAGCGGTCGGCGACCATCGGATTGCGCATCGGTGTCGGCGTCATAAATCACGATCAGGTCCAGGTCAGAGGCCGCATTCAGCCGCCCCGCCCCAAGAGACCCCATACCCAGCACAACCGCGCCGCGCCCCGCAACCACCCCATGTTTGCGGGCGAATTCGGCCTGCACCACTGGCCAGAGCGCGCTCAGCACGGCCTCTGCCAGCGAGGCGTATTCCGCACCGGCCTGAAACGCGTCGATCAACCCGCGCAGATGATGCACACCCACGCGGAAATGCCATTCGCGCGCCCAGATGCGGGCAGCGTCCAACTGACGTTCGTAATCGTCGCTCTGATCCAGCCGTGTGGCAAGATCGGCGCGCAGCGCCGCTGTGCCGGGCCATGGCGCGAAGAAATCACCGCCGATGACGGCGTCGAACACCGCTGCATTGCGGGACAGGTACGCGGCCAGCCGGGGCGACGTGGTGCAGATATCGACGATCAGGTCGATAAGCTGAGGGTTGGCGTCGAACAGGGAAAATACCTGCACCCCCGCCGGAAGCCCGCCCAGAAAGCGGTCGAACTGGGCCAAGGCCGCTTCGGGATCGGCGGCCTTGTAAAGCTGGGTCAACAGCTTGGGCCGCATACGTTTGAATATCTCTTTGGCACGGTCAGAGCGCAACGCCGGATAGGCCAGCCAGCCTGCAACGATATCGGCGGCATGGTCAGACAGCTCTGGCTCAGCGCAAGCACTGGTGTCTGGCGCGAAGAAGCCTTCGGTCAGCGAGGACACATCTTGCAACCGCGTCAGCAAGCGATCGCGGAACGCCCCGGTATCTTCCAATCCGCAAAAGCGGGCGATCCGGTCCATTTCCTCTGGCCGGGTGGGCAGGGTCTGGGTCTGGGCGTCCTGCACCATTTGCAAGCGATGTTCGATTTCGCGGTGTTCTGTGTAATGCGCGGTCAGCTTTTCGGCCACGTCCGGCGGAATCCACCCCTTTGCGGCAAGTGCGGCCAACCCTTCGACCGTGCGCGGGCTGCGCAAGTCCGGGTCACGGCCGCCTGCAATAAGCTGGCGGGTCTGGGTAAAGAACTCGATCTCGCGGATGCCGCCTTGCCCCAGTTTCAGGTCGTGCCCATCCAGACACAGCGCGCCACCAAGACCCTTATGCGCCTTGATCCGCAAACGCATGTCATGCGCGTCCTGAATCGCTGCGAAATCCAGATGACGACGCCAGACGAAGGGGCGCAACGTGTCCAGAAACCGCGCGCCAGCCGCCAGATCACCGGCGCAGGGGCGCGCCTTGATATAAGCGGCGCGTTCCCAGGTGCGGCCAAGGCTTTCGTAATAGCGCTCGGCGGCATCCATCGACAGGCAGACGGGCGTGACGGACGGATCGGGTCGCAGGCGCAGATCGGTGCGAAAGACATAGCCATCGGCGGTCAGGTCCGACAATAGGCCATACATCTTGCGGGTCACGCGGATGAAAGACGCGCGGGCGTCATGATAGTCATCGGGGGCAAAGCCGGTTTCATCGAACAGGCAGATCAGGTCAATATCAGAGGAATAATTCAGCTCGCGCGCGCCCATCTTGCCCATGGCCAGCACCACCATGCCCGCGCCGCTGGCCGCATCTGCATCGGATTTTCCGGGCAATTTGCGGCGGCGAATTTCGTCGGCCACAAGGGCTATCAGCGCGGTATGCGTGGCACGGTCGGCCAGATCGGTGAGGGCGCCGGTCACTTGTTCCAGCGACCATACACCGCCCAGATCGGCCAGCGCCGATAGCAGGGCTATGCGCCGTTTGGCGCGGCGCAGGCGGGCCGATAGGTCGGGCAATTTGCAATCCGACAAACTGTCAAGCTCTTCTGCGCACGCCACCGCAGGATCGCGGGTCAGCGCACCTTTCAGCCAGTCGCGTTCGCGCAACATAAGTGCCTTCAGATAAGGGCTGCACCCGGCGGCACCCGCAATCAAGCCAGCCATATCCGCAGGCAACCCCGGCAAGGCCGCAACAGCTTCGCGCCCCGATTCGGGGTCATAGGGGATGGGCGAACGGGTAATAGAGCCAAAATTCATGGGCTGACCATGCCGCGCGACGCGGGTCACGTCAATTCATCCAAGTCATTCCGCAAGATACAGAATGTTCCGGGCGTGGGCGCTAACATTTCCGCGACATGCCACGACAGGGATTTTTTTCTTGCTTAAATTGGTAAATTCATTTTACCAAGTAAGTGGGGGAGACATGGTGAGGCATAGACTTGCGGTCATTTGCGCAAGAAAATTACCCGCCAAAGCACTCTCTGCTTGACCTTGTGTGCCGTCCGGGACTGGATAGAGACACAAAAAAACCAACGGTGGAGGAGAACCATAAATGAAAAGATTTTTGACCACGACCGCGCTTTGCGCTGGTCTGATCGCCGGAACTGCGCAGGCGGAAACCTGGAACATGCAATCGACCTTTCCGGGTTCGTTGACCCAGCTGGGGACGATGGGCAAACGCGTCGCAGAACAGATAACGAAAATCACTGATGGCGAGATCGAAGTGGCGTTTCAAGAGCCGGGCGCGATCGTTCCCGCCTTTGAAGCCTTTGACGCTGTCGGCACCGGCGCTGTCGAGGCTGGCTGGTCGAACCCTGGCTACTGGGCTGGCCGTGTGCCCGCGCTTCAGCTTCTGGCCGCAGTGCCCTTCGGCCCGCAGGCTGGTGAATACCTGGCATGGATGAAGTTTGGCGGTGGTCAGGAGTTCCTCACCGAGCTTTATGAGCGCCACAACATTAAATCGCTTCCCTGTGCTGTGACCGCACCAGAGGCGGCTGGCTGGTTCCGTGAGCCGATCAACAGCCCCGAAGACCTGCAAGGCTTGACCATGCGTTTCTTCGGTCTGGGCGCGAAGGTCATGGAAAAGATGGGCGTGTCCACACAGCTTCTGGCCGGTGGCGACATCTTCCCGGCGCTGGAACTGGGCACCATTGACGCGACAGAGTTCTCTATGCCTGCCGTGGACCTCAGCTCTGGCTTCTATCAGGTTGCCAGCCAGTATTACTTCCCGGGCTGGCACCAGCAGTCGACCTTCTATGACCTTCTCATCAACCTCGATCTGTGGGAAGGCCTGGACGAAAGCACGCAGTTCAAGATCGAAACCGTGTGCGACGCGAACCTTGCGTATGGTCTTGCGGAAGGTGAATACCTTCAGTTCAGCGCCCTGCAGCAACTGGTCGAAAACGGCGTCAGCCTGAACACACTCTCTGACGAGTTGCTTGCCGCTCTGGAAGCCGCTTGGGAAGAGGTCGTTGCAGAAGAATCTGCGGCCGACCCGGATTTCGCCCGTGTCTATGAAAGCTACTCACAGTTCCGCGAAGATTACGCGATCTGGGGTGACTTGGGCTTCCTGAAATAAGCCAGCTTCGGGCTGGCCATAAAGGCCAGCCCACTGCCGCGCATACCCGTCACGGGATGCGCGGCTTTTTCACACTATTGACGGAGAAGTCCGATGGCACTCAGGGAACTGACCGGAACCGCGTTGGCCATGCTGGCGCTTGCCGCAGCGTTCTGGCTAAGCGTTCTGCCCGCTAGCTCTACTGACATCCTACCCACGCTGGCGGTTCTGATTGGCGCGCTCATCGGGGCAGTCATTTTGCAAGGCAACCCCGGCACCATTGCCGGAGCGACCGTGCTAGGCTGGTTTGCGGTTATGTTCGCGCAGCCCTTCTCGCTGAGCACACGCGAATTCAACGGGTTAAGCCGCCTGGCACGACGCGACGATCAAGAAGCAGCAGAATTACTCGCATATTATGAGGCGTTCTCGCCCTATGCGATTTACCTGATGTTTGCCCTGACTGCGCTGCTGCTGGCCATTTTGATATTCGGTATGGCCCGCGGTCGGCTTTTGTTTTTCCAAAACATGCTGGCCGCCAGCGACGGGTTGGCCAAGTTCTTGAATCGTGTTGGCGTTACCTCTGCCGTGGTGCTGTTCAGCGCATTGATTTTCGCAATCATGTATGACGTGACACAGCGCCAGTATCTTGGCTACGACTCAAGCTTGACGAATACTGAATGGTATAAATTCTTCAGCTCTACCCGCGTGCAGGAAATGGAATGGCACTTGCACGCCACGCTGTTTCTGATGGTGCTGGGTTATGGGTATATTCAGGATGGGCATGTGCGCATCGAGCTGGTCCGCGATACGATGAAACCGCGCACCCGTGTCTGGATAGAATTTCTGGGCTGTATCCTGTTCATGGTTCCATATTGCTATGTGGTCATGAAATTCGGCATTGAAAACGCGATGCGGTCTTGGACTATCGGAGAAAGCTCTGCTGCGACCACGGGTTTGCCGAACCGCTTTATCATCAAGGGGATGCTGCCGTTCGGCTTTGCGTTGATCGCGCTGGCGGGCATGTCCGTGGCGCTGAAATGTGCGGTCTACCTGTTCGGCCCTCCCAGCCTGCGCGCGCGCAGCAACTACTATGCCCATAGTCACCAGAACCCCGCCCCCGCAGAGGATGATGACACCCCTGCCGACGCGAAACACGCCTGAGCGGAGAAACAGAGAAAATGGAATTCCTGATCGAATACTTGCCGCTTGTGATGTTCGCGGCACTGGCGATGCTGCTGTTCAGCGGGTACCCGGTGGCCTTCATTCTTGGCGGCATCGCACTTCTGTTCGCTGTTCTGGGCGACTTGGCGGGCACATTCCGGCTGCAACAACTGACGCTGATCCCGCTGCGTATCTATGGCGGGACAATGGAAAGTCTGGTCCTTGTGGCCATACCCATGTTTACCTTCATGGGCACCATGCTGGAAAAATCCGGCGCCGCGCGCGACCTGCTGTTTGCCTTGCAGGTCATGCTGCGCCGTGTGCCCGGCGGTCTGGCCTTGTCGGTCACGCTGATGGGCACGATCATGGCGGCCACCACCGGTATCATCGGCGCGTCCGTGGTGATGATTACACTGATGGCGCTGCCGGTCATGATGAAAGCGGGCTATTCGATGCCGCTTGCCACAGGGACGATCGCATCCTCTGGCACATTGGGTATTCTGATCCCGCCCTCGATCATGCTGGTCATTATGTCTGACCTGTTGTCGGTGCCAGTGGGAACGGTGTTCATCGCAGCGCTGATGCCGGGTCTGCTGTTGGCAGCTTTATATTTCGTCTACCTTCTGGTGCTGTGCCGGTTCAAGCCACAGCTTGCGCCCCCTATGGATGACGATATGGGCCCGTCCACACGGACCGAATTCTGGGCGATGATGTTCCGCAGCTTCCTACCGCCAATCTTCCTGATCCTGTGTGTGCTGGGGTCCATCTTCCTCGGGTTCGCCACGCCGACCGAAGCCGCAGGCGTCGGCGCGTTTGGGTCGATCTTGCTCGCCGCTTTCAACCGGCAACTGACATGGGCAAACTTCGTCGAGGTCTGCAAACGCTCTGCCCTGACGGTGGCCATGCTGTTCGGCATCTTCGTCGGTGCGACGGCTTTTGCCTTTGTGTTCAAATCCCTCGGCGGCGAGGCGCTCATCGTTGACTTCATCAACGCAACCAGCGCTGGACCATGGTCCATCCTCATCGTGCTGCTGCTGATGGTGTTCTTGCTAGGCTTCTTCTTCGACTGGATCGAGATCACGCTGATCGTGCTGCCGATCTTCGCCCCCATCGTGGGTCTGCTGGATTTCGGCGACCATGTGGGCGCATGGGATGGGGTCAGCCAGCCGATCATCATCTGGTTCCTGATATTGGTCGCGGTGAACTTGCAAACCAGCTTCCTGACACCGCCCTTCGGATTTGCGCTGTTCTACATGAAGGGGGTTGCCCCGCCCGAGGTGCGCATTCAGGACATCTACAAGGGCATCGTTCCCTTCGTGGGCCTACAGGCTTTCGGGTTGATGCTGTGTGTGGCCTTCCCGTCCATCGTGCTGTGGTTTCCAAGCTTCATGCTTGGCGGAGGCTAGAAGCCGCTTCCTTAACGTATTAACTATGATCCCCGGCGCAGCAACGTGCCGGGGCTTTTTATGACAAGGCACACAGATGTTCTTCGACCCGCTGCTCTATAGCTTCATGTTCATTGGCCTGTTCTCGCCGGGGCCGAATGTCATCATGCTGACCGCGTCCGGCGCGCGCTTCGGGTTCCGGCGCAGTCTGCCCCATTTGTTCGGCGTGGTATTGGGCGTGGGCGTGATCGGCGCGGTAACGGGCCTTGGTGTCGGCGCGCTGATCCTTGCCAACCCGGCACTGGGGCTGGTGCTTCGGTCACTTGCCGCCGCATGGATCCTGTATATGGCGTGGAACTATTTCAACGCCACCCGCCGCCCTGCCACCGAAACCAAGGATGACGGGCAACCCATGACCTTGTGGCAAGCGGTGCTGTTCCAATGGATCAACCCCAAGGTTTGGGCGGTCGCTTTCGCGGCCTCTGCGGGCTATGGCGCGGGGATGGGTCCGGTGCTGGAATCGGCACGACTGGCAACGGCCTTCAGCAGCGTTAACCTTTTTGTCTGCCTGTTCTGGACAAGCGCGGGCGCGCTTCTGACCACGCTTTTGTCCTCTCCGCTGCGGTGGAAAATATTCATGCGGTTCATGGCCGCATTGCTGGCCCTGTCGGCGCTGATGGTGTTTCGCTAAGGCGCGCAGCGCACGCTGCCCTGACCCGAGTTTAATGGCTTTGGATTATCCCTGTTCCATCTGGCCGAGTTGCCGCCCGTCGCGTGCGCTTGTGCCCTTGCGTGGAACAACCAAGAAGGATCGTCCGCATGAACATGGCCGTTACCCAAGGGCTGGACCTGATGCCCTCCCCTTTCGCTGCCGGGCTGGATGTCTGGTCCCAGACCACCGGCAGGCCGGGCACACCGACCTATGACAGCGCAGCCTTCGCGGCTTTCGTTCCGTCCGACCCGGATTTCGACGGCTGCCTTGAGGTGCAAAAGGTCAGCGCCACAACCCGCCTGCGCTGGATGGTGGAATTGCCCATTACACCAGGTGCCTATCTGCGGGTGCGGGCGCGGGTCAAGGGCATGGCGGGGGTCTTCCCGGATGTGGCGGTAGCCGCATGGGTCGGCAACCAGGGCGGCACGGAACTGACGGCGCTGCCGGCGACCGGCCCTGCGACCGCGCTGACCAGCTATGGCGAGATCGTCGAGATCTCTGCCATAATCGGCACAGGCGCACGCGCGGGCGTGGATATGGTCTGGAACACCGACGCGCGGCGTGCGCATTTCGGGCTGAACCTGACGGGGCCAACCGGTGGCATTATCCGCATTGACGACATCATCATCGAAGATGTCACGAATGCCTACAGCGCCGACCTTCTGGGGGTGGTCGATGTGCTGGATTACGGCGCCAAGGGCGATGGCACGACAGATGACCACGCAGCCTTCCTTGCCGCCATTTCGGCGGCGGGTACGCGCCGACTGCTGGTGCCCGAAGGGACGTTCCGCATCGACAGCGACCTGACCATCCCCGGCCCCGTCACCTTTCGCGGCACATTGGTCATGCCCGACAGCGCGTTGCTGATCCTGCATCACGACTTCACCCTGCCCGCGTATGAAGCGGCGCTTGGCAATGATGTGGCCGGGTTTCGCAAAGGCTTGCAGGCGCTCTTTTACACCAACCAGCATATCGCCTTCGACATGATGGGCGGTCGTGTCAACCTGACCGCGCCCATCGACCTGCGCAGCTTGGTCGGCTTCGACAACGCCAATGTGCATCTTGTGCTTCAGAACGGCCAGTTGCGCGCCGCCGATGTGGGCAACTGGGACACTGTAACCACCACGCGCGTCGCAACCTATAACCCGGCCAACCCATTCTTGCTGAGCGGAATCAGCAATGTCGCGGGCATTCCGGTCGGTGCTCGCCTGTCCGGTGTGGGTGTGGGGCGCGAGATCTATGTCCGAGCGCGCAACACCGCTGCGGGCACACTGACCCTGTCCCAGCCTTTACATGGCGGCGCGGGCACGCAGAATTTTACCTTCGAACGCTACCAGTATCTGCTGGACTGTTCAGGCTTCTCGAACCTGTCGAATTTCGAATGCCGCGATATCGAGTTTCTGTGCCGGGGCCGTGCCTCTGCTGTCATGTTGCCCGAGGGTGGCAGCATCACGCGCTTCACAGATTGCGATTTCGACCGGCCCAAGGACCGGGGCATCACGTCTATCGGGCGCGGGTGTCAGGGCTTGACGGTGGATCGCTGCCAGTTCGCCAGTTCGCAGATGCCCCTGCGGGCGCAGGACCGCACCGTGATTGCGTTCAACACCAACAATAACGATGCCAAGATCCGCAACAACCGGGCGGTGCTTTGGGCGCATTTCGGTGTCATGGGCGGGACCGGCCATATCATCACCGGCAATCATTTCTTTGCGGGCGATGACGAAGCGCAGGGCATCCGCCAAGCCGGGCTCGTGTTGACCGATGTGAACCTGAAAACCACGATCACCGGCAACTATATCGACAACTGCTTTATCGAACTGTCGAACGAATACGCACCAGAACCGAATTTCAGCGGCGGGTTTTCGTTCGGCGGGCTGACTGTAACCGGCAATATCTTCATTGCCAGCGGCGTCGCGCCCTGGTTCAACTGGATCGTGCTGCGCCCGCTTGGGTCTGGCCAATTCGTGCAAGGGCTACATGTATCGGGCAACGTGTTTCGCACCGTGGGCAACCGGATTGACCGGGTAGATGCGGTGGATACCACCTTCGGCTCGCTGGATTATACCCGGTTCCGCAACGTGATTTTCGACAACAATGCCTATAACGGTGTCGATTATCCAACCGAAAGCCCCTGCGTGGTCCTGCATGACCAGAACACCGATGCAACGACATGGGTTGTCGATACCGGCGACAAGCTGCCCTTCGGCGGTTGGGCGCGCACGGTGTCGTCCGTGGTGATGGAGGGGCGCGCGCAAGACGCATCCAACGCAACGCGCTATGAGATGCCTTATGTCGAGATCACGCAAGGCCCGAACAGTGACAGGGTGAACCTGCGCTGGCCCGCGGCCACGCGCGGACGCGCTGTGGTCACGGTGCGGGTAGACCGCCCGCTGTAAAAGCTTGAAAAGCACGGCGGCATCGCGCCTATTGGGCGGACACTTACAACCGGAGTCCGCCCATGCCACTTGTTCCGCCGCTGACCGAAGACCAGATGGACCCTGCTCTGCGCGCCGAAGTGCAGTTCTTCAAAGGGCCGCTGGGCGTGATCCCCAATTCGGTGCGCACCATGGCGCACCGCCCCGACATCGCCCGTGCCTTTACCGCTTTGAACATGGCGGTGATGACCAGCAACGCGGGCGTTACCCCGGAATTCAAGCGGCTTCTGGGCTATGTCAGTTCGTTCGCATCGGGCTGCATGTATTGTCAGGCACATATGATCTTGGCGTCCGAACGCTTCGGCGCATCCGAGGCAAGGTTGAACGATGTGTGGAACTTTGCCGACAGCCCGCATTTTTCCGACGCTGAAAAAGCCGCGCTGGCCTTTGCCCATGCCGCGACGCAGGTGCCCAATGCCGTCACTGACGACCACCATGCCGCCTTGCGCGCGCATTGGCCCGAAGGAGAGCTTGTCGAGATCATGGGCGTTATCGCCCTGTTCGGGTTCCTGAACCGGTGGAACGACTCGATGGGCTCTGCGCTGGAAGACCTACCCCGCGCAAAGGGCGAGGAACGGCTGGGCGAAACCGGCTGGACCGTCGGCAAGCACGTCTGATTCGAAACGCGCGAATCAGTTTCCTGCGCAATTTACCCGCTGGCTTTACGATTATTTCGCTCACCCTGCCGGGCGCATCTACCGGGCAGATCGTTTTCCGGTAGCGCAATCACCGGGATCGTGCCATTTAACGCTGCCTTGAAAAAGCCTTGTTTTCTTGAGGTCTCTGCACCGCAGCGCAAATTTATTTACATTTTTGACCGATAATTTGTGAATTTTTTTACAAAAAAATCCTTATTTCAAAAAAAGTTACACTTTTGTTGACGAATGCGTTATACCAGCCACGGGGAAAGGTGGTGCCGCAGCTTTGCGTCGCATCACCACGACAGGGGGGCACAGGCGCGATGATGCGCAACCATGCTCCCCACGACTGGAGGAGCATTCATGTCACAGACCTACCCGGCATCCGACGAATTCATTGCCAATGCGCATGTGAACGCGGCGCAATACGAAGAAATGTATGCCGCATCCGTATCCGACCCGGACGCATTCTGGGCCGAGCATGGCAAACGCATCGACTGGATCAAGCCGTTCACCAAAGTGAAGAACACCAATTTCGAGTTCGGCAAGGTAGACATTAAATGGTTTGAAGATGGCACGCTGAATGTTGCTGCCAATTGCGTTGACCGCCACGTTGCCACGCGCGGCGACCAGACCGCGATCATCTGGGAGCCCGATGATCCCAAGACGCCTGCCCGCCATATCAGCTACGCGGAACTGAAAGACGAAGTCAGCCGTATGGCCAACGTCTTCAAGGCGCAGGGTATCGGCAAAGGCGACCGCGTCATCATCTACCTGCCGATGATCCCCGAAGCGGCCTATGCCATGCTGGCTTGCGCGCGCATTGGCGCGATCCATTCCATCGTTTTCGCCGGGTTCTCGCCCGACGCATTGGCCAACCGCATCAACGATTGTGGCGCAGTGGCCGTCATCACCGCCGACACCGCCCCACGCGGCGGGCGTCGCACCGCGCTGAAGTCGAACACCGACAAGGCGCTGTTCGATTGCTCGGACAAGGTGAAGTGTTTTGTCGTCAAGCACACGGGCGACCAGACCACATGGATCGAGGGGCGCGATCTGGACGTGAAAGCCATGATGGCCGACGCCAGCACCGATTGCCCGCCCGAAGAGGTTGGCGCAGAAGATCCGCTGTTCATCCTATACACTTCCGGCTCCACCGGGCGGCCCAAAGGTGTGGTGCATACATCGGGCGGCTACTTGGTTTATGCCGCGATGACGCAGGAACTGACCTTCGATTACCACGATGGCGACATCTTCTGGTGCACCGCCGATGTGGGTTGGGTCACGGGCCATAGCTACATCGTGTATGGTCCGCTGGCCAATGGCGCGACCACGATCATGTTCGAGGGGGTGCCGACCTACCCCGATGCGGGCCGGTTCTGGGAAGTTTGCGCCAAGCACAAGGTCAACCAATTCTACACCGCCCCCACCGCCATCCGCGCGCTGATGGGGCAAGGGCCGGAATGGGTTGAAAAGCACGATCTGTCGTCGCTCAAGCTGCTAGGGTCGGTGGGCGAACCCATTAACCCCGAAGCGTGGAACTGGTACAACACTCATGTCGGCAAGGGCAAATGCCCGATTGTCGATACGTTCTGGCAGACCGAAACCGGCGGCCACATGGTCACCGCCCTGCCCGGCGCGACACCCGCCAAGCCAGGGGCTGCCACCAAGCCGTTCTTTGGCGTGCAACTGGAAGTGCTGGACCCGGCCACCGCCGAGGTGCAGACCGACACCGCCGCCGAAGGTGTTCTGTGCGTGAAAGATAGCTGGCCGGGGCAGATGCGCACCGTCTGGGGCGACCATGAACGCTTCATGGAAACCTATTTCAGCCAGTATAGGGGTTACTATTTCACCGGCGACGGCTGCCGCCGTGATGCCGATGGTGATTACTGGATCACAGGCCGCGTCGATGACGTAATCAACGTGTCCGGGCACCGCATGGGCACGGCAGAAGTGGAATCGGCGCTGGTGGCGCATGAAACCGTGGCCGAAGCCGCTGTGGTGGGCTACCCGCATGACATCAAGGGTCAGGGCATCTACGCCTATGTCACCCTGATGAACAATGTAGAGCCCACGGATGAGCTGCGCAAAGAGCTGGTCAAATGGGTCCGCACCGAAATCGGCCCTATCGCCAGCCCTGATCTGATTCAATGGGCGCCCGGCCTGCCGAAAACCCGTTCGGGTAAGATTATGCGCCGCATTCTGCGCAAAATCGCAGAGAACGACTATGGCGCTTTGGGTGACACCTCGACACTGGCCGACCCGTCGGTGGTCGATGACCTGATCGAAAACCGCATGAACCGAGGCTGAGTCTATGACGACTGAAACACAAACCCGTCCCGTGAACGTCATTTTGCTTGGCCCTCCGGGGGCTGGCAAAGGCACGCAAGCGCAACGTCTGGCGACGTCGCGCAACATGGTTCAACTGTCGACTGGCGACATGCTGCGCGCGGCCCGGACCTCTGGGACCGAAATGGGCAAGCGCGTGGCAGATGTCATGGACAAGGGTGAGCTTGTCACCGATGACATCGTAATCGGCCTGATCGAAGAACAACTGACCACCGTCAAGGCCGATGGGTTCATTTTCGACGGGTTCCCACGCACCTTGGCGCAGGCCGATGCGCTGGGCGCATTGTTGGAAAAGTCGGGTCAGCGCCTTGATGCCGTCGTCGCGATGGAGGTGGATGACGAGGTTCTGGTCAAGCGCATCCTGAACCGCGCCGAAGAAGCGAAAGCCGCAGGCCAGCCCGTGCGCGCCGACGATAACGAAGACAGCCTCAAGCTGCGCTTGATGGAATATTACAAGAAAACCTCGCCGTTGATTGGGTATTACCACGCGAAAGGCGCTCTGCGCCATGTCGACGCCATGGGCGAGATCGACGGGATCGCGAAAGAAATGTCCGCCATCGTGTCATCGGTCGCGGATTAAGGGTTCCGGGCAACCGGGCTTGGCACTTTCGGGTGCCGAAAAGTGCAAGACGATCAAGGAGAGGTCGGACTTGCCGCCGGTCCCCTGCCGCCACTGCGCGGCAGAGCCGGACAAAGTGAGGATGCTTGCCTCAATCATGGGGCAGGCGCAGGAGGAAACTGGGAGACGTCACAATGTCAGACAAGTCGAGAGGCGCCTATTGGTCCGCCAACCTCAGAATTATCAGCATCAGCTTGGTAATCTGGGCGTTGGTGTCCTTTGGGTTCGCTATCATTCTACGCCCGCTTCTGTCGGGTATTCCGGTCGGGGGCACCGATCTTGGGTTCTGGTTCGCGCAGCAAGGCTCGATCCTGACCTTTATCGTGCTCATTTTTTACTACACCTCTTACATGAACAAGCTCGATAAAGAGTTTGACGTGGAAGAATAAGGGATACCTGAGCAATGGATCAATTTCTAATCAACCTTATCTTCGTGGGCGCGTCATTCGCGCTCTATATCGGGATCGCGATCTGGGCGCGCGCCGGGTCGACCTCTGACTTCTATGCCGCTTCGCGTGGGGTAAATCCCATCGTCAACGGGGCTGCCACGGCCGCTGACTGGATGTCGGCGGCTTCGTTCATCTCGATGGCGGGCCTGATCGCCTTCGTGGGCTACGGCAACTCGACCTTCCTGATGGGTTGGACGGGCGGTTATGTGCTTCTGGCCATGCTGCTGGCGCCTTATCTGCGCAAGTTCGGCCGTTTCACCGTGCCTGATTTCATCGGCGACCGCTACTACAGCCAAACCGCACGCACGCTGGCCATCATCTCGCTTCTGGTCGCCTCGATCACCTATGTTATCGGCCAGATGACCGGTGCAGGCGTGGCCTTCTCGCGCTTTCTGGAAGTGGACAACACGACCGGCCTGCTGATCGCAGCCGCAGTTGTGTTTGCCTATTCGGTTCTGGGCGGCATGAAGGGCATCACCTACACGCAGCTTGCGCAGTATGTCGTGCTGATTATCGCCTACACCATCCCGGCGATCTTCATCTCGCTGCAACTGACCGGCAACCCTCTGCCGCAGTTGGGCCTGTTCGCAACCCATACCGGGTCGGGCCAGCCGCTGTTGACAACCTTGAACGAGGTTCTCGTCGAACTGGGCTTCAACGACTACACCGGCAACCATGGCTCGACCTTCAACATGGTGCTGTTCACCCTGTCGCTGATGATCGGCACCGCGGGTCTGCCGCACGTCATCATCCGCTTCTTTACCGTTCCGAAAGTGTCGGATGCGCGTAAATCGGCAGGTTGGGCGCTGGTTTTCATCGCGCTGCTGTATACCGTTGCACCTGCTGTTGGTGCCATGGCACGCCTGAACATCATCACCACCATCTTCCCGAACGGTGTGCAGGAACAGCCGCTGGCCTATGCTGACAAGCCGGACTGGATGATAAACTGGGAGAACACTGGTCTTCTGGCGTTCGAAGACAAGAACGGCGACGGCTTCATCCAGTATTACAACGACGCCAACGCACCTGCCTTCGCTGAAGGTCTGGGCTGGGCCGGCAACGAGATGGTCACCTTCAACCGTGACATCCTGGTGCTTGCCAACCCGGAAATTGCACAGCTTCCGGGCTGGGTGATTGGTCTGATCGCGGCTGGCGGTCTGGCAGCGGCATTGTCCACGGCAGCAGGTCTGTTGCTGGCAATCTCGTCCGCCATCAGCCATGACCTGATCAAGTCCATGCTCAACCCCTCCATCTCGGAAAAGGGAGAGCTGATGGCCGCCCGCATCTCGATGGCCTTCGCCATTGCGCTGGCAACCTATCTGGGCTTGAATCCTCCGGGGTTTGCGGCGCAAACCGTGGCACTGGCCTTCGGTCTGGCAGCAAGCTCGCTGTTCCCGGCCATCATGATGGGTATCTTCAGCAAGAAGATGAACTCGGCGGGCGCTGTTGCAGGGATGATCGTGGGTCTCGGCTCGACCGTGCTCTACATCTTCACCTACCTGGGCTGGTTCTTCATCCCCGGCACCAACATGCTGGCCAACACGCCTGACAACTGGATCTTCGGCATCTCGCCGCTGAGCTTCGGTGCTGTAGGCGCTGCCCTGAACTTCACCGCTGCTTTCATCGTCAACAAGATGACGGGCGATGCACCGGCAGAGATTCAGGAAATGGTCGAAGGCATCCGCGTTCCGAAAGGTGCTGGCGGCGCTGTCGCTCACTGATCTGGCGCAAAGACACCGGCCTGTCCCCGTGTTACGGGGGCAGGCCACCCCAAACCCCGGAAACATCATATGCCCGATCTCAGCCCCAAGGTTCTGGACTTCCTGCAATCGGTGCACCCGTATGACACGTTGCCGCTTGACGAATTGACGCGCGTCGCCAATTCCTTCAGCCGCATCGAATACCCCACCGGCACCGTCATCTATACCGAAGGTGAACCCATTGGCGGCGTCTGGCTGGTCAAGTCTGGCACTGTGGAAGTGACGGACACCCATGGCGCGCTTGTGTCCATCCTGAACCCGCGCAATTCCTTTGGCGAGCGCGGGCTGCTGCGCGACGGGCGCGCGGCCACCACCGCAACCACCACATCCGACACGGTTTTGCTGCAACTGCCCGGCGGCGAATTGCGCCACCTGATCGCCAATTTCCCGGCGTTTGAACGGTTTTTCAGCCGCGGTCAGGGCCAAAACAAACTGGGCCGCCAGAATGACCTTGCCACGTTGAAAGTGGCCGATCTGATGGTGCGTAACCCGCGCAGCGCCAGCCCCGACACCACCGCGCAAGACGCCGCCAAGCTGTTGCGCGAGTATCGCATTTCCTGCCTTCCTGTGGTCGAGGGCGAGCGGTTGGTGGGTATTGTCACCACGCGCGACCTGTCGGGCAAAGTTCTGGCCGAAGGGCGTAGCCCCGACACACCACTGTCCGAATTCATGACCCGCGATCCCATGGCGCTCGACCCCAGCGCGCTGGGGTCCGACATTCTGCACATGATGCTGGAACACCGCATCGGCCATGTGCCGGTCACGCGCGGCGGCAAGCTGGTGGGCATGATTACCCAAACCGACCTGACACGCTTTCAGGCGATCAGCTCGGCCCAACTGGTGCGCGACGCGGCAAATGCGAAAGACTACGCGGGCCTTGCCGACGTAACCGCCCGTATACCGCAACTGCTGACGCAGCTTGTCGGCGCGCATAATGCACATGATGTGGTGACACGGCTGATTACCGATATTGCCGACACCGTCACCCGCCGCCTGTTGCGCATGGCCGAAGACGAATTCGGCCCCGCGCCCGTGCCCTATCTGTGGGCCGCATGCGGCAGTCAGGGACGGCAAGAACAAACCGGCGTCAGCGATCAGGATAACTGCCTGATTATCGACGATAGCGCCACGCCCGAGGATATGGCCTATTTCACCAAGCTGGCGCGCTATGTCAGCGACGGGCTGGATGCGGCGGGTTATTTCTATTGCCCCGGCGATATGATGGCCACGAACCCGCGCTGGTGCCAACCCGTCTCTGTCTGGCGGCGCTATTTCCAAGGCTGGATCAACACGCCCTCGACCGAAGCGCAGATGCTGGCCTCTGTCATGTTCGACCTGCGCCCTATCGGCGGGCAAGTCAGCCTGTTTCGTGACTTGCAGGCGGAAACGCTGGAAGCCGCCAGCAAGAACTCGATTTTCGTGGCGCATATGGTGTCGAACTCCATCAAGCACGCGCCGCCCCTTGGGCTGCTGCGCGGCTTTGCCACCATCCGCTCTGGCGAACACAAGAACCATGTCGATATGAAACTGGGCGGCGTTGTGCCGATCACCGATCTTGCGCGCGTCTATGCGCTGCGCGGGCGAATCCCGGCGGTAAACACCCGCGCGCGGCTGCTGGCCGCCGAAGAGCTCGGGATCATATCCGTCTCTGGCGCGCGTGATCTGATCGAGGCTTACGATCTGATCGCCGACCTGCGACTGGAAAACCAGGCTACGCTGGTGCGTATGGGTCGCAAACCCGACAACTTCCTCGCGCCATCGGACCTGTCCGATTTCGAGCGCAGCCACCTGCGCGACGCCTTCGTCGTCGTGCGCACCATGCAATCTGCCGCGGGGCAGCTTGCAGGCACATTGGGCTGAAAGGGCGCAATCCATGTTTATAGAATTTTTCGCGGTGGTCGTAGCGGGGGTGGCAGGCTTTGGCATTGCCCTGATCGCGCACCGTCTGACCCTGCGCCGCCTGCCCGACTGGACCGCGCCATTCGGCGCGGCCGCGGCCATGGTGCTGATGGTGATCTATCTGGAATATAGCTGGGCGGGCCGGTTCGAGGCCGGGCTGCCCGAAGATGTAACAGTCGTCAGCCGCAACGAACACCGCGTCTGGTATCGGCCTTGGACCTTTGCTGTGCCCTTGACCACGCGGATTATCGCGATTGATAACCGCATTCGCCAGACCAACGCGAATACCCCCGATTACATCGTGACCGGGGTTATCCTGAAAGAACGCTGGGCGCTGACCTTCGGGTTCCAGTCCATGTTCGATTGTGCGGGAGGGCGCCGCGCAGACCTGACCCAAAACACGGTGCTGGATGAAGAGGGCATCCCGCAAGACGTGGACTGGTTCAGAATGGCGCCTGATGACCCGTTTCTGACGACCGCTTGTGGAGGAGGAGAGGACAATGGAGGATCAAGCGCGCAGGGCTGAGATATTGGTGATCGAGGATGAGGACAATATCGCCATTGCTCTTGACTACCTGCTGACCCGCGAAGGCTATTCGCAAACACGCCTTGCCACCGGCGCAGGCGCGGTGGACATGATCTGCAAACGCAGACCAGACCTTGTGTTGTTGGATGTCATGCTTCCAGAGGTCTCTGGCTACGAAATCTGCCAGAGGGTGCGGGCACGCCCCGATTGCGATGGGGTCCGTATTCTGATGATGACCGCACGCGGCTCTGCTGTGGAACGGCGCAAGGGACTGGCGATGGGCGCGGATGGGTTCATCTCTAAACCGTTTGAGTTGAAAGTGCTGCGCGACGAGGTGCGGCGGATGCTCGGCAGCGACCGGATGGCCATGGCACCCGGCGCGGCGGGCGCGCAAGATGCTTGATCGGATGTCGCTGCGGTTGCGAGTCCTGCTGTTTTTCGCGCTGATCGCCATTGGCGGAATTGCCGCGATCGTGGCGGGTGGTTGGCTGACCTTGTCACGAAATCCGCAACCCGGTCTGGAAGAGCCGTTGGTGCAGGCAGGTCTGATCGCAGGGTTTCTGATCCTATTTATCGTGACCGGAATCTGGTATCTGTTCGATGCCAACGTGGCCCGCGCCATTGACGGTCTGTCCACTGCAATCCGCAGCCGTGCCCATGCCGATGTGGCAAGCCCCCTCGCACGCGAAGCGGCGCAGGCGCGCTATCTGGGCGACCTTGCCCCGGCGGCAGAGGCGATTACCGCATCGTTGGCACAGACACGCTCGGCGCTGGCCGAATCCGTTGCGCGTGAAACCGCGCGTCTCTCGGCAGAAAAGTCGCGGCTGGAAAAGCTGCTGGCCGATGTGCCGGTCGCCGTGTTGCTGTGCAATGCCGATTACCAGGTCGCGTTTTACAACGGGCAGGCGGTGACCATTCTGGAAGCCGGCGCGGCCCCCGGTCTGGACCGCAATCTGCTGGATTATCTGCGCGAAGGGCCAGTGCGCCACGCCTATGACCGGCTGTCGCAGCTGGACGACCCCGACGCCGTATCGGACCTGATGTGCGCCACCACCGCCAGTGGGCGGCTGTTGTCGGGCCGTATGCGCGTGCTGCGCCGCACCGACAACACGCGCCGCCCCGGTTTCGTGCTGACCTTGCGGGATGTGACCGCCGACCTGTCCGCACATGCCGCGCGCGAAGCGCTGCTGCAAGAGGTGTTCGACCGCGTGCGTCGCCCCGCCGCGAACCTGCAAACCGTGATCGGCGTTCTAAGCGAAAGCCCCGATCTGGCGCATGAAACCGACCTGACAGACGCGATGCAAGCCGAAGTGCAAACTCTGACCAGCGCAATCACCGAACTGGGTGCGCGCCATGACGCCACGCGCGGCGAGTGGTCCCCGCAGACCCGCACCCTCTCGAACGACCTGCTGGACGGGATCGAAGCGCAATTCACCGCCGAAGGTTTGTTCCTGAGCACGGAAGGCCCGGAACTTGTGCTGACCTGTGACGGGTTCGAACTGGCCCTGTTCTTCCGCTGGTTGGGGCACAAGCTGGCCAAGACCAAGCGCGCCAAGACCTTCCGTCTGGTCCTGAGTGAAGAGGACGGCCCCGGCGCGATCCTGGATCTGATCTGGCAAGGCCCGCCCCTGCCGGTCGGTGAATTCGACAGTTGGCTGACCGACAGCATAGACCCCGATTTGCCGGATGTCACCGCACGCTCCGTCCTGTCGGCGCATATGACCGAAGCCTGGACAGAACTGCGCCAGAATGGCCATGCCGCCGTGCGCCTGCCCATCCCGCAAGCGCGCCGCGCCACACGCCGCCCGCCACCGCTGGAACGTCAGGTGGTGTATGATTTTGACCTGTTGTCGAAAGAACGCAATGCGGGCGTGCTGGAAAGCCGGCTGGTAGACCTGACCTATGTGGTTTTTGACACCGAAACCACGGGCCTCACCCCATCGGTTGACGAGATCGTGCAGATCGCCGCCGTGCGCGTGGTCAATGGCCGCCGCGTCCAGCGCGAGGTGTTCGACACTTTGGTTGATCCGGGCAGGCCGATCCCGCAAAGCTCTACCGATGTGCACGGCATAACCGAAGACATGGTAAAAGGCGCGCCTTCCATGGCAGAGGCCGGCAAGCGGTTCCACGACTTCGCCCGTGGCGCGGTGCTGATCGCACATAACGCGCCGTTTGATATGGAATTTCTGCGCCGCCACGAAAAAGATATCGGCGTGCAGTTCGACCATCCGGTGCTGGATACGGTGCTGTTGTCGGCGGTGATTTATGGCCAGTTGGACCAGCATTCACTGGATGCGCTGACCGCGCGGCTGGGCATCACCATCCCCGAAGAGGCCCGCCACACCGCCATTGGTGACACGGTGGCCACGGCGGATGCATTCCTGAAACTGCTGCCAATGTTGCAGGCCAAGGGGTTGGACACGTTTGGCGATGTGTTGGCCGAAGTGCGGCGGCATGGTCGGTTGTTGAAAGACCTGAACACGCAGATGTAGCGGGCGTGTTGGGCCACGAAAAAGGGCGCCAAAACGGGCGCCCTTTCGCATGTGCTACGCAAAGCTGTCAAAGCTTCCCAGTCAATTCCGGCACCAGCGTGAACAAATCGCCCACCAGCCCGTAATCGGCGACCTGGAAAATCGGCGCTTCTTCATCCTTGTTGATGGCAACGATGATCTTGCTGTCTTTCATGCCTGCAAGGTGCTGGATTGCCCCCGAAATACCGACCGCGATATACAGGTCCGGTGCCACCACTTTGCCGGTCTGGCCCACTTGCCAATCGTTCGGCGCATAGCCCGAATCGACAGCCGCGCGCGACGCACCTACGGCGGCACCCAGTTTGTCGGCCAGCCCTTCGATGATCTTGAAATCATCTTCAGAGCCGACACCGCGCCCACCGGACACAACCACCTTGGCGCTGGTCAGTTCGGGACGGTCAGATTCTGCGACCTTATCCTCGACCCATTCTGACAGGCCGGGGTTTGCAGCGGCGCCGATAGTTTCCACCGGGGCGGACCCGCCCTGCCCTGCCGCCTCGAAGGTCGAGGTGCGGATGGTCATGACCTTGGTCGCATCGGAAGATTTGACGGTCTGGATCGCGTTGCCCGCGTAGATCGGGCGCTCGAACGTGTCGGCATCGACCACGGCGGTCACATCCGACAGCACCATCACGTCCAACAGCGCGGCGACGCGCGGAAGGATGTTCTTGGCATCGGTGGTCGAGGGTGCCACGATATGGCTGTAGTCACCGGCCAAAGAGACGATCAGCGCTGCGGTGGGTTCGGCCAGTCGATGACCAAGGCTGGCATCCTCTGCAACCAGCACTTTTGCCACGCCGTCGATGGTTGCCGCTTGCGCGCCAGCATCAGCAGCTTGCGCACCGGCGCAGAGCACCGTCACATCGCCCAGTTTCTTGGCGGCGGTCGCGGCCTTGGACGTGGCGTCCATGTTCAGCGCGCCATCGGTGATTTCGGCAAGAAGTAGAACAGCCATCAGATAACCCCCGCTTCATCCTTGAGTTTCGCCATCAGCTCATCAACAGAGCCGACCTTCACGCCCGCAGCCCGCGCGGCGGGTTCCGAGGTCTTGACCACGCTCAGGCGCGGGCTGACATCGACGCCGTAATCTGCGGGCGTCTTTTCGTCCAAAGGCTTTTTCTTGGCCTTCATGATGTTCGGAAGCGACGCGTAGCGCGGCTCGTTCAGGCGCAGATCAACGCTGATGATCGCGGGCAGCTTGACCTTGATGGTCTGCAAGCCGCCATCAACCTCGCGGGTGACAGTGGCATGATCGCCATCAACAGCCACTTCCGACGCGAAGGTCGCCTGTGCCCAGCCGGTCAACGCGCCCAGCATCTGCCCGGTGGCGTTCATGTCATTGTCGATCGCCTGCTTGCCACACAGAACAAGGCCCGGTTCTTCCGCGTCGATCACGCCCTTGAGCAGTTTGGCCACGGCCAGCGGCTCGATATCTGTGTGAACATCGTCGGCGGCGACGATCAGGATCGCGCGATCCGCGCCCATCGCCAGCGCCGTGCGCAGCGTTTCCTGCGACTGTTTAACGCCGATGGACACAGCGACAACTTCGGTCACAACGCCTTTTTCCTTCAAGCGAATCGCCTCTTCGACAGCGATTTCGTCAAACGGGTTCATCGACATCTTGACGTTTGCCAGATCGACACCGCTGCCATCCGCCTTGACGCGGACCTTCACGTTATAGTCGATCACGCGCTTTACAGGCACAAGAACCTTCATAAGCGTATCTCTCCCTCATCTATTACCGCGACAGGTTTAGCGGCATCGTCGCATGAGACATAGTGTAAAATCGACGCATCCCCAGCCACGGACGGCACGCCCACGGTTCAGGCCCAATCGGGGCTGCGTTTTTCCAGGAAAGCGGTAATCCCTTCATCCGTGTCGCGCAGCAGCATGTTGTCTGCCATGACACGGCCCGTGTGGGAATAGGCTTCGGCGAGGTCCATCTGCGCCTGCTCGTAGAACGCGGCCTTGCCGATCCGCACGGCGGCGGTCAGTTTGCCGGCGATGGTCTGGGCAAGCGCGCGGGTTTCGGCTTGCAGCCTGTCATGCGGCACCGCACGGTTTATCAGCCCCAGCTCCGTTGCGCGCGCAGCATCGACGAACTGCCCTGTGGTCAGCAATTCGAAGGCGGCTTTGCGCCCGATGTTGCGGGTCAGCGCGACCATGGGGGTCGAACAGAACAACCCGATATTGACACCATTCACGCCAAAGCGTGTGCCCTCTGCGGCAACGGCCATGTCGCAGGTCGCGACCAACTGGCACCCGGCGGCGGTGGCAATGCCGTGAACTTCGGCGATCACCGGCTGCGGCAAAGACGGGATAAGCTGCATCAGCGCGCCACAGCGCGCAAACAGGTCGTTGAAATAGGCCGCACCCCCATCAAGCGTGGCACGACCGGCCTGCATTTCCTTTAGGTCATGGCCCGCGCAAAACGCCTTTCCGGCACCGGCCAGAATGATGACGCGAATATCGGGATCGGCACCCAAGGCGGTCAGCCGGTCGGTCAAGGCGGCCAGCATGGCATCCGACAGCGCATTCAGCTTGCCGGGCCGGTTCATCACCAGCCGGGCCACGCCCTCGCTTACGTCACATGTCAGGATTTCGTCTTCCATTCTGTCCCCCTTTGGCGTGTAACTGGCCTTGACTAGCATGCGGGCAACACCCCGCAAAGGAGCTGCGATGATAATGGACCGCAATGCGCTGAACGCCTTTCTGGACAGCGATTTTGCCGAGGTAGCACAGATGTTCCGGGTGGATGCCGCGCAGGACAACGCCCTGACCCTGCGTCTGCTGCCCAGCCCCGCGCATTTGCGCCCCGGTGGCACGGTGTCTGGCCCAACGCTATTCGCGCTGGCCGATGTGGCGGTCTATCTGACGATCTTAAGCATGATCGGCCCCAAGGCGCTGACCGTGACCACCAATGCAGGCATGGATTTCATGCGCAAACCGCCTGCGGGGGTGGATTTGCTGTGCGAAACGCGGCTGCTGAAACTGGGCCGGGTGCTGGCGGTGGGGGATGCCTTGATCTACGCCGAGGGAAACCAGCGCCCCGTGGCGCGGGCGTCGATGACCTATTCGATTCCGCCGGAGGGGTGAGGGGTAGGAATGAGCGGTTAGAGGACTGCCTCCCTACCCATGCTCATACAGGACAGTGGAAAATAGGAACAAAAAGGGAATAAAGCTGAGGAAGCACCACGCTATGCGGGATTGCCAAGCAATCATTTCTCGTCTTCTAACGCTAGCAGGTACTTTAATTTCCTGCGCAAAAGCTTCCCCTCTAATAGCCTCTATGGACAGCCCAAGAATGGTAATTGGCCAAAAAATGAAATTGAGGACAATGGCTGGCAATCGGTGAAGCGTAACTGTGTGACTCATGATCCACTCAAGCTTCCACGTAAGAGGAATGTAGCCATACATCTTCTGCACTTGCTCCGGTCCAACACGCCAGTTTTCGTTCCACCTTGGCGCATTAGAAGTCCTTAGCACTATTGCTCCGATTACAAAATAATCAAGTATCCAAGATGGAATTTGAAAAGGCACCCACCAAAGCAAAATAGCGATCAACCATTCCTTCACCGAGCGCCAATGCTGCATTACTCCCTGATCAAACCAAGCCTGCCAAGTCACAATCGCATCGCTCATGCCAGCCAAACCGAGCCATGCCAGCGGGATCATTACAAATCCAGGGAAAAAAGATCGATTTTTTCTTCTGTTCATCCATTGGATTTTTACGGTTGTTTGATGTTGCTTGGAAGCAAAATCTAATCCCAACACTTCTCTCGTCTTCCGCAAGGTTCGAAAAGCTTCTGCACCCGCCGCACTTTTGTATATGGGGCTCGACTACTTGCCCAAAACCCCGTCCACGTTGCGCGCCGTGATCCAGCTTATCCGCGTGTTGGATTCGACCGTGACGCCCGCGATATGTGGGGTGGCGATCAGGTTGGGCGCGCCTGCAAGCGGGCTGCCCGCGCCCAAGGGCTCAGACGCGAACACATCCATTGCCGCGCCGCCCAGATGGCCCGCGCGCAGGGCGTCCGCCAAAGCGCTTTCATCCACGATCTGCCCGCGCGCGGTGTTGATCAGCACGGCCCCCGGTCTCATCGCCGCCAGCCGGTCTGCCCCGAACAGCCCGCGCGTGGCGTCGGTCAGCGGCACATGCAGGCTGAGCGCATCGGCATGACCGACCAGTGCATCCAGATCATCGAACCGGGCGGCACTGTCCCAAGCCGGGGCATCGGCGGGCAAAAACGGGTCATAGGCCGCGACCGACATGCCAAGGGCGCGCGCGCGCTCTGCCGTGGCCTGCGCAATCGCGCCAAAGCCCACAAGGCCCAAGGTCGCGCCCGCCACCTCCAGCCCCATCATGCGCTGGCGCGGCCATGCGCCCGACAGCACGTCGGCGCTGCCCAGCCACGCGCCCCGGCGCAGCACCATAAGGGCCGTGATGACATATTCCGCAACCGAGGTGACATTCCCGCCCGTGGCCGGGAACACAGCAACGCAGCGCGCCTTGGCCGTAGCGGTGTCGATATTATCCAGCCCCACGCCCAGGCGGCCGATCGCGCGCAGGCCCGGGGCCGCGTCCATAAGCGCAGCATCAACCTGCGTGCGGTTGCGCACGATAAGTGCGCTGGCCTTGGCACAGGCCGCACGCAGGGCGGCGGGGTCATCGACCAACGCAGGGTCATAGGTCACGTCATGGCGCGCGCGCAGCCAGTCGATAGCGGGTTCGTCCATGAATTCGGATATGACGACGCGGGCCATTCAGGGTCCTTTTTTGGTTATCACAGCAAGGGTGCGCGGAAGGGGCGAATGCCCAGAACCTCGGAAAACACCCAGAAAAATCCCCCGACCACGACCAAAGCTATGGCCAGCGCGATCAGGTAATCACGCGGCGCAAGCGGACCGGCGCGACGTTTCATCACCAATGCCAAGCCCGCGAAGAGTGGCACCGATGTGGTAACAAAGCCAACATATTTGATGCCCAGCCACCACGCGACCATAACCCCAATTCCGACCAGGACCGACCCCGCACCGTCAAGCGCCAGCGTGGTTGGTTCCCCCGCGATTGCCCCGCGCAGCACCAACACCACCGACAGAACTGCAAGGATAACCAGCACCGTATCGGGGAACACCGAGCTTAGAAAGCCGACATTGCCCCGGTTGAAGAAGAACAGCGCCGCAAGCGCCAGCCCGAACAGGCCGCTTAGCAGTTCGGTGTTAAGTCTTATACGCATGACCTAGTCCTTTTGCCTGCGTTTTCTGGGCCATGCCGTCCAGCCAATGACCGCGACAGTCAGCACAATCAGAATCTGGCTGAGGGTGTTTTCCAAAAGCCGCAGTTGTGGAATATCCATCGCCATACCACCAAGAATGGTCTGCACATAGCCTTGTTCGGCAATCGTGCCCAGGATCAGCCCCAACACGATGGGTGCTGCATCCAGACCCAGCCCGCGGATAGCGAAACCCACGATGCCAAGGCCCAGCATCAGCGCCACATCGACCAGATTGTTGCGCAGCGCGTAGGTGCCCAGAATGGTGATGACAAGGATTGTCGGCACAAGGAAGTAATGCGGAGTGCGCCGGATGACCTGATAAATCAGCCGCCCCCCCAGCAGGCCCACGGGGATCAGCATCAGCGCGGCCAGACCCATAGAGATAATAAAGCCATTTGCCAGAACGCCGGTTTCGGAAAACAGCTCCAGCCCCGGTCGCAGCCCGTGCAGCAGCATCACGCCAAGAATAACCGCATCGGGCGGCGCGCCGGGAATGCCCAGCGTCAGCAGCGGCACCATGGAACCTGCGACCATCACGTTATTACTGGATTCCGACGCGACAAGCCCTTCCGGGTTGCCCTTGCCGAAGCTGTCGGGGTCGTCGGACCCGCGCTTGGCCTCGTTATAGGCAACAAGCGAGGTGATAGACCCGCCCGCGCCCGGAATGATCGCAATGATCTGCCCGATCACACAAGAGCGGATCAGGTTCACCGGCTTACTAAACACCGTGGTCATCGCAGAGCCAAAGCGAAAGCCGCCATCGCCCAAGCCCGCCGCAGAATCGATAGCGGCGCGGCCCTGCCGCATCATGCTGAGCAGTTCGGGGATCACGAACAGGCCGATCAGCGCCACGATCAGCGAAACACCGGCCTGTAGCGGTGGCCAGCCAAAGGTGAATCGCGACTCGCCGCCAATGGGCGAAATGCCAATCGTGCCAATTATCAAGCCGATCGCGCCACCCAGCAGCCCTTTCAGCACCGACCCGGTGGCCAGTGAACCGATCAGCGTCAGCCCCAGAATGGCGACCCAGAACATTTCGGACGGGCCGAATTTCAGCGCCAGCTGCGCCAGCGGCGGAGCGGCCAGAAGCAAGAAGACCACGCCCACCACGCCGCCCACGACAGACGCGATTGTGGCAATGCTGATCGCCTCCAAAGCGCGGCCTTGCTTGGCCATAGGGTGCCCGTCAAACGTGGTCGCAATGGATGACGGCGTGCCCGGCGTGTTTATCAAAATGGCCGTGAACGCCCCGCCATAGATCGTGCCCATATAGACCGCGCCCAGCGCGACCAGCCCTTCCAAAGCCTCCATGGCGAAGGTGAAGGGCAGCATCAGGGCCAGCGCCATTGTCGCCGTCAGACCCGGCAATGCACCAACGAACAGACCCGCCGTGACCCCCAGCAATACGATCAGCAGCATATGTGGTTGCAAGACAGCCAGAGCCGCCGCGATCAGGACTTCCATGATCGGCCTTTACAAGTTCGAGAAATGATAACCCCGGCGGGTAATCCCGCCGGGGCAGCAACGATTATTGCGTCAGGAAATCGCCATACTGTTCACGCATCCGCACCAGCAGATCGACCGCAGCCTGGCCGCGAATATCGGTCATCTGGAAGCCCATCGGCACCTGACGTTCTGCCATGGTGGTGTTCATCTCGGTGAACAGGTTGGCCAGCATCTCGACCCGGTCGGCAGGCGTGCCCTTGGGCGCGGCCACACCGCGATAGGTGCCGCCGACAATGTCATAGCCCAGTTCTCGGAACGTGGGCGTATCGGGCAGCACATCCAGCCGTTCTTCCGACGCGACGGCAAGCGTGCGCACATCGTCGACCATCTGCACCGCCAGCGTGGAATTCGAGATCACAGCACCGACATGCCCGCCAAGAATAGCCGCGGGCAAAGGCCCGGTCCCGGTAAAGGGAATGTAGGTCACATCCGCTTCGGTCAGCTGCTCCATCCGCAGGGTTTCCAGATGGTTGCCGGAAAAGGTGCCCGACCCGCCCACGGTCAGCGATTGCGGGTTTTCCTTGGCGAAATTCACCAGGTCATCCAGCGTCTGGAACGGACTGTCGGCGCGCACCACCAGAACATGCGGCGTGAAGTGGAACCATGTGATGACGTCGAAACCTTCGGTCGTATACCCGGAATCGGCCCGCTGAATGGGCTGACCCACGATATGCGGCAGGTTGATGCCGATTATCTCATGCCCGTCAGGTTCGGCATTGCCCTGAAATTCTGCCCAAGCGACCGCGCCGCCACCGCCGGGCTGGTGGCGCACATTGACACCAACGCCCAGCGCCTCTTCCATCATGGGTTCCTGCATCCGTGCGGTGATGTCAGATTCACCGCCCGGATTGAACGGAATGATATACTCTATCGCACGTTCGGGGAAATCTTGCGCGTAGGCCGGCGCGGCAAGAGCCAACCCGGCAACGGCACCCAGCAAAGTGGCAAAACTTGTGTTCTTTGTCTTTGTCATAGTCCATCCTCCCTAGTGATGTGGGCAAAGCCTAGCAGGGCCAATTACACATGTATACTATAAAGTTTATACATAAATTCGGCCACTTCCCCTGCCCACCGCGCGCCCTAGCTTTCGCTTCGACATGACACATCCCCTACCTATCCCATTGGCGAACTGGTTCACCGCGCAAGGCTGGCAGCCTCATCGGCACCAGATACAAATGCTGCATGCCCCAGGTCATGCTCTGCTGATCGCACCCACGGGCGGCGGCAAAACGCTTGCCGGGTTTCTGCCCACGCTGGCCGATGCCTGCACCGGGGCACTGGGCGAGGGTATGCATACGCTCTATGTCTCGCCGCTGAAGGCCCTGACACACGACATTGCGCGCAACCTGTCGCGGCCCGTAGCCGATCTGGGGCTGGCGCTGCGGATAGAGGACCGCACCGGCGACACCTCTGCTGCGAAGCGCGCCCGCCAACGTGTGGACCCGCCACATGTGCTGCTGACGACGCCCGAAAGTCTTGCGCTGATGCTGTCCTACCCCGAAGCGCCACGCATCTTCGCGGGCTTGAAGCGCGTGGTGATCGACGAAATCCACGCACTGGCCGATAGCAAGCGCGGCGACCAGTTGGCGCTTGGCCTGTCGCGGCTGATGACCCTCGCCCCCGGTTTGCGTATGGCGGGGCTGTCTGCCACGGTGGAAAATCCAAGCGCGCTTGCGCAATTCATGGGCGAGGCCGACGTGGTTCTGGCCGATCCCGGACCGCCCCCCGACATTGCCATCCTGCCCACGACCGCGACCCCACCTTGGTCGGGCGCAGGTGGGGCCTATGCCGCGCGCGATGTGCTGGCGGCAATCCGCGATGCCCGCCTGACGCTTGTGTTCATCAATACCCGCGCGCAGGCTGAACTCTTTTTCCAAGCGCTCTGGGCGGTCAATGACGAAAACCTGCCCATCGGCCTGCACCATGGCAGCCTGTCGCGCGATGCGCGCCACAAGGTCGAAAGCGCGATGGCGCAAGGCGCGCTCCGCGCCGTGGTGGCGACCGGGTCGCTCGATCTGGGTCTCGACTGGGGCGATGTCGATCTGGTTATCCAGATCGGCGCGCCCAAGAACATCAAACGGCTGGTGCAGCGCATTGGCCGCGCCAACCACCGCTTCGACACGCCCTCACGCGCGCGCATCGTGCCCGCCAACCGGTTCGAGGTGCTGGAATGCACCGCCGCCCTGCAAGCCGTGCAAGCGGGCGAGTTGGACGGCGACGGCCTTCCGCCGGTTGGGGGGCTGGATGTGCTCTGCCAACATATCCTGACACTTGCCTGTGCCGGGCCGTTCGACGCCGAGGCGCTGTTCCCTGAAATCCGCCGCGCCGGTCCCTATGCGGCGCTGACCCGCGCGCAATTTGACGATTGTCTGGATTTCGTCGCCACCGGCGGTTATGCTTTGCGCGCCTATGACCGCTGGCAAAGACTGATGCAGCGAAACGGCATGTGGCAGCTTCGCGACCCACGCGCCGCGCGCGACATCCGCATGAATATCGGCACCATCGTTGCGCCTGAACTGCTGTCCGTGCGCCGTGGCCCGCGCGGCGGCGCCCCGTTGGGCGAAATCGAAGAAAGCTTCGCCGCAAGCCTGTCGCCCGGCGACACCTTCCTGATCGGCGGCCAGACCGTGCGCTATGACAGGTTGCGCGACATGGTGGTCGAAGTGACCCCCCAGCCCACGCGCGAGCCAAAGATCGCCGTGTTCAACGGGCTGAAGATGGCGACCTCGACCGAACTCTCGGCCCGCGTTCTGGCCCTGATCGGCGACCGCAGCGCATGGACAAACCTCCCCGACCACACCGCCGAATGGCTGGCGCTTCAGGCAGAGGTCGCGACCCTGCCCACCCCCGGCACGATGACCTGCGAGTCATTCCTGCGCGGCGGGCGGTGGTATTTCGCACTCTATTCTTTCGCAGGGCGCAACGCCAACCAGACGCTCGGCCTGCTGCTGACGCACCGGATGGAACAATCAAACCTCGCGCCGCTGGGCTTTGTCGCCACGGATTACGCGCTGCTGATCTGGTCGCTTGACCCGGTGCGCGACCCAGCCCCCCTGCTGGACCCACACGGCCTGCGCGATGGAATTGAAACATGGCTGGCCGAGAACGCCGTGATGAAACGCACCTTTCGCGCCGTCGCCACCATTTCGGGCCTGTTGCAACGCAACCTGCCGGGGCAACGCAAATCCGGCAAACAGGCCACGTTCTCCAGCGATATCCTGTATGATACGCTGCGCAAATTCGACCCCGATCACCTGCTGCTGCGTATCACCAAGCAGGAATCGCTGCGCGGGCTGGCCGATTTCGGCCGGATAGAGGAAATGCTCCGCGCCCGGCCCCATATCGTGCATTCCCTGCCCCCGCATGTCACACCTTTCGCAGCACCTCTTATGCTGGAAGCGGGCCGCATCCCCATTCGCGGCGCAGGCACGGAACGCCTTCTGGATGAAGAGGCCGCGCGTATGATGGCCGAAGCGGGCTTGCAGCTTGATGACAGCCGCGCCAAAACCGGCGCATGACCGCCACCAGCTTCACCTTCCACGGCCAGCATCTCGTCGCACTTCCCACCGGTGCGCTGCACTGGCCCGCGCAAGACGCCCTTCTTGTGGCCGATCTGCACTTGGGCAAATCCGAGCGTATGGCCCGGCGCGGCGGTGCGCTACTGCCGCCCTACGAATCGCAAGCCACGCTTGCCCGACTGACCACCGACCTGCGCATCACCAGCACGCGCCGCCTTATCGCCTTGGGCGACACGTTCGATGATGACGCTGCCCAAGACGCGCTTGGCCCTTTGGCACGCGCGACGCTCGACCAGATCACGGCCCGGCATGACTGCATCTGGATCACCGGCAACCACGACCCGCAGGCACCGGGCCAAACCGCCCTGACCCTAAACGGCCTGACCCTGCGCCACATCGCAGGCAACGGCCCCGACATCTCGGGCCACTACCACCCCAAGATAACACTGGCTGGTCGCCGCCTGCCCGCTTTCCTGATTGGGACAGCACATCTGATTCTGCCTGCTTACGGCGCTTATACCGGCGGGCTCGATGCCGATCATCCGGCGCTGGCAACCCTCATCCCCGACGGCTGCGCTATCACCACCGGCAAACGAACACGAATGGTTCCACTGCCGCTGGGTTCATCCTTGCACAAATATCCTGGGGGGAGAGCGCGCCAGCGCTCGGGGGGCAACGCCCCCCAATAACCAGAACATGACGTGCGCGCGGAACGCGCGCTCCGCTGGATCAGTTGGACAAAAACGCGCGCAAACTCTCAAGCGTATCCGCCTCACCCGCAGGCTTGTCCGCCCGTATGCGCGCGATACGCGGGAACCGCATCGCCACCCCGGATTTGTGGCGCGGCGAGCGATTCAGCCCCTCGAACGCGACTTCCACCACCATCTTGGGCGCAACCGCGCGCACAGGCCCGAAACGCTCCACCGTGTTATTGCGCACGAAGCGGTCCAGCTCTTTCAACTCGGCATCGGTAAAGCCGAAATAGGCCTTGCCCACCGGCACCAGGGCGCCCCCATCCCATACCCCGAAGGTGAAATCGGAATAATACCCCGACCGTTTGCCATGGCCCCTTTGCGCATAAAGCAACACTGCATCCACCCGCATCGGGTCGCGCTTCCATTTGAACCAATGGCCCTTGATCCGCCCGCCTAGATAGGGGCTGGCACGGTGCTTAATCATCACCCCTTCAATGACCGCGTCAGGCGGGTCGGCGCGCAACTGCGCCAAGTCATCCCATGTGCTGAAGGGCAGCAGCGCCGACAGGTCCACGCGCGCCGTGTCCAGTCCCACCACAGCCTGTTCCAGTGCCGCGCGGCGGGTGGCGAAGCTTTCGCCCCGCAAATCGCGCTCGCCCCATAACAGCAGGTCATAGGCGCGCAAGGCGGCCGGATGGCTGGCTTGCAGCTTGGCGCTGGGGGATTTGCGGCCCAGCCGGGTTTGCAATTCGTTGAAGGGTGCGACCACATCGCCGCGGCGCACCAGCAATTCACCGTCGATGACGCCCTCGAAATCCAGCGCCGCCAGCAAGTCGGGGAACGCGCCCGAGATATCATCACCCGTGCGGGAATAAAGCCTGCGCGCGCCTTGATCCGCCACCGCCTGCACGCGGATACCGTCCCATTTCCATTCGGCGACGTGATCGGCGGGGTCCAGCGCCTGCAAACCCTCCAAATCAATCGCCGTCGACAGCATGACAGGCCGGAACGGTGCGCGCGCGGCGGAGATTGGTTTTGGCGCACCTTCAGCCCATGCGAATAACGCGGCATAAGGCGGGGTCAGCCCGTGCCAAAGCTCTTCGACCTCGGCCAAGGCCAGCGCGCCGAAATCGGCCACCGCCTGCCGCGCTAGACGCGCCGAGACACCCACACGCAAGCCGCCCGTGGCCAGCTTCAAATAGGCGTAGCGCTGCGAGGGGCCAAGCGCGTCCAACCGCCCGGCGATCGCGCCGGGCAAGCGCGCCTTTGGCGTGTCTTGCAATTCCGCCACCAGTTCGGACAAGGGCACCTCCGGCCCCGGCACGGCATCGGGCCACGCGAGCGCGATGGTTTCCGCCAGATCGCCCACAAAATCGTAGCTGATGGCGAATAGCTCTGGGTCCAACCGGTCGCTCGCCAACCCGCGCAACAGTGATGGCGTGACCGCGCGCAACCCCAGATCACCGGTCAGCGCGGCCAGTGCCAGCCCGCGTTCAGGGTCAGGCTGTGCCGCGAAAAACTGGCGCAGGTGGTCCAGCTTGCGGTTGCGCTGCGGGGTAAAGGCCAGCCGTTCCAACAGCTCTGCAAACGCGCCGATCATTCGGGTTCATCCTCGTATCCGACCAGCCGCAAGGGCCGGGCAACCCGACCTTGGAGCGCGCACCAACGCAGGATCGCATCCTCGCGGCCATGCGTGACCCATGTTTCCGACGGGTTCAATTCGGTGATTGTCGCGGTCAGTTCCGGCCAGTCCACATGGTCCGAGATGACCAGCGGCAGTTCCACGCCGCGTTGGCGCGCACGCGCCCGCACCATCATCCAGCCACTGGCAAAGCAGATCACCGGGTCGGGGAATCGCTGCGCCCATGTCGCGGCAAAGGCAGAGGGCGGGGCAATAATGATCGCGCCCGCGAAATCGCCTTTTTTGCCGCGTGCGACGGTGGCGGGGCGCAAATCGCCCAAGGGCACGCCTTGGGACAGGTGGTAGTCGCACAGCTTTTGCAGCGCGCCATGAATGTAGATCGGCGCGTCATAGCCCGCCTGACGCAATAGCATGATGACCCGCTGCGCCTTGCCCAAGGCATAGGCGCCCACCAGATGCGCGCGGTCGGGAAAGGCTGCGACAGAGGCCAGCAATTTTCCGATTTCCGCCAACGGATCAGGGTGGCGAAAGACCGGCAGCGCGAAGGTCGCCTCGGTCACGAAGATGTCGCAAGGCACGGGTTCCCAAGGCGCACAGGCGGCATTCGGCTGGCGCGCGTAGTCGCCGGTCACAACCACGCTTGGCCCCACGCCTGCGACTTTGATCTGGGCGGACCCCAGCACATGCCCCGCCGGATGGAAACTGACCGTCACATCCCCGATTCGGACCTGTCCATCAGCCACCTGCCGCGATTGCGTGAACCCCTCTCCATAGCGCAGCGCCATGATATCCAGTGTCTGCGCGGTGGCCAGCACCGCGCCATGCCCCGCACGGGCATGGTCAGCGTGGCCATGCGTAATCAGCGCCCGCGCCACCGGGCGCACGGGGTCGATGTGGAAGTCGCCCGCCGGGCAATACAGCCCCTCTGGGCGGGTGATAAGCGGTGTGACGGTCATGTGTGTTGCGCGAGTCGTGGTTGCACCACGGAGTGTAGCACAGATGACCGCCACGCCCAGATGTTGCGCAATACACCGAACGGATCAGCATTGGTTGCACCCGTGCAACAGCGCGATTTGGGGTTTTTCCGAGTCTTTCCAAAGCCCTGCAACGGCTTGGGACAGTCAAGCAAAAATACACTCACAAAAGCGTAATTTTTCCGTTGACGCGACCCGGCAAAATACGTCACTTTGTGTTCAGTCAGCACGATGCCCACTACATCTAGTAAGCGACATGAAGCGCGGGTGGGCGTTGGGACAGGGGAAACAGCATATTGGAAAACGCCCGGTGTGAAAACGCCGGACGCCTGCATTGCGCAGCCGATGATGCATGCCCTGTTCAGCAGATGACCGACCGCGCCACACCGGCGCACAACCAACGCAGTCAGGGGCAACAGGCACATGAAAATCGAACGGCATTTCACCACGGCATCCGCAGACGCTTATGCGGCGCTGGAGTTCACGACCACGGTTTCCGAGATTCGCAACCCGGATGGCACGGTTGTGTTCCGCAATGACGCGGTCGAAGTGCCCAAAAGCTGGAGCCAGGTCGCATCTGACGTGATCGCCCAGAAATACTTTCGCAAGGCAGGCGTTCCCGCGCGCTTGAAGCCTGTGGCCGAAAAGGGCGTGCCGGAATTTCTGTGGCGCTCGACCGCAGATCTGGATGCGCTGAAGGACCTGCCAGAGGATGAGCGCTACATCGGCGAATCGAGCGCGAAGCAGGTGTTTGACCGTCTGGCCGGTGCATGGTGCTACTGGGGCTGGAAAGGTCAGTATTTCGCCACCGAGGAAGACGCCCGCGCCTATTTCGACGAAATGCGCTTCATGCTGGCCGCACAGATGGCCGCGCCGAACAGCCCCCAATGGTTCAACACCGGGCTGCATTGGGCTTACGGCATCGACGGGCCAAGCCAAGGTCACTTCTACGTCGACCCGTTCACCCACAAGCTGGTGAAGTCAAAATCCAGCTACGAACACCCGCAGCCGCATGCCTGTTTCATCCAGTCTGTCTCGGATGACCTGGTCAACGATGGCGGCATTATGGATCTTTGGGTGCGCGAAGCGCGCCTGTTCAAATATGGTTCCGGCACCGGGACCAATTTCAGCTCGCTGCGTGGAGAAGGCGAGAAACTGTCGGGCGGCGGTAAATCCTCTGGGTTGATGGGTTTCTTGAAAATTGGTGATCGGGCCGCTGGCGCGATCAAGTCGGGCGGGACCACGCGCCGCGCGGCCAAGATGGTCATCTGCGACATGGACCATCCCGATGTCGAGGAATTCATCAACTGGAAGGTGATCGAAGAACAGAAGGTCGCCTCTCTTGTTGCCGGCTCCAAACTGCACTCAGCGCGCCTGAACGATATTTTCGGCGCGATCCGGGCATGGGATGGCAGCACAGAGGATGCCGTTGACCCGGCAAAAAACCCCAGCCTGAAAGCCGCGATCAAGGCCGCGAAACAGGCGATGATCCCGGAAACCTACACCGCCCGCATTTTGCAATATGCAAAGCAGGGGTATGACAGCATCGAGTTCCCGACCTATGATACGGACTGGGATTCGGAAGCGTATATTTCCGTGTCGGGCCAGAATTCGAACAACTCGGTCCGCGTGACAGATGCTTTCCTGAAGGCCGTGAAGGACGATTCCGATTGGGAATTGCTGCGCCGCACCGATGGCACGGTTGCCAAGACCGTCCGCGCACGCGAACTTTGGGACCAAGTCGGGCATGCGGCCTGGGCCTGCGCCGATCCCGGCATCCAGTTCCATGACACCGTGAACGCATGGCACACCTGCCCCGCAGATGGCGCGATCCGTGGGTCCAACCCCTGCTCGGAATACATGTTCCTGGATGACACGGCCTGTAACTTGGCCTCCATGAACCTGCTGAAATTCTACGACGGCACTCGGTTCGATGCCGAAGCCTATATGCACGCCTCTCGTTTGTGGACGATCACGCTGGAAATCAGCGTGATGATGGCGCAGTTCCCGTCCAAGGAAATCGCGCAGCGGTCCTACGAGTTCCGCACTTTGGGGCTGGGCTATGCCAACATTGGCGGCTTGCTGATGAACATGGGCTACGGCTATGACAGCGTTGAGGGCCGCGCCTTGGCTGGCGCACTGACCGCGATCATGACCGGTGTCAGCTACGCGACATCCGCCGAAATGGCCGCCGAACTGGGCGCTTTCCCCGGCTACAAGAAGAACGCCGACCACATGCTGCGCGTGATCCGCAACCACCGCCGCGCCGCCTATGCCGCCACCGACTATGAGGGCGTGAATGTCGCCCCGGTGGCGCTGGATGCCGCTGGTTGCCCCGACAGCCGCTTGGTCGATCTGGCCCGCGCGGCGTGGGATGAGGCGCTGCAACTGGGCGAGGCCCATGGCTACCGCAACGCCCAAGCCACCGTCATCGCGCCCACCGGCACGATCGGTCTGGTCATGGATTGCGACACCACCGGCATTGAACCGGACTTCGCGCTGGTGAAGTTCAAGAAGCTGGCCGGTGGCGGGTATTTCAAGATCATCAACCAGTCGGTTCCCGCCGCTCTGCGCAAGTTGGGCTATGGGGAAGCGCAGATTGGTGAGATCATCGCCCATGCAGTCGGTCACGGTAGCCTTGGTCAGGCGCCCGGCATCAACCACACCAGCCTGATCGGCCACGGCTTTGGCCCCGAAGAGATCAAGAAGGTCGAAGCGGCCCTGCCCTCTGCCTTCGATATCCGCTTCGTGTTCAACCAGTGGACGCTGGGCGAAGAATTCTGCCGCGAAACACTCGGCATTCCGGCGGCAGAGCTGAACAACCCCAGCTTCGACCTGCTGCGGCACTTGGGCTTTACCAAGGCGCAGGTTGAGGCCGCCAATGACCATGTCTGCGGCACGATGACGCTGGAAAATGCACCGCATCTGAAAACTGAGCATTACGGCGTGTTCGACTGCGCGAACCCCTGCGGCAAGACCGGCAAGCGCTACCTGTCGGTGGACAGCCACATCCATATGATGGCGGCAGCGCAGAGCTTCATCTCTGGCGCGATTTCCAAGACGATCAACATGCCGAATTCGGCGAGCATCGAGGAAACGCTGGCGGCCTATGAGTTGTCATGGTCGCTGGGTATCAAGGCCAACGCGCTCTATCGTGACGGGTCCAAACTGTCGCAGCCTCTGGCCGCCGCGCTGATCGAGGATGACGAAGAAGCCGAAGAAATCCTTGAATCCGGCACACAGCACGAAAAAGCCAAGGTGCTGGCAGAAAAGATCGTCGAGAAGATCATCGTCAAAGAGATCGTCCGCTCGAACCGTGAAAAGCTGCCGGAGCGCCGCAAGGGGTATACCCAGAAAGCGGTTGTCGGCGGGCACAAGGTTTACCTGCGCACCGGCGAATACCAGGACGGAAAGCTGGGCGAAATCTTCATCGACATGCACAAGGAAGGCGCTGGCTTCCGCGCAATGATGAACAATTTCGCCATCGCCGTGTCGGTCGGCCTGCAATACGGTGTGCCGCTGGAAGAGTTCGTCGATGCCTTCACCTTCACCCGGTTTGAACCGGCGGGCATGGTGCAGGGCAATGACAGCATCAAGAACGCGACCTCCATTCTGGACTACATCTTCCGCGAACTGGCGGTCAGCTATCTGGACCGCACCGATCTGGCGCATGTGAAGCCGTCGGGCACCGCCTTTGACGATCTGGGCGCGGGCGAGAAAGAAGGCCAGCGCAACGTGGCAGAACCGTCGGATGATGCCGCCTCGCGGTCGTTGGAAGTGCTGCGCCAGATTTCCTCGACCGGGTATCTGCGCAAGCGCCTGCCGCAGGAACTGACAGTGCTGCAAGGCGGTCAGGCGACGGGGTTTGCCTCTGATGGGTCTGCCGCCGTGGCTTACCAGACACGTTCGGTGGAAAGCGTGTCGGTCGCACCGCTGGACGCCCGCACCAAGGCCAAGATGCAAGGCTACGAGGGCGACCCCTGCGGCGAGTGCGGCAATTACACGCTGGTCCGCAACGGCACCTGCATGAAATGCAACACCTGCGGCGGGACGAGCGGGTGTAGCTGAGGGTGAGAGCCTCATGTGTCCCTGGGGGGATAGTTTCTCCCGAATGGGGGGATAAATCCTCCCATTCGGGGCAAAATTTCTCCGGGGTATAAATCAGAAAAGGATCAGATGAACGCTCTTGGCTTCGCCCCCTCGCTCATAAGCAACAGCGCTGAGCCGCTGCGATGGCAGTATGTCACGCGACGCTTCAAGGAGCTTCAGACCAATCTCGCCCTTCAGGCGGGAACTATTGAGGATGCGAACACCAAGGCGCGGGGAGTCATCAAATCGTTGAACCGTTACTTCAGGGATGAGAGTATTCTTGACCATTATGTCGTGGCGGGGTCGTGGGGTAAGAACACGGCCATTAATCCTCCAACAGACATCGATCTGTGTTTCATCCTTCCCGTCGATGTCTATCACCGCTTCAACGAATACAGCGGCAACAAACAGTCGCAGCTTCTGAATCATGTTAAAGATGTTCCGGGGACGACTTATTCGCAGACCGCCATTCGACAGGATGGACAGGTCGTGATAGTGGGCTTCAACAGTATCACGCTCGAGGTCGTCCCTTCGTTCTTGGCAGCGGACCGCGGCCTCATAATATGCGATACGAACAACGGCGGTCGTTGGAAGCAGGTCGATCCACTGGCCGAGATCAACCTTCTCGATCAGTCGGACAGCAAGTTGCGGGGAAACCACCGCAAGCTGGTGAGGATCTTCAAGCAGTGGAAACGACACTGCAACGTGTCGATTAAGTCCTTCCACCTTGAACAATTGATCGGCGAAGCCCTGCCCTCTCTGAGCTGGGGCAGCCATGACGAGTTCTGGTTCGACTGGATCGTTCGGGACGTCTTCGCGCACATTGTCGCGCGTGCGTGCGGCGGCTTCTTGATGCCTTGATTGTTGATTGTCACTGAGAACTGACCCGGCAACAGCAGAAATTGTCATTGAGAATTGACCCATGTGCAACCTTGCCCCTGCGCAAAGCAGTCGGGGGCGTCAGGAGTGATAGACATGGGATTTTTGAGGATTATTCGGAAGTGGGCGTTG
>NZ_JALZWP010000015.1 GCF_023336755.1 Roseinatronobacter domitianus | reverse complement strand
GCAGATCTTCAGGGCGCTCGCAGCCCTTCAGAAGTTCGTCCAGCAGTTCCTTGGAAATCGTCATCGTCCTTGCTCCTCTCAGGAAGCATGGACCAGATCCCGGTTACACAGAAGATCGGACACTCTCCCAAGGCGGGCTCAACATCGTTTCGATGAAGTTCAATAGCATAGTGCTCTCCGATTTATCTTTTGCCTCAACACCTATAGAAGCGTCAATCGCGACGACTAGGTCCCCTCAACACATCCAGCGGTGACACTAGCCACCGCGCGGGCAACGTCACACGCGCGCGACGGGTCCATCCCCGCCATGTTCACCCGCCCGTCCCACAGCATGTAGATGCCGTGATCCTCGCGCAGTTTGGTAACCTGTGCTTCCGTCAATGGCAGGATGGAAAACATCCCCTGTTGCGCGCCCACGGCCGCCATGCGGTCGGACCCGGTGGCGTCGCGCAACGCGTCGGCCAGCGCGCGGCGGTTGTCCTGCACGCGGGCGCGCATCGCGTCCAGCTCTTCCAGCCAGACCGCGCGCAGCATGGGATCACCCAGAATGGTGCTGACCACGCGGCCCCCGTGGTCGGGCGGAAAGGCGAAGCTTTGCCGGTTCAGCCCGGCCAATGTCGCCGCCATCGCGTCGCGCTGCGCGTCGGGCACCACCGCCATGGCAATGCCCACACGGTCGCGATACAGGCCGAAATTCTTGGAACAACTTGCCGCAATCAAAACTTCGGGCAGGCGCGCCGCCAGATGGCGCAAGCCGCCTGCGTCGGTGTCCAGCCCTTCGCCAAAGCCCTGATAGGCCATGTCCACAAAAGCTGTGGCGCCGGTGCGCTCCAGAAGCGCCGCAACCTCGGCCCAGTCTTGCGGTGTCAGGTCCACGCCGGTTGGGTTGTGGCAGCATCCATGCAGCAGCACCACTTCGCCCGCCTGCACCTCGGCCAGATCGGCAAACATGCCGTTGCGGTCAAGCGCGCCCGCCTCTGTATCCAGATAGCGATAAGGGCGCGCGGTCAGACCAGCGGCGGCAATAAGTGGCCCATGGTTCGGCCATGTTTGCGCGCTGACCCAGACGGTCGCGCCGGGGCGCACCTTGGCGATCAACTCGCAGATCTGGCGCACGGCAGAGGTGCCGCCCGGCGTGCCGACAGCGGCCACACGAGCATTTGGGACCGCGCCACCCAGCAGCAATGTTTCCATTGCGTCCAGAAATGCCGCATCGCCTGCCAGTGACAGATAGCTTTTGCTGTCCTGTTCTTCCAAGATCCGCGCCTCGGCCTGTTTGACCGCTCGCATCACTGGCGTGCGCCCGTGCGAGTCACGGTAAACGCCCACACCAAGGTCGATCTTGTCTGTGCGCGGATCATTGGCAAAGGCCTGCATCAGGCCAATGATTCCGTCCAGTTTGGGGGCGGGCAGGGCTTCGAACATCGTTCAGTCCTTTGTCGGGGTCCAGTCGCGGGTCAGGGTGCGGGTGCGGTCTTCGCGGCGGACAACCTCGAACCCATGGCGCTGATACTGGATCAGTGCGCGCGGGTGGTCGAGCGTGCAGGTGTTGACGATCATCTTCTCAACCCCCTCTTGCGCCCAACCCGTCAGGATCGCGGTGCGCAGCATCCAAGACCCAAAGCCGCGGCCGACCACGCCCGGAACCAGCCCGAAATAACACAGCTCGCAGGTGGCACCTGCGCGCCAATCCAGAAGGAAGAACCCATGCGGCCAACCTTTGTCGATCAGCGAATAGAGCGCGACCTTCGGATCTGCCAACCAATCGCCAATCTCTGTATCTTCGCTGTCATGCAGGTCGGTCCAGGCATAGTCACGGCCAACCGCGTCATACAAAGCGCGGAAATACCACACGGGCGGCGCATCTGCTTTCAGTAACGCGCCGGTCATTGCGCTGGGCGTATGGGGCCAATCATAGGTCGGCCGATGGGTCATTTGCAAGAATGTCACGGTGTAGGGAATGTTGTCCCCGGCATGGTGCGTTGTCATCCCTGTTCCACCTTCAGATCAGGAAACAGGCCCCATTCCGACCAGGACCCATCGTAAAGCGCATGATCGCGATGCCCCAGAATTTCCAGCCCCAATGACAGGATCGCGGCTGTTACACCCGACCCGCAGGTGGTGATAACCTGTCGCTGCAAATCCACGCCCGCGCCCTCGAATGCCGCGCGCAAGGCATCGCCGCGCTTCAGGGTGCCATCCGCGTTCAGCAATTCCGCATAATGCAGGTTTATTGCGCCGGGCATGTGGCCCGCGCGCAGCCCCTCGCGTGGGTCGGGTTCGTCACCGCGAAACCGCGCCGGGCTGCGTGCGTCCAGTATTTGCCAATCCCGCAGTTTGATCGCAGCGGCGACTTGGCTCACGTCCTTTACCAGATGCGGCTGCCGTTGCGCTGTCATGTGCCGTTCGCGCAAGACCGGCGGCAGGTCTTCGACCGCGCGCCCTTCGGCTTGCCATTTGGGGAAACCGCCATCCAGCACGGCGACATCCGTCTTGCCCATCAGCCGGAACAACCACCAGACACGCGCGGCGGAAAACAGCCCAGTGCTGTCATAGACAACAACCTGATGCCCGTCGCCCACGCCAATGGCGCGCATGCGGGACATGAATTTCTCAACCGGGGGGGCCATGTGGGGCAGCGCCGAGCGATGGTCGCTGACATCGTCAATATCAAAGAACCGCGCACCCGGAATATGAGCCGCCTCATACTCTGCCCGCGCGTCACGCCCGGTGGTGGGCATATGCCAGCTTGCATCCAGCACGCGCAAATCGGGGTCTGACAGATGCGCGGCCAGCCATTCTGTGGAAACCAGCGTTTTCGGATCGTCCATATCTACCCCCGTAGCAACTAACCCCTAACACCTACCGAGGCCCGTGCCGGCTGGCAAGCAGGGCTTTTCGCGGCCCTCGGCTTGGCGTATTCAGGCGGGCATGAGCAATGACCTGACCGCGCTTTATGATTGCAAGGTAGAAGATGGCTCGTTGCGCCCCGACCCGGCGCAGCGCGCGGCTTTGCCCTTGTTCCAGCCGATCCTTGGCCATTTGGCCCAGCCCGCGCCCAAATCGGGCGGCTTGCGCGGCTTGTTTGGGCGCGCGCAGCCCGCGCCCGCGCCGGGATTGTATCTGTGGGGCGGTGTGGGGCGCGGTAAATCCATGCTGATGGATCTGTTCGTGGCCCATGCGGGCGATGTGCCCAAACGGCGGGTGCATTTCCATGCGTTCATGCAGGAAATCCATGCGGGTTTGCACAAGGCGCGGCAGGCCAATACGCAAGACGCGCTGGCCCCCGTTGCCGATGCGGTCGCAGCAAAGGTCCGCTTGCTGGCCTTTGACGAGATGCAGATCACCGATATCACCGATGCGATGGTCGTGGGGCGTCTGTTCGAGCGGCTCATGGCTGCGGGGGTTGCCATCGTCACCACCTCGAATCGCCCGCCGGATGATCTGTATAAAGACGGTTTGAACCGCGCTCTGTTCCTGCCCTTCATCGACATGTTGAAGGCGCGCATGGTCGTCCACCATCTGGAAGCGGAAACCGATTACCGCCAGCACCGCCTGGCGGGCGCGCAGGTCTATTTCACCCCCGGTGGCGCGCAGGCACGTGAAACGCTTGGCCAGTTGTGGGACGATCTGACCGGCCATGATCCGGGGGCAGAACTGCGACTGCGCGTCAATGGCCGTGACGTCATCATCCCCAAGGCACATAACGGCGTTGGCCGCGCGTCCTTCTGGGAGCTGTGCGGCCAGCCCTTGGGCGCCGCCGACTACCTTGCCATTGCCGAGGCGCTGCGCGTCCTGATCCTTGATGACATCCCGCAACTGTCATCGGGCAATTACAATCAGGCGAAACGTTTCGTTACGCTGATCGATGCGCTGTATGAGGGGCATGTGCGGCTGATCGCGTCGGCAGCGGCGGAACCTGAAAAGCTTTATACCGAAGGGGCCGGGTCGTTCGAGTTCGAGCGCACCGCCAGCCGCCTGCGCGAAATGCAAAGCGCTGATTGGCAAAGCTGATCCCATTTCATCTTGCCGAAAATACTCGCGGGGGTCTGGGGGCGGCAGCCCCCATGGCTATGCCAAGCGCGCCACGGCCCATTGCGCCGCATCCGCCACGACTGCGTCGGCATCGTCGCATAAGCCTTGCGCCACGGGTCGCAGCCGGGGGCTGCCTGAATTGCCGATGGCATAGAGCACGTTGCGCACGAACCGCCCGCGCCCGATCCGCTTTATGGGCGAGCCGGAGAAGCGCGCGCGAAACCCGGCATCGTCAAGCCCAGCCAATTCAGCAAGGTCCGGCGCGATCATACCATCGCGCGCGGCATATTTTACCTCGGACGCTTCGGCGGCAAACTTGTTCCAGGGGCACACGGCCAGACAATCGTCGCAGCCATAAATCCGGTTGCCCATTTTCGCGCGCAACTCTTCTGGCACCGGGCCGTGATGTTCAATCGTCAGGTAGGAAATGCAGCGCCGGGCATCTAACTGGTAGGGTGCGGGGAAGGCATTGGTCGGGCATATGTCCAGACAAGCGTGGCATGATCCGCAATGCCCTTCGGCAGGTGCATCGGGCGGCAGCGCATGGGTGGTGAAAATCGCGCCCAGAAAGAACCAGTTTCCCAACTCGCGCGACAGCAGGTTGGTGTGCTTGCCCTGCCAGCCCAATCCCGCCGCTTCTGCCAAGGGTTTTTCCATGACCGGGGCAGTATCGACAAATACCTTGATTTCCCCACCCGCGCGCTCGATCAGCCAGCGCCCCAGCCGTTTCAGACGTTTCTTGACCAAATCGTGGTAATCGCGCCCCTGCGCATAGGTCGAAATCACGCCATGCTCGCGCAGCGCAAGCAGGTCCAGCGGGTTATGGTCGGGCGTGTAGCTTTCGGCCAGCATGATGATGCTGCGCGCCTCTGGCCACAATGCGGATGGGTCGCCGCGCCACGCCATGCGGTCTGCCATCCAGCCCATCTGCCCATGGTGCCCGGCATTGATAAATTCGGCCAATCGTTCGGGCGCAAGCGGGATCGCGCCCGGATGCGTCACAGCGCAGGCCGTGAAGCCGACATCCAGCGCTTTCGCGCGCAATTCTGATTTCAGGTCTTCGGACATGTGCCCGGCATGACGCAAAACGTGCTAGAAATCCAGATCGGCATAATGCGCGGGCGGTTGAAAGCCGGGTATCTGGTCCGCCAGCAGCGTGCGAAAGGCTGGCCGTGATTTGATCTTGGAATACCACTCATGCACGGTGGCAGAGCGTTTCCAGTCCACATCGTTGATGTAATCAAGGCTGGACAAATGGGCGGCGGCGGTGAAATCCGCCAGCGTCATGTCGTTGCCCGCAAGCCACCGCCGCTGGCCCAGCAGCCAGTCCATGTAATCCAGATGAAACTTGATCCGCGCAGACCCCGCCTTGATACGCGCCGAATCCGGGTAGCCCTGCCCACTGATCTTTTTGTTCACGCGTTCATAGACAAGGTTGGCGGTCACTTCGCTGTGGAACTTGTCATCGAACCATGTGCACAGGCGACGCATTTCATACCGGGCATCGGCCGATTTTGGCACCAGCGGAGGAGAGGGGATCACATCGTCCAGATATTCGCAGATCGCCTGACTTTCGGACAGATGTGTCCCGTTATAGCGCAGGATCGGCACCTTGCCCGCAGGATTGCGGCGCATGAAATCTTGGCTTGGGTCCCAGTAGCGTTCTTCGACAAGTTCAACCTCGACGCGTTTTTCGCCCAGGGTAAGGCGAACTTTGCGACAAAAGGGAGAGAGCGGGACGTGATACAAACGGGCCATGGGCAAACAGGTGCTTTCGTGACGTTTTGGATTGCTCTGTCTTGCCTTGCGCGCCGGGCAAGTTCAACCACTCAGGCAATCGGCGCGTCCGTCGCGCGCGATTGTTGCCGCCCCGTCCATGATGGACGATGCGCGCCGGCGCACGAAATCTGACGGGTCGGCAGCATTGCGGGTTTTCGGGGCTGGCAGGATCGCGGCAAGCCGCGCGGCCTGGGTCGGGGACAGTTCCGCTGCCGTAGTGCCAAAGTAATGCGCGGCTGCGGCCTGAACGCCGAAAACGCCCTCGTCGAATTCGGCCACGTTCAGATAAACCTCGATGATGCGAGGCTTTGACCAGGTTGCTTCGACCAGCAATGTAATCCCTGATTCGAGCGCTTTGCGGGTCCAGTCCCGGCCATGCCACAAAAACACGTTCTTGACCGTCTGCTGGCTGATGGTGGACGCGCCGCGCGCGCCGCCTGCTTCGATGACCTGTCGGATGGCCGACATGTCAAAGCCCCAGTGGCGGCAGAAATTGGCATCCTCTGCGGCCACGGCGGAGCGCGCCATGACCGGGGCAATTTGTGACAACGGCACCCAGTCTTGCTGGATAGCCCCAAGGCGCCGATATTCTTGCAACATGAACAGCCCACCGGGCGGTGCTATGAAACGGTAAAGCAGCACCCACCCCAGCAACAGCACAAAGACCAGAGCAGACAGGCGCAAGACCCAGCGCCGTATCCAGCGCAGGCCATCCGCAATGCCCATGAACGCCCGGTGCGGGGCACTAGTGCGATAGGGGGGTTTTTTAGGGGCGGATTTGCTGCGTGGCATGAAGGCTTAACACATGTCGCCGCGCCGTTGGTCAAGAGGGTATCAGCCGTAAGCGATACCCAAAAGCACAACCCCAAGCGCGATACGGTAGATCACATAAGGTGTGAAACTTACGGATTGAAGCAAGCGCATCATAAGCGCCAGCGCGGCTAGTGCTGCGGCAAAGGCGATGACTGCGGCAATGGCCGCATCGCGCGCAAGTGCCCAATCTGCCTGCCCAATCACATCCAGCGATAAAAGCGCGCCCGACGCCAGAATGGTCGGTATTGACATGAGCATGGACAGTTTCGCCGCATCATGGCGGACATAACCCAAGGCCCGCGCGCCCGTAATAACAATGCCAGAGCGTGATGTGCCGGGGATAAGCGCTACCACTTGCCACAGGCCAAGGATGATCGCGTGGCGCAGGGTCCATGCAGGAGCGGTTCGGGTCTGGGTGCCGCGCTTATCGGCCACATACAGCACAATCCCGAAAACGATCATCGCCCAGCCAATGACCGCGATGCTGCGCATCAGGTCGATCCAGCCGGTCAGCTTCAGAACCAGTCCCGCCGCCATCACGGGGATGGTTGCGACGATCAGGCATAGCGCCAGAAAGGCCTCTGCCGTGGCAAGTTGGCCGCGCGCAAGCTGGACAGTGCCCCGCGCTGCGCGTGCCACATCGGTGCGGAAATACAGGCAGACTGCGACCAATGTGCCGACATGCACCGCGACATCCAGTGCAAGCCCCTGGTCCTGCGTGCCCAACAGCTTGGGCAACAGAATAAGGTGGCCAGAGGAGGAGACCGGCAAGAACTCTGTAACGCCCTGAACGAGCGCAAGGATAGCTAGGTAAAGCAATGTCATGTCTCGCCTATACTCCGCGCGGAATCGGGTGCCAAGATTTATTGAATACCGCAGGTATGTCAGTTATACTGTCATAAAAATACTAAGTTAACGGCTTTTCCCGTCGCCCTAATGGAAAATTTCTCCAAAAATGGCAGCATTACTGACTTTTCATTTCCGTCTTGGCTTTGTAAAAGGCCGTTCCGAACCTTGGAGGAATGACAATGGCCAAGCAACCGATGCTGCGTTTCGTATCTGTTAGCAAGGAAATGCCGGACAAGCGCCCGCCCAACTTGCGGACCGAGGATTTCGGAGAGATCTATCGCGAATACGCGACCGAAAAGGCCGCCGAACAGGCAGGCCGGTGCAGCCAATGCGGCGTGCCCTATTGCCAGTCGCATTGTCCGTTGCACAACAACATCCCCGACTGGTTGCGACTGACCGCCGAAGGGCGGTTGCAGGAAGCCTATGAGCTAAGCCAGGCGACCAACACCTTCCCGGAAATCTGTGGGCGTATCTGCCCGCAAGACCGTCTGTGCGAAGGCAATTGCGTGATCGAACAATCGGGCCACGGCACTGTGACCATTGGCGCGGTCGAGAAATACATCACTGACACCGCGTGGGAAGAGGGTTGGGTGCAGCCAATCGTGCCTGCCGCAGACCGTACCGAATCGGTCGCCATCATCGGTTCTGGCCCCGGTGGGCTGGCCGCCGCCGATGTGCTGCGCCGCGCTGGTGTTCAGGTCGCGATTTATGATCGCTATGACCGCGCGGGCGGGCTGATGACTTATGGCATCCCCGGCTTCAAGCTGGAAAAACCTGTTGTCATGCGGCGGATCGAACAGCTTGAGAAAGCGGGCGTCGAATTTGTACTAAACTGCAATGTGGGCGAAGATATCAGCTTCGACGCCATTCGCGGCAAGCATGACGCTGTCCTGATCGCAACGGGCGTCTATAAGGCGCGCGACCTGAACGCGCCGAATGCCGCCGCGCCCGGTGTGCTGCCTGCGCTCGATTTTCTGACCGCCAGCAACCGCAAAAGCTTTGGCGACGAGGTTCCGGAATTCGATGATGGCACGCTTGATGCCAAGGGCAAGCGCGTCGTGGTCATCGGCGGCGGTGACACGGCCATGGATTGCGTGCGCACGGCGGTGCGGCAGGGCGCAACTTCTGTCAAGTGCCTGTATCGTCGTGACCGCGAAAATATGCCCGGCTCGCGCCGCGAAACCGCCAATGCCGAAGAAGAGGGCGTCGAATTTGTCTGGCTGACTGCGCCGCTTGGTTTTCTGACCGACGATGCGGGCGAACTGTCGGGCGTGCGTGTGCAAAAAATGCGCTTGGGCAAGCCCGATGCCAGCGGTCGCCGCGCGCCCGAAGTAATCGAAGGCGCTGACTACACCGAAGACGCAGACATGGCGATCATGGCGCTTGGGTTTGAACCTGAAGACCTGCCAAAGCTGTTCGAGCAGCCCGAACTGACAGTCACGCGTTGGGGCACGATCAAGGCCAAGTTCAACACGCATGAAACCGAGATGCCCGGTGTCTGGGCTGTGGGTGACATTGTGCGCGGTGCCTCCTTGGTGGTTTGGGCTATCCGTGACGGGCGCGAAGCCGCGGACTCGATCCTGACATATCTTTCGGCCCCCGCGCAGGTTGCGGCCGAATAACAGAATTTCCTGCCGGAAAAGGAAAAGACATGACCAAGTATGATGACGCCTGGGCCGCCCGCGAGGAAGCAAACCGCGCCTACATGTCCGAGCACAGCCTGTATCGCGATGAAGACGAGCATTCGTCCTGCGGTGTGGGGCTTGTGGTATCGCTGGATGGCAAACCTTCGCGCAAAGTGGTCGAAAACGGGATCGAGGCGCTGAAAGCCATCTGGCACCGGGGCGCGGTTGATGCCGATGGCAAGACTGGTGACGGGGCTGGCATTCATGTGCAAATCCCGGTCTCGTTCTTCTATGACGCAATCCGCCGCACCGGGCATGAACCGGCGATGGACCAGCTTATGGCTGTGGGGCAGGTGTTCTTGCCGCGCACCGATTTCAACGCGCAAGAACGCTCACGGACCATTGTCGAAACCGAAGTTTTGCGCATGGGCTACACGATTTACGGTTGGCGCCATGTGCCGGTCAACGTGGCGTGCCTGGGCGAGAAGGCCAATGCAACCCGTCCAGAGATTGAACAAATCCTGATCCGCAACACCAAGGGGACGGATGAAGAGACGTTCGAGCGTGAGCTTTACGTCATTCGCCGCCGGATTGAGAAAGCGGTCACGGCCGCCGGGATCGCGGGTTTCTACATGTGTTCGCTGTCCTGCCGGTCCATCATCTACAAAGGGATGATGCTGGCCGAGCAGGTCGCCGAATTCTATCCCGATCTGGCGGATGAGAAATTCGAGTCTGCCTTTGCGATTTATCACCAGCGCTATTCGACCAACACCTTCCCGCAATGGTGGCTGGCGCAGCCGTTCCGCATGTTGGCCCATAACGGCGAAATCAATACGCTGAAAGGCAACCTGAACTGGTTGAGAAGCCATGAAATTCGCATGGCATCGGGCGCTTTCGGCGACATGGCCGAGGACATCAAGCCCATCGTCGCCTCTGGCGCGTCCGACTCTGCAGCACTGGATTCGGTGTTTGAAGTGCTGGTGCGGGCAGGCCGTAATGCGCCCATGGCGAAAACCATGCTGGTGCCCGAAGCGTGGTCCAAGACCGCCGTTGAGATGCCCGAAGCGTGGCGCGACATGTATTCCTATTGCAATTCTGTGATGGAACCGTGGGACGGCCCCGCAGCCCTTGCCATGACCGATGGCCGCTGGGTCTGCGCGGGTCTGGACCGAAACGGCCTGCGCCCCATGCGCTATGTTGTGACCGGCGACAATATGCTGATTGCCGGGTCCGAGATTGGCATGGTCGTGGTCGATGAATTGAACGTGCGTGAAAAAGGTGCGCTTGGGCCAGGCCAGATGATCGCGGTCGATATGACCGACGGCAAGCTCTATCACGATGTCGAATTGAAGGATAAGCTGGCAGCCGCTCAGCCCTTTGGCGACTGGAATGACAAGATCGTCGAACTGAACGAAAAGCTGCATGACGTGCCCGAATCGCGCGCCATGGATGGCGCCGATCTGCGCCGCCGTCAGGTGGCGGCTGGGTATTCGATTGAAGAGATCGAGCAGGTTCTGGCCCCCATGGCCGAAGACGGCAAGGAAATGATTGCCTCTATGGGTGATGACACGCCTTCGGCGGTGTTGTCCAAGGTCTATCGCCCGCTGTCGCATTTCTTCCGCCAAAACTTCAGCCAGGTGACGAACCCGGCCATCGACAGCTTGCGCGAATACCGGGTCATGAGCCTGAAGACCCGTTTTGGCAACCTCAAGAACGTGCTGGATGAAGAAAGCAGCCAGACCGAAATTCTGGTGCTGGACAGCCCGTTTGTCGCCAATGGCGAATTCGCGGAAATGGTGCGCGAGTTCGGCGATCAGGTGTCTTTCATTGATTGCAGCTTTCCCGCAGGTGGTGGCGAGGACGCTTTGCGCGCTGGGCTTGAGCGTATCCGGGCAGAGGCAGAGGATGCCGTGCGTTCGGGCGCGGGCCATCTGGTGCTGACGGATGAACACCAAAGCGCCGACAAGGTCGCAATGCCGATGATCTTGGCCACCAGCGCGGTGCATAGCTGGCTGACGCGCAAGGGTTTGCGGACCTTCTGTTCCATCAATGTGCGCGCGGCGGAATGCATTGACCCGCATTACTTCGCGGTGCTGATTGGGTCGGGGGCCACGACGGTAAACGCCTATCTGGCACAGGAAACCATTGCCGACCGCATTGACCGTGGGCTGATCGACGGTCCGCTGATTGACGCGATGCGCCGCTACCGCGCGGCCATCGACCTTGGGCTATTGAAGATCATGTCGAAGATGGGGATTTCGGTCATCTCGTCCTATCGCGGTGGGCTGAATTTCGAAGCGGTGGGCCTAAGCCGCGCCATGGTTGCCGAATATTTCCCCGGCATGCCCAGCCGTATTTCCGGCATCGGTCTGCACGGCATTCAGATGAAGCTGGAAGAGGTCCACGCCAAGGGTTGGCGCGGCGGGCAGGATGTGCTGCCCATTGGCGGTTTTTACAAACTGCGCCGCTCGGGCGAAAAGCATGCGTGGGAAGCCACGAACATGCACTTGCTGCAACAGGCCTGCAACAATTCCAGCTATGCGCTGTGGAAGCAGTATTCCAAAGCCACAAGCTCGCGTGATCCAATCCATCTGCGCGACCTGCTGGACATCAAGCCTTTGGGCCGTGCGATTCCCTTGGAAGAGGTGGAGAGCATCACCTCTATCCGCAAGCGTTTCGTGACGCCGGGCATGTCGTTGGGGGCGCTGTCGCCCGAAGCGCATATGACGCTGAACATCGCCATGAACCGCATCGGTGCGAAATCCGACAGCGGCGAGGGGGGCGAGGACCCGGCCCACGCGCACCCGCTGCCCAATGGCGACAATCCCTGCGCCAAAATCAAGCAGGTGGCCTCTGGCCGCTTTGGCGTGACAGCGGAATACCTGAACGCCTGCGAAGAGCTGGAAATCAAGGTCGCCCAAGGTGCCAAGCCCGGCGAAGGTGGCCAGCTTCCGGGCATGAAGGTCACGAAGCTGATCGCCCGTCTGCGCCATTCGACGCCGGGTGTGACGCTCATTTCACCGCCGCCGCACCATGACATCTATTCGATCGAAGACTTGGCGCAACTGATCTACGATCTGAAGCAGATCAACCCGCGTGTGAAGGTCACGGTCAAGCTGGTGGCCCAGTCGGGCGTGGGCACGATTGCCGCTGGTGTGGCCAAGGCCAAGGCCGATGTGATCCTGATTTCGGGCCATAATGGCGGCACCGGGGCCAGCCCGGGCACGTCCATCAAATACGCAGGCCTGCCGTGGGAAATGGGGCTGACCGAAGCGCATCAGGTGCTTGCCATGAACAAGCTGCGCGAGCGTGTGACCCTGCGCACCGATGGGGGTCTGCGCACGGGGCGTGACATTGTCATGGCCGCGATGATGGGGGCCGAGGAATACGGCATCGGCACCGCCGCGCTAATCGCGATGGGCTGCATCATGGTGCGTCAGTGCCAGTCGAACACCTGCCCGGTGGGCGTTTGCACGCAGGACGAATCCCTGCGCGCCAAGTTTACCGGCAATGCCGACAAGGTGGTGAACCTGATCACCTTCTACGCGCAGGAAGTGCGCGAAATTCTGGCCGAAATCGGTGCGCGGTCACTGGATGAGGTGATCGGCCGCGCCGACTTGCTGACGCAGGTCAGCCGGGGGGCAGCGCATCTGGACGATCTGGACCTGAACCCGCTGCTGCTGACCGTCGATGGTGCGGACCAGATCCGCTACGACCGCGAGAAGCCGCGCAACGCGGTGCCGGATACGCTGGATGCAGAGATCATTCGCGACGCCGCGCGCTTCTTTGAGGAAGGCGAGAAGATGCAACTGTCCTATGCGGTGGAAAATACCCATCGCACCGTGGGCACGCGCGCCTCTAGCCACATCGTGAAGCGGTTCGGGATGCGCAACAGCTTGCAACCCGACCACCTGACGGTCAAGTTGACCGGCAGCGCGGGGCAGTCCCTGGGGGCATTTGCCGCGCCGGGTTTGAAGATCGAAGTGTTCGGCGATGCCAATGACTATGTTGGCAAAGGTCTGTCCGGTGGTCTGATCGTGGTGCGCCCGCGCATGTCGTCGCCGCTGGTGACGCATGAGAACACGATCATCGGCAACACGGTTCTGTATGGCGCAACAGATGGCTATTTGTTCGCGGCAGGCCGCGCGGGGGAGCGGTTCGCGGTGCGGAACTCTGGCGCGAAGGTCGTGATTGAGGGCTGTGGGTCGAATGGCTGCGAATACATGACCGGCGGTGTCGCGGTAATCCTTGGTAGCATCGGTGCCAATTTCGGCGCGGGGATGACAGGGGGCATGGCCTACCTTTACGATCCGGCGGGCGAAGTGGCCGATCTCATCAACATGGAATCGCTTGCGACCTGCCCGGTGACGGTCGAGCATTGGGAAGCCGAGCTGCGCGGCCTGATCGCGCGCCATGCCGAGGAAACCGGGTCGTCGCGCTCCGAGGATATCTTGCGCAACTGGGACCGGGAGAAGGCCAATTTCGTGCAGGTCTGCCCGAAAGAAATGCTGGTTCATCTGCCGCACCCGATAAGCCACGATCAGGCGGCGATCCCGGCAGAGTAACCTTTGCCAAACGCATGAACCCAAAAGGCCCCGCTTTGTCGGGGCCTTTTGCATTCGGTATCGGCCGCAAAACCTTACGGGCAGGGCGCCTCGTAATAGGTGCCGTCGCCGCGCGCATAAGCACAGGTGCCGGTCTGCGTGTTGCGCGCCAGAAGCGTGCCGGCAGCCGCGCCCGCGACGGTCCCGATAATGGCCCAGTTGGTGTTCGCACCCAACAGGTTGGCCACGGCCAAACCGCCCGCGGCGCCCATCAGGCCGCCGGCCACTGAGCGTTCGTTCGAGGTCATCTGGCATCCTGCCAGGGCAATACCGGCTGCAAGAATAGCCATGCTTGCGAATTTCGTCATCTGGTCTCCTTTCCGGGAGTTACCCGAATTTCTGGTCGCGCCAGCCTATCAGTTTTTGTGCGTCTGTCATCCGTTTACAGGCTTGTATGGGTTCAAAGCACGCTCAATCGGCGGTTATTTGCAAATCGACGCCGTCCGTCCCGGTCCTGACCCGAAGCGCCATGCCCTCTGCCGTAACCGCCTGTGCCAGCGCCGGAAATTGCACATGCGCCGCGCGCAGATCGTCCGGCCAGGGCGCCCCCCCATCTAACGCTTGCCAAAGCGCATCATATAGCTTGGGGCGCTCGGTGCGGGCGATGAAATGCAGCCCGTCCTGTGACAGGCTGCATTGCGCGACCCCGCCGTGGGGCAATACGGTTTCCAAGCAAAGCAGCGCCAGCAGTCCCAGTTTCACCATGGGCTTGGGCTGGCTTTGGAGAGGGGTCCAGTCCAGATCGAAGCGAAGTTGCGCACTGTAGTCGCGCAAGATGCCGCGCAGTTCTTCTGCCCCGATTGCCTGATCCGCGCTCACCGAGCCAAAGGCAATTCGGAACAGTCTAATCCGCGCTTGTGCCTGTTGCACGCTGTCATGGACCAGGGCAAGTTCCGGCCCGGCCGCAGTTTTGGACAATTCCAGCAGTTCCACCCCATTGCCTATGGCCCCCAGCGGGCTGATAAGGTCGTGGCAGATTCGGGCTGCGATAAGCGCGGACAAATCGGGTTTGGCGGGCGAAAGCCCAGCATCTTTGCCGCTTGGAGACGGATAGCCATGTCGCATCATATTTTAGAGCCCGGCATGTTTGTAAGATGCCCTGCCCATCCCGCATGGGGCGTTGGGCAAGTGCAGTCACGGGTGGGTGATATGGTCACGGTCAATTTTGCAGAGACCGGAAAACAGGTCATTAATGCAGCAGCGGTTCCCTTGGACGTCGTGTGGGATATTGATAATGAACAATAAACAACCCATGCGTGTTCTCAAGCGCGCGATGCGAAACAAACTGTTTCGCTTGAAGCCGTCGGGCGCTTTGCAGTAAGCGCAGCCGAGTTGGTCAAAACAGGAAGCCAGTGTCATGGCGCCAGCGTCACATTCTCAGCCAAGGTCGGCTCAGCCAAGGTCGGGTGGCCTGTCGACGCGCCTTGCCGTTAGCCCGTCCGATTTGCGCGCCGCGCAAGCGTTGCGCTACCGGGTTTTCGTGAGCGAGTTGGGCGGTGATGGTCCATGCGTGGACCATGATGCCGGGCTGGAGCAGGATACCTTCGACCCATATTTCGACCATCTGCTACTGATCGACAATGGTCGCGGCGGGCAGGTGGTCGGCGTCTATCGTCTGCTGCCGGGGGATCGCCTGGGGCCGGATGGGCAATTCTATAGCGATGCTGAGTTTGACCTGACGCCGCTGCGCCGCTCGGGGCAGCGTTTGCTGGAACTGGGGCGGTCGTGCGTGGACCCGGCCTATCGCGGCGGTCTGGCGATGATGCTTATGTGGCAGGCACTTGCCAATTACGCGCTGGACCGCGACGCCCAGATCCTCTTCGGGGCGGCCAGTTTTCCCGGCGCAGACTTGTCGGGTTTGGCGCAGCCGCTCAGTTGGCTGCACCACAATCATCTGGCCCCGCAGGAATTGCGGGTCCGGGCAAAGCCTTGCAAATTGGACTATCTTGTTGCCCCGCGGGATGTGGATGTGCGCGCGGCAAAGCGCGTCATTCCGCCATTGATCCGCAGCTATTTGCGGCTTGGGGCCACTATTGGGGAAGGCGCTTTTGTTGACCGGGCTTTCAACACGACCGATGTTTGCATCATCCTTGATGCGGCGCGTCTGAGCGACCAAGCTCAGACTTTGGTTCGGCGGGCGCTATGACGACATGGGATTCGACCGTTGCGCCACCTGACGTGGCACTTTCCTCCACGGTGCGACGTCGTGCCGTTTGGCGCTTATGTCTGCTGGTCTTCGGGCTGGCGCTTGCTCTCTTTGCTCTTGTTCTGGCGCGTGGGCTGGAAATTATCACCCATGCTGGGGCGCGGCGGGTTTCGCCCCGTGTTGTGCAGGTTTATTGCCGTTTTCTGCTATGGGTGATCGGGCTGCGACCCAATTTTCGCGGTGCGGTCATGGATGGCCAAGGCGCACTTGTGGCCAATCATGCCTCTTGGCTGGATATCTTTGTTCTGGGGGCCACCGCGCCGGTGCAGTTCGTGGCCAAGGCAGAGGTTGCGGGCTGGCCCGCAATCGGAATTTTGGCCCGGATGGCGGGCACCGTCTTTATCCGGCGCGACCGCCGCGATGCTACGGCGCAGACACATCTTCTGGCCGCAGAATTCCGGCGTGGGCACAAACTTGTGTTTTTCCCCGAAGGAACAAGCACGGACAGCACATTGGTCTTGCCGTTCAAACCAACATTGTTTCAAGCATTCCTCGCCCCAGACATGCCGCGTGACATGACGGTGCAACCTGTCAGTTTGCGCTATACGGCACCCGAAGGGACCGACCCGCGTTTCTATGGCTGGTGGGGCGGGATGGAGTTTGCAAGCCATTTCCTGCGTGTGCTTGGGCAAGCGCGGCAAGGGGGGGTGTCAGTAATGTGCCATGCCCCGATTCCATGCGCAAAGGGGCAGACCCGCAAGGCGCTCGCCGCCTCGGCAGAGGCGGCTGTGCGACGCGGGTTCGACGCGGGTTAACTGCGGGCCTCTGCGGCGCTGCGCAATGCGGCCATCAGATCGGTCAACAAGCCTTGGTAGCTTTCGGTTACAAGCGCGCCATGCTCGTCAAAATGATCTTTGGGGCCAGAGACCAGAACCTCTGGCCCTTGCAGCAGATAAGGGCGGAATGTCACCATCATCAGCCGCAGAGCGAATTGCGTGCGTTCACCACCCGCGCGACCCGCAGCAGCCGTCACCAGCGCCACCGGCTTGTCGGTCCAAGGCTGACCGCCCCGACTAAGCCAGTCGAGCGCATTCTTCAGCACACCCGGCGGCGCCTTGTTGTATTCGGGGCAGGCGATGACCACGGCATCGGCGGCCTTGACCTGCTCTTTCAGGCGCGTCACGGCCTGCGGCATGCCCTGCGCCTCCACGTCCTCGTTGAACAGCGGCAGGTTCAGATCGCCCTCGGTAAATTGCGCTGGCCCGAAGGATTTGGCGGCGACGTGCATCAGTTTGCGATTGAAGCTCTCGGTGCGAAGCGAACCGCACAGGCCCAGCAGGGTCAAGTCTCTCATGGTTTTCCTTTCCTCATTTCCCCTTAGCTAACAGGGCATGCACCAAAGGCAACTGGCTTGCGCCCGCGCGGGGTTTGACGCAGGTTTGCCACGCAACATACGGGAGATGACAATGCGCCATGGTGGGCAAATTCTGGTAGACCAGTTGAAAGCGCAGGGCGTGCGGCGCGTGTTTTCCGTACCGGGCGAGAGTTTTCTGGCTGCGCTGGACGGGCTGCACGAGTCCGGCATAGAGAACATTGTCTGCCGCCACGAAGGCGGCGCTGTGATGATGGCCGAAGCGCACGCCAAGTTAACGGGGCGGCCCGGTGTCGCCTTTGTCACGCGCGGGCCGGGGGCCACCAACGGGTCGAGCGGTATCCATGTGGCAAAACAGGATTCGACGCCGCTTATCCTGTTCGTGGGCCAGATTGACACGCGGCACCGCGACCGCGAAGCATTTCAGGAAGTTGATTACCGCGCCGTGTTCGGCCCTCTGGCGAAATGGGCGGCAGAGGTGGATCAGACCGACCGACTGCCCGAATATATCAGCCGCGCCTTCCATGTGGCGCAGTCGGGTCGCCCCGGACCCGTGGTGTTGGCCTTGCCGGAAAACATGTTGTCAGCCCACGCCGATGTGCCCGACATCGCCCCGGTCGCGCCCATGCCGCCTTCGGTCTGTGGCGAACAAATCGACGCTGTTCTAGACATGGTTTGCCGGGCCGAACGCCCCTTGGTCATCGCAGGTGGGTCTGTCTGGTCCACAGACGCCGCGCAGGACTTGGCACGTTTTGCCGAAAGTTTCGGCCTGCCGGTCTGCGCCACGTTTCGGCGGATGGACCGGATCGACAATCGCCACCCCAACTATGCGGGCGATCTGTCGGTGGGGATGAACCCCAAGCTGGGCCAGCGGTTGCGGGAAGCAGATTGTTTGTTGGTCATCGGCGCGCGCCTTGGCGATATTGCAACGGGCAGTTACGCGCATGTCGACCCCGCCAGCCCCGGCAAAACCATCATCCATGTCCATCCCGACCCCGACGAATTGGGCCGCGTGTTCCGCCCCGATCTGGGTTTGGCTGCGCCTGCGGTGGATGTGCTTGCGCGGCTTGCGCGGCGCGACCCGCCATTGCTGCCAGACTGGTCGGACTGGACGAAGGCTGCCCGCGCTGATTACCTTGACTGGATCACTCCGCGTGAAACACCGGGTGCGGTTAAGCTGGAACAGGTGCTGTGTGGCCTGTCGGATCTGTTGCCCGACAATGCCATTGTCACCAACGGGGCCGGAAACTTCGCGGCCTTCCTGCACCGCTATTTCCGCGCGCGGGCGTTCCCCGGCCATCTGGCGCCGACCTCCGGGTCGATGGGATACGGCTTTCCGGCGGCAATTGCCGCGAAGCTGGAATACCCCGACCGCGCCGTGGTCTGCGTGGCCGGGGACGGGGATTTCCAGATGACGCTGAACGAGATGTCCACCGCGCGCCAATATGGGGCCAATGTGGTCGTTTTGGTCTGCAATAACGGGCAATACGGCACAATTCGGATGCATCAGGAAAAGACCTATCCCGGGCGGGTCAGTGGCACCCAACTATTCAACCCCGATTACGCGGCGCTGGTGCGCGCCTATGGCGGGCATGGCGAAACCGTGATCGCGACAGAGGATTTCGCGCCCGCGCTGGACCGTGCTTTGAACGCGGGAGTGCCTGCGGTGATAGAGCTGGTACTGGACCCGGATGCGCTGGCGCCGGGGCTGACGATAGAGGGGGCGCGGGCTTTGGCGACAGGGTAGCGCAATCGGCGGGCCGGGGACTGCCGACCCGCTCGATGATCTACGGCGCTTTATGGTGGCCGTGTTCGGCGGGCATCTGATCTGAGCGCTTGCAGCAACCAATTGGCAGGCCGCGGGACTGCCCGCCGATTGCGCGGCGGGCTACGTCCTTGTTCCGCGCTGAAAGCAATCAATCAGATCAGTGGATCAAGCGCCCCATCGCGGCGGCGACATCGGCCATGCGGCAAGAAAAGCCCCATTCGTTGTCATACCATGCCAGCACGCGCACGGTGCGGCCGCCCACGACCTTGGTTTGGTCCGGTGCGAAGATGGACGAATGCGGGGTGTGGTTGAAGTCGATCGAGACTTTGGGTTCCGGGTCATAGGACAGCACAGCACCCATCGAGCCTTCGGCCGCTTTGCGCACGATTTCATTCACCTCTGCCACGGTTACATCGCGGCCTGCCTGAAAGGTCAGGTCCACGGCGCTGACATTCGGGGTGGGCACGCGCAAAGCTGTGCCATCCAGTTTACCCGCCAGTTCGGGCAGCACTTCGCCCAAGGCTTTGGCCGCGCCGGTCGAGGTGGGGATCATGGCCATTGCAGCCGCACGGGCGCGATACAGGTCCTTGTGGCGGCGGTCCAAGGTTGGCTGGTCGCCTGTATAGCTGTGAACCGTGGTCATGATGCCTGCTTCAATGCCGATGGCGTCATTCAGAACCTTCGCCAGTGGGGCCAGGCAGTTCGTGGTGCATGACCCGTTCGACACGACCAAATGCTCGCTAAGCAAGCTGCGGTGGTTCACGCCGTAGACGATGGTCGCATCGGCGTTCTTGGCGGGGGCCGAGACCAGCACGCGACTGGCGCCACGGCCCAGATGCACGGCGGCGCGGTCACGGTCGTTGAATTGGCCGGTGCATTCCAGCACCACATCGACGCCGGCCCAGTCCAGTTCCTGCGGGTCGTAGGTGGACATCACCTTGATCGGGCCACGGCCCAGATCCAGCGTGTCGCCTTCAACCCGGATGTTGCCGGGGAAGCGGCCATGCACGCTGTCATATTTCAGCAGATGCGCATTTGTTTCAATCGGGCCGGTGGCATTGATCTTGACGACCTCGACATCGTTGCGCGCGCTTTCGGCGATATGCGCCAGGGTGCACCGCCCAATGCGTCCGAAGCCGTTAATCCCGATGGTGATGGTCATGGTCATCTCTCCGCAATCTGGTTGCGGCTGGTATAGCTAGGGGGTAAAGGCGAAAAAAGGGCGAAAACCGTGTGTTTGTCAGGCGTTAGCGCAATCTTGGGGTGATAGCGCAATCATTCGGCCAGACCATGCTGGACGCCAGAATAAAGCTGCAACCAGAGGCGGCATTGCAAAACACCCGGACAGCCGCTAACCGGAATGGCAGAGAGCTGTTAGAGTATCGCGCCTTGCCCATTCTGGAAAACATATTCGAACTGATCGACATGAGATCGTTCTCATCGGTCTGGTTCTGGATCGTGCTGGCGCTGGCGTGGTCCTCGGTGTCTCAGAACGTGATGGGGGCACCCTATGATCTGATCGTCAAGGCGCGTCGCAAGGGCGGGCAAGCGGCCGAGGATCTGAACATTCTGGTCGGTATTTTTGTGCGGCGTCGCCTGACAGTGGTTCGGCGGGCCGGGCATTGGGTGCTTGGCTTTCAGACGATGTTGCTGACGGCTGTCTTCATCACGGCCTTCTGGCATGGGATGGAATTCGCTCAGGCGCTATTCTTGCTGTTCCTGCCCCTGACGCTGACGCAGTTCCTGAACGTGCGGCTTGCCTTTCGGATAGAGCATGACAACATGCGGGACGCCCTTTTGCAGCGGGCCTTGTTGCGCCACAGGCTTTGGTTGCAACTTATCGGCGTCCTTGCGATCTTCGTGACTGCGGTCTGGGGCATGTTACATGTCATAACCACCTCGGTTCTAGGGGTTTGACAGCGCTCCGACTTCGGACCCCGGCTGCTGCGCTCGCCCTGACCTTCTACCAAGGACATCTTCCAGACCAATGACGAATGCCACTTCCCGGATCATCATGGGCGGCGCGCCCGAAGGTTATGATGCAACCTTGTTGCAACGCGAACTGGCGCGCGGCGATGACGCGCTGATCCATGTTGCACGCGATGACAAGCGCGCCGAGGCCATGGTGCAAGCGCTTGCCTTTGCCGCGCCGGATGTCACGGTGTTGCGCTTTCCGGCATGGGATTGCCTGCCCTTTGACCGGGTGTCGCCCAATCCCGATATATCGGCAGCACGCATGGCCACGCTCGCGGCCTTGGCGCATGGGGTTCCGGGGCAGTTCGTTGTGCTGACAACGCTGTCTGCGGCCATGCAATATGTGCCCACCCCAGAGGTCTTGGAAGGCGCGTCGTTTCAGGCCACGGTCGGCCACCGGCTGAATGAGAGCGCCTTGCGCGACTGGCTTGTGCGGATGGGTTTCTCTCAAGCGCCTACCGTATCAGAGCCGGGCGATTACGCCATTCGCGGCGGTATTTTCGACATCTACCCCCCGGGCGAATCCGGCCCCGTGCGGCTGGACCTGTTCGGCGATGTTCTGGACGGCGCGCGGCGCTTTGACCCGGCCACGCAGCGCAGTCTTGAAAAGCTGCAAAGGGTGGAGTTCGCGCCTGTCTCAGAGATCATCCTCGATCAGGCCGCGATCACCCGGTTCCGGCAGAATTACCGTGTGGAATTCGGCGCAGTGGGCAATGATGATCCTTTGTATGAAGCCGTCAGTGCCGGGCGCAAGCATCAGGGCATGGAACATTGGTTGCCATTCTTCCACACGCAGATGGCGACCCTGTTTGATTACCTGCCCAAGGCGTCTTTGGTGTTGGATGACGGGCTTGACGGCCTGTGTGCCGCGCGCTGGGACAGTATTGCCGACCAGTATGACGCGCGCCGCGAGGCTATGAGCGCAAAGGGGCGGATGGATACGGTCTACAAGCCCTGCCCGCCGGAATTGCTGTATCTCGACATGCCGGCTTGGGACGCGGCTCTTGCCCCACGCCGCGTGATCCGGCTGCAAGTTGCGCCGGCAGCACCGGGGCCGGGTGTGTTGGATGCGGGTGGGCGCATGGGGCGCAGCTTCGCGCCGGAACGCCAGTCGGGGGCCAATGTGTTCGACGCGCTGGCCGCCCATATCACCGCGCGCCGCAAAACTGGGCGGGTGATCGTCGCCAGCCATTCCGAAGGCGCGCGCGAGCGTTTGCGCGGCCTGCTGGAGGATCACGGCGCAGGTGCGGCGCAAGACATTGCCACAGCGCGTGACATGGGCGCGGGCAAAGATGGGCTGTTCCTGACCATCTGGCCGCTGGAAGCCGGGTTCGAGGCGCCTGACCTGACGGTGATTTCCGAGCAGGATGTGCTGGGCGACCGGCTTGTCAGCCGCAAGTCACGCCGCAAACGCCCCGAGAATTTTCTGACCGAAGCGCAGACGCTTAGCCCCGGCGATCTGATCGTGCATGTTGACCATGGCGTGGGCCGCTACAAAGGGCTGGAAACCATCACCGCCATGGGCGCGCCGCATGAATGCATTGCGCTGGAATACGCGGGCGGCGACCGTCTGTTCCTGCCGGTCGAGAATATCGAGCTGCTGTCGCGCTATGGGCATGAAGAAGGCTTGCTTGACAAGCTGGGCGGCGGCGCGTGGCAGGCCAAGAAAGCGCGGCTGAAACAGCGTATCCGCGAGATTGCCGACAAGCTGATCCGCATTGCCGCCGAGCGCCAGTTGCGCCGCGCCCCCGAATTCACCGCGCCAGAAGGGTTGTGGGACGAATTTCTTGCCCGTTTCCCCTATGCTGAAACCGACGACCAGTTGAACGCCATCGCCGATGTGGTGGCCGATTTTGAATCTGGCCGCCCGATGGACCGGCTGGTGGTCGGCGATGTGGGCTTTGGCAAGACCGAAGTCGCCATGCGCGCGGCCTTTATCGCCGCCATGTCGGGAGTGCAGGTCGCGGTTATCGCGCCCACCACGCTGCTGGCGCGGCAACATTTCAAGACCTTCGCCGACCGGTTCCGGGGCTTCCCGATCAATGTGCGGCCCTTGTCGCGGTTTGTGTCCGCCAAGGACGCGACCGCCACGCGCGACGGGATCAGCAAGGGCACGGTTGATATTGTTATCGGCACTCATGCGCTGCTGGCAAAATCGGTGAAATTCGCCAATCTGGGCCTGTTGGTGATCGACGAGGAACAGCATTTCGGCGTCAGCCACAAAGAACGGCTGAAAGAATTGCGCAGCGACATCCATGTGCTGACGCTGACCGCCACGCCCATTCCGCGCACCTTGCAACTGTCGCTGACGGGTGTGCGCGACCTGTCCATCATCCAGACCCCGCCTGTGGATCGGTTGGCAATCCGCACCTATGTCAGCGAATTCGACACGCTGACATTGCGAGAAGCGCTGCTGCGCGAACATTACCGTGGCGGGCAGAGCTTCTTTGTCGCGCCGCGCATTTCCGACCTGCCGGAAATTGAGGAGTTTTTGCGCACACATGTGCCAGAGGTCAGCTTCGTCACTGCCAATGGCCAGATGTCGGCAGGCGATCTGGACGAGCGGATGAACGCTTTTTACGATGGCAAATATGACGTGCTTCTGGCCACCAGCATTGTCGAGTCCGGTCTGGATATTCCGCGCGCCAACACCATGATCGTCTACCGGGCCGACATGTTCGGGCTGGCGCAGCTTTACCAGATACGCGGTCGCGTGGGCCGCTCAAAAACCCGCGCCTATTGTTTCCTGACCACCAAGCCGCGCCTGCCGCTGACGCCGCAGGCCGAGCGGCGGCTAAAGCTGCTGGCGTCGCTTGACAGCCTTGGGGCCGGGTTCAACCTGGCCAGCCATGATATGGACCAGCGCGGCGCGGGCAATATTCTGGGCGAGGAACAATCGGGCCATATCAAGGAAGTTGGCTACGAACTCTATCAGCAGATGCTGGAAGAAACGATCGCCAAGATCCGCTCTGGCGAGATTGCCTCTGTCGATGATCTGGAAGGGCAATGGGCGCCGCAGATCAATCTGGGCGTGCCGGTGTTGATCCCCGAACCCTATGTGCCTGACCTGGACGTGCGTCTTGGTCTTTACCGTCGCCTCTCTAACCTGACCAGCAAGGTCGAATTGGAAGGCTTCGCCGCCGAGCTGATTGACCGGTTCGGCAAACTGCCGCGCGAGGTGAACACGCTTCTGGCAGTCATGCGCATCAAAGCGGAATGCAAGCGCGCGGGCATAGCCAAATTCGATTGCGGGCCGAAGGGCGCCACCATCCAGTTCCACAATGACAAGTTCCCGAATCCCGCTGGATTGGTGGAATTCATGCAGGACCAAAAGGGGCTGGCGCATATCCGCGACAACAAGATCGTGGTCAAGCGCGACTGGTCCACCGAGAAAGAGCGCGTGCGTGGGGCTTTCGCCATTGCGCGCGATCTGGCGGTGAAGGCTGGCGGCTAGGCGATCTGGCCGGAAAGTATATTTATATCAATCTGTTGTGGCGCTGCTATTCGATAGCAGGCAGCTGCAATGGCATGGCAGCGCAGTGATATTGCCCGTCAGTCACGTCTGACCCCAGATTGGGTTTGCGACCAGATCGCAGCCCAACTCCGGGCCAGTTCAGACCCTTTCCAGACGGAGTATCCGCAATGACCCTATTCAAACTCTCTACCGCTGCCTGCACACTTGTTGTCGCGCTGTCCAGCTTGCCCGCAAGCGCCGGGTCCAACCGCGTTCTGATCGACCAATGGGGCCGCGATAATTCCGGCGCCATTGCGCAAACCGGGCGTCATCAGCGCGTGACCATCACGCAGAGCGGGCGCGGCAACCTGTCGCTGCACACGCAGGACGGCGCGCGCAACCGGGTTGTGGTGGGGCAGTCTGGGCGCAACAACGTGGCCGATACCTTGCAGAACGGGCGGCGCAACATTGTCGGAATCGCGCAGATGGGCCGCTACAATGACGCGACGGTCACCCAGTCGGGCAACCGCAACGCCGTGGGTGTTATCCAGACCGGGACCGGCAACACCGCCAACACGACACAACATGGCAGCGGCAACGTTGTGCTTGTCATTCAGGAATGATCCGCACCGCGCCGGGGCGATCTTCGGCGCGGGCTGCTTTCCCTTGAAAGGAGACCAACCATGTCTGCCATTCCCTACACTGTCGCGGCGCTTGTCATCACCGGGACCACATGCGCGGCGGGTCTTGCAACGCTGCAAGCGCATCCGGCACCCGATGCTTTGGTGTGTGAATTGCACCTGTCAGAGCATCGCGGCACCGTGACCCTGACCGCTGAAGCCCAGGCGCCTCATGCCACACGCGGCGTCTATAGCCTGACGGTGGACCATCGTAGCGCGGGCGGGCGATCCACCATGCGCCAAGGCGGCGCGTTTGATCTGAAAGCCGGAGAGCGCGGCGTGTTGAGCCAAGCCAGCTTTGCAGCCCGTGCCCGCGACCTGAGCGCCGAGTTGACCCTGAATGCCAATGGACAGAGCACGACATGCTCTGCCCTGACCCTGTGACGAATTGCATGAAAGGACGAAACCCATGAAGACTTCATCTGCCAAAGTCGCACTTGCACTTGTTGCCGGCCTGACCGCTTTCGCGCCCATATCGGCGCAGGCGGGCAGCTTGTCGCTGTCGCTGAATGCCCGCAATGCAGAAGAGGCCCGCGCGCTAAATACCGCCATCGCGTTATATGCGCTGCACCGCGATATAAAGTCTGGTGCGGATATACGCCAGGTTGGGCGCAACCATGCGGCAGGCCTCTCTCAATCGGGCGGGAACAACCGCGCGATCATCCACCAGCGGGGGCGCAACCATACGGCCAATCTGACGCAGAGCGGCGGCCATAACGGGCAGGTCATTTTGCAATTCGGCAAGGGTGCCCATGCGAATGTTGCCCAGAATGGTGGGCAGGCGGGAATTTTGCTACAATTCAGCCAATGACAAGCGGGCTTGTTTCCAAGGGTATAAACCCGATAAGGCTACGCGCATTGCAGTCCAAGCCGAGTGTCCCTTGTCCGACAACCCCGCCCCCAGTCGCAAAGCCCAGTCGCTTATGGACCGTGTCGTCGCACATTGGCTGTGGGACAGGTTCATCCGCAAACGGTTGCCGCTGATCGGGCTTGCCGTGGTGTTCATGGTGCTGGAAGCTGCAATGCTAGGGGCCTTCAGCTACCTGGTGCAGCCCATGTTCGACGATGTCTTGGTCGCGGGCGACAGGGCGCGGGTTGTTTTCGTGGCGCTTGCCATGGCCTTGGTGTTCTTCGGGCGCGGCTTGGCGCGGCTTGCGCATAAATCCATCATGGCCGGACTGTCGGAAAAGGCCACGGCGGAACTGCAAGGCGTGTTGCTTGCGCATCTGGCGACGCTGGATCAGGCGTTTTTCAAGCGCAATGCGCCCGGTGTTCTGATAGAGCGGGTGCGCGGCGATTCAGAAGCCATGCGCCGCCTGTTCAAAGGGTTTATCACCGGGCTGGGGCGTGATGGTGCCGCTGTGGTGGTATTGCTGGGGGTCGCGCTGTGGACGGCTTGGCAATGGACCTTGGCCGCCATCATTGCCATTCCGCTGATTGTGGTGCCGATTCTGGCGATTCAACGGCTGATCCGCCGCCGCTCACGCGAGGCGCGGCTGGCGGCGGCGGACAGTTCCAACCGGCTTGACGAGGCGTTTCACGGGATTGCCACTATCCAGTTGACTGGCACAGAGGCGCAGGAATTGGGCCGCTTCCGCAAGATCATGGATCGCTTCGCGCGTATGGCAACGCGCGCGGCCATCGGGCAGGCCTCTGTCAGCACGGTAATGGATTTCGGCGCGGCGATTGGCTTTGCTTTAGTGCTGGTGGTCGGTGGCTTCCAGATCATTGACGGTACGCGCACGGTGGGGGAGTTCATGTCCTTCTTCACCGCCTTGGGTCTGCTTTTCGACCCGATGCGCCGATTGTCGGCCTTGTCGGCTGAATGGCAGAATATCCTTGCTTCGCTGGATCGCACGCATGCACTCTTGCAGGTTGCGCCCAAGGTGGTCAGCCCACCGCCTCCGCATGCAATATTGCCCGCGCGCGACACCGCAGGGGTTGAACTGCGTGATGTCAGCTTCGGGTATGATGAGACGCCTGTGCTACGCAACCTGTCGCTGGTGGCAGAGGCCGGGCAGACGACCGCCATTGTCGGGCCGTCGGGGGCGGGGAAGACAACCATTTTCACGCTTCTGACGCGGCTTGCCGATGGGCAATCCGGCAAGGTTTTGATCGGCGGGCAGGATGTGCGTGATTATGATCTGGCGGCCTTGCGGGGGCTGTTTTCCGTGGTCAGCCAGGACTCTGCGCTGTTCGATGAAACCATCCGCGACAATGTGACCTTGGGTGCGGGCGAGGTGTCCGAGGCCGCTTTGCAAGCCGCCTTGCAGGACGCGCATGTTGCCGATTTCCTGCCCAACCTGCCGCAGGGTCTGGACACGCTGGCAGGGCCGCGCGGGTCGTCGCTGTCTGGCGGGCAGCGCCAGCGTGTGGCGATTGCGCGGGCGCTGTTACGCAATGCGCCGATCCTGCTGCTGGACGAAGCGACCAGCGCGCTCGATGCCAAATCCGAGTTGCTGGTTCAGGATGCGCTGGACCGGCTTGCACAGGGCCGCACGACGCTTGTGATCGCGCATCGTCTGTCCACCGTGCGCGGTGCTGACAAGATCGTGGTCATGGACCGGGGCCGTGTGGTGGAGCAAGGCACGCATGGCGAATTGCTGGACAAGGGCGGCGCTTATGCGCGGCTTTATGCGATCCAGTTCGGAGAAGCGGATCAGGCGAATTCGCCCTGAACGCACCAACCGTCGCGCTGTGGCGTGTGAAACAGCCACAAACGCGCGCCGCGGTCGGTCTGCACCTTCCAGTAGTCGCGCATGCCAGAGCGCCAGTTCGGGTCGTCCAGCCACCATTCGGGGGTGATGCGTTCGGGACCGCTGGCCGCGACGACCTGCCATGCCTGCCCCCGCCACCTGAACCGGCGCGGCACTGCGCGCCCGCTGCCCGCGATGGGTTCGGGGGGAAACAGGGTCAGTGGGCGGGGCGGCGTTGTGCGCGGCCAGTTCGGGGCGGGGGTGCTGTAGGCGGCTGCGGCCACAGTGAACGCCTTTTCGGGAATGTGGCTGTCGGCGGGCAGCAATCGCTGCACATGGTCAAACCCCAGCCGATTGCTCAACCGCGAGATCAGATCGGACAGAGCGTCTTGCGTCTGTGCGCCGCCGGTGGTGACTTGTTGCAAGGGAAGCGCGTCCAACTCTGGCGCGCTTAGCCGCATCCCGTCAATCCCGAAACCCGCATCCACCCCGTCCAGCGCGCGGTCGAACAGCGGCGCGATGGCGGATGCGTCGCGCATCGGGCGGGCCAGCCGGATTTCCAGCCGAACGGACTGCCCATCGACGCGTGACAGGTCCAGCACCAGTCGCCGCGCACCAAGCTCGGCGCGGTGCAGATGCTGGCAAAGCCGTTCCAGCAACCGCGCCAGCCCCGCTTGCAGATCGCCCAGAAAGCCAATGGGGTCTGGCAAGGACATGCGCACCGCCATGACCGGCGGCGTGGGCGGGGGGGCTATGGGTTCGGGCAGGTCGCCCATCGCCTGATCCATCCGCCCCAGCAGCCCTGCGCCAAACCGCCGGGCCAGAGGTGCGCGCGGCATCTGCGCCAGATCACGCACCCGGCGCAGGCCCAGCCGTTCCAAAGCTGTGAGCGTTTTGGAATCCAACCTCAGCGCCGCCAGGGGCAGCGGCCCAAGTGCCGCGCGCGTGCCGCCGGTGGGGACAATTCCGCCGCGCGCGACATGCGCCATGGCCCAAGCCGCGCCGCGTGTATCGGCCAGCCCGGCGCGCGCGGTGAACCCCATACGCGCCAGCCGCGCCAACAGGTCATCCAGCAGCGCCTCCTCGCCGCCCATCAGATGCGCCGCGCCGGTGATGTCCAGCGCCAGCCCATCCGTGCCGTCACATGCTGCCCAAGGGCAGTAGCGCAGCGCCCAGCGGCGCAGGGTTTCCAACGCCTGCGCGGTGCGGTGCGGGTCTGCGGGGCGGGTCAGAAGGTCGGGGCAGAGCGCGCGCGCATCGGCCAGCCCCATGCCGCGCGCCAGCCCCAGCGTTTGCGCCTGCGCGCTGATGCAAACCAGCCGTTCGGCACCGCGCTGCCGCTCGATCACCGCGAAGGGCGCATCCAGCGCCAACCGGCGCAAGGCCAGGTCTGATTGCAGGCGGGGCAGCCAGATCACGATGATACGGCGTTGTGCTGGCATGACAGAGGGACTGTGTGATTCCAAATGTTCTTTGTTTGTTCTAAACGATTCTCATAAAACGGTCGAGCGTCAGGTGCATTGCAAATTGCGTCCCGATACCGCATATCCTGTCAAACTGCGTTGGAGTGGGTCGATGAACTATCTCGAATTCGAAAAGCCCTTGGCCGAGATCGAAGGCAAAGCCACAGAGCTGCGCGCCATGGCCGCCGCCAACCCTGATGTGCAGATCGAGAAAGAAGCCGCAGCATTGGACGCGAAAGCGCAGAAAATGCTGGTGGACATGTATAAATCGCTGTCGCCTTGGCGCAAATGCCAGGTCGCGCGCCATCCCGACCGGCCGCATTGCAAACGCTATATCGAGGCGTTGTTTGATGAATTCACGCCGCTTGCGGGCGACCGTGGCTTTGCAGAGGATGAGGCTATCATCGGCGGGCTTGCACGGATGAACGACCGCCCCGTCATGGTGATCGGGCAGGAAAAGGGGCATGACACGCAAAGCCGTCTGCGCCGCAATTTCGGCATGGCCCGGCCCGAAGGCTATCGCAAGGCGATCCGGCTTATGGATATGGCCGACCGGTTCCGGCTGCCTGTGATTGCGTTGGTTGACACACCCGGCGCCTACCCCGGCAAGGGCGCGGAAGAACGCGGGCAGGCCGAAGCTATCGCGCGTTGCACGCAGAAATGCCTGTCGCTGGGCGTGCCGATGGTGTCGGTCATCATTGGAGAGGGTGGCTCTGGTGGTGCTGTGGCACTGGCCACGGCGAACCGTATCGCCATGCTGGAACATTCGGTTTATTCGGTCATCAGCCCCGAAGGCTGCGCGTCGATCCTGTGGAAAGACGCCGAGAAAATGCGCGAGGCCGCCGAAGCCCTGCGCCTGACCGCGCAAGACCTGCTGAAACTGGCGATCATTGACCGGGTCATCCCGGAACCGATGGGGGGCGCGCAGCGTGACCCGGACGTGACCATCCGCGCCGTGGGCAGCGCCATTTCCGCCATGCTCGCAGAGATGGAAGGCAAAAGCCCCGACAAGCTGCGCCGCGACCGCCGCCGCAAGTTTCTGGACATGGGCAGCAAAGGGCTGGCGGCTTAACGGTTGTAGTCTTTTGGCCCATAGCCCCGCAGAATCGGCTTGTGGCACTGTGGGGAATAATGCTAGATCGCACGCCAGAGCGGGTATGGTGTAGTGGTAGCGCGCCGGCTTCCCAAGCCTGAAGTGCGGGTTCGATTCCCGCTACCCGCTCCAGCTTTTATTCCGTGCTTTCTGTTCTTGCTGTGTTGGGGCATTGTGGCCTTTGGGATCACGTCAACAGGCAATGCATGATGCGGCTATCCGACAGCGAAAACGCGGTTCTGGACCGTCTGGTGCAGGGCTCTGTTGCGCGCGTCGGGCCGTTCGGGCAGGGCGGGTTCGACACATGCTCTGTCATGTTTCTGAGCGCCGATTTTGATAGCGGCACCACCCAAGACCGCACCGGCGCGCCCGGCCCGTTTGGCCGTAGGTGGGGCAAATGGGCAGAAATCGGCACGGCGCATAAACCCCTGCGCAGCCTTGGCGCTTTAACCGCGCTGCAAGGCATCGGCGCGCGCGGCATCGTCCATATGGATTTCCAGGATGCGCGCGTGCTCGGCACCGAAGCGCGCCCCCTGCCTGCCCCGGTGTTGTGCTATTGCCGCAGGCCAGGCGCCCGGAATGTCGTGCTTTGGCCCCTGCCGCGCTATCACGACCTTGACACGCAACGCTTTTTGGGCAAGACCCCGCCCGATATGCTGACATTCGACGACAAGCGCGATGCTGTCGTCTGGCGCGGTGCGCTGTCGGGGCGAACCCGCCCTACACGTCCCGGCGGGCGGAATTGCATGCACCTGATTGCCGCGCTGGAAACCGCCCCAACGACCAGGGACGGTGCGCCAATTCTTGCGGAATTGCGCAAAAACCTGCGCTTCGGGATGGTGTTCGATCGCGCGACCGCCCCGGATTTCGACCTTGGCCTGACCTGTGACGACCGTATCGCGGCCAGTCTTGCCCGCCACGGCGTTGGCTATGTGGTAAAGCCTTCGCGGCCAATGTCATGGCAACGGCAGTTTCGCTATATCCTGAGTGTCCGGGGCAATGACACCGGGTCGAATTTCATCCCGGCGCTGGACAGCAATTCGGTTGTGCTGCGCGAAGAAGACGGGTGGGAGCTGTTTTATTCCGCCGTCATTCGCCCATGGGAGCATTATATCCCGCTGGCCCCATTGTTGACCGATCTGGACGAGAAGCTGGACTGGGCCCGCGCCAACCCTGCCGAATGCAGGGCGATTGCCGCGCGGGCGCGGGCGCTCTGCGCGCTTTTGGGGGACGCGCGGTTGCGTGACTTGCACCTGCGCGCGGTCCATGCTCATTATGCCGACATCGCGCGCCGAGCTTGAAACGGAATGGTATTCCGAGCCAGTGTGCGGCAAGCTAAACGGAAGTTTCTGACATGACGACACCTTGCATCATCGCCGTGGCGATCACCGGCTCTGTCCCGACCAAGGCCGACAACCCGGCCGTGCCAATCACAGTGGCAGAGCAGATCGAAAGCACCCATGCCGCGTTCGAAGCCGGGGCGGCCATCGCACATTGCCATGTGCGTGACGATGATGGCGCGCCGACATCCGACCCGGACCGCTTTGCAGCGTTGATGGGCGGGATTGAACAGCATTGCCCCGGCATGATCGTGCAGCTTTCGACCGGTGGGCGGTCGGGGGCAGGGGTCGCGCGCGGTGGCATGTTGCCGTTGCGACCCGACATGGCCTCGCTTTCTGTCGGCTCGAACAACTTTCCCACGCGCGTATATGAGAACCCGCCAGATCTGGTCGATTGGCTGGCATCGGAAATGCGCATGTATGACGTGATCCCGGAAATAGAGGCGTTCGACCTGTCGCATATCATCCAGGCAGCGCGCATGGCCGATGATGGGCGTTTGGCGCGGCCGCTTTATGTGCAATTCGTGATGGGTGTGAAAAACGCCATGCCGGTCGATGAACGGGTGCTCGATTTCTACATCGAAACCCTGAACCGCTATGCCCCCGATGCGCTGTGGTGTGCTGCCGGCATTGGCGCGGGGCAGATTGTGGTCAATGAATGGGCTATTGCGCGCGGCGGGCATACCCGCACCGGGCTGGAGGATAACGTCCGGCTGGACCGGACTATGTTGGCCCCGTCAAACGCCGCGCTGGTCGTGCGCACGGTTGATCTATGTGCGAAATATGACCGCCCCGTTGCCACACCTGCGCAGGCGCGCCAGATGCTTGGGCTGCGCCCCGCGCGTAACCGTTAAGCGATCAGGGGTTTACGCTGCGAAAGCGGCTTTCCCTCTCGACTTGCGGCATATGTGCTGGCAACCTGTGCTTATTCCGTGTGGCCGGGCACCGCTTTGCCATGCAGGGACCAACAAAGAAAAACGACATGGGAGAATGAACATGACTGCCATTTCCTTCCGCACCGGCCTTGGTGGCGCGTTGCGTATGGCCTCTGTCTCGGCGCTTGCGCTGGGCCTTGGGCTGGCTGCGGCCAGTGCTGAAACCATTCGCTGGGCGCGCGTTGGCGACGCCCTGACGCTGGACCCGCACAGCCAGAACGAAGGCCCAACGCATACGCTGGCGCATCATATTTATGAGACGCTGGTGGGTCGCGCCACCGATGGCTCGCTGACTCCACGCCTGGCAGTGGAATGGGGCATCCACCCCGATGACAGCACGGTCTGGGTCTTTACCCTGCGTGATGGCGTGACGTTCCACGACGGCAGCGCGCTGACTGCCGAAGATGTCGTGTTTTCGCTAAACCGCGCGCGGGGCGAGACGTCGGATATGAAGGGTCTTCATGCCGGTGTGGTCGATGTGACGGCACCCGATGCGATGACGGTGCATATCAAGACCGAAGGTCCGGCACCGCTTTATGTGCAGAACCTGACCAACACGTTCATCATGTCCAAGGCTTGGGCCGAAGCGAATGACGCGCTGACCGCGCAGGATTTTGCTGCTGGCGAAGAGAATTTCGCCGTGCGCAACGCCAACGGCACCGGCCCCTACACGCTGGTCGAGCGTGACCCCGAAGTGCGCACCGTGTTGCAGGTGTTCGAGGGCCACTGGGACGACGCCCCACAAGTGACCGAGATTATCTACACCCCCATCGCCGAGGCTGCGACGCGTGTCGCGGCACTGCTGTCGGGCGAAGTGGACATCGTGCAGGACGTGCCGGTGCAGGATATTGCCCGTCTGGAACAGACCGATGGTCTGAAGGTGGAATTCGGCCCGGAAAACCGCACCATCTTCTTTGCCTATGACATGGGGTCGGAAGACCTGCTAACCGCCAGCGTCGATGGCAACCCCTTTGCCAACCCACTGGTGCGCGAAGCGATGCATATGGCGGTTGACCGTGATGCGATCCGTCAGGTCGTGATGCGCGGTCAGTCGCTGCCGACGGGTGTTACCATGCCTCCGTTCGTGAATGGCTGGACCGAAGAGCTGGACGCCTACAGCGCCCCAGATATTGAGCGCGCGCAGGCGCTGATGGCGGAAGCGGGCTATGCGGATGGCTTCTCTGTCGATCTGCACACGCCCAATGACCGCTACCTGAACGACGAGGCGATCTCTCAGGCGCTGGTCGGGATGCTGGCGCGGATCGGGATCAATGTGAACCTTGTGTCGCAGACCCGTTCCATGCACTTCCCCCTGATCCAGAACCGGGAAACCGATTTCTACCTGCTGGGCTGGGGTGTTCCGACATTCGACAGCCAGTATGTGTTCGATTTCCTTGTGCATTCGACCGAAGGCGCGCGCGGCGGCTGGAACGGCTCTCGCTATTCCAACCCGGAAGTGGATGCTCTGATTCAGGCGATGGCCGTTGAAACCGACCTGGACGCGCGTGATGCCATGATCGCAGATGTCTGGGCGCAGTTGCAGGAAGATCGTGTGTTCCTGCCGATCCATAACCAGACGCTCGCTTATGCGATGCGTGAGGGGATCAACTTGGCCGTCCACCCGGAAAACCAGCCTGCCATGAGCGATGTCACCTTTGACTGACCTTTGAACAGTCTATGCGCGCGCGGTGCTTGAATGGCCCCGCGCGCGTTTCCTTTTTCGCGTATAGGGGCACATTATGCTGGCCTTCATCCTTCGCCGGATTTTGCAATCTTTGGTCGTCATGTTGGTCGTGGCACTGGTGTCCTTTGCGCTGTTTCGCTATGTCGGCGACCCGATTTCGACCATGATGGGGCAGGAAGCCACCATTGCCGACCGCGAGGCTTTGCGCGAACGGCTGGGCCTTAACGACCCTTTCATCGTGCAGTTTTTCGATTTCGTCAGCCGCGCCGTGCAGGGTGATTTCGGCATATCCTATCGCCTGCAACAGCCGGTGATGGAACTGATCCTGTCGCGCCTGCCTGCCACGCTGGAGCTGGCACTGGTGTCGGGCGTGCTGGCTTTCGTGTTCGGTGTCGGGTTTGGCGTCTATACCGCGCTCAACCGTCGGGGCTGGCTGTCGACCACGATCATGAGCGTTTCGCTGATCGGCGTGTCTTTGCCGACCTTCCTGATCGGGGTGCTGTTGATCTGGTTATTCGCCGTGGAACTGCAATGGCTGCCCAGTTTCGGGCGGGGAGAGGTCGTGGACCTTGGCAGTTGGTGGAGCACGGGGTTCCTGACACCCTCCGGCCGCGCGTCGCTTATTCTGCCCGCGATCACGCTGGGGCTGTACCAGATGACGCTCATCATGCGGCTGGTCCGGGCCGAGATGCTGGAAGTTCTGCGCACCGATTACATCAAATTCGCGCGTGCGCGGGGCTTGTCGAACCGCGCGATCCATTTCGGCCATGCGTTGAAGAACACCATGGTGCCGGTTATCACCATCACCGGGCTTCAGCTTGGCGCGATCATCGCCTTTGCCATCATTACCGAAACCGTGTTCCAGTGGCCGGGGGTGGGGGCGTTGTTCATCAACTCTGTCCGCTTTGTCGACGTGCCGGTCATGGCCGCTTACCTTATGTTGATCGCGGTTATCTTCGTGGTCATCAACCTGATCGTAGACCTTCTGTATTACGCGGTGGACCCGCGCTTGCGCGTGGAACGCGCGGGCGCCGGGCATTAAGGGGGCATGATGACAACCGATACCCAATCCCGCTTCGCCCGAATCTGGGACAGCGACATCATGTGGTCTTTCCGCCATTCGCCCGTAGCGATTGTCGCGGGGTTTGTGGTGGCGCTGATCGCGCTGGCGGCTGTGTTCGCCCCGTGGTTGGCGCCGACCAATCCCTATGATCCATCGCAACTGAACCTGATGGACGGGTTCACAGCGCCGATGGAACCTAATGCTTTTACCGGCAACAGCTATATCCTTGGCACCGACAACCAAGGCCGCGATGTGCTGTCGACCATCCTGTATGGCACCCGGATTTCGCTCTTCGTCGGGCTGTCGGCGGTTCTGTTCGCCATGGTTCTGGGCATTACGCTGGGGCTGATCGCGGGCTATCGCGGCGGCTGGGTCGATGGGCTGCTGATGCGCATTGCTGATGTGCAATTATCCTTCCCGTCCATCCTGATCGCGCTGCTGATTTTCGGGGTGGCGCGCGGGCTGATCCCGCCTGCCTACCGTGAAACCATGGCGATCTGGGTGCTGATCGTGGCGATTGGTCTGTCCGACTGGGTGCAATTCGCGCGCGTTGTGCGCGGCGCGACCATGGTCGAGAAATCGAAGGAATATGTGCAGGCCGCCCGCGTGGTCGGCGCGCATCCGGCGAAAATACTGATCCGGCATATCCTGCCCAACGTGATGGGACCGGTGCTGGTCATCGGCACGATTGGGCTGGCGCTGGCGATCATCGCGGAAGCCACGCTGTCCTTCCTTGGTGTCGGCGTTCCACCCACGCAACCCTCGCTTGGCACGCTGATCCGCATTGGCCAGCAATATCTGTTTTCGGGCGAGTGGTGGATCTTGCTGTTTCCGTCCATTGCCCTGCTGGCGCTGGCCTTGTCGGTCAACCTGCTGGGCGACTGGCTGCGCGACGCGCTGAACCCGAGGCTGCGCTAATGACCGGGGACAAAATGAAAGAACCACTTCTGTCCGTTCGTGATCTGGTCGTGGAATTCCCCACGCGCCATGGCACCCTGCGCGCGCTGGACCAAGTGTCCTTCGACATCGGGCCGGGCGAGGTGCTGGGCATGGTCGGCGAATCGGGTGCCGGCAAGTCGCTGACCGGGGCCGCGATCATTGGCCTGCTGGAACCGCCGGGGCGCATTGCGGGCGGTGAAATTCGGCTGCGGGGCGCGCGGATCGACAACCTGTCTTATGAGCAGATGCGCCGCATTCGCGGTCGCCGCATTGGCATGGTGTTCCAAGACCCGCTGACCAGCCTGAACCCGCTTTACACGGTGGCGCAGCAACTGATCCAGACCATCCGCACACATATGGACGTGTCAGAGGCGGACGCCCGCAAACGTGCCGTGGCGCTGCTGGACCGTGTTGGCATCCCCGCCGCCGCGCGCCGGATAGATGACTACCCGCACCATTTCTCTGGCGGGATGCGGCAGCGCGTGGTCATTGCGCTGGCCTTGGCGGCAGAACCCGAACTGGTGATCGCAGATGAACCGACCACAGCTTTGGATGTGTCGGTCCAAGCGCAGATCATCGATGTTTTAAAGGAAATTTGCGCCGAACGTGGCGCGTCTGTCATGCTGATTACACATGATATGGGCGTGATTGCGGAAACCGCTGATCGCGTCGCGGTGCTTTATGCGGGCCGCGTGGCCGAGATTGGGCCAGTCCGAGACGTGATCCAGCACGCCCGCCACCCCTACACGGCGGGGCTGATGGGCGCGATTCCGACGCTGGAACAGACAAGCGACCGCTTGGTGCAAATCCCCGGTGCCATGCCGCGCCTGAACTCGATTCCGACGGGCTGCGCGTTCAATCCGCGCTGCGCGCATGTGTTCGATCATTGCTACCGCGAGCGGCCGGTGTTGCGTCAGGCGGCCCCACAGCACGAAGTTGCCTGCTGGCTGACAGAGGAGGGCGGGGCATGACTGACTTACAGATGACCGGTCCGCTGGTGCAGGTCGACGGCCTGACGCGGCGTTTCGACATTTCCAAACCGTGGTTGAACCGCGTGCTAGAGCGTGAGGGCAAGCAATTCCTGACCGCGAATGCCGATGTCAGTTTCCAGATCAACAAGGGCGAAACCTTTGCTCTGGTCGGCGAATCGGGGTCTGGAAAATCGACCATCGCCAAGATGATCGTGGGGCTGCTGGCACCGTCTGCCGGGCATATTCGTTTTGATGGGGAAGAAATGGATTTTGCCAGCGGGGCCGATATGCGCGCGCTGCGTCGTCGTTTCCAGATGATCTTTCAAGACCCGTTTGCCAGCCTGAACCCGCGCTGGCGGGTGCGCGATATCGTGGCCGAGCCCATTGTGACGTTTGGCCTGCTCAAAGGGCCAGAGATCACTCGAGAGGTTGATCGCTTGCTGGACGTGGTGGGCCTGTCCGCCGCCGATGCCGCCAAATTCCCACATGAGTTTTCCGGCGGGCAACGTCAGCGCATTGCGATTGCGCGGGCGCTGTCCTCGAAGCCAGAGTTCATTGTTTGTGACGAGCCCACGTCGGCGTTGGATGTGTCGGTGCAGGCGCAAATCCTGAATCTGATGCGTGATTTGCAGGATGAATTTGGCCTGACCTATCTTCTAATCAGCCATGATCTGTCCGTCGTGCGCCACATGGCGAACCGAATCGGGGTGCTCTACCTGGGCCGTCTGGTCGAGGTGGCGGACGCCAAGCGCCTGTTTGTCGAACCGCAGCATCCCTATACGCGCATGTTGCTTGATGCCGTGCCAGACCTTGCGCTGTCTGGGCGGAGGCGCAAGCCGGTCCTGGGCGAAATCCCCAACCCCATCGACCCGCCCTCTGGTTGTGCGTTTAATCCGCGCTGCCCGCTGGCGCAGGATATCTGCAAGGCCCAGACGCCGATGCCCCGCGCCACACCGACAGGAGAGGCTGCTTGCCACTTTGCCGGACAAGTTGGCGAGATGGCCTAAACATGTATCCTGTTTACATTTTTGTTGCCCAAGGCGCTGTGTGCCTCTAGCTTGTGTCATGCAGGCAGGGGGATCACCCCGTCTCGGAAGACTTACTCCTCGTTCCCTCCTTTCAGCGGGACCTTCCTGTCTGTACCATCGCACAGGCTTGCAAATACGAGGCTTTGGCACGATAACAGGCCAAGTTCGGAATAGGGTCCATACCATGCGCGCACGAATTTACCGCCCCGCCCGTAATGCCATGCAATCTGGCACGGCCAAGACAAAGCAATGGGTCTTGTCCTTTGCCCCGTCGCAGGCGCGCAAGATTGATCCATTGATGGGGTGGACCAGTTCGGGCGATATGGACAGTCAGGTTACGCTGCGTTTCGACAACCGCGACAGTGCCGAGGCTTATGCCAAGGCCCACGGCATCGACTACACCGTGGTCGAACCCAAAACACGCCGGCCGAACATTCGCCCTACCGGCTACGCCGAGAATTTCGCAACATCGCGCCGTCAGGTCTGGACGCACTGACAGTCTGACCGGAAGGGGTGGCCATGCGCATCGGGTATCTGATGAACACTTACCCGGTGACGAGCGCCACGTTCATCCGCCGCGAAATTGGCGCGCTGGACGCGTTGGGCGTCGGCATTGCGCGTTTTGCGATCCGGCCTTGGGGCGAGGCCTTGGTCGAATCCGCTGACAAGGACGAAGCCGCGCGCACCCATTACCTGTTAGCCCCCGGTGCTTTACGTCTGCTGGGGTTCTTCCTGACGGAAGCGTTGCGCAATCCAACTGGCGTTCTGCGCGCTTTGGGTGCCATGTGGACCATGGCGCGCGCGGCGGGTCATGGGGCCTTGGTGCGCCATGTGGCCTATCTGCTGGAAGCGGTGCACCTAAAGCGCGCGTCCAGAGGCTGCGACCATATCCATGCGCATTTCACCACGAACACCGCTGCGGTGGCCTTGCTGTGCCATCGGCTTGGCGGGCCGGGGTTTTCCTTTACCGCGCATGGCCCGGATGAATTTGACGACCCCAAGGCGTCGTCGCTGGCGCTGAAGCTGGCCGGTGCGCGCTTTGCCGTTGCCATTACGCAATTCGCCCGCACCCGTTTGGCGCTGGCTGGGGGGGCGGGCATTTGGGACAAGCTGCATGTCGTGCATTGCGGGGTGGACCTGACTGACATGACGCCGGCCCCGCCAGCACCTTCTGATGCGCCGTTTGTGTGCGTGGGTCGGCTATGTCCGCAAAAGGCGCAGGTTTTGTTGGTGCAAGCCATGGCAGAGCTGGTGCAAACCCATCCGAAAGCGCGGCTTGTGTTGATTGGCGACGGCGAAACCCGACCTCAGATTGAGGCGCTGATCGCGCAGCACGGATTGCAGGACAGCGTGGAGTTGCGCGGTTGGGCCGATGGTGCCGCGGTCAAAGCGGCGCTTGCCAGTGGGCGTGCGATGGTGCTGCCCAGTTTTGCCGAAGGTCTGCCCATTGTTATCATGGAAGCCTTCGCGCTGGGGCGACCCGTCATTTCGACCTATATCGCGGGTATTCCGGAACTGGTCGACCGCGAGGCCGGATGGCTGGTCCCGGCAGGCGATATTTCGGCCCTTGCCGAGAGCTTGCGCAAATGTCTGGCAACGCCGCCAGAGCGTTTGGCGCTTATGGGTCAGACCGCCCGCGCCCGAATAGAGCAACGGCACGATCTGGATGTCAGCGCCAAACGGTTGAAAGCGTTGTTCGAGGGGGCGACCGGGTAGTCGCCCCGTTTTGCGATCAGTCGCGCAGCAATTCGTTAATCCCGGTTTTCGAACGGGTCTGCGCATCCACCCGTTTCACGATCACTGCGCAATACAGGTTGATCCCGTTTTTCGACGGCATCGACCCGGCCACGACCACCGAATAGGGCGGCACTTCGCCATAGGTCACGCTGCCGGTTTCGCGGTCGACGATCTTGGTGGATTTGCCGATGAACACACCCATGCCCAGCACCGACCCTTCGCGCACGATGCAGCCTTCGACCACTTCCGAGCGCGCGCCGATGAAGCAGTTGTCTTCAATAATGGTCGGCCCGGCCTGCATCGGTTCCAGCACGCCGCCAATGCCCACGCCGCCGGACAGGTGCACGTTTTTGCCGATCTGGGCGCATGACCCCACGGTGGCCCAAGTGTCGACCATCGTGCCGCTATCGACATAGGCGCCAAGGTTTACGAAGGACGGCATCAGCACCACGCCCGGCGCGATATAGGCCGATTTGCGCACGATGCAGTTGGGAACGGCACGAAAGCCCGCGTCTTTCCATTCCTTCTTCTTCCAGTCGGCGAACTTGCTGTCGACCTTGTCCCACCAGGTGCCGCCTTGCGGGCCGCCCTCATGCTTTTCCATGTCCTTCAGGCGAAAGCCCAGCAGCACGGCTTTCTTGGCCCATTGGTTCACATGCCAGTCGCCATTCTCCTGCCGCTCTGCCACGCGCAGCTTGCCGCTGTCGAGCGCGTTCAGCGTATCCTCGATTGCGTCGCGGGCCTTACCCTTGGTGTCGGGTGTGATGGTGTCGCGGGCGTCCCACGCGGCTTCAATCGCGGACTCTAGGGCGGCGTTGTCGGTCATTGGGGCACTCCATGGCTCTGGTCATCAGCATGTAACGCCTATAGCGTTACAACCTGCTGACCGCAATTCCCGCATAGCCCCCGGAGAGCCTTTTGAAAGACCGCGACACTCAACGCATTTTTCCCGACGCGAAACAAGATATCGACCGATGGGATGATGTGCCAGATACCGCGCAAACGCGGCACCCGGCGTATCGGCTGGCATTTGGCGACCCGGATTTCCTTTTGCGCGACGAATTGCGCCCCGTTCGGTTGCAACTGGAATTGCTGAAACCCGAATTGCTGATGGCTGAACGCGGTATTCAGTCGACCATTGTTTTGTTCGGCGGCGCGCGCATTCCCCGGCCAGAGGATGCGGCGAAAGCCAGCACGCCCGCTTTGGGCGAGTTGTCCCGCTTTTACGAAGAGGCGCGCAAATTCGCATATGCGATGACCCTGCGCTCGGTGCAGGCTTATGGCCGCGAGAATGTCATTGTCACGGGCGGTGGACCGGGCGTGATGGAAGCGGGCAATCTGGGGGCCGAGCAGGCGGGCGGTGTTTCCATGGGGTTGAATATTGTGCTGCCGCATGAACAGGCGCCGAATGCGCATGTAACGCCCGACCTGTGCTTCAACTTTCACTATTTCGCCATTCGCAAGATGCATTTTTTGATGCGTGCCAAGGCAATCGCAATCTTTCCGGGCGGGTTTGGCACGCTGGATGAAACATTCGAGGCACTCACCCTGATCCAGACCAAGCGCATGGCGAAGCTGCCGTTCATCCTGTTCGGGCGCGATTTCTGGTCAAAGGTCGTGAACTGGGAAATGTTGGCGGATGCAGGCACGATCAGCCGGGATGACCTGAACCTGTTTCACATGGTTGACACTGCCGAAGAGGCGATTGACGTGATCGACGCATTCGAGGCGGAAACGCCCTAGACGCGTGGGGCTGCGGCGCGGCGCAAGCGGTCATTGATCGCCGCGCCGATGTCATGGTCAGGGACCGGTGCGATGGCAATGGGGCGCCCCATTGCATCGGCTTTGTGCAACGTTGAAAAGAGATTTGCCGCAGCTTCCCCCAAATCGCCCGAAGGGGAGAGCGAGAAGGTAGCGCCCGCGCAGTTGGGACCAAAGCCGATCCAAACCTCGTTCGTGTCGGGCTTGGACACGTTCAACCGCACGCGCGCCTGGGGTGCGTAATGCGACAGCATTTGGCCGGGTGCCGTGATCCTGGCGTTGTCGCGTTGGCGGGGCGGCTGGCCCAGAACGGCGGCGATCTGTTCTGCGCTGATGCCGCCTTCGCGCAGCATGACGGCCTTATCGCCTTCGAAGCCCAGAATGGTCGATTCCACGCCAACAGGGCAGGGCCCACCATCCAGAACCGCTGCAATGCGCCCGCCAAGCCCCGCCATGACATGCGCCGCATTGGTCGGGCTGATCCGTCCTGACGGGTTGGCCGAAGGGGCCGCCACAGGCCCGCCGAATTCGGCCAGAAGCGCGCGGGCAAGCGGATGCGCGGGCACGCGCAGCGCGACCGTGGGCAAGCCCGCCGTGACCGCCTGCGCCAGCCCGTGATCGCTGCGCAAGGGCGCGACCAGCGTCAGCGCACCGGGCCAGAAGGCGTGCGCGAGCTTGCGCGCGGGGGCAGGCAGATCGGCAAAGCGATCCGCCGCGTCCAGACTGGCCAGATGCACGATCAGCGGGTTATGCGCGGGCCGTCCCTTGGCGGCAAAGATCGCGGCAACCGCTTGAGCATTGCGCGCATCGCCCGCAAGGCCGTAGACGGTTTCCGTTGGGATCGCGACGATCCGCCCTGCACGCAAGAGTTGTGCCGCGCGACCCACATCCTGCGGACCTAAAACTGCCGTTTCTGTCGGGTTTTCCATGCGCTGACGCTGCGTTGGGGTTCTGCAAGGGCGTGCAACCCGCTATCAGTAGCGCAACATCCTGTCCAGCCTGATGGAGCGGCCCATGCCTTACACGCCCCCTTTGCGCGATTTTGCCTTCATCCTCGACCATGTGGTGGGGTTCCAACAGGTGCGCGACACCGACCGTTTCGCAGAGGCGACGGCGGACACCGTGCAGGCCATCCTGTCCGAAGGCGGGCGCTTGAATGCCGAGGTGATCGCGCCCCTGCGCCGTCCCGGTGACGTGACGCCTTCCCGTCTGGAAAACGGCGAGGTCGTCAGCCCACCGGGCTATGCCGAGGGATTTCGCGCGCTGGCCGATGGCGGTTGGATCGGGATTTCCGCCGCCCCGGAATTTGGCGGCATGGGGATGCCGCAAACCGTCTCTACTGCGTTTTATGAAATGATGGCGGCGGCGTGCCTGTCGTTGCAGATGAACCCGCTTCTGACCCAAGGCCAGATAGAGGCACTGGAGCATCACGCTTCCGATGCACTCAAGGCGCTGTATCTGCCGAAGCTGATTTCGGGCGAATGGTCGGGCACGATGAACCTGACCGAGCCGCAAGCCGGCACCGATGTGGGCGCGCTGCGCAGCAAGGCCGAACCGCAGGCAGACGGCAGTTACCGCGTAACCGGGCAGAAGATCTATATCTCTTGGGGGGATTGTGATTTCACGCAGAATGTTTGTCATCTGGTTCTGGCACGTCTGCCAGATGCAGCACCTGGGTCCAAAGGGATCAGCCTGTTTCTGGTGCCGAAAATCATCCCCAATGCCGATGGCAGCCTTGGACAGCCCAACAGCCTGCGCGTGGTAAGCCTTGAACATAAGCTGGGCATCCACGGCTCGCCAACTTGCGTCATGGAATATGACGGGGCCACAGGCTGGCTTGTCGGCGCGCCGCATAGGGGCTTGGCCGCGATGTTCACCATGATGAACAACGCCCGTGTCGGTGTCGGTGTGCAGGGCATTGGCGTGGCGGAAGGCGCCTATCAGCACGCGCTTGCCTATGCGCGGGACCGCAAGCAAGGGCCAACGGCAAAGGGCGCAACCGCGATTATCGACCACCCGGATATTCGCCGCCAACTGGCCATTATGCGGGCAGAGATATTCGCGGCGCGCGCGATAGCGATGGCCAATTGCGTGGCGATCGATATGGCGACCGCGACCGGTGGCGCAGACTGGGCCGCGCGGGCAGGCTGGCTGACGCCGATCACCAAAGTATATGGCACCGAAACCGGGATTGCCGTGTCCGATATGGGCATCCAGATTCATGGTGGCATGGGGTTTGTCGAGGAAACGGGGGCCGCGCAATTCCTGCGCGATGTGCGTGTGACGTCGATTTACGAAGGGACCAACGCTATTCAGGCGCTGGATCTTGTGGGTCGTAAGCTGAGCGATGGTGGCGCGGCGGTTTTTGCGGTGTTGGATGAGATGGCGAAAGCGGCCCGCGCGTCTGGCATGGGCGCGCCCGTGACAGAGGCCGTGCAAGCCTTGCGCGCAGCGACAGAATGGATGCTGGGGCAAGGGATGGAAGCGCGTGCCGCCGGTGCAACCGCCTATCTGCGCGCCTTCGCGCGGGTGTTGGGTGCGGATATGCACCTGCGGGCTGCCGCGTCGGGAGAGGGCGCGCGCGTGGCCTTGGCCCGCGTTTATCTTGACCAGATGCTCCCGGAATATGCTGCGCATCTGGCTGCCATGCGGGCCGACCCCGCCGCCTATATGGACCTGACGCCAGAGGATATGACTGCGTGACATCTGGCATTCGCTACCCGTTTGAGATGCCGCCCGACGAAGGCACCGCAGTAGAAATAGCCCCCGGTGTGTTCTGGGCGCGCATGCCGCTGCCGATGGCCTTGGACCATGTCAATGTCTACGCGCTGGATGATGGCGAAGGATGGACTGTGTTCGACACCGGCTTCGACACCAAACGCACGCGTGGCGCGTGGGTGAAGCTGCTTGCGGGGCCGCTCAGCGGAAAGCCCGTGACCCGTGTGATCGTAAGCCACCACCACCCCGACCATATCGGGCTGGCGGGCTGGTTTCAGGCCAGGGGCGCCAAGCTTGCGACCTCGCGCACAGCATGGCTGTTTGCGCGTATGTTGACGCTGGACAATCAGGATCGCCCGCCACCGGAAACGCTGGAATTCTGGCGCAGTGCGGGGATGGACCCGGACATACTGGCCAAGCGGGCCGCTGAGCGCCCGTTCAACTTTGCCGATGTGGTCGCGCCCATGCCGCTTGGGTTTGACCGTCTGTCCGAAGGCGATACACTGCGTGCCGCCGGGCGCGATTGGGATGTGCGGCTGGGTCAAGGCCATGCCCCCGATCAGGTCACGCTCTGGAGCCGCGATTGCAACCTTGTGCTGGGGGCGGATCAGCTTTTGCCCTCGATCTCGCCCAATCTGGGGGTTTATGCGACCGAACCAAATGCTGACCCGGTGGCGGAATGGCTGGAAAGCTGCGCGCGGTTCCAAACCGTGGCGCGCAACGATCACCTTGTCCTGCCCGGTCACAAACTTCCCTTCACCGGCCTGCCCATGCGGCTGCGCCAGAAGATCGACAACCACCAAGGCGCATTGGCACGGCTGATGGAGCATCTGACCGAACCACGCATCGCCAGCGCATGTTTTGCGCCGCTTTTCAAACGGCAGATCACCGAAGGCACTTACGGGCTGGCTCTGGTCGAGGCCGTGGCGCATCTGAACCATTTGGAACGGCTGGGCCGCGTCCGGCGCTCAAAGTCCGAATGTGGCGCATGGCTTTGGCAAAAGGTGTGATCCGGCGTCAGCTTTCACGCCTGTCGGCCATTCCGGCAAGGCCGCAGGCGGCGACACCAAAGAATCCGCGCGCAGTCCGCCGCACTGGTGCCACCAATGCGCAAAAGGGATGACAGCTTCGCGGCAATGCGATAATCAGCAAAGCGACAACGCGAATACGGAGTATGCGACATGGCCGAGCATGAACATGGCAAGATGGACACCACCACGCAGGAAAAGACCTTTGATGGCTTCATTCGTATGGTCACTTGGGGAACGGTGATCAGCATTGGCGTGCTAATCTTCATCGGGCTGGTAAACGGCTGATTCTGTCGGAGCTTAAGGCGGCATCATCATGCAGGCTATCATCTCTGGGCGGGTTGTGACGCAGATTCGCGCGCTCACACTCATGGTGCTGGCCTTCGTGGCGCTTTCAGCTTGTGCGGGTGAGCGGGTCTGGGCCCCGGATGCCGATGTTCAGGCGGCGCGCTATATTCACGGCGGGCAGGCGGAATTAACCATCGTAACGGTCATCAATTACCGCACCAAGCGCGGGGATCACACGGCGCTGTTCATCAATGCGGATGAACGCGTGCTGTTCGATCCGGCCGGCAGCTGGACGCTCCCGAACGTGCCAGAGCGCAACGATCTGCACTACGGGATCACGCCGCGGATCGGCGCCTCCTTCTACCTTAGCCATACACGCGAGACGCATTACACCGTGGTGCAGCGCATCCCGGTTTCGATGGAAACGGCGTTACGCGCCAAGCAACTTGCCAGCGAAGCCGGGCCGGTGCCCCCTGCGCATTGCGCGATCTCGACCATTGCTATCCTGCGCGAATTGCCCGGCTTCGAGGATTTGCAATCAGGCTACTATCCGCACCGGCTTATGGAACAGATCGCAGCCAAGCCCGATGTCATAACGCGCGAACTGCATTACGACGCGCCCAGCATCAACGCCGAAGTTTACGCGATACAATCCCGCCTCTGACCGGTCCAGGTCCGGCAGGTTAGTCCAGGTAGTTTTCGAAATTTTCCAGAACGATTCGCCACCAGTCGAATGTGTCGTCCAGATTGGTCCGGCTTACCCCGCCAAACAGGTTCACGTCCCATTGGATCATAGGGTCGTTTTCTGCATCCAGCATGGCTTTGCCGAACCGGTTTGCCGCATTCCACGCCTGCATTCTGCCTTCGGTGGCTGTCCCGGTATTTACCCAGGCCGCTTGAAACTGGATGTTGGTGCAGTCCCGCCCGCTTTGGCAGCCATAGAACAGCACAGCGTATTGTGTGCCGTCCATACGCCCGCGTAGCATCGGGTCGCCAACGGCATCGGTCGTGACCTCAACCGCGCCATAGCCGCGCGCGATCTCGGCAATTCGGGCTGGATCGGTCGCGTCGATCAGAGTCTGAGCGCCCAAGCTACCCGGCGCAAGCGCCACGGTTGCTATGGCCAGGATTGTGCGGTGAATTATCATGCGGCCCTCCCTTGCAGACCGCCAGCATACCGCAATGGTGGTCTCTGGCAATCACGCAGCGCGGGAACTTGCGCGACCCTGCCATTTCCGGCACACCCGGCCCATGACGGATTTCATTTACCAGCCGCCGCAGGATGACTTGGTGATCCTGCATGAAGATCATGAACTTGTCTTCATCGACAAGCCAGCCGGGGTTTTGTCAGTGCCGGGGCGTGGCGCGCATCTGGCCGATTGCCTGCTGGCCCGTGTGCAGGCCGTGTTTCCCGAAGCGTTGCTGGTGCACCGGCTGGATATGGACACATCGGGCGTGATTGTCTTTGCGCGCAGTCCAATGGCGCAGCGTCACCTTGGGTTACAGTTCGAGAAGCGCCAGACCCGCAAGCAATATATTGCGCGGGTCTGGGGGCAGGTGGCGGAAAAGGCGGGGCGGGTTGACCTTCCGCTGACCGTTGATTGGCCGAACCGCCCGCGCCAGATGGTATGCCATGAAACCGGCCGTCCGGCGCAAACCGACTGGGCGCTCTTGCGGCACGAGGAGCATGGCTCGCGCCTTCGTCTCAGTCCTGTGACAGGGCGCAGCCACCAGTTGCGTGTGCATATGCTGGCGATGGGCCACCCGATCCTTGGTGATCCATTCTACGCGACCGACACCGCAGCGACCTTTCCGCGCCTTATGTTACACGCGCGCGAATTGCGGCTGCGGCATCCCGATGGTGGGCGCGGGTTGACCGTTTCGGCCCCGGTGCCGTTCTGACTGAGGCTTGCGCTTCATCTTGCCAAAAATACTCATGACGCGACATATCAGCTTGCAAGGCCCTGATCTTGATGCGCGGCATCGCAATAAAGACGGGCGCGGGGTCGAATGGCCCCGCGCCCCCGTGGCGCGCTTGCCCGGCACGGGCAAGGCGCAATCTCTCGGTGGGCGTCAGCCGGCCGTCATCTGGTTATGCTTGCGCGCAACCAGCGTTTTCGCGGTTTCGACCGCAACCGCGGCATCGCGGCAATAGGCATCAGCGCCGATGGCGCGCCCAAATTCTTCATTCAGGGGCGCACCCCCCACCAACACGATGTAATCGTCGCGCAGCCCTTTGGCGACCAGCGTGTCAATGACAACCTTCATATAAGGCATCGTGGTGGTCAGCAGGGCTGACATGCCCAGAATATCTGGTTGTTCGCGTTCCAGCGCCTCCAGATAGGCTTCGACCGCGTTGTTGATCCCCATGTCGACCACCTCGAACCCGGCGCCTTCCATCATCATGGCGACAAGGTTCTTGCCGATGTCGTGGATGTCACCCTTGACGGTGCCGATCACCATCTTGCCCATGCGCGGCGCGCCGGTTTCGACCAGCAATGGTTTCAGGATGGCCATACCGCCCTTCATCGCATTGGCGGCCAGCAGCACTTCGGGCACGAACAGAATGCCATCCCGGAAATCGTGACCGACAATCGTCATGCCCGCAACCAGCGCCTTGGTCAGGATGTCATAGGGGGTCCAACCTCGCGCCAGCAGGATGCGGACAGATTCCTCGATCTCTTCGCGCAACCCATCATAAAGGTCGTCCATCATCTGCTCGACCAGTTCGTCGTCGGACAGATTGGCGAGGATGATTTCTTCTTCATCAGACATGGGAGACACCTCTCGAAAGAACGCGCTTTCGGGCGCGTGAACTGGAATGTTGGTCAGGGTGTCGGGCATTTTGTCGCGGCGGACACGTCCATTTGCGACCTTGGTGCGGGACTTGGCGACCTGCGCCCCGCCAAAGCTGGGCCAGGTGTATCGCGCGCTATAGCCCGTCAGGTTTCGCGGCGGCGGCGATTGCCACGGCGCGTTGGCGCATCGGCGCTGTCGGCCTCTGTTCCGTCCACGGCAGAGGAAAAGCCACCGATCCGGGTTTTGATCGTGTCCAGGTCCGGGCGCGGTCCAGGGGCGCGGGTTTCCAGCGCCGCACGCATGGCGCGCAGGTGCTCGGGCATCGTGCCGCAGCACCCACCGATAATTCGTGCGCCGCAATCGCGGGCCAACACGGCGTAGTCGGCCATCAGGTCAGGCGTGCCATCGTAATGGATATGCCCGTCGACATATTTCGGGATGCCCGCGTTGCCCTTGGCGATAATCGGCAGGCTGGCGCCCGCTTCGACAAAGCCAAGTGCCGTGCGCAGCAGGTCAGACGCACCAACACCGCAATTTGCGCCAAATGCCAGCGGTTTATGCGCCAGTTTGTCCACCATTTGCACCATCGCAGCAGAGGTCAGCCCCATCATGGTGCGCCCGGCGGTGTCAAAGCTCATGGTGCCACACCATGGCATGTTGGCCAGCGCGGCGGCCTCTGCGGCGGCTTTGTATTCCTCTGGGGCGGAAATGGTTTCGACCCAGAGCACATCGGCCCCGCCCGCTTTCAGGCCTTCGGCCTGTTCGTGGAACATCTCAACCGCCAGCGCGTGGGTCAGGCTGCCCATCGGCGCCATGATTTCACCCGTTGGCCCCATGGACCCTGCGACGATCACGCGGCGCCCGCTGGCATCCGCCACCTCGCGGCCAAGCTCTGCACCAAGGCGGTTCAATTCATGCACGCGCGATTCGGCTGCGTGCAGTTTCATCCGGCTGGCATTGCCGCCGAATGTGTTTGTCAGGAACAGATCCGACCCGGCATCTACAGCGCCACGATAGAGCGCGCGAATCTTCTCGGGTTCGTCGGCATTCCACAATTCGGGCGCATCGCCCGATTGCAAACCCATGTTGAACAGGTTGGTGCCGGTCGCGCCATCGGCCAGAAGCCAGTCACGGGTTGCAAGAAGCTCTGTCAGCGCGTCGGTCATGTGCATGGTCCCACTCAATACGGGACAGGCTCGCCCCGGTGTCAGGGCGCGCTTAGCGCAAAGCAGGGGAGCAGATCAAATGTAAACTGCGCGCGGGACTCAACCCTCGGCGAGTTCGGCTTTCGCCTCTGCCAGCAGTTCAGCCATCCTGGCGCGGATCGTGGTTTCGTCGGCCTTCCCATCCAGGTCAGCGGCGACCTTGCGGAACACGTCCTCATGGCCTTCTTCTTCGAAATCGGCGCGGATGACTTCCATCGCATATGCCTCGACCGCATCGCCGGTCTTGCCCAGCATGCCCGCTGCCCAAATACCCAGCTTTTTGTTGCGGCGCGCAACGGCCTTGAACTGCATTTCCGCGTCATGGGCGTATTTGTTTTCAAAGGCGCGTTCGCGGTCGTTGAAAGTGGTCATGACTGGCCCTCGTCAGTTTGTGTAATGTTAGATAACATATGCCCATTGGGCGGCTTTGCTGCAAGGTCAAACCGGGGTAAATGACGCGAACGGCTTAGCTTGCGACCGCGCCAGTGCTAGAGTATAGGCACCCCAGACAACACCGCGTTTCGCGGTGCTTCCCCTATTGGAGATTGCCGATGGCACGCCGCACCAAAGTCTATGAAGGTAAGGCCAAGATTCTCTATGAAGGGCCGGAGCCCGGCACGCTGGTGCAGTATTTCAAAGACGACGCGACCGCCTTCAACGCCGAAAAGCGCGACGTGATCGACGGTAAAGGCGTGTTGAACAACATGCTGTCGGAATTCGTTATGTCCGGGTTGAACCAGATCGGGGTGCCGACGCATTTCATCAAGCGTATCAACATGCGCGAGCAATTGATCCGCGCGGTAGAGATCATCCCGCTGGAAGTGGTGATCCGCAACATTGCCGCCGGGTCCATGTCGAAGCGTCTTGGAATAGAGGAAGGCACGCGCCTGCCGCGCCCGATCATCGAATTCTATTACAAGGACGACAAACTGGGCGACCCGCTGGTGAGCGAGGATCAGATCCTCGCCTTCAACTGGGCCAGCCATCAGGACCTGGACGACATGGTCGCCTTGGCCGTTCGTGTGAATGATTTCCTGTCGGGGATCATGCTGGCCGTGGGTATCACGCTGGTCGATTTCAAAATCGAAATTGGCCGCCAGTTCGAGGGTGACATGCAGCGCCTTGTCATTGCCGATGAGATCAGCCCTGATTCCTGCCGGTTGTGGGATATCAAGACCGGGCAGAAACTGGACAAGGACGTGTTCCGCCGCGATCTGGGCAGCCTGACCGACGCCTATTCCGAAGTCGCGCGCCGCCTTGGTGTGATGCCGCGCAACGCGACGCCCATGCCCAAACCCAAGTTGATGAATTAAAAGGTAGTTTGTTCCATGAAAATGCGTGTCATCGTCACCCTTAAACCCGGCGTTCTGGACCCACAGGGCGAGGCCGTGCGCCATGCGCTTGGCTCGCTTGGCTTTGAGGGGGTCAACAAGGTTCGCCAAGGCAAGATGATCGAACTCGATCTTGCCGAAACAGATCCGGTCCGTGCCGAAGAACAGGCCCGCGCCATGTGTGAAAAGCTGCTGGCGAATACTGTCATCGAAAGCTATGCGCTGGAACCTCTGGAAGGGTAACGGATGAAAGCCGCTGTCATTACATTTCCGGGGTCGAACTGCGACCGCGACCTGGCCGTTGCTTTTGAGCAATCGGGCGCAGAGGTCGTGCGCGTATGGCACAAGGACACCGCCCTGCCAGCTGGCGTGGACGTGGTCGGTTTGCCCGGCGGGTTTTCCTATGGTGATTACCTGCGCTGCGGTGCGATTGCCGCGCGGTCGCCCATCGGCACCGCCATCGCGGCCCATGCACAGGCCGGGGGCTACGTTCTGGGCATCTGCAACGGCTTTCAGGTGCTTTTGGAAATGGGGCTTTTGCCGGGGGCTTTGCTGCGCAATGCCGGGCTTAAATTCGTCTGCAAACCGGTCGGCCTGAACGTGGTGACGACGGATAGCGCCTTTACTTCGGGCTATTCCGAGGGCGCGCAGATCAACATTCCTGTGGCGCATCATGACGGCAATTTCACCGCAGATGCAAACACCGTCGCGCGGCTGCAAGGCGAGGGGCGTGTGGCCTTTACCTATGCACAGAACCCTAACGGGTCGGATGGCGATATTGCGGGCATCTTGTCTGATAACCGTCGCGTGCTTGGGATGATGCCTCATCCTGAACGCGCATTGGACGCCGCGCAGGGTAGCGCCGATGGCCGTGCGGTTTTCGCCGGGTTAATCGGCGCTTTCGTGCCCGGCTGAAAACGCCTCGCTTGAGCGGTCGGGCTAATCGCAATATCCTTGCGGCCATGATTAGCCCACCCGACCTGGACAACCGCCGTGCCAGCATCCTTGGCATACCGCTTTGGGGGCGGGCGGCTGTTTTGGCGTTGTTGCTGATCGCGGCGGGCAGCACTTGGTTTCTGAACGACTGGTTATCCACCAGCTTTACCGATGCGACCCGTAACCGCGCGGAATTGCGGCTGGTTCTGTATTCCGGCAACATCCAGTCCGAATTGCAACGCAACTCGGTTGTGCCGCTGCTGTTGGCGCGTGACCCTGTCATCGCGGATGCGTTACGCGACGCGAATTTCGCGACCATTTCGCAACGCCTGATCGACTTGCAAGACGAGATCGGGGCGGCCTCTATCGAATTGCTGGACCAGAACGGGCGCACCGTAGGGGCGACCGATCGCAACATTCTGGGCACGCTGCGGTCCTCTGACGCGGCGTTTGTCGAGGCGCGCCGCACCCCCGAGACTATCTTCCAGACACGCGAGTTGGATAGCGGCGGGTTTAGTTTTACTTTTTCGCGCGCTGTGCGTGACGGGCGCGATGTGCTGGGGGTGGTCGTCGTCTCTGCTGACCTGTCCAAATTCGAGCGCAGTTGGGCCGGCTTTGCCGATGCTGTGGCGCTTCTGGAATCCTCTGGGCGAATCGTGCTGGCCACCGAACCGCGCTGGCGTGGGCGGTCGGTGGAGGAGGCGCTTGCGATCCGCGATGCGCCATCCGCAATCGCCCGCGCTTTTCGTGCGACCACGGACTGGACGCAACCGTCGCCCGATGCATTCCTGCGCGGCGAGGCCGTGTTGCGGTCAGAAGTGCGAGTGCCATTCCGGGGCTGGCGTTTGGTCAGCTTTACCCGATATGATTCGGTGCGCGAGCAGGTAAACGCGGCGCTGGCGCTGGTTTTGACAGGCTTTGCGCTGCTTCTTGCGCTGACCTTCTACATCCTCAGCCGCCGCGCTTACACGCAATCGGCCGTGTTCCAGCGTGAATCTGAGGAATTGCGCGCGCTTAACGCCCGTCTGCAACGCGAGATCGCGGCACGGGTGCGGATGCAAAAAGATCTGGCCGTGGCCGAACAAACCTTGGCGCAATCCTCGAAACTGGCGTCTTTGGGCGAAATGTCGGCGTCTGTCAGCCATGAGCTGAACCAGCCCCTTGCGGCCATGAAGACCTATCTTGCCGGGGCGCGCCTGCTGTTGCGGCGCAAGCGCACCGAAGAAGCACTGGCCTCTTTTCAACGGATTGATGACCTGATCGACCGTATGGGCGCGATTGCACGGACATTGAAATCCTTTGCCCGCAAGGGCGGCGAAGCCTTCGCCCCGATCGACTTGCGCACCTGCATCGCTGATGCCCTCACCATGATGGAGCCGCTTTTGCGCGACAGCCGGGTTTTGCTGGTGCGCACCGTGCCGCCTGATCCGGTCATGATCCTTGGTGACAGCGTCCGGGTCGAACAGGTTATCCTGAACCTTGTGCGCAACGCTGTGGATGCGACCAAGGGCACCAATGCCCCGCAGATCGACATCATCCTTAGCCAAGGCGATACTGCCAAGTTGACGGTGCGCGACAATGGCGTGGGGATTGCTGATATCGATAGCCTGTTTGAACCCTTCTATACCACCAAACCCGCCGGGCAGGGGGTGGGCCTTGGGCTGGCTATTTCCTCGGGGATCGTCAAGGATCATGGTGGGCGCCTGACGGCCCTGAACCCCGGCGAGGGCGGCGCTGTGTTCGAGGTTGAATTTCCGCGCCACATTGCCCCCACTCAGAAAGGGGCGTAACGCGAATGTGCCCTGAAACCGCTTGCCTGTCATGTCGGGCTTGGGCCATCTGGCGGAAAATGAAAGGATCGCGCCCATGAGCCGCGCCATGCATGTTGCCATTGTCGATGATGAACAGGATATGCGCCAATCCATCAGCCAATGGTTGGCATTGTCCGGGTTCACGACCGAAACCTATGCCGATGGGGCAGAGGCAATCGCAGCCATCAACAGCGATTTTCCCGGCGTGGTCATTACCGATATCCGTATGCCGGGGCTGGATGGTATGGCTTTGCTGAAGCGGTTGATTGCCGTGGACAGCACGATCCCGGTCATCCTGATAACCGGGCATGGTGATGTGCCTATGGCGGTCGAAGCGATGCGTCTGGGGGCCTATGATTTCCTGGAAAAGCCATTCAATCCAGAAAAGATGATGGCATTGGCCGAACGCGCGGCGAAAGCGCGCGCGCAGGCGATGGAAGCGCGCGCCTTGCGCACCGAACTGGCCGACGGCCCGACAATGATGAAACGTCTGATCGGGGACTCGGCGCTTATGCAGCGGCTGCGTGAGGATATTCTGGATATCGGGCAGGCCGATGGGCATGTGCTGATTGACGGCGAAACCGGCACTGGCAAGACGCTGGTCGCCCATGCTCTGCACGCGGTGGGCAGCCGGTCGGGCCGCAAGCTGGTATCGCTTAATTGCGCGGGCCTTGAAGACGCGACCCTGATCGCGCGGCTCTTTGGTCCCGCCGCCACGGACAGCGCCGAGCGCCCATTGGCCGACATCGCGCGCGGCGGCACATTGGTTTTGGAAGATATCGAGGCGGTGTCAGAGCCGGTTCAGGCCCGGTTGCTGGCTTATGTCGATGCGCAGGGCAGCCCGCCTGAAACCCGTATCATAGCTGTTTGCAATGGGCACAAGCAGGACCAGACGCTGGAGGACGCCTTGCGCCCGGACCTGTTTTTCCGTCTTGGCGCGCATCAGATCGTGCTGCCGCCTCTGCGCGCGCGGGGTGAGGACATCATCGCGCTGTTCAACGAATATCTGGCCCGTTTCGCGGAGGAATACGGTTGCCCGGCGCCGGAATTGTCCATGCCGGACGCGGCGCAATTGTTGCAGGCCCCCTGGCCCGGCAATGTGCGCCAGCTTGTGACCATCGCCGAGCGTTGCGTATTGCAAAGCCGTCGCGAGGATGGCGCGCTCATGTCGTTGGTCATGGCCGATAACGAGGCGTCTGGCGAAGCGCTGACCACCGATGGCAAGCCTCTGAAAGAGCATGTGGAAGCGTTTGAGCGTATCCTGATCGACAACACGATGCGGCGACACAAGGGTGCTATTGCGGCTGTGATGGAAGAGTTGCGCCTGCCACGCCGAACGCTGAACGAAAAGATGGCGAAATACGGGCTCGTCCGGTCTGACTATGTCTGATGTCCTGCGTTTTTCCGCAGGACGTTGAATTGCCATTGTCATTTATCGCACTAGAGGTCTATGCTACCGGAGTTAAGGTCTGCAAACCAATTGCAAACCCCGACAGATTTCGCTGCTCTGGTGGATGGTCGCGCTGAATTCGCCGCGTCCCCTTGGCAGATGGATAGGCCGCAAGGCTTGAACAGCCCGCCTCGTTTTCACGAATGATCGGGCGTAACCTGAACAGCCACGTTGACGTGGCACTTTTGGAACCGCGATGAACGGACCGAAGCGCATCCCGAATCTATCCCGCAGCAGTGCGTCTGCCGCGGTGCTGATAGACAGATGTGTGAATATGGTTTCGTTTGGCGCTCTGACAAGCCATCCCATCACGCCAAATGCGCCGCCCGGCATTGTGCCCGTGCGCCCGCGTGACCCCGGATGCAACGGAACACAATGTCACAGAAAATGCTCATCGATGCCACCCACGCGGAGGAAACCCGCGTTGTCGTGGTGGATGGTAACAAGGTCGAGGAATTCGATTTTGAAACCGCCAGCCGCCGTCAACTTGCCGGCAACATCTATCTAGCCAAGGTTACACGGGTCGAACCGTCGCTTCAGGCGGCTTTTGTCGATTACGGGGGCAACCGTCATGGCTTTCTAGCCTTTAACGAGATTCACCCAGATTACTACCAGATCCCCGCCGCCGACCGCGCGGCACTTCTGGAAGAAGAGCGCGCGCTTGCCGCCGATGCCGAAGATGACGACGCCCCCAAGGCCGAGAAACCGGCCCGCAAGCCACGCCGCTCCAGCAATCGACGCAAATCTGCCAAGGCCGAAACGGTCGAGGCTGACGATCAGGTGCAGACTGGCGCGATTGCCGGGATGGACATTGTCGAGCCGTCGGGCGACGGCGATGTGCGCAGCCCTGAAGGTGACGACGCGTCGGCCACCGTTGCAGAGCAGCAAGGTTCTGAGGATGATGCCGATAACGCGGCAGCGTCTGACAGCGCCGTCGGCACGGTAGAATCCGCCGCGACAGAAGTTGACACTACATTTGCCGAAGACGATTCTGACGCGGAAGCGGCAGAAGAGGCCTATGTCGCGGCCGAACATGCAAGCGACCTCGATGACCGGATCGAATCCGTCTCTGACGGCGACCCGATCGAAGAGGCGCGCCCGCGCCGCAAGCCGCGCATGCGCCGCTACAAAATTCAGGAAGTCATCAAGGTGCGCCAGATCATGCTGGTGCAGGTCGTCAAGGAAGAGCGCGGCAACAAGGGCGCGGCGCTGACCACCTACCTGTCGCTGGCGGGCCGGTATTGCGTGCTTATGCCCAACACCGCGCGCGGAGGCGGGATTAGCCGCAAGATTACCAATGCCGCCGACCGCCAAAAGCTGAAAGCCATCGCGGGTGAGATCATTGTGCCGGAAGGGGCGGGGCTGATTATTCGCACCGCAGGCGCGAACCGTACCAGGGCAGAGATTAAGCGCGACTATGAATACCTGCTACGCCTGTGGGAGCAGATCCGCGATCTGACGCTGAAATCCATCGCGCCCACCCCGATTTATGAAGAAGGCAACCTGATCAAGCGGTCCATCCGCGACCTGTATAGCAAGAATATCGAAGAGGTTCTGGTCGAAGGTGAAGCCGGGTATCGCGTGGCCAAGGACTTCATGAAGATGATCATGCCGTCCCACGCCAAGAACGTGAAGCTGTATGATGAAGGCCTGCCGCTTTTCGCGCGCTACCAGGTTGAAACCACGTTAACCGGCATGTTCAACCCCACGGTGCAACTGCCTTCGGGTGGGTATATCGTGATCGGGATTACCGAGGCGTTGGTGGCGATCGACATCAACTCTGGGCGCGCCACGCGTGAGGGGTCGATCGAGGATACGGCGGTCAAGACAAATCTGGAAGCGGCGGCAGAAATTGCACGCCAGTTGCGCTTGCGCGACCTGGCCGGGCTGATCGTGATCGACTTCATCGACATGGAAGAGCGCAAGAATAACGCCGCTGTCGAGAAGATGCTGAAAGATAAGTTGAAATCTGATCGCGCGCGAATTCAGGTTGGCCGCATCTCAGGATTTGGCCTGCTGGAGATGAGCCGCCAGCGCCTGCGCCCCGGCATGTTGGAAGCAACCACGCAGCCTTGTGCACATTGCCACGGCACCGGGCTGATCCGGTCTGATGACAGTATGGCGCTGACCGTGCTGCGCCAGATCGAGGAAGAGGGCACGCGCGGCAAATCGCTTGAGGTTCTGGTGCGCGCGCCTGCCGCCGTGATCAACTTCCTGTTCAACTACAAGCGGGAACATCTGGCGCAGATTGAGGCGCGGTTCGGTATGGCGGTGCGGTTAGAGGCCGATCCGTCCATGATCAGCCCTGATTTTGTGATCGAGAAGTTCAAGACAGCGACCCGTGTGCCGACCCCGCAAGCGGCGGTGGTGTCTATGGACAGCAAGCTGATGCCGGAGTTGGAAGAAGAGCTGGAGGAACCCGAAGCGCCCGAAGAGGACGCGGAGGCCACGAGCGAGCCCAAGAACGACACCGACGACCAGCCACGCAAGAAGCGTCGGCGTCGTCGGCGTCGGCGCGGCGGTAAGGATGGCGAAACCGGGTCTGAGGACGCAACACCGGATTCCGATTCGGAATCCGGTCCGGAATCCGTAACGGATTCCGGCACTGCGACCGAGGCCGATGCAGCAGCAGAGCCCGATGCCATCGAGGCGGCTGCACCCGAGGCGGCCCCCGCCGAGAAGCCCAAGCGCAAGCGCGCCTCGCGGGCCAAGAAACCCGTGGCAGAAGCCGCAGTCGAGGCCGAGGGTGTCGAAGCCCCGGCCGCAGATGGCAGCGAAGCTGTGGCGGAAAAGAAGCCTGCGCGCCGTAGTCGCAGCCGTCGCAAGCCGGTGGCCGCAGCAGATGCGCCTGTCGAGAGCAGCGCCGAGCCTGCCACCGACCAACCGGCAGAGACCACGCCCGGGCTTGCGCCGGAGGCCGCTGAAGCGTCGGCATCTGACACAGTGCAAGACGCGCCAGTTGCAGAGCCTGCGGCAGAGACCACGCCCGCGTCCAAGGAACCTGTGCCAGCGCCCGTTGCGGTCGAAGATGCGCCCATACCTGCCACGGTAGACACCGTAGCGGATACATCCGAACCTGAGGCGCCAGAGGCTGAGGCGCCAGAGGCTGAGGCGACCGAGGCGGCAACACCAGAACCCGCGTCCTCCGAAGCGCCTGCGCCAGTGGCAGAAAAGCCGCGTCGGCGTGGCTGGTGGTCGCGTTAAGCCCTGCGCTCTGCGCCGTCACCCTCCTAAGCCACGGGAAAGTGACGGCGCAGGCGCGTGATCTTTGCCTGCGGTTGGATTAGGTTCGACACGACAGTTACCAAAGGCTCCCGATGTTCGGAATTGACTTATTTGATGCAGCCCTGATGCCCGCGCTGCTCATCGCCTTTGCCGGCGGTGTGTTGTCTTTTCTATCGCCCTGCGTGCTGCCTATTGTGCCGCCTTACCTTGCCTATATGGGGGGCGTGTCGATGCAGGAAATGACATCGGGCGCGCAGCGGCGGCGCACGATCGTGCCCGCGCTGTTCTTCGTGATGGGGCTGTCTACGGTATTCCTGATCCTGGGGTTCACCGCCTCGACTATGGGCAACTTGTTCTTGCGAAACGCCGAATTGTTCGGCCAGATCGCGGGGGCTGTGGTCATCGTGTTCGGGCTGCATTTCCTGGGCGTGTTCCGCATTCCGTTCCTGATGCGCGAGGCCCGGATTGATGCGGGTGACAAGGGCGGCTCTGCTTTTGGTGCCTATGTGCTGGGGCTGGCCTTTGCCTTTGGCTGGACGCCATGCATCGGCCCGGTTCTGGGGGCGATCCTTTCCATGGCCGCAACACAGGCCGATTCGGCCCGTGGCACGCTGATGCTGGGGGTCTATGCCCTGGGGCTGGGGCTGCCGTTTCTGTTGGCGGCGATCTTTGTGCAACGATCCATGACGCTGATGACCCATCTGAAGCGACATATGGGAATGATAGAGAAGGTCATGGGCGGGCTGTTGTTGCTGGTCGGCCTTGCCATGGTCACGGGTGCGTTTACCCGATTTAGCTGGTGGCTGCTGGAAACCTTTCCGGCGCTGTCGCAGATCGGCTGAGGTTTCTGGCGCGCTGCGCCTACAAGCCAAAAACAGGTTTCAGCTTGTGGCTGGCATGTTTCAGCGCAACCCGATCTCGGCCAGCATTGCGTCAAGGTCCGGCGGTAAACTGTCATCGCCTTTGCGGGCCTTGGGCAGGTCTGCGGGGGCGTCTTCAGGTTTCAGGTAGCGCCAGCCCTGAAATGGGCGGCGCGTGGCGGCGGTGGTGCGCACAACAGCTGGGTCCAGCACGATGCCACACCGGGTGATGCCGTCAGCCCCTGTCACCTCGTCCAGCCGCAAAATGCGTTGCCGTGCGAGGATGGAGCCTTTGAACACCCAGTAAAGCGAGCCCCCGGCCAGCAGTTCCTCGGCCCGTTTGGGCCACATGCGCGTGACGTGGCGGGGCATGCCATCCGGCCCTTTCGCGCGCGGGTGGCGCTGCCAGCCCAGCAGGTCTTCGACGGTTTCCGCGCCGACGCATATTTTAATCAGATTGAGCTTTGCCATGCCCCCTAATTAACGTGGTGGCGCCTGTGGGCAAGCCAGATCAATGCGCCAGCGCCAGTTTGCGCAAGGGGATCAGCAAAGCCAGCCCCGCCAGAGCGATCACCAGACACAGCCACAGCGTTGCTGACAGCCCAATCGTTTGTTGCGCCACCGCAAACAGCACCGGGGCTGCCGCCGCGCTGACATTGCGCAAGCCTGCAAGTTGTCCCAAGCGTTGGCCCAGGCCGGCCGGTCCGAACAAGGCCAGCGGCACCGCCCCGCGCACGATACTGGCCAGCCCTTGCCCGGCGCCAAAGAGCACCGCGAAGGCCAAGGCAAGCCCCATGTCACTGCTGGGCACCAACAGAACGGCCACAGCCAGGGCCACTGCGCTGCCGGAAATCAGCGCCACGCTTAGCGGGTGAAACCCACGCCACAGCGTCGCATCGACCACCCGCACCAGAACTTGGGTCGGCCCCATGGCCATGCCGACCAAATAAGCCGTCTGGCCCAGACCCCGCTCCAGCAGCACCGGCACCAGATGCACGCCAAAGGCTGCTATCGCGATGCCGGTCAGCGCGAAACTGACGCCCAAAAGCCAAAATGCGCGCTTGGAGTGGTGCTGGGGAACGGCCGCCCTGTCGGGGGCTGGCGCAGCTTCGCTTTGGGCCGCTAGGTTCATTTTGCGGCCCAACGCCGCGATCCAGCCATGCAAAGGCAAGGCGACCATCAGGTGCAGCCCGGCGAATACCATGTAGCAGCCGCGCCAGCCGATGGATTCGACCATCCAGCCGGTCAGTGGCCAGAAGAGCGTCGAGGCAAAGCCGCCGATCAGCGTCAGCCGCGTGATGGCTTGCCGCGTGCCACGCGGCACACGCAGCGCCAATGCAGCAAAGGCCGCATCATAAAGCACCAGAAAGCTGATGGCTTCCAGCGTGACGATCAACGCGCCATAGACCCAGATATTCGGTGCGGCTGCCAAGCCCGCGAACAGACCGGCGACCGCCGCGCTTGCCAAGGTCATGACGCGCGGCGCACCGAAGCGGTCCAGCCAGCCCCCGAACCGGCTGGACAAGACGCCGCCAAGGAACAGGCCGACAGAAAACATCCCGAACAGGGTTGCCGGAGAGACGCCGAATTCTGCCGCCACGAAAGGCACGAGAATTGGGAAGGCGTAGAAGATCGCGCCATAGCCAAGGATGGTCGTGGCCCCAAGTGCTGCGACCACACCGGCCCATCCTTTTGAAAGCTCGCTCATGCTAGTCCTTGTGTGTCGCGGGGATAACAGTGTCATGACAGCGTTGACCGATGTCTTTGCAAGCCCTATTTGTCATCTCCCTTGCGCCAACCCCAAAGGATGCCACCATGAGCCGCTTCTCTGCCCCGATTGCCGAACAAATCTGGGACATGAAATATCGTTTGAAGGGAGCTGATGGCACCGCTCTGGACCAGACGGTCGAGGAAAGCTGGCGCCGGATCGCGCGGGCTTTGGCGCAGGCCGAAGCTGACCCTGCCGCATGGGAAGATCAGTTCTATAACGCGCTGGAGGATTTCAAGTTCCTGCCTGCGGGCCGCATTACCGCAGGGGCTGGAACGGGGCGCAGCGTGACGCTGTTCAACTGCTTTGTTATGGGCACCGTTCCCGACAGCATGGGCGGTATTTTCGATATGCTGAAAGAGGCCGCGCTGACCATGCAGCAAGGCGGTGGGATTGGCTATGATTTCAGCACCATCCGTCCTAAGGGGGCGGCGGTGCATGGCGTGGCGGCAGATGCCTCTGGCCCGCTCTCGTTCATGGATGTGTGGGATGCGATGTGCCGCACCATCATGTCGGCGGGTAGCCGTCGCGGCGCAATGATGGCCACCATGCGGTGCGACCACCCCGACATTGAAGATTTCATCACCGCCAAGCAGGACGCCGCACGGCTGCGCATGTTCAACCTGTCGGTTCTGGTGACAGACCCGTTCATGGATGCGGTCAAGGCCGACGGCTCTTGGGATCTGGTGTTTAACGGCAAGGTGTATCGCACGGTGCAGGCGCGTGACCTGTGGAACAAGATCATGCGTGCGACCTATGACTATGCCGAGCCGGGGGTGATTTTCATCGACCGGATCAACGCCGCCAACAACCTCGCCTATTGCGAAACCATTGCCGCGACCAACCCGTGCGGCGAACAACCCCTGCCGCCTTATGGCGCGTGTTTGCTGGGGTCGATCAATTTGGCGCGGCTGGTTGCGGAACCGTTCACCGAGGCCGCGAAACTGGATGTGACCGCGCTGGACGACCTTGTGCGTGTGGCCGTGCGGATGATGGATAATGTTGTGGACGTGTCTCGCTTCCCGCTGGATGCGCAGGCGCAGGAAGCTCAAGCCAAACGCCGCATCGGGCTGGGCGTGACGGGTTTGGCCGATGCCTTGGTTCTGACTGGCCTTCGATACGGGTCTGATGAAGCTGTGGCCCAGACCGATGCCTGGATGCGCGCGGTGGCCCGCGCCGCCTATCTGGCCAGTGTCGAATTGGCGCGCGAGAAGGGGGCGTTTCCGCTGTTCGAGCGGGACGCCTACCTGGCGTCGGGCACCATGCAGACGATGGATGCGGATGTGCGCGCGGCGGTGGCCGAGCACGGTATTCGCAACGCGCTTTTGACCTCTATCGCGCCCACTGGGACGATCAGCCTGTATGCGGGCAATGTCAGCTCTGGCATTGAGCCGATCTTCGCCACAAGCTACACCCGCAAGGTTTTGCAAAAGGACGGCTCGCGCACGGAAGAGGTGGTCGAGGATTATGCCGTTGCCCTTTGGCGTCAGATGCACGGGGATGCGCCCTTGCCCGATCATGTGGTGACGGCCCAGACGCTTGCCCCCATGGACCATGTGAAAATGCAGGCAGCGGCGCAGAAATGGGTCGATAGCAGTATTTCAAAAACCATCAACTGCCCCGAGGATATTTCCTTCGATGCCTTCAAGGATGTCTATCTGGCGGCGTGGGACATGGGCTGCAAAGGCTGTACCACCTACCGCCCGAATGACGTGACGGGGTCCGTCCTGTCGGTGTCAGAGGCCCAACCCGCCCCCAAGGCCGGTGGCGATGTCGTCTACCTGTCTGACCCGTTCGACCGGCCCGAAGCGTTGGAAGGCCACACCTACAAGCTGAAATGGCCCGGCTCGGAACATGCGATCTATGTCACCATCAACGACACAGTGATCGCAGGCCACCGCCGCCCGTTCGAGATTTTCATTAACTCCAAGAATATGGAACATTACGCTTGGACCGTGGCATTGACACGAATGATCTCTGCGGTGTTCCGGCGCGGGGGCGATGTGTCTTTCGTGGTGGAAGAACTGAAAGCCGTGTTCGACCCGCGCGGTGGGGCTTGGGTGCAGGGGCAGTATATCCCCTCTATTCTCGCGGCCATTGGTGGGGTGATTGAACAGCACTTGGTGCGGATCGGGTTTATCGACGGGGCAGGGCTGGGGCTGGTATCGGACCCGGCGGCGCAAACCGGTGCGCGACCCTCTGGCTGTCCGTCTTGCGGCGCGTATGAAATGGTGATGATCGAAGGCTGCATGACCTGCCGTGCCTGCGGGCATAGCAAATGCGGCTGATGTTTTGCGCGAGGACCGAGAAAAACCATAACCGTGCGCAGGCGAAACCAAAAGCCTGCGCATAGGCTGTCAAGAGTTTTTTCGGGCGATCAAAAACCGCAGCAGTGATCAGCGGTCGGGTCTTCCAAATTAACTTGTTTCAAATTGTTTGGGCGCCCGCCCCGTAGCAGTAGCAAAGATTTAGAACAGCTTAAGATTGCGCGCGGTCCATGTGTCTGCCAACGTGCACCGGATTAATAATATATTATTTCAGAGAGTTCATGAGCCTCCACATCATCAACATCGAAATACGAAATTTCCGGTCGGCGCGCAGTCTGTCGTTTTCGCCGGGTAAACTGGCCGTTCTGGTCGGCAAGAACGACTCGGGGAAGTCCAACGTCCTCAGAGCCCTGAACCTGTTCTTCAACGGCCGGACAATGCCTGGCGATGATCTCAACTTTGAAGTCGATCACAACGTTTTTAACAACCCGAACCGACGGGCCAAGGAAATCTCCATCAAGCTTGAAATTGAGTTACCAGAGGCTTATCGAGCTACAAACGGCGATTTCGTGGTCTGGGAGCGACGATGGCGTTCCGAGGGGCTGGTTCATAGCGAATACTCCGGACGGCGGCACGTGGCCGGTCCACGTGGTGGGGCAAATATCGAAACGGTTGAAATTCCAAGACAGTCAAACGCTCACGGACTGCTTCGGAACATCAATTTTGTTTATGTGCCTGCGATCAAAGACGTAGAATATTTCTCTGAACTCAGGGCCAGCATATACGACATCATTGCCGAAGTTGCAGACAGGGCATTCCGTGATTCAAGCCAAGAGTTCGAGCAGTCAATATCCCATCAGCTAGAAGATCTGACAACGCAAATCACGGCGTCCCTCGGTTTCCGTTCCCGCTTGGCTCTGCCCAAGGACTTGAGCCACATTTTCGAAAGCCTCGATTTCCTTAGCGAGGGCCAGGACATTTCGCTCAACGAGCGGGGCGACGGGATAAAGGCCAGACACATCCCGCTGATTCTGAAATTCATGGCGGACAAAAAACGCAGCCTGCAGGTGCGGGGCGCTCAACCCCATACGTTCATCTGGGGATATGAAGAGCCTGAGAACAATCTGGAACTTTCCAGTTGCGTGCAACTTGCCGACCAGTTTTGGAGTTTCATAGGCCATGGGGTCTCCCAAATATTCCTCACCACACATTCCCCAGTCTTCTACAATCTGCACCGAAAGAAGCAGGAGGACGGGAGACTGATTACCTGTCACCATATTTTCCGTGAGGGAGTTGAAGAGGGAACCAAACAAGCCACCGAACTTGGGGATCTAGATGTTCGGATGGGAACCACCGCTCTGTTTGCACCCCTGGTTACTGAAATAGAGGACAGGGTGCGGCGTCAAGAACAAGCCCGAGCCGAGGTTGAGCGAATTGGCCAGGCCAACCGCCGGAAAATCTTCGTCGAGGGCGAATCCGATAAACTGATCATCAGTAAGGCCCTGAGAGTATTTGCGACTGAAAGGGCCGACGATATCGATGTAGAGACCAAAGCTGGGGCTGGGATCAACTACGTAATCGACATGCTCCTATCATGGCGGAGCCGGGCGAAGCATCATCCGGAACTGCCCAAGGCAGTGGGCCTGCTGGATTTAGACCCCGAAGCTAAGGTCGCCCTTCAGAATTGGAATGCTGTCCCCGATAATATAAAGTCGGCGAAGTGCTTTAAACTGCCTACGCCACCACACCTATTCCCAGCGCTTCAGGCTGGGTTCCGGGTTCCAGTTGTCCTTGAGTGTCTCTATGACAAGGACGCGTGGGTTTGGGCTGACGATCGCGGCTATCTGAAAACAAGGAACGTTCCTAGCGTTATCTCGAAGGACCTAAATAACCAGATCGTGAATGCTGAAACAACTTTGGATCAGCACCTTCACCAGGACTGGGCGATCTTCGTAAAAAAGGAGTTCGAACAGGAAGGCAAGGGGCCGATGGCCAGGCACTACGCAAACAAAACCGCAGATGATTTCCGCGCTCGCATGCCCTTTATGGAACCACTGATCGCTGACCTTGTCGGCTACTTGTTTCCGAATGGCGATGAAGTTCAGGTGCTGGGTGGCAGGCAAGACCCATTGGAAGATGGGCTAGAGCATTAAGCATGTCCAGTCTGGGCCGTTCTCGTGACAAATTTGACCACATCCACGAGTTCGTCCCTTTCGGTGACCTTTCAGCGATGGAGTTGAGGTTTACCCAAACAACACTCTACCATGTCGCGCAGGAAGATGCGCCCGTAGTCGCAATCGTCACGTCTAAACTGTCCCGTGCCGTATTGCTGCAGTTCAATACGCAGGCTCTGCCAGCTCCTGCGATAGGCGTTAGCCATCGTCCTGGGCGTGAAATACTTGGCATGAAACGCCTCCGCGTCAGCGGTCGTGATATAGAACTGTTCCGCGTTCGTCCGGGGGTTGATCGCCCGGGTCGCGGGCGTGTGTCCGTCCAAGATGAGCCGGCGCAGGCCTACCGGCGGACCGGCACCAACAGATTTAGCGAAGGTCTCGATCGTGTGCCCCGGGGGGGCTTCACTTCCCAACAACCGGGCGACTTCGTCATGATCGACATATACGGCAGAGTATCCGGTCCGGCCCTCAAGGTTTCCGATCCGGCGTAACTGTCCATCCATGATGGCGCGGATGATTACACCGGGTCCGATCTTGAGTCGCTGCGCGGATTTCGAGATATGTTCCCAGCTGTGTTGGGGTTGGCGGAGCTGGACTGCGCCCCGCAACAGTCCTGTCAGAAACGCGGTTCCAGCCCTGGGATCCCACACTGATTTGGTTTCCGACGTTTCAAGCGAGGGCTTGAGAACCCCGTCGGCGACCAGAAGGTCGAACTGTGACCGGGTCGCGCCGATGATTTCGCGGAACTCCGTCGCGGCAACCAGAACTATCAGATCGCGGAGGATAGGTGCCGCCGCCGCGGCGTCGAATACCGCCCAAGAGTCTGGCAGAACAGAATCTTCCACCAGAAGGCCTGCAGCAGACAGTTGCTTCCGTAACCGACGGGGATCGACTCCTGTCTCTCGGGACGCCGTGGTGACGGAATGCAGGCGTCGCTCGTGAACCGGTTCACCAAGCAGTTCATCGCCCGGGCCGAGTGGCCAGGTCGCCGCCATGTGATCCCGAAGTATGCGCCGGAACGGGGCGTAGTCCGGGTTCTCGGCGTAATCATGTGACAAACGGTCATAAAGAGCAGGGTAGGTCTTCTTTGGGCCGTCCTGCAGCGTGTCGACCAACTCTTGAAGTCGGATGAGGGCGCGGCGGACGGCATCTTCGCCGCCCTGGGCGACTTCAAACCCCAGGGCATATAGGGAGTGCCGGGACTCATCAGCGATATGATCGAGCCTGAGGCCGTCAAGCCGCAACAGGGCGATCCCCAGAAGGCGACAGAAAACCGACGCAGCGTGGAGTGGGTGACCCGACAGCCAGTCCGGCCCCGGGCCGGACAAAAGACGATCTTCCAGCCAGTCCTCAAAGGAAGCTGGGGTTTCTCGGGGCCGATCAAGTTCCCCGCCAAGAATCGACTTTGTGACAGCCGACAGATGCTGCGCATTGTCGTATCGCGCGGTTGCGTGAGGATCGCGGTAAAGGACGATCAGAGGATGTTCATGCCGGGCACAGGTTGCGACATGAGGAACACTCCAGTGTCCCCGGATGCCCATGGTGTTGATTGTCACTGAGAACTGACCCGGCAACAGCAGAAATTGTCATTGAGAATTGACCCATGTGCAACCTTGCCCCTGCGCAAAGCAGTCGGGGGCGTCAGGAGTGATAGACATGGGATTTTTGAGGATTATTCGGAAGTGGGCGTTG
>NZ_JALZWP010000014.1 GCF_023336755.1 Roseinatronobacter domitianus | reverse complement strand
TCGCATAGCCACGCGTGTAATGCGGCGGCTCTGGTGCCCAATTGGCGCGGCGCGCGGCCAGTTCGGCATCCTCCACCAGCAGGGTCAACTCGCCCCGGCTGGCCGACACGCGAATGCGGTCGCCGGTTTTGACCAAGGCCAAGGGGCCGCCTGCCTGCGCCTCTGGCGCGACATGCAGCACCACCGTGCCAAACGCCGTGCCCGACATGCGCGCATCAGACACGCGCACCATGTCGCGCACGCCCTGTTTGACCAGCTTCGCGGGGATCGGCATGTTGCCGACCTCTGGCATGCCCGGATAGCCCTTCGGCCCGCAGCCTTTCAGCACCAGAACGGTGTCAGGCGTCACGGGCAGGTCGTCGCGGTCGATCTCGGCTTTCAACTGCTCGATGCTCTCGAACACATAGGCCGGGCCTTCATGTTCCAGCAAAGCATCGGTCGCGGCAGAGGGTTTCACGATGGCCCCATCAGGCGCAAGATTGCCGCGCAACACGCGCAAGCCCGCCGCCGCTTTCACGGGGTTCGACAGCGGGCGGATCACGTCCTCGTTGAAGATCTCTGCCCCGTCCGAATAGGCGGAAATATCGCCACCCAGCACGGTTTTTGCAGGCCGCAGATGGTCGCGCAACTGCGCCAGCACGGCAGGCACGCCGCCCGCATAGGCGAAATCTTCCATCAGATATGTGCCCGATGGCATGCAGTTGACGAGCAGCGGAATGTCGCGACCCAACTCTATATCGGCCAGCGACAGCTCCACGCCCACACGCCCCGCAATCGCCAGCAGATGCACCACCGCATTGGTGGACCCGCCCACGGCGGCATTGGTCAGGATCGCATTCTCGAAAGCCGCGCGGGTCAGGATGTCTGATGGCTTCAGATCCTCGTCGACCATCTCGACAATGCGCCGCCCCGTGTGATGCGCCAGCGCCGTGCGCCGCGCATCGACCGCAGGCAAGGCCGCATTGGTGGGCAGCGCAAGCCCCATCGCCTCGACCAGTGACGCCATGGTGCTGGCCGTGCCCATGGTCATGCACACGCCCGCAGAGCGGGACATGCCCGATTCCGCCGCCATGAAATCTTGCAAGGTCATGTCGCCCGCGCGCACGGCTTCCGAGAATTTCCACACATCGGTGCCAGAGCCAATATCGCGCCCGCGCCATTTGCCGTTCAGCATCGGGCCAGAGCTGACCACGATGAATGGAATATCGACCGAGGCCGCCCCCATCACCTGCCCCGGCGTGGTCTTGTCGCAGCCGCCCAGCAGCACGACACCGTCAATGCCATAAGCGCGGATGCATTCTTCCACATCCATCGCCAGCAGGTTGCGAAACAGCATCGCGGTGGGCTTCATCTGGGTTTCGCCCAAGGATGTGACGGGAAATTCCACCGGAAAACCACCGGCTTCCCAAACCCCGCGCTTGACCGCTTCGGCCAGCACCCGCAACCCGCTATTACACGGCGTCAGTTCCGACCATGTGTTGCAGATGCCAATAATCGGGCGGCCATCGAACGCGTGATCGGGAAAGCCCTGGTTCTTCATCCATGAACGGTGGATGAAGCCGTCCTTGTCCAATTTGCCATACCAAGCGGCAGAGCGGCGCGGTGTCTTCATATCAGGCAGTGGTCCTTCAGGGCCGATGTTGAATTTGAGTATTTCAGGCAAGATGAAGGTCAGGCCGCGCGCTGCACGCGGCACCAGTCGGGCATCCAGTCGCCATGGGCGGCGAGCAGGTCATCGACCAGCGCGCGGATCAGGCGCAGGTCCAGCTCTGCGCTCGTGTGCGGGTCCAGATAGGCGGCGTGGTAGATGTGCTCGCGGTTCTGGTGCAGCAGCGCCTGCACGGTCAATTCCTGCACATTAAGGTTGGTGCGCATCAGCGCCACCAGATGCGGCGGCAGATCACTGACGACAGTGGGTTGCAACCCGTTGGCATCGACCAGCGTCGGCACCTCGACCGCGGCCCCATGGGGCAGTTGCGGGATGAAACCGTCATTGGCCACGTTGCCGTAGATGACAGATGGGGTGCCGGTGACGATGCTGTCCATGATGGTGGCGGCGTATTCATTCGAGGCTTGGTGTTCGATGCGGGGCGCGATTTTCAGCGCCTCGGCCTGCGCGCCCCATGCGGCGATCTGTTCTTCGCAGCGCTTGGGGTATTCATCCAGCGGGATGCGGAACTGCTCAACAAGGTCGGGGCGGTGCGACTTGATGAACCACGGGACATATTCGGCGAAATGCTCGGACGATTCCGTCACGAAATGCCCGAAATGCTGCATTACCTCGTAGCGCACAAGGTTGGGGCAGCGCGGGTTCCAATGGCTTTCAAGCGGGATGCGGCCTGCTTGGTAGCCCTCGCGGAGCGCCGGATAGAGGTCGCGCCAGCCGTTCCCATCACGCGCCTCTAGCGACAGGTAGAACGCCATATGGTTGATGCCTGCCGCCCGATAGCGCAGATCGCCCACGTCCAACCCCAAATCGCGCGCCAGCTCATAGGCCGTGCCCTGCACCGAGTGACACAGACCCACTTGGGCAATGTCGGGGTAGCGCGCGGTCAGCGCCCATGTGTTGATGGCCATGGGGTTGACGTAATTCATCAGCAGCGCGTTGGGGCAAAGCTGGCGCATATCTTCGGCCACGGCCCAGATATGCGGGACGGTGCGCAAGCCGCGCATGATACCGCCAATGCCCAGCGTATCGGCAATGGTCTGGCGCAGGCCATACGCTTTGGGAATGTCGAAATCCGTGACGGTGCAGGGTTTGTAACCACCGATCTGGAAGGCAAGGATCACGAAATCCGCGCCCTCCAGCGCCGCGCGGCGGTCGGTCGTGGCGCTGACGGTTGCGCCCGTGCCAAGCGAGGCCACAAGCTTGCGCGCCACAAGCGCGCTTTCGTCCAGCCGCGCGCGGTCGATATCCATCAGCGCAATATGGGCATCGGCCAGCGCAGGGCGCAGCAACGCATCGCCGATCAGGTTTTTCATGAAGACGGTCGATCCCGCCCCGATAAACGCAATCTTGGTCATTTGACGGTCCCGTTATTTTACGGCGCCGAGGGTCAGGCCCGCGATGAAATGTTTCTGCATGAGGAAGAACATCATCACCGGCGGAAGGGCGGCGATGATGCTACCCGCGCTCATCATGTGATAGGCGGCGCGGAATTGGCTGTTGAACGCGGTAATACCGGCAGTCACGGGCTGCGTGTCGACCCCTTGGGTCAAAACGACTGCCCAGAAATAATCATTCCAGATGAAGGTGAAAATCAGCACCGACAGCGCGGCGATGGCCGGACGCATCAGCGGCAACACGACATACCAGAAGATGCGGATTTCCGACACGCCTTCGACCCGCGCGGCCTCTATCAGCTCACGCGGTAGGGCTCGGATGAAATTGCGCATGAACAATGTGCAGAATCCGGTCTGGAACGCGATATGGAACAGGACCAGCCCCAAGCGGGTGTCATAGAGGCCCATGTCCAAAGTCAGTTCGCGGACCGGCACCATCAGAATTTGGAAGGGCACGAAATTGCCCGCGACGAACATGAAGAACAGCCAGATATTACCCTTGAAGCGATACACGCCCAAAGCGAAACCCGTCATGCAGGACAGCGCCACCGCGCCAATCACCGTTGGCACGGTGATGAAAACCGAGTTCAGAAGATAGCGCGGCATCGCGCTATCGGTGAACACGCGGGTGTAATTTTCGAACCCGGCAAAGCTGGAGGGCAACCCCCAAAGATTGCCTTGGGTAAAATCCGCATCGGGCTTGATGGAAAACAGCGCCACCATAAGAAGCGGCAGCAGCCACAGGATGAGCGCGAGCGGCAAAACTGCGGTGTAGGTGTTTTGCCACGCGCGCGAACGCTGTTGAACCGGAGTCGGGAACATTGCTTAACCCTCCCGCTCTTCGCGCCACATGCGCCATAAGAAAAAGGCGATGTAGATAAGCATGATAAGGAACAGAACAACAGCTATCGCTGCACCATAGCCCATGCGGAAACCGTATTCAGACAGACTGACTTCGAACATGTAATAGGCCAGCACCCGCGACGACCCGAACGGCCCGCCATTGGTCATGACCGAAATCATATCGAAGCTGCGCAAGGCGCCGATGACCGTGACCACCAAGGCGATAAACGTGGCTGGCCGCAGTTGTGGCAGGATGACATACCACAGCATTTTCCACCCTTTCGCGCCATCCAGCCTAGCTGCTTCGACCTGCTCTGGGTCCACCGCGTTCAGCCCGGTCAGATACAGGATCATGCAATAGGCGATCTGCGGCCATAGACCAGCGGCGATAATGCCATAGGTCACTGTGTTGGGGTTACCCAGCACATTCATCGGGCCAAGGCCGAACAGGTCCAGAATAGGGTTCAGCAACCCGATAGACGGGTTGTAGAACCACGCAAACACCAGGCCGACCACGACCTGAGAAATCACAAAGGGAAAGAAGAAGAGCGATTTATACAAACGCATGCCCCGAACCCGCTGGTTCAGGAACAACGCGATGAACAGCCCGCCAGGAATGGCCAAAAGATATAGGACAAGCCATTTTACGTTGTTTCTAAGCGAGGTGTAAAAGGCCGGATCGTCCAGCAACTGCTCGTAATTGGCCATGCCGATATAGCGGGCCTCGCCCAGCCCATCCCAGCGATACAGGCTGATGTTGAAGCTTTGGAAGATCGGGGCAATAACATAAAGCGCGAAGAACGCGATGCCGGGGGCCAGAAACAGCCATGGCGCCGCCCGCATCTGATTGCGGTGCCACCAGCTTTTGCCTTGAGGGTCAGTCTGTGCCGTCATGGTGGGGCTGCCTTCAATCGTGCCGGGGGCAAGGGCGGCACAGGGCCGCCCTTGCCAAAGTTACTTCTGGGTTACTCTGCGTTCAGGCGCTGGCGCACCTGTTCCAGACGGCCAAGGATCGCATCCAGATTGTCGGGCAGGACCATGAATTCCTGAAAGCCCTGCATGGCCGCAGAAGCCATCTCGGCCTCTGCATCACGGTCGAAGAATTGCGCAATGCCGCCGGTCGCGTTCGACAGCATCTCGAACCCGGCCTGAATGAACTTGTCATCGGCCACCGTTGCGTTGCTGTTGATCGGCAACTGTCCCAGCGTGTCGTTTACGATGGTCTGATTTTCCGCACTTGCCACATATAGCAGAAACGCGCGGGCATTGTCCTTATTCTGCGCCTGTGCCGGGATGGTCAGAATATCGGTCGGCGCGTCTTCAGCTTTCGGGATGCCGGGGGTGATTTCTGGGAACTGGTAGAATCCAAGCTGATCGTCGGTCAGCCCGGCCTCACGCATGGGGGCCACCACGAAATTGCCCATCAGGTAGGCCGCGGCTTCGCCATTGACCATGAAGGGCTGCGCTTCCTGCCAGCTATAAGCGGTGTGGTCGTCGATGAAGGCGCCCATATCCAGCAATTCGCGCCAGTTCGCGAAGGTCTCGCGCACGCGGTCATCCGTCCATTCCACCTCGCCCGCGGTCAGCGCCATGTGGAAATCATAGCCATGCGTGCGCAGGTTCAGGTAGTCGAACCAGCCGCCCGCCGTCCACAAAAAGCGCGTGCCGATGGTGTAGCACTTGCGCCCAGAATCGAGGATCGCCTGACAGTTGGCCTTCTCTTCGTCCCATGTGGTCGCAGGCGTCAGGCCCAGCTCGTTGTAGATATCCTGACGGAAATAGATACCCCACTGGTAGTAGCTATAAGGCACGCCCCATTGCTTGCCATCCAAGGTCAGCGCCGGACGGGTTGAAGCAAGCTCTTCGCCCATTGGACCGGCCCACAGGTCGGATACGTCCTCAAACAGGCCCGCTTCGACATAGGGGCGCATCCGGTTGCCGGCATACCAGCCGTTCACGTCGGGCGCATTGGCGGTCAAGTAGTTGCGGATCTGGGTTTTATTGGCTTCGCGGTCGATCAGCGTCAGCTCAATATTCAGATCGGGATTCATCTGCTGGAAGCGTTCGACCATACCTTCCATCGCGGCTTTGGGCGCGGGGTTCTGGTCGTTGAAGAAGATGCGCAGATCGCCGGTCAACTCGGCACTGGCGGTGCCCGCCAGCATGGTCGTCATGGCCAGCGAAGCGACCACGCCTTTGAAGATGGACTGCATGTTTTCCTCCCTTGCAGGTTCCAATATGTGAAACTTATTTTTATATATTGAAAAAGATGGCAGCGGTCGATAGCTTTTGTCAAGCAGTAGTTGCAGAGAGGGACGGAGATGAGCGGCGACGGAACCGTGGGCAAGGCGCTGGATGTGCTCGACCTTGTCGCGGGGTTTGGCCACCCCGCGCGCTTTTCGGACCTTCTGGCGCACAGCCCCTACCCAAAGGCGACGCTTTACCGGCTGCTGCAAACCTTGGTCACGCAACGGATGCTGGCTTTCAACCCGGACCGCAGCACCTATACGCTTGGCCTTAGACTGGTGCGGTTGGCCCATGCCGCATGGGACCAAAGCGCGCTTGCCCCAATCGCGCGCCCGCATCTCGATGTGCTGTCAGCCGAAGTGGGCGAAACCGTGCATCTGGCGCAGATGGACCATGCGCAAGTTCTCTATGTCGACAAACGCAATGCCCGCGACCCGATCCCTATGTATAGTCAGGCCGGCAAGGTTGGCCCGGCCTATTGCACCGGCGTCGGCAAGGCGATGCTGGCCTATCTCCCCGAGGCCAACCTGCCCGGCATCCTGTCGCAGCAAAGCTGGCACGCTTTCACCGCCAAGACCATCACCAGCGCTACCGCCATGATGCAGGAACTGACCTTGATCCGCGCGCGCGGCTTTGCCTTTGACGATGAAGAACACGAACCCGGTATCATCTGCGTGGCGGTTCCGATCCTGTCCACGGGTGGCGCGGTTCTGGGCGCGCTTTCAGTCACCTCGACCACCGCGCGGACCAATCTGGGCAAGCTGGCAGAGCTTGCCCCGCGCATTACCCAGATTGCCCGCACCATCGGGCAAGAAACCACAAATTGGCGCTTCCCAGAGGAAACCGCCCATCCCAACCGCGAGAGGGCCTGATCCATGTCCGGTGTCGAATTGTCGAATGTCATCAAGAAATACGGCGAAACGCAGGTCATCCATGGGGTGAACCTGTCCATCGAACCCGGCGAGTTCTGCGTCTTCGTCGGACCTTCAGGCTGCGGCAAATCCACATTGTTGCGCATGATCGCGGGACTGGAAGAAACCACCGGCGGTCAGATCCAGATCGGCCCACGAGACGTGACACGGTTGGACCCGTCGCAACGCGGTGTGGCGATGGTGTTCCAGACCTACGCCCTTTACCCGCATATGACTGTAGCCGAAAACATGGGGTTTGGCCTGAAAATGAACGGCCACCCCAAGGCAGAGATTACCGAAAAGGTTGCCCGCGCCAGCGCAATCCTGCGGCTGGACGAATATCTGAAACGCAAACCCAAGGCGTTGTCGGGCGGCCAGCGTCAGCGCGTTGCCATCGGGCGTGCTATCGTGCGCGGGCCGGATGTGTTCTTGTTCGACGAACCCTTGTCGAATCTGGATGCAGAATTGCGCGTGGAAATGAGGGTCGAAATCGCGCGGCTGCACCGCGAGATCGGCGCGACGATGATCTATGTCACCCACGATCAGGTCGAGGCGATGACGCTTGCTGACAAGATCGTCGTGTTGCGCGGCGGTCGCGTGGAACAGGTCGGCGCGCCGCTCGACCTGTATCGCGACCCCGACAACCTCTTCGTTGCGGGGTTCATCGGCTCGCCCGCGATGAACCTGTTACCCGCTACCCGAAGCGAAGGCGGGCTGTCTGTTCCAGCACTTGGCTCTGACACTTTGAAAATGCCAGTTCCCTCCCACCTACCTGAAAAGCTGGTTGCCGGGCTGCGACCGCAAGATATTGAGATTGTCGAAGGCGACACGCACACGGTCGAGATTACCGAAGCGCTGGGTGGTGTCTCCTTCATTCATTGTGCCGCACCAGGCCAACCGAAACTGGTCATTGAAGCGCGCGGGACGCATATTGAACGCCCCGGTGCTCGAGTGGGCCTCAAGCCGTCGGCGCAGGCAGTCTTCCTGTTCGACGCCAAAACAGAGCGGCGCATCAGGTAAAACACTGCAACAGGCGGCTGCGTCACCAGTCTCTGCGCAAACGGCCTCCTCGACCCTGTTGCACGCGTTCCCTGCAACGCCGATGCCACCGATGCTTTGGCCCGCTATTGGGGATCGTCTAGCCTAACATCTACGGCAAAAGGACATCACATCTCCGACCAGCGCTAACAAGGTTGCCCTGCGCCCTTTACAATTATAAATTGTAGGGCGTGATGATATTGATAGCGCTTGACCCTTTGGCCTCACCAGATATTTCGGCATACATAGGGTCGCAAGCCATTGAAAACAAATGTAACAAGTCTTGTGACAGATCATGCGTCAGGACATAATTGATCGTCCCTTGCGCAAGTAAGTAACGGTTTTCACGGTCAAGATCATGCGCAACATAAACGGTAGGCTGAAGCCTGTGTTCAGCCAGTTTTCTCAAGATGGTCGAATTCCCACCTCCCATTGAGTAAACTGCCGTCACCTCCCTGCAATCAGATAATAACGCATCAAGTGCTTTGCCGGTTGCAGCGGTCATACCTGCGCCCCCGCTTGCGTTGATGAACCGCGTTTGCGGGCGTAGCGCGGTGATCTGGTCACGAAATGCCACAAACCGTTCCGATTCACCTCTGAAACTGTCTTGGCTGCGCGAAGTTAAAATGGTCGCCGGCTGCTTGTGTAAGCTTTGGGTTATCAAATAGGCCGCGATGCGCCCCGCTTTGGCATTATCCAAGCCAAAATAGCCTTTGCGCACACTCCCCGGCAGATCGGTGACAAGCGTGAAAACCGGAATATTGGCATTTGCCAACGTCTCGATCATGTCGCGAATTGCGGGAGTGTCGCGCAGTTTCAAACATATCCCATCACTGCCCCGCTTTTTCAGTCGGGACAACGCGCTTAGAGTTTCAGCTTCGGACATGACCTCATGAAACTGAAAGCGCACCCGGATTGCGGCTGTCGGAAAGGATCTTAGCGCCGTTTCCGCCGCAAGCCGGATTTCACGCGAAAAGCGCGTGGGCGCTTCGGCCAGCACGTCTATAAAAACCCGCCTGCCGCGCGCAGCCAGTTGCGCTTCTTGCGCTGTCAACTCTTGCACGGCCATTTCAACCCGCTTGCGGGTTTGCGGGCTGACATTGGGCCGATTGTTCAGCACACGATCGACTGTGGCGGTTCCAAGCCCCGCCTGCCGCGCGATTTCCTTGATCGGGAAGCGATGTGTCATTGATGTATTTCTGATGTGAAAAAGACGAAAAAGAAAGGAATTTCGCCACTAGGCTTCGTGATATTGAAGTCTTGGAGGATACCACTGTGACACTTGACATGCCCTTGCCCCATACCGGCTTTTACGACGAAGATAGCTGCGATCTGGCGGAGTTTGCGTCCCTCACCAGCCAGAATGTTGATCTTGATACGGTTCCCCATGCCAAGCAGGTTCTGCGAAACGTCCCTGTCTATGACATGGCACAGTTGTCGACCATGCTGGGGGAACAGACCAGTCGGCGCATCCTGATGGCGGAATGGGCGCGCGTCTTGCACAAAGGGGCCGGGGTGTTCGTGTTGAAACAGGCCTGCCCTGACCATGATGCGATTGATGCCGCCACGCAATCCTATGAGCAGGTGATCGCGCAGGAACGTGCAGCAGGGGGCGCGGCCGCCGATCACTTCGCGGCTGCGGGCAGCAATGACCGTATCTGGAATTCCTTGCAGAAACTGGCGCTGAAATCCCCGGCGACCTTCATTCGCTATTTTGCCAGCCCGGCAATTGATGCTGCCTGCGAAGCATGGCTGGGGCCGAACTATCAAATGACCGCACAAGTCAATCTGGTGCATCCCGGCGGGCAGGCCCAACAGGCGCATCGGGATTATCATCTGGGCTTTCAATCTGCCGACATCAGTGCAAGCTATCCGGCCAATGTGCACCATCTTTCGCCCCTGATGACCCTGCAAGGCGGGATCGCGCATTGTGACATACCCGTCGCCTCTGGGCCGACCAAGCTTTTGCCGTTTTCTCAGCTCTATAAGCCCGGCTATGCAGCATGGCGCCGCGATGATTTCAGAGCACATTTTGAAGCGCATCACGTCCAGCTACCGCTTGAAAAGGGAGACGCGATTTTCTTCAATCCCGCCCTGTTTCATGCTGCGGGAGCCAACAAAAGTGCTGACATTCACCGCATGGTGAACCTGCTGCAAGTATCCTCCGCCTTTGGGCGCGCCATGGAAACTGTTGACCGCGCTGCCATCTGCAAAATGGTCTTTCCCGCCCTGCGCGAGCAGGTCGCGTCTGGCCAAATGTCGGGGGATCGTCTGGAAGCGGTGCTGGGCTCTACCGCAGAAGGGTATTCATTCCCGACCAACCTTGACCGCGATCCACCCGTGGGTGGGCTGGCCCCACAAACCCAAAAAGCGATCCTGCGCAAGGCTGTGATGGACGGCTGGTCAGAACAGGCGCTTTCCGAGGCGCTGGACGCATTGGCCGCACGGCAAATGGCATAAAGCCGCAATGCGGCGACATGCTCTTGTTCGGATCGTGACAATTTGCGAAGCTTGGCATCAGTCTGAAAAAAGAACAGTCGCAATGCGCCTTATCGACACGGCCCATCCATTCTATCGCCCGAAATGGCGCCGCTACCTTCTGGTAGCGGTGCCGTTTGTCTGGGCAAGTGTCGAGTGGAGTTTCGGAAACCCGATCTGGGCTTACCTATCGGCTGCGATTGGCGGTTTTCTGGCTTGGCATCTGGTGCTCAACTGGCGCCCAGACAGCACAGATTAATCAACCAAATCAACAGGCTGACCGCTTTCGCGAGATAAGGTGGCAGCGTCGGCCATGGTCTGCGCCCGTAGCCCGTCAAGGATACCGGGGTAAGTATCTGCCCCGCCCATTACTGCGGCCACAAAAGCCCTCATTTCCGACAGATAGGCGGCCTCGTAGCGTTCCAGAAAGAAATGCTGCGCAGGGTCGCGCCGAAACCCGGACTTGGTGGCAATTTCGACAGTGCTTTCAAGCTGGTTTTCAGCACGCAGCATGCCGTCTTGGCCATGCACCTCTATCCTTTGGTCATAGCCATAAGAAGCCCTGCGGGAATTCGATATCTGGCAGATGCGCCCGCTTGCCGTGGTCAGGATAACGGCCGCCGTGTCCACATCACCCGCAGCCCCAATCGCAGGATCGACCAACGCGCTGCCCACCGCGTGCAGCCGGATAAATTCTTCACCCATCAGAAACCGGGCCATGTCGAAATCATGTATCATCATGTCCCGGAACAGCCCGCCCGAGCGTTCGATATAAGACACCGGCGGCGGCGAAGGGTCGCGCGACGTGATGGTCACAAGTTCCACCGCGCCGATATCCCCGGCCCTGATCCGCGCCCGCAAGCTTTCAAAATTCGGGTCAAACCGACGGTTGAAACCAGTCATGAAGGGCACGCCCGCGGCATTGACCGCCGTCATGCAGGCGCGAATATTGTCCACCGACATATCGACGGGCTTCTCGCAAAAGATCGCCTTGCCGTGCTTGGCCGCGCCGATGATCTGGTCAAAATGGCTGTCCGTCGGTGTGCCAATGATGACCGCATCGATATCCGGGGCCGACAGGATTGCCGCAACATCGCGCGCTTCTGCGCCACTCGTGTCGGCCAGCGCCTGTGCCGCAGCGGGCACAGCATCCGCCACCGCCACCACCTGCGCGCCATCCAACGCCTTTACGCTGCGCGCATGCACCTGCCCGATACGCCCACAGCCCAGTAGACCAATTCTCAGCATCTCAAACTCTCCCCGATGCGCCCAGACCCTGGATAACCGCGCGCGCCGCCTCCATCACCGGATCATGTGTTTCACTCAAGATCGTCACCCTGTCAAAACACGCAGGATCGGCATTGACAGCGCGACGCAGCGCGGCACCAAATGCCATGCGCAATTCGGTGCCGATGTTGAATTTCGTTATCTTGGAGCATGCCGCAAGCGCTGCGCGCTGCGCATATGGCACACCAGAGCCGCCGTGAATGACCAGTGGCACTTGCGTCAGCGCCTCTATCGCACGGATGCGCGCTTCATCCAGCCCGCCTTCATGATCGGTTTGCAGATGCACGTTGCCGACAGAAATCGCCACGGCATCGACGCCACTATCGCGCGCAAAAATCGCCGCTTCCTGCGGGTCGGTTCCGGCCGAGCCTTCGCCACCCGAATACCCCACAAAGCCGATTTCACCCTCACAGGAAATTCCCGCCGCATGCGCCATAGCGGCCACTTGCGCCGTCTCATCGATATTCTGGGGTAACGGCTTGCGCGACCCGTCATACATCAACGAGGTAAAGCCAGAGTCGAGCGCCTCGCGGCACTCTTGCAACGTATAGCCATGGTCCAGATGCGCCACCACCGGCACATCCACGCTGGCGGCCAGATGTCGAAACATCGCGCCCAGCACCGGCAACGGTGTATGCGCGCGGCACGATGGCCCGGCTTGCAAGATAACGGGCGCCCGCTCGGCCTGTGCGGCCATGACATAGGCGCGCATATCCTCCCAGCCAAGACAGACAAGGCCGGGAACAGCATAGCCGCCCTTGAGGGCAGGTTGCAGCACATCTGACAGAGTTGCGAGGGTCATTTGAACTTTGCCACCATATCCATGATGCCGGGAATTGTCCGAACTTGTGCCGCATGGGTTGGCTGAAAATATTGCTTCAGACTACGCTGCGATTGCCCACCAAGGATGGTGAAGTAATACATTTCATAGCCCGGCAGAACGCAGCAGGGATGATAGCCCTTGTCGATCAGCACGGTCGAGCGGTTCATGATATGATACGCGTCGCCCGGTTCGTTATCGACCCGCTGAAGCATTTGCACGCCTGACCCATAGTCGGGCTTGAAGCGGAAATTGTAACATTCATCATGACGGGTTTCGTCTGGCAAGCGGTCGGTATCGTGCTTGTGGCTGGGAAACCCTGACCAGCCACCGGCCCCCACTGTAAACAGTTCCGACACCAGAAGCCGCCCAACGCGGTCATGATGGGCCGCGCCAAGAATGTGTTTTATCTTGCGATGCGTCTTGGTGTCGTCGCTACCATATTGCACCACGTCCAGATCAGCGGTGCGCACGGCAAAAGGTTTTAGCGTTTCACCGAATTGCGCGCCCGCAATGAAGCACTCTGTGTCCGTCTGCGCGGTAATGCGCACACCTGTATCCGTGGGAATATAGACGCCCTCAGGCTCGCCATCCCAGACATCCGCGCCGCGATTGCCGATCCCGGCGAAGGTTTCCCCCGCCGTTTCGACCGTGACCGTGCCGGTTGCTGGCACGATGCAGGTTTCATACCCCGGCACGCGGTAGTCAAATTGCGCGCCCGCTTTCAAGCTGACGATGTTGAAATAAACCAGCGGCACATGAGCGTCATTCACATCGACAATCGGTTGGTTCTTGTTGTCATGGGGTGCAATATGCATGGGTGTATCCTTTCAGGCCGCGCTTGGGTCGGCATGATGCTTGAGGAAATCCTCAAGCTCTTGGGTTGTGGGCATGGCGGGCGCGCAGCCGACCCGCGCGACCACCATCGCTGCTGCGGCAGAGCCTTGCAGCACAGCGTCGCGGACCGGTTTTGCATGTGCCAGCCCAGCGACCAGACCGCCCATGAAACTATCGCCCGCCCCCGTGGGCTTCAGGGCTTCGGTGCGGTAGATGCCGGTGGTGATTTCACCCTCTGGCGTGATCGTAATCGCGCCCTTTTCGCCCATCTTGTACACAACAAGGCGCGCGCCTTGGGCGACAAGTTCGCGCGCCTTGTCCAGCCCGCGCGCATAATCGCCCGCCATGAACCCAAATTCCACATCATTGCCAACGATCGCGTCACATATGGCACCAGCGCGGGAATAGACCTCTGCGGCCACATCCGCCGAAGGCCAGGAATACGGGCGGTAGTCGATGTCGAAAATCAGCGGAAGGCCCGCCACTTTGGCCAGTTCGAACCCTCGGAACGCGGCAGAGCGTGAGGGCTCCGCTGCAAAAACCGTGCCGGTGGTAATCAGCGCATCGTAGCGGCCATAATCCACCGCCTCTACATCGGCCATGGTCATTTCGAAGTCAGCTGCGCCATTGCGATAGATGACCGACTGGTGGTCCTCGATCCGGGTTTCGACCACGGCCAAGGAATTGCGCGCCTCGCCGCCGACAGACCGCACATGCGCGCGGCCAATGCCGTATCTATCCAGCTCGTTCAAGGCAAAGCGCCCGATGGCATCATCCGACACGCATGTGACAATCTCCGCGCTGCCCCCCAGCTTGGTGATCGCAACCGCGATATTGGCGGATGAGCCGCCAAGGCAGGCGACAAAACGCGTGGCGTCTTCGGTTCGGGTGCCCGGCGGGTCGGGGTAAATATCCATCCCTGCCCGCCCGATGACGATAAAGCGATTACCATGAAGCTGCATGCTACACCCCTTGCCGCTGTTTGGCGCGCGTGGCCTCGATCTCGGCATGTTTGGCGCGCACATTGGCATTGTCAGACACCTGCGGCGTGCCGACCTCCCACCATGCATGGCCCCCGGTCGTCCACCCCTCATAGGGGTCCACCTGCATGACGATCACGGTCGTCTTGTCAGATGCCTTGGCGCGGGTAAACGCCGCGCCCAACTCGGCTGGGTTGGCCACAGTGACAGCATCCGCGCCCATCGACCGCGCATGTGCTTCAAAATCCACGGTAAACGGTTCTGGCACCGTCGGGCAATCCGCGATCAGATTGTTGAAACTGTCTTGCCCCGTATTGTTTTGCAGCTTGTTGATGACCGCGAAACCGCCGTTATCCAGCACCAGAATAATCAGCTTTTTACCGGTCAGAACAGAAGAGTAGATGTCCGAATTCATCAACAAATAGCTGCCATCACCTACAAAGACGATGGTGTCCTGATCTGCCTCGGCTTCGGCCTGCGCGATACGCGCGCCCCAGCCGCCCGCTATCTCGTAACCCATGCAGGAAAACCCGAATTCCACATCGACCGTGCCCACATCCAGCGTGCGCCAGTTCGCGGTCACTTCGGCGGGAAGCCCACCGGCTGCCGTCACCACGCGGTCACGCGGATCGCACAGCGCGTTCACAACACCAATCGCCTGCGCGTAGCTATTGGGACGATTTCCGGGTGCCACGTTATCGGCGACATAGTCATCCCATTTGTGGCGTTCGTCCTGCGCGCTGCGCGTCCAGCTATCGGGCGCGAGATAGTCGCCCAAGGCCTCTCCAAGCGCCGTCAAAGCCAATTTTGCATCCCCCACAACCGGCAATGACAGGTGCTTCATCGCATCATGCCGACCGACATTCAGCCCGATCAGACGCGCGTCCCCGGCAAAGGCCGTCCATGATCCGGTGGTGAAATCCTGCAAGCGCGTGCCCACGGCCAGCACAACATCGGCCTGTTCAGCGATCGCATTGGCACTGTCAGAGCCGGTCACACCTATCGGGCCAATATTCAGAGGATGCGTGGCCAGCATATTCGCGCGACCCGCGATCGTCTCTAGCACCGGAATACCATGCGCTTCGGCAAAGGCCGTCAGCTCGGACACAGCGCCCGAATACTGCACACCTCCGCCCGCAATTATCACCGGACGTTTTGCCCCCGCCAAAGAGGCGGCGGCATCCGTGATCTCACGCATGTCCGGGGTCTGCCTGCGGATCCGGTGAACGCGACGCGCAAAGAAACTTTCGGGGTAATCATAAACCCAGCCCTGCACATCCTGCGGCAAGCCAAGGAAAGCGGGCCCACAATCTGCAGGGTCAAGCATCGTCGCCAATGCCGCGGGCAAAGACTGGATCACTTGTGCCGGGTGCGTAATCCGGTCCCAAAACCGCGTCACAGCCTTGAAGGCGTCATTCACGCCCAATGTCGGATTGCCGAAGTGTTCCAACTGTTGCAGCACCGGATCGGGCAGCCGGGTCAGGAAGGTGTCGCCACACAGCATCAGCATGGGCAGACGGTTGGCATGCGCCAGTGCGGCTGCCGTCAACAGATTGGCTGTGCCCGGCCCTGCGCTGGCGGTGCAGAACATGAATCGGCGGCGCAGATGGTATTTTGCATAGGCTGCCGCAGCAAAGCCCATGCTTTGCTCATTCTGGCCCCGGTAAAGCGGCATCGTGTCGATATGCGGATAAAGCGCCTCGCCCAGACAAGGCACGTTGCCATGCCCGAAAATGCCGAAACCACCGCCGCAAATGCGTGTTTCGATGCCATCAATCTCGATATATTGGTTCAACAGGTAGCGTGTGATCGCCTGTGCTGCTGTCAGCCGGATGGTGCTGGCTGTCGCGGTCATGTCTGTTCTCCCCTCGTCGATCTGCGCAGGGTTTTGCGATTACCGGTTGCGCAATGTCTAGGCAGAGGATAACCGTTTTGCAACCGGTTGCAAGCCGAGTCACGCAGAGCGAAGGACGAATCATGCAAGAGATCGGGATCGGCCTGATTGGCGGGGGTTATATGGGCAAAGCCCATGCCGTAGCCTACGCCGCCGTGGGGGCAGTTTTCAACACACAGCTAAGGCCACGGCTGGAAATGGTCACAGCTTCCAGCCCCGAATCATCAGAGCGATACCGCGCCGCCTTTGGCTTTGCGCGCGCGGCCCCAGACTGGCAAACACTTGTGGCTGATCCAAAGGTCGAGGCGATTGTCATCGCCGCGCCACAAGCCACACATCGCCAAATTGCGACAGCCGCTTTCGCGCTTGGTAAACCCGTATTCTGCGAAAAGCCGCTTGGGGCGTCTGTGTCTGATGCGCAGGCGATGGTTGCCGCCGCCGAAAGCGCAAAGCTGCCCAATATGATCGGCTTCAACTACATCCGCACCCCGGCCACGCAATTCGTCCGTCAACTTCTGGCAGAAGGTGCAATCGGCGATCTGACGTGGTTCCGGGGCGAGCATACCGAGGATTTCCTGGCAGACCCAGAGATCGCGGCGAATTGGCGCTGCCATGACCGCGCCAATGGCTGCATGGGTGATCTGGCGCCTCATATGGTCAATTGCGCGCTGGCGCTGATGGGCGACATCACAGAACTTTCGGCACGGATTGAAACGCTTCACCCAATGCGCGACGGGCCCAACGGGCCTGTGCCCGTGGATAATGACGATCACGGACAGATGATGGTGCGCTTTGCCTCTGGCGTGATGGGGCATTTGTATTTCTCCCGCGCGGCCACCGGGCGCAAGATGGGCTATGCCTACGAAATACATGGGACAAAAGGAGCCATCCGGTTTGACCAGGAAGACCAGAATGCGGTCTGGCTGTATCTGGCCGAAGGGCCTGATGCGCAACGCGGCTTCACGAAAATTCTGACAGGCCCCGCTCATCCTGACTACCTGCCATTTTGTCAGGGTCCGGGGCATGGCACTGGCTATCAAGACCAGATCATCATCGAAGCACGCGACTTTCTGAATGCTATCCAGACAGGCGACCCCGTCTGGCCCACCTTTCGCGACGGCCTCGCCGTGGCGCGGGTGATTGACACCGCCTTTGCCTCGGCCACGGATGGCCGCTGGCATTCCGTTCCAAAAGACTGAAAGGGTCCACATCCATGTCAATTCGCATCGGCAATGCGCCCTGCTCCTGGGGTGTCGAGTTTTCTGACGACCCCCGCAATCCGCCTTGGCGGCGCGTGCTGAAAGAATGCACGGAGGCAGGCTACACCGGCATCGAACTGGGCCCCGTGGGTTTCATGCCCGAAGACCCGGCGCAACTTTCTGAAGCGTTGGACGAACATGGGCTAGAGTTGATCGGCGGGGTGGTCTTTCGCGCGTTCCACGACCCCGACCAATGGGACAATGTGTTGGACGGCGCGATCCGCACCTGCAAGGCGCTGTCGGCGCATGGCGCGCAACATCTGGTGCTGATCGATTCCATCTCGTCGCGCCGCGCCCCGACCGCAGGGCGCGCAGAAGACGCCGAACAAATGGATGCCGCTGAATGGGCAGCCTTTCGCGACCGCATCGCGCATGTCGCACGAATGGGGGCCGAGGACTATGGCCTGACTGTGGGAATACACGCCCATGCTGCCGGCTTCATGGACTTCGAGCCAGAGTTGGAGCGATTGCTGAATGAAGTGCCAGACGACATTCTGAAAATCTGCTTCGACACCGGCCATCATTCCTATGCAGGCTTTGATCCCGTTGCCTTCATGCGCAAACATATGGACCGCATTTCCTACATGCACTTCAAAGACATATCGCCAAGCGTCAAGGCCGATGTGATTGCGAAAGGCACCGGCTTCTATGATGCTTGCGGGCAAGGTATTTTCTGCAATCTGGGCCATGGCGATGTCGATTTCCCCAAGGTGCGCCAGTTGCTGCTGGATCATGGGTATAAGGGCTGGTGCACAGTCGAGCAGGATTGCGACCCGACGCTGGATGTCTCTCCGGTCGATGACGCGCGCGCCAACCGCGAGTATCTGCAAAGCATCGGATTTTAAGGGAGCCATCCATGAAACTGAACTGGGGCATGATTGGCGGCGGCGAGGGCAGCCAGATTGGGCCAGCGCATCGGCTTGGCGCATTGGCGGACGGCAATTTCACCTTGGCGGCGGGCGCTCTAGACCATGATGCTGCGAAAGGCCGCGCCTATGCACAGAGCCTTGGCGTAGCGCCAGACCGCGCCTATGGCGACTGGCGCGAAATGCTGGCGGGCGAGCGTGGACGTGATGACCGCATTGATCTGGTCACAGTCGCCACGCCAAACGCGACACATTTCGAGATCACCAAAGCGTTTCTGGAAGCCGGTTTTCATGTGCTTTGCGAAAAGCCCATGACAATGACGGTGGAAGAAGGCGAAGAAATCGTGCGCGTGGCGCGTGCCTCGGGCAAGATTTGCGCGGTGAATTACTGCTATTCAGCCTATCCAATGGTGCGCGAGATGCGCGAGATGGTGCGCAGCGGGCAGATAGGTCGCGTGCGGCTGGTGGTCACGAATTTCAGCCATGGCCACCACGGCGACGCCACCGATGCCGATAACCCGCGCGTGCGCTGGCGCTATGATCCGGCAATGGCGGGCGTGTCGGGCCAGTTCGCCGATTGCGGCATTCACGCGCTGCACATGGCCAGCTTCATCACTGGCGACCAGGTCGAAACCGTTTCGGCTGATTTTGCCTCGACCATTTCCAGCCGCGTTCTGGAAGATGACGCCATGGTCAATTTCCGCATGTCGAGTGGCACGGTCGGGCGGCTCTGGACATCTTCTGTCGCCATAGGCCGCCAGCACGGCTTTGATATACAGGTCTTTGGCGAAACAGGCGGAATGCGATGGGCGTCCGAGCAACCAAATCAGGTGTATTACACACCTGTCGGTGGCCGCACGCAGATCATGGAAAAAGGTGAGGCGGGTCTAAGCAGCGACGCCGCGCGGCTGAGTCGTGTCGCAATTGCCCATCCCGAAGGTTTCCCGCTGGCTGTGGCGAATATCTACGTCGATCTGGCCGCCGCCATAAGGGGAGAGGGGCGCGACGGCTTGCCCTTGGCCGATGATGGCCTGCGCTCGATGGCGGCAGTTTATGCGGCGGTGACATCGGCCAAATCAGCGGGCGCGTGGGTCGATGCAAGGCCGCCCATGTTCCGCTAGAGCAGGTCGCGCAAAAAGGCAAGCGTTCCCAAACGGTTAGAGTGGGCCAAGTGAATGCCAACGAACGCGCCACGCTCTCAGGCACCCTGCTAGGGTTGCATTGGGCTTACGGGTCGTAAAGTGCCGCGTTCAATGACGCGACATGGAAAAAGACGTGTTTCAGGGTGGCGGTCGGGGTTTTGAATGGTTTCGACCGCCAGATCAATAGAGGCGCCGATAATCTGGGCGACGGGCTGACGTATCGTTGTCAGGTTGATGTTTTCCCAGCGCGCCATTTCCATATCGTTCAGACCGATAATGCCAATGTCATCAGGCACACGCAGGCCCGCATCACGGATGGCAGACAACGCCCCGATGGACAGCACGTCATCCCCACAGAAATACGCCTCTGCCGGGGTGTTTTGCAAAAGGCGCTGCATTTCTGCACGGCCAGCATCGAACGAATAGGCGCTGGCGTAACTGATACCGACTTTGATGTCGGGGTGGCGGGACAAAGCATCAAGGAACCCGCCCGCCCGATCCTGGGTTGAAGTTGCCTTTTCGGGGCCACCCAGAAAGGCAATAGACCTATGCCCGCGCGCGATAAGCGCTTCGGCGGCCATACGACCGCAGGCGATGTTATCAATGCCAACCACATGCACATGCGGGCTTGTAGTGTAGCGGCCAAAGGAATGGACGACCGGCACGCCCGCATCACGGAACGCTTCTGCAAAGCTTGGCGGCAGGGTCGAGGAGGCGACAATCACCCCGTCTACAGAATATTGCCGCAGCATTCTGACAGAATTCGCGGGATCTGTTTCATTGCTGAGGTTGACCAGCAAAGGCCGCAGCCCGCGTTCTTGCAGACCTCGAGTAAACAGATCGAATACTTCCAGAAACAGCGGGTTGTGAAAGTTGTTCGAGACAAGCCCGATCAGCTTGGTGCGGCCCGTGGTCAATGAAGAGGCGATCGCATTGGGGCTGTAACGAAGTTCTGCGGCCGCTTTCTCTACCTTGGCGCGGGTCTTGGCCGACACCGAGGCCCCTTCGGTAAAGGTGCGCGACACCGCAGAACGCGAGACACCCGCGCGGACCGCCACGTCTCTGAGAGTCACCGCCATTTTTCCAAGTCCAATTAATTTGCACGCAGTTTACTACAGACCACGATCGCTCGAAATATACCATTTTCCCAAATCTTTTTGCAACCGGTTGCAAAAAGATCGATTCGGGACTACAGTCTGCTCAGGGCTTGAAGGCGCGCGCCTGCATTTGCCCGAAACATGTTTGGGAGGACATCATGAAAACAACAATCAAGACACTTGCGGTCAGCGCCGTCGCGGCGACCGCGCTGCTGGGTGCTGGCACCGCCATGGCCGAAGGCGAGCGCTATGTGCTGGTCAGCCATGCGCCCGACAGCGACAGCTGGTGGAACACGATCAAGAATGGTCTGGCGCTTGCAGGCGAGCAAATGGACGTGACGGTTGAATACCGCAACCCGCCCACCGGTGACTTGGCAGACATGGCCCGCATCATTGAACAAGCAGCGGCAAGCGGGCCAAACGGCATCATCACCACGCTGGCGGACCCCGATGTTCTGTCAGGGCCAATTCGTGCGGCTGTCGAATCTGGCATTGACGTCATCATCATCAATTCGGGCACACCAGATGCCGCGCGCGGACTTGGCGCGTTGATGTATGTGGGCCAGCCTGAATATGACGCGGGTTTCGCTGCCGGGCAACGCGCCGCGGGCGATGGCGTTTCCAGCTTCCTATGCGTCAACCATTACATCTCGTCGCCATCCTCGACCGAGCGCTGCCAAGGTTTCGCTGACGGTCTGGGCGTTGATCTGGGCAACCAGATGATCGACAGCGGCCAAGACCCGAGCGAAATCCAGAACCGCGTTACCGCGTATCTGAACGCGAACCCCGACACGGACGCCGTGCTGACGCTTGGCCCAACCTCTGCCGACCCGACGATTTTGGCGCTGGAGCAGATCGGTCTTGCCGGGGAAATCTATTTCGGCACTTTCGATCTGGGCGGTGACATCGTGAATGCAATCCGCGACGGCGTGATCCAGTGGGGCATTGACCAGCAGCCCTTCCTGCAAGCCTATCTGCCGGTCGTCGTGATGACCAACTATCATCGCTATGGCGTGCTTCCTGGCAACAACATCAACTCTGGCCCAGGCTTCGTGACTGCCGATGCGCTGGACTTGGTTGCCGAACTGGCTGGCGAATACCGGTAAAGTTCCGATGCTTCTTGAGTGGGCGCTGATTCTAGCGCCCACTTCCTCACTTATTGTTCTCTTTCTGCCGAACAGGAGGCGTGAGCTATGTCCAGCACGGACGCGGCCGTTGACGAACGCATCAAAGAAACCTCAAAGCTGCGAAAAGCCCTTATCCGGCCAGAGCTGGGCGCCATCGTAGGCACAATAGCGGTTTTCGCGTTTTTCATAATATTTGCCGGTGACAGTGGCATGTTCAACGCGCAGGGCGTTCTGAACTGGTCAACTGTTTCGGCCCAGTTCATGATTATCGCTGTGGGTGCCTGCATGCTGATGATCGCAGGCGAGTTTGACTTGAGCGTCGGGTCCATGATCGGTTTTGCCGGCATGTCGATCGCGCTTATATCGGTCACGTTGCAATGGCCTATCTGGGTCGCGATTCTGCTGACATTTGCGCTCTGCACAGCCGTGGGGGCCCTGAATGGAATCATTGTTGTGCGCACGGGCCTGCCAAGCTTTATCGTGACGCTGGCTTTCCTGTTCATCCTGCGCGGTTTCACGATTTTCTTTCCGCAACTGATCGAACGGCGCACAATTATCGGCGGCATTTCCGAACGGGCCGAGGGCGACTGGCTGGCACCGCTGTTCGGCGGAAAAATTGGCAACGGTCTTTTCAACTGGTTGGCGGAAATGGAGCTGATCGGCGTCTTCACCCGCGGCAATCGCATGGGCGAGCCCATTGTCGATGGAATTCCCATGCTGATTGTCTGGGCTATTGGGTTGATGATCGTCGCCCATATCGTGCTGACGCGCACCCAATTCGGAAACTGGATATTCGCATCGGGCGGTGACGCACAGGCAGCACGCTATGTGGGTGTGCCGGTCAACCGGGTGAAAATACAGATGTTCATGTTCACCGCGTTCTGCGCCTGTGTTTTTGCGACCTGTCAGGTGATGGAGTTTGGCTCTGCGGGCGCGGATCGCGGTTTGCTTAAAGAATTTGAAGCAATCATCGCGGTGGTTATTGGCGGCGCGCTTCTGACCGGCGGATATGGGTCGGTCGTCGGGGCCGCGCTTGGGGCTTTGATCTTTGGCGTCGTGCAACAAGGGTTGTTCTTCGCCGGTGTCGAATCCAGCCTGTTCCGGGTCTTCTTGGGCGTCATACTGCTATTTGCGGTCATCCTGAACACCTACATCCGCCGCATCATCACAGGGGAGCGCTAGGATGAAACCCTATGATCACAACCCCGTTGTCGAAATGCGCAATATCGAAAAGCATTTCGGCCCGGTCATCGCGCTGAACGATGTCAGCTTCGATATTCGCCCAGGAGAGTGCCATTGCCTGCTTGGCGATAATGGCGCGGGCAAATCGACTTTCATCAAAACAATGGCGGGCGTGCATAAACCCACTAAAGGCGAGATCCTGTTCGAGGGCCGCCAGATGAATTTCGACAGCCCCCGTGACGCGATGGAAGCAGGGATTGCCACGGTCTATCAGGACCTTGCGATGATACCGCTGATGAGTGTCACACGCAATTTCTGGATGGGTCGTGAACCGATCAAACGGGTTGGCCCGTTCAAGTTCATGGACTTCAAAACGGCCAATGAAGTAACGATGGAGGAGATGCGCAAACTGGGCATTAACCTGCGCTCTCCGGACCAAGCTGTCGGCACCTTGTCGGGTGGCGAGCGTCAGACCGTGGCTATCGCCCGCGCGGTGCATTTCGGCGCGAAAGTGCTGATCCTTGATGAGCCGACCAGCGCGTTGGGCGTGCGCCAGACCGCCAATGTTCTGTCCACCATCGACAAAGTCCGCAAGACCGGAATCGGCATTGTCTTCATCACGCATAACGTGCGTCATGCCTTGGCCGTTGGTGATCGGTTCACGGTCCTCAACCGGGGCAAGACATTGGGCACAGCACAGCGCGGACACATCACCCCCGAAGAACTGCAAGACATGATGGCAGGCGGTCAGGAGATGGTCGCGCTTGAAGGTTCACTGGGCGGAACTGTCTGATGGCAGGCCTGCTGCGCAAGCCCACAGCAAAAACTGGGCACATCCACGCAATCACACCCCAAGACGCAGGCTGGCACTTTGTCGGGTTCGATCTGTGGCGGCTTGCGCCCGGCGAAGTGGCAACGGGCCAGCTTGAAGGGCGTGAAGCGATCCTTGTGTTGGTCGAAGGCCACGCCGAGATCACCGCAGATGGCGAAAGCCTTGGCGAAATGGGCGGCCGGCTGAACGTATTCGAGCGCAACGCACCGCATTGCGTGTATGTTCCCCCGGCTACCCCTTGGCAAGCCCGCGCTACAACGCAAACCACGCTGGCCGTCTGCACTGCGCCCAGCCCAGGCGGGCGACCTGTTCAGGTTCTCGGCCCCGATGGCATCTCGCTAGAGGTGCGCGGCAGCGGCAGCAATACCCGCTATATCAACAATATTGCGATGGAGGGGCGCGATGTGGCCGACAGCTTGCTGGTGACAGAAGTGTTCACACCTGCCGGGCATTGGTCATCTTATCCGCCGCACCGCCATGACGAAGATGACTACCCCAACCTGACCTATCTTGAAGAGACATATTATCACCGGCTGAACCCGTCGGATTGCTTTGGCCTTCAACGGGTCTTTACCGATGACCTAAGCTTGGATGAAACCATGGCCCCGGCGGATCATGATGTCGTTCTGGTGCCGCGCGGGCATCATCCTTGCGCCGCACCACACGGGGTAGAGATGTATTATCTCAACGTGATGGCTGGCCCCCGGCGGGCATGGCGGTTCCGGACGCATCCAGCCTTTGAGCATATGACCCGCTAGCGCGTTTTATGGCCCCGAAAAGCCCCGCAACGCGCGGGGCAATTCGGGATCGCAGCCGGCAAAGCGATGCTCAATCAAACATATCCGGCTGGTCTTCTACCAACTGGTTCCAGATGGTCTGGAAATGCAGCCAGCCAATATAATCGCTGCCAACATGTTCGCGCGAATACCGCGCGCGGTCGGCAGGAATGTAGGTCGGCTGAATACCAGAGGCCGCAATATCCAATTGCTGCTGGCAGCACCGCTCCAGCGCCATGAACCAGAACGCAGCCGATTCGATGCTATGGCGGCTGGCGGTCAAAAGCCCGTGGTTCTGATGCAGGGCAGCTTTCACGCCCTTGAACGCCTTGGCCACATTGCTGCCCGCGTGATTTTCCACCGCAACCGCACCGGCTTCGTCGCCAATAATGACATGGTCTTCAAAAAATGCGCAGGCATCCTGCGTGATCGGTTCAATCGGGCGGCCCGTGGCACACCAAGCCGTGCCGTAAACCGTGTGCGCATGGCACATCGCGATGATGTCGGGATGCTCCTCATGCACATTTGCGTGCAGCACGAACCCCGCACGGTTCACGGCATATTTGCCTTCGATCACTTTGCCCTCATGATCCACAAGGATAAGGTTGGACATCTTCACCTTGGCAAAATGCACGCACATGGGGTTGGTCCAGTACAGCTCCGGGCGTTCAGGGTCGCGCACGGTCAGATGCCCGGCGAAGCCGTAATCGAACCCGGCCTGCGCAAAGGCGCGGCACGCTGCCACAAGACGTTCCTTGCGATGGCGGCGCTCCTCTTCGATGGAAGCGAACTCGGGAAGCTCGGGAAACACCAGCCCCTCTTGTTCGGGCTGATAGATCGAGATGCGGTTTCCAAGATCAAGCATGACAAACCCTTTCGGACAAAGTTGCGTTGCCATTAGTATCGCGGGCAGCGGGCCGTGCGGTCAATGATACATCCGCAATGACACTTATCGCCGCGGCGAAAGGGGCTGACATGAAAGATGACCGGTTACTGGCCATGCGCGTCTTTTCGGCGGTTGCCGAATCTGGCGGCTTCACCGCTGCGGCGCAGGCGCTTCGGGTCAGTCAACCCTTCGTCAGCCAGACAATTGCACGGCTGGAAGATCGGCTGGGCGCAAGGCTTTTACACCGCACGACACGCGGTCATTCCCTGACACCAGAGGGGCGGGTCTATCTTGACGGCTGCCGCAGTGCCATCGACGGCGTCGAGCAAGCCGAGGCTGCCTTGCAAACCAGCGCCGAGCAGGTGGCGGGGTTGGTGCGGGTCTCTGCCCCGCTGGCCTTTGGGCTGGACCGGATCACACCGATCTTGCCTAGCTTTCTGGCCAAGCACCCAAAGATCGACCTTGACCTTGTGCTCACCGATGACAGCGTCAACCTGATCGAAGATCGGATCGACCTTGCCATTCGCATGGGGCAGTTGACGGATTCGACCCTGCGCGCCCGGCGGTTATGCGCTTTACGCCGTATTGTCGTCGCCGCGCCGTCACTGGTTGCGCAATTCGGGCAGCCCCAGTGGCCAGAGGATTTGTCGGCCTTTCCCAGCCTGTGCTGGGATGGCGCGCGCACGCATCTGAACCTGTGGCAGTTCGAAACGCCGGACGGCCCCTACCGCCACGAGGCCAAAGGCCGTGTGCGCTGCAATACCGGCATGGCTATGTTTCAGCTTTGCCGGGACGGTGTCGGGATCATGCGCTGCGCCGAGCATCTTGCCAAACCTGCCATTGCCCGTGGCGAATTGGTGCCACTGCTGGACCAGTTCACGCAACAAGATGACGCCGCCTTTCATGCGGTGTTTCTACCGGGGCGCAACATACAACCGCGCTTGCGTTGCTTGCTGGATTTCCTGATAGATCACTTCGAAAAACCAGAGTGGTAGCCCCATCGCTCAGGACCGCACCAGCCCCCGCAGATAAGCGCCATAGCCGGTCTTGGCATACAGATCGGCGCGCGCGCGCAATCCTTCAACGGACAGCCACCCATTCTCGAAGGCAATTTCCTCTGGGCAACCGACCTGCGTTCCCTGCCGGTCCTGAAGCGTGCGCACGAAGTTTCCGGCATCCAGCAGGCTGGCATGCGTGCCCGTATCCAGCCACGCATAGCCGCGCCCCATAAGTTCGACATTCAGCGCGCCATCATGGCGGTAAGATTCCAGAAGATCGGCTATTTCCAATTCGCCCCGCGCCGAGGGTTGCACCGCACGCGCACGTTCCGGCGCGGTTTCATCAAGGAAATACAAGCCAGTGACAGCATAGTTGGACGGTGGGGCGTCAGGTTTCTCGACAATCTCATTGACCGTGCCATCGCTTGCAAACCCCACAACGCCATAGCGTTCGGGGTCGCTGACCCGATAGCCAAACACAGTCCCGCCACCGCGCGTATCTGCACGGGCCATCCGTTCTGGCAGGCCGTGGCCGTAAAAGATATTATCGCCCAGCACCATGGCCGAGGGGTTTTCGGCAAGAAAATCCTCTGCCAGCACATAGGCTTGCGCAAGCCCTTCGGGCTTTGGCTGCACGATCCATTCCAGCGCAATGCCCCATTGGCTGCCATCCCCCAGCAGGCGCTGAAACTGCGCCTGATCGTCTGGCGTGGTAATCATCGCGATCTCGCGTATGCCTGCCAGCATCAGCACCGAAAGCGGGTAGTAGATCATCGGCTTATCGTAAACCGGCATAAGCTGCTTCGACACGCCCTGTGTGATCGGCCATAGCCGCGACCCGGTTCCGCCAGCCAGAATAATGCCTTTGCGAGTGGTCATGTGTTTGCTCCAAGCTCTGCAAGGACAAGGGCCAGCCCCGCGCGCCAATCCGGACGCTCCAGCCCGAAACGCGCAAGTTTTGCGCAATCCATCCGCGAATTCAGCGGGCGGCGCGCCGGGGTCGGATAAGCACTGGTTGGAATATCTTCGACCACGCAGGCCAGCCCGGCCTGTGCCATGATCTCACGCGCGAACCCGGCCCAGCTTGTGTCGGGTGCACCTGCGAAATGGTATAGGCCCGCGCGGCCAGGGTCTTCGCGCAAACCATCCAACATGGTCAGGCAAGCCGCAGCAATGTCACGCGCGGGCGTTGGGCCGCCGATCTGGTCGGCCACAACTGTCAGCTTGTCGCGATCGCCGCCAAGGCGCAGCATGGTCTTGACGAAATTGTTGCCATGCGCCGAAAACACCCAGGATGTGCGCAAAATAGCGGCTGCGCCACCAGCTGCCGTGACGCCCTGCTCGCCCACCAGTTTCGAGCGCCCGTAAACACCCAGGGGCGCGGTCGGATCTTCCGGCGTGAAAGGCTGCTCTCCCGCGCCGTCGAACACATAATCGGTCGAGATATGCACGAAAGGCACACCCAGCCGCGCGGCAGCCTGCGCCATAGAAGCAGGGGCATCGCCGTTAATGCGGGTGGCAAGCGCCTCGTCCTCTTCGGCGCGGTCCACAGCCGTATAGGCGGCGGCGTTGATGATGCCGCTTGGCGCCACATCAAGCACCAGATCGCGACACGCATCCGGGTCGGCCAAGTCAACGCGGTCACGGCCAACGCAAAGCGCCTCGGGTGCCAAGCGGGCAATTTCGGTGGCAACCTGCCCTGTTTTCCCAAAGACAAGGATCATGACTTGACCCCCAACCGTTCGCCTACACCAGAGCGCTCTTGCAGGGCGCGCCACCAGCCTTCGTTGGCCAGATACCATTCGACAGTGCGCCGCAGCCCTTCTTCCACTGTGACCGAGGGCCGCCAGCCCAGTTCCGTGCTGACGCGGGCGGGGTCGATCGCGTAGCGCGCGTCATGGCCGGGGCGGTCGGTGACAAAAGTGATCTGGTCTGCGTAGCTGCCCTGCGGCTTGGGGCGCAACTCATCCAGAATGCCGCACAAGCTGCGCACCAGATCCAGATTGCTGCGCTCATTCTCGCCCCCAATGTTGTAGCTGCGCCCAACCGCGCCCTGCTGCACCACCAGCAGAAGCGCATCGGCGTGATCCTCGACATACAACCAGTCGCGCACATTGGACCCGTCGCCATAGATCGGCAGCGGTTTGCCCGCCAGCGCATTCAGAATGATGACCGGGATCAGCTTTTCCGGGAAATGATAGGGGCCGTAATTGTTAGAGCAGTTGGTCAGAACAATCGGCAAGCCGTAAGTGTGGTGCCATGCCTGCACCAGATGATCGCTCGCCGCTTTGCTGGCCGAATAGGGGCTGCGCGGGTCATAGGGCGTCTCTTCGGTGAACTGCCCTTCTGAACCAAGACTGCCGAACACCTCATCCGTGCTGATATGGTGAAAGCGAAAACTGCTGGGGCGGCCCTGCGCCACCCAATAGGCGCGCGCGGCTTCCAGAAGTGTGTAGGTGCCGGTGATATTGGTCTCAATAAACGTGCCCGGACCGTCTATGGACCGGTCAACATGGCTTTCGGCGGCCAGATGCATGATCGCATCGGGCTTGTGCTGTGCCAGAATGCGGTCCATCGCGGCACGGTCACGGATATCGGCCTGCTCAAAGCTGTAACGCGGATTATCCGCCACTGTGGCCACGTTGTCCAGACAGGCGGCATAGGTCAGCGCATCCAGGTTCACGACCGAATGACCGCGCGCAACCGCCAGCCGCACCACGGCAGAGCCGATGAACCCTGCCCCGCCCGTCACCAACAGCTTCATGTTCAAATCCTATCCTTCGTAGTCAAATGGCGACTCGAACGTGTCGAACGGTGTTGCAACAGCATCCTTGTCAGACAGGGTCGGTGCGTCCACGCCCCAATCAATGCCAAGACTGCTCCACAAAACCGCGCCATCGCATTCGGGCGCGTAATGGTCGGTGCATTTGTAATTAATCTCTGTATTGGGCATCAGCGTGACGAACCCGTGCAAAAATCCGGGCGGAACCCAAAGCTGGCGACCATTGTCTTCAGACAATTCATGGGCCACCCAATGCCCGTAACGCGGAGAACCGCGCCGCGCATCAACCGCGACATCCAGCAGCGCACCGCGCGCGCAGCGCACCAGCTTGCCTTGTGCATGGGGCGGGCTTTGAAAATGCAGCCCCCGGAGCGTGCCCACTTGCGCCGACAAGGAATGATTGTCCTGCACGAATTCGGGCAAGTCCAGCCCGGCGGCCAGCAGTGTCTTGCGGTTCCAGCTTTCGCTGAACCAGCCACGCGCGTCGCCAAACCGCCGAGGCGTAATGACCTTGACCTCTGGCAGAGCGGTTGTCGTGATGTCGATCATGGACGGTCCCCGGCTTCAGGTTGTGCTTTTGGGGTAAAGCCCCTTGCCACGGATGTCGAGTGTTTGCCGCTACCCTCGCAAGGTGCCCCCAGTGGCTTTTTCGACCTTGGCGATAATCTTGGCGCCGACCGCCTCGATATCTTCATCGGTTAGCGTGCGGTCGCCCGGTTGCAGACGCACAGCAATCGCCAGAGACTTGCGCCCCTCGCCAAGCTGCGCCGCAGCCTTGTCGCCGGTGAACTCGTCGAACACCTGCACATCAGCGATCAGCGCCTTGTCGGCCCCCATCGCGGCGTTGACGACCTGCGCCGCTTCGACATCTGCATTCAGCACAAAGGCGAAATCGCGTTCCACGGCTTGCAGACGGTTGCCGGACAGCGCGCCACGGGCAGTCTTGCGCGCCTTTGGACGGGGCGGGTTTTCAACCATCACGGTCAGCGCCATGACAGCGCCCTTCAACCCGTAATGACGAATAATGCGCGGGTGAACTTCGCCAAAGATCGCAAGCGGCAGTTTTGGCCCCAGCGACAAGACACCGGCCCGCCCCGGATGGAACCAACCCGGCATGTTGCGGTTGATCTGCATTTTCAACGGCGCACCGATGGCCGAGAGCACTGCTTCGGCATCGGCTTTGGCGTCATACAGGTCCACCACGCGGCGGCTGGCATGCGGGTCGCGCCCCGTATTGGCACCAACCAAGATGGCTGCGGCTTGCACTTGCTGCTCACCCGGTTCGCCGCCTGCAAATGCAGGGCCGACCTCGAACAAAGACAAATCCATCGCCCCGCGCGCCTGGTTGCGGGCGGCCGCTTGCAACAGCCCCGGCAAAAGGTCAGGGCGCATATGCGTCATTTCAGAGCTGATCGGGTTTTGCAGACGCGTGGCATCCGCACCGCCGCCAAACAACGCCGCACTGTCCGCGTCGATGAAGCTATATGTGACGCATTCATTATATCCCAACCCCGCCAGCATTCGCCGCGCAGCCCGCTCGCGCGTTTGCAACGGCGTCAGGATCGCGCGGGGCACACCGGCTTGCGGGCGTGGCAAAGGCTTGCCTTCCAGTTTGGTCAAAGATGCGACACGTGCGATTTCCTCGACCAAGTCAGCCGCGCCCAACACATCGGGCCGCCAGCTTGGCGGGCTGGCCTGATTGCCTTGCAGCGTAAAGCCCAGCGTTTCCAGTGTTGCCCGCTGCGTGGCTTCGGGAATATCCATACCCACCAGCGACCCAACGCGGGCGGGGTCGAACGTGTAGCTGCGCGCAGTGTCGGGGATGGTGCCATCAACGACCACTTCAGACGCTTCCCCCCCGCACAGGTCCATCACCATGCGCGTGGACAGTTCCAACCCGTCCAGCGTAAAGGCCGGATCTACGCCGCGCTCGAACCGGTAGCGCGCGTCGGAATTGATTTTCAGCGCGCGGCCCGTGGCGGCAATGGTGATCGGGTCCCAGTAGGCGGATTCGATGAACACATCGACGGTGTCCCCGGAACAGCCAGAGGCCGCGCCGCCCATGACACCGGCAAGGCTTTCAACGCCGTTATCGTCGGAGATAACCATCTGGTCAGCGCCGAGCGTGTAGGTCTTGTCATCAAGCGCAAGGAACTGCTCGCCACCTGCCGCCGGGTGAATGCGCAACGCACCCTGCACCTTGCTCGCATCGAACACATGCAACGGGCGATTCAGGTCGAAAGTGAAGAAATTGGTTATGTCCACCAGCGCCGAAATGGGCCGTAGACCAATCGCGCGCAGCCGTTTTTGCAACCAGTCGGGCGAGGGGCCGTTGGTCACCCCGCGCACAAGGCGACCGGCAAAGATGGGGCAGCCCTTGTCCTTCAACTCTGGCGAAATCTGCACGCCAATGGGGCACGGGAAGGTCCCGGCCACCGGCTCCACCGCCAAGGGCTTCAGCGTGCCAAGCCCACGCGCGGCCAGATCACGCGCAATCCCGCGCACGCCCAGCGCATCCGGGCGGTTGGGCGTGATCGCGATTTCGATAACCGGATCATTCAGCCCGGCATAGTCTATGTATCGCACGCCCAGCGGCGCATCCTCAGGCAGCTCGATTATACCATCATGATCTTCCGACAGTTCCAGCTCGCGTTCGGAACACAGCATCCCATTGCTTGCCTGCCCGCGTATGACGCCCGGTTTCAGGTCCACACCCGTGCCCGGCACATGCGTGCCGACGGGCGCAAACACGCCGACCAACCCTGTGCGTGCATTGGGCGCGCCGCATACCACCTGCACCTCTTCCGAGGCGGCGTCAGGACCGTTCGGCCAAGCCTCGACCCGGCACAAGCGCAGGCGGTCGGCATCGGGGTGTTGAACCGCCTCGATCACGCGGGCAATCGTGAAGGCACCCAAACTGGCGGCAGGGTCGGTGACGCCCTCTACCTCCAGCCCCAGATCGGTCAGCGCGTAAAGCACTTCATCCAGAGTGGCGGACGTCTCTAGATGGTCCCGCAACCATGACATGGTGAATTTCATGGGTCTGTCCCCGGCCTGTTGGTCTGTTTTCGCCCCCGCTTAGCGCGATTTGCCGGCAGGGAAAAGCCGCTCAACGCGATGTGCGGTCGTCTTCTTCATCCTCGTCTTCATCATCCTCATCAGGCAGGTTGAAGAAGCTGTCTGCATCCGAATAATCGGCGGATGATTTCTGCTCTTCCTGTTCCGATTTCATATCGCTGACCGAGAAATTCTCCAACCCGGCAATCCCGGCGGGCATTTTCGGGTCCGGGTCCATTTCCAAAGATTGCTCGGTCGATACCAGTTTCCGGCGCTCATCATCGGACATGACGCGGCCTTCCTTGGCCAGCTTGTCAGCCGCCTTGCGCACCTCTGCGTCCAGTTCAGACTGCTTGCACAGCCCAAGCGCCACCGGATCAATAGGTTGCAGATTGGCAATGTTCCAATGCGTGCGCTCGCGGATCGCGGCAATGGTGGAATTCGTGGTGCCCACAAGACGGCGGATTTGCGCATCGGCCAATTCGGGATGGAACTTGACCAACCACAAGATGGAAGCCGGGCGGTCCTGACGCTTGGACAAGGGCGTGTACCGCGGCCCGCGGCGCTTCTCTTCACCCTCCGAGGCGGGGTTATACTTCAACTTGAGCGCATAACGCGGGTCTTTTTCACCGCGGTCGATTTCGATCTGGTCAAGCTGGTTATTGGTCATCGGGTCGAAGCCCTTGACACCGCCGGCGACATCGCCATCGGCAATACCTTGCACTTCCAATTCGTGCAGGCCGCAAAAATCGGCAATCTGCTTGAAGCTGAGCGTGGTGTTGTCCACCAGCCACACGGCGGTGGCCTTGGCCATAAGAGGTTTCGACATGAGCGGCGCTCCTGTATCTGATGTCGGCAGCGCGCTTGGCGCGTGCGCATGGGTTATCATGTGCCGGAAAACCGGCTGCAGGGGACCCTGCCTCTCCTCGCTATCGGGGGATGGTGCGGTTATAGCCAAGTCGGGCTGCAAGGGGAAGGGCTAATGCAAAAGCTGCTGCGCAAGGGTATGAGCGGATTGGCGCTTCTGGTTTTGGCTGCAATCTACGTTCTGGGACAGCAAGCCGACAGCACAGAGCAGGACGCATATTACCTGCTGGCGCTCAGTTGGACGCCCAGCTGGTGCAATGCCGAAGGCGATGCGCGCGGGGCGCCACAATGCGATGATGGCACCGGCTGGCAAGTGCATGGCCTGTGGCCGCAATATACCGGGGGCGGATGGCCCGAATATTGTGACACGGACGCGCGTGATCCCAGCCGCGCCCAGACCGGCGCTATGGCCGATATCATGGGCGACGGCGGGCTGGCCTGGCATCAATGGAAAAAACATGGACGGTGCAGCGGGTTGAGCGCAGATGCTTATTTCGGGCAAACCCGCGCGGCCTTCGAAGGGCTAAGTTGGCCCGACTCGCTGACCCGCATCACCCGGACAACCCGCGCAACGCCCGACACCGTCGAAACCGCCTTTCGCGACGCGAACCCGCAATTCGGGGCGGATATGGTCATCACCACCTGCCGTGATGGCGATCTGCGCGAAATCCGCCTGTGCCTGACGCAAGACCTGCAACCGCGGGCCTGCGGCGTCGATGTGCTGGACCGCGCCTGCTCTGCCCGCCAGATCAGCATGCCGCCGCCCGACTAACCCGGCTCTAGGCGGCGACCATCGCACCATCACGGTGCAGATGCTCCAGCGTCTGGTCCAGGGCGTTGCGGGCGCGCCGAATCAATTCGTCGATATCGGAGGTCGAGATGACAAGCGGCGGCGCAATAATCATCCGGTCCCCGACATGGCGCATCACAAGGCCGTTGGCGAAACAATATTCGCGGCAGACATAGCCCGCACGGCCCGGCCCGGCGGCAAACGCGGCACGGCTACTTTTGTCCGGCGTCAAGGCAAGGCTGGCCATCAGCCCACGGCTGACTGCCTCGCCCACAAGCGGGTGGTCCGTCAGCGTGGCCCATGCGTTTGCAAGGTAGGGCGCCGCTTCATCCCGGACCCGCGTGACGATACTTTCTTCGTCCAGAATACGCAGGTTTTCCAACGCCACCGCCGCAGCCACCGGATGCCCGGAATAGGTGTAGCCGTGGTTGAACTCATCCTGCGCGATCGTCTGTGCCACCTCGTCGCAGACGATCGACCCGCCGATCGGCTGATAGCCAGAGGACAACCCTTTGGCGATGGTCATGATATGGGGGCGAATGCCGTAGCTTTGCGACCCAAACCACTGGCCAAGGCGGCCAAACCCGGTAATCACCTCATCCGCGATCAGCAGGATGCCGTATTTATCCACGATCCGTTGCACTTCGGGCCAGTAACTGTCGGGCGGGATGATAACGCCGCCCGCGCCCTGCACGGGTTCCGCGATGAAGGCTGCAACGGTTTCCGGCCCGATTTCGAGGATTTTCTCCTCCAGCGCCCGCGCGCGGGCCAGGCCAAATTCTTCCGGCGTCATGTCGCCGCCCTCGCCCCACCAATAAGGCTGGTCGATATGCACGATACCGGGGATCGGCATCCCGCCCTGCGCGTGCATCGCAGCCATGCCACCAAGCGACCCGCCGCCCATCGTCGACCCGTGATACCCGTTGCGCCGTGCAATGATGGTGCCGCGTTGCGCCTGCCCCTTCAGCGCCCAATACTGCCGCACCATGCGGATATTGGTGTCATTCGCTTCCGACCCCGACCCGGCAAAGAACACATGGTTCAGGTCGTCCGGCGCAAGCTCCGCCAGTTTCGCCGCAAGCGTTAGCGCGGGCACATGGCTGGTTTGGAAAAACGTGTTGTAATAGGGTAGCTCGCGCATTTGCCGCGCTGCCGCCTCTGCCAGTTCCGCGCGCCCGTAACCAATATTGACGCACCACAGCCCGGCCATTCCGTCGATCAATTCTTCGCCGTTGCTGTCGGTCAGCCGCACACCTTGAGCCCGGGTGATGATCCGCGCGCCTTTCTGCCCCAAAGCGCCGTTCGCCGTGAACGGGTGCATATGATGGGCCGCATCCAGCGCCTGCAACTCAGCGGTGGGAGGGGTGTTGGTCAAGGACATGCACTGCTCCAAAGATCGGGTTGCGGGCGACCATACAAGCCGCGCCCGAGGGGTCAAGCAAGCGCGGTCAGCCCCTTCATCTTGCCTCAAATACTCACACCGCCGGGCGACAGCCCGGCGGCGCGACATGGCGGCCCGTGCCCCGTGTCAGAAAAACGCCTGAAGCCCTGTCTGCGCGCGCCCCAAGATCAGCGCATGCACGTCATGCGTGCCTTCATAAGTGTTCACCGTTTCAAGGTTCACCATGTGGCGCATCACCTGGTATTCCTCGGAAATCCCGTTGCCACCATGCATATCGCGGGCGTTGCGGGCAATATCCAAAGCCTTGCCACAGTTGTTACGCTTGATAAGCGAGATCACTTCTGGCGCGGCTTCCGCTTCGTCCATCAATCGGCCTGTTTGCAGCGCAGCTTGCAGGCCCAGCGCGATTTCGGTCTGCATATCCGCCAGTTTCTTTTGAAACAGTTGCGTGCCCGCCAAGGGTTTGTCGAATTGTTTGCGGTCCAGCCCGTATTGGCGCGCGGCATGCCAGCAGAATTCGGCAGCACCAATGACGCCCCAGGCAATACCATAGCGCGCGCGGTTCAGGCAGCCGAAGGGGCCTTTCAGCCCTTCGACATAGGGCAGCAGCGCGTCTTCACCCACCTCGACCCCATCCATCACGATTTCCCCGGTGGTCGAAGCGCGCAGGCTCAGCTTGCCACCGATCTTGGGCGCGCTGAGCCCTTTCATACCCTTTTCCAGAATGAAGCCACGAATGCGCCCGCCATGCGCCTCGGACTTGGCCCAGACCACGAAGACATCGGCAAAGGGGCTGTTGGAAATCCACATCTTGGACCCGGTCAGCTTGTAGCCGGTGGCAGTCTTCTCGGCGCGGGTTTTCATGCCGGCAGGGTCCGACCCGGCATCGGGTTCGGTCAGGCCAAAACAGCCGATCAGCGTGCCCGCGCACAGGCCGGGCAGGTATTTCTGCCGCTGCTCTTCCGACCCGTAGGCATAAATCGGGTAAATCACCAATGAGGATTGCACCGACATCATGCTGCGATAGCCCGAATCGACGCGCTCGATTTCGCGCGCGATCAGCCCGTAGGTGACGTAATTGGCCCCAAGCCCTCCGTATTCCTCGGGCAAGGTCGCGCCTAAAAGGCCCGCATCGCCCATCAGCGGAAACAATTCAGGCGCGGATGTTTCCTCGCGGTAGGCATCGATGACGCGCGGTTGCAGCGTGGATTGCGCAAATTCATGGGCCGCATCGCGCAGCATGCGTTCATCTTCCGACAGTTGGCTTTCCAGGCGCAGCGGGTCATTCCAGGTGAAAGCGCCCAGTTCCGGGGCGTCTTTGGCTTTCATGGCGGGTTTGTCCAAGGGCATCGCATCCTCCAATAGCAGAACATTTGCGCATGTCTTACCTTGCATAAAGTGAATGATAAAAGGATAATTTAGAAACCTATCATTCCAAAATGGAATAGTTATGCCTTTGCCACGCCGCGACCTGCCCAGCACTTCCAGCCTGCAAGCCTTCGAGGCCGTGGTCCGGCTTGGCAGTTTCACCGCCGCCGCCGCAGAGCTTGCCCTGACGCAATCAGCGGTGTCGCGGCAGGTTGCAGCGCTGGAACGGCAGTTGAGCGTCACTCTGTTGCAGCGCGGCCCGCGCGAGGTGGTGCCAACGCCGGAAGGGGCGGATTACGCGCGGGACGTGCGCGCGGCATTGGGGCAGTTGCAACGCGCCGCATTGGCGCTCAGGGCCAGACCTCATCAGTTGACTTTGGCCATCCTGCCAACCTTCGGCACCCGCTGGTTAATGCCACGAATGCCGCGTTTCCTGCGCCGCCACCCGGATATTACAGTGCATTTTGCCACACGGATCGGCCAGATCGACCTTGCCGCAGAGGGGCTGGATGCCGCCATCCATGCAGGCCGCCCCGATTGGCCGGGAACAGAGGCCACGCTTTTGCTGGACGACCGCGTGCAACCCTGTGCCGCGCCCGCGCTTGCGGTCGAAGGCCCGGCGCAAATTGCCCGTGCGCCGCGTCTTGCATTGGCGACACGCCCGCATGAATGGTCCGATTGGTGCGCTGCGCAGGGCCTGCCCGACCCCGGCCCCCCGCAACTGGTGTTCGAGCATTTTTCCACATTGGCGCAAGCCTGTATTGCGGGCTTGGGCGTTGCGCTGTTGCCGGGCTTTCTGTTTCAGCCGGAACTTGCGCGCGGCGAGATGACGCCCCTCGCCCCGCCTTGGCCCAATGGCGCGGGCTATTGGCTTATGACGCCGAAATCCGCGCGCATTAACACAGCGACAGAGGCGTTTCGCGACTGGCTGATGACCGAAGTGACCCGTAGCGACGGGGCTTTCGCCTAGCGCCGCAGCTTGGTAAGTTGAAGGCTTCCAGCCAAGGCGCCCCACGACCATGACCAAGGACCACGCGAAAACCCGTGTCACGCTTGTTGGTGCCGGGATCAATACCATCTTGTCGATGGCCAAAATCACGGCTGGGCTGATGTTGGCCAGCCCTGCGTTGGTGGCCGATGGGGTGCATTCGCTGTCTGATCTGGTCTCGGATGTGCTGGTGTTCTGGGCCTTGCGCCATTCTGCGTTGGCCCCGGACGAGAACCACCCTTACGGCCACGGCCGGTTCGAGACACTGGCAACACTCGCCCTGGCCGCTATTCTGGCCCTGACGGGTCTGGGCATTGCATGGGATGCCGCCGTGCGGTTGTTGTCCGGCACAGATAGCGCACCCGGTTTGTGGGCGCTGGCGGTGATCGCAGTATCCATCTTGGCCAAGGAAGCGCTGTATCACTACACCCGCGCCGTGGGCGAACGAACCGGTTCGCGTATGATAATTGCCAATGCATGGCACCACCGCACCGATGCGCTGTCGTCGGTTGTGGCGTTGATTGGCGTGGGCGCAGCACAACTGGGCTTCGGCTGGGGCGATCCGGTAGCCGCGATCATCATCGCCGCCATGCTGGGCCGGGTGGCGTGGGAGTTCGGCAAAGGGGCTGTCGATGAGTTGGTCGACACCCAAGCCCCGGACGGGTTACGCGCAGATCTGCAAGACAGCCTAAACCGCACCCCCGGTGTGGAGGGCTTGCGCGACCTGCGGATGCGCCAACACGGCGCGCGGGCAGTGGCTGATGTGTCGGTAATGGTGGACCCGCATATCACCGTGACCGAAGGCCACCGCATTGCCGAGGCCGCGCGCTCTGACGCGCTTGACCGGATTGATGCGCTGGAAGACATTATCATCCATGTCGAACCCGCAGGCCATTTCGACGGGTTCGGTGCCACCGAAGCGCCCTTGCGCGGCGAAATCGAAGGGCTGATCCTGACGCTAGCGCAAGCCCATCCGATGGTGGCAAACGTGGCGCGCGTGCAGCTTGGTTATTTCGAAGACGGCTTGCACATAGAGGTGCTGGCCCGGTTGGACCCACAGGCGGACCACACCGCGACAGAGGCCGACCTGACCGAAACCCTGCGCCAGACCTTGCCGGAATTGCGCGCACTCAGCCTGCACCGGCAGGCGGGCTTGCAAGGCTAAGGCCGTCAGGTCATAACATCGCCATGGCCAAATCCGCCCCCCAGTTTACCTGCACCGCTTGCGGCGCCACCCACCGCAAATGGGCGGGCCAGTGTGATGCCTGCAACGGATGGAACACGATTGTCGAGGAGGCGCCCCTGTCGCGCGGCCCCGGTGCCCGCGCCATGAAGGGCAAGACAATCACGCTTGGGTCATTAGCCGATTCCGAGGCTCCACCACCGCGCCAGACATCCGGGATGAACGAGTTGGACCGCGTGTTGGGCGGCGGGCTGGTGGCGGCGTCTGCCATCCTTGTCGGCGGCGATCCGGGCATCGGCAAATCAACACTTCTTTTACAAGCCACGGCAGCATTCGCCCGCGCGGGCGCACGCTGCATGTATATCTCTGGCGAGGAAGCGGCCGCACAAGTGCGGTTGCGCGCGGCGCGTCTTGGCCTGTCGGATGCGCCGGTGCAACTTGGGGCCGAAACCCATCTGCGCGACATCCTGACCACGCTGGACGCAGAACGCCCCGACCTTGTGGTGATCGATTCGATCCAGACAATGTGGCTCGATACCGTGGACAGCGCGCCCGGTTCCGTGGCGCAGGTGCGCGCGGCTGCGCATGAACTGGTCAGTTTCGCCAAGCGGCGCGGCGTGTCGGTCATCCTTGTTGGCCATGTCACCAAAGAAGGTCAGATCGCCGGTCCCCGCGTGGTCGAACATATGGTCGATACGGTTCTGTATTTTGAGGGCGAGCGCGGCCACCAGTTCCGCATTCTGCGCGCGGTCAAGAACCGCTTTGGCCCGGCGGATGAGATCGGCGTATTTGAAATGACGGGCGGCGGGCTGGCAGAGGTCGCCAACCCGTCCGCACTGTTCCTGTCCGAACGCGGCACGCCCGCGCCCGGATCGGTCGTTTTCGCCGGCATGGAAGGCACACGCCCCGTCCTGACCGAAATTCAGGCCCTCGTCGCGCCGTCCCCTTTGGGCACACCGCGCCGCACCGTGGTCGGGCTGGACAGTGCCCGGCTGTCTACGGTCCTTGCGGTGCTGGAAGCGCGCTGCGGCATACCCTTTGCCGGGATGGATGTGTTCCTGAATGTCGCGGGCGGCATGCGCGTGATGGAACCCGCCGCCGACCTTGCCCTTGCCTGTGCGCTGTTATCCGCGCGCGAAGATCATGCACTTCCGCCCGAAACCGTGGTTTTCGGCGAAATCAGCCTGTCCGGCGCGCTTCGTCCGGTGGTGCAGACCGAAAACAGGTTGAAAGAAGCCCGAAAACTTGGTTTTAGCGCTGCTATCGGTCCAAGCCTTGCCAAACCAATCGACATGGGCGGGATCCGGCTGAACCAGATGGATGATCTGGCACAAGTGGTTGGTCAGGTTTTCGGCGCGGGATGACCCGCATAGTAGGAGTAAGGTCATGGACGCGTTCACGATTGTCGATGCAGCGGTAGCGATTATCATCATCGTTTCGGGCATCTTGGCTTATTCCCGCGGCTTTGTGCGCGAAACACTGGCCATCATCGGCTGGATCGTGGCGGCAATTCTGGCGTTCATGCTGGCCCCTGCCGCGCAACCGCTCATCCGAGAGATCCCCTATATTGGCGACTTTCTGGGCGATAGTTGCGAGTTGACCGTGATCGCGGCCTTCGCGGCTGTCTTTGCTCTGGCGCTGGTGCTGGCCTCGCTCTTCACGCCACTGTTTTCATCCTTCATCCGAAATTCTGCCTTGGGCGGGATCGATCAGGGGCTTGGGTTCTTCTTCGGTGTGGTGCGTGGCATCCTTTTGGTCGCGGTGGCCCTGCTGGTATTTGACCGCGCGGTTCCCCCCGGTTCGGTAGAGATGGTGGAGAACTCGCGCTCCGCAGCCATATTCGGTCAATTGTCGGGCAATCTGAACGACGCTGTGCCAACGGACGCGCCGAATTGGTTGGTTGCCCGCTACGAGCAGCTGACCGCCGGTTGCCGCTAACCATCACATGACCCCCGCTGCACGGCTTCAAGCCGCGATTGAAATTCTTGATGAGGTTCTTGCGGGGAAACCCGCAGAACAGACCCTGACAAACTGGGCCCGTGCCAATCGGTTCGCAGGGTCCAAAGACCGCGCCGCGATCCGCGACCATGTGTTCGACTGCCTGCGCTGCAAACGCTCCTTTGCGCATCTGGGTGGGCGGACCGACGGGCGCGGACTGGTGCTGGGGCTTGTGCGCGATGCGGGCACGGACCCTGCCACCCTGTTCACCGGCCAAGGCTACGCCCCTCCCCCACTGACAGCGGCGGACATGCCGAACACGGACCCAATGCCGCGCGGCGTCGCACTGGACTGCCCCGATTGGCTGCTTCCCGAACTGGAAACCAGCCTTGGCCCGGCCACAGACGACCTGCTGCGCATAATGCGGCATCGCGCGCCGGTTTTCTTGCGCGTGAACCTGCTGCGCGGAACGGTCGCACAAGCCATGGAACGCCTTGCGCAAGAGGGCATTGAAACGCGCCCAACCCCATTGGCGGCCACCGCGCTTCAGGTCGTGACGAACGCGCGCCGCGTGCGGCAATCACGCGCCTTCACCGAGGGGCTGGTCGAATTGCAGGATGCGGCCTCACAAGCCGTGATCGCCGCCCTGCCCGACCTCGACGGTGCTCATGTGCTTGACTACTGCGCAGGTGGCGGCGGCAAGGCGCTGGCGATGGCCGCCGAGGGCGCCAATGTAACCGCGCATGATGCAGACCCCGCCCGAATGCGCGACATTCCCGAACGCGCCAAACGCGCCGGCGTCAAGATCACCGTGCAGACCCAGCCCATGGGCCTGTTTGACCTTGTCGTCACCGATGTCCCCTGCTCCGGCAGCGGCGCGTGGCGGCGTGCCCCGCATGGAAAATGGGCGCTCACGCCAGAGCGCATGACGCACCTTACCAGTTTGCAAAGCGCCATCCTTCGGCAGGCGTGGCAGCATGTGCGGCCCGGTGGTCGGCTGGTCTATGCAACCTGCTCGCTTCTGGACGCCGAGAACACAGCAATCACCACCCCCTTCGCAGCCGAGACCACCGCTGCGACCCTTGGCGCGGCGCAGCACCTGACACCGCTGGATGGTGGCGATGGGTTTTTCAGTGCCATCATCCATAAGGCGAGTTAATTTCTCCTTTTAGTTGCGCGGCGCAAATTCCCGGTTAAACTGAAATTAACCTTTTGCAGCCACAGTCCTGATGAATGAATTCGGGGGTAGCGTGACACGAACCGCGACATCAGGGCAAAGCCCAGCGCAGGGACCGGCGTTTCGGTTTACTGCCGCGACAACGCTTGGCCTTGTCGCGGTCACTGGGGTCGCGTTGGTTCTGGCCAGTTTTTGGTTGGGACTATCCGGGCCTATTTCGCTGACGATTGGGGCAATCGGGGCAAGCATCTTGTGCTCTGTCGGCCTTCTGACGGCACGGCACTGGCACGCACAGCATCAGGTTCGGCGTGATCTGGCGCTTGTAAAGGCCCTCTATGGCTCTGCCACGGCCACCGCGCTTGTTGATGGCGCACTGGGCCATATTATCTGGGCCAACCAAGCGGCACATGACAGGTTCGCGGGCGCAACCCATGCCGCCAGCTTTGTCGAAGATGTCAGCGCAGACCCCGCCGAACTGGTCACACGCCTGCATGATCGCGCGCTTGCCGAAGGTCGGGTCACGCATAGCGTTGCGCTGGATACCGGGGAATTGCGGCTGACCGTGCGCCCAGCCGGGCATGGTCGGGCGCTGTGGCAATTCGACGACACAACGCTGCCTGACCGGCGCGACTCTCTGCCTTTCAACATGATCGAGACATCGGAAAATGGACGCATAAGCTACCTTTCCCCCAAGTTGCGCCACCAGTCCTCGACCTTAGCACGCCATATATCAGACCTGCTGAACCTGCCGCTTCCCAAGGCAGGTGAACCGGCGATCTTTGCCCTGCGCGACACCGATACCCGGCATATCGGGTTTCGCACAACACCCCAAGACGCAGGCGAATGTATCCTGTTACTTTCACCCGCCAGCAACGAAGACACCGATCAGAATTTCAATGCCCTACAAATGCTGCCAATCGCGGTCGCACTGGTAGATCGCAACGGCTACCTGACCCGCGCCAATGACGAAACCCGCCGATTGCTGCGCCTGCGCAAAGATGACACGCCGCGCTTTTGCGAGTTGCTCGAAGGTCTCGGTCGTCCGGTCGGCGAGTGGCTGGCAGATATACGCGCAGGCCGCGTGGCCACGCCAACCGAAGTTTTGCGTGCAACAAATCCGGCAGATGATCTGTTCCTGCAAGTCTCGCTGCGCAGCTATGGCAATGACGGTGAGTTGGTCGCCGTCATGCATGACGCGACCGAATTCAAAGCGCTTGAAGCGAAATTCACGCAAAGCCAGAAAATGCAGGCAATCGGGCAGCTCGCGGGCGGTGTGGCACATGATTTCAACAATCTTCTGACCGCGATCTCCGGGCATTGCGACCTGATCCTGTTGCGCCATGACCGAAGCGATGTCGATTACCCCGACCTGATGCAGATACAGCAGAACACGAACCGCGCAGCGGCCCTTGTGCGTCAGCTTCTGGCGTTTTCCCGCAAGCAGACCCTACAATTCGAAACGCTGGATCTGCACGATCTGCTGGCCGATGCGACCCACCTTCTGAACCGCTTGGTCGGCGAACGCGTCACCCTAACGCTGCGCCATGGCGCTGACATACCGCTAATACGATCAGACAAGCGGCAGTTCGAACAGGTCCTGATGAACCTTGTGGTCAATGCACGCGACGCCATGCCGATGGGTGGCGAAATCGTTATAGAGACCGAATATCACGCCCTTCCCAGCGGGATGCGACGCGACAAGGCAACGCTCCCGCCGGGCGATTACGCCGTGATCCGGGTCCGCGATGAAGGCATCGGCATGTCACACGCAATAATGGCAAAAGTATTCGACCCGTTTTTCAGCACCAAACGGCAAGGCGAAGGAACAGGACTGGGCCTGTCGACGGTCTACGGTATCGTAAAACAATCCGGCGGCTTTATCTTCGTCGACAGCGAAGAGGGGCATGGCACGACATTTTCGATCTATTTCGCAGCACAGGCTGCTGCGGCAATTGCAGTAGCGCGGCCGCACCAGACCAAGCCATTGGCAACAGTCGCGTCCCGCAGCACCGTCTTGCTGGTCGAGGACGAGGCACCGGTTCGCTCTTTCGCCGCACGGGCTCTGCAACTTCAGGGGCACCGCGTTCTGGAAGCGGATTCGGGTGAAGCCGCACTGGAATTGCTTCAAGACCCAAGTCTGCGCCCGGATGTTTTCGTCAGTGACGTGATCATGCCCGGCCTTGACGGTCCGGGCTGGATGGCCCAAATCCGTGATCGTTTCCCCGACACGCCGATTGTGTTTATGTCAGGATATGCCGAAGATAGCCGAATCGCAGCGCAAGCCGAGTTGGGTCAAGCCGTGTTCCTAGGCAAACCCTTCTCGCTGGCGGAATTCACCAGCATCGTGAACGAGCAACTCCGCAAACTGACGGAAGCAGCCTGAGCACAAGCGCCAAAAGGCATTGCACCACGGGTTCTAGCGGATACACCTGTCGCAATGCGATCCATCAAAGGTGCTCTGCCATGACCAGCAATCCCCATCGCCTGTCAGATGCCGAGATACAGGGCTTTATCGACGGCAAGACCAAACCGCTTGGCGCGCTTGGCCGCGTGGAAACGCTCGCCGCACAGCTTGCCCGGTTTTGCAACACTCTGACCCCACGCATCGACACCTGCGAACTGGTCATTTTCGCCGCCGACCATGGGATCGCGCTTGAGGGGGTTTCTGCCTTCCCGCAAGCCGTCACACAACAGATGGTCCAGAATTTCCTGGCCGGCGGGGCTGCGGCCAATGTCTTCGCGCGCAGTCAGGGTATTCCGGTTCATGTGGTCGATGCCGGGGTAGCAGGCGATCCTATCGACCACCCCAAACTGTGGTCCCGTCGCATTGCCCCCGGCACCGAAAGCAGCCTGCATGGCCCGGCTATGAGCGCGGCTGAGCGCGACGCAGCCCTCAACGCCGGAGCCCGGATCGTGGCCAACACCTCTGCAAAGGCACTCGCATTCGGCGAGATGGGGATTGGCAACACGGCCAGCGCAAGCCTGCTGGCCCATAAGCTAAGCGGACTGGCGCTTAATGACCTTATCGGGCGCGGGACTGGGGTTGATGATGCGGGCCTTGCCCATAAATCCGCGATCCTTGCACAGGCGTCGCAACGCACTGCACCCAGCCTTTCCGCCGACACAGCCCTGTCCGAATACGCAGGGTTCGAAATGGTGATGATGGCTGGCGCGATGCAGGCCGCAGCCGAAGACGGGCGGATTGTGCTGGTCGACGGCTTTATTGCGACCACCACCGCCGCCGCCGCACTGGGACGCGCGCCGCATATTCGCCCGGCAATGGTCTTCTGCCACCGCAGCCAAGAAGCCGGGCACCGCGTTCTGCTTGAGTGGTTGACTGCCGATCCGCTACTGGACATGGACATGCGCCTTGGCGAAGGCACCGGCGCGCTGCTGGCATGGCCACTTGTAAAGGCCGCCAGCGCCATGCTCTGCGACATGGCCAGCTTCGACAGCGCCGGCGTGTCACAAGGCTAGACAATGCGCGACGCCCTTGCCTCTGCCCTGCTGGCCGCACAATTTCTGACGCGCCTGCCCCTGCCCGCGCGCGGCTACACGCCCGCGCGATGGTCGCGCGCCCCGGCGTATTTCGCCTTCATTGGGCTTGGGATTGGGCTGGTTCTGGCAGGGCTGTTCTTGGCCATGTCGCAAATCTGGCCGCAGCCGCTGGCTGCAGTTCTGGTTTTGGGCGCAGGGCTGGTCCTGACTGGCGCGTTGCACGAAGACGGGCTGGCCGACACCTTGGATGGACTGGGCGGGGGTCGCGACCGCGAGCGCGCGCTTGAGATAATGCGCGACAGCCAGATCGGCAGCTACGGTGCGCTGGGCCTTGGCGCGGTGCTGGGGGTGCAGGGCATAGCCTTGTCGACCGCTCCCTTGGCAAACGGCATGGGGGCGCTGGTAATTGGTCACATGCTTGGCCGCGCATTGATGGCCTATGCGCTTGGGCAAGGGCGTTATTTGCGTGCAAACGGAACGGGATCGGGGCTGGGTCGTCCTCTCGGACGCAGCGGTTGGGGGGTGACGATGATCGCTGGCACACTGGCAGGTTTGGCCGCTTTACCGCTTCTGGGCTTGGGCGGCGCGTTTGGAGCAATTGCAGGCGGCGTGGCGGCGGGCATCCTCTGGCGCCGTTGGACCTTGCACAAGCTGGGCGGCGACACGGGCGACACATTGGGCGCGCTACATTGCATGGCGTTGACCGGCAGCCTGCTAGGGGCGGCCGCATGGGCGTGATCTTGCTGCGACACACCAAGCCCGATGCGCCCGAAGGGTTGTGCTATGGGCGGTTGGACCTTGCCCCTGCCGAAGGATTCGAGGCGCAGGCCGCAGAGCTTGCGCAAGACCTGCCGCCTGTCTCGCGCATTGTCACCTCGCCATTGCACCGGTGCGCGGTTCTGGCGCAGTCCATCGCAACCGCACGCGCCCTGCCGCTGACCACCGAACCCCGCCTGCGCGAGATGGATTTCGGCGCTTGGGAAGGCCAGCTTTGGTCCGAGCTGCCGCGCGCGGAACTGGACGCGTGGGCGGCAGACCTGTTGCATGCCCGCCCGCATGGTGGCGAGTCGGTGGCGCAACTGCGCGACCGCGCTCTGGCGGCGATGCGCGATCATGCCGCCCCAGATGTGCTGGTCGTCACGCATCACGGGATCATAAAATGCGCCCGCCACCTGACCGAAGGTGATAGCGCGTGGCAATCCACTCTGTCTTTCGGCGGCTGGCTGCGTTTCGCGCCAAAGGTGTTTCATGGCCAATGACCTGACGCTAATCCTTGGCGGCGCACGATCTGGCAAAAGCGGCTTTGCCGAGGCCGAGGTGACAGCCCGGCCCGGCCCATGGCATTACATGGCGACCGCGCAAGCCTTTGACGATGAGATGCGCGCGCGAATTGCCCAACACCGCGCCGACCGGGCCAACGGGTGGGTAACGCATGAAGTGCCCTTTGCATTGGCAAACGCGTTGCAAACTGTGCCAGACGGGGCGCCGGTTCTGGTCGATTGCCTGACGCTCTGGCTGACCAATCATCTGCTCGCAGAAAACGATCTGACAACCGAGATTGCGGCCCTGCAAAGCGCGCTCGACGCCCGGCGCGGCCCGGTCTGGCTGGTTGCGAATGAAGTCGGTCTGGGCATTGTGCCCGACAACGCTCTGGCCCGACACTTCCGCGACGCGGCGGGGCGGCTGAACCAAAGGCTGGCCAAACAGGCCGACCGCGTGCGCTTCATTGCCGCCGGGTTGCCCATAGCACTGAAAGGCTAGAGCTTTCGGTCGCATGTCGAAAAGCTTGGAACCAGCAAGCGGTTCCAAGCGACATGCTCAAGGCTTGCGCGTTTGCCCTGCGCATGCAACTTATTACACATGATAACAACCAAGCCCGACTCGCGCCCGCTGCTAGGCATGTTATGGATGCTGCTGACGGGTTTCTGCTTTGTCGCGGTGACGGCGCTGGTCAAATACCTGGGCGATGATCTGCCCGCCGCGCAACAGGCTTTCTTGCGCTACCTGCTAGGGCTGGTGTTCCTGATCCCAATGTGGCCCGCCCTGCGCGCGGCCCGCATCTCGCGGCAGGCGATAACCGTCTTCGGGGCGCGCGGCTTCATCCATGCGCTGGGCGTTATCTTGTGGTTCTACGCCATGACCCAAATCCCCTTGGCCGAAGTCACCGCAATGAACTACCTCTCGCCCATCTATGTCACGCTTGGGGCGGCGCTGTTCTTGGGTGAAAAGTTGGCATTGCGGCGCATCATGGCCGTTCTGGTGGCCTTTCTTGGCGCGCTTATCATCCTGCGCCCCGGCCTGCGCGAGGTGTCGAGCGGGCATATCGCCATGATCGGCACAGCAATCTTTTTCGCCGGGTCTTACCTTATGGCCAAGCGCATGAGCGGTCAGGTTTCGGCCAGCGTTGTCGTTGCCATGTTGTCACTGACAGTGACAATCTGTCTTGCCCCTTTCGCCTACGCGGTCTGGGTGCCCCCGACGGGCGCGCAGCTTCTGGGGCTGCTGGCGGTCGCGGCCTTTGCCACGGCAGGGCACTATACAATGACGCTCGCCTTCGCGGCCGCGCCTGTCACCGTTACGCAACCCGTCACTTTCCTGCAACTGGTCTGGGCGGTGGCCTTGGGTGCGCTTGTATTTGCGGAACCGGTGGACCTGTTCGTGGTGCTTGGGGGCATGGTCATCATGGCGTCGGTCCTGTTTATTACATGGCGCGAGGCCATGCTGCGCAAACAGGAAAGACGCGCAGTGCCCGCCCCCTAAAGCGCGCCGCGTTTTATTGCCCTGCTATCTTGCGGGCACCGCCTAAACAGGTTACAGCTCCGCCATAACCTCATCTGAAATTTCAAAATTCGCGGTGACGTTCTGCACATCGTCATCATCTTCCAGTGCGTCGATCAATTTCAACAATGAGCGCGCGCCGTCCAGGTCCAGTTCTGTCGTGGTTTGCGGTTTCCAGACCAGCTTCGTGCTATCAGCTTCCCCCAAAGCGCCTTCCAAGGCAGTAGACACCGCGTTCAGGTCTGTATCCGCACACCAGATGACGTGTTCTTCATCGGTGCTTTCGACATCCTCGGCCCCCGCGTCAATCGCGGCCAGCAAGACACTGTCGCCATCGCCCACACTGGCCGGGTAAACGATCCGCCCCATCCGGTCGAACATGAAAGCAACCGACCCGGTTTCGCCAAGGTTGCCGCCATTCTTGGAAAAGGTTGACCGCACATTAGACGCGGTGCGGTTGCGATTATCGGTCATCGCCTCGACAATCACGGCAACGCCGCCGGGACCGTAACCCTCGTAGCGGATTTCGTCATAGCTTTCGGCATCGCCGCCCTGCGATTTCTTGATCGCGCGTTCGATATTGTCCTTGGGCATAGAGACCGACTTGGCCTCTTTCACCGCCAAGCGCAGGCGCGGGTTTTTATCCGGGTCCGGGTCGCCCATCTTTGCGGCAACCGTAATTTCCTTGGACAGCTTGGAAAACAGTTTCGCGCGCACGGCGTCCTGTCGGCCCTTGCGGTGCTGGATATTGGCCCATTTTGAATGGCCTGCCATTGCGATCTCCGAACATTGAGTGCTTTGGGTGTGTTTAGTCCAGTCCCGCGGTGCAAGACAAGCCCATGCGACGACGCAAAACGCCCGCACGGGTGTGCGGGCGTCAGCTTTTGTTTCGGTGTAGCTTAGGCTGCGCGCGACACCAGCACGTCATTGACCTGCTTTTGCGCGATCACTTCATCGCCCCCGGCGACAGCAGCCACTTCGCGGGTCAGGCGTTCCAGCGCGGCCTCATACAGTTGACGCTCGGAATAGGACTGCTCGCGCTGATCGTCGCTGCGGTGCAGGTCGCGCACCACTTCAGCAATCGCCAGCAGGTCGCCGGAATTGATTTTTTGCTCATATTCCTGCGCGCGACGTGACCACATGGCACGTTTTACGCGGGCCTTGCCCTTTAGCGTAGCAAGCGCCTTGTCCACAATTTCGGGCGAGGACAGCGAGCGCATGCCCACCGTCACGGCCTTGTTGGTCGGCACACGCAACGTCATCTTCTCTTTCTCGAAAGAGATCACGGAAAGTTCCAGTTTCAGCCCCGCGATTTCCTGCTCTTCGATGGACACGATCTGCCCAACCCCATGGGCTGGATACACAACGTATTCATTCGCGCGAAACTCGGATTTTTTCGTTTTTGTCATACTGGCTTTCCCCACTAGGCTCTGGACGCATGGCGCAGAGTTTCGCAACAGGAACGCATGGCTCCCGAGGCATTTACGCGTTGGCGACAAAAAAACGGCAGTTGGCAAGACCGCCGTGGCAGAGCGAATTCATATTATGCGATTCTATACCACAAACTTGCCCATAAACCAAGCAACTTGGAAACAGAACCATGACACGCTAGGCGAATCGGGGCTTAACCACCTTCACCGGGGGCTTCGGAGAAGTATTTTTCGCGTTTCCCGGCCTCGCCATCACGCTCTTCTGCGTCAGGTAGCGGGTCTTTCTTGGTGATGATGACCGGCCAAGCTTCGGAATACTTGCGATTGAATTCAACCCATTCATCCATATCCGGTTCGGTATCGGGACGAATGGCATCCGCAGGGCATTCCGGTTCGCAGACGCCACAGTCGATACATTCATCAGGGTGGATGACCAGCATATTCTCGCCCTCATAGAAGCAATCCACCGGGCATACCTCGACGCAATCTGTGTATTTGCAGGCTATGCAATTGTCGATCACCACATAGGTCATGGGGGCGTTACCTTTTGCTTGTCATCCGGGCGAACCTGTCGCGTGAAGTTGACATAAACCCGCCTCTCGGATCAATCAAGCCGATCTGGTGCAGGTGCGGCAAAACGGCGACGGTCGCGTTTGTCGGGGCGTGGCCCGGACGATTTCGGGGCCGACAGATCAGGCGGTGGGGGCGGCGGTGACATGTCGTCATAAAGCGCCTGAGCCTCTGGCGCGGGGCCGCGCCGCGTGCCCAAGCCCAACACCTTGACCACCCGAACGCGCGCGCCGATGGCGAAGGTCAACACATCACCGGGGCCGACCTGCGCGGCGGGCTTGGCAATCCGCGTGCCGTTCAGCCGCACGCCGGCTTTGACCAGCCCAGCCGCCACCGATCTTGTCTTGGCGAATCGGGCATGCCACAGCCATTTGTCCACGCGCATGGTATCTGGCGCGAGGTCGGACACAGATCAGTCCTTGGCCTTGAACCCCGCAAGGGCGGCGGCAAACGGGTTGTCGGGGTCAATGCGCTGCGGTTTGGGGGCTTGCGCGGGGCGTTGGTCGCGCTCGGGCTTGCGCCCGTCGCCTTTGGCGCCCTTGCGTCCGTCGACTTTCGGCTTGCCACCTTTTGCGCCTTTGCGGGGGCCGCGCCCCTCACCCTCTGGCTTGCGGGCGGGGCGGTTCGTGTCACGGCGCGGGCGGGGTGCCCAAGTGAACGTGTAAAACACTTCCAGCGCATCCGCCTCGGCGGGTTGCGCGGCCTCAGACACATCGGCGCTTGCCTCGGCGGGGGTGTCGCCAGTATCGGCGGGTATCTCCACCTGCGTGCCCTCGGTTGCAGGCGTTTCGGGTGCTTCGGGGTCGCCGGCGGGCAACTCGACCACAGGTTTCACCTTTTCGCGCTCGCCCTTTTCGGCGGCATAGCCCAAGCCCTGCATCAGATCTGCGAACTGCTCCAGCGTGGTGCCGGTGATCGACAGCATATCGGGCGTCGCCTCAAAACCCACGCGGCTATCGCAGGCGCGCAGCAGGTCAGCCAGCCGCTCCAGCATGTCGATGCGAATCGCGCGTGCGCCTGCCGGATGATACCCCGCCATGGTGTAATGCGCGCTCGGCACCTCGGTAATGTGCGGGATCGTAACCAAGCCCGGCGGCGGGCTTTCGGGAAATTCATCCAGCCCTTCGTGCAGCGACCGCAGAACCAGTCGCAACCGGGTTGGCGCGGGCTTCAACAGCAGCGGCATGAAAATGGTGAACTGGCCAAACCGAACGCCATGCTTGCGCAACATGCCGCGCGCGTCTTGATCCAGCGCCTTGATGTCATTCGCGATCTGCGCGCGGGGGATGACACCCATAGCCTCGACCAGTTGGAACGCCACACCGCGCGCCAGCCCCAACAGCGTCTCGTCACGCGACATATTCAGGAGCGGCTCGAACAGTGCCGCAATCTTACGGTCAATGAAATGTTGTAGGCGGCGGCGGACTTTTTCGGCCACGTCATGCCCGGCCTCGTCATCGACAAACGCCTCGACCTGCGGGCGCATGGCATCTTCGCTTCGCACCAGCTTGCCAACGGCAGAGGTGCCCCACATCAGCCCACCCTGTTCGGTGAACTCAAATTCCGTATCAGGAGCGTTGTAGAACGTGTCCGCACGCAGATGGAACAAAGGCACAAGCGCCGCGATGGAAGCCTGACGCAGGGTTTTCGCTTCATCCGGGCTGGCGGTCTTGTCCTGCCGGAAGCGGAACCCTTCCAGACGTCCAATCAGTTCGCCTTCTACCGTCACTTCGCCCTTGTCGTTCACATCGGCCACAAGGCTCTCCTTCTGCTTCAACCGGCGCAGCAGCACTGATGTGCGCCGATCAACAAATCTTTGCGTCAGACGCGTATGCAACGCATCGGACAGGCGGTCTTCTACAGCGCGCGTGGCCTCGCGCCAATGCTTTTCGTCATCGACCCAAGCCTTGCGTTGCGCGATATAGGTCCATGTGCGGATATACGCCAGCCGTTTCGACAGCGCGTCGATATCGCCCTCGGTGCGGTCAATGCGTTTTATGTTGCGCGCCAACCAGTCCGGGTCGATCCGTCCTGCGCCGTGCAGAAACTCGAACACCCGGCCCAGAAGCCCGGCATGTTCGGTCGGAGAGATGCCTCGAAAATCGGGAATGCGGCACACATCCCACAGCAAACGCAAGTCGCGCGGGTCGCGCAGGCGGTCCTGCACCTCGGGCAAAACCAGCAGCGATTTCAGTGCAACCACGTCATCGGCATCGCGCGCGCGGGTCAGCCAGTCGTTGTTCGTATGGTGTTCAAGCGATTCCAGCAGCCGCTTGGGCGACCCGAATTCCAGCTTGGCGTTGCGCCATTGCAGCTTGCGCACCGGCAGAAATTTATGTGTCTCGATCGCCTCGATCACCTCGTCTTCCAGCGGGCGCGCTTCGCCGGTCACACCGAATGACCCGTCATTCTGATAACGTCCGGCGCGGCCTGCGATCTGGGCCAGCTCATCCGGGTTCAGCATCCGCATACGCCGCCCATCGAATTTGCGTGTGGCCGAAAACGCGACATGCTTGATGTCCAGATTCAGCCCCATCCCGATGGCATCGGTTGCGACCAGATAATCCACATCGCCATTTTGATAGAGTTCCACCTGAGCATTCCGGGTGCGAGGGCTAAGTGCGCCCATCACCACCGCGCAACCGCCTTTCTGGCGGCGGATCAATTCGGCAATGGCATAGACATTTTCAACACTGAACCCCACGATGGCACTGCGCGCAGGCATCCGACTTAGCTTTTTCGACCCTGTATAGCTAAGCTTCGACATCCGCTCGCGGCGATTGAACTGCACGCCGGGCACCATCGCCGCAATCGCGCTACGCATCGTGTCCGACCCCATGAACAGGGTTTCATGCAAGCCCCGCGCATGCAGCAGGCGTTCCGTGAAGACATGGCCGCGATCCGGGTCGGCGCAAAGCTGGATTTCGTCGATGGCCACAAAATCCGCGCCAATCTCCAGCGGCATCGCCTCGACCGTGCAAACCCAATATTGGGTGCGGTCGGGCACGATCCGCTCTTCGCCGGTAACAAGCGCCACGCAATCCGGGCCGCGCAAGGCAACGATGCGGTCATAGACCTCGCGCGCCAAAAGCCGCAGCGGCAGGCCGATAACACCGGTCCGATGCCCCAGCATCCGTTCGATGGCGTAATGAGTCTTGCCGGTGTTGGTCGGCCCCAGAACCGCCACCACCCGCGCATTCGCGCGCATATTCATGGGCCTTGCCTCTTCGCGCCGTCAGAGCGAGATGCCCTGCACAGCCTTGTCCAACCGTTGCAGCGCCGCTTTTACGTCGTCACGATGCGGATGTATAGCGTTGACCCGAAGCATCACCTCTTGTGCCTGCTTGGGGTGCCCCATGTCTTCAAGAATGCGGCCCAGCCCGATCATGGCCAGAAAATTCTGCGGGTTCAGCGCCAGAGCATGTTCAAGATCGGCCATTGCCAGCCCAAGGCGGCCAGACATAAACCAAGCCGTCGCGCGGGCATGCCAGCCTTCGGCAAATTCCGGCGCGTGGTCAATAACCGCAGAGAAATGGTCCAGCGCGGCGTCGGTCTGCCCTTGTTCCAAAGCCTCGCGCCCCCGCTGCAACAACAGATCCACACTGGCGGACCCAGAGCGTGACCAGATTCGGGTGATCTGCCGCTCTATTCGCTGCCACCGTTCTTGCGTCGGGTCCGCTAAACGGTCCAGCAGGATTTGCGGGTCATCTGTGGGAATATCCTGTGCAACAGACGGAGTCGCGCCCAGAAGCGCTGCCGCCACGACAAGATTGAGTATGGATATTCTAACCGCCATAGTGAAAGTGTAACGCAATGGCGCTGCGAATCCAGCGCGCAAAGATCACAAATTCGGAGCAAACCCATGAGCGAGATCATTACCCACGCAGTCAAGGCGCTGAACGAGAAGCTGGGCGACGGCTTCGACGGGACAGCAAAGTTCCAGATCGAAGGTGAAGGGTCCATCATGCTGGACGAAAACGGCGTGCGCGAGGGCGACGAAGACGCCGAAGTTACCATGATCGCCAGCACTGATACGTTTCGCGGCATTCTGGACGGCAGCGTAAACCCGACCATGGCCTTTATGTCGGGCGACCTGAAAATCGAAGGCAGCATGGGCGCCGCCATGAAGCTGGGCAGCGCGCTGAGTTGAGCGCGCCGTTTCACGCGGACGTCGCCGATGCGCCAGCCCCTGCACGGGTTGATTGGCTGACGGCCAGCGACGGTGTGCGTCTGCGCGCCGCGTTCTGGGGCAGCGGCGCTCTGCCCCTTGTCGGGATATTTCCCGGCAGAACCGAGATGGTCGAGAAATACGGGCCGACGGTAGCGAATCTGATCGAACATGGTTTCGATGTGGCCGTAATCGACTGGCGCGGCCAAGGGCTGTCAGACCGGCTATATGACACCCCCTTGCGCGGCGATGTGCCCGATTTTGCCGATTACCAAAAGGACGTGCAGACCTTTTGGGCATGGCTAGGCAGCCTGACCGCGCAGCCGCGCCATATTCTTGCGCATTCGATGGGCGGCTGCATCGCGCTGCGCGCGCTGGTGAATGGCCTGCCTGCGCAAAGCGTGGCCTTCAGCGCGCCGATGTGGGGGCTGGCCCTGCCCGCCGCGACCATGGCCTCCGTTGCACCCTTGCATGCGGTTTTGCGCCTGACAGGCCAGGATACACGCGAAGTTCCCGGCGCGGGAGAGGAATTCGAGTTGTGGAATTTCGCGTTCGAACGCAACGAGCTGACCCGCGACCCCGAGCGCTATGCATGGGCACAGGCGCAGGTGCGCGCGCGTCCCGAATTGCGGCTTGGCGCCCCCAGCATGCGTTGGCTTGCCGCCGCCCTGCGCGAAATGGCGGCGCTGGACGCCCTGCCCTCTCCCGCCTTACCCGCAATCTGCGGGTTTGGCACCGGCGACAAGATCATCAGCCCAAAGGCCATACGCAGCCGCATGGCCCGCTGGCGCAACGCCAACCTGACCGAGTATGACGGCGCCTTGCATGAATTGCTGCTAGAACGCCCCGAGGTGCGCGACGATTTCCTGACGCGGTGCCACGTCCTGTTTGCCAAGGCTGACTGATTTTTGATGACCCACACCGCCAATTAAAATACATTCTATTATTGCAATATATTCAAAGCCCTTTATATCCTGTGTCAGATTTATAACGGAGACGACAGCATGAAACCCGAAGTCACCTCTTTCTTTGACGACGCCACGAATACCATCACCTATGTCGTGCGCGAGCCCGAGGGTTCGTCCTGCGCGATCATCGATTCGGTTCTGGATTTCGACTATGCGTCAGGCCGGACCGATACATCTTCTGCCGATGCGGTTGTCGCCTTCGTGCAGGACAAAGGCTATCGCGTGGACTGGTTGCTGGAAACCCATGTGCATGCCGACCACCTCTCGGCCGCGCCCTATTTGCAGGAAAAGCTGGGCGGTGAAATCGGGATCGGACACAACATCAAGATCGTGCAAGACACGTTCGGCAAGGTCTTTAACGAAGGCACCGAATTCCAGCGTGACGGCAGCCAGTTCGACCGGTTGTTCAGCGAAGGCGACAGTATTCATATCGGCCAGTTGCGCGTGGATGTGTTGCACACACCCGGCCACACGCCCGCTTGCCTGACCTATGTGATTGGCGATGCCGCTTTCGTAGGCGACACGCTGTTCATGCCAGATTTCGGCACGGCGCGGTGTGACTTCCCCGGCGGCTCTGCTGATACCATGTGGGACAGCGTTCAGAAAATCCTGTCACTGCCCGAAGAGACCCGGATTTTCGTGGGCCATGACTACAAGGCCGAAGGCCGCGACCATTACGCATGGGAAACCACCGTCGGCGCGCAGAAAGCCGCGAATATCCATGTCGGCGGCGGCAAGTCGCGCGAGGATTTCGTGTCAATGCGCACTACACGTGACGCGAAGCTGGGCATGCCCAAGCTGATCGTGCCATCGTTGCAAGTGAACATGCGCGCGGGCCAGATGCCCGAAGCCGAAGAGAATGGCACGGTTTATCTGAAAGTGCCGGTCAACAAGCTCTGATCGGCAAGAGTCACGAATTGGCGTGCGGGCCAGCCCTGCACGCCCCCTAAAGTCGCGAACAGGAAACCAAAATGATAGAGATGGATTGGATATGGGGCCTTGTCGGCGGCCTTATGATCGGAACGGCTGCGGCCATTTTCCTGCTGGGGAATGGGCGCATCATGGGGGCCAGCGGCATTATCGGCGGGCTGGTCGATCGCAGCGGGCTGTCAAACTGGCAGGAACGCGCGGCGTTTCTGGCGGCACTTGTCGTCGTGCCCGCGCTGATGCTGCCGCTGTATAATGTCGAAGTGACAACCAACATCACCGACAATCTGGTGCTGGTTGTGGCCGCTGGCCTGCTGGTCGGCATCGGGACGCGGCTGGCAAATGGCTGCACGTCGGGCCACGGCGTCTGCGGCATTTCGCGTTTTTCGCTGCGGGGCATGGTCTCGACGGTATTCTACCTGCTGGCAGGCGGCATCGCGATGGTGTTGTTCCGGCATGTTCTGGGGGTAATCTGATGTTGCGCACTATTCTTGCCGCCGCATCCGGCGGATTGTTCGGGGCCGGGCTGCTGGTCTCTGGCATGACAGACACCACCAAGGTTCAGGGCTGGTTGGACGTATTCGGCGCCTGGGACCCGACGCTGGCCTTCGTGCTGGGCGGGGCGATTCTGCCCATGGCACTGGCTTGGCACCTGACAACACGCCGCGCCAAGGCGATTGTTGGCACACCCTTTCCAGCCAGACCCGACCCGAAATTGGGCCATAATCTAGTGATCGGGTCAGTGCTGTTCGGCGCAGGCTGGGGGCTGGTGGGTCTGTGCCCCGGCCCGGCAATTGCGTCACTTAGCTGGGGCGGAACCGGCGGGATCGTCTTTATCCTTGCCATGGTTGCGGGTATGCTCGCCGCCAATCCCATTCGCGCGCGGATTGACCAAGCCGCCGCGATCTGACCTTCAGGAGCAAACCATGGACATTCGCCCTTTGACAGACGGTTATGCCGTGTCCCCTCAAATCGCGGCAGAGGATGCTCAGACACTGGCCGAAGCCGGTTTCAGGACCGTGATCTGCAATCGCCCTGATGGGGAAGTACCGGGCGAATTCCAGGCCGATGCCATCCGTGCGGCGGTCGAAGCTGCGGGGATGACCTTTGTGCTGAACCCGGTCATTGGCGGCGCGATCACACCCGAAAATGTCAGCGCGCAGGGTGCTGCCATTGTCGGGCAGCCCGGCCCGGTGCTGGCCTATTGTGCCTCGGGCAACCGCTCGTCCATTGTCTGGGCCATGTCGCAAGTTGGCACGCGCCCGGTCGATGAACTGATCGCGACGCCGGCGCAACATGGCTACAATCTGGAACCCATGCGCCCGATTCTGGAGCAGCTAAGCGAACGCTGACCCAGCCCGGTCTTTCATCCGGGCACAACCTAGCCATAAAGGGCCACACATCGCTGTGTGGCCCTTTACTGTTGCGACGCATTGTTCAGAAACGCAGGCGCTGAGCGATCCTCCTTCGTCTCGGGTGAAGCTGACGTTGCTGGTCCGAGTGGGACTGCCTTGGACAGGCGCAGCGTCGGCGCGGATTGCAGATCGCCGCGACCGCTGACCTGCGGATCGGCCGTCAGGCGGACTGCGCGAAACCCGCGCGCCTGCCCCAGCCGTCCAGTGGCGACAGCAGCACCGCTCAGGGCTGTAAGGCCAAGCGTTTCCAAAGCCGACTCTGGCACGCGCAGCACATCACCTTTGGTTAGCGCCAAAGCCTCTTTCAAGGTAAGTTTGAACCGGCACAGAACAGCGTTCAGCATCACCGGGCTGTTTTCGACCGCACCGGTCAAACGGTTTTCCCAATCGTCGTTTTCATCTTGCACCGCTGGTCCTGCGGGGGCGTAGCATGGCAAAACGAGTGTCCATAGCCCCGTGACCCTGCCCTGCCCAAGCGAAATGCGAAGCTGTAGAACCTTGTAATCAAGATCATCCAGCACCACTCCCATAGGGCGTCTGTCATCCAAGAATGACCCATATAAGAAGCCGCTTACATCAGCCCCCTCTGGCAGGTCGGCGCAGCGTTCCGCTGCATGATGCAGAAACGAATCAACCATCGGCGCGATAAGCGCGGCATCTGTGCGGGTTGGCAGGCGCGGCGGACCGTCAGTCGCGGCTGGGGGCATAACCTGCCCGGTGGTCTGCGCATCGACCAGCGCGGCAAGCGCAGTCGGACATAACCAGACCATGCCCATCGCGTCGCCCGGCCCTTCCAACAGGGCAAGGAACAGGCCCGGTTCCGTCATATCCACCAGTTCTGCCAAGGAAACCACGCGGCGCGACAGCGCGACCACCGTTCCGTCAAGGCCCGGATAACCCGCGCACATCCGCCCAAAAGCTTGCGACAAGGCTGCCTGAAAGCTGGCCTCTTGCTGGGCAGCTTGCACTTGGTTGCGCCGAGCCATCCGCAAAAGCGGATCGCGCCCGGCTTCGCTATTTTGCACCTTCGCCTGTTCCATCTTGCCAATTTTCACCCATACAAGGGGATCATGGCAAAGAACGGTTAGCAAAGGGTGAAAATATCAGCCCTGACACGCCGCAAGGCTGCGGGTAAAGGCCGCGATGTCACGCCGCTTCGCTGCGTCGCGCAAAGGTGGCCAATCGGCAGCAACGCCGCCCCAGTTGCCGGGGCCACCTGCAACGACCTGATCGCGTTCGACCGCTTGTGCCGCAATCCTCGCGGCACATCGCAGGTTTGTTGCGCCATCATACAGGCCCTTGGGGTGCGTCAGGTCGCAGCCATAAAACTTCGCCGAGGTCGGCCATATCTGCAACAGCCCGCGATACCGCCCGCCGGCGCCTGCCGCCTCTGGCCGCCATGTGCTTTCGTAGAAAGCCAGACCCGAAAACAACCCGATCCAGAACGCTTTGCGCCCGCTGATATCGGCCTTTTCATATCCGGGGCAGAAGCTTTCGATATCAGCGGGGACCGTGTCGATCAGCCCGCGGCCTTCCTGCCCAAGCGCCTTGTATTGCGCGGTCGTCCAGAGCGCCGCCTCTGGCCTGTGGTCCCACCGCGCGGCAATTTCCGGCGCGGTTTGTGTGGTCGCAGTGGTGCATCCTGCCAGCAGGGCAATCGCCACTATGGCGGGAAGAAGAAGGAATCGCATTTGGGATCTCAAGAGCAGCGGGGCCATAGGGCAGCCTCGGTCGCTCTATGCGCCAAGGATCGCGCCTGCTGCAAGCCTATGGCGCAACACATGGCGACGATCCGCCGACCCAACTCGGAAAATCGCTTTCCCCTCAGTCCAAAATTGCTCTAGAACGCACGAAACCAAGACTTATCGAGAGTGCGAGCCGATGCTTGACCTGACCTACGAGTCCCCGAAACCCAAGATCTTCTCTGGCGCAACCGGCGACTGGGAGTTGGTCATCGGAATGGAGATCCATGCCCAGGTAGCCAGCGAAGCCAAGCTGTTTTCCGGCGCATCGACCCGGTTCGGGGCGGAACCCAATTCCAACGTGGCCTTCGTCGATGCCGCCATGCCGGGCATGTTGCCGGTGGTGAATGAATATTGCATCGAACAAGCTGTGCGCACCGGCTTGGGGCTGAAAGCGCAAATCAACCTGTGGTCGGCCTTTGACCGTAAAAACTATTTCTACCCCGACCTGCCGCAGGGCTACCAGATCAGCCAACTCTATCACCCGCTGGTCGGTGAAGGCGAAGTGTTGGTCGATATGGGCGCGGGCGTGGCGCGGTTGGTGCGGATCGAACGCATCCATGTTGAACAAGATGCTGGCAAATCCATCCATGACATGGACCCGAATATGAGCTTCGTGGACCTGAACCGCACTGGCGTTGCGCTGATGGAAATCGTCAGCCGCCCCGATATTCGCGGACCAGAGGAAGCCGCCGCCTATGTCGGCAAGCTGCGCCAGATTTTGCGGTATCTGGGCACCTGCGATGGCAATATGCAAAACGGCAACCTGCGGGCCGATGTGAACGTTTCGGTCTGCCGTCCGGGCCAGTATGAAAAATATCAGGCCACGCAAGATTTCGCGCATTTGGGCACCCGGTGCGAGATCAAGAACATGAACTCTATGCGGTTCATTCAGGCGGCCATCGACTATGAGGCCCGCCGCCAGATCGCCCTTCTGGAAGATGGCGGCAAGATCGACCAGGAAACGCGCCTGTATGATCCCGACAAAGGGGAAACCCGGTCCATGCGATCGAAGGAAGAAGCGCATGATTACCGCTACTTCCCCTGCCCCGACCTGCTACCCTTAGAGATTGAACAGGCTTGGGTCGATGCGATCGCCGCCAATCTGCCCGAACTGCCCGACACCAAGAAGGCCCGCTTCATGGCAGATTTCGGATTAACGGATTACGACGCCTCTGTGCTGACCGCTGATCTGGCGGATGCTGGCTTCTTCGAGGCGGTCGTGGCCGAGGCTGGCGACGGCAAACTTGCTGCGAACTGGGTCATCAATGAATTGTTTGGTCGGCTGAAGAAAGACACACGCGAGATTGGCGACAGTCCGGTATCGGCCAGCCAGCTGGCCGGGGTTATCAAGCTGATACAATCGGGCGATATTTCCGGCAAAATTGCCAAGGACCTGTTCGAGATCGTCTATACTGAAGGGGGCGACCCCGCCGCGATTGTCGATGAACGCGGTATGAAGCAAGTCACCGATACCGGCGCAATCGAACAAGCCGTAGACGAGATTATCGCCGCCAACCCCGCACAGGTGGAAAAGGCCAAACAGAACCCCAAGCTGGCCGGCTGGTTTGTCGGGCAGGTCATGAAGGCCACCGGCGGCAAGGCGAACCCGGCCGTTGTAAACCAGATCGTCGCAGAAAAGCTGGCGACCTGACACGGAAACCCACTCAGCCTGCGCGGCGATTCGGCCCGCATACGACCCTAGCAAACCTACCGAAAGAACAGACCAATGCGTAAACTGATCTCTCTGGTTCTTGTAACTGTGATGGCGGCGGCAAGCCCGGCCATGGCAGACCAACCGCGCGTTATTGCGGGAATTGGCACCCAGATGGGCGTCGGAAGTGCCGAAGCCTCTCTGCGCTACATCGCGCCCGAACCGATGTTCTGGCGGTTGCACCCTGCATTTGGCGTCTCTGTTGCCGGAAATGGGTCAGGCTGGGCTGGATTTGGCTCTGCGGTCACATTCGGACAAGATGATGGTCTGTTCTTGCGTGTCACCGGGATGGTCGGCGCGTATCGGCGTGGCAGTGGCCGCGACCTTGGCGGCGCCCTTCAATTCCGCAGCGCACTCGATATCGGCTATCGCTGGGAAAACGGAATCGAAGCGGGCGTCGGCGCGGATCATCGCTCGAATGCCGGGCTGAAAACTCCAAATCCCGGATTGAACAGCATCTACCTGTTTGCCGCGATGCCGTTGAACTAGGCCGTCCTTTCAATCAGATTGAAATGGACCGGTCGTCACAGCCCCAAGGACAAAAATATGGAAAGTTACGAGTATCTTGTTGTGCCAGCCCCCCGCAAAGGGGCAAAGGCCAAAGGGCTAAAATCCCCGGCGGACCGCTACGCGCACCAGATGACATTGTTATTGAACGACCTTGCGGCCGAAGGTTGGGAATACTGGCGTGCCGACACCTTGGCGAGTGAAGAGCGCAAAGGCTTGATGGGCACGACCAGCGTTAGCCACGAATTGCTGATATTTCGACGCCTGAGCGCAGCAGCGCTGGCGACCCAAATGCCCGCGCAGGGTTACGACCCTGCGCCAGCAGACCCTAAGATTTCCGATTACCCACCCGCCGGGGACTACCCCGAGCAATCCCGCCCGGAACCGCAACTGGGCCGCCCAGAGAATTATTATGATGACCAAAGCCCACGGCTAACGGCCTCACGGCACGAGTGACGTTTCCTTAGCGTGAAAGCCCCGCAGCCAAGGATGGTTGGTCCAGCGCGGCAAAGCCATAATGGCGCAGCCAGCGCAGGTCGGATTCAAAAAACGCCCGAAGGTCCGGAATGCCGTATTTCAACATGGCAATCCGGTCTATCCCCATGCCGAATGCAAAACCCTGCCATTCGTCGGGGTCTATACCGCCGGCGCGCAGCACATTTGGGTGCACCATGCCCGACCCAAGGATTTCCAGCCAGTCATTGCCCTCGCCCAGCTTCAACTGGCCATTGTCCCAACTACACCGAATATCCACCTCTGCCGACGGTTCGGTAAAAGGAAAATGCGACGCGCGGAAGCGCAGTTCGACCTCGTCCAACTCGAAAAAGGCGCGGCAGAATTCCTCCAACGTCCATTTAAGCTGTGCCATCGAAATATCACGATCAATCGCCAAGCCCTCGACCTGATGGAACATGGGCGTGTGCGTCTGGTCCATATCCATGCGGTAGACACGGCCCGGCGCAATCACCCGAATGGGCGCGCCTTGTGCCTGCATGGCACGAATCTGCACGGGGCTGGTATGCGTGCGCAGCACATGCGGCGGGCGGTCATCACCCGCGTCGCGATGCATGAAAAACGTATCATGCTCTTGCCGTGCGGGGTGTTCGGGCGCAATGTTCAGCGCGTCGAAATTATACCAGTCGCTTTCAACCTGCGGACCTTCGGCAACGGCAAAGCCCATATCGGCGAAAATGGCGGTCAGTTCTTCCATGACCTGGCTGATGGGGTGGATCGTGCCCATCGGGCGCGGACGCCCCGGCAGGGTCACATCCAGCCATTCGGTTTTCAGACGCGCATCAAGCGCTGCATCCTCTAACGCCGCCTTGCGGGCCTTCAGCGCGGCGTCGATCTCGGATTTCAGACCATTCAGAACCGGACCTGCGGCTTGGCGTTCCTCGGCGCTCATCTGGCCTAGCTCACGCATTTTCAGGGCGATTTCGCCCTTCTTGCCCAGCGCGGCCAAACGCACAGCTTCCAACCCAGCGGCATCGGGGGCCGCCCCGATCTGCTCCAGGTATTTTGCGCGCAGGTCTGAAATTCCGTCCATGGTCCACCCTTGGATTGGTGATATAGCCCAGTGGCAATAGGCAAAGGCGCCACAGGATGCAAGCGCGCTACAGGTTCGGAAGTGCCTGCGCCGTGTTGAAATGGCACATCACACCCATCATCGCAGCCTCATAACCTTGGCGAAGGGCGTCCCTCCGCCCACCCTAACCTAGCTTACACTCAAATCCGCTACGGATATTGTGCGATTGCGCCCTCCCTCTTTCGCGGCATAAAGCGCGGTATCCGCAAGTTTCATTAACTGTGCCAAGCTCTTGCCGTCTTGGGGGTAGCTTGCGACACCGCAAGATATGTTGACGCAAGGCAAACTGGACCCGCCGGATGACAACTGAAGCGCTGCCACGCGCGTTCTTAACTCCTCGGCCTGGTCGACTGCGCATGCGCGCGGCATTCCGACACAAAGCAATGTGAACTCTTCACCGCCCAAGCGGCACGGAAAGACAGTATCCGGCCCGATGGCTTGCATCAGCCCGGCCACCTCGCGCAGAACCAGATCGCCTGCGTCATGCCCGAAGCGATCATTGAACCGCTTGAAATGGTCCACATCGACAGCGACCAGCGAGAGGGGCGTGTTTTCACGCTCTGCATTGGCCAATTCGCGCGCTGCCTGCTCGGTGAACCAGCGGCGGTTCCACAGTCCCGTCAACGCATCGCGCATGGAACGTTCGTGCAGTTCCTGGCGCAAGCGCACATTCGCCACGGCCAAGCTGATCTGTTCGGCGCAGATAAGCGAAACATCCCAGCGGTTATTCAGAACCTCTGCCCGCATATGGCGCATCAGGCCACCCTCTTCGAACCCGTCGAAAATGATGTGCATCAGGCCAATGGTTTCACCATGCGCGATGATCGGCAGGCAGAAATAGGGCGTGTCCTTTTGGTGTACATGATCGCAAGGAAACTGGATCGGCTTCAGACCAAAGGCATAGGCCCGCCCCCGGCGCAGCGCCCAGCAATCATCCGGCAAGATGTGGCCGGGAAAATCCGGGATCGTGCCCCAGCTTGCCACCAGGTCCAGCGTGTTACGCTGTGTGGCATAAATATAGAGCGCGCCATCCGCTTCGGGAATAAGCGTATGCATGGCACGACGCACCACCATCAGCAATTCTTCGAAGGACTTGGCGGAATAGAGCCATTCGCTGGTCAAAGCCAGAAGCTGCCTTTCGGATTGGCGAAGCGACTCGGCTTGGCGCATTTCTTCATTCTGGTCCTCCAACGTCTTGCGTTCGGAAATATCGCGCATGGTAGAGATGAAATGCGTGTGCAGCCCGTCAGTGTCGTAAACTGGCGTTACCTTCAGATCGACCCAGAACGGCGTGCCGTCGCGCGTATAGTTCAGAATATCCAACCGCACCTCGCGTCGCTGGGCACAGGCCAAAGCGATACAACGCGCCGCGTCGCGGTCGGTATCTGCGCCTTGCAGCAGGCTGCCCGGTTCCTTGCCCAGAATATCCGCCGGCCCATACCCGGTCTGCGCTGTGAACGCGGTATTGACCCAGCGTGCCTTGCGATCGGGGCCGCTGATGACCACCCCGTCGGAGGAATGGCGCGCAACCAACGCGGCATAGAACCCTTCAGGCGGATCATTGGGGTCCGGGCAATCCTTTGCGCACATGGCCATCCTCTCTACTCATCTACGCAAAGTGCCACCTCCGGCTTAAGAAAGCGTGAATTCTTGGCCGGGTCACAAGCCGTGACATTGTGCAGGGTCCGCGTTAGCCTCCCGGTAAATCTGGGCGACGCCCGATGAAGCCAAAAATCCGAAAAGACTGGAGCAAACATGCGCGATTCCGTGACCGATCTGAAATCTATATTGAACGACCCCGCGTTGCTGGAAACCCGTGGATATGTCGCCGGGGAGTGGATAGAGGCCGATGATGGGGCAAGTTTCGACGTGACGAACCCGGCGCGCGGCGATGTCATCGCGCAGGTGGCCGATTTGTCACGCACAGAGGTCGCGCGCGCGATTGACGCGGCAGAAAGCGCACGCCACGCTTGGGCGGCGCGCACTGCGAAGGACCGCGCAGGCGTGCTGCGGCGCATGCATGACCTGATGATGGCGCATGCAGATGATCTGGCCACTATCCTGACCGCCGAAATGGGCAAGCCTTTGGCCGAGGCGCGTGGCGAAATCGCCTATGGCGCCAGCTATTTCGAGTGGTTCGCCGAAGAAGCCAAGCGCATCTATGGAGAGACCATTCCCGGCCATCAGCCCGACAAGCGGTTGACGGTTCTGAAGCAACCCATCGGTGTCGCCGCCGCGATCACACCTTGGAACTTCCCGAATGCCATGATCGCGCGCAAAATCGCGCCCGCGCTTGCGGCGGGTTGCGGATTTGTCGGGCGGCCAGCATCCGAAACGCCGCTCTCGGCCTTGGCAATCGGCGTGATCGCGGATCGCGCCGGGCTGCCCAAGGGTCTCATGTCAATCCTGCCATCCACGCGCGCCTCTGACATCGGAAAAGAGTTCTGTGAGAACCCGAAAGTGCGCAAGCTCAGCTTCACCGGCTCGACCGAGGTGGGGCGCATTCTGATGCGGCAAGCCGCCGATCAGGTCATGAAATGTTCGATGGAGCTTGGCGGCAATGCACCCTTCATCGTGTTTGATGACGCTGATCTGGACGCTGCCGTGGCGGGCGCCGTCGCCTGCAAGTTCCGCAATAACGGGCAGACCTGCGTTTGCGCCAACCGCATCTATGTGCAGGACGGGATCTATGACGCGTTTGCCGAAAAGCTGGCCAAGGCGGTTGCGGAGTTGCGCATTGGCGATGGGCTGGAAGAGGGCGTTCAGCTTGGCCCGCTGATCCATGATGATGCCGTGAGCAAGGTCGAAACCCATGTCGATGATGTGCTGAGCAAAGGCGGCACAGTGCTGACTGGTGGCGCGCGGCACAACATGGGCAGCAATTTCTACCAAGCGACAGTTCTGGCTGGCGTCACGCAAGAGATGCGGATTGCCAAAGAGGAAACTTTCGGCCCGGTCGCGCCGCTGTTTCGCTTCAAGACAGAAGAGGAAGCGATTTCCATGGCCAATGACACCATCTTCGGGCTGGCCAGCTATTTCTACAGCCGCGATATCGGGCGCGTGACCCGCGTGCAAGAAGCCTTGGAATACGGCGTTGTGGGCGTGAATACGGGCATCTTCTCGACCGAGGTGGCGCCGTTTGGCGGCGTCAAACAATCGGGTATCGGGCGCGAAGGGTCGCGGCACGGTTTGGACGATTACTTGGAGATGAAATATGTCTGCTTAAGCGTCTGAGGCATATGAAAAAGCCCCCGCAAATGCGGGGGCTTTCATTTTCAGGTCTACAGCTTAGCAGCTGTAATACATGGTATATTCAACCGGGTGCGGGGTATGCTCGTAGGCGTAGACCTCTTCCCACTTCAGGTCGATATAGGCCATGATCTGATCCTTGGTGAACACATCGCCTGCCAGCAGGAAGTCGTGATCTGCGACCAAGCTTTCCAGTGCCTCACGCAAGCTTGCGCATACGGTGGGGATGCCTTCCAGCTCTTCTGGCGGCAGATCATACAAGTCTTTGTCAGACGCGGGACCGGGATCGATCTTATTCTTGATCCCGTCAAGGCCAGCCATCAGCAGGGCTGCAAAGCACAGGTAGGGGTTCGACGAAGGATCCGGGAAGCGGGCCTCGACGCGCTTGGCCTTCGGGCTTTCCGTCCACGGAATACGAATGCAGCCAGACCGGTTGCGTGCAGAATAGGCGCGCAGAACGGGTGCCTCAAAGCCCGGAATCAGGCGCTTGTAGCTGTTGGTCGACGGGTTGGTGAAGGCGTTCAGCGTCTTGGCGTGCTTCAGAATACCACCAATGAACCACAGGGCTTCTTGGCTAAGGTCGGCGTATTTGTCACCTGCGAACAAGGGCTTGCCATCTTTCCAGATGGACATGTTCACATGCATGCCGGTGCCGTTGTCGCCTTTGACGGGCTTGGGCATGAAGGTCGCGGTTTTGCCGTAGGCGTCTGCAACGTTCTTGATGACATACTTGTATTTCATCAATTCGTCGGCTTGCTTGGTCAACGAACCAAAAATCAGGCCAAGTTCATGCTGCGCCGACGCCACCTCGGTGTGGTGCTTGTCGACCTTCATCCCCATTTCTTTCATGGTGGTCAGCATTTCCGAGCGCATGTCCTGGTTGGCATCCGTCGGGTTCATGGCGAAGTAATGACCCTTCACGCCCGGACGATGGCCGCTATTGCCGTGCTCGTAATCGGTGTCGCTGTTCCAGGCGGCTTCCTCGGCATCAACCTCGTAGCCAACCTTGTTGATCTTGTCGCTGAACTTGACGCTGTCGAACACGAAGAACTCAGCTTCCGGCCCGAAATAGGACACGTCACCAATGCCCGACGCCTTCAGATAAGCCTCGGCCTTTTCGGCGGTGCCGCGCGGGTCGCGCTCATAGGGTTCGTTGGTGTCAGGCTCGACGATAGAGGCGTGGATCGCCAGCGTCTTTTCGGCATAGAACGGGTCAATATAGACGCTCTCGGTGTCCAGAACCAGTTTCATGTCGGAAGCTTCAATGCCCTTCCAGCCCGGCACGGACGACCCGTCGAACATGAAGCCTTCTTCGATGAAGTCTTCGTCGACCATGTCGTTGATGATCGTAACATGCAGCATGCGACCGCGCGGGTCGACGAAGCGAATGTCCAGATAGGCGACATCTTCGTCTTGCATCAATTTGAGAACGTCAGCAGCACTCATGTGTTTTCCCTTTGCTCTTGAACCGTTGTTTGGGAGTGTTCCGTGGCTTGAACCCGCTTAAAGCGCGTCGTCGCCACTCTCGCCGGTGCGAATACGGATCGCCTGCTCCACCGGAGAGACGAAAATCTTGCCATCACCGATTTTATCGGTGCGCGCGGCGGCTATGATTGCCTCGATCGCGCTTTCGACCTGATCGTCGGGAAGCACGACCTCCACCTTCACCTTCGGAAGAAAATCGACCACATACTCGGCACCGCGATACAGTTCGGTATGCCCTTTCTGACGGCCGAAACCCTTTACTTCCAGCACGGAAAGTCCCTGAACACCAATGTCTTGCAGGGCTTCCTTGACCTCATCCAGCTTGAATGGCTTGATGACGGCTTCGATCTTTTTCATGCGGTCGGCCTCCTCGGGTGTCGCACCAACGTGCGATGGCTTGTCTCTGACAGATCATGTTCAGATACGGGCCACAATCTGATAAGGCTCTGGATAGGACAGGCGCAATGGCAAAACCAATCGGAATGCAAACTTAAAAGGCGTAGTGCCTAATTATTAATCTTTTTGGAAAATCTTGGTGTCGAAAAGTGACTGAAATTCTGACATCTGCCCAAATGCGCGCCACAGAAAGGGCCGCGATTGATTCTGGCACCACCACGGGGCTGAAGTTGATGGAACGCGCGGGCATCGCCACGGTGGAGGCGATTGTATCGCATTGGCCCTCTCTGGCCGATAAACCGCTGCGCGCACGAGTTCTGTGTGGGCCGGGAAACAATGGCGGCGATGGCTATGTGATCGCACGACTTCTGCTGAATCGTGGCTGGCAGGTGCAAGTCGTGACATTTGGCGCGCCGGACCGCCTGCCGCCCGATGCGCGGCATAATTTTGACCGTTACAAGGGGCCACAGCTTGATGCAGCGGCGACGCCCTTTCCGTTCGACGGTGATCTGTCGGTCGATGCCGTGTTCGGAACCGGCCTGTCGCGCCCGATCACCGATAGCGCAATGCGGGGCTGGCTGGACGAACAGGACCGGTTCACAGCCCGTGGCGGCGCAAGCGTCGCGGTCGACATTCCGTCAGGGCTGGACGCCGATAGCGGGCGGGTGCTGGACGGCTCGGCCTGCGCGCACGCCGCGCTGACCGTGACATTCCACCGGGCGAAGCCGGGCCATTACCTTGCTCAAGGGCCAGAGTATTGCGGCAGGCTGCATGTGGCGGGGATCGGGCTGTGAGCTTGCGCCTGATATCACCCGATTGGCTGCCGAACCTGTCCAAGGCGAATGACGCCCATAAATACGACCATGGGCATGCCGTTATTCTGGCTGGCGGTCCGGGCAAAGGCGGCGCGGCCCGGCTTTGCGCGCGTGCGGCTTTGCGTGTTGGGGCCGGGGCCGTGACGGTGCTTTGCGAAAGCGCGGCACTTCCGGAAAATGCTTCACGGCTTGACGCGATCATGCTGGGCTTGTGCGATACTCCGGGTGACCTGCGCGAGCGGATGGCCGATCCGCGCATATCTGCCCTGTGCCTTGGCCCCGGCATGGGGTTGGGCGCGGCGCAGGCCACACTCTTATCCGACGCGCTGGACCTGTCGCAGGGGCGCAGTCTGGTTCTGGATGCCGATGCGATCACGCATCTGGCCCGCACCCCGGATATGGCCCAAAAGGTGCACAAAGCCTGTCTGCTGACACCACATGCCGGCGAATTCGCGCGCCTTTTTCCCAAGATTGCAGCCCGCTTGGATGCACCGGCGCGCAACGGTCCGGCCTATTCCAAGTTGGACGCCACACGCGACGCAGCACGGCAGATCGGCGCGACGGTTCTGTTTAAAGGCCCCGACACTGTTATTGCAGCACCGGACGGGCAAACCGCGCTGCACGCCGCGGTATATGACCGCGCAGCGCCGTGGCTTGCGACCGCTGGTGCGGGCGATGTGCTGGCCGGTTTGATCTGTGGTCTGCTGGCACGCGGATATGCGCCATTCGAGGCAGCCTGCTGGGCGGCGTTCCTTCATGTCGAGTGCGGCCGCGCATTTGGTCCCGGACTGACAGCCGATGATCTGCCGGATATGTTGCCAGGCGTTCTGGCGCGGCTTACAGCGCAGGTTTGACGACGGCCATGGCCCCGTCAATATCCAGGCACACGACCGAATCAAATTGAAGCTGGCACAGAATCGCCTTGCCGGGGCGGCCACGGCGCAGCGCAACGCCATCGACCATGCGATCTGCAACGGTGACAGCCGCCTGACCAAAGACAATTTGCGCGCGCCAGTCATCAGCGCACAGGCTTTGCCCACCACCAACCGTGACCGGGGCGCGCCCCTTGCGCGCAATCCTGACGACAGTCTTGCCATCCGCCTGAACCCGCCGAATGCCCCGTAATTCATGCAGGTTGCCCGCGCTATCGACAACCAGATCGCCCGCCATAAGCGCGGCGACTGGCTGCCAACCCATCAATGTGCGAACGCGTGTTGAAACGCCGAACCCTTCAGAAGCGGGGGCAGTCGCACAGCGCGAACCGCCACGGGCGGCCGGAAGGGGGGGAGCAAGGGAAATGGTGGTCATGGTAATATCCTCTGTTCGCAGCCTACCGCCAAGATATGACGGAACGGTAAACATCTGCCAAACGCATCACTGTTTCACTTTTTGCGACAATCAGCGTGAATTGCGGCAGAAATCGGACCACGTCATGTCGAGTTTTTGACTACCCTTAATTTTCCGCTCGCACCCGTCGCGCGGCTTTGCTACATCGCTCTGCGTGCGGGTGTGGCGAAATTGGTAGACGCACCAGATTTAGGTTCTGGCGCCGCAAGGCGTGGGGGTTCAAGTCCCTCCACCCGCACCATTTTGATTCTAAAATGTTTTTTCGAGTTCAGGATTGTCGAGCAGAACCCAGTTTAGCGGAAGTTTCGCACTGGGTTTCGCACTTTCTTGTTCTGTTCTCAGCGGCCGCGGCGCTGTTGTGCCCGCTTCGACGCCGCCCTCTGATTAGCCTGCGCGCGGTATTTTTGAACCATGCTGAGCGTCTTGTGGCCGGTCACAGCCTGAATTTCGGAGTCGCTGCACCCGGCTTCCGCCAGTAGCCGGGCCGCTGTGTAGCGCCACCCGTGAGGTACCAGTCGGTTTTCACCATGCATCAACCCTAACGCTTCCCGCACGTCTTCCACCGCCTTCTGAGCTGCCCGTTTACCGAGCGGTTGCGTAAGATTTCGGGCGAGGATATGGCGTCCAGTTCTGGGAAGTGTCTCGAGATATGCTTGTAGACGTTCCGGGCAGTAGATCCAGAGCTTAGTGTCGGTCTTTTCCTGACAGACCGCCATGTACTCCCCGTCGAAATCCTCCCAGTGTTGATTGTCACTGAGAACTGACCCGGCATTGTCACCGAGAACTGACCCACCCAGTTGTTATGTTCTGCGTGTCATGTTGGGGTCAATTGTGGTGTTTCCTTCCGTTTCTTTTTCGCTGTTTCGGA
>NZ_JALZWP010000013.1 GCF_023336755.1 Roseinatronobacter domitianus | reverse complement strand
CGAAATGTCCGGGAATGGTTTGCCGCCCGCAACCATTTCGCCATAATGTTCGAGGATCGCTTCAATGCGTAACCGTATCTGAAACCCGCATGGGCCAGACCAGATACACAAAGTTCATGACACTCCCGGTTCCTGCTTTCCGGCAAGTGGTCAAGGCAGTTCTGTCGCAGCGGCAACATATTCGCGATGAATGATTCGCGCATATTCGCCGTTGATGATGTTGGGATGACGCCGCATGGAGCCGGAAATCTCTGTTACAGTGCGCCGGTTGGCAGGCTCACGCCCCTCGCTGACGATAAGCGGCTGCTCCTCCCCGCGCGAGACAACCGCGATGATGCTGCGATGTGGGACGCCACGCCCCACAAGGAACCGCCGCACCGCCTGCGCGCGCCGCAACCCAAGCCGATGGTTGGAGGCACTGCTGCCCACCGCGTCCGTATGCCCATAGACAGTGAAACGCAGTTCAGGGAACCGCTTCATCCAATCGGCCTGGACATGCAGGATGCCCTGTGCCTCGGAGGATAGCGCGGCGCTGCCGAAATCGAAATTCACCATCGAGGGCACTTCGTCATGGAAGCGCCGCGTCATAATCTCAGCCAGACTGATCTGACCGGTCTGGACAAGGTGATTATGCATGCTCGGGTTGCCGAAACCGCCTTCGTCCAGGCTGATCCCAGCTTCGCGATTGAAAGACCCGCTACAAGCCGACAGCCCAAAGCCGGCGGCACCCAACAAGAAAAAACGTCTGTCTACAGCCATGGCAGGCTCCTGCACCAATGAAAACGCGTGACGATCATTCCATCACATAGCCGTAAGACCCACCGAAATCCTGCCGGGCCACTTCACCAACCGCCCCGCCACCGCGTGCCGTCAACCGCCCGTCAAGAAACAGTTCGCGCTCGCTTGGCGGGCGGACACGGTCGGTGGGCAGCATCAAAGCCTCGCCACGGGTTGGCGTGACCAAATGCGCCGTGATGATGATGACAAGTTCCGTCTGGCTGCGCTGATAATTCACGCTGCGGAACAACGCCCCAAGAATGGGGAGTTCCGAAATCCACGGCACGGCCGTAGAGCCCGAGCGGAAGTCGTCTTCCAGCAGACCGGCAATCGCAAAGCTCTCACCGTCCCGCAGTTCTACCGTGGTCTCTGTTGACCGGCGGCGGAACGCGTTGACGACAGTGCCACCGACGGACACGGTATTCGCCCCGTCCAGCGAACTGACCGCTGCTTCCAACTCCAGATTGATGACATTGTCTTCCAGCACGCGCGGCGTGAAGGTCAACTCCACCCCGAACGGCCTGTAGTCGATGGACACATTTCCATCCACGACCACCGGGATGGGATATTCGCCGCCAGCCAGGAACGAAGCCTGTTGCCCCGATAGCGCGGTCAGGTTGGGCTCTGCCAAAGTGCGCGCCATGCCTTGCGTTTCAAGCGCCTCAATCAGCACCTGCGCGGTCAGGCTGCCGCCGCCAACCCGAAACCCGAGTGTGCCGGCTGGGTTCGATGCGCTCGCCGTGGCAAAATTGCCGGAACTCAGCGTGCCATGCGTGCCGCCCGTGACCTGCAGACTGCCGCCGAGGGATTTGCTGATCCCGCGCTGCATCTCGGCGAACCGCACTTTCAACATAACTTGCTGCGTGCCGCCGACGCTCATCAGGTTGGACACGCGCTCGGGCGCATAGCGTTGTGCCAGCTGGAATGCGGCATCAAGTCGGGCGGGGGTCGATACGGTGCCAGATAGCACGATGCCGTCATTGGCAGTGCGGACCTCTATCTTCTCATTCGGCAAAATCTGCCGCAGGCGTTCGCGGAACTCGGCAATATCGGGTGTGACCTGCACTTCTACGTTCGACATAAGGTCGCCATTGACGCCCAGCACGGTCAAGGTCGTGCGTCCGGGCATCTTGCCCAGAACGTAGATCGAGCGGTCGGACAACGTCGAAATATCGGCAATACCCGGATTCGCGATAGAAAGTTCAGCAAAGGGTTGCTCGGTTTCGACAACCACGGCGCGGTTCATGGGAACCCGCAAAGTCGATGCCGAATCGGCGTTCAGGACGCGGACATTCTGGGCCAATGCAGGCGCTGCCTGCGCAAGCGCCAGACCGGAAACGGTCAGCAGCGCGACTGCCAATCTCTTTATACTCATAAGGTGCCTGCCTCTGAAATCTGCTCGGACGTTGCCGATTATTTTTAAAGACTATGCCCTATCCGTCACAACTTATCAAGATTCCAGATAGTTGCGGGGTGTTCTTTATGTATTTCCTGCAACAGCCCCAAGGAACAAGGCAAATGTCGCGGCCAGCTATCAACCAACCACCGCATCTGGGGGTGGACGACACCGGCGCGGCGGATCGGATTTCTGCCTGATCCCCGTCGCGCGGTGCCAGCCTGGCGTGGTCAGTTCGTGCAGGGGATCTCAATATTAACCAACTCGTTGCCGCGACGGGTGCGAATATGGCATGTTTCCTGAACAACCCGCTCTTCGCGGACAACGCCCAGAAGGCGGTCTTGTGTCATCTCCACTGCGGCGGATTGTTCGCGGTCATCGACGCCGACAAGCGCCAGAGACAGGCGACCGGAATTCTGCGCCAGCGCCAATGCCCCGGCCTGTTCCGGGCTGGCTTCGACCGTGACGTTGCTTGCAATCTGCACCTTTTCAGAGCGATCCATATCCGCCGACTGATCCACCGCGATAATGCGCAGTTGCGATTCGATCAGCTGCGTAAATTCCTCGTTGCCATTGCGGCGCCCGGACCAGAACACATCGACATGGTCGCCGGGGCGCAAAAACCCGGCCACGCCGCTGATCTGGTTGACCGGGATGGTAAAGGCGCGCATGCCGGGGCTAAGATGCGAGGTAATCCCCGCCTCTTTGCCCGGCGCGGTCAGTTTGCTGAGCAGGATCGGTTCGCGCGCATCCATGGTGCGCAGAACGATGCGGTGGTCGATATTGTTCGGGAACAGTGCGTCCACCGAGCCCAGCGCATTCGCCGGGACTGCATATTGCGGGAAAGGCGCCACCAGCACATCATTGCGGGTCAGACGCTCCCCATAGGTAAGCGGACGTTTGGCCAGGAACACATCGACCATCTCTGCGGTGTTCACGTTGGCGCGGGCATGGGCAAGCTCGGCCTGCATCCTGGAAATGTAGCCCTTAGTTTGATACGCGGCCGTGCCGGCCAGGCCAAGACCTGCGACAAGGACGGCTCCGAAAACGATGCGCATTGCCAAATCCTTTCAAAAATTAGCCCGGATATGTGCCGGGAACTGGTTACAGGAAACGATGCCATCCGAATGTGGCAGATTGTTGTTCCTGCCGGGACTGGAATTCGGCCATTGCCCCGACAGGGACAGGCTGCTGACCCTTCACGGCGGGCAAACCGGATGACGAAACAGAAAAGGCGCCCCCGAAGGAGCGCCCTGAATTCCAAGGCTGATAAGCCTTAGTTGTTCACGCCGAGTTCGCCCAGTGCAGCAACCGAACCGCCTGTCAGCGAGGTTTGGATATCCGTTGCCAGATCGGTGGTGCCGGTGCGAACGGAGGCGATCACGGCAATGCCCAGGCCCACGATGGCTGCGGTCAGAACGACCCAGTCAACGGTCACGGCACCAGATTCGTCAGCGGCGAAGGTTTTGATGTTTGCGAACAGTTTCATTTTCAAGTCTCCAACATTTTGAACAGTTTCTACTCAGCCGAACCGGTTACTCTAAGGGTGTTTGGTCGTTGACCGCTTGGCTGAGACCGATATAGCCCCCGAACCGTGGCAGCATTGGGGCGCGATTCTGACCATTTTGGAACCATGCGAATTTTCCGCAAATCCCCGTCCTAGACCAACTTTCGGTCGCGCCGAGTGGGTTTTACCCATGTCAGGCCCTGTCGATCAGGGGCACACGGCCTATCCACGAACCGACCACCTGAAACCTCTGGATTAATAGCGTCATTATCGGCATTGTTGAACAAAAGTATAAAAAAGCAGTTATTCCGATGTATTCCAACCGCGCCCTGATGGCGGCCCTTTGCATGGCCACGCTGCCCGGTCTTGCCTCTGCGCAAGAGCAGGGCGACCGCGATTTCACCTTTCGGCGCATTGCCGTGGGCGAATCGGGCGCCGGAAAGCGCATCACGGTGCAGATTGACCCCGCAGAACAAGCCGCGCGTATTGCCGCCGCGCCCCGTGTTCCACAGACCCCGCCCCCAACGCCAGAAGGGGCACCGGACCGCGCATCACCGGGCAATTTTGCATGGTTCTGGGAGCGTGTGCCCCCAAAAGGCGGACCAGATGTGTCCCGTTTCCTGGCCGCGCGCGACGTGCTGACCGCGCCCCCGGCGGGAACCAACCTACGCGCGCCCCGTCTGCAGGATTTGCAGAATATCGCCGAATCGCACGCGTCCTCTATCTTGCGGGCCACAGTCGGAACCCGCGTATCCCCTGCGCTGGCGCTGGCCGTCATTTCTGTCGAATCAGCCGGGCGGGCAGATGCCATCAGCTCTGCAAATGCGCAGGGATTGATGCAGCTTATCCCCGCCACCGCAGAACGATTCGGCGTGACCGACCCGTTCGACACCGGTCAGAACATCACAGGCGGTGTGCGATACCTGCATTGGCTGATGGAACGATTCGACAATGACGTGGTTTTGGTCTTGGCCGGATACAACGCGGGCGAGGGCGCGGTAGACCGCAATGGCGGCGTCCCGCCCTTTGCCGAAACCCGCGACTACGTGCCCAAAGTGCTGGCGGCGTGGCAGGTCGCGCGCGGGCTATGCGCGACCGTGCCGGAATTGCCGAGCGACCCGTGTGTGTTCAAGATCGCCCAAGCGGGGTAGCGGTCGGGTCAGGCGACGATGGCTGCCTCTGTTGCGGCGCGAATCTCGTCCTCGGTGACGCCCTCGGCGCATTCCACGATCTTCAGCCCACCTTCGACCACATCCAGCACACCCAGATTGGTGATGATGCGCTTGACCACGCCCGTCGCGGTCAGCGGCAGCGTGCAGGCGCGCAACAGTTTCGATTCGCCCGCCTTGTTGGTGTGGTCCATCACCACGATCACGCGTTTCACGCCCGCGACCAGATCCATCGCGCCGCCCATGCCCTTGACCAGCTTGCCGGGGATCATCCAATTCGCGATGTCGCCGTTTTCGGCCACTTCCATCGCGCCCAGAATCGCCATGTTGATCTTGCCACCGCGGATCATGGCAAATGATTCGGCGCTGTCGAAATAGGCCGTGTGCGGCAGCGCCGTTACGGTTTGCTTGCCCGCGTTGATAAGATCGGGGTCAATCTCATCCTCGGTTGGAAACGGGCCGATGCCCAGCATCCCGTTTTCCGATTGCAGCGTGACCTGCACCCCTTCGGGGATGTAATTTGCCACCAGCGTCGGAATCCCGATGCCAAGATTGACATACATCCCATCTTCCAGTTCCTGCGCCGCGCGTGCGGCCATCTGGTTGCGGTCCCAGGGCATTTGCTATCCTTCTTGGGTTCAAGTCTCGAAATTGACCGGCACGTCCAGCAGCACGACAGTGCCCGCCGCGCCGCGCACCACGTTCAAGGTGGCGTCCAGCCCGTTCAGCAAGCCGCGCACAAGTCGCCCGCCTGCGTGTTTCTCACTTGGCCAGGCCACGCCCGCAGGCAGACCTTCGCCATCGTCGCTGACCATGATCCTCACGCCACCGCCCGACAAGGTGGTGACGCGCAATTCGATCCGCCCCTCATCTTGCAGGCTAAAAGCGTGGTTAAAGGCGTTGTGCAGCGTTTCCGACACGATCATGGCAATGCGGGTCGCGTGATCCAGCGTGATCTCTGCGCGTTCCGCGGTTTGCACAAAGCGAATACCCGCGCGCCCTTCGTCATGCGCAATCGCGGAAGATACACGGCCCAGAAGCGTGCCAAGATCGACCTTGCCGCGCCCATCTGCACCGCCCGTCAGGCGCATTTCTTCATAGACCAGTTGCAGCGTTTCCAGACGACGTGGGAGCGATTCCAACTCGCGGCGCGTCGTCATCTCATCACTGATGGCCGGTTCGCGCAGGCTCGTCAGGATCATGGCCAGATCGCGCTGCACAAGGTTTTGAACCACGGTCAGGTTATCGCCGGAAATTCGGTTATCGCCGCCGTGGTCTTTTTCGGTAAGCTCTTTCTGAAGACCGAAAAAGAACACCGGCTCACCATCCTCGCCAAAAATGGGGGCGATAATCAGACGGTTGAAAAACGGTGTGCCATTCGCGCGGTAATTCACGATATCCACCGACACTTCGCGCCGTGCGGCCAGCGCCGCGCGCATTCGGTCCACGTCGCGTTTGTCGGTTTTTTCACCTTGCAGGAAGCGGCAGTTGCGACCAATCGACACCGCGCGACTATAACCTGTCGTGCGCTCGAACGCGTCATTGACATAGACGATAGGATTGTCGTCCTGCGTTGGATCGGTCAGCACGATGGAGATACTCAGACGCGAGTATTCTGAAAATGTCTCGTTCGTGACAAACGCGCTTTGGAGAGATTGTCCTTCCATCGCTACCCCTCGTTACGCCGCGCGCGTGGTGCGCTGTTCAATACGTTTCTCGTGATCCCCCTGAATCAAGCGGTTCACGTAAATTCCCGGCAGATGGATAGCATCAGGGTCCAGCGTGCCCGGGTCCACGATTTCCTCTACCTCCAGCACACAGACGCGCCCGCATTTCGCGGCGGGCGGGTTGAAGTTGCGCGCGGTCTTGCGGAAAATCGCGTTGCCCGTGGTATCGGCCTTCCACGCCTTCACGATGGACAAATCAGCGAAAATGCCGGTTTCCAGAACGAAGGTTTCGCCGTTGAACTCTTTGTGCTCCTTGCCCTCGGCGATTTGCGTGCCGACGCCGGTGCGCGTGTAAAAGCCGGCAATGCCCGCGCCACCTGCGCGCATCCGTTCGGCCAACGTGCCTTGCGGGTTGAATTCCAGCTCCAGCTCGCCGCTCAGATATTGCCGCATGAACTCGGCATTCTCGCCGACATAGGACGACATCATCTTTTTGACCTGGCGTGATTCCAACAGCACGCCAAGCCCGAACCCGTCGACACCCGCATTATTGGACGCGATGCTCAGATCCTTGGTGCCCGCGTCCCGGATCGCGGCGATCAGCAATTCGGGAATGCCGCACAAACCAAAACCGCCTGCCGCGATGGTCATGCCGTCGAACAAAAGCCCATCCAGCGCCTCTGACGCGGTGCCGTAGATCTTTTTCATGCCATGCCTCGTTTCGATATACCAAGGAATACAATTGACCGTCTGCCGGGCTTTAGTCAACCAGATGGGCGCGTCTTCACTCTACCTTTGGTGTTGCCTTTTTGGCAGTGGTCGCCTTCTTCGCCGCCGGTTTCTTGGCCGCGGGCTTTTTTGCCGCAGCTTTCTTGGCGGGGGCTTTCTTCTTGCCCTTCGTCGCGGCCTTGGCGTTGACCAGCTCTATCGCCTGCTCCAGCGTGATCGCCTCTGGCTCCATGTCCTTGGGCAGCGTGGCGTTAACCTTGTCCCACTTCACATAAGGACCGTAGCGCCCCTTCATCACCGCCAAGGCGCCACCATCGGGATGATCGCCCAGCGTTTTCAGCGGCTCGGCAGCAGCGGCGCGACCACGCATGGGCTTGGCGGCCAAGACCTCGACCGCGCGGTTCATTCCGATGGTAAAGACCTCATCAACCTCTGGCAGGTTGGCGTATTTCTTGCCGTGCTTGACGAAGGGGCCATAGCGCCCGATCCCGGCCTCGATCATCTCTCCATCATCGGGATGGGGGCCAACAGGGCGCGGCAGGGACAGCAGCATCAGCGCTTTCTCAAGGTCGATGCTGTCCACCTCCCAGCCTTTGGGCAGCGACGCGCGGGGCGGCTTGGGGTCTTCCTTGGTCGCCTCTCCGCGCTGCACATAGGGGCCAAAACGCCCGGTGCGCAGGCTGATCGGGTCGCCTGCGTCATGGCCCAGCAACTTGCCATCGCCCGACAATTCCGCCTGCGCTTCGTCCACTACCCCAATGGGGCGCGTGAACCGGCATTCGGGGTAGTTGCCGCAGCCAATGAAAGCGCCACCAGAGCGCGCGGTTTTCAGATGCAGACGGCCCTCGCCGCATTTGGGGCAGACACGCGGATCAGACCCGTCTTCGCGCGGCGGATAAAGCTGCGGCGCGAGGACTTCATCGATCTTGTCCAGAACTTCTGTGATGCGCAATTCCGAGGTTTCGGCAATCGCCGCCGAGAAGTCGCGCCAGAACTTTTCAAGCACCTCTTTATAGTCGGCCTCGCCTGCCGAAATATCATCCAACTGCCCTTCCAAGGCAGCGGTGAAATCATATTCCAGATAGCGTTTGAAGTAGTTGACCAGAAAGATCGTGACCAAGCGGCCCTTGTCCTCTGGCATCAGGCGGTTCTTGTCCTTCAGCACATAGCCCCGATCCTGAATGGTCGTGACAATGCTGGCATAGGTGGACGGGCGACCGATGCCCAATTCTTCCATCCGCTTGACCAAGGTCGCTTCGGTGTAGCGCGGCGGCGGCTGGGTGAAATGCTGCTCTGGCGTGATGGCGCGCTTGTCCATCGCGTCACCCTCGGACATCTGCGGCAGGCGCTTGTCGTCGTCATCGACCACGTCATCGCGGCCTTCTTCGTAGACCTTCAGAAAACCCTCGAACAGCACCACCTGTCCCGTGGCGCGCAAGCCGACCTGCGCGTCCCTGGACCCAATCTCGACCGTGGTGCGCTCCAGCCGCGCCGCTTCCATCTGGCCCGCGATGGTGCGCTTCCAGATCAGGTCATACAGCTTGCGCTGGTCCGTGTCGGACACGCGCAGTTTATCAGGGCTGACCGCCATGTCGGTGGGGCGGATACATTCATGCGCTTCCTGCGCGTTCTTGGCCTTGTTCTTATACATGCGCGGAGATTTCGGGACATATTCAGCCCCGTAGCGGTCCTTGATGACATCACGCGCGGCCATCACCGCTTCGGGGGCCATGTCGATCCCGTCAGTCCGCATATAAGTAATGTGGCCCGCCTCATACAGGCGCTGCGCGGTGCTCATACAGTGCTTTGCGCCCATGCCGAATTTGCGGCTGGCCTCTTGCTGCAAGGTGGATGTCATGAAGGGCGCGGACGGGTTGCGGCTGGCGGGTTTTGCCTCGACCGATGTGACCGTCAGATCGCGTGATGTCACGGCCTGAACGGCCATTTCGGCAGCGGTTTGATTGTTCAAATCGAACTTGTCCAGCTTCTTGCCCGCAAGGTTGACCAGCTTGGCGGTGAAGGTTGCACCGCGTGGGGTCGCGAGTTCAGCCTCGACACTCCAGTATTCCTGCGCGCGGAATGCCTCTATCTCCATCTCGCGCTCGACAATCAGGCGCAGGCAGACCGACTGCACGCGCCCCGCCGATTTGGCGCCGGGCAGCTTGCGCCACAGCACAGGCGACAGGTTGAAGCCGACAAGGTAATCCAAGGCCCGCCGCGCCAGATAGGCCCGCACCAGCGGCATATCGACGTCGCGCGGGTTCTTCATCGCCTCTGTCACCGCCGATTTGGTGATGGCGTTGAACACAACGCGCTTGACCGGCGTGTCTTTCTTCAACGCGCGCGACTTGGTCAGCGCTTCGGTCAGGTGCCACGAAATCGCCTCGCCCTCGCGGTCGGGGTCAGTGGCCAGAATCAACTCGTTATCGTCTTTCAGCGCGTCGGAAATCGCCTTGAGGTGCTTGCGCGAATCGCTCGCCACCTCCCATTTCATCTCGAATTCATGCTCCGTATCGACCGACCCGTCTTTGGGCGGCAGGTCGCGGACATGCCCGTAAGAGGCCAGAACCGTGTGCCCCGCACCCAGATATTTGTTGATTGTCTTGGCCTTGGCAGGCGATTCGACGACGACAACGGCCATGAATTCCTCAAATCTATCTTGCGGGTGTGCCCCAGTGATGCCGGTTTACATGTGAGACAGGCAGGGGGAATGTCAATGCACCCTGCTTTGCACCGGCTAAAGGACAATCGGCTCCAGCGAGTCATAGAACGCAGAATGAACACCCTCACCAAAGGCCAGTTCGGGCAGGCTGTCTGGCTTGAAGCGCAGGGTCCGTAGCTCATCCTCGGTCACGAAACGGCGGGTTGTCACCACGCCTTCGGGATCACGCCACGCAGGGTCAAGCTGACCGCCCGTGATCGTCGCGTGGAAATAGATGTCGACCTGATGAAAACTGCTGTTCGGGTCGTGAAATTCATTCACCAGACAAGGTGCGCCCACAGCAATCTCCAACCCGCATTCCTCGTGGATTTCGCGTTTCAGGTTATCGGGCAAAGATGCCCCGCGCTCTGCCCCGCCACCGGGCGCGCACCACAGATCGCTTTTGCCGTCGGGCCACGCGTTCACAATAAGCAAGCGGCCCTGATGCAAGATCAACGCACGCACGGCAAGGCGAGGGGGTGGCATGGCGGCTCCGTCTGGCAAGCGGTCCCCTGCCCTACTATATGTGCAAGATGAAAGCGATCATCCTGTCATTATTCCTGCTACCGGGGGCCGCCATGGCCGATTGCGTGGTGCTGCTGCACGGGCTGGCTCGGACTGAAAACTCCATGCTGGTGTTGGCGGAAACCTTGCAGTTGCACGGGTTCAAGGTCGTGAACCACGGCTACCCCTCGACCGCGAAACCAATCGAAGAATTGCTGGACCATGTCGGCACCAGCGTCGCGGAATGCGGCGATGCGCGCGTAAATTTCGTCACCCATTCCATGGGGGGGATTCTGGCACGCGGCTGGCTGGCACGACACCGACCTGCCCAGATGGGGCGCCTGGTCATGTTGGCCCCGCCCAATCATGGGTCAGAACTGGTCGATGCGTTCGCTGACATAGAAGCGTTCGAATGGCTCAACGGACCCGCCGGGCTGGAACTGGGCACCGCGATAGACGCAACGCCCAACCAATTGCCGGAATTTCCCGATTACGAATTGGGCGTCATTGCGGGCGATGTCTCCCTGAACCCGATCACCTCGGCGTTTATTGACGGCAAGGATGACGGCAAAGTGTCTGTGGAAAGCACCAAGCTTGCCGGGATGACCGACCATATCGTCTTGGCGACCAGCCATACGTTCATAATGTCAAACCCGGTCGTGATGGCCGAAGTGCTGGAATTTTTGCGCTACGGGCAATTCGACCACGGGATCACCTTTGTCAGCGCATTGCGCAAGCTGGCGAACCCCTAGCCCTGCCGCCGGAAGGTCAGGTAATGCGGTCTGCGCCCCTCGCGCAAAGCCTTTTGCTCATAGCGGGTGGACAGCCAATCTTCCCACGGAATACGCCATGCCTCTGGGTCCGGCGTCAGGCAGTCGAACCCGGCTTGCGGCACTTCTTCCATAGTCTGGCGCACATAGTCGGGAATATCGGTGGCCACGCGAAACACCGCGCCGGGCCGCATGGCGCGCGCCAATGGCAACAGGTGCTCTGGTGTCACGAAACGGCGGCGATGGTGGCGCGCCTTGGGCCACGGGTCAGGATATAACAAAAAGGCACGGTCCAGACAGGCTTCGGGCAGCACATCGAACAGGTCGCGCACATCCCACGGATACACGCGCAGGTTAGACACACCCGCCGCGCGGATTTTACCCAACGCCATGGCCACGCCGTTCAGATATGGCTCACAACCAATGATCCCGACCTCTGGGTTGCGCCCGGCCTGATGCACCAGATGCTCGCCGCCGCCAAAGCCAACTTCCAGCCAGAGCGGCCGCGCGTCGCCAAATATCGTTTGCGGGTCAATCTGCTCGCGGGACGGGTTCTCCTCACGGCTGACGCCGCGCAATTCCAGCGCGGGCAAATCCTGCTCCAGATGCCGCTTTTGCGCCGATTTCAGGGTTTTGCCCTTAATCCGCCCGTAGAAATTGCGTGTCTGGTCTGTCATCTTGCACCCCTTGTCGCGGCGGGGGTATGGCGTGGGCGGGCCAAGCGGTCAAGCGCCCAAAGCCGCGGGGTTTACATTCTAGACCACACCGGGCAACCTTGGGGCCAGAGTTACCGCGCGAGATTGCGCGCCTCGCCCAACCCACTCCCCCCATTCGGAAGGATATCCCATGACGCACGCGACAGCGGGCAACACAGTTCGTATTCATTACACCGGCACTCTGGAAGACGGGTCTGTCTTTGACAGTTCCGAAGGGCGCGACCCGCTGGAATTTACCGTTGGGTCTGGCCAGATCATCCCCGGTCTTGACCGCGCGATCGACGGTATGACCGCGGGCGAGCAGAAAACCGTTACGATCCCGGCCACCGAAGCCTATGGCGAATATCAGGCGGACGCCAAGCAAGACGTGCCGCGTGACCAGATCCCGGCGGATATTCCGCTTGATCCCGGCACGATGCTGAACATGCAAACGCCGGACGGTCGGCAGGTTCCGGTGCAGGTTGCCGAAGTGACCGAAACCACCGTCACGCTGGACGCTAATCACCCTCTGGCGGGCAAAGACCTGACCTTTGCGGTCGAACTGGTCTCGGTCGCGTAAACCGCTACCACGTCACACAGGCCGCCCCGGATCGGGGCGGCCTTTTGCGTGGGTAAGACCTTCAGACGCCGCGCGATATGGCCGCGACACCGGTGCGCGCCACCTCGATCAGCCCCAAGGGCTGCATCAATTCGGCAAAGGCATCGACCTTTTGCGGCGGGCCAGTCATTTCGAACACGAAGGATTCCAGCGTCGAATCCACCACATTGGCACGGAAAATCTCGGCCAGTCGCAGCGCTTCGATCCGGTGCTCGCCGCTGCCTTTGACCTTGAACAGCGCCAGCTCGCGCTGCACATTCGGCCCTTCCATGGTCAGGTCATGCACGCGGTGAACCACCACCATGCGTTCCAACTGCGCCTTGATCTGGACAATCACCTGCGGCGTGCCGCTGGTGACAACCGTAATGCGCGACAGATGGCCCAGATGGTCCACCTCGGCCACGGTCAGGCTGTCGATGTTGTAACCACGCGCTGAGAACAGGCCAATCACCCGCGCCAGCACACCGGATTCGTTGTCAACGATCACGGCAAGCGTATGCGTTTCGATCACCTCTGCATTCGGGTCGCGCAGGTCATAGGCGCTATGCTTCGACGCGCCTTTCTGGATATTGAGGGGGGACATTGCTTTTCCTTACACCAAAACCGCACCCTTGGCGCCGATAACGCCTTGGGTGTCCGCATCGCCCAGCAGCATCTGGTTATGCGCATTGCCCGACGGGATCATGGGGAAGCAGTTTTCGTGCTTTTCCACGATGCAGTCAAAGATCACCGGGCCGTCATAGGCGAGCATCTCGCGGATCGCATCATCCAAGTCAGCCTCGTTGTCGCAGCGAATGCCCTTGCAGCCAAATGCATCGGCCAGCTTGACGAAATCGGGCAGGGCTTCGGACCAGGAACTGGAATAGCGCTCGCCATGCAGCAATTCCTGCCACTGGCGCACCATGCCCAAGCGTTCATTGTTCAGGATGAACTGCTTGACCGGCGCGCGGTATTGCACCGCCGTGCCCATTTCCTGCATGTTCATCAACCACGATGCCTCGCCCGCGACATTGATGACCAACGCATCGGGGTGGGCGATTTGCACACCGATGGACGCGGGCACACCGTAACCCATGGTGCCCAGCCCGCCAGAGGTCATCCAACGGTTCGGGCCTTCAAAGCCCAGATATTGCGCCGCCCACATTTGGTGTTGGCCCACTTCGGTGGTGATGTAACGGTCCATCTCTTTGGTCAGGGCTTCCAGCCGGGCAATGGCGTGTTGCGGGCGGATGGCATGCACGCCGGGCTTGTAAGCCAGACAATCCACCGCGCGCCATTCGTCGATCTGCTTCCACCATTTGGCCAGCGCCTCGCGGTTCACGCGGCTGCCGCGCGATTTCCACAAGGCTAACGCCTCTTCCAGCACTTCGGCAATATCACCGACAATCGGCACCTGCGTATGGATCACCTTGTTCAGCGATGACGGGTCGATGTCGATATGAACCTTGGTCGAGTCCGGGCTGAACGCGTTGATGCGGCCCGTGATCCGGTCATCGAAGCGCGCGCCGATATTCAGCATCAGGTCGCAATCATGCATCGCCCAGTTGGCCTGATAGGTGCCGTGCATGCCCAGCATGCCCAGCCAAGATTTGCCGCTGGCCGGGTAGCAGCCCAAGCCCATCAACGTGGATGTGACCGGAAAGCCAGTTGCCTCGGCCCAGTCGCGCAGCAATTCGGTGGCGCGGTCGCCCGAATTGATAACCCCGCCGCCGGTGTAGAACACCGGGCGCTCTGCGGTTTCAATAAGCTCGACCATGCGGGCGATCATTTCCGGGTCGCCCTTGGTGCGCGGGGCGTAATGCGCGGTGCGGGCGGCGGCCTTTTCGGTATAGGTGCCGGTGGCGAATTGCACATCCTTCGGGATATCGACCAAGACCGGGCCGGGGCGACCAGAGGTCGCGACATGGAACGCCTCATGGATGGTGCCCGCCAGCTTGTCGGTTTCCTTGACCAACCAGTTCATCTTTGTGCAGGGGCGGGTGATGCCCACCGTGTCACCTTCTTGGAACGCATCCGACCCGATCATGAAGGTCGGCACCTGCCCCGTCAGGACGACAATCGGGATCGAATCCATCAGCGCATCGACAATGCCGGTCACGGTGTTGGTCGCACCGGGGCCAGAGGTCACAAGCACAACGCCGGGCTTGCCGGTCGAGCGGGCATACCCTTCGGCGGCATGGATCGCGCCTTGCTCATGGCGCACCAGAATATGCTTGATGTCGTTTTGCTGGAACATCTCATCATAGATGGGAAGGACTGCGCCACCGGGGTAGCCGAATACAACGTCCACACCCTGATCTTTCAGGGCTTCTATCACCATCTTGGCTCCGGTCATCTGACGTGTCATCGCTTGCTCCATCCACCGTCATGTCAAAAGCGCTTTAGCGCGGGTTGCGGCAATAAAAAAGCCCCCGATCTTTCGGGGGCGCATGGGTTCCGTTTGGGAAGTCCGTTACCGGCCCATGCGCGTGTTTCCTACTACAATTACAAGTGCTGAGCGCATTGCCGCCATCCGTTGCTTTAACGTAGGCGGAAAGTAAGCGCCCATGCAGGGCGGGTCAATGCCAAAATGGCCGGAAACTTGCGCAAAAGCCGGGAGTTTCTTTGCATTTCTTGCGCGATTGGGCGCGGCGGGTCTGGCGCCTACCAAATATCTTTACATAACCAGATTTTTAGTTATTTTGACTGCCATGAGCATCACACCCGATTCCGCCGCAACCGCCCTTGCCGCCCTTGGCCACACCGCCCGGCTAAACGTGTTTCGTCTGCTGGTGCGCGCCGCGCCCGATGGGCTTCTGGTGGGCGAGATTGCGGCGCATCTGGACATGCCGCTCTCAACGCTCGCGCACCACCTGCGCAGCCTGAAGGATGCCGGGTTGGTGACACAAACCCGGCAAGGGCGCGAGGTTCGCACAAGCGCCTGCACCGTCGAGTTGCGCGATGTGCTGGATTTTCTGCTGAATGATTGTTGCGCGGGCCTGCCCGCCGTGACCGATGCGGCCTGACAGGGCCTGACAAGGCTTGCCAAAAATAACTACTTTTCTGGAGATATGGCCATGACAGATCAAACCCTGCCCCGCCCCCGGCTCTGGGCCAGCGCATGGGCCTATATCTGGCGCAAGGAACGGGTCTGGCTGGCTTGTGCGCTGATCGTGTCGGCCATCGCCCTGCTGGACCCTGCACAGCTTGCACCATCCTTCGACAAGGTCACAGCCTCGCTTCTGTCGGTCGCACCCTTCCTTGCCGCATCCATCCTGATTGCCGCATGGGCGGGCGCGACCGGCGCGGATAACCTGATTGCCAAGGCATTTACCGGCGCGCCTGCGATGATGATCGCCATGGGCGCGCTTGCGGGCGGGCTGTCGCCCTTCTGTTCCTGCGGGGTGATCCCGCTGATCGCGGCGTTTCTGGCCATGGGCGTGCCGCTTGCGCCGGTCATGGCGTTCTGGCTGGCCTCTCCGCTAATGGACCCGTCCATGTTCGCGCTGACGACGGGCGTGCTGGGGTTGGAATTTGCCATTGCGAAAACCCTGATCGCTTTGGGCATGGGCGTGCTGGGCGGCACCGTGGTGCACATGGTCGTGCGCGCGGGCGGATTAGCCGCCCCGCTGCGCGAGGGCATTGGCAATGGCGGCTGCGGTGGTGCCAAGGCGCGCAACCCCAAGCCGCCGGTCTGGGCCTTCTGGCACGAGCCCGCGCGCCTGACCAAGTTCCGTACAGAGGGCACGCGCACGTTTCTGTTTTTGCTGAAATGGATGTCGCTGGCCTTTCTGCTGGAAAGCCTGATGCTGGCCTATATCCCCGCCGAAATGGTCACGCAGACACTGGGCGGCGCGGGGCTTGCCCCCATCGGAATTGCCACGCTGGTGGGCGTGCCCGCCTATTTCAACGGTTACGCGGCGCTGCCCCTGATCGGCGGGCTGATGGACCAAGGCATGTTGGGCGGCGCAGGCATGGCGTTTCTGGTCGCGGGCGGTGTAACCTCCTTGCCCGCCGCGATTGCGGTCTGGGCGCTGGTCAAGCTGCGGGTGTTTGCGCTGTATATCGCGATCTCGCTGGGCGGAGCATTTGCAAGCGGGCTGCTCTTCCAGTTCTGGCTCACACTCTGACCAAAGCGGGGCGCAAGCCTCAATCCCTTGCGCCCTGCCCCGCGCGGTGATCTATTGGTGGTGTCCTTCCCCCAATCAGGAATCGAGCGCGCCCATGTCCGACCTTTTGCCGCAATCCGACAGTTATGACGCCTCCTCCATCGAAGTTCTGGAAGGGCTGGAACCCGTCCGCAAGCGCCCCGGCATGTATATCGGCGGCACGGATGAGCGCGCGCTGCACCATCTGGTGGCCGAGGTGCTCGACAACTCGATGGACGAGGCGGTGGCCGGCCACGCCAACCGCATAGAGGTCGAACTCCACGCTGACTACTCCATCACCATCCGCGACAACGGCCGCGGAATCCCCATCGACCCGCACCCCAAATTCCCCGACAAATCCGCGCTGGAGGTGATCCTCTGCACACTTCACGCAGGCGGTAAATTCAGCGGCAAAGCCTATGCCACATCGGGCGGTCTGCACGGCGTGGGGGCGTCTGTCGTCAATGCGCTGTCGGACAAGCTGCGCGTGGAAGTGGCCCGCAACCGCGAGCTTTATGCGCAGGAATTCTCGCGCGGCATCCCGCAAGGGCCGGTGGCAAAGGTCGGCCCGGCACCGAACCGGCGCGGCACGACCTTCACCTTCCACCCGGATGCAGAGATTTTCGGCGCGCTAAAATTCCGCCCCGCGCGGTTGCTGACCATGGTGCGGTCCAAGGCCTACCTGTTCTCTGGCGTTGAGATCCGTTGGAAATCGGCCATCCCCGATGGCGACACCCCCATGGAGGCCACATTCCACTTTCCCGGCGGGCTGGCAGATTACCTGAACGAGCAACTGACCGGCAATGTCACCTATTCCGACAAACCCTTCGCCGGGAAGGTCAGCTTTCAGGAGAAGTTCAACCAGCCCGGTTCCGTCGAATGGGCCATCAACTGGACGCCCGCGCGCGACGGGTTCGTGCAATCCTACTGTAACACCGTGCCAACCCCCGAAGGCGGCACGCATGAAGCCGGATTCTGGGCCGCGATCCTGAAGGGCATCCGCGCTTACGGCGAACTCGCCAATAACAAGAAAGCCGCCCAGATCACGCGCGAGGACATGGCCGCGGGCGGCTGTGCGCTGGTGTCCTGCTTCATCCGTGAACCCGAATTCGTGGGCCAGACCAAGGACCGGCTGGCCACGACCGAAGCCGCGCGCATGGTCGAAGGGGCGGTGCGCGACCATTTCGACAATTGGCTGGCCGCCGACCCCAAATCTGCGGGCGCGATCCTTGATTTTCTGGTGCTGCGCGCAGAAGAACGGCTGCGCCGCCGTCAGGAAAAGGAAACCTCGCGCAAGACCGCGACCAAAAAACTGCGCCTGCCGGGCAAGCTGGTCGATTGCACCGCCACCAACAAGATCGGCACGGAACTATTCATCGTCGAGGGCGATTCGGCCGGCGGCTCTGCCAAGATGGGCCGCGACCGCAAAACCCAAGCCCTGCTGCCCTTGCGCGGTAAAATCCTGAACGTGCTGGGCGCGGCATCCAACAAGCTGACCACGAATGCAGAGATTAACGATCTGTGCCAAGCCATGGGCGTGGGTCTTGGGCCGAAATTCCGGCTGGATGATTTGCGCTATGACAAGATCATCATCATGACCGACGCGGATGTGGACGGCGCGCATATCGCGGCGCTGCTGATGACGTTTTTCTACACCCAGATGCGCCCGATGATCGACGCGGGCCACCTGTATCTGGCTTGCCCGCCCCTGTTCCGGCTGACCCAGGGGGCCAAGCGGGTCTATGCCTTGGACGAGGCCGAGAAGGAGCGCTTATTCGCCGAAGGGCTGGGCGGCAAAGGCAAGATCGACGTGTCGCGCTTCAAGGGGTTGGGCGAGATGGACGCGAAGGATTTGAAGGAAACCACGATGGACCCGGCTTCAAGGCGTTTGATCCGCGTGTCGGTGGATGACGACCTGCCGGGGGAGACGTCAGACCTTGTCGAGCGGCTGATGGGCAAGAAGCCGGAATTACGGTTCCAGTATATCAGCGAGAATGCTAGGTTTGTGGAGGAATTGGATGTTTGATTGAGAAGGACATTAGATATGAGTAAATCACTTGAAACATTTGAGACCATTATTGAACGGGCGAAACTTTTGGTAGAGGTTCATGATGAACTTCCGGTAGACGATAAAGTTGACGACCTCCTCAGAAGCGCACTTGCATTGGCTGTAGCGGGATTTGATAGATATTTCACTCATCGCTTTGCTGATATACTTGCTCGGCATCTGAGATATAAAGAACCGAGTGATGATCTTCTTAAAACGCTTGATTCTTGGGGCATAAACCAGAAGTTCTTGCTGAACTTAATAATCCAGCAGCCCGAGAGACCTTTCAGAACGATCAGAAACAAAGCTCATCCCGCACTGTTTCGACTGACAACACAGCAGACAACGGAAATTGACAAATTATTCGCAAAAGTCGGAATACCCGGCTTAACTGGTCGAGTAGAAAAAGCACATAAGAAGAAGTTCCTTATTAAGCGAGTCAATGGCGCTGTGCTAAGGCGACACAGTATTGTTCATGAGGGTGATCTTAATCGTCATTACAGGGAAAAGAAAATTAGTTCTGGAAGTGTAAAGACTTATATAATAACACTAGAAGATTATGTTCGGTTGGCTGACAATATTGTAGGTGAAAAAGCAAAGTAGCGCGCGGAATCAAGGGCCGTAGGCCCGCCGCGCAAGCGTCATGCTGAAAGCATGCCTGCGGCATGACGCGCCCCCGCGCGCGACGGCCCTTGCCCGGCTTTGCGCATAGCATTGCGCTGTGCAGAGGCCGAAAACACTCCGCGCCCCGGACCTGATCCGGGGCCTCTCAGCAAATTGCGCCTCGACACATCAACCGATTCGGGAAGCCGCGCAACCCGCCGGTGGCTCTGGCTTAGATTGCAATTCATACGAAACACCACAACCCAAGCGGTATATCCTGCCGCAACTGCATGAATTTTCAGGCAGTTTGCGGGGCAATCAGCAAAACTGTGCGCTTGGTCATGGAAATGACAGACGCGTCGTGAAACAGTCCACCGCGTAACGGTGTATTGAGTGCGCGTGCGGGCTGAGACGTCATCTGCCTTGGGGCCATGCCCCGCAAGTTCTGGATACGCAACAATGACCCCTGAGACATCAGCCGGCTTTCGTCCTGCAAAATGCAAGATCTGCGGGCACGCCAACAGGTTCCGAAGATCGCATTGCAGCTCTTGTGGGCGCAAGCTGCCCGCCTGGAACAATTACGAATTCTGGGCCGTGATCGTCGCGCTTCTGGTGATGGTCTATATCGTGATCTAGCGAGTCGGGACAGGCACTTCGCCACGGTAATCATAGAACCCGCGTTGCGTCTTGCGCCCCAGCCAGCCTGCTTCGACATATTTCACCAGCAATGGGCAGGGCCGATACTTGGTATCCGCCAGCCCGTCATGCAGCACGTTCATGATCGCAAGGCATGTGTCCAGCCCGATGAAATCCGCCAGCTCCAACGGCCCCATCGGGTGGTTCGCGCCCAGTTTCAGCGATTCATCGATCGACCGCACCGACCCGACACCTTCATATAGCGTATACACCGCCTCGTTTATCATCGGCACCAGAATGCGGTTGACGATGAAGGCCGGAAAATCCTCGGCGCTCGCCGCTGTTTTGCCCAGCTTTTCCACCACGGCCAGAAGCGTCTTATAGGTCGCCTCATCGGTCGCAATGCCGCGGATCAATTCCACCAGTTGCATCACCGGCACCGGGTTCATGAAATGCAGGCCCATGAATTTCTCGGGCCGGTCGGTGCGCGTGGCAAGCCGGGTGATGGAAATGGAAGAGGTGTTCGAGGTCAGGATCGTGTGCGGCTGGATATGCGGCAAAAGATCCTCAAAGATCGCGACCTTGACGGATTCGCGCTCTGTCGCTGCCTCTACGATCAGGTCGGTCGGCCCCAGATCGGCCAGCCGCGTCGTGGTGCGGATGCGCGCAATCGCGGCGGCTTTATCCTCTGCCGAAACCTTGCCGCGCGACACTTGTCGTTCGATATTGCGGTCGATCAGCGCAAGGGCATTGGACAGCGCATCGGCGGACATATCGCTTAGCAGCACATCATGTCCAGAGAGGGCAAAAACATGGGCGATACCGCTGCCCATCTGCCCCGCGCCAACGATGCCGACTGTCTTGATCTCCATCTACCGCTCCTGTTTGGCTTTGACGCTAACATAGGGCCGGGGCGGGGTATGCCGCAAGCGCGAAAGGCCCAAGAGCATCTTACGCAAAACGGGTAACCGAATTTGCGCAGAACTCCATGCGGCTACACGCTCTCACGCTTCGGGACCACTTGCTGCACGATTCCCACTGTCATCAGATACAAGCTGCTTACAATCAGTCCATATGTCACCGCCAAGGGCTGCGCGAACCCGGTCCAGGCCGCCCATCCGGCCAGCGCTGTCCAGATCAGCGCTACCGGCAACGACAGACTGCGCCAGCGTTCGGTTCGCACCGGGTGAATGAACTTCAACGGGGTGAACATAGCGACTGCCAGGAATGCCACCGCCCCCAGAATGACCACTGCGGCAGGTTGCACCGCGAAAAAGATCAGTGCCGCCATGTTCCAGCAGCCCGGAAAGCCCTGAAAACTGTTATCGGCGGTTTTCATCCGTGAATCGGCGAAATACAGCGCCGAGGTGAAGGTAATTGCAATGATCGCCACCCAGCCCGTCCAGCCCGGCAGAAGATCCGACTGGAACAGCGCGAAAGCCGGAATGAACACATAGGTCAGGTAGTCGATAATCAGGTCCAGCAAAACACCGTCAATGATCTGGGCGTTCTTCTTGACGTGGTAGCGCCGCGCCAATGGCCCGTCGATTCCATCGACGATAAAGGCCACCACAAGCCACAGGAACATCATCGCCCAATCGCCCTTGGCCGCTTCCAGAAGTGCCAACATGGCAAAGACAGCACCGGTCGCGGTGAACAGGTGGACGGAATAGGCCTTGAGGGTCAGCAGCACGGGCGAGCCTTTGTCGGTTTAGCCGCGCGCGGATGTGCGGCGTTGTAAACATCCATCAGGCGGGAGGAGTCAACCGCCGTATAGACCTGCGTCGACCGCAGCGACGCATGGCCAAGCAATTCCTGAATAGCGCGCAGATCTCCGCCCTTGGCCAGCAGATGCGTGGCAAAGGAATGGCGTAGCGCATGTGGCGTGGCGCTGGCGGGCAAGCCCAGTTGCAGGCGGGTTGCTTCCATCACGCGGGCGACATGGCGGCGATCGAGCGTGCCGCCACGCATAGCGCGGAACAGGGGCAGATCGGGGGCTTGCGCGTGCGGGCAGGCGCACAGGTAGTCATCCACGGCGCGGCGCGCGACGGGCAGCACCGGCACCAGCCGTTCGCGCCCGCCCTTGCCTATCATGCGCAGCACCTCTGGCAAGGGGGCGTCGCGGCCGGTCAGCGACAGCGCCTCTGACACGCGCAACCCGCAGCCATATAGCAACGTCACGACCGCCACATCGCGCAGCCCCGCCCAATCGGTGCGAGTTTGCAGGCCAACCGTGTCCAGAACCTCTCGGGCGTCCGTGGGCGACAGGGGGCGCGGCAACCCGCGCGCGTGTTTGGGCGCACGGGTGGCAAGGATGGCAGAAATATCAATGCCGGTTTCATCCGCCACGAACCGCGCGAAACCGCGCACGGCAGAGAGTTTGCGTGCCAAAGCCCGTGCCGACAGATCACGCCCGCGCGCGTCTGCCATCCAGGCACGCATATCGGATTGCGTGATGTCGGCCAGAGCACGCGGGCTCGCCATGCCGCCCAGATGCTGCGCCATGAAGCTCAGAAAGCTGCGCAGATCGGTCGTATAGGCAGCAATAGTGTTGTCGGATGCGCCCGCCAACCCTTTCTGACGCGCAAGGTAGCGCGCCAGTGTATCGGCCAGAGCGGGCGCCAAAAAAGCCGCCCTTGGGGCCATCATGCCAGCCAGCGCCGCATCGACCGCTCAAAGATGCCCGCGAAGAAGGACAGAAGATCGGTGCCCTGCCCCGGCTTGAACGTATGCGGGTTGTCCGACGCCATAACCAACATGCCCCCCATGCGCTGCGATCCAAGATCCAGCCGCAAGCACGCTTCCGACCGCAGATCGGCAGCGCGCTGTCCATAGATGCGGGTTGTGGCGGGGACAGCTTGGCGCAAGATCACCTGCCGCGTGGTGGGCGCGTGGCCAAGGTTGATATAGTCATCCACAAAGCCCGGCTCGACCACGACCAGCACATCGGAAATCCGTTCCAACGCCGGATCAGGCCCGGCTTCCGGGCTTTCCAGCACCAGCTTGATCGCATCCACGCGCAATATCTCGGCCACGTCAGAACCCAGATTGCGCAGGAAATCCTCGAATTGCGTGGGGTCCAGCATCCGCAGGATGGCGCGGTGCACTTGGTTGGTGCCCGACAGGTTCTCATAGGCCGCCGCGATCACCGCGCGATGGGTTTCTTCCAGCCGGTCAAGACGCGCTTCCAACCGCTCCATGGCCAGCCCGCGCAGGTCCACGATATTCGTGCCCATCTCGCGCTCGGACGCGGCAACAAGGGCGCGCATGACGTCCTTGTCATCCAGAATGAGCGCCGGGTCCGACAGGATTTGCGCGCGAAGCTGGTCCAGCTCTGCGCCGAGGGCCGCTGATGACATGATGTGCCTGTCCGTTGACTGCTGTTTTTGGTGCTCTTTGCCAGACTATAGCAAAGGTTACAGGATTTTTTGACCTGTTTTTTCCCAATCCTTCATGAATTGTGCCAATCCTGCGTCAGTCAGCGGGTGGCTGGCCAATTTGCGGATCACCTCTGGCGGTGCAGTCATCACATCCGCGCCAATGCGGGCCACGTCCAGCACATGGTTGACCGAGCGGATCGACGCCGCGAGGATCTGGGTCTCAAACCCGTAATTGTCGTAGATGATGCGGATATCTTCGATCAGCTCCATCCCGTCCAGCGCCATGTCATCCAGCCGTCCGATGAAGGGCGAAATGAAGGTCGCGCCCGCTTTTGCTGCCAGAAGCGCCTGATTTGCGCTGAAACATAGCGTGACATTGACCATTTTGCCTTCGCCCGACAGCACTTTGCAGGCTTTCAGCCCATCCCATGTCAGCGGCAGCTTGACGGTGATGTTGGGCGCGATCTCGGCCAGCTTGCGGCCTTCGGCGATCATGGCGTCGGCTTCCAGCGCGACCACCTCGGCAGAGACGGGACCATCCACGATCTCGCAGATCTCGCGCGTGACCTCCATAATGTCGCGGCCCGATTTCAGGATGATCGAGGGATTCGTTGTGACCCCGTCCACCATGCCCAGATCGTTCAACTCGCGGATAGCGCTAACATCGGCGGTATCTACAAAGAATTTCATCGGTGTCCCCTTCGGCTTGCGACCTTGTTTCGCGGGCGTCATACCTTATGAAGCAGCGTCAAGGAACCCCGAAAACCCATGCAAAATGTCCCGGAATTCTATGACGAAGGCATGCCCTGCGGTGTCTTGACCACCGAACCGCTGGGCCGCGTGCTGGATTATCGCGCGCCCGAAGGGGGCTGCTGGCTGGGCGCATTCGTCCAAGTGCCGCTTGGTCCGCGCCGCGTTCTGGGCGTTGTCTGGGGCCCCGCCGAAGGGAAGTTCGACCAAGCCAAGCTGCGACAGATCATCCGCGTGCTGGATGCCGCCCCCATGCGGACAGAGTTGCGCGACTTTCTGACCCGGTTGGCCGACTATACGCTGACGCAATTGCCGATGGTGCTGCGGTTGGCAACCCGCGTTCCGGGGCTGGCTGATGGACCGGTCACACGCAAACTGCTGTTTCGCGACGGCACGCTACCCGACAGAATGACCGACGCGCGCGCCCGCGTCATCGCCGCACTCGATGAATTCGGCGGCGCCGGGCTGGCTCCGGGCGAGTTGGCACAGGCGGCGGGCGTTGGCACCGGAGTTGTGCGCGGCTTGGTCGCGGCAGGGGCCTTGGCAGAACGCGCCGCCCCCCGCGACCAGCCCTTCCCACGTCTGGACCCGACCCGCCCCGGCCCCAACCTGTCGGACGATCAGGCACGCGCGGCCAATGCGTTGCGCGCGGGGCGTGATGGCTATGGCACATGGCTGCTGAAGGGCGTGACAGGCTCTGGCAAAACCGAAGTTTATCTGGAAGCCGTCGCAGACTGCCTGCGCGCGGGGCGGCAAGCCTTGGTGCTGTTGCCGGAAATCGCTTTGTCCGCAGAATTCCTGACGCGCGTGGAAAAGCGGTTCGGCGCAAAGCCTGCCGAATGGCATTCGGGCGTGACCCAAGCGGAACGCCGCCGCTTGTGGCGCATGGTTGGCCAAGGCGGCGCGCAAATGGTGGTCGGCGCACGGTCCGCCCTGTTCCTGCCGTTCCAGAACCTTGGGCTTATCGTGGTCGATGAGGAACACGACACATCCTACAAGCAGGAAGAGGGTGTGTTCTACAACGCCCGCGATATGTCGGTTCTGCGCGGCATGTTGAACGGGGCGCAGGTGGTGCTGGCATCGGCCACGCCCAGTCTGGAGACTTGGGCAAATGCGGACGCGGGCAAATACACGCGGCTGGACCTGACCACGCGCTTCGGCCCCAACGCCCTGCCGGACATGGCTGCAATCGACCTGCGCGGCCAAGACCTGCCCGCCAACCGCTGGATTTCGCCCGATCTGCAATCGGCGGTCACGGCGCGGCTGGGGCTCGGCGAACAAGCCCTCTTGTTCCTGAACCGGCGCGGCTATGCACCGCTGACGGTCTGCCGCGCCTGTGGCCATCAAGTTGCCTGCACCGATTGCGATGCGCGCATGGTCGAGCATCGCTTTCTGGAACGCCTTGTCTGCCACCAATGCGGCGCGAACGCTCCGATCCCGACCAAATGCCCCGAATGCGGGGCAGAGGACCGCATGGCCCCGGTCGGTCCGGGTGTAGAACGACTGGAGGAAGAGACCCGCACGCTTTGGCCCGAGGCGCGCGTGGCGGTGCTGTCCTCGGACCTGTTCGGCTCGGCGCGGGCCTTGAAAGCACAAATAGAGGAAATCGCGGCAGGCGGGGCCGATATCATCATCGGCACACAAATCGTGGCCAAAGGGCATAATTTTCCGCATCTGACGCTGGTCGGCGTGATCGACGCTGATCTGGGGCTGTCAGGGTCAGACCTGCGGGCCGCGGAACGGGTGTTTCAGCTAACGCGACAGGTCGCAGGCCGCGCGGGCCGCGCTGACAAGCCAGGCCGCGCGCTGATCCAGACAAGCCAACCCGAACACCCCGTGATCCGCGCGATTCTGTCGGGCGACGAGGAAGCCTTCTGGCAGGCCGAGGCAGAGGCGCGGCGGGCGCTGTCCATGCCGCCTTACGGGCGCTTGGCCGGGATTATCCTGTCAGGGCCAGAGCTGGAACCGGTATTTGCATTGGGCAACGCGCTGGCGCAAAACGATGCCCCGCTGCGCCGGATAGGGGCGCAGGTCTTTGGCCCGGCCCCCGCCCCGATTGCGCGTATACGCGGGCAACACCGCGTGCGGCTGCTGGTCAAGGCCGCGAAAGGCGCACCCTTGCAGGCCGCTTTGCGGGACTGGACCCGCCCGCAAAAGCTGGGCGTAAATATGCGGCTGGTCATCGATATCGACCCGCAGAGTTTTTATTGAGCGGGGTTCTAGCCAAGAGGCCCCGGCGCAAGGCCGGGGCGCGAGACAAGCCCAATGCGCTTCGTGCCCCGGCCTTGCGCCGGGGCCTCGCGGTTCAGCGCTTACATGAGGTTAGCGCCACAATCGGCGGGCCACTCGCGCTTGCAGCACCCGTTGCGCCCGGTCGCTTTCGCAAGACACGCGCTAGGCCAACCAGTCGCGGAATTCATCCATCACGGCGCCATAGATGTCGCGTTTGAAAGGCACGATGGCGGCCAGCATGTGCTCTGCCATCATCCAACGCCAAGCGCTGAACTCGGGATGCTCTGTCGCAAGGTCGATCTGGGTGTCATCGCCCAGATATCGCATCAGGAACCAGCGTTGCTTCTGGCCCCGATACTTGCCACCCCAGATGTGCGGCACAAGGTCGTGCGGCACATCGTAGGTCAGCCAGTCGCGGGTTTCCGCCAAGGGTCCGACAAGCTCTGGCGGGACAGAAATCTCTTCTTCCAACTCGCGCAAGGCGGCCAGACCGGGGTTTTCGCCCGGATCAATCCCGCCTTGCGGCATTTGCCAAGCCGGGCTGTCACTGTCGAGGCGCTGCGCCCCGAAGATCAGCCCTTGCGCGTTGATGAGCATCACCCCCACGCAAGGCCGATAAGGCAAGGCCGCGATCTGGTCAGGCGTCACGGTGCTACCGCCCGTTCAAAGCCGTCAGGCCGCGCAGAATATCCAGTGCATAGGCAAGCTGGTAATCTTCATCACGCAGGCGCGCGACCTCTTCTGCGCGGGCGCGCTCGTCTTCCATTTGTCGCAGTTCTTCTTCCGACAGGTTGTCTGCATTGTCCAAACGCCCTCTCAGATTCGCTTCAGAGCGGGTGGGGCGCGTCGTGTCGTCGACCTCTTCAATCGGCGCGCGTGCCGGTTGTTCGACCACGATATCGGGCGATACGCCCAGCGCCTGAATGGACCGGCCCGATGGCGTGTAGTAGCGCGACGTCGTCAGGCGGATCGCCCCGTCACCGCGCAGCGGCATGACCGTCTGAACCGACCCTTTCCCAAAGCTGCGCGTGCCGACGACGATGGCGCGGCGGTGGTCCTGCAACGCCCCAGCCACGATTTCCGACGCCGACGCGGAACCACCGTTTATCAGCACGACCAAGGGTTTCCCGTCGATCAGGTCGCCGGATTGCGCGTTATAGCGGTCGCCCTCGCCTTCGGCGCGGCCCCGCGTGGACACGATCTCGCCCTGCTCAAGGAACGCGTCGGACACGCTGACCGCCTGGCTCAACAAACCGCCGGGATTGTTGCGCAGGTCGAGCACAACGCCGCCAAGCTCGTCGATGCCGCCCATCTCTTCGATAGCTTCGGCCAGCCCGTCACGCAAGTTGGGATAGGTCTGCTCGTTGAAGGTGGTCAGCCGCAGGATGACGGTCTCTCCTTCGCTGCGCACCCGCACGGCCTGCAAGCGGATCGTGTCGCGGATGATCGACAGGTCGAACGGTTCGGCCACACCTTCGCGGGCGATGGTCACGATAATCTCGGACCCGACCGGGCCGCGCATCAACTCGACGGCTTCGGCCAATGTCAGGCCCAGCAGCGGCTCGCCATCGACATGGGTAATCAGATCACCGGGCTCCACACCCGCCATGTCGGCGGGGGTATCATCCATCGGGGTAACGACCTTGATAAAGCCATCTTCCTGGGTCACTTCAATGCCCAGCCCCCCGAAAGACCCGCGCGTCTGGGTGCGCATGTCGTCGAAATCTTCGGGCGGCAGATAGCTGGAATGCGGATCAAGCGAGGTCAGCATGCCGTTGATCGCAGCAGCGATCAGGTCGGATGTGTCCACGTCCTCTACATATTCGCTGCGAATACGCTCGAACACGTTACCGAACAGATCAAGCTGTTCATAGACATTCGGCGTGTCGGAGCGTTCCTGCGCCAAGAGCGGCCCGGTCACTTGCGTTGCGATCAACACGCCGCCCAGAATGCCGCCGAGGCTTGCCAGAACAAATTTCTTCATCATTTCGCTTTCCGTTCGTCGCCCACCCGTTCAAGGGGCGGCCAAGATTTTCGCCTTAGGGTCGCGCGCCAGTCAATGCGAACCACATCGCCGGGTCAATGGGCTTTCCCTGCTCTCGCATTTCAAAATAGAGTGTTTGACCGCGACCGCCAGCTTCTGACCCGACTCCATTTGCGTCCTCGCCCCCCGGCATGATCCCCAGCGCGGCACCACTGGGCACGATGGCCGCGGTTTCGACAAGCACCTCTCCAAGCCCCACAAGGATCAGCAAGATATCCTCATCGGGTTCCAGGATCACAACCTGCCCACGCCCTGCCAGCGGCCCGGCATAACGGACGGTGCCGGCCCATGGTGCGCCAACAAGCGCACGCTGAAGCGTGGCAATATCCAATCCCGGGCGCAGAACGCCGGTTGCATCGGGCCGCTGAAATCCGCGCACCACATTGCCGCGCACCGGCAGGGTCAGACGCCCCTTGGCATCGCGAAACCCGCGGATCGCACCAGTTGCCGCATCCGACAAAAGCGGGGCGCGCGACGCCAGTTCTTCTGCAAACGCGTCGAGCGAGGCCGCGCTGGCCGCAAGCGCAGCCATCGCATCCGGGTCTTCGGACAAGCGCTTGGGAAGCGGGCCGCGTTCAGCAATCGCCTGCGTTAAGGCCAACCGCGCATGTTGCGCCGCCGACAGACCCTGTTCCAATGCCAAAAGCCCGTATTGGCGCGCGCGCCGCAAGGCCGAGATATCCTCCAGCGCGTCTCGCAGTTCGGCCACTTCGGCGCCAAGCGCGGGGGCCACATCGCGCAACGCCAACCCCGCGCGCGCTGCCGCAAGTGCGCCTTCGGGATGCACCAGAACCGTCGCGTCATCCAAGCTGGCCGTGCCCATCAGAACTGCCAGCAAACGACTGAGATCGGCGCTGCGCTCCGACAGCGCGCGGGTTTGCGCGGCCTCTGCAAGTTGGGCTTCGCGCAGACCTTCGCGCAGCGCGGCAAGCCCGACCTCGTAGGCTTGCACCGTTTCGGTCAGCGCGTCGATCCTGTCACTCTGCCGGGTCGCGGCTTGCAAAGTTTCGGTGGCCGCTTCCAGCGCGCGCGCCGCTTCCAGCGCGCGTTCCGCCGGGTCGGCCAGCGCGGGCGAGCCGCAAAGCGCAACCGCCAGCAAGGTCGCGCGCCAGAGCCTCATCTCTGGATCAGGCTTTCGCCGGTCATCTCGGGCGGTTGGGCAAGGCCCATCAACGCAAGGATTGTTGGCGCGACATCGGCCAGCCGGCCAGAGCGCAGCTTGGCCCCCGCAGGCCCGCCCACCAGCACCGCCGGCACGGGGTTTAGCGTATGCGCGGTATGTGGCCCGCCGGTTTCCGGGTCGATCATGGTTTCACAATTGCCGTGATCGGCGCAGACCAGCATCGCACCACCCGCTTGGTCCAGCGCGGCGAGCGCCGCGCCAAGCCCTGCATCCACCGCTTCGCAGGCGCGCATTGCCGCGTGCAGGTCTCCGGTATGACCGACCATGTCCGGGTTTGCATAATTGACCACGATCAGATCATAGCCCCCGCCGATGGCAGCAACCAGCTTCTGTGTGACCTCGCCTGCCGACATTTCGGGTTGCAGATCATATGTCGCAACCTTGGGGCTTTCGGGCATGGCGCGGTCCTCGCCATCCGCTGCCGTTTCTGTGCCGCCATTCAGGAAAAAGGTGACATGCGGGTATTTCTCTGTCTCTGCCAACCGGAACTGGCGCAATCCATGCGCGGCCACCCATTCGCCCAAGCCGTTCTTGACCTGTTGCTTGGGATAAGCAGTTGTCATGAACGCGTTATGCGCGGTCGAATAATCGACCATTCCCAACATCGCCACCCAATGCGGCGGCTGGCCCCGGTTAAACCCGACAAAACTTGGCGCGCCCAATGCGGTAAGAATTTCGCGCGCGCGGTCGGCGCGGAAATTCAGACAGAACAGACCGTCACCCGCCCGCGCGCCGGTGTAATCGCCGATCACGTTGGGCGCGATGAATTCATCCGTCTCACCGCGCGCATAGGCTTGGGCGATGGCTTGCGCGGGGTTGGCGGTCTTTTCGCCCTCGCCCAGCGTGATTGCGCGCCAAGCACGTTCCACCCGCTCCCACCGATTGTCGCGGTCCATGGCCCAGTAGCGGCCAATGACGGTGGCAATGTGCGCGCCGTCGGGCAGGCTGTCGACCAGATCGGCCAAAAAGACTTCGGCACTTTTGGGCGCCACGTCGCGCCCGTCGGTGATGGCGTGAATGGCAACCGGCACGCCCGCATTCACCAGCGCCGCGACCGCCGCCTTCATATGGGTGATATGGCCATGAACACCGCCATCTGACACCACACCAAAGACATGCGCCGTGCCGCCGGTGGTTTTCAGCGATGCAATAAAATCGCCCAAGGCGGGGTTGGTGGCGAAGCTGCCCTCTTCAATGGCAAGGTCGATCTGCCCCAGATCCATCGCCACCACGCGGCCCGCGCCAATATTGGTGTGCCCGACTTCGGAATTGCCCATTTGTCCGCGCGGCAGGCCCACATCGGGACCATGCGTGACGAGCGTAGCCTGAGGGCACTCGGCCATGATCCGGTCGAAATTGGGGGTGTTGGCCTGGGCGACCGCGTTGCCCTCGAGCGACGGGTTCAGCCCCCAACCATCAAGGATGCACAAAACGACGGGTTTGGTCATGGCGCAGCCTTTCCTGGACGGGAGTGCCGGGGGCGTATGTGCGCCTCCGGCGGGAGTATTTGGGGCAAGATGAAGAGGATCAGCCCTTCAACCGCCGCGCGCGGGCGGCCAGCAGTTTCAGGCGCAGCGCGTTGAGCTGGATGAAGCCTGCCGCGTCTTTCTGGTCATAAGCGCCGGCGTCATCCTCAAAAGTGACATGCGCTTCGGAATAGAGCGAGTGATCCGACCAGCGGCCCACGCAACGCACGGACCCTTTGTAGAGCTTCAATCGCACGGTGCCGCTGACATGCTTTTGGCTTGCGTCGATCAGGGCTTGCAGCATCTCGCGCTCTGGCGAGAACCAGAAGCCGTTATAGATCAGCTCTGCATAGCGCGGCATGATGCTGTCTTTGAGGTGGCCTGCCCCGCTGTCCAGCGTGATCTGTTCAATCCCGCGATGCGCTTCCAAAAGCAGTGTGCCGCCCGGTGTTTCATAGATTCCGCGCGATTTCATGCCGACAAAGCGGTTTTCCACGAAATCGAGCCGCCCGATGCCATGCTTGCCGCCCAGTTCATTCAGCTTGGTCAGGATGGTCGCGGGCGACATGGCTTCGCCATTGATGGCGGTGGCGTCGCCACGCTCGAAGCTGATTTCGACATATTCGGGCGTATCAGGCGCATCTTCGGGGGCCACGGTGCGTTGGTAGACGTAATCGGGTGCGTCCTCTGCCGGGTCTTCCAGCACTTTACCTTCTGACGACGTGTGCAGCAGGTTCGCATCGACCGAAAACGGCGCTTCGCCGCGCTTGTCCTTGGCGATCGGGATCTGGTGCGCTTCAGCGAATTCCAGCAGCTTGGTGCGCGAGGTCAGATCCCATTCGCGCCATGGTGCTATGACCTTGATATCGGGGTTCAACGCATAGGCGCTAAGCTCGAACCGGACCTGGTCATTGCCCTTGCCGGTCGCGCCATGGGCCACGGCATCTGCCCCGGTGGCGGCGGCAATTTCGACCAGCCGCTTGGAAATCAGCGGCCGCGCGATGGAGGTGCCGAGCAGATACAGCCCCTCATACAGCGCATTGGCGCGGAACATGGGGAACACGAAATCGCGCACGAATTCTTCGCGCAGGTCTTCGATGTAAATGTTCTCGGGCGCGATGCCCAGCAATTCGGCTTTCTTGCGGGCGGGGTCCAGTTCCTCGCCCTGCCCCAGATCGGCAGTGAAGGTCACGACCTCGCAGCCGTATTCGGTCTGCAACCATTTCAAAATGATGGACGTATCCAGCCCGCCCGAATAGGCAAGCACGACTTTCTTGGGGGCATGGCTGGGCATGGTGGCTCCGAACATTGCAAGGATCGCGGTTGCACAGCGGTCTATTGGCTTTGCGACCCTGCTGCAAGAGGCCGCGCGGGGTTTGCACCCGGCGTGGATATGCTATGGCAAGGTGTAACGCGATGGAGGAGCGATATGGCGCTAGAGCTTTTGCGCGGGGTGATCCACCCGTGGCACCACGACCATTTCGGGCATATGAACGTGCGCCATTACGCGCCGTTTTTCGACGATGCCTGCTACCACATGTGGACCAAGCTGGGGCTGGCTTACCGCGACATGCTGGCCCAACATGGCGTGCATACCGTGACCGCGCAGGCGACCACCCGCTTTGTGGCCGAATTGCAGGCGGGTGATCTGATTGTCGTGACGGGCGTTGTGACCAAGATCGGCACGAAAAGCTGCGTGTTCCTGTTCGAGATGCGCCATGCCGATACCGGCGCGCTGCATGCGACCTATGAAGTGGTCGAGGTGTTTTTCGACCCGGCCACGCGCGGATCGACCGCGATGCCCGACGCAGTGCACACCAAGCTGGAGGCGGCGCTGGCATGAGCGATTTTGCCACCCGCGCGCGTGCCGCCTGCCTGCCCATGCGAGAGTTGTTCCCGCCCACGCCGCTTTTGCGCAACGATTATCTGTCGCAGAAATTCGGGGCCGATATCTGGCTGAAGCGCGAAGATTTAAGCCCGGTGCGCAGCTACAAGATACGCGGCGCGTTCAACGCCATGCGCAAGCAGTTGGACCGCGTGCCAGAAGGGCGCGCGTTCGTTTGCGCCAGTGCGGGCAACCATGCGCAGGGCGTGGCCTTTGCCTGCCGTCATTTCGGGGTGCAGGGCACGATCTTCATGCCGGTGACGACGCCACAACAGAAGATCATGAAAACCCGTAGCTTTGGCGCAGAGCATGTGACCATTCAGCTCATTGGCGACACGTTCGACCAGTCGCTGGCCGCGGCGCAGGCGTTTTGCACGGAACGCGGCGCGCATTTCCTGTCACCCTTCGACGACGAGGACGTGATCGAAGGACAGGCCAGTGTCGCGGTCGAGATGCTGGAGCAACTGGACCACGCGCCCGACATGGTGGTGCTGCCGGTGGGCGGCGGCGGCCTGAGCGCGGGGATGACCAGCTATCTGGCCCAGACCGCGCCGGACAGCGCGTTGCGCTATGTCGAACCCTTGGGCGGGGCATCCTTGCAGGCAGCATTGCGCGCGGGCGAACCTGTGACCTTGCCGCGCATCGACAGTTTCGTGGATGGCGCATCGGTGGCGCGGATCGGCGCGCGGACCTTCGCGCGGCTGAAACATGTGGACCCCGACCATGTGCTGATCGCGCCGGAAAACCGCATCTGCATTACCATGCTGGACCTGTTGAATGTGGAAGGGCTGGTGCTGGAACCGGCGGGCGCGCTGTCGCTGGATGTGCTGGAAAGCCTGCGCGGCCAGATCGCCGGCAAGACGGTTGTCTGCGTCGTCTCTGGCGGAAATTTCGATTTCGAGCGCCTGCCAGAGGTAAAAGAACGCGCGATGCGATTCGCGGGCAGCAAGAAATACCTGCTTTTGCGCCTACCCCAGCGCCCCGGCGCCTTGCGTGATTTCCTTGGCACTTTAGGCCCAGAGGACGACATTGCGCGCTTCGAATACCTGAAGAAAACCGCGCGTAATTTCGGCACGGTGTTGCTTGGAATCGAAACCACGAACCCCGACAATTTCAACGGGCTTTTTGCGCGTCTCGATGATGCGGGCTTTGCCTATTCCGACATAACCGAGGACGAGATCATGGCGAATTTCGTAATCTGAAACCAGACCTATCCGGTGCTGATCCGGTCGCGCCACTGGGTGGACAATTCGCGGCAGCAGGCCGGGAATTTTTCTGCAACGGCAAGGCGTTGTTCTTCGGTCGGGGCACCGCTGCGGGCATTCTCCTCCCCCGTGGCGCAGATCCGCGCCACGTTATCCAGCCCCAGGTTCAGGGCCGCCCCTTTCAGAAAATGGAATTCTGCGGCAATCGACATGGGGCCGGTGGCATGGGCCAACCGCTCCAGCCCTTCGGCAACTTCCGAGGCAAACAGCTCCAGCACCTCGCCCAGCGCTTCATCGCCGACTTCTTCATAGAGTTCAGACACTCTTGACCAATCTATCACGTTTGACCCCCAAATAATCTTTCACCGGCGACTCTGCGGCAAAGCCCCTAAAGATTCGTAAGGAAGTGGCAGGTCGCCGCGCACGACCGCCTGTTTTCATCGGGTGTTAATCCAGCACTGCAATACTAACGCTGCCCGGAAGCTCTGCGGGTTGGAACCTATGGATGATTGACGTGGATACCAGTGTAACACCGCAAGATGCTCCTTTGATCGCAACAATCCGCGCAAAACAAGCGTTGGTGGTGGATGACAGTGCAGCGCAACGGCTTGTTTTGGCCAAAAACCTGCAACGATGGGGCTATCAGGTGACACAAGCCGCATCGGGCGATGCGGCGATGGATCTGTGCGCGACCGGTCGGTTCGACCTGATTCTGTCGGACTGGATGATGCCGGGCATGAACGGGCTGGATTTTTGCCGCGCCTTTCGCGCGCTCGACCGGGAAAGTTATAGCTACTTCATCCTGCTGACCTCGAAGAACGACAAAAGTGCCGTGGCCGAAGGGTTGAATGTGGGCGCGGATGATTTTCTGTCAAAACCCGTCAGCACACCCGAATTGCGGGCGCGAATACGCGCGGGCGAGCGGTTGTTGGCGATGGAGCGGCAGGTCAAGGCCCGCAACGAAGAGCTTCAAGCTGCACTTCGCACGGTTCAGGCCCTGTATGACGCGGTTGATCGCGACCTGATGGAAGCCCGCAAGTTGCAACAATCGCTGATCCGCGACCGGTTCCATGATTTCGGCGGCAGCCAGTTGTCGCTGTTGCTGCATTCCTCGGGCCATGTCGGCGGCGACATGGTCGGCACATTTCCGATCAACGCGCAACGAATCGGCATCTATTCGCTGGACGTGTCGGGCCATGGCGTGGCGGCGGCATTGCTTGGGGCACGGATCGGCGGCATGTTCGGCGGTGCGCAGTCGCAAAATATCGCGCTGTCGCGCAATTACATGACCGGGCAGATGGAAGCGGTCGCCCCGCATGACGTGGCGGCCCGCATGAACACCCTGATGTTGCAAGAAATCGACACCGAGGCGTATCTGACCGTGGCCTATGCCGATCTGGACCTGACCACAGGGCGTTTGGTCATGGTGCAGGCGGGTCATCCGCATCCTGTTATCCAGCGGCTGGATGGCGGGGTGGAATTTTTGGGCGAAGGCGGGCTGCCCATCGGGCTGATAGAGGGCGCGCAATACAGCAGTTTCGAAGCCGAACTGCGCCCCGGCGACCGCCTGTTCCTGTATTCCGACGGGATTACCGAATGCGCGGATGGCACGGGTTTTGAATTTGGCGAAGACGGCTTGAGCAATCTGTTCGTCAAATTGGCCAAGCTGCGCGGCCTGTCGTTTCTGGATGCGTTGAAATGGGAATTGGCGCTGTGGTCCGGCCGGGACGAGTTCAGCGACGACATCTCTGGCGCGCTGCTGGAGTTCAGCGCCTACAAGCCCGGCACACCATGCCGGCCGCGCTACTACCGGGGCCAACCTACGCAACCGTAAGGCGTCTAACCCAGCGGCTTTCGAAAGAAAACCCGGTCGAACCCATCCTCTCGGTTGCGACCTGTGCAACTATACCCAAGCCCTTCATAGAATGGCAGGTTTTCGACCATCGCTGCATTGGTATATAAGGTCACAGCCTTGAGCCCCTGTTGCCGCGCCAAGGTTTCGACATGCGCAACCAGACGCTTGCCCAAACCGCGCCCCGCATGGTTCGGCCAGACCGCCAAAGTGTCGAGCGCCATGTCGCGCCCCACCCTGCGGCAGATGACATGGCCCAGAATGCACCCGTCTGGGCCGGTGGCGACATGCACCTGACCCTGCGCGATTGCAGGGGCCAAATCAGCCTGCATCGGGGCTGGTTCGCGGTTCATCCGCACGACATACCGCCCGAACGCCGCGCGGGTGCAGGCCCGGATCACATCCGCATCGGCCATGGTAGCGGGCCGGATCATCGCAACAGTGCAACCAGGAAACTGCGGTCGCCGTCATTTCCCAGCAGCGCCACGGCCTCTGGCAGTGGGCGCCATGCCGCACGATGCCCCGGTTCGGTGGGCGGGCCGACGGCGCGCAAGGGTTGCGCCAGATAAATGCTGCACAGCTTTTCCGCCCAAAGATCGTAATCGGGCATGTAGCAAAAGCGGCGGAACGCACCCAGCCGCCGCAAGGGCCGCACGCGCCAACCGGTTTCTTCGCGCACCTCGCGCCGCAAAGCCTGGGCCGCGCTTTCGTTCGCGTCGATCCCGCCACCCGGCAGTTGCCAGTCGTTTTCGGGCCAGCTTTGGTGCGTCAGCAAAACGTGATCGCCCTGTAAAACGATCGCATATGCCCCGTGGCGGCGCGTGTAGTGCTGCCCGTCCACGCGGGCATCGCCGAATCTGCGGATCATCCTTGGCCCTTCCGGTCTGGTTCCTATATGTGGGGACAAGCCTAAGCGCGCGCGGCGCGCTACACCAGCAAGGATATCTACCATGAGCATTGGCGAACAGATCGCCTGGGACGACACGGTTCTGCCGTTCCAACTGGACAATAGCGACATTCGCGGCCGTGTCGCACGGCTGGATGGCGCGCTGGAAAACGTGTTGGAAAAACACGCATATCCGCCTGTGGTCGAAGCCCTGATTGCCGAGGCCACGCTGCTGACCGCGATGATCGGCCAGACCATAAAACTGCGCTGGAAACTGTCGTTGCAAATTCGCGGCGACGGGCCGGTGCGGCTGATCGCAACCGACTATTACGCCCCCGAAGCCGAAGGTGCGCCCGCGCGCATCCGGGCCTATGCCAGTTTCGACCGCGACCGTCTGGACACGCAGGCAGAGCCCTACAGCCAGATCGGCAAGGGCTATTTCGCCATCCTGATCGACCAAGGGCCAGACATGACGCCGTATCAGGGGATCACCCCGCTTGCGGGAAAATCCTTGAGCGCCTGTGCCGAAACCTATTTCGCCCAATCCGAACAGTTGCCAACCCGCTTTGCGCTATCCTTCGGGCGTGCAACCCTGCCCGGCCAGCCGCAGGCGTGGCGGGCTGGGGGCGTGATGTTGCAGCACATGCCCGGCAATTCCGAAGCCCCCAAGCGCGAGGCCGCAGAGCAGGCCGAAAACTGGACCCGCGCCAATATGCTTCTGGACACGGTCGAGGAGCTGGAACTGATCGGCCCGCGTGTCGGCCCGCCCGAATTGCTGGCCCGCCTGTTCCACGAGGAAGCGCCACGCGTCTATGACCCGCAGCCAGTGCATTTTGGCTGCTCCTGCTCAGAGGAAAAAGTGCGCAGCACGTTGTCGATTTATTCTGCCAAGGATATCGGCACAATGACCACGCCAGAGGGCACCGTCACCGCCGACTGCCAGTTTTGCGGCGCGCATTATGTCATGGACCCAGCCACGCTAGGCTTCGAGGGTAAGGATGGATGACCGCTTGCGCGCAGCCTTGGCACTCCCTGCCGATGCGTCGAGCGATTTTGACCTGAATCCTATCCTCGCGCCGACCGATCCGGCACGCAAGTTGCGGCCTGCTGCGGTTCTGCTTGCTGTCGATGATGCGGGCGGCGTGGTGCTGACCAAGCGCGCCTCGCATCTGCGCCATCATCCCGGCCAGATTGCCTTTCCCGGTGGGCGGCAGGATACGGGCGACCCCGATCTTGCCGCCACCGCCTTGCGAGAATCGCAGGAAGAAATCGGGCTGGACCCGTCGCAGGTGCGCATTCTGGGCACGCTGCCCACGCATGAAACGGTAACGGGGTTTCTAATCACGCCCTTTGTCGCGCGACTGGACGGTGCGTTCAGTCCCCGCCCCGAACCGGGCGAGGTGGCCGAAGTGTTCCGCGTGCCCCTGGCGCATGTCACCGACCCCGCGCGCTTTGTGATTGAACGCCGCATCTGGCGCGGACAATGGCGGCATTTCTATGCGGTGCCATGGGGGCCGTATTATACTTGGGGCGCGAGTGCGCGCATCTTGCGCGGGCTGGCGGAACGGATGGCGCAATGCGGGTAAGCGGCGACTGGCTGGACAATGACCGCACGCAGACGGTGCTGGACCTGCTGACCGGCGCGGGCCATGCGGCCTATGCGGTCGGCGGCTGCGTGCGCAACGCGGCACTGGGCGAGGCGGTGACGGATGTGGACATTGCCACATCTGCCCGGCCCGAGACCGTGATTGCGCTGGCGACAAGCGCGGGCCTGCGCGCCGTGCCCACGGGGCTCGCGCATGGCACGGTGACATTGATCGCAGGGGGCGAGGGGTTCGAGGTGACAACCTTTCGCCGCGACGTGGCGACCGACGGGCGCCATGCCGAAGTCGCCTTTTCCGACAGGATAGAGGACGACGCCGCACGCCGCGACTTCACCATGAATGCGCTTTATGCCGATGCGGCGGGGCATGTTCTGGACCCGCTTGGTGGCATGGACGACCTGCGCGCGCGACGCTTGCGCTTCGTGGGCGACCCCGCCCAGCGCATTGCCGAAGATTATCTGCGAATTCTGCGCTTTTTCCGCTTTCATGCGCAGTATGGCGACCCGGATCATGGGCTTGATGCCGATGGTCTGGCCGCATGTGCAGCGGGGGTAGATGGACTGGCACGGTTGTCCGCAGAGCGGGTCACATCGGAACTGCGCAAACTCTTGTCTGCGCGTGACCCTGCGCCTTCAGTCGCGGCAATGGATCATGCGGGCGTGTTGGCGCGGGTCTTGCCGGGGGCTGACCCGCGCGCACTGGCCCCCTTGGTGCATCTGGAGGGGGCACGCGCGCCGCACTGGATGCGGCGCCTCGCGGTTCTTGGCCCGTCCATCGACCATCTGCGGCTCACCAAGGCCGAAACACGCAGCCTGACACGCCTGCGCGATGCGTTGGGCGACATGACCGCGCCTGCGGTGCTCGGCTACCGTCTGGGCGCGGAGTTGGGCGAGGATGCGGTTCTGGCGCGCGCAGCGGTTCTGGAAAGCCCCCTGCCCCCAGATTGGCAGGCAGAGGTCACGCGCGGCACAAATGCGCATTTCCCCATCCGCGCGGCAGATTTGCCGGGGCTAGAGGGCGCGGCGCTGGGGCAACACTTAAAAGCATTGGAAGCCCGCTGGATCGCCTCGGATTTCAGCGCCACGCGCAATGATCTGCTGAGCTGACTGGCGAAAAGCCGGGCAACGCCCTATGTCCTGATCAAAGGACGCTTCATGCTGCAAAAGACAGACCCCACCCAAAAACCGACCCTTGCCTTTCGGCTGGCGGGCCTGATCGACGGCTTCGCCCATGCGGATGGGCCACCACCGCAAAGCCTGCTGCGGTTTATGCTGTGGTCGGTCAAAGGGTCTTGGCCGGTGCTGGCGCTGGCCACGGTCATCTCTGCCATCGTCGGCTCGACCGAGGTCATCTCGGCGCTGCTGCTTGGCCAGATCATTGACGCAGCGGTGGGGACCGGCGCGCAGGGTTTTATCGCCGCGCATGGCTGGCTGATCGCCGGGTTCATCCTGTTTTTCATCGTGCTGCGCCCCTTGGCCTTCGGGATATCCTCGGCAGCAAACAGCATCGTCGTGCAGCCCAATATCTTCGTTCTGGTGCAATCGCGGCTGAACCGTTGGACGTTGGGCCAGCCCGTTACCTTTTTCGACAATGACTTTGCGGGCCGTATTGCGCAAAAGCAGGTGCAGACCGCGCGCGCATTGACCGATGTGGCGAATGAAACGATCAACACAATGGCTTTCGCGCTGTCGTCGATCATCGGCTCGGTTGTGCTGCTCTTCACCATCGATGCGCGCATGGCGCTTGTGCTGGCGGTCTGGCTGGTGGCCTATCTGGCGCTGATCCGGTATTTCCTGCCACAAGTGCGCGAGCGTTCGGGCAAACGGGCGGGTGCCCGCGCAAAGGTCAGCGGGCAGGTTGTCGACACGATCAGCAACATCAAGACCGTCAAACTGTTCGCCCATGCCGATTTCGAGGACCGCGCCGCGCTGAACGCCATGGGCGTGTTCCGTGACCGCTCTGTCGAGTTTGGCGAGGTGCAGGCGTGGTTTCGCTTTGCCCTTATGGTGGTTGCGGGCATTCTGCCAGTGCTGCTGATTGGCGGCACGTTGTGGCTTTGGTCTATCGGTGCGGCCAGCACCGGCGACATTGCTGCCGCTGGGGCCGTCGCCATTCGTATTGCGCAGATGACCGGCTGGGTCAGTTTCGTGCTGATGGCGATTTACTCCAATATCGGAGAGATCGAGGACGGCATGAAAACCCTGACACCGCGTCCCGACCTGACCGATGCGCCAGACGCGGTCGAAATTGGCCGCGCCGATGGGGCCGTGGCGTTCGAGGACGTGGGCTTTGCCTATGGGCGTGACAAGGGCGGGGTAGACCGTCTGACCCTGCGCATTGGCAAGGGTGAGAAAATTGGAATTGTCGGGGCATCCGGTGCCGGGAAATCCACGCTCGTCGCACTGTTGCTGCGGCTTTATGACGTGGAAGCGGGGCGCATCACGCTGGACGGGGGCGACATTCGCAAGCTGACGCAGGAAAGCCTGCGCCGCAACATTGCGATGGTCACGCAGGAAACGGCCATGTTCAACCGCTCGGCGCTGGAGAATATCCGCTATGGTCGCCCCGATGCCACCCGCGCCGAAATAGAGGCCGCCGCAAAGGCCGCCGAAGCGCATGAGTTCATCAAGGATTTGCAAGATCATGAAGGACGCCGCGGTTATGACGCGCAACTGGGCGAGCGCGGCGTGCGCCTGTCAGGCGGGCAACGCCAACGCATTGCCTTGGCGCGCGCCTTTTTGAAAAATGCGCCCATTCTGGTTCTGGACGAGGCCACTTCGGCGCTGGACTCCGAGGTCGAGGCCGCCGTGCAGGATGCGCTGCAACCGCTGATGCAGGGTAAAACCGTGCTGGCGATTGCGCACCGCCTCAGCACCATTGCGCAGCTTGACCGGATTATCGTGCTTGACGATGGTCGCATTGTCGAGCAAGGCACGCATGAAGAATTGCTGTCCAATAGCGGCACCTATGCCCGTTTCTGGGCACGGCAATCGGGCGGTTTTCTGGGCACGGATGATAACGCAGAACACGCATAAGGCCATGTCATGACGCTGACCATTACACGCTTGGGGCATCATGGCGATGGGATTGCCGAGGGGCCTGTCTTTGTGCCGCGCACCCTGCCCGGTGAGGTGGTTGAAGGCGAGATCGCGCAAGGACGTTTGGCAGCGCCGCGTATCCTGACGCCTTCGCCCGAACGGGTTGCCGCGCCCTGCCCGCATTACAAAGCCTGCGGGGGATGCGCGCTTCAGCATGCGCGCGAAGGCTTTGTCACCGGTTGGAAAGAAAGCGTGATCCGGCAAGCGTTGGCTGCGCAAGGGTTGGACGCGCCCTTCCATGCGCCGCATATATCGGGCCTGCACACCCGCAGGCGAGCCACATTTTCCGGGCGGCGGTTGAAGAAGGGCGCGCTTGTGGGGTTCCATGCGCGCGCCTGCGACACGGTGGCATCCGTGCCCGACTGCCTGATCTTGCGGCCCGAACTGACCGCTGCTTTGCCGCTGCTGGAAGATCTGGTCACGATGGCGGGCTCTCGCAAAGGCGAAATGGCGCTGTCGCTGACCTTGTCTGACGTTGGGCTGGACCTGTCCGTGACATGCGGCAAGCTGCTGGACGGGCCGTTGCAGGCCACCCTGGGGCAATGGGCGGGCGCGAACGGGTTGGCACGGCTGGCATGGGATGGCGAGGTGATCGCCCAAGCCGCGCCGCCGCTGCAAACCTTTGGTCGCGCGAAGGTCGCCCCGCCGCCGGGGGCGTTTCTGCAAGCCACGGCAGACGCGCAAGCGGCTTTGCAATCGGCAGTCGGCAAAGCCGTGGGGGACGCTCCGCGCGTGGCCGATCTGTTTGCAGGATGTGGCACTTTTGCTTTGCCCTTGGCCGAAGGGGCAGAGGTTCATGCCGTCGAAAGCGTGGCCGAGATGCTGACCGCCCTTGACCATGGATGGCGGCATGCAACAGGGCTAAAACGCATCACCCATGAAACCCGCGATCTGTTCCGCAACCCGCTTTTGCCCGAAGACCTTGCGCGCTTTGACGCCGTCGTGATTGACCCGCCCCGCGCGGGCGCCGAGGCGCAGGTGCGCGCGCTGGCCGACAGCGCCGTGCCGCGCATTGCCGCCGTGTCCTGCAATCCGGTTACATTCGCGCGCGACGCGAAAATTCTGTGTGACGCGGGCTACCGGCTAGATTGGGTGCAGATGGTCGATCAATTCCGCTTCAGCCCGCATGTGGAGCTTGCAGCCGCCTTCGCAAGGTAACATATCTGCGCAAACTTAATTTTCGGGGATATGTCATGTTCAGCCGCGCCAATATCGCCGCCTTTCTGGACCAAGCCTGGGTGCGCAATGGCGTGATCGGGGTGATCCTGTTCAATGCCGTGTTGCTGGGCATGGAAACCTCGCGCCCGGTGATGAATGCGATTGGCCCTGTCATTCTGATACTGGACAAGATTTGTCTTGGCATTTTCGTGGTTGAACTGGCGCTGAAACTTTACGCCCATCGCGCGCAATTCTGGCGGTCAGGCTGGAATATCTTCGATTTCATCATCATTGCCATCGCGCTAATGCCAGCCACCCAAGGGTTCAGCGTATTGCGCGCCCTTCGTATCTTGCGCTTGTTGCGCGTGGTGTCGGTCAGCCCCAGCCTGCGGCGCGTGGTAGAGGGTTTCATTTCGGCACTGCCCGGCATGGGGTCGGTGTTTTTGCTGATGGGGATGATTTTCTACATTGGCGCGGTTATGGCGACCAAGCTGTTCCAGAACAGTTTTCCGCAATGGTTCGGCGATCTGGGTAATTCGGCCTATTCGCTGTTTCAGATCATGACGCTGGAATCATGGTCGATGGGCATCGTCCGCCCGGTGATGGAAGTGTATCCCTATGCGTGGGCGTTTTTCGTGCCTTTCATTATGGTCACGACCTTTGCGGTGGTAAACCTGCTGGTCGGTCTGATCGTGAATTCGATGCAGGACGCCCATGCAGCGGAGTCGAACAAAGCGACAGACGAATACCGCGACGAAGTGCTGACCCGACTGCGTGAGATCGAACAGAAACTGGCCGACCGCGACAGATGACGCGGACGTGAGCGGGGGCGCAGCTTGGCAGGTTTCGCGGCTTCGGGCATAGTGGCAAGAAACCCCAGAGGATTCGATGCAGTTTGCCCGCTTGTTTCTAGCCATGTCGCTTTTGGCGGTCCTGACCGCCTGTGCGCCCACCAAATTCCGCAGCTATAGCGGGCCAGAAGTGACCCGTGTGGTGGTTTACAAAGCCGAACGCCAGATGGAGTTGCGGCATTACGGCACGGTGCTGAAAAGCTACCGAGTGCAGCTTGGTGGCACGCCCTTCGGACACAAGGAGCGCGAAGGCGATAGGCGCACACCCGAAGGCGATTACATCATCGACCGGCGCAACCCCAACAGCGCGTTTCACCTGTCCATCGGCATTGATTACCCGAACGAGGCCGACCGCGCCCATGCGCAGGCCAATGGCTGGCGTCCGGGCGGCGATATTTTCATCCACGGGCGCGGCCCCCGGTTTCAGCGCGCGCGCGGCGATTGGACCGATGGGTGCATTGCCGTAACCGACCGGCAGATGGAAGACATCTACGCTATGGTCCGCAACGGCACGCCAATCACGATTTTCGCGTCAAAGCAGCAAGAGTTGGAACGCACCGGCACAGCCGTCCCGCTCCAAGCCGCGGCGCAGGTGGCGCCAGCGGTTTCCGGGGTTGCCGTGCTGACGCCCGGACCCGACACGCCCCGGCCTAGACCGTCCCCCGCCCGTGCGGGGCCATGAATTCTGGGCGTGGGTTGATCGGGATGATGCGATACGGATTAATCGTGTCATGGCTGTAATGATAATGCCGCACGATATGATCGAAATGCACCGTCTCCGCCACGCCGGGGTGTTGGTATAGGTCGCGTGTATAGGCCCAGAGCGCCGGGTAATCCACGATCCGCGCGCGGTTGCATTTGAAATGCATGTGGTACACGAGATCAAACCTCGCAAGGGTCGGGAACAGCCGCCAATCGGCTTCGGTCAACCTGTCGCCAGCGACATAGCGCTGGTGTGACAGCCGCTCTTCCAGCCAGTCAAGCGTATCGAACAGCGGATAAACAGCATCCTCATAGGCCGCCTGCGTGGTCGCGAACCCGGATTTATAGACACCGTTGTTCAGCGTATCGTAAACACGGGCGTTGACCGCGTCGATCTCTGGGCGCAGGGCTTCGGGGGAGTAGTCGTCGGTATTCCCGGTCAGCGCGTTGAACGCCGAATTGAACATGCGGATAATTTCCGAGCTTTCATTCGAAACGATCTTGCCTTGCGCCTTATCCCACAAAATGGGCACCGTGGCCCGGCCCGACACCTTGGGATCAGCCCGGATGTAGATGTCGCGGATATGGTCGCTGCCAAAAAGCGTGTCGCCGGTCGCGCCGGGAAAATCAGTCGCAAAGCTCCAGCCATCGTTCAACATGTCGGGATGGACCACGGACACGTCGATCAGGTCGCTCAGCCCTTTCAACGCGCGAAAGATCAACGCGCGATGCGCCCAAGGGCAGGCATAGGACACGTATAGGTGATAGCGCCCTGCCTCTGCCCTGAAGCCTGCGTCACCCGTTGGGCCCGCGTCACCATCCGCCGTCACCCAGTTGCGAAACCGCGACGTGTCACGCTGAAACGCCCCTGCGGTTTTCTTGGTGTCATACCATTGGTCAGACCATTTGCCGTCGATCAGAACGCCCATATCAAATCCCCTTTGCTGTTGTACGATAGCTAAGGTGCAATTCCACGCGAACCAATCTGCGCAGATGCGCAGGCAATGTGCGGCGCATTGATATGGCCTCACGCGAGAGTGACACGATTTTCCGTCGGCCATGATACCTAGTGCAAGACAACATCAACAGGAGGAGACACGATGACCACACTCAACACGACAACACTCACCCGTCGCAGCCTGATGGCTGCCGGGGCGACTCTGCCACTGGCAGGACTGGCCGTGCCCCACTCCGCCCGCGCGGAAGCGCCGATGATGGGGGCCAGTTTCGCTCGTCACCGCCGATTCAACATTGGCGGGTTCGAGGTAACGACCATTCTGGCCGGCACCACCCCGCGCGAAAACCCGCAAGGAATTTTCGGGATGAACGTCTCGGAAGAGGAATTCGCAGAAGTCAGCCGGGCCAATTTCCTGTCCACCGATGTATCGCAGTTCTTCTTCACACCCACAGTGGTCAATACCGGGTCGGAACTGGTTCTGTTTGACACCGGGCTGAACGGGGATGCGATCACGGATGCGCTGGCGAGTGCCGGTTACACACCCGACCAGATCGACATCGTGGTGCTGACGCATATGCATGGCGACCATATCGGCGGCATGATGACGGATGGCGAAGCCACCTTCCCGAATGCACGCTATGTCACCGGCCAAACGGAATTCGACCATTGGGCGGCAGCGGGCAATGACGGCTTTGACGCCAATGTCCGCCCGATGGCCGAGATGATGAGCTTCATCAGCGATGGTGGCGACGTGGTGACGGGGATAACCGGCATGGCCGCGCCCGGACATACGCCGGGGCATATGGTCTATCGTCTGCAAAGCGAGGGCGCGGGGCTGGTGATCTTTGCGGACCTTGCCAACCACCCTGTCTGGTCGCTGGCACGGCCCGACTGGGAAGTGCGCTTTGACTCGGACAAGGCCATGGCTGCCGAAAGCCGCCGTCGTGTGCTGGGCATGATCGCCGCCGACCGTATTCCGGCCATCGGCTATCATATGCCCTTCCCCGCTGTAGGCTATGTCGATACGGGGCGGGATGGAGCCGCGTTCCGTTGGGTGCCCGAAGCCGGACAGTTGATGGGCTGAGGCTGCCTGCAAAACGACCCGCCCCGGCCTTGAGCCGGGGCCTCTGCCCGCAGGTCCAAACAAGAGGCCCCGGCTCAAGGCCGGGGCGCGCCCACATTGTGACGCAGGTTATTGCAAATCACTGAACGCGCGCTGTAGCCTCGCCACGGCATCGACAATCACCGATCGCGGCGCGCCAAGGTTAAAGCGCAGGTAGCTTGCACCGCCGGTCCCGAATGTCGGACCATGATTGGCAACGATCTTTGCGCTCTCTTCCACCCGCGCGGTGAACTCTGCCATATCCATGCCGGTACCAGAAAAATCCACCCATGCCAGATATGTGGATTGCAGCGGCATCGAGCGCAGGCCGGGAATGGCGTTCACGCCTGCGTCGAACACCCGGCGGTTTTCGTCAAGGTAGGCCAGCAGGGCCTCGACCCACTCTGCCCCTTGGGGCGAGTAAGCGGCTGTCACCGCGTGCAGACCAAAGCTGTTGGGCGAAATGCCGAGCGCACCAAGGCTCGCTGTGAATTGAGCTCGCAACCGGTCATCGGTGATAATGACCTGCCCGCAATGCGTGCCCGCGATATTGAAGGTCTTTGATGGTGCGGTCAGCATGACCACGCGGTCCATCTGCTCGGGCGCGGCCACGGGCATGACGGTGTGGTTATGACCCGGCATGACCAGATCATGATGAATTTCATCCGACACCAGAATCAAATCATGTCGCGCACAAAACGCCGCAACCGCGCGCAACTCGTCCACCGTCCAGACCCGCCCGCCGGGATTGTGCGGCGAGCAGAGTATGACCATCCGGGTGCCCGCATCGATCAACGCCTCGGCGGCCTCAAGGTCCATCTGGTAAAGGCCATCGCACTCCACCAGCGGACATTCGACAACCCGCCGCCCGGCCGAATGGATAACGCGTGCGAAAGCGTGATACACGGGCGTAAACAGCATCACCCCATCGCCCGGCGCGGTCCATGTGTGCAGACACAGCCCCACCGCGTTAACCAACCCATGTGTGGTGGAAATATGCGCAGGGTCAAGTTGCCAGCCGTGGCGATGCTCCATCCACCAGCAGATCGCGGCGCGATACGCGCTGTCATCGCCGAAATAGCCGTAAACGCCGTGATCCAGCATGGCTTGCAGCGCGTCCTGCACCGCCTGGGGCGGGCGAAAATCCATATCCGCGACCCACATCGCCAAACCGTCATCCGGGGACACGCCATAGATCGGCTCCATCATGTCCCACTTGGAAGAATGCGTGCCGCGTCGGTCGATGATCTCGTCGAAATTCATGGGCTACCCTCTGTTTTTTGGCAAGCTGTCCCGTGTTTGCACTGCATTCAAGCCCAAAAGCCGTTGAATGCGCGTTGAGCATCGCATAAATCGCTTAACATGAGCATTCGACCCATCCTGATCCATCCCGACCCGCGGCTGAAAAAGCTGTGTGACCCGGTGTCTGCCGTGACGTCCGACATCGGCAAACTGGCCGAGGATATGTTGGAGACGATGTATGACGCGCCGGGCGTGGGGCTGGCCGCGCCGCAGGTGGGGATCACCAAGCGCATTTTCGTGATGGATTGCGTCAAGGAAGATGGCGAAGCCCCGCGCCCGATGGTGCTGATTAACCCGGAAATCATTGCGGCCTCTGACGAGATGAACACCTACGAGGAAGGCTGCCTGTCCATCCCCGAGCAATATGGCGAAGTCACCCGCCCCAAGCTGGTGACGATGCGTTGGATGGGATTGGATGGCAAAACCCACGAGGACGCGTTCGACGACTTATGGTCCACCTGCGCGCAACACGAACTGGACCACCTGAACGGCAAATTGTTCATTGACCATCTGGGCAGCATCAAACGGCAGTTGATTACCCGCAAGATGGTCAAACTGAAACGCGAGCGGGCGCGCGCGTGAGTGTTCGCCGCTGCCTGCCATGGCCCGACCCGGTGCTGCGGCGCAAGGCCACCCCGGTCGAGGCAATCACCGATGATATCCGCGCCATCTGGGACGACATGATCGACACGATGGAAGCGATGCCGGGCGTCGGCCTTGCGGCGCCGCAAATCGGGGTCAGCTTGCGGCTGGCGGTGGTCGATGCGTCCGAGGGCCGCGGCCAAGCCGTGCGCATGGCGAACCCGGAAATCTTGTATGCCAGCGCCGTGATGCGCCCGCATGACGAGGCCAGCCCCAACTTGCCCGGTGTCCACGCAACGATTGAGCGCCCACGCGCGGTGACGGTGCGTTTTTTGAATGCGGCGGGCGAGATAGAAGAGCGGGAGATGGTTGGGCTTTGGGCGACCAGCGTGCAGCACCAGATCGACCATCTGGAGGGGCAGATGTTCTTCGACCGCCTAAGCCGGGTGAAGCGGGATATGCTGCTGCGGCGCGCAGGAAAAAAGCGTTAGGCCGGTGGCCGCCGTGGTGCCGGTGAGGGGCCAGCCCCTCACGCTCCCCGGAGTATTTTTCGCAAGATGAAGGGGGATGCGATGCGGGCTATCTTTATGGGAACGCCGGAGTTTTCGGTCGCGGCCTTGGACGCGGTCCACGCCGAGCATGAGGTGGTTTGCGTCTATACGCAACCCCCGCGCCCTGCCGGGCGCGGCAAGAAGGACCGTCCCTCGCCGGTACAGATGCAGGCCGAGGCGCTTGGTCTGCCGGTCCGCCATCCGGTCAGCCTGAAGGGGGCGGAGGCGCAGGCGGAGTTTGACGCGCTTAAGGCCGATATTGCGGTCGTGGTGGCGTATGGTCTGATCCTGCCGCAACCGGTTCTGGATGCGCCCCGCCATGGGTGCCTGAACATCCATGCCTCGCTGTTGCCGCGCTGGCGCGGGGCGGCCCCAATTCAGCGCGCGATCATGGCCGGGGATGCCGAAACCGGCGTGTGCATTATGCGAATGGAAGCGGGGCTGGACACCGGACCTGTGCTGCTGCGCGAGGCGACCCCAATTGATGATGGCGACACAGGAGCCAGCCTGCATGACCGTTTGTCCCAAATGGGCGCGCGGTTGATTGCAGAGGCCTTGGCGCGACTCGATACGCTGTCGCCACAGCCCCAACCCGAAGACGGCGTGACCTATGCTGCCAAGATCAACAAATCTGAGGCCCGGATCGACTGGACTCGGCCTGCTGAGGAGGTTGCCCGTCATATTCGCGCGCTGTCGCCGTTTCCCGGCGCATGGTGCGACAGCCCCGCGGGGCGGTTGAAGCTGCTGGATGCGCGGGCAGTGGCGGGCAAAGGCGCGCCTGGCGAGGTGCTGGACGGGTTGACCGTTGCCTGCGGTACTGGCGCAGTTTCGGTGCTTAGCGTGCAGCGCGAAGGCAAGCGCGCAAGCGACACTGATGCCTTTTTGAACGGGCATCGCTTTGCGCCGGGGACGGTTTTAGACGGTTAATCCGTCCGGTCCGTGGCAAAAAGGTAGAGCACACAGCCTGCCAGCATCAGCACGGCAAAGAACCCGAACAAAAGGCTGTAGGACGTAACACCACCATCACCCAGCCGGTGAACATGGCCGCTGGCGACCTGCAAAAGCCCAACACCGCCAATGGAAAACAGGTTGATAAGCGTGACCCCCCGCCCTGTCAGATGCGGCGGAATAAAGCTGCGGCCATGCGCCATGAGCATAGGGAAAGACGCCCCAAAGAACCCAACCGCTGCTAAAAGAGCCGCGCTTGCCCAAAGCCCCATCGCGGGGGAAATCGCCAATATGCCAAGCGCGCAAGCGCCGAACAGATTACCGCCAAGGATGACCCATTTGCGGGTGCCCAACAGACGGTCCAACGGCCCGTAAGCGAAATTGCCCGCGATCATCGCGAAGGCCATGACCAGCGTGACCTGCCCCACAACATTGGCGTTGGCACCATACAGATCGGTCAGATAAGGGCCGGCCCATAGCCCGCGCAATCCGGCTGCGGGGGCGTAATTCACGAATAAAAGCGGCATCATCCACCAAAGCGCGCGAATGCGCAGCACATCGCGCAAGCGGGGTTTGGTGCCTTCGGGGGCTTGCGCGCGCGGCGGATCGGGGATGACCACCCACAGCACCGCCGCCACCGCTGCCGTAATGCCCGCCATCGTCCAGAGGGCCGCGCGCCAGCCATAGACCTCTGACGCCCACGCCAAGGGCCAGGCGCCAAGGATATTCCCCAACGACCCAAGGCCGATAACCGCCCCTGCCAGCGTGGCAAACATAGCCGCCGGAAAGCTGCGGGCGAAAATATAGTAAGACGCCATCAGCACGGGTGCGCAGCCCACGCCCAGAAGCATCATCGCCAGATTGATATGGGTTGCACTCTGTGCCATCGCAAAGAGCGCAGCGCCCCCGGTGCCGCCAAGCCCCAGCATCAGCGCTGTGGTGCGGCGCGGGCCGATCTGGTCCAGAGCCATGCCCAGCGGGATTTGCGCCGCCGCGAACACCAGAAACCAAAGGCCAGAGGAGAGCGCCAGATCATCCGGGGTCACGCCCAGATCCTGCGTCAGCGGCCCGGCCAATACGGCCAGAAACGCACGATAGAACTGGCTGAGCAGATAGCCCAGCACTAGGCAGGCCAGACCAAGTTTCATGAAAGCCCCTCCTCCCAAAGGATGCGCATGCTTTATTGAACCTGTGAACAAAGTGCAATGCGCAGCTTTCGGGGTGCAGGACATGCTGTTGCGGGCTATGACTGGAACACCCGCAAGAGCAAGGTGCGCCATGGAGCAAAGCTATCATTACAAGCTGATCGCACGTGCGATCGCGCTGATTGATGCGCCGGGCGGAACCGGGCGCAGCCTTGATGATCTGGCGGCAGAACTGGGAATGAGCGCAGCGCATTTTCAGCGGGTGTTCAGCGCATGGGCCGGGGTTTCGCCGAAACGCTACCAGCAATATCTGACGCTTGGCCATGCGCGCCACCTTCTGGGCGCGCGTTTCTCGACCTTCGAGTCCGCCATGCAGCTTGGCTTGTCAGGACAGGCGCGGCTGCATGATCTGTTTTTGCGGTGGGAAGCGATGACTCCGGGCGACTACGCCAAGCGCGGCGCGGGGCTGGACATTCGCTATGGCTGGTTCGACAGCCCGTTTGGCCCAGCTTTGGGCATGGCGACAGATCGGGGCTTGTGCGGACTTGCCTTTGCCGAAGCCGAGAACGACCCGGCCATATTGGCCGATATGACCCGGCGTTGGCCCAAAGCGTCCTATATCTGCGATCCGGGGGGCGCCGCGCCGCATGTCGAGGCGGCTTTTACCCACAAGGGCGCAGCACAGTTGCATATGATGGGAACCCCCTTCCAGATAAAGGTCTGGGAGGCGCTGTTGCAGGTGCCGTCAGGCCATGTGACCAGCTATGGCGAAGTTGCCAAAACCGTCTGCTCGGACCGTGCAGCGCGCGCCGTGGGCACGGCGGTCGGGCGCAATCCGCTTGGCTTCGTGATCCCGTGTCACCGGGTTTTGCAAGGCAGTGGCGCGCTTGGGGGCTATCATTGGGGGCTAGCCCGCAAACGTGCCATGCTGGGCTGGGAAACTGCGCGGAGAGATGCTGTAGCGCAAGCGTGATGGCAAAACCCTGCGTATCGCGCCGCGCTGTAATAGCAGCCGGGCAAGCGACGTGGTATCAAGCTAAGACACACTAAAGGAGTGTTCCATGAAACTCGTTGCACCTATCGCAATCTCGGTTTTGGCGTTGACCGCCTGCGCGCCCGACCCGAACTCCCAGCAGAACCGCACGCTGACAGGCGCCCTGACCGGGGCAGCGGTCGGCGGCATTTTCGGGGCAGCAACCGGCGATGGCGGTGGCGACCGCGCACTGGCCGGGGCTATTGTCGGCGGCGCAGCAGGCGCCCTGATTGGCCAACGGCTTGACCGTCAGGCCGCAGAACTGCGGCGCCAGCTTGGCAGTGACGTGAATGTCCAGAACACCGGGCAAGAGCTGATCCTGACCCTGCCGCAAGACCTGCTATTTGCGACCGACAGCGCAAGCGTGCGGCCCGACCTGCAAAACGATCTGCGCGTCATCGCGAACAACCTTATCAACTATCCGCGCAGCGATGTGCGTGTGGTTGGGCATACGGACAATACCGGCTCGGCTGCCTATAATCAGGGCTTGTCCGAACGGCGCGCTGCAAGCGTGGCGCAGGTGTTGTTTAACAACGGCGTCGCTCCGGCACGTGTGCGCACCGAAGGGCGCGGCCTGACACAGCCGGTTGCCGATAACAGCACAGCGGCGGGGCGGCAGCAGAATCGTCGGGTGGAAATCTATATTCGACCGCACCAACAGGGCTAAGGCAGCTTGTCGAACCGGAGCGAAAGGCTGGCCCACGCGGTCAGCCTTTTCCGTTGCGACGGGCGAGTTTCGGTCATATCTTTTTACCAACATCCCCATTGAGATGGGGTGAGGAGGACCAATGCCGTTTCAACGCATTCAGCCTGAAAAGCTGTCCCAATCCGTTGTGCGCCAGATAGAACTGTTGCTGCTGCGCGGTGTCTTGCGGCCGGGTGAGCGGTTGCCCGCAGAACGTGATCTTGCCGAACGGTTGGGTGTGTCACGCCCCAGCTTGCGCGATGCGCTGGCCGAATTGCAGCTGCGCGGCCTGCTGGAAAGCCGCGCGGGCGCGGGGGTTTTCGTTGCAGAACTTCTGGATAGCGCCTTTTCGGATTCGCTGGTGCGGCTGTTTGCCGAGCATGACGAAGCCTTGTTCGATTACATCAGTTTTCGCCGCGATATGGAGGGGATGTCTGCCGAGCGTGCCGCGCGCCTTGGGTCTGATACCGACCTGAAGGTGATCGACACGCTCTATCACCGGATGGAGGCCGCTCATCAGAAACGCGACCCATCCGAGGAAGCGCAGCTTGATGCAGAATTTCACCTGTCGATTGTCGAAGCGTCACATAATATCATCATGTTGCACATGATGCGTGCCATGTTCGATTTGCTGCATAAGGGCGTTTTCTACAATCGGCAGATGATCTTTCGTCAACGTGCCACGCGCAGCGACCTGCTGGCACAGCACAAAGCGATCAATGCGGCCATTCAAGCGCGCGACCCGATAGAGGCCCATGCGGCAGCAACGGCGCATCTGGATTTTGTCGAGCGGATCATGAACGACCATAAACGCAGCGAGCATAACGAAGCGATTGCGCGCCTTCGGTTTGAGCACACGAAGGAAAGCACATAAAAAAACCCGGCCTTGCAGCCGGGTTTTTACATTTGCAACGTCCCGCTTTCAGTGCAGACGTTCGTGCACCGCTTTTATTGCGTCGCCAATCAGGGCATCGCTGCGTGCATCATCCATGTTCTTGGCGATGACACTACCTGCCGCCGCGATCGCGACTGCGGTTGCCTTGTCACGCACCTGACGAATGGCACCCGCCTCGGCAGAGGCGATCTGGTCTTCCGCAGCCTTCAAGCGGCGAGCGATAGACGCTTCGATCTCTGCCTTGGTTTGTTCGGCGGCAAGCTGGGCGTCGGCTTTGGCTTTCTCTACGATCCGTGCGGCTTGTTCCTTGACCGCTGCATGCTGGCGCTCAAATGACGCGTGCAGTTCCAGCGCTTCTTCACGCAGGCGGCGGGCCTCTTCCAGCTCCGCCTTGATCGTCTCGGAGCGCGCATCAAGCAAACCGCTGACCTTGCCGGGCACCTTCGCGTAAACCAGCACACCGCAGAAGACGAGGAAGGCTGCCAGAACGATCAGGTCGGTGTTGTAGAGCGAGAAGAAGGGCTTGCCTTCAACCGCAGCAAAGGCTGGGCTTGCCAGAAGCGTGGCAATGACGGCCATACGCAACATCATGCGTCCCCCTTCATCTGTGCCTTGACGGCTGCGGTCACGCTGCGCGCATCCGCTTTCATGTCAAAGGCCGCAACAATGTCCTTGGTCACGTCATTCGACACTTCGGCAACCATTTCGACCGCGTTAGCCGTGATCTCGCGAATGCGTTTTTCGGACTCGGCGGACTTAGCGGCAATTTCCGCGTCTGCCTTGGCGATCTGCGCATGCAACGCCTCTTGCATTTCAGCCTTGGCAGCTTCGACAATGCGTTGCGCTTCCGCACGGGCATCCGCTTCAGCCTTTTTGAAGGCATCTTCGGCGTCCTGCGCTTTTAGCTTGTATTCCTCGGCTGCGGCAATGTCGGCGGTGATCGCACCGCGACGGTCTGCCAGAACCGACGCCACACGCGGCAATGCGACGCGCGACATAACGAAATACAAAACCACCAACGCGACGACCAACCAGAAAATCTGGTTAGAGAAAGTGGTTATATCCAGTTGGGGCATACCTGGCCCCGAAGCAGCAGTCTCTGCCATATCATCCCCCTAACCCGAAAAACACCGGCGAGGCGCATCCGCGCCCCGCCAGCCGTAAGGATACGTCGGGACGTTCTTAGACTGCGAACATCAGCAGCAGAGCGACGAGGAACGAGAAGATCCCCAGTGCTTCTGCGAACGCAATGCCGATGAAGAGCATAGCGGTCTGGCCGGCAGCGGCCGACGGGTTGCGCAAAGCACCCGACAGGAAGTTGCCTGCAATGTTGCCCACACCGATTGCTGCGCCGCCCATACCAATGGCGGTCAGACCAACACCGATGTATTTACCCATTTCTGCGATATCGCCTTCCATAGTCGTCTCTCCTTGATTTGGAATTGGCAAGATGGATTATCCGGACCTCGGCGCCGCGCTTAGTGCGCAGGATGCAGGGCATCTTTCAGGTAGACGCAGGTCAGAATGGTGAAAACATAGGCCTGAATGACGGCCACGAGCAGTTCCAACGCATAGAGCGCGGTCACTGCCAGAATGGGGACAAAGAAGAACGCGCCCAGCGCGGCTGCAAAGCTTGCGAAAACCTTCGCCACAGCGTGCCCGGCCATCATGGCGCCTGCAAGACGAATGGAGTGACTGACAGGGCGGACGCAGTAAGAGATCACTTCGATCAGCGCCAGCACAGGGCGCAGGGCCAAGGGCGCACTATCAACCCAGAATAGCTTCAGGAACTTGGTCCCGTGCAAAATGAACCCAAGCGCCGTGACCACAAAGAACACCGTAAAGGCCAAGACCGCCGTGACTGCGATATGCGACGTGGTGGTAAAGGCAAACGGGATGAGGCCCAGCAAGTTCGCAAACAACACGAACAGGAACAGCGTGAAGATATAGGGGAAGAAACGCACGGCATCATGGCCCGCCACATCCTCTACCATCTTGTAGACGAACCCGTAGGTCATTTCAGCGGCAGATTGCGCGCGGCTGGGAACCAACGCACGCCCACGGGCGCCAAACACCATAAGTGCAGTCGCGGCCAGAACGGTCAGCGCCATCCACAGCGTAACATTTGTTGGCGTGTACCAGGCGATGTCACCCCCAAAGAGCGACTCGACCCGAAACTGGTCCATGGGCTTGATGACAAGGCCGCCACTTTCTTCTGCCACAGGTCTAGTCCTTCTTCTGGTCGCCCGCTCCGGGCGGGGTCGATTGATCTGTCGTCACAGCCAATTCGCGCGCCGAGCGCATCATGGTCTGCACGCCGGCAGCGAAGCCGAGCAACGTAAATACCACCAGAAAGAGCGGCATGGTGTCGAACACCCAATCCAGCCCGTATCCGATGCCAGCCCCGACAAGGAGACCGGAAACAAGTTCGATCACCATTCGCCACCCGACTTGGGCCATTGAATGATGGTCTTGCGCGGCCGGCTTTTGGTCATGCTTGGCCCGAACCTGCGAGATGCGTGTTTCGAGTGCCTTGAGGCGCTCGCGCTCGTCGCTGTCGGTCATGCCCTCTCCCGGATGCAAGTTGCGCGCAAGCTATGCAGAGGGGCGCTCAGAGTCAAGCTGGCAAACGCAGCAGTCGAATAGGTTTAAGCTATTGTTTTTAAATTATTTTATTTGAAGTCGGATTCCGCGCTGTTACGCAATCGCCAGATTTCGCGCTTGCAGCATATTCAACCAAACAGTTGACCTTTCAGCACGCAACCGGGACAAGGGGCCATGAGTGCCTCAGATGCTCCCTCGCTCGACATGGTCTTTACCGCGCTGGCCGATCCAACGCGGCGGACCATTCTGGCCATGCTGCTGGAAGACGACATGGCCGTGACCGATGTTGCCGAACCGTTCGAGATGTCCCTTGCCGCCGTGTCAAAGCACCTTGGGATTCTGGTCGCAGCCGGGTTGATAAGCCAAGAAAAGCACGGTCGGGTGAAATGGTGCAAGCTAGAGCCCGACGCGTTGCGCGAAGCGTCGGTCTGGATGCAGGCTTTCGGGCAATATGACGCGCTCAATCTGGATGCGTTCGAGCGTTTTCTGGTGCAAGAGCTGTCCGAGTCTGACGTGCCCCCAGCCAGTTGAGCGTCAGCGCGACAAGGATGATTGCGGCGCCAACCAGTTCCGCCGTGAAACTGGGCCAGAACAGCGCGACGATGGCAGGCAGCATCACCACACGCAGCGCCGCTTTCATAGGGCCGAACAAATAGCCCTCGATCGCGCTGGCGAAAGCCACCAACCCAAGCGCGGCGGTGAACCCCGTCCAGATCACATAGGGCAGCGGCCCGCCGTAGATCAGTTCCGGGTTGAACACCATGAAGGCCGGGATCAAATACAGCCCCTTGGCGAATTTCCACGCCTGCATACTGGTTTCCATGGGTTTCGCGCCCGCAATCGCCGCCCCCGCAAAACCCGCAAGCGCGACGGGGGGCGTGACGTTGCTGTCCTGCGAATACCAGAACACCACCAGATGCGCGATCAAGAGCGGGATGCCGAATTCATTATGCAGCGCCGGGCCAACCAGCACGATCAGCACGATGTAACTGGCTGTGACCGGCAGCCCGAGGCCAAGGATAAGCGATGCGATCAGCACCAGGATGAGTGCAATCACAATGTTGCCGCCCGACAGCGATACCATCATGGAGCTGAATTTCAGCCCCAGCCCGGTCAGGCCCACAACGCCCACGATAATACCCGCAACCGCGCAAGCAATCGACACCGCAACGGCGTTGCGCGCGCCCAATTCCAGCGAGCCAAAGACCACGTCAACCCCGCGCAGAACCGACGCTTTCACCCGAGCGCCTGTCACCGGGCCGGATGCGTAAAGCGCCCAGATCCCGCGCAAGCCCGCCATGGCCAACACCGACAGAATGGCCCAGAACCCAACCCGCATGGGCGAAATGTTGTTCACCAGCAGAAAGATCAGAACCACCAGCGGGACGATAAATTGCCAGCCCGCCGCAAGCACCTGCCGCACGACAGGCAATTCTGACGCGGGCAGGCCCTTCATGCCCTGTTTCATCGCCACGATATGCACGAAAAGGTAGACGGTGCCCAGGTAAAGGATGGCCGGGAAGATAGAAACGAGGACGATTTCGATATAGGGAATTCGGGTGTATTCGGAAATCAGGAACGCGCCTGCCCCCATCAAGGGCGGCGTGATCTGACCGCCAGTGGATGCTGCGGCCTCTACCCCGCCGGCTTGGGCGGGGCGGTAGCCCAGTTTTTTCATCAGCGGGATGGTAAACGCGCCCGTGGTTACGACATTCGCAATCGCCGACCCGGAAATGGAGCCCATCCCGGCACTGGCGATAACCGATGCCTTGGCCGGTCCGCCCGGCTTGCGCCCCGTCGCGGCAAAGGCAAGGTCGATAAAGAACTTTCCGGCGCCGGTTTTCTCCAGAAACGCGCCGAACAGGACAAACATAAAGACGTAGGTTGCGGCCACGCCCAACGGCAGGCCGAAGATACCTTCTTGCCCCAGGTATAGCTGCCCGACCAACCGGTCCACGCTCGCACCGCGGTGCGACATAAGCCCCGGCATCCACTCACCCAAGCCTGGCAAGGCGCCACGCGCGCCCGCCAACGCATATAGAATGGCGATCAGGCCGATAATCGTCAGACCTAAACCCACCGCGCGGCGGCTGGCTTCCAGCACCGCGATAATGCAGATAATACCCACCACGATGTCGGCTTGCGACCACCAACCCGCACGGGCGATAATGTCGTCCAGAAACCAGATGATGTAGAACCCGCTGAGGAATGACGCGGCCAGAAACGCGCCATCGATGATCCAGGCCCACCATGTGCGGCGGCGGTTCTGCCCGGTCAGCGGAAACAGCAGAAATGCCAGAAACAAGATAAAGGCCAGATGCGCCGGGCGTTGGTAGAACAGGCCCAGCGGCTGAATGCCCGCCGTGTAAAGCTGGAACAGTGACAGCGCAATCCCGGTCAGCGTGATCGCCCAAAGCACAAAGCGCGGCTGAATTGCGTCTGCCGAACGCATGGTTTCGGGGATCACGTCATGCGGGTTTGTTTGCGACATCTGAACGGTTCCGCTTCGGTTATTCGGGACGAACCCGCAAGGTGACAAGACTATTCGCAGCAAGAGCCGACAGGTCGACCACCCCCGCCGTGCCGGTCAGCTTATGCCCAACGCGCGCAGGGCCAACGCGCAGCGGCAACCCGTTTACGGGGAGCATTTCATCTATCCCGACAATCCAATAGCCACCGCGCTCGGCGGGAACAACGCGACCACGGCCTGCGACCTCTCCAAGCCCCGCCGCGTAATCATGCAGGTAGCTGCGGACCAAGATCAACCGTTCGTCTTGCGCGGCAAAGCAATCGGCAACGGCCCCGCCAGTGACAGAATGCGCCCATGTCAGGCAAATTTCGCCACCGTCAAAGGGCATGGCCACCAAAGGGCCGCCGTCTTTCGTGACAACCTGCAAAAGGTCTGCGGCTTGCGCAGGCGCAGCCAGGCCAAGGAAAAGGGCGGCCAAAGCAGGCCGCCCCATACCCCAATTCGTCACGGACGCTGACGGTCCTGAACACCCGCACCCACTTCTTCCAGGTAGCGCAACGCGCCGGGGTGGAAGGGGATGGGCGTGGCCGCGACAGAGAATTCCAGCGTCGTGTCATTGGCCGCCGGGTGAATGGCGATCAGGTCGGCCACGTTTTCATACATCGCTTTGGTGATGTTATAGGCCAGATCCTCGTCCATATCGGCATGCACGATCAGCACGTTTGGCGTCGATATGGTCGTCACGCCTTCGGCCATGCCTTCATACAGGCCCGCGCGCAGGGTGTAGGGGGCGAAGGTCGGCTCTGCCGCAATTGCGGCGGCAACCTCTGCTTCGGTCATCCCGATCATCGAAATTTCACGCGTGGTCGCAAGGTTCAGGATCGAACTGGTGGGCGGCCCCACGCTCCAGAAACCCGCGTCGATATCGCCGTCGCGCAGCGCATCTGCGGTTTCGTTGAAGTTCAGGCGCTGTTCTTCGAAATCATCATATGTGATGCCATTGGCAGCCAGCAGCGTTTGCGCGCTGACTTCAGTGCCGGACCCTGGCGCGCCCACTGACACGCGCTTGCCGCGCAGGTCATCAAGGCTGGAAATGCCGCTACCCGCCAGCGTGACGATCTGCACCGCGTTCGGATAGATCGAGGCCAAAGCGCGCAGCTCGCCGACCTGACGGCCCTCGAACGCGCCGGTGCCGGTGAAGGCGCCATAAACCGTGTCCGCCAAAGCAATTGCGATGTCGCTGTCGCCGCGCGCGATCAGCGCTACGTTTTCAACCGAAGCACCCGTCACTTCCGCGCTGGCCGATGCACCGTCAACGTGATTCGAGATCACCTCTGCCAAGCCGCCGCCATAGGGGAAATACACCCCGCCAGTGCCGCCGGTAGCGATCGACAGTTCCTGCGCCGCGACCGGGGCCGCCATAAACGCTGCTGCGGCCACGAGGGCCGTTGCTTTGAATGTCATAGTATCCTCCCAAGGATATGTGTGTTTTTCGTGGGGCCCTGACGGGTCCGGGGACAAGACTAGCCGCGCACCCCTTGCCACGCAAGCCTTTCAGCCCTGAAACACTACGGGGTAAAGCGAGGCCAAGAGCAGCGCCGCCATGGTGTAGTTAAACGCGCGCAACCAGCTTGGACGGCTGAGCAATCGGCGCACGCTTACCCCCAGCGCCGTCCAGATCACTGTCGTCAGCCAGCCGACGCTCAGGAACCCCAGCGCGACCCAAGCCACCGCCCCGAACTGTTGGTCTGGCGCATAAATGGCCACGGCAGCCAGCGACATGATCCAGGCTTTCGGGTTAACCCACTGGAAGGCGGCGGCTTGCAAAAACGTGAAGGGTCGCCCCTCTACCTTTGTGCCAGAGGGCGGCACGGCGGTGGCGATCTTCCACGCCAGCCACAGCATATAAACTGTGGACAGGATTTTGAGCGCAAGCTGAAGCGGCGGATACCCGATGAACGCGCCCATCAGCCCGATGCCCACAAGAAAGACCATCAGCGCATGGCCCAAAGCCACGCCGGCCATATGCGGAACCGTGCGACGAAACCCGAAATTTACGCCCGAAGCCAGCAGCATCACGTTGTTCGGCCCCGGCGTGACAGAGGTAACGAACGCAAAGGTGACGAGGGCGGCGAAAATCTCGATGGTCATGGAGTGGTCCCTTTTCGCGCAACTTAACGTGACTTCGCCGCGGCGTGCTTGCAATATTCCTGCGTTTTGACGTATTTTCACAATCGATGACCGATATAGATAGTAAATCCCAACATATATTGCGAATCTTGCAGCGCGAGGGGCGCATCCCGAATCTGGAACTGGCCGACCGGGTGGGTCTGTCGCCCTCGGCCTGCCTGCGCCGGGTGCAGGATATGGAACGGCGCGGCATTATCACCGGCTACCGTGCGGTGGTGGACCCCACGAAAACCGGCACAGGGTTTGTCGCCTATGTGACCGTCGGACTGTCGCAGCACACAAAAGCCGCGCAGGCGGAATTCGAACGCCTGATGCGCGCTGCGCCGCAAGTGCGCGAGTGTCACAACATTACCGGAACGGTTGAATATTTGCTAAGGGTCGAAGCCCGTGACCTGCCCGCCTACAAGCATTTCCACACCGAATATCTGGGCGCGTTTCCCTATCTGAACACGCTGACGACGATGGTGGTTATGGGGTCGCCCAAGGATGAGCGCGCCTGAATTTGCGCGTGCAAAGCTGTCACATATCCGCTATGCTGCGCCGCAGCAAAAGGGGCGTGACATGGCCAAAGGCAAGGTTATCACCATCGCACAGCAAAAGGGCGGGTCCGGCAAGACCACGCTTGCGGTCAATCTGGGCGTGATGCTGGCACGCGCGGGACATTCGGTTGCGTTTCTGGACACGGACCCGCAAGGCTCGCTGGGCCGGTGGTTCATGACCCGGTTTGAGGCGGGACGCGCCGAGGGGATGGAGTTTTCCACGTCTTCCGCATGGGGCGTGGGTTACGAGGTTGGCAAGCTGCGCGACATGGCCGATTTTGTAGTCATCGACACGCCGCCCAAGGCTGACAGCGATCTGCGCCCGGCCTTGCGGGTGGCCGATCTGGTTCTGGTGCCCATCGCGTCCAGCCATGTCGACCTTTGGGCGACCGATGGGGTCTTGGACCTTGCGCGCCGCGAAGGGCGCGAGGTGCTGCTGGTGCTGAACCGCGCAAGGGCGGGCACCAAGCTGGGGGCCGAAATTTCCAAGGCCGCACAGGGGCTGGCAGCCGATCTGGCCGAAACCCAAATCGCCAATCGCGTGGCCTATGCCGCAAGCCTTGGCGAAGGGCTTGGCGGGGTTGAGGGGGCTACGAATCCCGCGTTGCGTGCAGAGCTAGAGGCGCTTCTGGCAGAGGTGCTGGGCGCGTTGGAAGAGAGCTGACCACCAATCGCCCGGTGACGCGGCAGCGCAATCGCCTTGGCACGCGCAAAATGCCCTACCCTTGCGCCACGATTCGGTTGACATGCCCCATCTTGCGCCCCTCGCGGCGTTCGGGCTTGCCATACAGGTGCAGCGCCACGTCGCGCGCGCCCAGCAATTCCGGCACACGGTCCATGTCATTTCCGATCAGGTTTTCCATAATCACATCGGCATGGCGCCCCCCGTCCCCCAAGGGCAGGCCGGTGATCGCGCGGATATGCTGTTCGAACTGGTCAACCACGCATCCATTCTGCGTCCAATGGCCAGAATTATGCACGCGCGGGGCGATCTCGTTCACGACAAGCCCCTGCGGGGTCACGAACAATTCCACCCCCAGCACACCGACATATTCAAGCGCGTTCAGAATGCGGCCAGCGAGCAGAACCGCATCAGCACGCTGCGATCCGGTCAAGCGCGCGGGCACGGTAGTCTGACGCAAGATGCCGTCTTCGTGCAGGTTTTCGCCCGGATCATAGGCCGCAACCCGGCCATCCAGCCCTCGCGCGGCGATAACGGACACTTCAAGGCTAAAATTGACAAATCCCTCAAGAATTGCGTCCGCCCCGGCCATCGCGGCCAAGGCGGCAGGCGCATCCTCGGCAGCCATGATGCGCGCCTGTCCCTTGCCGTCATAGCCCATGCGGCGGGTTTTCAGGATCGCTGGGGTGCCGATCTGCGCCACTGCTTGCTCGAGCGTATCGGCGTCCGACACAGGCGCGAAGGGCGCAGTCGTCAGGCCCAGATCACGCAGGAATTGTTTCTCTGTCAGCCGGTCTTGCGACACCGCCAGCGCGCGGCGGTCCGGGCGGATGGGGCGCGCGGCTTCCAACAGGTCCAGCGTGGCGGTCGGCACATTCTCGAATTCGAACGTAATCACATCGACGGAGGCTGCGAAGGCCCGCAGCGCGGCCTCATCTTCCCAAGGGGCACTCGTGACTTGCGCGCAGACATCACCCGCAGGCGGGTTCGTGCCGGGGTCGTAAACGTGGCAGCGATACCCCAACCGGGCAGCCGCTACGGACAACATGCGCCCCAGTTGCCCACCGCCCAGAATACCGATTGTCGCACCTTGCGGCAGGGCATCACTCATCACGCGGCTCCTGCGGGATGGACTTTGAAAGGGCCGCGCGCCACGCGTCAAGCCGCTTCGCCAAATCCGAGTCCTGCAACGCCAGAATACCCGCAGCCATCAGGCCCGCATTGGCGGCCCCACCAATGGCCATGGTCGCCACCGGGTAACCGCGCGGCATCTGAACGATGGAATACAAGCTGTCGACACCCGCCAGCGCTTTCGTCTGAACCGGGACGCCGATAACCGGGACACGGGTTTTAGAGGCCATCATGCCGGGAAGATGCGCCGCGCCACCGGCGCCCGCGATAATCACTTGCAAACCGCGTCCCACCGCATCGCGCCCATACTCCCACAGCCGGTCCGGCGTGCGATGGGCCGAAACGATGCGCGTTTCATAAGCCACGCCCAGTTCTTCCAGAATATTCGCTGCATCGCGCATGGTCGGCCAGTCAGACTGGCTGCCCATGATAATCCCGACCTTGACCTGTGCCATGCACACCCCCGTCCCGCTGAATTATGGCCTTATACAAGGCGCAAGCACGGGCGCAATTCCTTCAGGCGATAATGTCGGGCGTCAACTCGTCCTCTATGCGCGATATCTGGTCTTTCAGGGCAAGCTTTTCTTTCTTGAATCGCTGCGCAGTCAGTTGCGTGTTCGGTCCTTGCGCTTGCAAGGCGTCAATCGCATCGTCCAGATCGCGGTGTTTGCGCCGCAGCACTTCCAGCTTCAGGCGCAACACCTCTTCATGGCTTAGTTCATGGGGGGCGTTCATATGCGGGACTACCGTTGTTTTTTGCCAGACTAGCCCGGAACCCGATGTGACAAAAGCCTTTGATGCCCGCGCTTGCAGAATAAAGCCTCCAGCCCCATATCTTGTGTACCGGGTCGCCACGTTCGGGGCCCGCAGCACCGTCGCTTTTGCACAAGGACATGGCTGATGAGCAAACTTACTTTTCCATCGCACCCGCTTTTGCTGGGGTTTGACCAGTTGGAACGGTTGGTGGAACGCACCGCGCGCAGCGGAGCGGAGGGCTACCCGCCTTTCAACATAGAGGTCACGGGCGATCATAGCTTTCGCATAACGCTCGCGTTGGCCGGGTTTCGGGAGGATGATCTGTCGATCACACTTGAAGGACGCCAGCTTGTAGTGCGCGGTCAGCAGACCGATACCGAGGCAGAAGACCGCGTGTTCCTGCACCGGGGCATTGCGGCGCGGCAGTTCCAGCGCGTCTTTGCCTTGGGGGATGGGGTGGACGTGGCAGGTGCCGCGCTAAGTGATGGGTTACTGCATATAGACCTGAAACGACACGAGCACGAGGACACCATCCAGACCATTCGCATCGAACGCAAGGAAAGGGGGAACTGATGGATACCAAATTCCCGAATCTGACCAGCACGCGGCCCATTGCCTATGTCCGCCCGGTGCAGGTCGCGGACCTGCCTGATGATATTCAGGAACAGCTTGAAGGCGTTACGCAAATGTATGCCATCCACCACGAGGAAGGCGATCAGCTTGCGCTGGTCTCAAACCGCACGATGGCCTTTGTGATGGCCCGCCAAAACGATTTCGAGCCGGTCAGCGTGCATTGACACCAACTAGTCCAGGTCGCGCGGCACGATAAAATCTGCCGCGCGGCCCGTCTTGTAGTCCAGCGACGACCAATCCGGCAGATCGAACTCTGCAACCAATGTCGCGCAGGTTGGATAGCGGTTGAAAGCGTCATGGGCCACGGGGCTTTGCAGCACAGCCGCCGCGAATTCGCCCGTGCCGGGGTTATGCGCGACGAGCATAACGCAGGGCGCCGTCGCCCGGCGCAGGCGGCCAAGCAGCACGTCCGGCCCGGCAAGGTAAAGATAGCGGTCAACCTCCGGCACAGGCGCGTCGGGCAATTCAGCCGCGATCAGATCCCATGTCTGCCGGGTGCGCGTGGCATCCGACACCAGCGCTTGCCCCGGCAGATAGCCCTTGCCCGACAGCCAGCGCCCGATGCGCGGCGCGGAATCCACTCCGCGCGCGCTGAGCGGACGGGAATGATCGCTGTCGAGCGGATTATCCCAGTCGGATTTCGCATGGCGGGTCAGGATCAGGCGCAATGTCATCGGTGAAAATGCCTCATGTGGAATGCAGATTGGGCCGGGTCGCGCCCGAAGGCCGTCGAGACTGGACAGGCCCGGCGCACCGCGCAACCGTTGGTCATGCAGTCTTGGCCCGCCTTGGTGTCAAGATACGCGTGGCACGCATCGGTGTTGTATCCCGCCGGGGTCAACGCGCCCACCGGGCAAGCGGTGGCACAGGGCTGGGCGCAACTGTCGCAGGGTTTGGCGACCTTGGGTAATGGGTTCAGTGCATCTGCAAAGCCAAGCGCCCCGCGATAGGACGCCCACAGCCCCGATCTTGCCCCGACCAGAAACTGCACAGGCGAGGACCATACCCGGCCCGATGCCAGCGCCCATGTGTAGAACGGGTGCGGCGGCTGGGTTGCGAACGGAAAGAGCGGTTGCGCGCCAAGTTCCTTGGCCAGCGCGCCAACGATCCGTAAGGACCAACGGTCCATCGGGTCGGGCGCGCCATCGCGATATTCCGGGCTTTGGATAAAATGCGGCCAGAAGCGGGGTTCGTCCGGGGCCAGAAGCAGGATCGTCCGCACCCTTTCGGGCATCGGCGCGGAGCCTTGCGCGACCAGCCCCGCAATATCTAGCGCCTGCGCGCGGGCCGCCTCTGCAATCTTTGCAAGGCCCGGCACCGGCTAGGCCTTTGGTAGGATCTGAGGGTCACTGTCGCGGATGATGCTGCCCGCCCCGTGATCTGTGAACAATTCCAACAAACAGGCATTGGGCGCGCGCCCATCCATGATAACCGCCGCGCGCACCCCGCCCGCAATGGCTGTCAGCGCGGTTTCAGTTTTCGGGATCATGCCCCCCGCGATCACGCCTTGGTCGGTCAGGTCGCGCACATGGGCGGGCGAAAGCTGCGTGACCACGTCGCCATTGGCGTCTTTCACCCCGGCCGTGTCGGTCAGCAACAACAGCCGGTCCGCTTTCAACGCGGCGGCGATGATGCCTGCAACCGTGTCGCCGTTGATGTTGTAGGTCTCGCCCTCTTGGCCCATGCCCAAAGGCGCAATCACCGGGATGAACCCACCGGTGAACAGATGGTGCAGCAGGTCGGTATTCACCGCGACCGGGCGGCCTACAAGGCCCAGTTCGGGGTCGTCCGCCTCGCAGGCGATCATGCCGCCATCCTTGCCCGACAGCCCCACGGCGCGCCCGCCTTCGTCCTGAATGGCCTGCACGATACGTTTGTTGACCAGACCCGACAGCACCATTTCGACCACTTCCATGGTCGCGGCATCGGTCACGCGTTTGCCGCGCACGAAGTCGGATTGAATGTTCAGCTTGCCCAGCATCTCGTTAATCATGGGACCGCCGCCATGCACGATAACCGGGTTCACGCCCACTTGCCGCATCAGCACGATATCACGCGCGAAGCTGGCCATTTCCTCGGCATCGCCCATGGCGTGACCACCGAATTTGATGACGACGATGGCGCCCGCATAGCGTTGCAGATAGGGCAACGCCTCTGACAAGGTGCGGGCGGTGGCGAACCAATCTTGGGACATGGGCTTTTGCTTCTTCATCAGGTCAGACCCGCGATAATCGCGCGCAGGTTGGCGATACCGTCACCCGTCTCGGACGAGGTGACCACAAGTTCCGGGTAGGCGGCGGCGTGTTTGGACAGCTTTTCGCGCACCTGTGCCAGCGTTTTTTCGCGCGCGGCCGTGCCGATCTTGTCGGCCTTGGTCAGCACCACTTGAAAGGTCACGGCAGAGGTGTCGAGCATCCGCATGATCTCTGCATCCACATCCTTCACGCCGTGACGCATGTCAATCAGCAGGAAGGCACGGCGCAAGGTGGCGCGGCCCGATAGATAGGCTTTCAGCAGGCGTTGCCATTTCTCGACCACCGGGATGGGCGCTTTGGCAAAACCATAGCCCGGCAGGTCCACAAGGTAATGGCTGTCACCCGCAGTAAAGAAATTGATCTCTTGCGTGCGCCCCGGCGTGTTCGACGTGCGCGCGATGGCGCGGCGACCGGTAAGCGCGTTGATAAGGCTGGACTTGCCCACGTTCGAGCGCCCCGCAAAACACACTTCCATCCGGTCGGCCGGGGGCAGCCCGTCCATGGCGACCACGCCTTTCAGGAAATCGACCTGCCCGGTCAGCAGCTTGCGGCCCTGTTCAATACTCTGGTCATCGGCCTCTGGGGCCAAGGGGAAAGGCAGCACAGTCATGCGACAAGCTCCACAACATCGCCCGCGCGGATCGGGCCGGATTGGATGACGGTGGCGTAAACGCCGAAATTCGTATCGCCCCGCGCGATGCGCAGCGCTTTAAGCGTGTCGTGGTCGATCTGACCTGTGGCGCAATCCACCATCGTGGCACGGCAACGACCAATGGGTTCCACAATCCGCAAACGTGTGGCCCCGATGACCAACTCGCGGCCAATCCACGCGCATTCGGCCCAAGGTTCCAGACCCTCCAGCCACAGATTCGCGCGCCAGCGGTCAAGGCCAAGTTCCGCGCCAAGCTGGGCGCTTAATGCGGCGTTGGACGCAAGGTTCAGGATGGACACGGATTCGAAATCGGTATCGGTCATACCGCGCCCGGCTGTGACCAGCTTGGCAGGCCCGGCACGCTCTGACCCGTGCAAAGGACGAACCCAGTCCAGAAATGCAGCCTCGCCGTCAGCGGTGTCCGGCTCGAAGGTCAGCGGCGCAAGGTCGGGATGGGTCAGCGTCAGCTTCGCGCCGTCCCATGCTGCATCAATCGCTTGCAGGGCCGATGTCTTGGCCCCGCGCGTGAAGTTCATGCAGGGGTTCCAGCCCGGCATCAGCATGGCGCCATCATGTGCAACCGCCCAGTGCCGGTCGAACGGCAGACAGCGACCTTCGGTCAAATCGACCGCGTCAAGCCGCTCTCGCCCATGCGCCTTGATGGGGTGACGGAAGATATGCGCCAGCCGCCACCCCAAGGCCCTAGCTCTTCTTCTTTTTCACGCCGATATTGCCCAGCAGGTCCGGTCGCGACCCGTGCATGGTCATGATCGAGTATTGCTGAATAAACGTGATCGTGTTGTTCGCGATCCAATACAGAACCAGCCCCGATGCGAACCAGCCCAGCATGAACATGAATATCCACGGCATCCATGTCATGACAGCTTGCTGAATGGGTTCGGTCGGCGCGGGGTTCAGGCGCATCTGGAAGAACATCGAAATGCCCAGGAAGATCGGCAAAATCCCGATAAAGACCAGCGACAAAATGCTTTCCGGCCCCGGCGCCGCCCAAGGCAGCAGACCAAACAGGTTGTAAAGCGAGGTCGGGTCGGGCGCAGACAGATCATTGAACACCCCGAACCATTCGGCGTGGCGCAAGTCGATGGTGACAAAGATCACCTTATACAGCGAGAAGAAGATCGGAATTTGCAGCAGTATCGGCAGACACCCCGCCGCGGGGTTGACCTTCTTTTCCTTGTAAAGCTTCATCATTTCTTGCTGAAGCTTCTGGCGGTCATCGCCCGCGCGTTCCTTCAGCGCCAGCATCTCTGGCTGAAGTTCCTTCATCCGCGCCATGCTGACATAGGATTTCCACGCGAGCGGCAGCAACACGGCCTTGATAAGCAAGGTCAGCGCGATGATCGACCAGCCCATATTGCCCAGCAGGCCTTCGATGAAATAGAGCGTGGCGAAGATGGGTTTGGTCAGGAAGAAGAACCAGCCCCAGTCGATCGCGTCGATGAAGCGATCAATGCCCAGCTCCGATTCGTAGGTGCGCAACGTGGTCCATTCCTTGGCCCCGGCAAAGAGCATGGTCTGCGCTTCGGCGCGCTCTCCCGGTCCGACAGTCACGGTGGGCAGGTCGGCGCGGGTTTGATAGACGTCGCGAGCCGGAATATAGCGCGAGACAGCCGTAAAGCTTTCGCCCGGAACCGGGATGATGGTGGCCATCCAGTATTTATCGGCAATACCAAGCCAGCCGTTTTCCTGCACTTCGACAACGCGGGCATGTGTGCCTTCACGCTCATCGACGCGGAAATCGCGAACATTACCGTAGTCTTCCTCGGTCAAGGTGCCGTCGGCAACCTCGATAAAGCCTTCATGGCTGATGAAGAAATTCTCCAGGTCAGAGGGTTCGCCATGGCGCGATAGCAGGCTGTAAGGGGCCATGCGCGCGGTGTTGGTGCCGCTGTTTTCCACGCCCTGCGTGATGGTGAACATGTAGTTGTCATCCACCATGAAGCGGCGGGTAAAGCGCAGGCCCGCGCCATTTTCCCAGGCAATCGTCACCGGGCTTCCGGGGGCCAGCGTGGTTCCTTCCACAACCTGCCACGGCGTATTCGCACCGGGCACCTCTTCCCACGACATATCGCGGCCAGGGCGCCAGCCTTGCAGCGCGTAGAAGGCTTCGTTCCGGCCCTCTGGGGTCAGCAGGTGGACAATGTCGGATCCCGGATCCGTGCTCTCGAAATAATCCTTCAACGACAGATCGTCGATCCGCCCGCCCAGCATGTTGATGGAGCCTTTCAGGCGCGGCGTATCGATGGTCACACGCGGTAATTCTTCCGCCACAGGCGCATCGGCATCGGCCATGGCCCGCGCACCCTCTGCGGGAGGCAGGCTCATCTCGGCGGCATCTTCCGCCGTGGGCGCCACGGGTTCGGGCGGCGGGAACATATACATCCAGCCGACAAGAACCAGCAATGAAAGCGCGAATGCCAGAAGAAGATTACGATTCTGATCGTCCATGGAAGGGGCGTTCCTATCATTGCGGCTATCGCGCCCGGTTCAACAGAAGGGGCGCGCAAAGGTCAAGCGGTTTTCCCGGAAAGGCGGGGTCACATGCCCGTCAAACAGTGTCTTCCTGCCCGGCGTTTTCGCGCGCAAGCCCAAGAAAGTCGAACAACTCCGGGTCCGGCATGTGCGAGGGGCGCACATTCAGCAGCGCCCGAAACATCTTGTTGCGCCGTCCGGGCGTGCGTTTTTCCCATTCGTTCAAGAGCGCTTTAACCTGCATCCGTTGCAACCCGTCTTGCGACCCGCACAGGTCGCAGGGAATAATCGGGTAATTCATGGCGCGTGCGAACCGGTCACAATCCTCTTCAGCGATAAAGGCCAAGGGACGATAAACGAACAGGTCGCCTTCTTCGTTCAGCAGCTTGGGCGGCATGGTCGCCGTGCGCCCGCCGTGAAAGAGGTTCATGAAGAAGGTTTCCAGCAGGTCGTCGCGGTGATGGCCCAGAACGATAGCGCTGCACCCTTCTTCCCGCGCGACCCGATACAGGTTGCCGCGCCGCAACCGCGAACACAGGGCACAATAGGTGCGGCCTGCGGGCACCTTGTCCATCACGATGGAATAGGTGTCTTGATATTCAATCCGGTGGGGCACCTGCATTTTCGTCAGGAACTCGGGTAGCACGGTCGCCGGAAAGCCCGGTTGCCCCTGATCCAGATTGCAGGCCAGCAGTTCGACCGGCAACAAGCCGCGCCATTGCAATTCGACCAGCGCGGCCAGCAGCGTGTAGCTGTCCTTGCCGCCCGACAGGCAGACCAGCCAGCGCGCGCCCGGCTCTATCATGCCGTATTGGTCGATGGCCGCACGGGTTTCGCGGATGATGCGTTTGCGCAGCTTGCGAAATTCGGTGCTGTCAGGCGCGTTTTGCAGCAGCGGCGGCAGGTCGGTATCGTCGAACATGTCAGTCCTTTCCGTGCTGGCCGGTATGAGATTGGCAGGCATCGTGGTTCGGGTCTGCGCCGGGAACCGGATCATAGCCCGAACTGCCCAAAGGCTGACAGCGCCCAAGACGGCGAACCGTCAACCATGTGCCTTTGATCGCCCCATGACGCGCCAGAGCTTCCATCGCATAGGCCGAGCATGTCGGCTGGAACCGGCAGCCATGTCCCACCCAAGGGCTGAACACCACGCGATAAAACCGGATGGGCACCGAGACAATCCATGCCATTGGGGTCATTGCGCCCCCCCATGCAGCTTGCCCAGCGCGCGTTCCAGATCTGCGACCATAGCCGCGAAATCATGGTCCACAGTCGCACCGGGCCGACCAACCAGAACATAGTCCCAACCCGCGCGACCATGCTGCGCCATCACCTGCCGCGCCATTGCACGCAGGCGGCGCTTGGCGCGATTGCGCGCGACAGCATTGCCGATTTTCTTGGAACAGGTGTAGCCAATGCGAATAAGCGCGGCCTCGTCGCGGTGCCGGGCTTGCAACAAAAACGCCGGGCATGGCGCCCGTTTCGCTTTCGCAGCGCGCAGAAAATCGGCACGCTGCTTCAGAGTTTCGACAGCCACGCATGACGACGCCGGGCCAGACCGCGGCGAGGCATCGTTCCTCACCTTGTCTGAACCCGGCGCATTCATGCTGTCACCCATAGCGCGGCCCGAACCGGGCCGGACGGCTTAGGCCGTCAGCTTCTTGCGGCCCATGCGGCGGCGCGCGTTGATAATCTTGCGGCCAGCCTTGGTGGCCATGCGCGCGCGGAACCCGTGACGGTGCTTGCGAACCAGATTGCTGGGCTGGAATGTGCGTTTCATCGCTTGGCGTCCTTGTCAGTATGATACAATCGTTATGGCACGCGGGCTTCCTGCCGGAATCGGCGGCCAATCAATCTCAGATGCGCGAGTTACAAGGCCCGCCCGGCCAAGTCAATTCGGAAAACCGGGGGACGTGCCGCAATTGGTGCGGAATTGAAACATTCGCCCCGATGTGGTCACGCCCGATCAACCAGCCGTGATAAGGCTGTCACATTCGCAACACATGCGGCATTCAGGGCGAAGTGCAGCCTGTAACCCTGACCAAAAGGATCATCCCGTGACCTTCCCCGACCCGCCCCCGTCCAGATGGCGCGCAAGGCTGCCGCTTATCGCCGTGATATTGGTAGCCATCATCGGCGCCGTCGCGCTGCGCGACTACCTGAGCTTTGACGCGCTGCGCGACAACCGCGAGGCGCTTCTGGCCTTCCGCGATGCCAATTACACCCTGACGGCGTTTGCCTTTGTCGCCGCCTACATTGTCATTGTGGCCTTTTCGCTGCCCGGCGCGACCCCCGCCACGCTGACCGGCGGCTTTCTGTTCGGGCTGTTTCCGGGAGCATTGTTCAACATCCTTGGCGCGACCATCGGCGCTGTGTTGATATTTCTGGCCGTGCGCACCGGCTTGGGTAAAGGCTTGGCTGAAAAGATCGATGCGAGCGACGGGCGCGTCAAACGCATGACGCAAGCCATCCGCGACAATGGCGCCTCGGTGTTGTTTTCGATGCGGTTGGTGCCGGTGCTGCCGTTTTTCGTGGCCAACATCATCCCCGCGCTGATTGGCGTGCGCCTGTCGGTCTTTGCCGCAACGACGTTTTTCGGCATCATCCCCGGCGGAATTGTCTACACTTGGGTCGGTGTCGGACTGGGCGAGGTCTTCGCACGCGGGGAAACCCCCAATCTGGGCATTATATTCGAACCGCATATCATCGGCCCGCTGCTGGGCTTGGCGGCGTTGTCCTTCCTGCCCAACATCGTCAAATCCATCCGCAAGGAGCGCAAGACATGAGCACGATCACAACGGATATCTGCGTTATCGGTGGCGGCTCTGGCGGGCTGTCGGTGGCAGCGGGGGCGGTGCAGATGGGCGCGCGGGTGGTGCTGATCGAAGGCCACAAGATGGGTGGCGACTGCCTGAACTATGGCTGCGTGCCGTCCAAGGCGCTGCTGGCGCAGGCGCGGGACGTCAAAGCGCGCGGCACCAAGCCCAGCGCGGCCGATTTCACCGCCGCCATGGACCATGTCAAAGCCACCATCGCCGCCATCGCGCCGCATGATTCGGTCGAACGGTTCGAGGGCTTGGGCGTGCAGGTGCTGCAAGGCTATGGCCGATTCACCGGGCCAGATCGCGTTGAGGTGAACGGCACCACGGTGAAGGCACGGCGGTTTGTGATTTCGACAGGGTCCACCGCATTCGTCCCACCAATCGACGGCATCGACACCGTCGCCTACATGACAAATGAAACCGTGTTCGACCAAAAGGCCTGCCCCGGCCATTTGCTGGTTATCGGCGGCGGCCCTATCGGGTTGGAAATGGCACTGGCGCATCGCCGCCTTGGGGCAGAGGTGACGGTGATCGAAGGCGCAAAGGCAATGGGCCGCGACGACCCGGACGCCGCAGCCGTGGTGCTGGCCAGCTTGCGGGCCGAGGGCATCGACATTGTCGAGGGTGCTCAGGTCGAAACACTGTCAGGCCGCGCCGGCGCGATAGAGGTGCAGGTCAAGGGCGGCACCATCTTTACCGGCACACACCTGCTGGTCGCGGTTGGGCGCAAACCGAATATCGACAAGTTGGATCTGGACCGCGCAGGTGTCAAAACCGACCGGACGGGCGTGAAGGTCGGCGCCGATTTGCGCAGCAGCAATAAACGCGTCTATGCTATTGGCGACGTGGCGGGCAAAGGACAGTTTACGCATCTGGCAGGCTATCACGCGGGCATCATTATCCGCGCCATGCTGTTCGGCCTGCCCGCCAAGGCCAGGGCCGACCATATCCCGCATGTTACCTATACCGACCCGGAACTGGCGCATGTCGGCCTGTCAGAGGCGGAGGCGCGCAAAGAATACGGCATTAAACTGTCGGTGCATAAAGTGGGTTACGACCAGATAGACCGCGCACAGGCCGAAGGCGCGACCAAGGGCTTTCTAAAGCTGATGGTCGCGAATGGCCGCCCCGTGGGCTGCACCATTGTAGGCCGTCAGGCGGGCGAGTTGATCGCGCCCTACGCGTTGGCCATTGCCAACAGGATGAAACTTTCGGCCATCGCCAACACGGTTCTGCCCTACCCGACATTGGCGGAAATCGGCAAACGCGGCGCAGGGGCCTATTTCTCTGACAAACTGTTTGATAATGCTACGGTCAAGCGCGTGGTGCGGTTGGTGCAGAAATGGCTGCCCTAACCCGACCTGCGGGCACATTGGGCGGATATGTTTGCAAATACGTTGTCAGGGCGGTTTCTGTGGTTGGTCGTCATCTTTGTGATGGTGGCCGAGGTGTTGATTTTCGGCCCCTCGGTCGCGCGGTATCGCGCGGACTATCTGGAAGCGCGGCTGGAGCGCGCACAAATCGCCTCGCTGGCGCTACTGGCCTCTGATGGGTCCATTGCCGGGGAACTGGCGGCGGAACTTCTGGACAATGCAGGCGTGTTCAACGTGGTGCTGCGCCGGGACGAAGTGCGCGAACTGGTGCTCGCCTCGCCTCTGCCCGGCCCGGTGGATGCCAGTTTCGATCTTCGCGAGGCAAGCCTGCTGGGGCTAACCCGTGACGCGTTGGAAGAGTTGGCGCATACAGAACCGCGCATCATACGCATCATCGGCAACCCCGTGCAGCGCGGCGGATTGCTGATAGAGATTACGCTCGACACTGCTCAATTGCAGCGCGAGTTGTGGGAATACAGCGGGCGCATTCTTGCGCTGTCGCTGGCGATTTCGCTTTTCACCGCGTTGCTGTTGTATCTGTCGGTGCGCCTGTTCGTCGTTGCACCGATGAGTCGCGTCATCCGGTCGATGTCGGACTATGCCGAAGCCCCCCAAGATGCGCGGCGCATCATTACGCCCAATTCCAACATTGCGGAACTGCGCCAAGCCGAAGATGCGCTGCAAAAGCTGCAAAACGATCTGACAGGGTTGCTGCGTCAAAAAGAGCGACTGGCCCAGCTTGGCGGCTCGGTCGCGCGCATCAGTCACGATCTGCGCAACATGCTGACCACGGCCTCCATGCTGGCCGACCGCATAGAGATGAGCGAAGACCCCAGCGTGAAACGGGCCGCGCCAAAGCTGGTCAGTTCCCTGTCACGCGCGATTAACCTCTGCGAATCCACCCTCGCATTCGGCAAGGCCGAAGAACCCCCGCCCCGACTGGACAGGCTGCGGCTGGCCCCACTTGTGGAAGACGTGATCGAAAGCGAGAAGCTGGCTTGCGGAGATGCAGAAATCACCTTTGTCGCAGAGGTCAACCCGACGCTCTACCTGCGCGCCGACAGCGAGCAACTTTTCCGCGTTCTGAGCAATCTGGTGCGCAATGCGCGTCAGGCGCTCGAGGCAACACGCAAACCCGGCGTGATAGAGATAACGGCGTCCGAAACCGCCAACGAGGCCCAATCCGGCGTCACAATTCGTATCGGTGATAGCGGGCCGGGCCTTCCGCCCAAGGCTCGCGAACACCTGTTCGAAGCGTTCCAAGGTGGCGCGCGCAAAGGCGGCGTGGGGCTGGGGCTGGCGATTGCCGCCGAATTGGTCCGGGGGCATGGCGGGTTCTTGGAACTGGCGCGGTCTGACGCCGACGGGACCGAATTCCGCATCTGGCTGCCGAACAATGCGTGACGGTTTTTTGACGTGATCGCAGAAAAACCCTGCCCGCCCCCCCTTGCAAACCTTGGAGCAGGGCGATAATCAGCCTCCAACGCACCCGTAGCTCAGCTGGATAGAGCACTTGACTACGAATCAAGGGGTCAGAGGTTCGAATCCTTTCGGGTGCGCCATATTTTATTCCGCATATGTTGTTGATGGGTCTGCTGCGCGGCAACTGTGTTTTATGGTGCGCGTTTGCAGGGGCGGTTCCGGGAAACCCCATGGGGCTGTGCTTGTAGCGGCGCTTCACATTGGGTTAGAGATCGTCGGGCGACAGATCTTGGCCGCGATGCTGCACTCCGCATCGGCCCCCGTATTACGCGGGTGAGACACGAAATGGTATCATGAACATTCTGTTTTTGTTTTTGTCGATGTTCACACCGATGCAGTGGCATCGGCTGATGCCTTGAGGCCTCAGACGCGAATCCTGAAATAGGTGATCCGCCGCAAGACCCATTCGAAAGGGCCAAGCGCGAAGCGGACACGCCAGATCATCAAAGCCCCCATCAAGCCCGCCGTCACCGCAAGGGCGATCGCAACGGCGGTGAACCGGTCGACATCATCCCAGAGACCGAGCCCATAGCCCGAGAAGATCATCGATAGGAGGATCGACTGGCCGAGGTATATACTCAGGCTTGAACCGCCCGCAGCCAGCGCCTTCGCCATGATCGGCCCCGGCGGGCGCGAAATGGCGGCAATCAGGCCCAGGTAGCCAAGCGTTGCTATTGGTGCAGCAACGACCGTCAGAGCGACGCCGGGCACCGCTGGCCCCCATTGCGAAAGCGCGGCCCCGACTAGCCCCAGCACCACCCCCGGCCCAAGGCACCAGCGCCGCGCGCGCCGCCAGAGCGGGTGCGCGGCATCGTCGATCATGCCGGATTTCACCGCCGCAAGGCCGAGGCAGAACCAGCCGAGCGCCGCGGTTCCCTGGATCACGAGGAAGGACGGCATGATGACCGCGAAGCCGACGCTTCGGAACAGGACGGCCTCCAGAAACCCGCCCCCGGTCAGGATGGCGCGTTCCATCGCGACGATGTCGGGCGGCGTCTCCGGCGCGGCGAGCAGGAGTGGCGGCGCGATAAGGGCTTGCACAATCAGCAACGCTGCACCGACCCGCACAAGGCGACCAACCTGCCAATCCCGGAACAGGTATAGGATCGAACCGGTGACCGCGTAGATCGTCAGGATGTCGCCAGGAAAGAACAGGCAGCCATTCACGACCCCAAGTATCGCAAGCCCTATCATCCGGTTGCGGTAGACGCGCCCGAAGGGCAGCCCGCGCCGCGCCGCCGAACGCATCAGGAACCCCAGCCCCACGCCGAACATGAAGGAGAAAAGCCCGTAGGTCTTCAGGAGCGCCAGCCCGTTGACCAACCACAGGGTGATCTCGTCGCGCTGGGTCTCACCGCCCGGATCGGCAAAACTGCCAAGCGCCGAAAACGCGATGAACTGGACATTGACCACGACAATACCGAACAGCGCGACAAGGCGTAGATAGTCGGGCATCAGGGCGCGTGGCGATGCGGTCATGGGCGGGTGAAGACCGACAGCGCCAGCGTCAGCATCTCGCGAATGCGCGCGGGGTCTTCGCCCGAAGCGCGTTGGGTAATGGCAAGCGCGATCTGCTCGCCAAGGTATTTCGCCCCGGCCTCGACCGACAGGCCATCCGGCCAGTCACCGGCATCGCGGGCCGCTTGCAGGAAAGCGGCGTATGCAGCCTGCCCGGCCGCGTCGATCTCCTCCACGCGCGCCCTCGTGTCCGTCCCAAGCCGGTGCTTGCCCGCCCGCATCTTGTAGAACAAGCACCCGGTCTCCATCCGGGGATCATCGCTCGCGAAGTCGATGAGCGTGGCAAGCGTCTGGCGCAGCCCCGCCCCGGCGTGCAGGATCACGAACATCTCCGACAGCACCTGGTCTGCATAGCGGTCCAGCGCCGCGCGCGACAGCCCGTCCTCGCTGCCGAACTCACGATACAGCGAGGGCTTCGAGATGCCCGCCATCTGGCAGATCGCATTGACCGACACATCGGCCGGGTCGCTGTGCCAATAAGCGGTCATTGCCACGTCAAGCACCTGCTCGGCGTTCATCGTCCGCGGGCGTCCGCGCGCGGGTCCTTTATCGGCGTCGCTCATTTTTATACTATCCGGTATTTTATGTCTTGACGGGGCGCATCTGATATTCGTACCAGTTGGTAACACAACGTGCAAGCAGGAGAACGACCCATGTCCATACCAGAAAGAACCATCGTCATTACAGGTGCCAGCAGCGGCTTCGGCGCGGCAGCCGTGCGGGCCTTCGCGGACCGTGGCGACCGCGTCTGGGGCACAATGCGCGACACGGCAGGCCGCAACGCCGCCAAGAAGGCAGAGCTTGAGGGCTACTCCCCCCGCATCACCATCGCCGAGATGGACGTGACCAGCGACGCGTCCGTGGCCGAGGGGTTCGCCGCCATTCTGGCCGATGGCCCCATCGACATCCTGATCAACAACGCAGGCATCATGTATATCGGCATGACCGAGGCCTATTCCGTCGCGCAGGCCGCGGAACAGATGGACACCAACTATTTCGGGGCCATCCGTGCGATGCAGGCGGTGCTGCCGTCGATGCGCGCGGCAGGTTCGGGCCTCATCATCAACACCAGTTCGATCGCCGGGCGGGTTTCTGTGCCCTTCTTCGGCACCTATTGCGCGACCAAGCATGCGCTCGAAGCCTACAGCCAAAGCTTGCGTTACGAGGTTTCCCCCTTCGGCGTCGACATCGCACTGGTCGAACCGGGGCCGTTCCCCTCGAACCTGCTGGCTGCCGGCAAGCCGCCCGCCCGCGCGGATGTGCTGGCCTCCTATGGCGACCTTGGGCAGGTGCCTGACGCCATGGTCGCGGGGTTCGCCCAGATGCTGGCCAGCGATGAAGCCCCCGACCCTCAATTGGTGGTGGACGCATACTTGTCGCTGGCCGACGCCACCCCCGGCAAGCGACCCACGCGCACGGTCGTTGGCATCACTTGGGGCGTGGACGAAATGAACGCCGTTACCCAACCGCGGCAGGACGCGCTGTTGAAAGAGATGCAGCTCGACACCGTGCTGGGCGGTGTTGACGCCTGACCACCTCAATACCCACCGAAAAAGGAACCAATCCAATGAAAAAGACCCTGACTGCTGTCGCAGCCACCGCTTTGCTAGCCACCGGCGCCCTTGCCGAGGGCACCCCGTCGATCAAGCCGATTGTCGGCAAGTTTCTGGGCGCTGTCCTGCAAGGCGACGTCGATACCATGCGCGAGGTGGCGAATGCGGATTACATCCAGCACAACCCCTTCATCCCGACAGGGCTGGAACCGTTCATCGAGATGCTACCGGTGCTGCAAGAGGCGGGCACCACCGCCGAAAACATCCGCATGTTCGAAGACGGCAACTACGTCTTCATGCACAATATCTGGCGAAATGCCGAGCCGTTCGGCGCCCCCGAGATGGTGTCCTTCGACATCATCCGCGTGGACGAGAATGGGAAGGTCGCGGAACACTGGGACGCCTTGCAGCCCCTGGTGACGGAAACCGCCAGCGGCAGAACACAGACCGACGGCCCGACCGAAGTGACCGATCTGGATAAGACCGAGGCGAACAAGGCTTTGGCCGTTGCGCTGGTGCGAGATGTTCTGATGGGCGAGGACCCGTCGCGGATCACCGATTATATCAGTTCCGAAAGCTACGCCCAGCACAACCCGATGATCGCGGACGGGCTCGATGGGATCGTCGCTGCGGTCGAGCAGCTGACGGCGCAAGGCAACATGTTCCAATACACCGACATCCACGCGGTGCTGGGCGAGGGCAATTTCGTCCTGACCGTCAGCGAAGGCCAGTGGAACGGCACGACCAACGCCTTCTACGACCTGTTCCGCATGGAAGACGGCATGATCGTCGAGCATTGGGACGTGATCCAGCCCGTCCCGACCGAGGGCCTCGCCAATGACAACGGCATGTTCACCGGCTTTGACGGCGTTGGGCCGGACTCGATCGGGCAATAAACCTCATCACGACACAGCCCGGCCAACGGGCAGCGTCCAAGCAGGCGGGACGCCACGCCCGCCTGCCACGCGCAATCCGTGCCCGCAATCAGAGAAAACAGCGCACGACTGACCGGATGTCTGCCTGATGATCGATAGAAGGAAAACGAATGCCTGCCGATGAACTGACACCTGAGAGCTTTCGCCAGCGACCGGATGTTGTTCGGGCGGTTGAAAATCCCCGGTCCCCGCGCAGCGTGCTCAACTACATGCGCGGCTGCGATACCGCGAAGCCGGAAATCCGTGACAGCCTGAACCAGGACGAAACGGTGCGGCCTTTGATGATGATCTGGTTTCAAAGCGGCCGGGCCCTCGATGCGTTTTGCCAGCCCTTCGCGCCGGTCGTGCGTGAACTAAAGTCCGACCCACCGAGCTTGACCGGCGAAGAGTGGAACAGCCTTGAAGGCAAAGCGGCCAAGGTGCTGCTGGCCGATCAACTGTCGCGATCCTGCTTTCGGGGCTGCGCCGAAGCCTTTTCCTATGATCCGATTGCCCGCCGAGCGGGTGATACGCAGCCTCGATCACATCATCGAATGGCGCGGAAAACCGGGCACGATCAGGGTCGACAATGGCCCCGAATACATCAGTGAAACGCTGAGAAACATGGGGTTGCGATCCAGCACATCCAACCAGGCCAGCCCCAGCAGAACGCTTATGTCGAGCGCTACAACCGGACGGTTCGGCATGAATGGCTGGACCAATACATCATCGAAAGCATAGAGGAGGCACAGGATCAGGCCATGCAATGGCTCTGGACATATAACAACGACCGCCCGAACATGGGCATCGGCGGCATAACACCCGCCATGAAACTGCTCCTGAAAGGGGCGCGAAGCGACAAAATGGCCGCGTGAACTCTACGGATGCACCCCGTTAAAAAGGGGGGATTACCCAGCTAAGACCTCAGAGCCCCAGGGCACTCAACCAAAGTCCTGCCACCGCAACCTACCGTTTCAAAACAACTTGCCAGTTTTCATCTTCTGCCGCTTGGGTGCGCCATTTTCAAACAGAAAAACTGAGTGAGCAACTGTGCCCATTGGATAAGATACCTTTTTCGAAAGGTGTTTTGTTAATTCCATAATGAGGACTTCTCCACCCTACACCCGCAGCTCGTCGAGCAAGGGTCGGAGGATGGCTTGTTTATATTGCCACTCTGGCCGCTTGGTTTCATGTTGCGATTCTTCGGGGCCGAGATTTACGTATCAAGGCGCTGCCGCGCGCAAAGGCTTGCAGATGGATTTGCTTCAAAACCACCCATCGCGCAGTTATTGTGACGGCGCGACCCGCATTTCAAATGGGGCCAAGGTCGCAGCGAACGCATCTATGAATTCGAGTGTGATCGCAGACGGCTGTTTGAAGGTCGGGCGGACCAGTGACAACCGGTGAGAAATAGCAGGTGAGAACGGTCTGATCTGAATGTTCCGGTGCACAAATTGCATGGCATCCAACTCGCTGACAATCGCTATGCCAAGGCCATTCGAGACAATTTCGCAAGCGGCAGTAAATTGCCGTGTTTCGACCAAGGAAATCAGACTGCAATCCTCATCCAGAAAGGCGTCTTCAAGGCTTTTGAAGAAATCACTGTCGCGGCGGGTATGAATGATCCTTTCGTCTGCAATCAATCTTGGTGTGATTTCAGAAAACCGTTCCAAATGATGGCCATTTGGGAAAATGCACACCGTCTGTTGATTGTCACTGAGAACTGACCCGGCATTGTCACCGAGAACTGACCCACCCAGTTGTTATGTTCTGCGTGTCATGTTGGGGTCAATTGTGGTGTTTCCTTCCGTTTCTTTTTCGCTGTTTCGGA
>NZ_JALZWP010000012.1 GCF_023336755.1 Roseinatronobacter domitianus | reverse complement strand
TGACCGCTCTGGCTATTCTGTCAGCTCGGCGGGCGATGTGAACGGCGACGGGTTTGACGACCTGATCGTCGGGGTCCCTTACGACGACCCGAACGGCAGCTCATCCGGCGCGAGCTTTGTGGTGTTTGGCAAGACGGATGGAACGGCGGTGGAGCTGTCAGCTGTTGAGGCGGGCACCGGCGGCTTCGTGATCAACGGCGTGTCGGTGGATGACCGCTCTGGCTATTCTGTCAGCTCGGCGGGCGATGTGAACGGCGACGGGTTTGACGACCTGATCATCGGGGCCAATGGCGACGACCCGAACGGCAACAGCTTATCCGGCACGAGCTTCGTGGTGTTTGGCAGAGATTTCACCGGGGCTGCGACTGAGATCGGCACGGTTGGCAATGACGTGCTGACCGGGGCCTCGGCGCGCGACGTGCTGATCGGCGGCACCGGCAACGACACGCTGGAGGGTGCTGGCGGGGCCGATGTCTTGCGCGGCGGCGCGGGTGATGACATGATCTCCATCGTCGATCTGGGGTTCGACCGGGTTGACGGCGGGAATGGCCGCGACACGCTGAAGCTGACAGGCATCGGCCTGACGCTGGATCTGGGCGCGCTCGACAACACATCGCTCAAGTCAATCGAAGCGATCGACCTAAACGGCGGGGGTAATGCGCTGACGCTTTCCCCACTCGAACTGTTCCGACTGGCGGAGGGTGCGAACACCTTGCGGGTTATAGGCGAGAGCGATGATGCAGTCACGCTGTCCGGCAGTATCTGGAGCCAAGGGGCGGACATTTCCGAGGGAAACGTGACCTATGCGGTTTACACCAACGGCAACGCAACGTTTGAGGTCGCTTCCGATGTGGTTGTAGTCGTCAGTGGGGCGGTGATCGGCGGCACCACTAGTGGTGCCGTGACTGAGGACGCGCACGTGACTGGTGGCGACCTGACAGCGTCGGGGACGCTGTCGGTGTCGGATGCGGACGCAGGCGAGGCGGTGTTCGTGGCGCAGACGGGCACGGCCGGGTCGAACGGTTACGGCGCGTTCCAGCTCGGGACGGACGGGTCCTGGAGTTATGCGGCGGACAACGTCCAAGCGCCGATCCAGGCGCTTGGGCTTGGCGAGGCGCTAACAGACAGCTTCACGGCGGTGACGGCAGACGGGACGACGCAGGTGGTGACGGTGACGATCACGGGAGTGAACGATGGCGCGGTGATCGGTGGCGACACGACCGGCGATTTGATCGAGGACGCGGACGTGACCGCGGGCAGCCTGACCGCCTCTGGCGCCCTCACCGTCTCGGACGTTGATACGAGTGACGCGGTATTCGTGGCGCAAACAGCTATTGCGGGCACGAACGGCCATGGCGTCTTCATGCTTGGTTCCAACGGGGTCTGGAACTATTCGGCGGATAACAGCCAGGCGGCGATCCAGACGCTTGGTCTCGGCGAGGCGCTAACGGACAGCTTCACGGCGGTGACGGCAGACGGGACGACGCAGGTGGTGACGGTGACGATCACGGGAGTGAACGATGGCGCGGTGATCGGTGGCGACACGACCGGCGATTTGATCGAGGACGCGGGCGTGACCGCGGGCAGCCTGACCGCCTCTGGCGCCCTCACCGTCTCGGACGTTGATACGGATGAAACGGCGTTCACGGCGCAGACGGACGCGGCCGGGTCGAACGGCTATGGTGTGTTTACGCTCGGGACGGACGGGGCGTGGAGCTACACGGCCGATAATAGCTTGATGGCGATCCAGTCGCTGGCAGAGGGCGAGGCGCTGACGGACAGCTTCACGGCCGCAACGGCGGACGGAACTGAGCAGGTGGTGACGGTGATTATCACCGGCGCCAATGATGCTGCCGCGATCGGCGGCGACACGACCGACGATGTGTCCAAGGACGCGGACGTGATCGCGGGCAGCCTGACCGCCTCTGGCACCCTCACCGTCTCGGATGCTGATATGGGTGAAGCGGTGTTCGTAGCGCAAACAGCTATTGCGGGCACGAACGGCCATGGGGCATTCACGCTCGGGATCAACGGGACCTGGCGTTATGCAGCGGATAATACCCAAGCGGCAATCCAGTCGCTGGCAGAGGGCGAGGCACTGACGGACAGCTTCACGGCCGCAACGGCGGACGGGACGACGCAGGTGGTGACGGTGACGATCACGGGCGTGAACGACGCCGCCATTTCGCTGTCCGCGATCGAGGCGGGTACCGGCGGTTTCGTGATCAACGGGGTCTCGGTGGACGACCGCTCGGGCAGCTCTGTCAGCTCAGCGGGCGATGTGAACGGCGACGGGCTCGACGACCTGATCGTGGGGGCGCGTTTTGACGACCCGAATGGATCCTATTCTGGCGCGAGCTTTGTAGTGTTCGGGAAGACTGGTGGATCGGCTGTAGCGCTGTCTGACGTGGAGGCGGCCAGCGGGGGCTTCGTGATCAACGGGGTCTCAGCGTTTGACTTCTCGGGCTGGTCTGTCAGTTCTGCGGGGGATGTGAACGGCGACGGATTGGACGACCTGATCGTGGGGGCGCCTGGAGACGACCCGAATGGATCAAATTCTGGCGCGAGCTTCGTGTTGTTCGGCAAGAGGGACGGTTCGGTGGTTGAACTTTCGAAGGTCGAGGCGGGCACGGGTGGCTTTGTGATCAACGGGGTCGCATCCTATGACGAGTCGGGCTTTTCTGTCAGTTCTGCGGGGGATGTGAACGGCGACGGATTGGACGATCTGATCGTCGGTTCTCCGTACGACGACCCGAATGGGCGCTCTTCCGGAGCAAGCTTCGTGGTGTTTGGCAAGAGCGACGGGTCGGCGGTGGAGCTTTCATCTGTCGAGGCTGGCGCAGGCGGCTTCGTCATCAACGGCATTGCGTCCTATGACAAGTCGGGCCTCTCCGTTAGTTCTGCGGGTGATGTGAACGGCGACGGGTTGGACGACCTGATCGTGGGAGCCTATCGCGGCAACCCGAACGTGTGGGGGCCTTCCGGAGCGAGCTTCGTGGTGTTCGGTAAGAGCGATGGGTCAGCTGTGGAGCTTTCGGCTGTCCAGGCGAGCACGGGTGGCTTTAGGATAAATGGGGCGTCGACCTACGATAATTTGGGCTGGTCAGTCAGTTCTGCGGGCGATGTGAACGGCGACGGCCTCGATGACCTGATCGTGGGGGCACCTGACGACGACCCAAACGGGTCAAATTCTGGCGCGAGCTTTGTGGTGTTCGGCAAGAGCAACGCGGCGACGGTCGAGGTCAGCGCCATCGAGGCGGGCACGGGCGGCTTCGTGATCAATGGGATATCGCCGTTTGACAACTCGGGCTTTTCTGTCAGTTCCGCGGGGGATGTGAACGGCGACGGGCTCGACGACCTGATCGTGGGGGCACCTGACGACACCCCGAATGGGCCCAGTTCTGGCGCGAGCTTCGTGGTGTATGGCAAGAGCGACGGGTCGGTGGTTGAGCTCAGCACCATCGAGGCGGGATCGGGCGGCTTTGTGATCAACGGGGCGTCATTTGCTAATAGGTCGGGCCGCTCGGTCAGCTCCGCGGGGGACGTGAACGGCGACGGGTTTGATGACCTGATCGTGGGAGCTTATCGCGGCGGCCCGTATGGAGCAAACCCAGGCGCGAGTTTCGTGGTCTTTGGCGGCGACTTCAGCAATGCTGCGACTGAGATTGGCTCGGTGGGAGATGACAGCCTAGCAGGGACAGCAGCACGCGACGTGCTGGTCGGCGGTACGGGTAACGACACGCTGGAGGGCGCGGGTGGGTTCGATGTGCTGCGCGGTGGCGCGGGCGATGATGTGCTATCCATCGCCGATCTTGGTTTTGACCGGATCGATGGCGGTACGGGCCGTGACACGCTCAAGCTGACGGGCACGGGCCTGACGCTGGACCTACACGTTCTGGACAACACCTCTCTCACCTCGATCGAGGTGATCGACCTGAATGGCGGTGCCAACGGGCTGGTGATATCGCCTCTGGAGTTGTTTCGTCTGGTTGAGGGAACCAATACGCTGCGGGTGCTGGGGACGTCTGCAGATGCAGTGGCTCTGGCTGGTAGTGACTGGGGCCAGCGGACTGATCTCACCGATGGCGATGCGACCTACGCGGTCTATACCAACGGCCATGCCACACTGCAGGTCGCCGAAGGGGTGACGGTTGCCGGAAACTTTCCAATCGCTCCCATCGAGCTCACCGCGATGGAGGCGGGTAGGGGCGGTTTCGTGATCAACGGGGTCTCGGTGGACGACCGCTCGGGCAGCTCTGTCAGTTCTGCGGGGGATGTGAACGGCGACGGGCTCGACGACCTGATCGTGGGGGCGCGTTTTGACGACCCGAACGGACCCTCTTCTGGCGCGAGTTTTGTAGTGTTCGGGAAGAGCAACGGGACTGCGGTGGAGCTGTCTGATGTCGAGGCGGGCAAGGGTGGCTTCGTGATCAACGGGGTCTCGGCCGGTGATCTCTCGGGCCGTTCAGTCAGCTCTGCGGGTGATGTGAACGGCGACGGGTTGGACGACCTGATCGTGGGTGCACCTGACGACGCCCCGAATGGGCCCAGTTCTGGCGCGAGCTTCGTAGTGTTCGGCAAGAGCAACGGGTCGGCGGTGGAGCTTTCGACTATCGAGGCGGGATCGGGCGGATTTGTGATCAATGGGGTCTCGGCCGGTGATCTTTCGGGCTTTTCGGTCAGTTCTGCGGGGGATGTGAACGGCGACGGGTTGGACGATCTGATTGTCGGTTCACCATACGACGACCCGAACGGATCCTATTCTGGCGCAAGCTTTGTGGTATTCGGCAAGAGCAACGGGTCGGCGGTGGAGCTTTCGTCTCTGGAGTTGGGGCTGGGCGGTTTCGCGATCAACGGAGTCGCGGCGGATGACCGCACCGGCTGGTCGGTCAGTTCTGCTGGAGATGTGAACGGCGACAGCTTGGACGACCTGATCGTCGGAGCACCTGGTGCAGACCCGAACGGGAACTGGTCCGGTTCGAGCTTCGTGTTGTTCGGCAAAATCGATGGGGCGACGGTTGAGCTGTCGACTGTCATGTCTGGCACGGGCGGCTTCGCGATCAATGGACCCTCAGAGGGAGACGAATTAGGCCACTCGGTCAGTTCTGCCGGAGATGTGAATGGCGACGGGTTTGACGATCTGATCGTCGGGGCACCTGACGATGACCGAAACGGGTCAAATTCTGGCACGAGCTTTGTGGTGTTCGGCAAGAGCGACAGGTCGGCCGTCGAGCTTGCGGTTGTTGGGGCGGGCATTGGCGGCTTCGTGATCAACGGTGTCTCGGCGGGTGATCGCTCTGGCTACTCTGTCAGCTCAGCGGGCGATGTGAACGGCGACGGGTTTGACGACCTGATCATCGGAGCCAGAAACGACGACCCGAACGGCAGCTCATCCGGCGCGAGCTTTGTGGTGTTCGGCAAGACGGATGGGACGGCGGTGGAGCTCAGCACCATTGAGGCGGGCACGGGTGGCTTCGTACTTAATGGGATCTCAGCGTTTGACAATTCGGGCTTTTCGGTCAGCTCTGCTGGGGATGTGGATGGCGACGGGTTTGATGACCTGATCGTGGGGGCACCTGATGACGGCCCCAATGGGTTTAATTCCGGCGCGAGTTTCGTGGTGTTCGGGCGAGATTTCAGTGGCGCTGCGACCCCGTTCGGGACCGCTGGGAGCGACGACCTGACGGGGACGGGAGCAGGCGATGTGCTGATCGGCGGGACGGGCAACGACACGCTGGAGGGCGCGGGAGGGTCCGATGTGCTGCGCGGTGGCGCAGGCGATGACGTGCTCTCCATCGCCGATCTGGATTTTGACCGGATCGATGGCGGTACGGGCCGTGACACGCTCAGGCTGACGGGCAAGGGCCTAGTGCTTGATCTGGACGCGCTTGACAACACCTCGCTCACATCAATCGAGGAGATCGACTTGAACGGCCTCGGCAACGAGCTGGTGATATCGCCTCTCGAGTTGTTCCGCCTGGCTGAAGGGGCCAACACGCTGCGTATCCTCGGTACTGATACTGATACGGTGACGCTGGCCGGTAGTGACTGGGGCCAGCGGACGGACATCACCGATGGCGATGCGACCTACGCGGTCTATACCAACGGCCATGCCACACTGCAGGTCGCCGAAGGGGTGACGATTGCAGGAAACCGTCCAATCGCTTCCATCGATCTCACTGTCATCGAGGCGGGCACTGGCGGCTTCGTGATCAACGGTGTCTCGGCGGGTGACCGCTCTGGCTATTCTGTCAGCTCGGCGGGCGATGTGAACGGCGACGGGTTTGACGACCTGATCGTCGGGGTCCCTTACGACGACCCGAACGGCAGCTCATCCGGCGCGAGCTTTGTGGTGTTTGGCAAGACGGATGAGACGGCGGTGGAGCTGTCAGCTGTTGAGGCGGGCACCGGCGGCTTCGTGATCAACGGCGTGTCGGTGGATGATCTATCAGGTCGCTCAGTCAGCTCGGCGGGCGATGTGAACGGCGACGGGTTTGACGACCTGATCGTCGGAACCGGTGGCGACGACCCGAACGGCAGCAACTCTGGCGCGAGCTTTGTGGTGTTCGGCAAGACGGATGGGACGGCGGTGGAGCTGTCGGCTGTGGAGGCGGGCACCGGCGGCTTCGTGATCAACGGCGTGTCGGAGGGTGACCTATCAGGTCGCTCAGTCAGCTCAGCGGGCGATGTGAACGGCGACGGGTTTGATGACCTAATCATCGGAGCCCGTTTTGCCGACCCGAACCTCAACAACGACTCCGGCGCGAGCTTTGTGGTGTTTGGCAAGACCGATGGGGCGGCGGTGGAGCTGTCGGCGGTTGAAGTAGGCACCGGCGGCTTTGTGATCAACGGCGTGTCGATTTATGACTTCTCTGGCTTTTCTGTCAGCTCGGCGGGCGATGTGAACGGCGACGGGTTTGATGACCTGATCGTCGGAGCCCGTAACGACGACCCGAATGGCACCTCATCCGGCGCGAGCTTTGTGGTGTTCGGCAAGACGGATGGGACGGCGGTGGAGCTGTCCGCCATAGAGGCGGGCACTGGCGGCTTCGTGATCAACGGTGTCTCGGCGGGTGACCGCTCTGGCTACTCTGTCAGCTCGGCGGGGGATGTGAACGGCGACGGGCTTGATGACCTGATCGTCGGCGCCGATAACGACGACCCGAACGGCGATCGTTCTGGCGCGAGCTTTGTGGTGTTCGGCAAGACGGATGGGACGGCGGTCGAGCTGTCTGATGTTGAGGCGGCCACCGGCGGCTTCGTGATCAACGGCGTGTCGGAGTATGACAGGTCGGGCGTCTCTGTCAGCTCTGCTGGGGATGTGAACGGCGACGGGTTTGACGACCTGATCGTCGGGGCACCTTACGACGACCCGAATGGCACCTCATCCGGTGCGAGCTTTGTGGTGTTCGGCAAGACGGATGGGACGGCGGTTGAGCTGTCCGCCATCGAGGCGGGCATCGGCGGCATCGTGATCAACGGCGTGTCGGAGTATGACCGCTCTGGCCGCTCTGTCAGCTCTGCGGGCGATGTGAACGGCGACGGGTTTGACGATCTGATCGTCGGGGCCAATGGCGACGGCCCGAACGGGTTCCGCTCCGGCGCGAGCTTTGTGCTGTTCGGCGCCGATTTCAGCGGCGTGGCGACCGAGGTTGGCACCCTTGGCGATGACAGCCTGACGGGGGTGAGGGCGAATGACATCATTTTTGCCGGCGTTGGAGATGATGCGCTGATCAGCAGCGGTGGCATTGACCGGCTTTCGGGTGGTGCAGGCGCCGATACCTTCACACTCCGCAATCTGGACGGCACCACCACCATCCTGGACTTTGACGGTGGCGAGGGAGACCGGCTGGACGTTTCCGACTTTGGGCTGGAAGATTTCGCGGACTTCGCGGCGTTACTCGCCCCCGAGGGTCCTGGGGGCCACGACACCCGTATCACCTTTGATGCGGACACGGTGATGATCCTCGAGGATATCCGGCCGGACGAGCTTGTGCCGTCACACGTCATCCTCTGATCCGAGATGCTGGAGATCGGAGGAACAGCCCAGCCCATCAGATGGGACCGTCATGGGCAATGGTCTTGGCACCGACCGGAGCGCTACGCGTTTGCGGGCGCGTTGCGGTCTGTTCCTATCGCGCTGACTGAGGCGTTTTCGGCCGCTTCCTGTTTCCCTCTGGTGTTCGTACCGGTAGGACAAGGCTATGCCCTGCATGTCCTCCTGCGACGTTCGCCATCGGGCAGGTCCGCCTTCATCGGGAGCGATGGTCGGTGGCAGGCGGCCTGGCTGCCCCCGCGCCTGGCGGCTTGGCCTTTCGATCTGGTGGAGTTGGGGGGCGGACACGCGCTGGCGCTGCATGACGCGAGTGACCTTGTGATGCAAGGCCCCGGTGGAACGCCGCTATTCGCGGAAGGTAACGCCGCTGCGCTGTCGGCCGAGACGGCCAAGATATCCGGTCTCCTGAAGACGCATGCTGAATCGCTGCCCGCGACCGTCCACACAGCTACCGCTTTGCGCCATCACGACCTGCTCACCCCACTTGATGGGGAGGACCATCTCCTCACGGTCGATGCGGCTGCGGCAGGGCGTCTTACGGAGAACGCTGTCCTCACTCTGTACAGGGCCGGGGCGCTGGCGCTTCTGCACGCCGGTCTCGTCTCCCTGGCGCATCTGTCCTGGATGGCGAAGGCCGAGGCGCACATGACCACCGCATCCTCTGCAAAACCTCCGCCACTCCCCCCTCGCAAGCGCGCCGTAGCCGGATCAAGCTTTCTCACGGCCCTTGCTGCGGACACCTCCGCAGACGTGGTGCCGCTGCCATTCCCAGGACTTTCCCAAACATGAGACCGCCCCTGACCGCCACGATCCTAGCAGCCACGCTGCTGACGGCCTGCGTGACCCCGCCGGACCTGACCGCGTTGGAAACCGCCGTCGTCACCCGCGAGGCGCGGCTGCCCGCAAGCCTTGCAGACGGGGTATTCGGCAAGGCCGTGGCGCAGGCAGTGACGAGCAGCCCGACACTCGGGCGCGGAGAGGCGGCCCTGCGCGCGGCTGAGGCCAATCTATTGGCCGAAGGTGGTGCTTTCCTGCCGCAGATCACTGTTGGCTTGCGACCGGAGGATACAAGTGGGTTCGGCGTGACCTCCTTCGGCGCGATCTCGCAGCTCCTCTATGATGGCGGCGCAAGCGCGGGGCGCGAGACGGCAGCCCGGGCGCGTGTGCTCGGCGGTCTTGCCGGACGCCTTGATGCAGGATCCCGCGCCACACTCTCGTCGGTCGAGGCCTGGGCCGGGGTAGCGACCGCCGGGGCGCTCCTGCGGGTGTCCGAGACCTCTCTTGCTTCTCTGGAGGCGACGACGGCGCAAATCGAGGAACGGTCGTCGGCGGGGTTGGGCTCCAGCGTGGACGCGCTGACTGCCCGTAGCCGGCTGGCCAACGAGCGCGCGGCGGTCGTTGCTGCCCGCTCCGAGGTGACCCGGGCCGACGCAATCTTCATCGAGGTCTTCGGACAAGCGCCTACGCCAGGCCTGTCGCTGCCGCCACAAGCGCCACGTGCGCCAGAGGCCGGGGCCGAGGGCAGCCCCACCCTGCGCCGGGCCGAGGCGGAGGTTCTGGCAGCTGAAGCCGAGCACACAGCCGCACTGGCCGGTCGGGTGCCGAGCCTGTCGGTGAGTGTCTCTGCAATCCCGGGGGGATCAGCGGTAGCTGGTCTCGCATCGGAACAACTCCTCTCCCCCGCCCGAGGCCGCACTGCCCGCGTGGCTGCCGCCGATGCGCGGATCGACGCCCGCCGTGTGGATCTCGACGCCACCCGCCGGGAGTTGGAGAGCCGGTTGCGTATCCTGACGGCGGAACGGGGCGCGGTTGCGGACCGGCTGGCCGCGGCGCGTGCCGCGACCGAGGCGAACCGGGCCAACCTCGAGATGGCGCGTGATCAGTTCCAGGCAGGCCGCCGCAGCCTGATCGAACTGCTGGACGCCGAACGCGAGGCGCTGGCCTCGGAACGTCAGCGCATCCTGGCCGAGCATGACCGGGCGGTCCTGGGCTATGCAATTCTGGCCGCCACCGGCGATATATTGGATGTGTTTGCTGTGACCCTGCCAACGCCGACGATCTCCGGTCAGGCAAGCCAATGAGCGGGTTGGAGGTCGTCTCTGCGTCACCGGCTCAAGCGGTGTCCACCGCGCTGGAGCGCTGCGTTCTGCATGTGGCCGCGCATCATGGCAGGCCGCTGACCGTCGGGGCCTTGCATGATGCACTTTCTGGCCCGCGGCAGTCAGGAATCACCGGCGAGGTCCGCGCTGCAATTGCGGCTGCAGAACAGGCCGGGCTACAGGCGGCCTTCGGGCACTACCCGCTGGCGCAGATCGACGCAGGTTTGATGCCCGCGATCCTCCTGACCAAATCGAGCGGTGCGGTGGTTTTGCACCGGCGCGAGGGCGAGACGGCCGCCATCCATGACCCGCGCTCCGGCGAGGCGCTGATCGATGTTCCCGTGGCAGAGCTGGAGCGTGACCTGACCGGCCATGTTCTGGTCCTGCGCCCTGAACATCGTCGTGCAACGGATGAACGCGAAGCCGGTGTGCGCGGCCACTGGTTCCGCGACGCGATCTCCGCAAACCGCTGGGCCTATATCCAGGTCGGGCTGGCCGCGACGATCATCAACAGCCTCGCCCTCGTCACGTCGCTCTTCACCATGGTGGTGTATGACCGGATCCTGCCATCGGCTGCAACGGACTCACTGTTTGCCCTGACGATCGGCGTTGCGGTCGCGCTGGTCTTTGACCTGGTCCTGAAGACCCTGCGTGCGGGTTTCATCGACCATGCGGGCAAGCGGGCCGATCTCGATATGGGCCAGCGGGTCTTTGATCATCTGATCGAGACCGAGATGGCCGCGCGCAAAGGCTCCGTCGGGGCGGTCTCCGCCACCATGCGGGAGTTCGAGAGCCTGCGCGACTTCTTCACCTCGGCCACCATGGTGGCGCTGGTGGACCTGCCCTTCGTGGTCATCTTCGTCGGTGCGATCTACCTGCTTGCGGGGCCGCTCGCCATCGTACCCGCGATCACCGTGCCGCTGGTCTTGCTGATCGGGGTGGCGGTCCAGCCGATCCTGGGCCGACTCGCCGACCGCGTACTCTCAGAAGGACAAATGAAGCAGACCGTTCTGGTCGAGACCCTGACCGGCATCGAGACGATCAAGGCCGCCGGCGCGGGCCTACAGATGCGCGTTCGCTGGGCCGAGGCGATCCGACGCCAATCCAGCTATGCCGTCAAGAGCCGCGCCGTGACACAAGGCGCCATCAACGCCACCGGCTTTGTCCAGCAGTCGTCGCAAATCCTGATCGTGGTCTATGGCGCGCTGCTGGTCGTGTCAGGCCAGATCACCTCGGGCGTGCTGATTGCAGCGGTTATCCTGACCGGGCGCGCGCTGGCCCCACTCGCCCTGATCTCCCAGACGCTGACGCGGCTGCACCAGGCACGCAGCTCGTACCGTAGCATTGAGATGCTGATGCAGGCCCCCGGCGAACATCCCGCAGGGCGCCAGTTCCTCTCGCGTCCCCGGCTGTCAGGCGAGATCAGTTTCGACGGGGTCAGCTTTGCCTATCCAGATCAGCAGGGCGCTGCGCTGGACGATGTCAGTTTCGACATCGCACCGGGCGAGCGGGTGGCGATCCTTGGCCCCATCGGCTCGGGTAAGAGCACCGTCGCCCGGCTGCTCCTCGGCCTCTACCAGCCCACCGAGGGCGCGGTGCTGGCCGACGGGATAGACATCCGCCAAATCGACCCAACGGACCTCAGGCGCAATACAGGTGCAGTGCTGCAGGAGCCATGGCTTCTGTCTGGAACCCTGCGTGAGAATATCGCCTTTGGCGCGGTGCGCCCCCGGGATGACGAGATCCTCGAGGCCGCCCGCCTGGCTGGGGTCGAGGCCTTCGCGGCCCGCCATCCGGAAGGTTACGACATGCGGCTTGGCGAGCGCGGCCAGGGCCTATCGGGCGGACAGCGTCAAGCCGTGGCGCTCGCGCGTGCCCTCATGGGGGACCCGCCAATCCTGGTGCTGGACGAACCCACAGCCGCAATGGACATCCAGTCGGAGGCGGCGCTGATCGCGCGACTCAAGTCGGTGCTCGATAGCAGGACGCTCGTCCTGATCACCCACCGCACCAGCCTGCTGGACCTCGTGGACCGGGTGATCGTTATCGACGGAGGAAAGGTCATCGCCGACGGGCCGAAAAGTCTGGTGATCCGGCGTCAGGCTTCGGGGGGCGGGGCATGAGCGCAGATCGCGATCTTGACCGGCTGGTCTATGAGTTGCGCGGGCGCACGCCTTTACGCGCCTCCGCCCTTCTGTTCACCATCTTCGCGGTGATCGCGGCGATCTTCATCTGGGCCTGGGCGACCGAGATCGATGACGTGACCCGGGCACCTGGCCGTATTGTGCCGGCGGGTGATGTCCAGCGGGTGCAGGCGGCCGAGGCCGGGGTCATCCGTTCGGTTTTTGTCGACGAAGGTGACCTGGTCGAGGCTGGAACCCCTTTGGTCGAACTGGACGCCTTGGTTCAGACCAGCCAGCTTGACCGGGAGACCCAGCGCGCCATCGCCCTTCAGGCCCGGATCGAACGGCTGTCAGCCGAGATCGACGGGCGAGTTCCGGTGTTCCCGGCTGATCTCGAGACGGCAGCGCCCGAACTGGTGGTCAGCGAACGCGCGCTGCATGCCGGACGGGCCGCGGCGCTTACCTCCGAGATCGGGGTGCTGGAGCGCCGCCGCGAACAGCGCCGCCAGGAACAGGTTGAAGCCCGGACCGAGATCCGCACCGCCAGCCGGACCCGCGACATCCTCACCGAGGAACGGGCGATCATCGCCCCCCTTGTGGAACGGGGCGTGGAGCCGCAGACAACGCTGCTGACCCTGCGCCGCCAGGAGGAAGAGATCGATGGTCGCATTGCCGGGGCTGAGGCGGCGCTGGCGCGACTTGAGACAGCGCTTTCAGAAGTCGAGGACACCATCGCCGCCGCCCGCAGCCGTTTTGCCGCAGAGGCCCTGCGCGAACTGGCCGATGCCACCGCCGAACTTGCCGTTTTGCGGCCATCCTTGCCCGCATTGGAAAGCATGGCGGCGCGGGCGGTCCTGCGCGCGCCGGTCGCGGGGATCGTGAACCGACTGCACCGACGCACCCTCGGGGGAGCAGTCCGCGCGGGTGAAGATGTGGTCGAGATCGTGCCAATTGATGACGCGCTCTTGGTCGAGGCCTATGTCTTGCCGCAGGATATTGCCTTCCTGCGCCCCGACCAACCGGTCCGTGTCAAGCTCACCGCCTATGATTTTACACGCTACGGGGCTCTGGACGGGCGCATCTTGCGGATCGGGGCCGATGCGGTCAAACGCAGTGAGCGCGATGAAGCGGAGGTCTTCTTGATTGTCGTTCGTACCGAAGGCGCACTTTATGATGCCGATGGCGAACAAGCCCGCATTATCCCGGGCATGACCGCCGAGATCGACATTCTCGCGGGTCGCCGTCGGGTGATCGACTACCTTTTGCAACCCCTTGAACGGGTCCGCGCCCGCGCTTTCCGCGAATGAAGCGCCCGACCCGATCCGCACATGACCTTGATGAGAAAGGCCACCGATGACCGAACAAACAAAACCTGCGCTGGAATTCCACGGCTCCCGCCTGTTCACCACCTGGCTGGCGCAGACAAAGGTCAGTCTTGCGATGACCACCTATCAGGCGGGCAAGGTCTTCCTGCTCGGGTTGCAACCCGATGGGCGCCTGTCGGTCTTTGAGCGGACCTTTGAGCGGCCAATGGGGCTTGGCGTCGGACAGGGACGCTTCTGGATGAGTTCGATCCACCAGCTCTGGCGCTTCGAGAATTTTCTGGACGAAGGCGAGACCCGCGACGGCTATGACACGCTCTATGTGCCAGTGACCGGCCACACCACCGGGGATCTCGACATCCATGACATCCACGAGGATGCCGGGGGCAAGCCGGTCTTCGTGGCAACCCGCTTCAACTGCCTCGCGACGCTCGCCGAGCGGGGCAGCTTCCGCGAAGTCTGGCGCCCCCCCTTCATCGACCGGCTGGCCGCCGAGGACCGCTGCCATTTGAATGGACTGGCGATGAAGGGCGGCCAACCCGCCTTTGTCACCTGCCTGTCACGCACCAATGTTTTTGAGGGCTGGCGTGAGAAGCGCCGCGATGGCGGCGTTGTGCTAGAGGTACCAACCGGCGAAGTCATCGCCCAAGGCCTCTCGATGCCGCATTCGCCGCGCTTCTACCAAGGCACACTGTGGATGCTGCAGGCGGGCACCGGCGAGTTTGGCCGGATCGATCTGGCCACCGGTAAGTTCGAGCCAGTCTGCTTCCTGCCCGGCTTTACACGCGGGCTGGCGTTTGTCGGCGATTACGCCGTGATCGGGCTATCGCGCCCGCGCGAGAACCGCACCTTCGAGGGGCTTGCGCTGAACGAACGGCTGGATGCCGAAGGCGTCAGCGCGCAATGCGCGATCTGCGTCGTCAACCTGCGCACCGGCGACATTGAACACCGGCTGGAGATCGGCGGCATCATCGAGGAGATCTATGACGTCAACCTCCTGCCGGGTGTGATCCGCCCGATGGCGCTCGGCTTCCGCAACGATGAGATCCGCTTTGCCGTGAAGCCGGAGGCCCTGCCAGACCCTACTGGCCCGATGAACTGAGATGTCGCCATGGCCTATCTCCATTTCACCGGCCGCCGCCGCCGCCTTCAATGCCGCGAACGCGGCCCTCCGCGAGGGCCGGTTCGCCGAAGCCGTGGAGGCGGCCGCCCGGGCAGTGGCGCGCGCCCCGGAGTTGGCGAGTGCACATGTGCTCAGGGCCCGCGCCTTGCGTCGGCTGGGGGAGGAGACTGCAGCACGGGGGGCCTATGAGGCGGCACTGCGTATAGATCCCAAAAGTTTCGACGCCCTTCTGGAACATGGCAACGTGCTGCGGGGGCTTGGCGAGGCCGATGATGCCGCCGCCAGCTACACTGCCGCGATGGCGGCGCGTCCGATGGATGCGCGGCCTGCTCTGGCACTCGCCCGGCTGATGGAGGAGCAGCCCGGGCCAGATACCGCAGAGCGGGCCGCCGTTGCGTTTCAGAAGGCGCTCGACCGCGCCGGGGCTGGCCCTGAGCCGGTCACGGCGATGGCCGGTCTGTGCCGCGATATGGCCCGGTTTCGGATGGAGCGCACCGATCTGCCGCGCGCGCTTGAGGCACTGCGCCAGGCGCGGCTGCTGGCGGGATCTGCCACCCTCGCGCCGCTGATCGACCTTGATATCGCAGAAGCCTATCTACGCCTGGGCATGATGGACGAGGCGCAGGCGCTGATGGAGCGGCTCTCCGCGTCCGAAGACCCAAGCCTCCTGCGGGCCCTGGCCCAGCTCGCCTACCGGTTCAATTTCTGGGCCGAAGCCGTGGCCATCCTGACGCGCTGGACCGTGCTGCGCCCCGAAGACGCGCAGGCCCATCTTGATCTGGCCGATATGCAGGTCAAGGCCTGGCTGCTGGAGGACGCCCTCACCTCACTCGACCGGGCCGAAGCCTCTGGCGCGGTGCCCGCGGTGGCAAGTGCGGCCCTGCGCGCCTCGATCGCCAACCGGCTGGGGGATGCGGAGACCGCCCTTGCCCTTTACGAAGGGCTGGTGGCCGGGGGCCAGGAGAGCTTTGCCTCCAACGCCGCCATGAGCCTGCTCTATGCCGACAGCGTCACCCCGGAAGTGGTGGCAGAGCGCCACCGTGCGCTGTTCGTGTCCTGGGGGCAAGATGCCCGGACGCGAGACAGTTTCGGGGCCGACCCAAACCCTGACCGCCCGCTGCGGATCGGCATGGTCACCGGTGATCTGCACCACCAGCATCCCGTCAATATCTTCATGCAGCCCCTGCTGGCGCGGTGGGACCACGCGCGCCTGCCGCTGACCATCTACAACATGGGCACTACGGTGGATGACCAGACCCGTCTCGCCCGCCGCCGTGCGGGCACTTGGCGTGACGTCAACACCGTCCAGCTGCCTGCCCAGGTTGAAGCCGACCGGATTGATATCCTCATCGACCTTGCCGGGCATACCGCCGGGGGTGGCCTGCGCGCCTTCGCCCGCCGCATGGCGCCGGTGCAGGCGAGTTTCCTCGGCTATCCGGGCTCGACCGGGGTGCCCAATATCGACTGGCTGATCGGTGATCCGGTCGTCACCCCGCCCGAGGCCGATCCCCTTTGCTCGGAGCGCGTGATGCGGCTGCCCAACACCGTGTTCTGCTTTGCGCCCGAGGCGGAGTATCCGTTGCCGGATTTTAACGCGAGCCAGGGGCGGCCGCTGACCTTTGGCTCGTTCAACAACATCCCCAAGCTGACCCCGCGCACGATCCGGCTGTGGGCAAACGTGCTGCACGCGGTCCCCGGCGCGCGCCTTCTCCTCCGCGCGCCCAGCTTCAAGGATGCAGGTGCAGTCACCCGCTTCCGCCGCCTCTTCGCCGATCACGGGATCGACGCAGATCGTCTGGGATTCCGCGGCCCGGTCGGCCTCGACGTCATGATGCAGTCCTATTCCGAGATCGACATCGCCCTCGACCCCGTCCCCTATTGCGGCGGCACCACCAGCCTGCAAGCACTCTGGATGGGTGTGCCGGTCCTGACCCTTGAAGGCGGCCAGTTCGTCTCGCGCATGGGAGCAAGCTTCATGACCGCAGCCGGGCTGCCAGACTGGGTGGCCCGGGATGACGCGGACTATGTCGCCAAGGCCGTGGCGGTCGCGCAGGATCGGGCGGCGCTGCGCGATTTGAAATGGAGCCTGCGCGCCCGGCTCCTCGCCCAGCCCAGCTGGGACGCGGATCACTATGCGAAGGATTTCGGAGCGGCGCTGCGCCGGATGTGGTGCGAGACCACATGCCGTGAGTGCAATTAGGGTCGTCTAATCGGCCCTGTAGGGGTAGATTCCGGTAGGGGGCAGGATCGTATCACAAGGCCCTGACGCCCCCTATTTCCCTTCAATTTGAGCTCTGTGGTCGCCTTCGTGGTGGCGATGAGCGCTGTGCGCCCGTTTGGTGGCTGTGAAGGCGGCAAGATATAGGCATGATTACTTCACAACCTACCCCCGGTTTGCCGCCGCCAGCGGTACTCGCCAGTGAGCAGGATGTGCGCCCATCCGAGCGGGGAGATATGTGCCAGTAGATCGGGGCCGCAATTCAACCCGGCCCGCTGCCGCGCGGCCACGGCCTGACCGAGGTACTTGGTGTTCCAGTAGATGGTGATGGCGGCGAGCAGGTTGAGGCCGGCCATGCGGTAGTGCTGCCCCTCGGCGGTGCGATCGCGGATTTCACCCTGTCGCCCGATACGCAGGGCGTTTTTCAGGGCGTGATGGGCCTCGCCCTTGTTCAGGCCAATCTGGGCCCGGCGCTGCATGTCGGCGTCGAGTATCCACTCGATGATGAAGAGGGTGCGCTCGACGCGACCGATTTCGCGGAGCGCCACGGCCAGCTCGTGTTGTCGCGGATAGGCCGCGAACTTCTTGAGCAACTGACTGGGCGGCATAGCGCCCGTCACTATGGTGGCCGCGGAACGCAGGACGCCGGGCCAATTCTGGACGATAAGGCCCTCGCGGATCTTGCCCCCGATCAGACCGCGCAATTCGTCCGGCGCTGACGCCGGGTCGAACAGGTGGAGCCGTCTGGATGGTAGGTCACGGATACGCGGGATGAACCGGAACCCGATCAGCGAGGTCACGGCAAAGACGTGATCGGTGAAGCCCCCGGTGTCGGCATACTGCTCTGTGATCTTCCGCCCCGCCTCGTTCATCAGCAGCCCATCCAGGATGTAGGGTGCCTCGCTCACGGTGGCCGGAATGTTCTGGGTTGCGAAGGGGCCGAACTGGTCGGAGACATGGGTATAGGCCTTGAGGCCCGGCTCGGAGCCGTATTTCGCGTTGATGAGGTTCATGGCTTCGCCCTGCCGGGCGGCGGGGAAGAACTGTCCGTCGCTGGACGCGGTCACGCCGCCACCCCAAAACTTGGCCATGGGCAGCCGGGACTGCGCGTCAATCACCATGGCAAGGGCCTGGTTGATGGCGTCGCTTTCCACATGCCATCGCGACAGGCGGGAGAGCTGGAAGTAATCATGGGTGTTGGTCGCTTCGGCCATCTTGCTGAGCCCGAGGTTCAGGCCTTCGGCCAGCAGCACCGTCAGCATTCCGATCTGGTCTTTGCAGGGCGCGCCGGTTTGCGAGTTTGTGAAGATTTCGGTGAAGCCTATATCCGCATCGACCTCCTGCAACAGTTCGGTGATCCGTATGGCGGGTAGCCGGTCGTAGAGATCGAGCACGAGTTCGTCCGCCTCTTCGGGCACGGCTGCGCTCAGGCGGTCGACCTTCAGGATGCCGTTCTCGATCGACCCACCGGGGATGGCTCCGGCACGCGCCGCCTTGGCCAGCCGCTTCAGTCCGTCGGTCATGCGCGCCTTGCGATCGGCAAGCCAGGCTTCCGGATCGAGCGGCACTGCCAGTCTTGGTATGTCCTTCACCGCCTCAGCGGGGACCAAGGCCTGCTTCAGATCACCGTAACGCCTGGATTGGGAGAGCCAGATATCGCCAGAGCGGAACGCATCCCGCAGATGGAAGAACACGGCGACTTCCCAGAGCCGGTGACCGTCTTCATCCTGCGCATTCAGATGGCGATGCCATTTCGAGCCGCGCCGCAGGAATCCCACCGGCCGTATCTCGGGTTTCTCGTCCTCTGCGATCAGCGTACTGGCGTGCAGCAAAGGCGCCGCGACACCCGCCGCCTTGATATCCAGCACGCGCAGCATGCGCGGGGCATAGCGCCGGAACCGATGATAGCCTTGGCCAACATGCGCCAAGGGGTCAGCAGCCATCGTGTCCGTCAACTCAGCGGCGGTTGCAACCAACCCTTCGAGCCGCTCCCACCCACAGGCCAGCTCTGTTGCCTGATCCAACGGCTCGCCATCGCTTCTGGCGACCAACAAAGCGGCGCCGAGGGATTTGAAGGCACGCAGGGTGTCTTGCACCGCGGTTTTGGCGTCAGCGATCCTTGCATCGCATAGCTTCTTTGCACCCTGCCATGTCTTGCCGACGATCTGGTCATGGGTCTCGACCACCGCGTCGGCAAGCACCGCGCGCCATGCAACGGCGCAGACCGCGATAATGGCCAGGCGGCGATCACTGCTAATGTCACGCTGGCCATCGGCAAAATAGCGTTCACCCTGACGCTGCAGGCGGGTCACCCGATGGGGTGGAATGCCAGAGAGGATGTCAGGCGACAGGGTCATCTCCTGCAGGAATTCCAGCCGGTCAAGTAGGCGGGTGACGTCGGCTGAGTTCTGCCCCACCTCGAACTGACGCAACCAGACGAACCGGCTGACCTTGCCCTCGACCATCTCCGAGAGCAGGCCATCGAGGTGGGCTTTCATGGCATCATCCAGCCGTGCCACGATGGCGCTATCGATCCGACGTTCCGCCGCGACAAGCGCATCTGCGCATAGCCGCTCGATCACGGACATGCCCGGCAGGATGGTCCTGGTCCGGCGGCACTCTTCGACAAATCGGCGGGCCAGATCGTGGTTGGACGCCGCGTTCTCCGCCTCGCCAGCCAGCCAGGTGTTAAGTTCCCGCGCACGATGGCCGGAGAACATCTTGAAGCCGTAGACTTGGCGCAAGTCGACCAGATGCCTTCGCCGCGTTACGTCGGTCTCAGCGTACCTGGAAAGCTCATCCATCTCTTCGCCAAGCTGTGCGGCGATGAAGCGGCTGATGGCCTCGGGAATGACCTCCCCCGACACCAACAGTCGGCCAGGATACCGGAACGCACAAAGCTGCAGGGCGAAGCCAAGTCGATTGCGTGCATGACGACGGGTTCGAATGACTTCGATGTCATGATCTGACAGCGTGTAGTGGTGGAGGATGCTGGCTTCGTCTTGCGGGAGGTCGATCAACGCTGCGCGTTGGCGCGCGGTCAGAATAGAGCGTCTTGGCATGTGGGATTGTCCTTGTTAGTCATTAGTCTGTTCAGGACAAAATCCGCACCAGCAAAATCAAAGGCTTGCAAGGCCAAAATCCGAGGGGGTTCAACTGGGACAACGCGCGGCCATCTACGCCAGAGTTTCGACGTCCGACCAGTCTTGTGAGCGGCAGGTCGCGGAACTGACCGCATTCGCAGAACGCGGGAGCTTTGACGTGGTCGGCGTATTCAAGGAAACGGCCTCTGGGGCCTCAGCCAATCGCGCTGCACGCAACCAGATCCTCGATCTCGCGCAGGCCCGACAGATAGACGCCATTCTGGTCAGTGAGCTTTCCCGGTGGGGGCGGTCCACACAGGATCTGCTCGATACCCTCAATCGGCTCGCAGGCTGGAAAGTCTCGGTCGTGGCTATGAACGGCATGACCTTCGAGCTCGACACACCCCATGGTCGGATGATGGCCACCATGCTGGCAGGGATCGCCCAGTTCGAGCGCGACCTTCTCAGCGAGCGCGTGAAATCCGGCCTTGCCGCCGCGCGAGCACGTGGCAAAAAGCTTGGGCGGCAGCCGGGACAACGACCCAAGTCTGACAAGCTGGCCCCGAAGGTTCTCCAGGCCATCGAAGACGGACGGTCATACCGATGGATTGCCCGGGATCTCGGTATCTCGAAAAATACCGTCACCGACATCGTCAGACGGCACCGCCAAAATGCCTTGTGATACGATCCTGCCCCCTACCGGAATCCACCCCGTTCTGGTTGAGCGAGGGGCTTCAGTTCATCTGATCGGCGGCGGATGAGCTCTTCGGAGGGGCCGGAGACCAAGCCTCAGAGCGCGATCGCGAGTGGGTTAATCGAGCGACACATCTTGAACAGTGCTTAGACAAAATCCCGCGCAGCTTATGCGCCCATACTGGGGGTCGTTTACGGCTGAGTGCAAAATAGTACGATAAACTCTTCTGGAAGTCCGCAACAGATTGATTTTAAATGACTATCGTCAAAGCCAATTGCCAATCTGTGTCTCAAGCGCTGGTTTGAGACAACCTGCCAAAGATGGCCTTGAGCGCTTAAAACATGCACCTTAACCTGTTTCTTATTCAAGATCGCGCAAAGGGGACCGCCTGCATGCAGTGATCCGCAGCTAACGTACGATCCTGCACTCAGCCGTAACAGACCCCCAAATGGCGCGAAAATCGCTGGAAACGGAGCCTGCCTGGCCCCAAACTGACCTCAAACGGTGACGGCGGCGCAGCCGAAGGCGTTGTTCAGACGTTCCTTAGGCATCGGTGGGCATCTTTCAATGTCCCGCTCAGTCAACCGCAACCAAATCAGAGCGCGAGGTTTTTCAGACCTTCCTTAATCTTCTGCTCCATTGTTCACTGCGCAAGTATTTGACCTAACATACAACCAGAGCTCTCGGCGAGCATCGTCACGATACAAAGCCCAAAATTCGCTTTGTTCGAGAATCTCTGTATAGCGAGAAGCTAACAAGAAGCCCGCCACACTATCGGAGGGATAGTGAACGCCCGCAATTTCTCTGTTAAACGCGATCTCTGACGCAAAACGCCGATATGTGTACTCGCAAACTGGGACTAAGCGCCGAAGGACTTGTGAGACGAATTCTGCCTGGCTCGCATGACCAGACGGATAAGCTGCGTGCGGTGGATTTGGCACTGCTGTTTCAATATTTTCTTGAATTTGGGATGGGCGCGGTCTGTTGAAGCGAAGCTTTTCCCTGATAGTGATAATTTCGATATCATACAAGCCATGCCTTAGAACTTCCCAAAGAACTGGAGCATCGATTTCAAATGGAATCACACCGCGAGATACTAAAAAATCAAGTATATCGGGGGCCGTATGCTCTTCAATGATTTGAGCTATCCTACTCTGACTTCGTAGTGTGTCTTGCATCATCAGAAGGCGGCTGAGTTCGTAACTCTCCTCTTCACTTCCTTGGAGCGGCGGGTCCGGTAGAAGAATGTGCTGCCCTTGCATAATGGAACTTAAAGGCATTTCAGCACGCGCAATCAGGTCCGAAGACCAAAGCGCATCTGGAAAACTAGTGCTTTGCGCGTCTGTTACGCTTGTCCAAAACACCAAAAATAAAAAACAAGCTGAAAGGCGTGCCATTGAGGACACCACGTTATATACGATTTTCCTGTTATCCCTCGAGCGGAGAACAATTTTCAGAGTTTGTAGGGTCGTTTTTTATTTGCCATATCTCATCCCTTGCTACGCTAAGTATTTCTGAAAATCCGTTTCCTGAGACTTCAAAACGTCTGAATATTGTCAGATTTCCCGCTTCAATTGGCCAAAGCCCTACGGCAATAGAGACCTGTCCGCCGTCTAAAAGATGCTCATGAAACCAACGATACGGATTCAGCTCTCCATCAACGTCGGAATAGTTATAGGCTTGAAATAGCACCACGCCATCTGATTGGCCATGTGCGTGGTCGCCGTTGCGGGCTGAGCCGTCAAAACGCACACGACCTAGGCCAGGATCGCTTGGCGATTCCATTAAAACGGTAAACTCCTGGCCCGCGTTCGGAATAAAAGCCATTTCAGGATCAATAAAAGTGGCGCTCCGAAAATGATCTTCCTGGACGCCTATCCCATCTATTATAAAATCTCCTAGAATTATAGATTCTCCTACGATTTCCGAATCTAATTTAAAATATATAAAACGGCTCACCCCGTCAGACTGCTCTATTTCGATTAATGCACGTATACGATCTTGCCTAGGCACGAATCCTGAACTTAGGGTTAAATTGTCGCGCTGAATTTCAAATTGGCACACTTCGCCACCATATGTGCTTGATGTGCTTGGAATAAAAAAAGCCTGAGAAGGAGTTGAAATTACAGCGAATGGGGCCATCAATAGGAATAAAAAATTTTTCAAATCGCTATTTCCTTATACGTATTTGTCCCATCTATAGACGAACATTTCCGACGTCGAGCTTCATATTGCGTATAGATCTCTGAAATCCGTCCGTTAGGCAAGCACTTTTTGCCCTGACTGGCGTCTTACGATCAGGCAGACCTGCCGTTTTCAATGAAACAGTTGTTGCTGATACACGATAAGTGTTGATCACTATGCAGCCAGTGGATTTGCCAAAAACGGTCGTTTTTGACCGCCCTCCCCTGCCCTACCTGATTTCAACGGGTTGACCTGGACTAAACCCCCTGACAAAACCAATCAGGTTTTGGGAGGATTTTGTCCATGATTTTAGGGTATGCCCGGGTCTCGACCCGGGACCAGAACCTCGACGGCCAACGCGATGCCCTCGCGGCCGCCGGGGCGGAACGGGTTTTCGCAGACACGATCACCGGGACCGCCCGGGCCCGGCCCGAGCTGGACCGGCTCCTCTCTGAGCTCCGATCAGGTGACGTGGTCGTTGTCACGAAATACGACCGTCTCGCCCGGAGCCTGAAGGACTTGCTCGAAATCGTCGACCTGATCCAGGCGCGCGGCGCAGGGTTCCGGTCCCTCGGGGAAGATATCGACACCACCACCCCGGCCGGGCGGTTGGTGTTTCACGTTTTCGCATCAATCGCGCAGTTCGAACGGGAACGGATCGTCGAGAGGACGAAGGAGGGTCTGGAGGCGGCCCGGAAACGGGGCCGGGTCGGGGGGAGGCCCCCTGCACTATCGCCCGCCCAAAAGGCTGAGGTGAAGCGCATGCGCGACGAGGAGCGCCGACCCATCCCGGAGATCGCCGCGCTGTTTAATGTCAGCGATAAGACGATCCGGCGCGTGGTGTGAGCGATGACCGGCGCAGGGCCTGACAGCACGACCGAGGTCCTCGCCGGGCTTGTGGAGCGGGTCACCTTCCACAGCGAGGAGAGCGGGTTCTGCGTCCTGCGGGTCAAGGCGCGGGGGCACCGGGACCTGGTGACCACCGTCGGACACGCGGCGATGATCTCCGCCGGGGAGTGGGTCACCGCATCGGGGACCTGGGTCAACGACCGGACCCACGGGCTCCAGTTCAAGGCCCACTTCCTGAAGACCTCCGCCCCCTCCAGCCTTGACGGGATCGAGAAATACCTCGGCTCGGGCATGATCAAAGGGATCGGGCCAGTCTACGCCAAGAGACTGGTGAAGATGTTCGGCAAGGACGTCTTCGACGTGATCGAGGCGGACCCAGACCGTCTGCGCGAGGTGGACGGGATCGGCCCCAAGCGGGCCGACAAGATCACCTCCGGGTGGGCCGATCAGAAGGTGATCCGGGAGATCATGGTGTTCCTGCACCAGCACGGGGTTGGCACGGCCCGGGCCGTGCGGATCTTCAAGACCTATGGGACCGACGCGGTCCAGGTGATGAGCGAGAACCCCTACCGGCTCGCCAAGGATATTCGGGGGATCGGGTTCCGGACCGCCGACCTGATCGCCGAGAAGCTTGGGATCGAGAAGACCGCGATGATCCGGGTCCGGGCCGGGATCTCCTTTGCACTGACCGAGGCGATGGGGGACGGGCACTGCGGCCTGCCGCGAAAGGCCCTGATCAGCCTGGCCGAAAAGCTCCTGGAGGTCCCACCCCCGCTCATCGAGGGGGCCCTGGCCGAGGAGATCGCGGAGGAGACGGTCACTCCGGACCGGGTGGGCGATGCGGAGTGCGTCTTCCTGACCGGGCTGTACCTCGCCGAGCGCGGGATCGCGGAGCAGATCCAGAGGATCCGATCCGGCCCCCTCCCCTGGCCCGAGATCGACGCCGAGAAGGCGCTGCCCTGGATCGAGCAGAAGACGGGCCTCAGCCTCGCGGAGAGCCAGGCTGAGGCGGTCCGGCTCGCGCTCCGCTCAAAGGTCACGGTGATCACGGGCGGGCCGGGCGTCGGCAAGACGACCATCGTCAACTCGATCCTGCGTATCCTGGCGGCGAAGCGGGTGAACCTGCTCCTCTGCGCCCCGACCGGCCGGGCCGCCAAGCGGATGACGGAAGCGACCGAGCGGGAGGCCAAGACGATCCACCGGCTTCTCGAGTTCGATCCCAAGGCGTTCAGGTTCAAACGGGACCTCGAGAACCCGCTGGACTGTGATCTGCTCGTCGTGGACGAGAGTTCGATGGTGGACGTGATGCTGATGCAGTCCCTGCTCAAGGCGGTCCCGGATCACGCCGCCCTCCTCATCGTCGGTGACATCGACCAGCTCCCCTCGGTGGGGCCCGGCCAGGTGCTCGCTGACGTCATCAGCTCGGGCGTCGTGCCGGTGGTGCGCTTGACCGAGGTGTTCCGGCAGGCGGCGGAGAGCAAGATCATCACGACGGCGCACGCGATCAACGCCGGGCGCATGCCCGACCTCGCCCCACCGGACGGTGAGGCTGATTTCTACTTCGTACCCGCCGCGGACCCGGACCAGGCGGAGTGCCGGATCGTCGAGCTGGTCTCCAGGCGCATCCCGCACCGGTTCGGTTTCGACCCGATCCGGGACATCCAGGTCCTCTGTCCGATGAACCGGGGCGGCGTCGGGGCCCGGTCCCTCAACATCGAGCTGCAAGCCGCGCTGAACCCGGCAGGTGAGAAGAAGATCGAGCGGTTCGGTTGGACCTTCGCCCCCGGCGACAAGGTCATGCAGATCGAGAACGACTACGACAAGGACGTCTACAACGGGGACATCGGCACGGTCGAGGATGTCGATCTGGATGAGGGCGAGCTCGCAGTGAACTTTGACGGGCGAACCCTCACCTTCGTTTTCGGGGAACTCGACACGCTGGTGCCAGCCTACGCGGCGACGATCCACAAGAGCCAGGGCTCGGAATACCCCGCCGTGGTCATCCCGGTGATGACCCAGCACTACACGATGCTCCAGCGGAACCTGATCTACACCGGGGTGACACGCGGGAAAAAGCTGGTGGTCCTGGTCGGTCAGAAGAAAGCCGTAGCGATTGCCGTGAAGAACGTGTCTGGGCGGCGGCGCTGGTCGAAGCTCGATGAATGGTTACGAGATCCCGCGCATAATGACGCCGCACAGCGACGAATATCAGGGTAAGCGAGAGGTATGAGGATGGACGGTCTCGAGCGGTTTCTGTCTGCACAAGACGGGGTCTACAGCACGGCTCTCGCTGAACTGCGCGCGGGACGGAAGCGGACCCACTGGATGTGGTTCATCTTTCCGCAACTAGCGGGCTCGGCAGGTCAGCCATGGCGGAACGCTACGGCATCACCTCCGGGACAGAGGCGCGTGAATATCTCATCCATCCTGTCCTAGGTCCGCGTCTGAAGGACTGCGTGGAAGCGATCATACCGCTGCGGGACTGCTCACTACACGAAATCCTCGGCTCGCCTGACGACCTGAAGTTCCGGTCGTCGATGACCTTGTTTGCGATGGTCGACCCCGAGGATCCACTGTTTCGGGTGGCGCTTGACCGGTGGTGTGACGGGGTGTTGGATCCAGCGACACTTTCCATGCTTGGATCAGATCCGGAAGCGCCAGCTTGGCAGACCCGAGATGCCGCCCGGTAATGCGGGCTACACAGGGTAGACCGCGATGAGCAGCGCAGGCTGTTCGCCGGTGCCATAGCTTTGCCAGAGCCCGAATGTGTGTTATGAATGCGCATTACAACTCCGCAGGAGGCATGCATGAACAAGCGCGCAACCAACCTAACCGTCGACCCGGTGCTTCTGGATGAAGCCCGCGGGTTGAACATCAACCTCTCCGCGACCTTCGAGGCCAGCCTGCGCGAGGCTGTACGCAAAGAGAAGGCCGCGAAATGGCTGGAAGAAAACCGCGCGGCGCTGGAAGGCTACAACGCCTGGATCGAGCAGAACGGCCTGCCACTTGAAAAATACCGGCAGTTCTGATGGCGCGGTTCAGCCTGCACGCCCTGCCTGGCGGTGGCCGGGTGGTGAACCTGCAAAGTGATTTTCTGGACTGGGCCGATACGCGGGTTGTCGCCCCGCTTGTGCCGGTGGGTCAAAGCCCCCCGCCCGCCAGACACCTCAACCCGGTCATCACGCTGGATGACGAGAAATTCGTGTTGATCGTCCAGTCCATGGCGGCGGTGCGCGCCTCGGCGCTCGGGCCTGCGGTGGGTGACCTGTCGGGACACCAGGACGAGATCACACGGGCGGTGGATATGGTTTTTCAGGGATTTTAATCATCTGGAGGCAGGGCAGGATGGTGGCGGTACTTCTTGGGCCGCGACTGGAACGCGCTTCTTCGGTATTGTGATCAACAGGCGTCCCTGGTCGACCGACACAGGGCAGACTGCGATGAGCCGCGGCAGGAGACGGCGCAAATTGCGCTTTATGCGCATTCGGCGCACGCACCTTAACCTCGTATCCCATTGTTAAGATTAACCCTTATCCACGGTGTCAAACTTTCCCTACTGGCGACCGGTGGGGTAGGTTTGACACCCCTCTAGACCGCGATAGGCAGTGTTGCGATGATCGACGGTGCCTTGGGATGCGCGGAGTCTTCGATCAGCCCCCGGATGTGCCCAACCCACTTCGGATGCGCGCGTGCAAGCTGACCGAGTTGAATGATCGCATCCTCGTCCATGAACAGGGCCAGCGCGTCCAAGCCTCTTTCTGAGGGTCTCGCCTTCAAATTGAGAAAGAGCGACCCGCGCGATTCCGGATCACCCACCTCGGCAAGCACGATCGCCGCCAGATCCCGCACTGCGATCTGCCGGTCCGTGAGAAGGGTGTGAAGCTCAAGCGGCTCCACCCCGGAGGAGATGGCCATCCGCAGCGCAGCTTCCCGCAGCGCCTCATCTCTGGAAAGAAGCCCAGATCGGACCAGATCCGCAGGCAGAGGATGGTCGCAAGCGGCGGCGGCCTGCAGGAGGCCCCCGTTTAGGCTTTCGGGAATACCACCCCGACGCAGGATTTCCGTCAAGACCGGTCGCCCCAGAAGATCTCGTACGAGACCCAGCACGGCGCGCTGCTCTGGCAAAGTGCCACCATGTTCAAATCCGAAAAACCGGTTCCAGACATGCATGGCGGCATATTGCCAACCTGTTGGCTGCCGACGCACGATCGCTTCAGCCAGAAATACCGTATCGGTCAGTGTCGAGGTCCGAAACGCCTCGAGGAGTTTTCCGTCATCAAGGTCATCCGGATCAATCGATCTGAATGGAACGGCCGCCTCCGCAACATGGGTAACCGCTTGAGATGGGGCTCTTATCGGTATGCTAAATAGATCGAGTTGTCTTGGGTCCGGGCGGGGCATGTCATGTCCTCAGCCGCATCGGCATCAAAAGAACACACAGGGAACACATGTGTCTACTTGGAAACCCCTGAAAATTTCTTTTTAATCGCGTCAACGAAGGCTTGGACGGTTAACCAAGGGCAACAGGAGATCAACGATCATGGTGAAATTCGAAGAGGTCTGGCGCGATCAGTGCGAGGCCACAGCCACAATCCTGTCCCGATACGGGGAACGCGCCGCACTTGACTATCTGGTCGGAGAGAAACTCCTACATTTCGTCTCGGCCACCAGAGGGCAGCCCGCATTCGCCGCGCAGCTCCCCTCCTTCGTCACGCGCGTGCGTCAGATGTTTCCGCGAGAGGTGATGTTAACCTATCTCACTGAGATGGAAGCCCGTCTGACTGAGGAGAGCCATGAAGTGGATATGGATGATCTCTCTCTTGGGTCTTCCGCAATCAGTGACCTGACCAGCCTGAAGCAGGTCGCAGACCTCCTGCGGGTGGAAAACCTCGGGATTGCATGATCGCCTGAGGCGGCTCCAGCATCCGCCGATATGGACCTCACTCGCCTTCGCAGCCTAGGTTAACTTCGGCCCAGATTGGGGGGATCCGGTCACCAACCTCAATCCCCAGCTCCGCTGAACGACCACCGTTCAGCTCAAGGGCCGCCCGAGCAGCGATCCCGTTCGGACCCGGAACCGGGGTGAGCTCATGCGGCTGTGCGTCATGTTTGATAAACCGAATAATCCCAGTGTCGTCGATGAACAGCATATCTAACGGGATGAGCGTGTTCTTCATCCAGAGGGCGATCGCCCTGCCCGGAGGATAGACGAACAGCATCCCCGCGTCCGGAGCAAGGTCGGTCCGGTTCATCAGTCCGATCTCGCGTGTCTCGGGCGTCGTGGCGACTTCGACGGTAATAGGGATCTCACCCTGCTGGGTTTCGATCGCGAGAGATGTCACATTACAGGTCGGCGTATCGGCGCTGGCGAAAGTAGGCGCGGCGCTTACGATGACGGCGGTCAGAACCGCCCTGCGAAAAAGGTCTGTGATCATTATGCTACGCACTCCGGATCCTGATGGCGCGGCAATAGTCGCGCACCACCCAGGGAATGGAAAGGGCCTCTCTGCCACGACAGTGGAGGCCCTCACGGCGCTTTCACGAGCGCTCCGGATCCTGTGCCTGACCAGCATCGCCGGTGCGGCGGGGGCCGATCCGGCTGACCTAACGCTCACACCGGGTAACCTCGTCGCAGGCCAATACCTCGCCTGGTATGCGCAGGACTGGTGGCAGTGGGCCTTCTCCATGCCCACAGATCAGAGCCCGATCCGGGATGATAACGGCCGCCTATGTGGCGTGAATCAGGGCGGACCAGTCTGGTATCTGGCGGGCGGGTTCGGCTCGGCACGGATCCGCCGGGCCTGCGTCGTTCCGGCTGGGCGTTTCATCTTCTTCCCGATCATCAATACCGTCGTCACGACGATGCCAGGGCAGACCCGCACCTGCGAGGAGGTGCGCGCTGAAGCCACACAGAATAATGATCGGTACGTCCATCTCATGGTCGAGGTCGATGGGGTTAGGATCCCCGATCTCAAGCGGACCCGGATCGCGCCAGAGACCTGTTTCGATCTCGCTGGACGGGCGCCGTCGGCCGTGGAGCCGAGGCCGTTCTATCCGAGCGCCACAGATGGATTCTGGGTCATGTTAGCCCCCCTGTCCCCGGGCGATCACCGAATAGAATTTCGGGCATTCTACACCAATCCTGACACTCCCGGAGGGGATGCGGTCCAGAACATTTCTTATGACATTCGTATTCAGGGCGCGCCCTGAACTAAAGCCCCTAGAGCGCATACCCGCGGCGGCGCTTCTCTTTCGCTAAATCCATCAGCGCGTTTACCGCTATGCCCTCATCCGGATAGGTATCGATCATCTGGCGGCCGCGGGTTCCGATCCGGCCCCAGACGCGGATCAATGATGCGCAGCCAAAAAGATCGCGCTGGACGGACATTTTGTAGAAACGGCGGGCATTCCGGACCGGATCAATCCGCCGCAGGTGCAGATCGGTCGGGAAAACCTCAAATTGGCCGCCGCAGTCCGGCATGATGCACCTCATCTCTATTCGTAGATAATATCAGGTGGTTCGCGGTCGATCCAGCACTTCATGAAGGAAGACCTTGCGGTTTCAGACCCCGATGAGCGCGCGCAAGTTGGGCGCACATCCTTCTCACAGGCGAATATCACTGGGCAAAGATCAGGGAGAAGGCCTTATGATACGATCTCGCCCTCCTACCGGTATCCACCTCCATAAGAGCTCTTAGCGAGGCGGATCGTTCGGGTGGGCGCTAATGGACACCGCAGATCGCAAGGTCCGCAACAAACGATCCGCCAACCAATTGGTGGGCTCCTCCCCAAGCCCACCCACTGGTAATCACGAATATGTGATGCAGCCTCTAGAAGTCAAATAAGCCATGTCAGAGCCACGACTGACTTCTGCTTTTTCCATGTGGCAGAAGATCAATCATAGCCCCGCTTCGCCTTCTGCATCTGGATGTTGAACCGCGCAGTCTTCGCGGCGGCTTCGGTGTCGAACCAATCGACCCGAACCTGGCCAGCCTGGCCGCTCCGGCCCCACTCTCGAATGAGCGACCAGTCCCCAAAAAGGCCTGGTACAATTTCCATCCGGTAGAATCGGCGCGCATTGCTGGGTGGGTCGATCCACGTTAGGTCCATCTTTACCCCCACATCCGCGCTGCAATATATTGTTCTTCTTTCCCGACCGCATCCGCATAGATCGCGGTGGTACTGAGCTGTGCATGGCCGAGCCAGCGTTGGAGCATATGCAGCGGGACACCCTGGACAGTGGCGTGAACGCCGAACCCGTGCCTGAGGCCCTTCGGGCTGCGATGCGGCGCATCAGGAAGTCTGGCCTCGATCATAACCCGTTTCACGATCTGCCAAACACGCACGCGGCTCAAGGGCCAGATCGGCAGAGCTGATTTCTTACGAGACGCTTGGGACTCGCGCACGCCATGGGCGGTGTTCAGCGTATCGAGGAACTCGGGCGGGACCGGCACGGACCGGAACACGATCTTGGCGCTGCCAGAGGCATCCTTGCGTTTCTTCAGAGACCTGACCGCAATGGTCCCGCCGGAGAGATCAACCCGGGCTGGTGTGATCTCCAGGAGCTCGGACGGGCGGCACCCGGTCCAGTGAAGCGCTTCACACAGGGTTCGGTCGCGGGCGGGCTGGCGCCGGGCCGCGGCGAGGAAGGCTGCGCGCTCTTCGGCGTTCAGATAGAGCCGGTTTCCGGCGGGGTCATGGAGGCGCATTTCAGACATAGTGAACAGTTTACCCGAATACTGTTAAATAGGGAATCCCGAAACACCCCCCCCTGCCTGTGACCGGCACCGATATTTGGCACGGTTTTGGCAACGTTAGTTGGCCCCGATGACAAGCGTGGATCGAGCGGCGTCGACTACGTCCTCGGTGATGGTGGTCATCTCGTTGACGGTGAGGATGCGTTCAATCTGGCTGAACAGGCGCTGGAGCAGGCGGAAGTTTCCGCCGGTGATGCGGGCGACGACCGCGATGGCGCGATCGTCCGTGAAGTCGTCGGCGTTGAGCGCCAGGCCAAGCCTCTTCCAATGGCGGCGGAGCACGAAGGCCAGTTCCTCGCCCTGAAGAGGCTGGTACTCGTGGGCAAAGCCTACACGGCTATAGAGTTGCGGGTAGCGTGAAAGCCGTTTCTCGATCCCCGGCATCCCGATGATGACAAGCCCTATGGGAGCGCGATCGTAAAAGTCGCGCAGGTATTCGAGCGCGGTAACGTTCAGCCGCTCGGCCTCATCCACGATCAACAGCTCTATGGGGGTAATGCACATAGAATCCACCGACGCGTCTTTCAGCGCAAGGCCGGCACTGATGCAGAAGCCCATGCGGACGGCGAGAAAATTCAGGTCGTCCTTTATCTGCTTGAGACCCCCACCGACAGCAGGCGTGTAGAAGACAGTTCGACTACTCGCCGCCATAGTATGGATACGCGCGCCGGACGCATCCCGCGGGCCCCATTCCAAGAGGAATGGCTCGATCCGATTCCAATGGGAATACCGGCGCGCCGACCATGTCTTTCCTACACCTGCGGGCCCAAAGCACAGACCGATCATGCGTTGACGGCGCACTGCGCCTGCGAACTCGACAAAGCGGCGATGCTCGCGGGTTGCGATGAAGCCGGGCATACGGTCGGGACCGCGCAGCGTGCTTATCCAGTCGAACGCGACGGTGGGCATACTCACTCCTCTCGATAGATCTTGAGACGGGGGTGCCGCTGTTTGCGTGGGGATGGGAGTTCTATATCTGCGCTGCCGCGAGCGTCCGGTTTGGCCGAGACGGCAGCGATGCGTTGGTTAATCCCTGAGATATGCGCAGAAGTTGGTGACGCTTGATCAGGCGGCGGTTTGAAGTTGGCGGAGGCCGTCGCGGAACTCAACCCCTTCAATGATTTCAGGCAGGCGGTTCTGGCCGTCGAGTTTGCGCCATTTCTTCTGCGCCGACATCATCAGCTTGAACGCCATGGCCAGACCGGTCTTTCGGCTGAGGCAGCCCTTGGTGCGTTTCGTTCTATGTCGGACGGTGGCGAAGGTGCTCTCGATCGGATTTGACGTCCGGATGTGTTTCCATTGCTCGGCCGGGAAATCGTAGAAGGTCAGCAGCGCATCCCTGTCCTTGACCAGCTTGGCCACCGCCTTGTCCCATTTCACGCCGTAGGTTTCGACAAAGAAATCGAAGGCGGTGTTGGCTTTGGCCTTTGTCTCGGCCTGCCAGATGTCGTGCAGATGTGCTTTCGCCTTGGCCTGCACGGATTTCGGCAGCGCATTGAGCACGTTCATGGTCTTGTGGAGCCAACACCGTTGTTCCCTGGTCGTGGCGAACACCTCGCGCAGAGCCGTCCAGAACCCGAGCGCGCCGTCGCCGATCGCCAGCTTGGGGTCCTGTTTCAGGCCACGGCGTTTGAGATCGAGCAGCACCTCGCGCCAGCTTTGTGTGCTTTCGCGGAAGCCGTCGGTCATCGCCAGCAACTCCTTGCGGCCGTATTCATCAGCGCCCACTATCACCAGAACACATTGTTTTTCCTCAGCCATCCGCGGCTTGAAGTAGACCCCATCGGCCCAGATGTAGAGAAACCGCCGCGCGCCAAGATCGCGTTTCTGCCAAGCCTCATAATCCGTCCACCAGTCAGCCTTCAGCCGCGTGACGGTCTTGGCGGACAGGCCCTTGGCGTTCGGGCCAAGCAACGCCTCCAAGGCTTCCGTGAAATCGCCGGTCGACACACCCTTGAGATACAGCCACGGCAGCAGCTCCTCGACCGACTTTGCCTTGCGCAGATACCGCGGCAGGATGCTGGGCGTGAACGTGACATTGTTGTCGCCAGCACCCCGATCTCGCACACGCGGCACCGTCACGGCAACAGGGCCGACCCCGGTCAGAATTTCCCGCTCCGGGAGATGACCGTGGCGCACCAGCCGGGCACGGCCGTCTTCCAGCTTATCGTCGGCGAACGCGGTCAGCAGCGTGGCCAGTTCCGCCTCGATCGCCTGCGCGATCAGCTTGCGCGCCCCGTCCCGAATAATCTCGGTCAGCGGATCCGGAGAAAATCCGGATGGATCGGGCAGTGTGGCGATGGTATCGTCTGACATGTGGCATATCCCTTTCTCGGCTGAGAATTGACGGCGCTTCGACACCGCCATGATATGCCGCCCCTCAGGGCATCACCAACTTTCGCGCGTTTCTCTAATCCCTGCCCGCAGAGCTCTCCGATGTGCACGGCGAGCAGCTTGTACATCGCGTAGGGACACGGTCTGATCCGCGTGCTCGGCGTTGATGGCACGACACAGGAAGCGATCGCGGTGGTAGACTTGGATTTCAGCCACGTCGCGCGGATCGTGGCGGATGGTGACGCGTTCTCCCACGAAAGCGGCGAGCGTAGGATCGAGGTAGCGCAGCCCGCCGAAACGGATGCCGTCGCGCCCGACCACGCGGGGGCGCGCGACCAGAACGAGCAGTTCATCAAGATCTTCAAGCCGGTCGGGCATGCGCGGTAGCCAGCCATCCGAAGTCCAGGCGGCGTTTGGGGTCGCGCCGGTCGCAGGGTGGGGCCGTGTGTTGTAGTTCTCAACGATGAACGCGCGAACGGCGGCGTCAAGGTCGCTGAGCGTCAGGCGCGGCGTGGTTACAGGCTTGCCACCCACGAGGCGACCGGGGAGGTCAGTCAGCAGTTCAGTGTTGATGGTTCCGAAGAGGCGCTCGATTTTCCCCCGCCCTTGGGGGCGGGCAACGGTGGAATGTACGAGGCGCATCCGCAGGTCTACAGCCACCTGTACGATATGCGTGCTGGTGAAGTCGGTCCCGTGGTCGACATAGAGCACGTCAGGAATTCCGCAGACCGGCCAGTCCGGATCACCCTTGCGCCAGATGGCTTGCCGCAGCGCAAGCGCGGTGTTTATTGCCGAAGGCGCGTCGGTGAGTAGGCTGTACCCCGCGATGGCGCGGGAATGGTCATCAAGGACCAGTGTCAGCCAAGGGCGCAGTGGTTGCCGACCCGGTGTCACGACAAGAATGTCCAGTTCGGTGTGGTCGCACTGCCAGAGCGCGTTGGGCCGCTTGGCTCGGTGGCGGTGGATCAGCTCGTAGCGGTCCCTGTAGGCGGCCGGTCCATGATGTGCGAGCGTGCGCATCGCCGGATCGAGGGAGGCGATGATCGCACGCACCGTGCGTGGGGCAGGAACTGGCCACCCCCGTTCCGGGGCGATCTCCAACAAGCGCCGGTGGATCGTGGCGGCCGAAGGCGGCGGTCGGGCGAGCGCCATGCCCTCCACCATTCGCACCAGGTCTTCGGGCAATCGGCGCCGGCTTCGGTCGGCTCTCTCCTTCCGGGCAAGGCCCGCCAAGCCGTCTTGCCGGAAGTGTACGAGCCAGCGCCGCGCGGTACGGATAGGTACGCCCGCCGCCTCGGCCGCACGCGCGAGCGGCACGTTGTCCTCCAGATGAGGGCGCAGGACCTCGAAGCGGATTATGGCCTCAGTCCGCCCGTTGGCGGGCAAGGAAACGTCGGTTTGTTTGCCCATGGCGCACCACCTCCCTTCAGATTGAAGAATAACGGATCTGCGAGTAAGAAAACACAGTAAATCAATCTACGTCAGGAAACGATATGAACAAACGAGTTCCTTACCCATCTACTAGGGTCTGTGGACATTCAGGATTCCCAACCTGCCTGATTTCTGATTCAAGCTTCCAAAATGGAGGTTTGAATGAATGAAGAGCGGTTTGTGTTGACAGATGAGGTCTGGGTCCTTCTTGCGCCACACTTGCCTGGCAAGCAGGGCGATGCAGGTGCGACGGGCAAGGATAATCGTCTGTTTCTGGAAGCAGTTCTATGGCGTGTGCGGACTGGGTTACCGTGGCGTGACCTGCCTGCTGATTTCGGCAACTGGAACAGCGTTTTCCGACGGTTTCGCAGATGGGCTGAGAGTGGCGTATTCGAACGAATTTTCAAAGAAATCAGCGGCACTCCCGATTTCGAATACGCAATGATCGACGGCACGATCGTTCAGGCTCACCAAAAGGCGAGCGGCGCAAAAGGGGGACTCAAAATCAAGCCATCGGACGCTCGCGTGGCGGATTGACCACCAAGATTGTTGCTTTGGTCGACGCGCTCGGAAACCTGGCCAACTTCGTTCTTCTGCCCGGTCAGGCTCACGACATGAAGGGCGTGGAACCGCTCATCGATGGCATGGCCTTCGATGCTCTCTTGGCCGACAAAGCGTTCGACACCGATTGGCTCCTCGCAGAACTCGATGCGCGCGGTGCCAGCGCGATTATCCCACCAAAAGCGAACCGCAAGTTCCTACGCGATTATGATAAACATGCCTACAAGTGGCGGCACTTGATCGAAAACTTCTTCGCAAAGATCAAGGAATTCAGAGCCATAGCAACCCGATACGAAAAGACAGCGTCTAGCTATGCTGCCAACTGGCATCTCGCAGCTACCATCATCGCTTCACGATGAATGTCCACAGACCCTAAGTTCCGCCGATGTGAACGGCGCCTCCCATGCTGATCGGATACGCGCGGGTGTCCACACATGACCAGAACCTCGATCTGCAACACGACGCTCTTGAGGCCGCGGGCTGTGAACGGGTAATCGTCGACAGGATGTCCGGTGCGGCCTCCGCCCGTCCGGGCCTCGTGCAACTCAAGGACATCCTCCGTGGAGGCGACACGCTCGTCGTTTGGCGACTTGACCGGCTCGGCCGGTCGCTCAAGGACCTCATTGCCTGGGTCAGCTACCTCGACGAGCACGAGATCGGCCTGCGCTCCCTGCACGAAGCGATCGACACCACGACGCCCACCGGCAAGCTGACCTTCCACATCTTCGGTGCACTAGCAGAGTTTGAGCGCACCCTGATCCGCGATCGGACCCAAGCCGGCCTCGCAGCCGCCCGGGCCCGGGGACGAACGGGTGGACGCCGCCCCGCGCTCAACGCAGACAAGCGCGCCCTCGCCGTACGTCTATACAACGAACGTCAGACGCCCATCAGCCGGATCTGCGCCATGATGGGGATTTCAAAGCCCACCCTCTACAGCTACGTCCGCGCAGCCAACGGTGTCACCGAAGGCCCAACAGCCAAATAGCGGTGCCAATAACGCGTCAGATAGCGATGCCGGTCACACAACATGATCGGGAAACATCAGGTCCCAACGACTCCCAGAGACTTCAGGCACTGCTTTCACGCAGAGAGGCTGCGATGTCGCCGATCGATCGGAATAGGACTATGGGATCGTCTCTAGACACCTCAAACCCGCGCCGCTTCCAAAACGCAGCCGCGTCCCCATCTACGGCGTTAACGATCAGGGCCCTGCCCCCAATCAAGGCGGCCGCCTCAACGCATCGTTGAAGGGCATGCTTCACAAGACCGGTCCCAATCCCCAGCCCCGCCCACCCAGCATCTGTCGCAAGCTGGCCGAGCAGGATGCAGGGAACCGGGTTTGGGGGCTGGCCCGTCCGGATCGCGCGGGGCAGCGCGGCGGGAACTATGGCCATCGGCGCGAGGCCGTAGTAGCCGACCACGCGTTCGGCTTCGTGAACCACGAGAACGGCTGTGAACCCCTTCTGCTGATTGGACAGCGCACGCGCCTTCAGCCAATGATCCAGAACAGGTTTCCCGCAGGAGAATGCCGAAACGTCATGCGCCGCGGTGAGCGGCTCAGGGGCTGACAGGCTCACAGATCATCCCTTGGACGTGTAGCCAGGCTCCCAGGGCGCGGGCCGCTTCAGGTCACGCACCATCTCCGGGACCGGCGCGACAGGGCGCGCCAGCACGTCCATAAACTGAGAGAAGCCTTCCGAGCTCATCCTGATCAACGCCTGCTCCATGACGACCTCCTCGGCCGCTCGCACGGCGGCCTCACGCACGAAGTCGGTCCGGGACCGACCGCGCAGGCCCGCAGCGCGGTCAATCATCGCGACATCCGCCTCGGGCAGACGCATCGAGATCGGGTGGTCCTTACGTTCGGCGGGGCTGATCATGGCGTCTCTCCTTGATAGAGATATGGCCCGCTGTAGCGCAAAACGCAATACAACCTTCTGTGGGCCTCACGCCGCCTTCGGGCTCCGTTTAAAGAACAGAGCCTGCCATCCGGCGACGCTCGCCTCGTCCAGATAGAGAAGACCCGCAACGTCTTCCGTGCTCAGCCCTTCCGCTAGCAGGAGCAGGGCATTCGCCATCCGTGCCTGAATAATCGCTGGATCCTTAGCGGTCAGGGTTTTCAACAGGGTTTCGCGGTCATGTTCAGAGAGGTGCATCTGTGAATCTGGTCGTGGTTGACGGGGCGGCCTATCTGTCACGCCTGTCTATGGGATGCAACGCGCCCGAGGCGGCTGAGCCGGACCGCTGTGGTGAACCGCATCGCCCGAACAGATGCGTTGAGTGAGAGGTTCTCCGGCAGGCGGTTCCGGTTCCGCGTTAGGAACCTTCGCAGCCCTCCGCCCAGATGGGCTGAACCCGGTCCCCGACCGCAATCCCAAGCTCTTCCGCCCGTCCACCGTTGATCTCAAGGGCCGCCCGCGCCGCGATCCCTGTTGGAACCGGAACCTGGGTGAGGTCGTTCGGCTGCGCCTCGTGTTTGATGAACTGGATAACCCCCGCGTCATCGATGAACAGCATGTCGAGCGGGATCAGCGTATTCCTCATCCACAGGGCGATGGCCCGGTTCGGCGGGTAGGCCGGAAAGGATTCGTCGCACATCATCTGCGATCAATGGGTCGATGTCGGAGCGGTCAGGGGACAGACCAAGCGGCTGCTTCACGGCATTGTAGAGCCCCTGCACGTCCTTCTTGGCTGGAAGCGGCTGCCCCAGCTCGATGAGGATCGACCGGCACACGCTCTCGACCGTGCTGCACGCGGCGGTGACGGCATCCTCGGGGTCGGTCTGGCTGCTGGCAAGGGCGCGGTCCAGATCGCGGCTCACCGTGTCGAAGTCGATCACCTCTGACAGCCCGGCCAGCTCCGCCAGGACAAGGACATTCTTGCCCGCCTCGACAAGCCGCATCCGCCCGCCCTGCTGCTGAAGCTCGAAGCCGTCGAAGCGCAGCGAGCGGTTGAGATGGTCGAGCACGGCGGTATGACGTTCGGGCTCTTGGGTGAAGTCGCGGGGGTCTGCGGCTGCCTCGATGATCCTCGGGAGCACCTGCTCGGCCTCGAAGCCGTTGTTGAGATTTATCAGGCACTCCACCAGGGAGGGCACGCGAGAGCCGTTCACCGTGAAAGCGACGTTGCAGGCACGCATGAATTTCTCGATCTTCGGCCCGCTGCGATAGATGCCGATGGGAGGCGTCGTGTCGTTGCCCCCGCCGCCGCTGATGATGTCGGCGATGGCGTCGACGCTCTGGGACGATAGCGGGAAGGGCAAGATTTCTGCCTACCCCTTATACTCAACGAAGCTTGAAGAAAGCTGACTGAATGATTTTGGTTTGTATTTTTCAAAGCTTTCTTCATCAACATAGACGAAATCGAAGTGCACTTCGGATTGCGCAGAGTTGATGTCTTCGCACCATTGCCGCAAGCGCTCCATCTTCAATGGCACATCCAGGTCTTCCTGACCCTTTGTTTCGACGATGAAGACACGGCTATTTTTGAGCTTGACGATGAAATCCGGGTAGTAGTTCGAGATGCTTCCATCAGCGTTCACATAGTCAATCTTGAAGTGAACCGCGAAGTAGTTCTTGGCGTATGCCTGAACCTCGTTACAGCCCTCAAGAAAGCTTGCGAACCGAAGTTCAAGATGACTATCGCCAATCACACGGTTGAAGAGGCTGCGTTTCGGGACGATGTAGCCTTGCTCTTTGACGACAAAGGGACGGGTGTTCCGTAGCTTGATGGTATCGCGGATTTCTGCGTCGCCTCGGTCTTTCACAGTCAGGGCGTTGATGGCCTTCTTGAAGCTCTCCAAGATGGTCTTCGTCGCGGCTAGCTCTGACAAGTTCCGCAGCGTATTGGCACTTTCAAGGTCAATGGTCGTCCCGAACAGATGGTCTTGAACAAAGGACTTCACCTTGCCATAGAGAACGTCATAGCCACTGACCAAGCGCAAATCATCCATAATGGTCTTGGTGAAGTAGCCGATGACACTTCGATAGTCAGCAATGCCCGCGGTATCGAGGACAGTTGTATGCGTCACCACGCCGGTCGTGATGTCCTTGAAGACAATCTCGCGCTGCTCTTCCTCGCTAAAACTTTGGTAGATAACATTCTGATGGCTGAACGAGGACACATCAAGGTCGGCTAGGTTCTTGTATTCTCGGTAAATCCGGGGGGTCAGAACTGGGATTTCGATGTCGAGCGAATCTAGGTCTTTGTCTGGGTCTTCTTTATCCACCTCCACGACAATCGGCGTCTTGGGCTTGGTGCCTGACCCCATGGGTTTGCGTTCAAGCTCGACGCCCTCGGCTTGGATGGACTCGACAAACTCCATAAAGGCGTCGGTGCCGACAACGCTCAAATATTCCTCGACACCGCCGGGGTACATCTTCCGCAGGCCGCGACCCAAGGTCTGCTCGGGCAGGATGTTGCTCTGGGCACTGTATGCGCGCAGCCCGACAATCGTTGTCACATTGCGCACATCCCAGCCCTCTTTGAGCATCAGGACGGATACAACTGCCTTGTAGGGGCTGGTGGGGTCGTCAATTTCATTGGCGTCCTTGCGCAACTCTTCTAGCTCTTCCTTCTTCTTGCCGCTGGCTGCTTTTGAAAGCTCGCCGTTTGCCTTGGTGTGAATGACCAGGACCGAGTCCTTCAAATCAGGGTAGGTGCCTTCGAGATAGGCCGCCACATCGTCGCAGTTCTTGGTATCATCGGTCATCACGAAGAGGATGGCCTTCTTGCCCATCTTCTGGTGCTCTTCGTAAGCTTTGCGCCATTCGATAACGCCAAGGTCAAGATAGTCGGCGTATTTCTCTGTGTATTTCGCGCTCTGGCGCTCGGCCAACTTCGCTCGGCTTGCCGCGTCGGGCAGGACCGGGTGCTTCACCACATTCTGCGAAATCGCCTCGACCAACGGGTAGTCGGCCACGGTCTGGACGAAGATTGCGCCGTTGTTGTGCTTTGGCGTAGCCGTGACATCGACCTGTAGTGAGAGGCCAGAGCCTTTCTGGACCAAGCGATTGTGGATGTCCTCAATCGACTTGAACCAGGCTAGACGTGAATCGTGGATATGGTGCGCCTCATCGTTCAGCACCATCAGCTCGTCGATGTCCCGGACAATCATCCCAAGGTCTACCTTGGAGTCGGTTGTCCCGCCCGTAGGCCGCTTCCCCAGAAAGAAATCCATCGTGTCGTCGTCGTCAGCGGTCGGGGGAATGTCCTCGCCCGCATAGACGCGGTGGATGTTGGTCAGGAAGATGTTGCCGGTCGGCTGGGTGACGCGCACCTCATCTTGAAGGTGAAGCGTCAATTGGAAGTCGTCGTGCCAGTTCCGGCCATCGAACCCATTGTCGGGGATAACCGGGTCTTCGTAGAAGAGTCGTAGTCCCTCAAAATCCTTATAGATGCGGTCGAGCACGATGATATTCGGCGCGATAAGCAGGAAGTTTCGGGCCAGCTCGCTATCCGGCTCGTAAAGCTTGTGGAAATAGCCCCACGCCAGAGCAAGGCTTAACACCTTGGTCTTGCCTGCGCCGGTCGCCATTTTTACGACATAGCGCCGCCAGGTCTCGTCGAACATACTGGCCGATACAGCGCCAGAGCTGTCGAAGCGCATCAGGTCAGACTTGTCCTTCGCGCCCATGACGTCATAGAGATAGATGATGGTTTCCAGCGCCTCACGCTGTGAGAAGAAATACTTGAACTCGGCCATGTTGCCATCGGCCTGCGGCAACAGGTGCGGGGTGTTGAACCACCAATTCAGCAGGCTTTTGCTCGTGTCGGACGCGCCGACATAGCCGCTATCGCGAAACTCCTTCACCTTGACGCGCAGCGCCGCGACCAGCGGCGGCATGAGTTTTTCCATACCGGTGTCGCGCAACGCCTCGTCCGCCGGGAACCAGCGGATGGTCGGGTCAAGAATTTCGTGCGGGGAGTCGGGGAAATCGGGGTGAAGCGCCATCAGTTCGACCCTCCGACATTCACATCCACAATCGTCATCGTGTCGTTCCCGAAGATATCCACGACCTTGACCGCAATCTTGCGCCGTCCTGGCGCGCATTCGTGGAACACGCTTTTCAGTTCAAGCGAACGGTCCTTCTTTGTGCGGAAAGATTGCCACTCGTTTTCAAAGATGTAGTCGCCCGTCCATTGCTCTTCCCATTCCCCGGTATCAGGGTCCTCGACGCGGACGATTTCGCGCTTGCTTTCAAAGTCGAAATCCACGGACCAGTAGTCAATCCAGTCGGTCCAGGTCTCGGTCAGTTGCTCACGGGTCAGGATGCCATCCTTGTCTTTGCTGACCTTGATGATTTGGCCCTTCTCGACGACGATTTTGCTCGCCTTGTTCTTCAAGGTCGCTTCGGCGTGGGCGATGGAGTCCTGCGAGTAGAAGACCGAGAAATCAGTCAGCTCTACCGCTACGGTATTGCCCTTGAAGTGCGGGCGGACCTCGATGAACGACACATCGTGGAAAACCACCTGGTTGCGCTCCACCGCGCGTTTATCGAACACATCGCGAGGGATATACTTCGGCGCGATGTCGATGCCTTTCTCGCGGGCCTCGTCTAGCACATTCGGGAACAACCCCATCTCGAACTCGAAGCCGAGAATATCGACCTTGGTTATACGCTTCTTGCGGCATTCTAGGATTATTTCCTCAACGAACAGCCGCGAGACAGGCATGTTCACCGGGCCAATTGCGACGAGCCGTCCCGCGCGCTTGCCATGAAAGCTGGCAAAACCATCTGTCCTTTCGGCGCGGTAGGCGCGCAAGATAAGGTCTAGAAAAGCCTGCTCTCGCGCTTCAAGTTGCTGCTGGCGCTGCTCTTCGCGCAAATCAGTGTTGACGCCAACATAGTGCTGGCGCTCGTACTTGCCGAGGTTCAGGATTTCGAAAGCGCGATAATCTTTTCCTTCCGCCTTCAAAGCGCGTTGAACAGCGATCATTCGTTTGCGCGTGGTGTGAACGGCGAACTTCCCAAGGTCCGACAGTATCCACTTCCTATCATTCTGCTCGGCTACACTCGCGACTGTCCCTGAGCCTGCGAAGAAATCTGCGACGACATCACCAGGACATGAGGAAGCTAAGATTATTTTTTTGATAAGTGCTTCTGGTTTTTGAGTTGGATATCCTATTCTTTCAGGACTATTGCTCATACTGCCAGTCTCCCAGAGGGAGTTTTCCAAGATTTCTTCCCTTATTTCATAAATTATTTTTCCATTTTCATCCCGCACCATGTCGGCCTTCTTTGTTATGGGATTAAATTTTCGTTTTGCTTGTTTTGCTTGTCCATCTTTTCTCTTTTTAAAGATGTGATTGAACTTGAAGTTTTCACTTTTTGAGAAGCTAAAGATTGTATCGCAAACTTGATGAAATTTTTTTGACCGTGCTTTCAGTCCAGTATTCGCGTAATACCATGTAATTTCATTGCGAAAGTACTGTCCGCCAAAAACTTCATCCAGTAGCAACCTGACATACGCGTTAACGCGCCAGTCGCAGTGAACATATATCGTGCCGTCATCAGCCAGCAGCTCTCTCATTAGAGAAAGTCGCTCATAGAGCATGGCCAAGAATGAATCTGCTCCTTTGCCCCAAGTGTCTCGGTACGCAATTTCTTCAAGAATGTTGGGCCTCTTTGTAAACGTCTCTTCTCCAACCTCGATATCCATTGAAAAATCTGCGCCCACATCAAAGGGCGGGTCAATGTAGATGAGTTTGATACCGCCTTGCCGCTCTATCTCGTCGCGCATCGGGCCACTTTTGAGCGATGATAGGATAAGCTTGTTGTCGCCCCATATCAGTTTGTTGGTCCAGCCTTGAAGCTGGCGACCTCGGTTGTCCATCGCGAATAGGTTGCCTTGCGCCGCCGTGTCCTCGGGCTTCTCGGCGCGTGGCTCATCCACCTGTTCAATCGTTTGGAAAGGCAACACAACATTCGTCACCTCGTTGGTCTTGCCGTTCCAGACAAGCTCGACCTCGCGCTTGTCGTCAAACAGAAGGAAGCGGTACTTGTCAGGCAGGGGCTTTCCTGCCTCGATGAACCGGATGATTTCCTGCTGTTCCTGCTCTGTCAGTCGTGCCATCTATCCCCTGCCCCCTTGTTGTTGTTCGTCGGCGGGCGTGAACGGCTCCACCGTGATCTTGGCCGCCCGTTTCATCACCTGGGCGTAGTCATAATCGAGTTGGCGTTGCATCCAGTCCTTGGCGGGCGTGCCGAAGACCTTCTCAAGCCGCACTGCCATCTCGGGAGACATCCCTGAATGACCGTTGAGGAGATTGCTGAGGGTCTGGCGATCCACATGCAGGATGCGGGCTGCCTTGGTGACTGTCAGCCCGTTCTTTGCAATGCATTCTTTGCGCACCTGAGCGCCCGGATGCCTCATCCTCTTCTGCCCTTCGTTGTTTTGCTGAAAGCATAAGCTGTTCATCGACACTGGTCAATCGAACCGCTGCGCGCGGTGCTGATTAAGGGTTTGAGAAAAAACGCCTCTCCCCCCTGAAAACGAATCACGCTTCCCATAGAGAAGGACAGGATTCGTGATCTCATTCTTCGGAGCCGCCATCGCGATGTCCGACAAGCGACCGGTCTTGGCAGGGGCAACGCCGAAGAGCGCAGCGTGCCTTGCTGCTGGCGAGGCATGGGCGCTAGGACAGCTCTCAGCGAATGGCGCTGTTCGAAGTGCAGAGAGCCGACTCATTCTTTGGTGAGCTTGAGCTCTTGCTTCGGGGCGTTGATAGTGCCGCCGATGGATTTTACCCACCAGGCATCACATGATCGGTAAGTGGCAGGACTTCAGGGCTTTTGGGAAGTTATCCACAGGCTGCGTGTAGTGTTATATATGTGTTAAATATAGTGTTACGGGATTCTGGAAACCTCGCAACGCATTGAAAATAAACGATGAATCGGCTCTATTTTTCGTAATCGGTGGGTAAAACCCCGAATCTTGGTGGGTAAAACCCCGAATCTGGTGGGGCGGTGGGTAAAACCCCGAAACCTGTTGACGGGGGTGTGTGAAACCCCGAATATGATGCCATGGTGTGTGAAACCCCGAACACGAGTCTACCCCTTTTGCCGGATCGGCACCCGCAGCATGACCTGTTCATCTGCGATGTGGCCGATGCGGTGCTCAAGGACGTGATGCAGCACATGGAGCATCCGTTCTACTCGCTGTCGAAGAAGCCCGAGATGGCCGTTCGACGGTATGACCACAACGGCAACTGGGTCGAAATCAAGCCAAGCTACAAGGGCTTGGCGACGATCTACGACAAGGACATCCTGATCTACTGCATCTCTCAGATCATGCACAAACTGAGGGGGGGTGAGGCCGTTTCGCGGCGCGTGCGCATCAACACGCATGACCTTTTGATCTTCACCAACCGAGGAACGGCAGGCAAAGACTATGCGGCGCTTGTCGAAGCGATTGACCGCCTGTCAGGAACTCGGATCAGCACGAACATCCGCACGGGCGATGAAGAGCAATATGACACGTTCGGACTGATCGACGCGGCCTCGATCCGCCGTAAGCATGGGCTGGATGGGCGTCTGCTCTGGTGCGAGGTCGAGCTTTCAAATTGGGTGTTCAACGCGATCCAGGCGCAAGAGGTTCTGACACTTCACAAGGACTATTTTCGTCTGCGCAAGCCGATTGAACGGCGGGTCTATGAGATCGCGCGCAAGCATTGCGGGCGTCAGGCAAGCTGGACGATTGGTCTCGATACGCTGCTGAAGAAGTCTGGCTCGAAGTCGTCTCTCAAGGAGTTCCGCCGTGCCGTGCGACACCTGGTCGATCATGACCACCTGCCCGACTACAACGTCCGCTTCGATGAAGTGTCCGACAACGTAACCTTCACCAATCGGGGCACGCTGCTCGCCTCGGATATTGTCGATGCTGAGCCCCTGCCCCGCGTGCGCCTGAGTGCTGACGTGTATGCCAAGGCGAAGGAAGCCGCGCCAGGCTGGGACGTTTATGTGCTCGAACAAGAATGGCGTGGGTGGATGACCGAAGCCCCGAGAAACCCTGACGCTGCCTTTGTCGGCTTCTGCCGGAAATGGTTTGAGCGGCGCGGCCGCCCCTGATCAGCGGCGCTCGGCTTCGTCCAGAAGGTCTTCCAAACCCTGCCAGAGGGTCAGATTGCGTTCCGCGCAGTAGGCGCGATAGCGGTCGATGATCCGCTTCGGACCAGGAATGGAAACCTTGTCCTGCGGCTCTGTTCTCTTCGGCCCTGGCTTGCGGCGCGTGGATGGCTCGCGGTTCACGAAGCCAAGGTCGTTGCCCGCCTTGAGCGCTTTGCTCAGATCAGGGGCTTCCTGTCTTGGCAGCGATGGTGCCGCTTCTTGTTTGGGAAGCTGAATGCCTCCTCCAAATCCGTATTTGCTGGCCTTTTCGCTCATGCCGCCCTCGCCTTCGTCAGATGGTCGATGACCGTCTGCGCATAGTCTTGGGCGTTCTCGATAGCGGAGATGACCTGCTTGAGCGCCTTGTCAGTGACGGAGGCCGACTTGCCTTCCGTCTCTGCCTCGATGATCGCAGGAAGCTCTGAAAGCAGCACGTTGTCACGAAAGATGCGTGTGTAGGGCGCGCGCTTGGCAATGCGCACGGGCAAGGTGGAGATGTTGTTTTGCTCCATCTCGCTCCGAACATCCCGCTCATCGGTCGTCTGGAAGGCGGCATTCGTTCTGGTGAAGAGAAGTGCGTAGGGAATCCGTGTGCGGATCATGTTGCCAGTCGTCTCGATCAGCCGAACGGCTTGTGCCGCTTGCCGCGCCTCCATCGGAGAGCCGTCCATCGGGATAAGACAGAGATCAGTGCGCGAGAGCGCGTAAGTCACGATCTGATCCTTCGACCCTTCAAGGTCGATGATGAGGTAGTCGGCACTGCCATCGAGGCTGTCGATGAGGGCGACGGTATCCTCAGCTTGCGGACGTGCATGGACGCCGAAAGGCGTAGAGCGCCCTTCAGACTGGCGCGCGTTGAACCAGCCAAGGATGTTGGCATTGGGGTCGAGATCGAGGACGGCGACACGGCCACCTGACAGAGCGATCTGCTCTGCCAGCAACATGGCGGATGTCGTCTTTCCTGACCCGCCCTTCGGATTGGCGAAGGTGATTACGAACATGAGACCAAGCGTGCGCGTATTCGTCTACATTGTCAACTCTAACGTTATCTTTAACTATATCATTAACTCTAACTTTAATGTTATCTTTAACTCTAAAGTTAGAGTTATCGTTCCGGTCCGTCGCGATCCCTATCTCGCTCACGTTCCCTTTTGAGAAACTCCTCAGCCTCTCTTCGCGCCTGGCGTTTCTTGTGCACGCGGATAGCGCGCTCAAGTTTGCGGGCACGTTCAAGCTCCTCTTGGCTTGGTCCTTCGTAATCGGGATCAAGAAAGTGAGGAGACTTTGGTTGCTCAGGCTCGGGGTCATCGGCCCTACGGGCAGTTCTGGCAAACATACCTTTTCCAACGGCGGCATGACACCCGCCCAGAAACTGAAGATGGCCGCGTAAATTCTACGACCGAGCCCCCGTAAAAATGGGGGGATTACCCCGCCGTTTCCGTGCCAACGGTGAATCATGTTCTCGTAACCGCGTCGAGGCAGGACTATTTCAGCGACCTGTTAGAGTTCATCACTCAATATAAAACTCATGTAGTGATCGTAGACACGGGGTAAAGCCCAGTTTGTTGAGGTGCGGCCAAATCCCCAGCCTCTTACGCCACCACCTCTCACAATTTGATGGTGCGGATCGCCCCAAAATGAAGAACGACTTCCTAGCCGTTCAAAAGGAAGATCCTTACAATAGAAGTAGCCATCACTTATAATTAGATCTGGAACAGAGGGATGGGTTGTTCCATTTTTCGAAATAATTCTTTTAATAAGTTGCGGCATGCGTCCAATCGTTCCAGACATTGCATTGAACTTTATCAAGGTCAGCCAAACTATATTTATATCTTGCTTGATGAAGTCATTGTAAAGTTCGAGAGCGTCGCCAACTGTGTAGGTAAAGCAATGGCGTTCGGAAATACCTTGACGGCTAATATATGCCGTGATTAAAAAGTGCGTTCCAGAAAACCGTTTACTTAGATCCAGATTGGGGTGATTTTCGACTATAATATCGCTAATTTTAGTATTGAACTGGTCCCAGAGACTGGCATAGGGCTGCCCCGCTTCAAAGAGGCGGAGCGGATCATCTAAGCCCTCTAAATCAGTGAGCCAGAGGTGAAGGCCTGTTTTTTTATTGGAAGTAAAGTTACTTTCAAGATGCTCGCCGAAACAGTGAGAACTTGGCGCCATTAGCAATATCGGCATTAAGTCATTCCCAGACCCAGGGTACCAATAAATTCGACTGGTGTGTGGAAATGTCATGCTGTTTTTTCCTCTTCTTTTCTTTATTTTATCCGATACGGATTTCAAACATGGCAGTGTGCGACCCCGATATTCTTATCGATTTCTAAGTTTCGATTGATAGCCTTGAGTGATAGTACCCGCATCCGTCAGGTAAGGCGTGATCGCCTCAACCGAGAGGGACAACCCTATTGCGCATCCTCTCGCGGGCCCGAGATCGTCTGATGGCGTGAGTACCAGTCCCTCCCTGCTTGGTCTGACGTCCCAGGTTTCGACGAGGTCCAGCAAATCCTGACAGGACTGACTGGGGTTCGTTGCCGCGAACGCCTCGACCATCAGTTCCCGAAACCCTCTCGCCACCTCTGAATCACCGATTTCTGGTCCCTGTCCGGCATAGGGTCCGAGGTCGTAGAAGGCGTCCTCTCGGATCCATGCGCTCGTGTCGATTTCATCGCCGGTCTCCACATCAAATACACGCCAGTCGACCGCATAACTCGGGCGTGCGCCACCGCAAAAGACATCCTCGACGTCCTCCACCACGATGAACCGGTCTGTTATCCACTCGGGCTGGATCTGGTGCTCCCAGAAGCTTCCCGCCCCAACCTGGAGCGCATCGAGGGTGCAGGCATAATAGGGGGCCTCCTCGGCCGCTTGCGGCAGGGCCTCGGTCAGCCGCGCGTTGATGGCTGCAATCCCGGCCCCGGTGCCGGGAAGACGGAAGGTGGTGACCTCTCCATGCCCGGATGGGTCGATGATACTGACCACCTCATACGGCACCCCATCCATTTCGGCAGGTCTTGTGACAGGATCGGGCAGGAAGATGCGGGGCGCGTTGAAGGCGTCAGAGACGCAAGGCCTGGTGTCAGCCGGCCCGTCTATCGGGGCGAGGGGGACACCTGACCAAAGGTCCGCTGGGGACCTCTCAAGACGGACGGAGCCATCTTCGAGGACGGCTAGGCTGACGATCTGTTCTCGCGCAAGCCTCGGGCTCCATGTCGTGCTGCTCTCTCGGTCCAGAAGTTCGATGTTGTAGTCCTGTGTCGTGTAGATCGCGACGCAGTCGTCGTTGAATGGCTGCCCCGGTTCAGATTGTGCGCACATCCTGATTTCGACGTCACCAACGCGCCCGCCCCAGACACCCCAGACGGCCTCCATGTCCTGCGCCTGGCCCCGTCCAGACCAAGACGTCAAGGCCAGCAGTGTCAGGAGTGCGGTTCCTGCGTGATTTGAATAGCTAAAAATGCTCATGGACGAGGTCTTTCCAAAATGGGCGGTGCGGTCAACGGGGGCTGCGCGGGGGATGTCGCATTGACAGTCGCGGAAGCCGCCGCTCGGGGGAAGGTGTCAAGTCTGGCAGGCGGATCATTTCGCCCCAGGGCGCTGGTTTTTCACCGTCCGTGGTCAGGGCCCACAAAGTCGGGGTTTTGGGCGCGGTGTCAGGCGCGGGACCAAAGCCGTCCGTCAGCACGATCAGGGCCGCCACAGTCTCATCCAACAGGCCGTCAACAAACAGAGGCCGGAAGTCTGTTCCGCCACCGCCCTGACAGTTTTTGAGAATAGCGGGGAGATCATCTGGAGAGGTCAGGTTGGCCCGTGTTCGGATGGCAATATCGAACAGCATCAGGTCTATGCCCGTCACGGAGCTTTGGGACAGGATGCCCATAGCCTCGGCGATGAAGGCGGGCGCGATATCGAACACGCTGCCCGAGACATCGACGGCGATGGCGATGCGCATTTTGTCCCGCCGCCGACTGGGGAGATAAAGACCCGCGTGGACATGGCGGCGCTGCGGTCGTGACCAGTTGAGACGGGTCATCATGGCGTTTTTCACGAAGCGGGACAGGATCGGTCTCCAGTCGGTGCGCGCGCGCTCCAGCTGATCCAACTCGAACGCGACCAGACCGGGCAGGGTGCCATGACGTTTCGTAGCCTCACGTGCGGCCTCGAGGCGCATCCGCGTGGCCTGCGCCTCGCTCGGCGGGGCATCGAAGGGCCGAAAGTCCGTGTCGATCAGCACCGTGTTGTCACCTGATCCCGCGCCGCCCTCTTCTGGCAGCCCCGTAAGGGGCAGGTGAAGGTCAAAGCCTGACGGGAGATCCGCGCCAGAGTTCACGAGGTGATCATAGACTCTTTCCGCATTCACCCCGTCATATTTTTCAAAGTACACGGCATCGTCCGGTCGCGGGAAGCCGTCCTCCTGGAGCAGGCAGTTGACTTCATGATCAACCGCGATGTTCCAGAGGTTGGGAAGACGCCCGGCGGCCCGGGACATGTGCCCAAGAGCGCAGTGCCAGACCTCGTGGGCAAAGACGAACAGACGTTTCTCCTCGGAGCACTCAAAGAAGAACCGGGCATCGAAGTAGATGACGCTCCCATTCGTGGCTGCCGTGCGCAGACGGTCATCGATCACCGCGACCAGATCAAGCCGCATGGCGATCATCGCCAGAAACGGCCGGCGGAGCAGGAACCCGGCGCGGATGCTTTCCAGTGCGTCCTGAGCCTCGCGTTTAAGGCGCTGGAGGGCTTCGATCTCCCCAGCTTCGGGGTCTGTGGCGTCGTGGATCATTGCGCCGCTTTCATAAGGGTATCCAGGTCGAACATGTCCTCCTGCGCTGAGGTGGCGGAAGCCGATCCGGTCGGTCGCGAATAGCCGCCGATGGCAACACCGTGACGTTTTCGCCAGGAGGCCATCTCCGGTGTCGCCATCAGGGCTTCGAGTTCCGGCACGCTCAGAACATCCGTCACGGCATTGACGATCATCGCGGCAAAGTCGGCGCCGAAGGCTTCTGTCACCGCGAGAAGGCGCAAGAGGATGGACGGGTGCCGCTGCCGATGTGTCAGAGCGACATGGATGAGGGCGGAGGCGAGCGCAAAGCGGCGGTCTCCTTGCCGTGGAACCATGGGCTCCTGACCACGCAGCAGGATGTCCTCGGCGGAGGGGCCTTCGAGCGCAATATGACGGAAGGCGAGGAATTCCGTGGCCACCGCTTCGCCAACCAACCCCGCGATCTGGAGTGCGAGGAGGTCCTCCTGTGGCGTGTCGCCTGCCGTGTCGAACAGTTTTACCAGATAGCTGACCCGCTCCCAGGACCGCGGGCTGGCCCATCCGCGCTGGCTGTCACTCTCCATCTTGAACAGCAGATCTGGCCGCCAGGCCAGGAAGCCCAGAACGGTGGGGTGGAGGCCAACCTTGCGTCCCCATCCCAGCCAGGCGCTCGTGTCGGGGGCCATTTCAAGGTGACAGAACCGGTTCGATAGGGCCGAGGACATGGTGGACGCCACGGCCTGGTCTTCGAGGCGGTTGCCGGCTGCCACGATGTACCAGCCATCCGGGACGCGGTAGAGATCACCAAGGCGGCGGTCCAGGATCAATTCATAGGCCGCCGCCTGAAGCGTGCTGTCGGCAGCCGTCAATTCGTCAAAGAAGATGATGCCGCGGCTGTCCGGATCGCGCGGCCATTCCGAGGCCACCAGCCACCGCACGCTGTCCCCGTCCGGGACCGGCAGGCCGCGCATGTCGACCGGTTCCCGCTGTGCGAGGCGGACATCAACCAGCCCCATCTTCCGTTGTTCCGCTAGGCCCCGGACGATGGCGGACTTGCCGATGCCCGGCGGACCCCAGATCATGAGGGGTGGGATCAGACCGGCGTCTTTTGGCTCTGCATGGAGCGCGTCAATCATCGTCTCGAGGATGGTGCTGACCTGGTCCGGTGTCGCGTTAGTCGGCATGTTGGGGGTGTCCTTTCTGAATGGCAGCCAGCAGGTCCGTGCGCGGAGGTTGGAGCGCTGCGGCATGGAACCTCGCGGCCAGATCCGGGTTGTCTTTGAGCAGGTCTCGGGCCTGTGCGAGAAGCTGTGCCCCTGCGCTGCTCAGCCCCATCTGATTGAGGGCCGCCAAAGGAGAGAGGCGGGAGGAAGCCGGTAGGGTTTTTTCGAGGAATGCCGGCAGATCCCAGAATATGGATGCGGCCGTGGGGTGGGTGCGCAGGGGCAGCAATCCCTCGATCAGACGCGCAACCCCGACCAGCGTATGTTGGTGGGGCTCCTGGTGTTTTGCGGGAATGTCCGACCCTGTCGGCATGTTGCTGATCGAGGCCGAGAGACAGGTCAACAAGGCTTGCTGATCTTGTTCTGAGGAGGCGCTGCGTGCGGCGCGCGCCAGAACGGCCATCGGGAGGACCCAGGGAAGGGTGTTCAATGCGGCTTGATAGGCCGTGTCCTCGACGCCCTGTGAGACGCATGCGCGCCACAGGGCGAAGTCCGCCTGTTGGGTCTCGAAGGCGAGGTCCCGGGGGGCTTTCCACAGAGCGCTGCGTCCCGGGCCCAGATGGGAGAGTTTGGCATGCCGCTGGTGCAGGTGACGCCGCATGGCCCAAAGCTCATCAGCATCGCCCTCGGTCTCCAGAAGGGCGTGCAGAATCTTCAGGGCGGGCAGAACAGCCGACGGGGAATGGGTTGTGGTGACCCAACGGTGCAGCGTGGTCCGCCAATAGGGGTCGTGGATTGCGTCTGGGGACGGCAAGGCCGCCAGAGGAGCGGTCGCGTTTGACAGGCTCGCCGTGTCGGAAAAGATGTGGCGACAGTTATGGGCCTGTGTCGACCCGATCAGACCGCTTTTCAAGCGCGCGTTGACGGCCACGAAATGCGCGTGGTCCCAAACCCCCACCAGATCCATCTCGCTCCCACCGCTGCGGTGGATGCGCAGGACCGATCCGCTTGCGGTGAGCGTGCACAATTCCGGACAGCGGTCCATGGACAGGGCTGACATCTCCGGCCCGGCCTTAAGGTGCTTGAGCGATGGCAGGTTGACGATCTGGGCCTGAGTGAGCGCGGGGCCGTTCAGGTCGAGGTCGTCCGTGTTCGTAAGGCCGTGCAGGTGCACGGCCCGGAGGTTGGGCGTGACGATCGGTGCCAGTGTGTGCAGCCCTTCGGGAGGGGCGAGAAGGATGAACAAAGCCGTGTCTTCGATTGGCGTGCGCGGGGCTGCGCCTGGCGGCACGAGCAGAGAGTGGTCATACATCGGCCCGTCCGTCTTGATCTGGCATGTATGCCCATCCGGCTGACAGCTGTCGAATGATGCGAGGCTTCCGCAGATCTGAACTGGGCTGCCCATGTCTCCGAATTCCCAGTGAAGGAACGCCCCCTCCGGGGCCACCGGAAGGAGAACCGTGGCCAGCTTGGGGCAGCCCCGCACCGTCAGGTGCACCGGCGTTGCGCAGGCCGACAGGTCGAGCGTTTCCAGGTGCGGGTTGTCGATCAGATCGACGCAGCGCAGGTGGTGCCCGTCCGCCCGAAGATGGCGGGCGGCATTGTGCATGACAAAAATGCCGTCCCGGTCATCTGGGGCAGTCAGAAGGTGGTACGAAATAGCAGTGTCCTGATACGTCATTCTGTCCCTTGAATATCGTCTTCATCGAGAAGGCGCATATGCAGCGCCAGTTCTTGGATGAGGTCTTCCTGATCCATGTCAAAAGCGGAAAAGTCGGTATCGTCAGAGCGCTCGTAGCGCTCCTCCCAGTCTTCCGCGATAGCAATCACGCTGCGGCGTTTGACGATCCCGTGCTCCGCAAGGGCCTGTTCGACAATTTTCTGGGTTTTGTCAGAGACGCATTTGTTCTTCAGGCCGCGGATATCATCCAGACGGCAGCCAAAGGGGCCATCCGTTGTCAGGCCGACCATGCAGGGCTCATCTCCAGCCAGGAATTCGTAGCACTGCGAGGGGCCACGAATGACATCCTTGATCATGAAAGCCGAGCGCAGGCAGTTGTGGAACTTGAGCCCGGCAGATTTCAGGGCCTTGACTGAGCCGAGGTGACGGAAACGATCATCCCCGGTGATGAAAGGGGGTGGGCAGGGCACTGCATCAACGATCTTAAGCAGTATCTTGAGCGGGCTCTGCCCTGCATAGAGTTGCTCACGGATGTCGTCCCAGATCTCATCCGAGGGAGTACCGCCATGCACCGCCGTCATCGCCGTGACGAAATCGGTCAGGTCGCGCATGTTCTTGAAGCATTTGTAGATGCGCAACCGGCGCAGCGGGGCGGGAAGCTTCATGAGCGCTTCTGTCAGATCCGCACAGATCTCAAGACGCCCTGAAACATACGCGAAGTCCTCCGGAAAATGCGTCAGGTGATCATGCCAGAAGGTGTAGTAGTTGGGATCATGTCCGGTCTCACCGGCACGGCGCAGCAGCCCTTGAAACCCATCCGGGACGCTTCCAAAGGCATCTTCCAGGAGATGCTTGGAGCGCTCCATAAGGAAATTCCGGCGCAAGTAGGCCATATCTCCCTCCGGGTATTCTGCAGCGAGGCAGGCGTTCCAGACCTGGCGGCGCGCGGGATCTGTCAGGATGTAAAGCGGGGCGTGTTCATGGCCGAAGACACGAAGGACCCGCGGTGTGAGCGGCCCGGCAAGATGGCTCAGCAGGGTGTCGTATTTCTTTGACAGTTGGGCGTAGGGGATATCGTTCAACGCGGCAGACTTCACCTGGGAAGGGGAAACCAAGGGGATACGGGACAGGGGGATGACAGATGATGCTTGGGTCATGTGGAGCCTCGGATAAAAACTGTAGCGAGCGGCCGCAGACATTCATGCGCATGACACGTCATGCGGTATGGCAGGCTGCGGTGAGGAGAGGCCGCCCTGATCCCTCAGCCGGGATCAGGGCGGTTGGGTCTGGTGTAACCGTTAACGGTCGTCACGCAGGCGATCACTCCAGCTCGGTTTCATCCCGCGGCGGTCTGTCCGGCTCGACGACACGCGGTTGCTGTGGAGATACATCTCCTTGGTGCTGCGCGACGACATGCGGCGCCCAACACGGCCCGCAAGCATGCGCAGTTCGCGCACCATGTCGTCGGCCCCATCAAGACCCTGCACGTAACGGCGGAAATGATGCACCTGTTCGGCTACGTACTCTTCCGCTTCGCGATAGGCTTCATCACGATTGAACCGCGCGGCCGTCGCGATGATATGTGCGCTCCAGATGCGCGCAACGATTGCCGCGAGGGCGTCATCGCGTGGTTGGGCGTTATTCTCGACTGCGGATGCGGCAGACAGCGTCATGGTTTCGGGTCCGACCGAAACAGCTTCCCCGGTTTCCACGTCTTGACCCAGGGTCATGACGACGAAATCCAGCTGCTGCGAAAAAATATCCGCCATCGGGCAAGTCACCTTGAATACGACCACGCGCTCAACGTCGTTTTGGATGGGACCCAGGGTCACGTCGACGCCGTTCCCATGCGCCACATGCGGCAGGGTGCCCAGAAGATCGACCTGAACGCTGTCAGGGAAGGTCAGGTGCAGTTTTGCGTCCTCGACCACCGTCAACAGAATATCGTCGAGTTCCCCATGCAGAATAGAGGTGATCTCTTCTGTCAGCTCGGCATCATGGAGGCGCCCGCCACCATGTTCGGCCATGCCGCGCAGCAGGTGCTCATCATACCCGTCCCCGATGCCCAGGGTCGACGTCAGGACACCGCGCTGGCGCAACTGGCCGACATGTTCAAACAGTTCGTCCGGATCGGTCAGGCCCTGGTTGGCATGCCCATCGCTTAGCAAAAGCACGCGTGGGATCATTGTCGGATCTTGAGCAGTAATGGATGCCGCACATTCCACGCCCGCAAAGTACCCGCCTGACAGGAAGGTCATACCGCGTGTACGAATGCCTGAAATCTCGGCACGGATTTGCGGGAGCGTCTCAGCTCCAGCCTGCATGCCGTCGATATGCACGACAATATCCTCTGCAAAAGACACCACGCTGATACGGTCGTCAGCAGACAGGCGTTCGACCAGTCCGATCGCCGCCATCTGGGCTGCGGCCAGTTTGCCGCCTCCCATGGAGCCGCTGGCATCAATCACCATGGCGATGTTCAGTGGCTGGCGCGCCGCAACACGCGTGTCATCGGATTTTGCGGCATTGAGTCGTGCCACAAGGTAGCGCACAGAGTCGCCACCCTCCCAAAACAGCTTGCGGTCAACGCCGGCCGTCAGGGTAAAGTTCAGTTCGTTCATCTTGATCCCTTCTTCTTAACAAGGCTCTGAGTTCGCCCGCGAATTGTTCGAAAACGTGCCTCTCACGGGGCGATAGATCGCCGCGTACAGAGAGTTCGAAGCCGAACGTGACGGGTAATCGGATCCATGGTTCCGATCTGACCCGCCTTGGGGGTTTCACTGAGCCTAAAATGCGTTCGAGTTCAGGGATCAGGTCTTCAATTGCGGTGATTTCCTCCTCACGTCGTGCACGGCTGCTCATCCGGGGTTTGTCCGGACGGCCACCCGTCGGCATGTGTTTCCGGCGCAGGTAGTCCTGCTTTTCCGGCGACATCGATGCCGACACATCGGGATCATCCAGATGAACGAAAGATTGCGGCTTGGTGGGCGTGCCGCGCGCCTCCTGTGGAACATTATTCTCTACATAGGAAGCGATCACGTTCGTGTTTGATCGGGGCGCTTGCGCTGCCCAATCCTGGAAGTCCGAAGGGCCGGCCATAATGAACATTTCAGCGATCTCCTTCAGCGACCGCTTCTGCGCCTTCAAGGCCAGAACCGACCATACGCGGTCCACGTTTTCTCGCGGATAGCGGGCGCCACGTCCGGATTTGTCGGGCGGTTCCAGTAGGCCTTCGTCAATCCAGGACCGCAGGGTTCGGATGGAAACGTCGGTCTCTTTGCTGATTTCTTCGAGGGTGAGGTCGTTGTCATGTTCAATCATGATGGCCTTCTGCCATCTGTTTTGTTGAGTGTCAACATAAAATGTGATGTTACGCTAAACTTGACAAATAATAGTTTACATATGGCGCTCGCAGCGCAGTACACAAAAGAAGATGGATCGAGGATAAATATGTTCAATAGCTCGAATGTGATGGTTTCGTGAAGGTTGGTGTTTGCGCTTGGGGGTCTCTGATCTGGGATCCGCGAAACTTGATGGTTCAGAGTGACTTCAGGCTGGCCGGGCCTCACCTTCCTCTCGAGTTTAGCCGCATCTCGGGTCCGGATGGGCGGCGACGGTTGACGCTTGTCATTGATGAGGAGCATGGCGCTCCCTGCCGGACCTTTGTTGCGCAGAGCGCCTTCAGTAATATCGGTGATGCCGTTGATAACCTTGCGGCGCGCGAGGGTCTTTACCACAAAGAAGATGTGGGATGGGCTGTCGCGGTGTCTGGTGCGGCCAGCGGACGTGCCGCGCTTCGGCACCCGTCTGCTGTTCAGGGTATTGAAGAGTTCCTGGGTCAAGCTGACTTTGATGCGGTCATCTGGACCGCACTGCCACCCAACTTCACCGCGCGCCTGTCCGATGGCGCCTCGTTCTCAGTGCGGCGAGCGCTGAGCGTTCTGTCTGATGATTTTTCGCAATCTGAGCGGCAGGCATCCCTTGACTACATGCGGCGCGCACCCGTTGGGGTCGGGACGCCATTAAGGGCGGCTGTAGAGGAATGTGTGTGGAGTTCTGGGAGGTTAACTTAACATGGGGTGTAATGTTAATTCAGGTATTATATTGAAAATTTACACCCAACTTGACAGTAATTGTCGTTCCCCATAAGTGTGTCTCACAGACAGCGAATCGGATGGGGAGCGGGAGGACAGGCCTATGCAGATGCGTCACGGGGAATTTTCGACATCCAAGTCCATGAGAGAGTCTTTCAAGCGAGGACGGGCCCGAGAGGCTTTGACGACAGCATCCAGCCAGCCCCTAGTTCCGGAACGCCTGTTTGATATGATCATGGAAGCACGTCCCAACGCCAAAAGCGTCAAGCGACTTCTGGCGCGGGCAAAACGTCAAACTGGAGTGACCAATGTCTCCGCCTCTTCCTGTGGCAAGCGGTTCTTGCTGGTGGGCCGATACGTTAAAACGATGACGTTTCAGAAGCCGGATGAACTCCTGAAATACAACGATCAGGCGATCACCTACATCGGAGTGCGCTTCCAAGCGCGCCGCGCGGGGATTTCAATCTGGACCGAAGGCGTGAGCTTCGGGAAGCATGCCCTTGAGCGCTTCGTCGAGCGGTCTGAGGTTGATTTCCATGCGCCCATTCTTCCCCACATCGATGCGGAGGCGAAACAGATCTTCCAGTCTTGGGAGAATGAGGAGGTCATCCCTGAGCATGATGGGCAGCATTATCGGGCCATGATGCCTGGGACATGGTCGGGCTGGGTGCAGGACTTCCCTATCGAGTGTGAATGGGGACGATTTGTCTCCGTACTGCCTCGTCTGCCCATGTTCTGCGTTCGTACGTTTCTATCGGATGAAGAAATGCGTCCGACCGTCTGGATGCGCGCTTACGGCGCGCAGAACTGCCAGCTACTTTGAGCGAAATAATGCTTTGAAAATATGAATAAAAGTATCCTAATGCTATGGTTGAAAATTTAAAGAATAGCGCATGTGCCAGTGTCGCACTTCTCAATGAGGGTTTGGGGTCTCTGGATATCCGAATTCCACCGAAACTGTCGGAGCAAAGATTTTGGTCGCCCCAAGCATTCTTCCGAGAGACCTATTTTACTGCGGGGCTGCGCGATCTTATGATTCGTGTTGCTGGTGGGCTCTCGGGTAACTTTCTGCCGAGTATATATGAACTGGACGCGCGCTCGGGCGGCGGGAAAACACACGCTCTCTTGGCGCTATATCATATGGTCGGTGCAGGGGCCTCTTTGAACGTCCCAGAGCTTCGCGGCCTATTTTCCGAGGCTTCGACGGCCCTGCCCGAGAAAATAAATAGGGTTGTGATCACGGGGGGAGTCAGCCATCCGCGCGTGGTGGGTGATGCCTTGGATGATTTTGAAATCAAAACCCTGTGGGGTGAGATCGCCTGGCAGATCGGTGGGCGGGAAGCCTATGAGATCGTTGCGGATCATGATCGTACGGGAACTCCTCCTCCGTCTAATCTCCTCATGAACGTTTTATCCGACCATTCGCCCTGCCTAATCCTTGTGGATGGATGGCTGTCATATCTCAACCATGTTGGTCAGGCCTCGGAACGACCTGATGATGAAGCGCTGTTGGCACACCTGGGTTTTATTTTTTCTTTCAGTGAGGCGGTTCGCCGCGTGCCGGGGGCTGTCCTCGTTGCTTCTGAGCCTGAGGGGGTCGTCTTTTCAGACCGTAGGGCCCGCGAGATCCGAACCGAGCTTCACAAGATTTTCAAGTTCGTAGAGCGCTGGCAGCCGGCCACCCCCGCTGAAAAGCTAGAGATCGCGCGCAAGCGACTGTGCGGCGATGTGGCGAATAATTCTGACCTGGTGAGCCTCAAGCCTGCAGAAGCCGAGGAGTAAAACGTCCCATGCAGTATAACCCGATCACCAAGACACTTTGGGACGATGACGGCAACTTCCTAAAACGGGTTCACTGCCCGAAAGGGGTGAGCCGTGGCCAGTTGGAGGAGGGACGCTGCCGATTGTGTGATTACGCGGTCGTTCAGATTGATCAACTTCCAGAGCAGGATGCGCTGCGCCTGTTTCAGTCGAAACCAGATCTCTGCGTCAGCTTTCGCCTTGAGGCTCCCACCATAAGGATTATCCCACATGACCCCGTTTGAACCGGCCCCTGAGATCCGACGTATCTCTACGGCGCGCAGCCTGAAGGCCATGAATAGGGCTGTGAAGCAGGGGTTTCGCCCGCTTATCAAGAAGATTGAGCCAAACCCTGAAATCCAGACAAAATATCAGGTCGTACAGCACCGAGAGACCGGAGAGGTCCGTTGCGATGGGGATTATCGTGCCACCCAGTTTTTCGGACTTTCGCAAGAGTGGGACGTCATCATTCCATGGACCTTTCGTTATCCATATGCGTGGGATCTGCCTTTCGCCGCTTATCTACTGCCACCTGATCTCGAGGTGGGGGAGGACGTGATCCTAGATGACCTGATTGAAGACCTGCTGGGAACCGTTTGGAACCAGGGTGACACCTATCGGCGTGAGCGGTGTAAGGCCCGTTGGACTGGAACAGATTTCGAACTTTTGCACACGAACGACGAAGATACGCGGATCATCGTCGGGTAGACTGAATAGAGGTTATTTTATGACAGAGTTTTCTGATTTTTCTGAGCTAATCGGTCGAACTGATCCAGTTTTGGTGGGTTTGGGGTTGCTTGGGCTGCTCGTTCTTGTCTTGAGTTTTCGCAGACCAAAAGATGGAAGTGGGCCACTCCGGGACGCTCTGGTTGCGCGAGAGGCTGAACTGCGTGACGCCCTGAATGGCGCGAACCGCGCAGAGGCGCTCGCCGAGGAGCGGAAGACGGAAGTCGACCGTCTTAACGGGGACTTGTCCAAACTCCGTATCAAGCTCGACGAGGACGCGCAGAAAGCGCGCGAGGACGCGTCTCGGATCTCCGCGCTCGATACCGAGCTGCGCGGGGAGCGGGAGGAGGCGGAGGCGGCCCAGGCCCGGTTTGAGATCTCGCTCCGGGACCGGGAGACCCAGGCCGACACGCTCCGGGGCCAGGTCCGGGATCTGACGGCGGCCGGGACGGCGAAATCCGAGGAGATCAGCACGCTGAAATCCCGGATCAGCCAGCTCGAGGCGGACCTTCGCGCGGCCGAGGCGCTGGCGAAGACCACGGCGACCCGGACCTCGGAGACCCTCACGGACCTGCGCGCCCAGATCACGGAGCGGGACGGGCAGGTGCGCGACCTGCGCGGGAAGCTCGACCAGGCCGGCGCGGAGAAGCAGGCCCTCACCGGGCAGGTCAACAAGCTGCAGGCGGAGCTGAAGGCGCAAGGCGAGGCGGCTGCGGAGAAGATCGAGATCCTCTCCCGGGTGCGCGCGGACATGGAGGCGAAGTTCGGCGAGCTGGCGCGCGAGGCGCTCAAGGTGCAGGGGGAGGCCTTCTCCGCAACCAATATCGAACGGCTCAACGCCACCCTGACCCCGCTCAAGGAGCATGTGGGGCATTTTGAGCGGGAGCTGAAGGCGGTCCACCAGGCCACCGTGGACGATCGGGCCGCCCTCAAGGCGGAGATCCGGAACCTCACGCAGCGGTCCGAGGACATCTCGAAGGAGGCGACGGCGCTCACCCGGGCCCTCAAGTCCGACCAGCAGAAACAGGGGGCCTGGGGGGAGATGATCCTCGCCAACATCCTTGAGCGGTCCGGCCTGCGCGAGGGGGAGGAGTACGAGACCCAGGCGCACCGGACCGGGACGGATGGGGAGCGGCTCCGGCCTGACGTGGTCGTCCGGATCCCAGGCGGGAAGTCCCTCGTGGTGGACAGCAAGGTCTCTCTCGTCGCCTACACGGACGCGGTCAACGCGGAGACGGAGGAGGAGGCCGCCGCCGCCCGCAAGCGCCACGTTGCCTCAATCCGGTCCCACATCAACGGGCTCTCAGCGAAAGCGTATCAGGCGGCCGAGGAGTTCACGGTCGACTATGTGATCCTCTTCGTCCCGATCGAGGGGGCGCTTTCCGAAGCGCTGCGGGAGGACGGGGCGCTGACCGAGTACGCGCTAGAACGCCACATCACGATCGCGACCCCGACCACGCTCATGATGGCGCTGCGGACCGTCTCCCACGTCTGGGCGGTGGAGCGGCGCAACCGGAACGCGGAGGAGATCGCGAAACGGGCCGGGTTTCTCTACGACAAAGTGGTTGGCTTCGTCTCCAGTATGGAGGGGGTCGGCACCCGTCTCCGCCAGGCGCAGGACTCCTACGACGTGGCGATTGGGCAGCTCTCGCAGGGGAGCGGGAACCTGCTGCGGCAAACCGAGATGTTGAAGGAGTTGGGCGCCAAAACGACCAAGTCAATCGGGATGGATTTTGATCAGGAAACCGGATCGGAAATGCGCGCTTCGGAAGGAGCGCACGCCCTGGTCGAGGACGTCGTTCAGTAGACCATAATCAATAATCATATCTGTATCGGGGCGAGTTTTATATGTAAGTGACTGCTATGCAGACGCTGATTTACAAAACCGAGCTCGCCGTGGAGCGCGCTCCAGTTTGGCTCGCTCCGAACAGCCCGGTCGAGTTGCATTCGCAAGCTGATGGGACGGTTGCGGCTTTTGCGCAGAGACCGTCGGGCTGGTTAACCCGGTTTGGGCTGTCGCGTCCGGTCCGGATCGGTGTGCTGAACGAAGCCGCGGGAGACCTTCTGCGTCCGATATTGGACGTGCGGACCCCGCTTCGGATCAGGATTGTCGAGTTGCAGCCGGCACATCTGGCTGCCGATCGTCGCGCCCGGATCAGCGTTTCCGTCTGGGGCTCCGTCGTCAAAACAACCCCTCCGAGCGTTTTTTCGAGAGTAGGTCCCGCGTGATGCGGTCTCTGGTTGAGCATCTCCGGGCCGGGTGGCGGAAGCTGATGAGCTGGGTACAGACACGACGTCAGATTGATGACCAGGCAGAGAATGAGTGCCTCGATCAGATCTGGCGGGCGGAATGCAACGAGATGGATGCGATCCTTGAGCGGAAGGATCCGGGGCGGGATCGGAGATGAAGCGCCTGTTGAAAATGAGCCCCTCTAATTCTGTGCGCATTTCAATCTGGAAGGTTGCAGCCCTGCTCGGGGTTCTGGCGTCCCCGGCGCTAGCAGACCGAATCCTGGAGGGCCGCGTCACGGTCGTGCGCGACGTGGACACGATCGTCGTGGCTGGGACCCCCGTCCGGCTCAACGGAGTGGACGGGCCGGAGACCTCAACCCGTGTCGGCCGTGAGGCCCGCACCTTCATGGCGCGCCTTGTTCAGGGCGAAACCGTCGCTTGTGTGTTGGACGGAACCCGGACCTACGACAGGTGGGTCGGGATCTGTTATCTAGATGGGCAGGACATCGCCGCGATCGCCGTCGCGAACGGACACGCGCTCGACTGCCGTCGTTACTCAGGTGGCCGGTATCGTGACCTAGAGACCCCGGCAGCCCGGTCCCGGATCCGGCGCGCCGGGTACTGCTAAAATGGGGGTGATATGAGTTTCCGGTTCTGGCGTCGTGTTCGTCTTGCTCCAGGGGTGACGCTGAACCTGAGCAAGTCGACGGCGTCGTTGTCCTTCGGCCCACCCGGCGCGAAATACACGATCAGCCCGCATGGTAACCGGGCAACAGCCGGAATCCCGGGGACCGGTTTGTTCTATACGGTCCATGACCGGAACAGATCCGGCCGTGGTGCTTCAGCACCCGCCCGAGCGGTGCCCAAAAGGGACCGGCTGAGCCTCGGGTTCTTCCAGCGCCTGATGACGCCCACGGAAGAGCGCCGATTTGTTGATGGGATCTGCGCACTGAATGACGGCGACCAGAATGCGGCTTTGGCTGCCCTGGAGGAGGCGAGCGATCTGCCGGACGCGGCCTGGATGGCGGGGATGATCCGCTTGCGTCGGGAAGAGTTTGATCAGGCTAAGGCGCATTTTCAGGGTGTTCTGGGGCGTCTTTCGGACCTTGGTTCTCTGTTCGCAAAATACGATATCGCAGCACAGGTCAACCTTCCGATCACCGAGGACATCTTCGCCCATGTCTTCCCACGTGAGCGCGGCACACGGCTGGCGCTGATCGAGATCGCGCAGCTTGAGGGGCGATCCGCGGACGCCAGGGCCCATATAGACCGGCTCCTGACGCTTGACCCGACTGACCCAGTCATTCTTTTAGCCTTCGCAGAGCTTGCGCTTGATACGCCGACGGACCGGACGCTGATGGAGCGGGTTGTTGGGCTGACCGCAGGGGTCGCGAACGAAACCCCCGTTGACACAGCGGTGCTGCTTTTCCGGGGGCGGGCCCTGGCCGCGCTTGGGATGCCGGCTGGCGCGATAGACGTCCTGACGTTGGCCAACCGGCGCCGGAAAGATCGACCGGATGAGCTGATGCGCCAGATCCGGTATGACCGGGCGCTCTTATATGAACAGGTGGGCCGGAAGGCGGATTCGCGTCGCGAGATGGAGCGGCTTTATGCAGCAGATCCGGAGTTCGCCGATCTGCGAGAAAGGTTGAATGTATGAACGGGGATATTGGATGATCAGAACAATCGGTGTGGCGGCATTCCTCGCCATGATGGGGATGACGGCGCAGGCGCAGGAAAATCCGCCAGGTAGTGGGACGATGCTTGCGGGCACGGTTCCGTTCTCCCCGGAGGCGGTTAACCGAGCGTTCAGCCAACTTTCGGAGGACGAGCGGTATGTCATTCAACAACGCCTCGAGCGGCGAGGGTATTATGACGGCACAGTTGATGGGCTAATTGGGCCAGGAACTCGTGAGGCGATCCGGCAGCAGGCCGCGGCTGTGCTTGCCGCGGGAGAACAGGTCCGAGTGGACACGGAAGAGGGGGCCAAGGCATTTCTGACGGGCCTGCTGCCGTTGCCGCCTGAGGAACTGCCGGAGTGGGACGCCTTCTTCGGCGTCTGGGATTGCGGTGTCGGGGTATTTTCTTATCGCTACGACGGATACGCGACCAGCCCCGACGCACCCCACCTCCCTTATATGTCGATCGAGGAGTTCACTCCCGGGAATTTTGGGATCACCTACATGGACGGGTATCGGACGGGGCTGATGGATGTCACGTCCACCACCATGATCTGGTCATCACCCGCGTCTGGCGACATTTTTGATTGTCGTAGAGTTTCCGCGCCGCCACCGCGTCCGGGTGCAGGCGCGGCTGAGCAGCCCCCGGTTCGTGAGCCGATCGAGACCGCACGACCCGCTCCAACGGCGGTAGAAACCGCGCAGCCGCCGCAGCCGGAAATCAAGCCCGCCGCTGTTGCGTCGACCCCTGCAGCAACTGTTTGGCCTTTCGAGGGGACGTGGTCGTGTTTCTCCGAGACCTTTGGGAACGGTGCAATGGATTTCAGCTTCGGCTCTGACTCCGTCACAGTCGCGGCACTCGGCAGCACGGTCGGTTATGCTGATGTCGCGATGATCGGCGGGCGTGGGACGGCCTATCTCGTCAATCTGATGGATGGGCAGCAGGCCGGACTGCTGGAGATCGAGCCGGAGCGGATGGTCCTTGTTGCGGCCGGATCCCTTTTCGACTGTTCTCGGGAGACCCAACCATGATCCGCTCGGAACTCATTCAGTGTCTGACAGAACAGTATCCGGACCTCACCCATAAGGATGCGACGCGGGTCGTTGATGTGATTTTTGGTGAAATCACCGCAGCCCTCTCCTGTGGCGGTCGCGTTGAAATTCGGGGCTTTGGGTCCTTCTTTACGGTGGTGCACGACGCCCGTACGGGTCGCAACCCCCGGACCGGCGCATCCGTAGAGATAGCGGAAAAACGCGCCATCCGCTTCAAGACTGGCAAGGGGCTTCGTGACCGGCTTAATCCGGGTGGGGACGACGATGGGCAGGCCTGAAGACCACCTCGAGGTGATGGCGGGACAGCTCGTGGCGCAGAGCATGCTTGTTCAGGTCTTGATGAGCCAGCTGGTTTCTCGGTCAGAAGATCGTGGGGTAGGTGTCCGGCACGCTCTGGAGGAGGGGATCGGGGTCATGCAGCGCAACCCCAACATGAGCAGCCGTGAGAAATTCGGGGCGGTGAAAACTTTGGAGGATGCGCTGGACACCCTTGACCGGGTCCGTGCGACGATGCCGGGTGCATGAGTTCCTCCAGCTTTAGGCCCGCTGTACGTGTGCAACGGGATACCTGAAAGTACCTTTCATTGTTCTTCTTCGTGGCTGCTGAATTATAGAAAAACTATTTCTTATCATGTATTTATTTGGATATCTTTTCGATTCTTCTAGGAGTTTTCACGCGGTCAGGCGACCTTCTCTTTAGAAACAAAAGAGGAGGGACATATGTCCACAGACCCGCCCATCGTCGTCGCTCACCCGATCGACTCTGACATCCGCCTGGTCCAGATCGGGCCCGGCTTTGACCCGGCCGACGAGCCGCTGCTCGCGCACGCGGGTCTCGCCTGCGAGATGAACGGCCCGATCTGGGTCGCCATGACCGGGATGACCGGGGTTTCCGACAAGACCCGGCAGTTCCTGACCACGATCCGGAACGACCTGACCGAGGAGGTGCTCACCCTCCTGGCGGAGGAGATGCGGGACCCGATCCGTCGCGCCTCCACCGTCCCGATCCACCGGCGCCGGATGGACCAGATCAAGTCGGACCTGGACGACATCCCGGTGTTCCCGGAGTCGGTCCGGGACGAGCCCTCCCTTGAGGAGGTCCCGACCCCGGAGCCTGACGACACCCCGGAGCCCTGATCTGATCATCAGAGCCCCCTCATTGGAAATTCGATGGGGGGGCTGGTGCCCGTTCGGTCATGGCGCACGTGACCCGTCCAGTTTGCGAAAATCCATCCTTCCATACTTGAGCGGAGTGAACATGGCACCTTGAAACGGGTGCCCTTTTCTTGCGAAAAACGAAGTGGTTAAGGGGTATCCGGTCGGATCCGGGGCGGTTAACGGCGGATGCGTTCAGATACGGAAAAAGTTAAGAACGGTCAGGGACGAACTCGGTTGACGCGTCTTATACCGTTTTTAACCATTCTTACGAATATGAACAATTACAGGCAGTTGCGGCGGTGAGCGGAAGCGATTCCAACTCATAGGATCAGGTCCACCGGATCGGACCTGCGCGCCGCCACAATCTGCCCGAATTCGCGGCTGACGGCAACGCCGGTGGAGTGGTCATAGAATTGGGTGGCCGTCTGTGCAGAACGATGATTCAACAGGTGCTGCGCCCAGCTCGCTCCATGTTCCAGCTCCTCGATGCACTCAGTCGCCGCGCAGTCCCGGATCCGGTGGATCGGAACCCGGACCCCGATGCGCTCGGCCGTCGTCTCCCCGAAAACTTGCCCAAGGACGTCAGCGACCAAGGCTTCGCCCCGGGCCCGCACGCTCGGCCACAGGGCCGTGCCGCCATCAAAGATGGGGCGGAACCGCTGTCGCCAGACCTGCACAGCGTCCCACACGACCGGACTGGTGAGCTGCGCCTGGTAGCGCCTGTAATTTTTCTCGGCATACCGAAGCTTGAGGTAATGGCCAGATATGTCGATCCGGATAACCGGCCGCTCCTCAAGACGAAAGCTCGTGGCGAGGTCCAGGCTCGCCAGGGCGCGGCGCCGCAAAGGGAGGGCCGCGGCAACCGTCAGCAGAAGCCCGTTCCGGTACAGGGTGGCCGCCCGCATGTCGTGGCTGGAACCGGACTGGGCCTCGGCCATCATCTCCTGACCCGTTCTGTAGAGCAGACTCGCGGGCACGATCTGCGCGGGTGTTTTCCGGCAGGGGCCAGCGGTTTCTGCCCGTCCCTTCAGGTCCCGTAGAACGGCCTGGCAGGCACCAGACCTAAACCCGGGGGTAATGATGTGCGTATAGCACATATAGATTTTCGTGACCGCGGAGCGCACGGCCGACACCCAGACCCCGGATTCTGCCAGATGCGCCGCGTAGTCATTCAGCTCGGCTCCTGTCAGGGGGCGGGAGGTGTCGTCGCGCTGGAAGCGGGCCCAACTTGAGAGCGCCTCCGCCATGCCCTGAAGCGTGAAGGGGCTCAGGGCATCGTCAGGTGGATCGGTTTCACACCGTGTAACGAAATCGTCGAACGGGGCACGCCACGCGGCGGGCAAGTGGGCCACAGCCCCCCGGACGGCGTCCCACTCGGATTTCAGAGTCACTTCGGCTTGGGGCTGGATATCCCGGGCATGACGGGTCACGGTTGCCCCTGCGTCATCCCCCCAGAGGCTCCTCAGCGCATCGCGCAGGTGCATCGCCACAGCGTAGCCCTGGTTCGCGCCTTTTTCCCGGAACAGACGTTTCAGGTACCTCCTTAGGGCTAAATCAGAGACAAGGCAGCTCCCGAATTCCTCACGGTATCCGCGATAGGCGGAGACGATCGCGGCCTTGCGGGATGCCGGATATTCGGGGTGACGTTCGCTCAGCCGATCCCAGAGCCGCGCGGTCTCGGGGTCGAGCTTACGTTTTCTTGCCATCCAGATACTCCAGCCACTTCTTCAGGACCACGCTCTCGTCGATGTCCGCGTAATATTTGATCGTCGTTTCGATGCTCTTGTGCCCAAGAAGCTTCTGCACGGCGGGCAACTTGTCCGGGTCTTCCTTAAGCCAGATCCACCCAAGCAGGTGGCGCCAGAGATGTGGGTGGATGCGCACCCCGACCCGTTCATGGACCTGATCCACAAGTCTATCCGGCAAGCCGACATAGAACCCGCCGAACCGCTGCTTTCCGGCGTGAGGCGGCGAGGGGAAGAGGAACGGGTTCTGGGCATCATCCGGATGGAGCATCTTTGGCCTCAAGCTCTTTAGGTACTGGTCCAGAAGTTTGCTCACCTTGACATCAAGGGGAATGATCAGCGGGGGATCCTGCACCTTGCGTGACTTGACGAACGGTGCCGGGACTTCCAGGGTCGCGCACCCGTCCCGCCACCGGAGCCACTCAAGGCGCAGGCCCGCCAGATTCGAGCGCCGTGGGGCCCGCGTCAGCATGATGTGCGCCGCAAGCGCGAGCATGACCTGCTTGATCAAGGACTGGTCGAACACCGCCACGGGAGGAGGAAGAACCCCATGCTCCTGCCGATACGCTTCGCGACGGCGCACCACCTCCCGGTTCAGATGCGCTGTAATCCTGTCAGGCATATCGATCAGTGCCTGAATACGTGCATCCGTAAACTTTCGTAGTATTTCCTTGTTCTTAAACGCGATACCTTCGTGCTTCTTCCCGTACTTCGTTTTGACCTTTCCGATCTTCTCCAGATCGTCCGGGGGGCGTTGCACGAAATCCTTCGCCAGGGTTGAAATAAACGAGAGGATACCGCTGGTGTAGGACGACTGGGGGTTATCTTTGGGCTTGCGCGCATCCAGCCGTTTCGCGATGGCTTCGACGATTTCGGGGTCCGTCAGCTCTTCGACCGTTTCGATGTGAAACTGTCCCGCCTCGTACATCACCTTCGCGCAGGTTGCGCAGTGGTCACGGCGGCTCCGGACCGTCGCCGGCTTCCATCTGCGGCTCTCCGGCATGAAGCCCTTTGCCGGCGCCCGGGAAACCTGTTCTCCCTTCGCCATGGTATCCTGGTATGCCTGACGGGCCTTCCAGGCCCGCTTCTTGTCAGAGGTCGAGGCTGGTGTCTCGGCCGCATCAAGGCGCGCGATGTACTCAGCCCACGTCTCGCCCTTGTTGGACACCTCGCCCCGTGCCCAGAGGACCACGCGGTTGTCGTATTCCTTGAGGAGGGCGTCGGCGATGTCGCGCGGGACATTATACTTGATCGACCTGTTGGGAAACGTGATCTCCACCGGGCAGAACCCAAACTCTCCGAAGTCCGGGTCGCTCGCCATCAAAGAGATATACTTGGCGGCGTCTTGTGCGCGGCGGCGGGCTCGCTCCTCCGCCAGCTGTTCCACGTCAAGACTGAACTGATAGTACTCCATCAGCGTGTCAACGCTGATATCAGGCGGCGCGATCCCGTGATCGTGGAGATACCAGAGCAGAGGCGAGCAGCGCCACCGGAACGCCTCGGGCATGCCGGAATCCACAGTCCGGTCATGGACCTCGCGGTAAACACCCGTCATCTGGAGGATGTACCGCCCCTTCCGGACCGGTTGGGGTTTCAGAACGGAAAGGACCTCGGAGCGGTAAACCGCGTAGGTGCCGGGCGTCACCCCGAACGTGGCGGGCGTGTGCGTATCAAAAAATTTCGTCACCGCCTGGTGCGAGGCCACGGTCGTCTCAGGAACCCAGTTTGCCTGACGGCACACCCAGAGAATACGGCGGGCGATCCGCGCGCCCTTCTTGGCCTCCGGGGTCCCCGCAGGCCAAGCCGTGGTCAGGCGGTCTGCGACGGCCTGATAGGTCTCCGTCTGGGTGGTCACAACGCGCTTATTCATCGAGGTCCAGTTCTTCCAACACCGGGCGCGGCTTGATCTGGAATTCGAAGAACTCGAGCCAGTCGCGCTTCACGACCCATGATTTTCCCAGCTTTGCGGCCTGGAGCCGGATCGTGCCGTCCGGGGTCTTGCAGCCGTGGTTGATCCAGTCGCGGATCGTACGCGGGTTGCGCTTGAAGCGATCTGCGATCGCCTCGATACTGTGGTATTCAGTCATGTTCCTACTCCGTGTCTCCTTCCTTTAGAGTAGTCTAGGTGGGCGAAAAAATCATCCGAAGATCTGGGGTTTTCCACATATAAGTATCTGTTAGGAAATAGTTTTTCACAAATCCTTCTTCCACGCGTTCAGGGCTGTCTCATAATCCTTGACAAGACTGCCGCCGAACATCGCGCGATCGTAGCCGTGCTCGGCGTCCAGAGCCGCAAAACTGGCCAAAAGTGCAAGTTCGCCAAGCGGTTCGTCCGTCCAGTGGGAAAACTCAACCTCGTAGACTCTGAGCTTCTCAACCTCAGCCTCTCCCTCTTCAGGTATTTCACGCCAGAAGCCATGTGTCGCGACGAAGGTGACGAGGCCATTCTCCGCATTGCGTCTGATAAGCACAGCGTCGTAGTGGGTCGGGTCGTCGAGCCCATCCATAGCAACTCCCGCATAATCCTCGTGGAATTCCTCGCGGGTTGCGTACTCATCGATGTGATCCGCCACGACTTTTTCGATCCTGAGAGCCATATTCCGTTCCGTTTTGTGTTTAAGTTGAAGGTTCACCCCCTCGAGGATGGGTAGCTCAGAACCCAACCGCACCCTCGAATGCTTCGGGTGGTTATTCGGTCCAGTCTTCGTCCCAGCAGTTGAAAACGATGTGGGCCGCGGTGGAAGGGTCGCGGAGAAACTCCTCAGCCTGCGCCCCAGTCGCGATGCGGGTCATACCCAGTTCCAAGGAAGGGCCACGAGTGAATACGGCCTGCCAGACTTCGTCGTGGCACTTCCCCACATGAAAGGCGACAGCGCCACTTTCAGCATCATCATCAGAGGCAAGGAAAGCCTGTGCGGCGTTACTGATGACACCCTTGAGGTCCTGATACTCCTCGCCCCAGTCCTCCTCGTCGTCAGCCCTGAGCGCTTTACGCATCTCGAAGAGAATTTCACACATGGCCTCGGGCCCCTCGCCATGCGACCCGTAGAGAAAGTAAATATTTTCTCTTTCGGCTTCCGCGACATATTCCGCCGCGAGCTGGTTCAACTCCGCATCCGTCGTCTGGGAGGTGACATCATGCCCATAGGAAATGTAATCCTCCGCATCCCAGACGGCCGCGTCAGTGGTCCACCGCTCGGCCTCGAGTTCTTCGAAGAAGGCAGTGATTTCGGTCCACGCAGCCCATGCGTCCTCTTCAAGACGGCCGATCCAGTTCGAGCCGTCCCAGTAGCTGTCCCGCCCAGGCAGAACACGCGCAACGAGCGGCTCGAGCTGCCTGGCCAGGTCAGAGACCTTGTCGATATCGGCGATGACGGCCTGGTCCCGGCAAAGCAGGGTTCCAGCCGTCAAGGTGAGACCGTGTGCTTCGCTGAACGTGCTGAGCTCAGTATGATGCTGGTCTCTCGCAACCAGGGTCACAGTCCCGTCTTCTTCGATGCGAAGCTCAAGCGTCGCACGCATTTCTCCGATCCCGAGAGCACCAGTTTGGTACAAAGTGGTGATGACAGCCATGCTGTCGGCGATAACATTCAAAGGCCTTCTCCTTCTTGTGTCTAGGTGGCTGCATCACAGCGACCCTGCAGGGCGCCGTTGAGCTCTCCAAGTCTATCTTGGATGACTCATCTAAACTTAAATTAGCATTAGATCAAGTATCCATTCTTCCCATCTCTCACTTTTTCTTCACCACGCGAGCCCGCAAACAACGCGCGCCACAAGGTTTTGATTGTCGGGACGTCACCGAAGCTGTATGTGGATAACTCATCCAAAAAAGAGGACTGCACCATGCTGCCAGCACCGCCGGAGCACTCCCTTCGTAACTTAACTCAGGAGCAGGCCAAGAACTGGGTGACAATCGGTCGACTCTTGTTTGAGCTGGAAGCTTACTCCCGGGGCGATGCATCCGGACGGCCCTGGCAAGATGTGCTCCGGGATAAGCTGACGGAACTTGGTGCGCCCATCTCGGCGGGACACCTCTACAAAGTCAGACGCGCATATGCGTTCCTACATACACATGCTCCAGGAGATCTCGAACAGGGCGGCGCAGAAGCGCCGAAAATCTCTTCGATCGAGGTTGCAGAACGACTGTATCGAATTGATGCACAGGAAGGTCTGAAGGCCTTAGCAGACGCTGTAGGACCAAGCCCGGTCCCCTATGTGGATCTGAAAAAACGATACGACGAAGCCCTCGAAAGCCGCCCTGAGATGAAGAGTCCTCGGCAGGTGGCATGGGAGACGCGCAAAAAAACTTCCGGATCACCCAAAGCTCCGGATGATGTTGGGGCCGACGCCCCAGAACAGCCTAGAGACAACGCGTCAGGGCAGGATGAAACATCAGGACCACCTCAAGCTCTCCAGAAGAAGGTCTCAACCTTATTCCATCAGGCATGGAAGGCAGGCTGGGATGCCGCGACAGCACAGCATGAGCCAGAACTTGAGGGCCTACGTAACAGGGTCAGAGAACATCAGGAAGAAATAGAGATCCTCGCGAGGAAGGTTCGCGATCTCAGGGGATATGACCACGACTTCGACGAAGACTTCTAAGCCATGCGTTCAGCCGGCCCGTTCCACGGCCGGACGGCAATCAGCCAAGCCTGACGCCGGAGCGACAACCTCGATTTCGTCCCTGACCGTTCTTAACTTTTTCCGTATCTGTACGCAGCCGTCAAGCCTCGCCGCATAGGTCCTCGACGTCGCGTTTACGGACATGGTACGGTTTCTGATGGAGTACCATCCGCTTGACCGAGCTTGCGAAAAACGGAATGGTACTTCAAAATTAAGGAGTACCAATTGGCTGTACATGACGAGCTCCTCGCCCTTTGCGCCGATATGCACGCCGCCGGCGAACGGCTGACTTACGACGCTATCCTCGACCGCCGTGGCCGTGGCTCAAAACGTGATATCCGGAAAGCACTTCAGACCTGGCATGCGCAACGCGCTCATCTGCTTGCCGAAGTGGCGCTCGATATGCCGGAAGACGTGAAAGAAGAAGCCGGCGCGTTCGGGGTACGCCTCTGGTCCCAAATCGTAGATCGGGTTGCTGAGCGGATACGTGAGATGCAGACCGAGGCGGCTCTCAGCGCGTATTACGCGGACGAGGAAATCGCCCATCTCCACACACTCTTGTCTGACAGCTTGAACAAGATCGATCGGCTTGAGGCTAAACTCGCTCGCCCCAACAGGGGTGTGTCGAAACGTTCATCCAGCCTATAAGGGGCTGACTTATGTGGTGCTTCACGCCCACTAGGGCGTGAAATCCTGCGGCGATCCGAGCCTGGCGGCTAGAAAACCCTGACGGCTCCCGAGCGGTGCTGGGGCGGGTCCGGAAATCGTAATGGTACGGTTTTTCGCATTCGTACCATTTCCTCCACGGATCAGCTTTCTATGTCCAAATCGCGAGATACTGTGCCCCGTGCCGCACGGAAAGCGTCCCCAAAGTCATCGCGCCTGTCTCTCTCAGCGAAGGAATTCAGAAACGCATCGATATGAACAGCCCGCATGCCAGCGCGGATTGGTCCCTCTAGATCAGCGGCTGGAGTGTCGCCGACGAACAGGATGCGGGCCGCTGGTACGCCTGCGGCCTCAAGCACCAGCTCATAGATGCGGCGGTCCGGCTTCATGCAGCCGACAAAACATGAGAGGACCCGGAACGCGGGGCTGATTTCCGGGAACCGGGCCAGCGCGGCGACATAGTCGACGCTCAAATTACTGCATAACGCGTACGGGACGGGTATCCCTGAGAACATCTGTCATTCTGGCATCCGATTGTCCCATTTTCATGTGTCCTACTTGGGCGTTATGAGCTCCCACTCTTCGGTAACCTTCTCGCCCACATAGAGCATCCGTGCGGCTGAGCTTATCTTCTTGAACAGGACCGGTTCCGTGACAACAAACCCCGCCTGCCGACTTCCTCTTCTCGGACGCCAGGCGATCTCACCGCGGCGGTAGAATCCCTCGAGTCTTTCAAGCGCGGCAGGGTCCTTTTTGATCGCCCGGTAGTTCGGAAAACGAGATGGTAATCGGGACCCGGGCAGCAGATACGTCCATCCACCTTGTCGTGAAGCCATACCGTAAGTGTCGCCGTTCGGCGTTCTGAGAGTGTGCGTTGGGGACAGTTTCTTGCGGCGCTCCCACGAGGGCTCGAGCCCTGTAAGGACAGTGCCAGCGATCTTTAAAACGAGATCATCCAGGTCCGGATATATTCCCCCTTTCAGGAATGGGTCTGGGTGTGGCGCGGAAAGATCACGTTCGTTATCCAAATACGCCCAAAAAAACTTCCTCGCACATATCCGAAGAAGTCGTTTTTCAATCACGGTAAGCGTTTCGGGTCGGAGGCCTGGCAGGGGAAACAACAGAAGGTGGGTCGCCCACTGGCGCAGATGAAGCTGTTCGCTGGCACGGGGACCAAGGCGCTCGAAGGACTTTCCGAGGTATAGGTGCGCCCATACCCGGCCTCGCTTAAGAAAGGCGTAGATCCCTGAAACGGTCATAATGTCGTTTTCGTTGATTGGGTCTGGGAGTAGTATTCGTATAGGCAGAATTTTCTTGAGGTGAGCCCGGATTTTTTGCAACTCATCAGCGCCAACGACATATGCAGCCCCCATTGTCAAAGCTTGATCGGTTCTGTGGGCCCAACGGCACCGTCCATGATCATCTCCGCGAGGAACCGCCGATCATGCCGACCGAGCCGATAGAACCGGCTCCAGGTCCGGGCCCACCCCGACTGTGGATCGACTTGGAGGTAGGGTGAAGTGTAGATCCGTGCCCTTTCGCGTAGCAAAGGATGTCCGGTAACCCGGCCGAAAAGCCGCGCGCAGCCGTCACCCCCAACACCAGCAGACCACTCATCCAGAAGAGGGGCATCCCGAAGCTCCTCTGCCCTGGGCTGCGCGGTGCTGAGGTGTTCCAGGTGCGAGATGAGGTCTATGAGCCGGGCCGCTCCCCGGCCTTGGTCGGCCTGGTCCTGCGCATAGCCGGCGAACAACAGACGGAGGCACGGGCTGAGCGTCAGCTTGACCGAACCCCACTCCCCCGGATCCTCCCCGAGCAGCGCGCGGACTGTGATCAGCTCATCCAGAAGTGGGCACCTAGGGTCCATGTTTTCTTCCCACATCACGCGCTCTCCCCGCATGGTTCACCGGATCCGGTGAACAGCGCTGCGATCTCGTCGGCGTCCAGCTCGCGCCGCTCTGAAAGGCTGGTCGCGACGCGCCGAATGAGGTCCTGCTGCCCCTCCAGCAGCCCGTGAACGGTCCGGTTCGCGTCCTGAAGCGCGGCTTCGACCCGCGTCCGGAGGTTTTCCGGGAGCAAAGGAACAGGGGTGTCCGGCGGAATCCAAGCAAGGGTCTCGCCGAATCCGAACCCCGCCTCGAACCTAGTGGCGAGCTCGGTCGCCTGGGCGAGATCACTGCCCATACCCTCACCACCACCTGACGAGATGTCCCCGAAAAAGAGCGCTTCAGCGGCACGCCCCGCGAGTACAGCGCACATCACGTCACGAACGGTCCGGTCCGTCATGTGCGGCAGGTGGGCGCGTAGAACCTCGCCTCCGCGCGGCGTGACTCGGGCCGACGTCGCTGGCGGTAGTCTCAGCAGGTGCCCGGCAACCACATGTCCGGCTTCATGGACGCAAACGCGCCAGAGCAGATCTTGGTCCGGAGTCGGCTGGACCGCGTCAGCTGCGGCCTGGAGGTCCGTGAGCGTCAGCTCACGCTCAGACGCCCGGGCTCGGGTGCGCGCGTCACGGATAACGGCCGCCACCTCCGCCCCGGAGAGGCCGAGGAGTTGGTCCGCCAAACGATCGAGGTCTGTGTCACTCACACTCATCTCAGGGCCGCCTCCAGCATGGCGCGGATTCCGGCCCGATTGGGCGCGCTGACCCGGATGTGACGATCAAATCGTCCAGACCGGATGACCGCCGGATCGACCCTTTTCGGGTCGTTTGTGGCGGCGATCAGAACAACACCCTCCGTCGCTGAAAGCCGGTCGAGCAAGGTGAGCAAACCGTTAACAACCCCTATCACATATCCATTACTCGACATGTCCCGCGCGTAAAAACTGTCGATTTCATCGACGAAAAACGCCGCGGGAGCCCCGGTGATCGCGCGGTCCGCCGCCGCGTTCAGCTCGCGCAGCATGTCGCCTTGGTGGCCCGCCCGCTGGCAATCGCTATACGAGGTTTTCACGAAACCGATACCGGCCGATCCAGCCAGAGCGTGGGCGAGTAGCGTCTTCCCCGTCCCGGGCGGCCCGTACAAGAGGAACGATCTGGTCACCTCGGCCCACCTGATCTTCCCGGCCCGCCAAGCCTCAAGGTCGCGTACGACCTGCCGGAGCACCCCGACAGCTTCGGGCTGGCCATGGACGTCGTCGAGCGTGGGTCCGGTCGTCGTTGCGACAGGGCGCATCCCGAGATGGCGCAGATGGGCGATCGCGTTCTCCACGTCTTCAGAGACGAAAGCTGGCCCGAACGCCAGCGGCGGAAGCCTAGCGATCTGGAGGTCGGTCAGCGGGACCTGAATATCGGCGCCGGGGTACAGATATTCGAGCATCAGGGTAAGCATGCGCGCATTGAGCGGCGGCACGATGACCCGGGCGGTTTCCAGAATAGCCAGCGGCGCGGATAGTCCCTCCGGGGTCGATAGAATCGCGATTGTGCGGCGGCCAAGCTCGAGCATCCCTTCGAGCTTCTTGATGAAGTCGCTGGCGTTGCGGTTCCGGTCCGGTGGTTCTTCTGTAAGGATTGTGACAGCGCTCTGCGCCGACGAGAGCTCCGGGATGACCTTAGCGAGCCGCTTCCGGTCTTCCCAGGTACGCGCGACGATGGTCGTCAGTAGGCCACGCGCAGGGCTCAACGGTTGATCTCCAGTGTCCTCGACGGCGCGACAGAGGCGCAGGATCGCCAGCGCGTCCAGGATCTCGTCCGGATACGGTTTGCGTGGGACGATCCCCGGATCGTCGGACGCGTCAACAAGGTCGTCCTCGTCGAACCCGGTAGGGCGGGGGTCCGGCCTTGTCCGTTTCACGAGATAATCGATCGCCTCGTCGAATCCGGGCTGGCGGGCGTCAGTCATCGCGACCTCCCTCAGCGAGTGGGGACCGGACCGGCGCGCAGGAGGAAACGATCAGGGTCATCGGCGGGTCTTTCGAGCAGCAGGAGGTCGTCCCGATCCGAACCGGATCAGGTCTGAGGTTGAGATGCGGGATCGGGAAGTGGCGACGGGTCAGCCGTCCGGCGCTACCATCTGTTGTGTAGTGTGAATGCCATGTCCGCCTCCCAGAGGCTCCATAAGGCTTCTATCACATCATGGTATCGATATCCATTCATAAAATCGACTAAACCATTGATTTATATTGATTAGTTTTTTCGCAAGGCGTCGTCGGTATTCGCCAATCGCGGACGAGCCTCCCGCACCCCTAGTATGCTGGGTTGCGGCCGAGCAGCGTGTTCTGGGACTCGCGACTTCAGCAACGTTTTTCGCAAATCTGGGGCGCCGGAGCTGGGCTATCTAAGTCCCATGGAGTTCGAGGCCCGCGCTATGCTAGCTTAACCCCCAGTCCACGAAACCGGCAGCAGCTCAGGTGGCGCCCCGGGGGATCTTGGCAGATGGTCCATGAGTTGGAGGGCCTCGGTCAAAGACCGCTGAGGATGCTCTCTATGATCGCAGGATCACCACCCGCGATCAGCCACTCCCGGGGCGACACCCCTTCAAGATCCTCACGGGGGGTTCGGAAGAACCGGTCCATGGCTTGGGCGGAAACCGGACGTCCCGTTGCCTGCAGAACGCGGCCGAGATGCGGGACCTCTCCGGCCTCCGTCAGCTGGAACGCCGGGATGAGCCAGCCGCGCCCGTGAGGGCGATGTACGGCCATCAGGGAGCCGGCGGCGATACGCTGTCGGAGGCGGGCATCGCTCACCCCCATCCGCCGCGCCGCTTCGGCAAGCGGGACGGCATCGGCCGTCATGAGGGCCTGTCGGGTCATGCCCTCCAGCACGGGACCCGACCTGTAGAAATCCGCGTCGGACACGGCATCTGACGCGTCGACGCCCACACGGCCCAGAGCATCCCTCTCAGACGCGCTCAGCGGCACGTCCCCCTCGGCGATCCGAGCCAGATCAGGTCTTTGGTGTAGTGGAGATGCGGGTTTCATCGGTGGTGACGGGTCAGCGCTACCGTCTGGTGTTCTGCGTGAAGATCATGTCCCCCTCCCAGGATTCCATAAGGCCTTCTATCACATCACGGCGTCTGCATCCATCCAGGATATCGTATAAACCATTGATTTATATAGTTAGGTTTTCGCAGACCGTCGCGGGCATTCGTCAACAGTGGCGGGCGCTCCCGCGCCCCTCTGTATGCTGCATGACAGACGGATCAGTATGGGCTGGGGCCGCGACCTCAGGAACATTTTTCGCAAATCGGCGACGACGCCGGTTAGCGTCTGTGCCGGACCGGGGCCATCGCGTTACAAAACAGGTCCTGTTACAGCCCCGTTACGGGGATGTTACAGGCCTTGTAACACCCCTAAACCTATAAGAATAAAGGTATTTTTCTATATGTGTGTATGTTTGTTACAAAGAAAAAGATAAAGGTATATACGCCTACACACACACGCACACGCGCGCGCAGAGAGACATATTCATCCCTGAAACGGTGTAACATTGAAACATCGTTGATTTAATTGATCTTTTCCCGTTACAGGGGGATGTAACGGGCACGGTTTGTAACGCGCTAAGGCGTTTCAAGCCGTCAAAATGACCACTCACACGAGAGTTAACTGCCGCGCCCCCGGCCGGTGATCTAGTTTCTCTTCGATGAAAACGGTCTTGATCAGGGTGGTGACGGACAGGATCACGTGAATCTTTTTCGTTTATTTCTCATATTTCGGATATTTCTGTTGTGATGGTGCGCGTGACGTTCCATATGTGGTGAAAACCGGAGGGAGACCCATGTCCAAGATTGACCATGGTGGGCTGATGGAGCGTCCACCGACACCAGATGAAATCGACAGCGCTGCCCACGCCGCCACCGCCATTGCGGTGGCGATGGAGCTGGATGGCGGGCTGCGGATCACGGGAGAGAACGGATCACCGGTCCGGATCGCGCCGGCCGTGGGGCATCTGATCATCGAGCTACTGGGACATGTCGCCAGCGGCAACATGGTCACGCTCGTACCCGTAGGGACGATGCTGACGACACAGCAGGCGGCCGACATGCTGAACGTCTCCCGGCCACATCTGACGAAGCTGCTTAAGGAGGGTGAGATCGACTTCGAAGAGGTCGGGAAACACAGACGTGTCCCGCTCGACGCCCTGATGGCGTATCGGGACCGCAAGAGGCGCCGCCGAGAAGATGTTCTCGATGACCTCGCCCGTCTCGGACAGGAATTCGATCAGGGATGAGCATCGTCGCGAACCCTTTCGTGGTGCTTCTGGATGCGAACGTCCTGTTCCCCTTCCGGGTCCGGGATGTGCTGCTGACCTTCGCACACGAAGGGCTTTTCCGGGCCCGGTTCACGGACGACATCCTCGATGAATGGACCCGGAACCTGATCCGCCTGAAACCACGCCTGGAGACCAGCGTGCGTCAGCAGGAGGCCATGATCCGAGAGGTGTTCGACGAGTGCTTCGTGACCGGTTACCAGCCGATCATGCCCAGCCTCGAGCTCCCAGACCCCGGGGACCGGCACGTTCTCGCCGCCGCGATCCGGGCATCGGCGCAGGTCATCGTCACGGAGAACCGCCACGATTTCCCCGCGGCCGTCTTAGAAGAATACGGGATCGAGACGCTCGGAGCGGACGACATGCTGGTCAGCACCTACGAGCTGTTCCCGTCTGAGGCTGCGCGGGCGCTTTCCCGGGTCCGAAAGCGATACCGGACCCCGCCGATGACGGCTTCGGAGTTTCTGTTCGATCTGACGAAGTCGGGACTTCCCAAGCTGGCCGCGACTCTGAGGCGTGACATCGAGGCCCTATGAGACCCGCAGAAATCGAAAACGCTATTCAGCTCGCCTACGAGACCCGCTTACGCCAGAACCCAAGCGGTAGGCCGCTTGGCTGGCGTCTGCTGTACAGCCCGTGTCGTGTTCTGGATGGGGCTCGGGTGGCCTTTGTCGGGCTGAACCCCGGCGGGACGACCATCGATCCTGATCACGGCGTGTTTTCGAGCGAACGGGGCTCAGCTTACCGGAAAGAGGTCGAGAACTGGGGAGCCAGCAGCCAGCTCCAGGATCAGGTCCTGGAGCTGTTCCGGCGCCTCAACGTACCCCCCGAGGAGGTTCTGGCAGGGAATCTGGTCCCCTTTCGTTCACCAAGTGAGGACACCCTCGAAAACGCACCCGGTGCAATCGAGTTCGGAAGAACACTGTGGGCGGAAATCCTGAAGACAGCCCGCCCCTCCCTTGTTGTGTCCATGGGGGCAACCGCCAACCGGGAGGTTGCACAGCTTCTCGGCGTGAACGATGTCAAATCATATCCTGTTGGATGGGGTAATTATACGGCGTCTAGGGGGAGGTTTTCAGACGGAACCTGGATCGGGCTCCCCCATCTTTCGCGGTTCGCGATCATGAAACGTGCACCGAGCCAGGCGGCGTTGGCCGAGCTGTTTCGGGGACTGGATACGGTATAATCTCATTAGGTCCCAAAACGGTCGTTTCGGGCTGGACCGGTCATCAGGGTATCCGGCGCAGATCTGGCCGCCTCCAGAGATTGGACATGGGGTGTGATGCCGTGGTGGAGAGCTGAGCGTGGCCGAGCCAGCGCCGTAACAGGGGTCTGATCTCGGACGGAGAGTGCAGCTCCCCTTTAGACGGATACTGCGCGCCACCGACTCGGAGGGTGTCAGATCTGCCCCTTCGGATGCGTGCGAAGAGAAGGTTTGACACCCTAGGTTAAGCCGCTGTTTAACAGATACATTTCAACGCTACATATGCGTTCGAAATGCGCCAGAGGCGCAAATGAGGGGGTCGGGTATGCCGAACAAGGATCAAAATTCTGATCGCCTGGATCGTCCTCACGCCTTGTGGCGAGTGGAACAAGACCTCCAGGCGGCAAATCCGGACCTCGATTTCTATCTGGTCGGGCAGGCGCACTATGGGCAGGCCGGTTTCGCCTTCATCGAGGTCTACGGCATCGACGATCAGGCTTCCCGGCGCCGCATCCGCAAGGAGGCCGGTGAACGCCTTGCGAGATTGGGGTTTGCTGTCGAGCTGATCGACAACAAGGATGTGTTTCACGTCACGGCGATCCCGCCGGACGAAGGGACCACATGATGACGCCGCACCGCCTGACCTTTGACGATCTTCTTGCGGAGCAGCGTGAGTTCATCGGGCCGCCCGCCCCACCGCAAATCCCGAAATTCACGCCCAAGGCCGAACGTGAGGCCGTCCAGGCGATGCCGGATGATCGGGCTGCCCGGTTCGCGGCAGGGGTCTCGGCCCATAAGCGATGATCATAGCGAGTAGATTTTGTCACGCGAGATGGCGGGCCGGATCCATCCGGCCGTGCAGGACGCGTAGCACGAGAATACCTGTTTGAGTGGAACGATAGTACACGGCGTGGGACACAGCCTCGTACCGACGAACACCACTGATGACGAAACCGTAATCCGCTCCGAAATCCGGGTGCTCTCCCGCCATCTCGATCTTGGCGTTGAGCGTCTTCGCGTACCTCTCGGCCTGAACCGGGCCGAAATGTTCGATCCCGTAGAGGAAGATGTTGATCAGGTCCCGCTCGGCGTCGTGCGTGAACTCAATTTTCGTCACGAAGCAGGCCCTTTTGCCGGGCCTCCCGGCGCGCCGCCTCCAGGATATCCGGGAACGTGCGATCGGAGACACCGCTCGCTTCCGCGCGCTCAAGCACAGTCCGGAGCTCGGCCATGGCCGCTTCCTTGCGCTCTTGGTCGCGCCGCACCAGGTCCCGGAAGTATTCGCTAACGTTACCGTAGCGGCCCGCGGCGATTTGGGACTCGACCCACTCGTTCATCTGGTCGGGCATCGAGATGGTCAGTCTGGACATGAAGAGTCCTCCTTCATATCTAATCATAACAGATCATACCTGCTTTACTCAACAACACTCACCCAGCCAACCCTTCCCGAGCCCAACATTTCCGCCTCGAGGGCTGTCTTATGGTCGCAAGCTCTTGGGTTAGAAGGGAGCCACTGCCCCTCCTGGAATCTACCTAATTTTTGGGGGGCTGCTGCGCCCCCCGCTTCCATAAAAACCATGTCTTCATTCTGGAAGATGAATGATGCCAAATTTTACCAGCTCGTCCCGGGTCGGGTACCATATATCAGAGAAATTAACATAGGCCGCGCGGGTGATGAACTGAACATCCACACCTCGTGACACAAGGAATTCCAGCGACTTGTTGAAGGCCCGCAAGCCTTCTTCGTAAGCCCATGAGGCAAAGGCAAACTCATCAAGCCAGCCACTCGATTCACGCATGTCCTCGTAAAACTCTTTCATGCTGTCGGGCGCCCAGCTCCCACTGTGGAACCCAAGACGCGCGCCACGCGTGAGCGTTCTAGTTTCGCCGGCCAGGAAAACCAACGTGCAGGCGCTCTCACAGCGTTCGGTCACAACAGTATTCAGACCAAAATCTGTGACAGCGACAGTCATTTCGAGCGCTGCAAGCCTCACACCACCATCAGAATCGAGCTCCAGTGTTGTAATTTCGGGGTTGTCTCGCAGGATTTGGCGCAGGTCGCGCGCATCACCATATTCAATTCCGACATACCCGTCTTCTCTCGCTACGCGGCCGTTGAACATCAGACGTTCCCCCACGACCTCAAAGCGGAGTTCAGTGGAGATATTCTCCTCTTCAGCCAAGGCGGGTCCTACAAGAAAGAGAGGACTGAGGAACGCGAGAACACAGGCGATACGCAGGTTCTTCTTGGGGGTGTCTGAAGTGGCAAGAAGGGGTGTCTTCTGTCGGCTTGAAAGGAATGGTGTCGGTACCGTCATTTTTAGCTCCTGTAGGGGATTTTCAGTCTGATCAGGTCTGCGTTACCCCATAAACGGAATAACGCAGGCCGTCATGTGCCGCAGTTCAGTTTCACTGACAGGTCATGGTGTTCCCGAAGGTCCGACAAGTGACGGGTGGGCGTCGCGGCGGCGGGGACATCAAATTCGCCCCGGTCTGAACCATGGTCATGGACTGGGCCTGCGCCTGCCCCGAGCGCATGTCACATGTCATTCGTGACTGGCGGCGAAGAGTGCGCGCCCGACCTTCTCGATTTTCTCCGTGCCGACGAGCTCCTGCCGCCAGCCCGCCGGGATGGCGCCCAAACCGTAGCGCGCGCCAGCGAGTTGGCCGGCCACCGCGCCGACGCTGTCGGCGTCATCGCCGAGGTTGACGGCCCGCAGGACGGCCTCCTCGAAACTCGAGGTGTTGTCCACTGCCCAGAGGGCGGCTTCCAGCGTGTGGATCACGAACCCGGACGAGCTGATGCTGTCACGGGGCCGCGCCTGCCAGTCCGTAGCGGGATCGAGACCCTTCACGATGTCGGGCCAGCTCGGGTCCTGCGGCACCACCAGGGCCTCGCGCCATGTCCGGCCCGAGATCAGGCCGGCGAGGATCACGGCGGTCAGCTCGCACGCACCCGCTGATATGTCCGAATAATGCGTGGTCCGGCTCTGCTCTCCGGCCACGCGCCGGACGACCCCGAGGTCGCGCCAATGCCTCACCGGGACAGGCGCCAAGCGCATGAGCGCACCGTTACCGTCGGACTTCTGGCGGGTCTCGGGGGCACGCAGAGCCCCGGTCCGATGATAGTTCCCCAGGACGCGTAGGGTGTTCTGGCCAATGCCGACGCACACGCCGGTGCTCGTGTTGGCTCCGTTCGCGGCCCAGTCGCAAAACCGGTCGAGGAGGTCCTGATGGTCCAGCTCAGGCGCAGCGAGCAGGCTGTCTGCGAGGCAGAGCGCCATCGCCGTGTCGTCGGTCCACGCCCCGGCCGGCAGCTTGAAGACGCCGCCGGATCGCATTCCGGTGACGAGCTCAAAGGAGCCCCGGCT
>NZ_JALZWP010000011.1 GCF_023336755.1 Roseinatronobacter domitianus | reverse complement strand
GCAGCCCCAACCTATAATGACCTTTGGCAAGCCGCCGGTCATGTGTGCAACCTCTTCACCGAGGAGGAATGCTACAACTTCTTCAAGGCCGCAGGATACAGAACCGATTAAACGCGACACGCTCTAGACCAACGCTCTACATTATAGAGCCGCCGTGATTGGTACCATACGGGGCAGGAATCAACGTTGCGTGCCTAATCTCATTCCATAGGAAACGCGCTCATGAAGGACCATATGGTCGTGATCCTTGATGGGGCCACACGCTTGCTCTCGCGGCTGGCATTCTGCTTAGCGCGGCCGGGAGGCCAAATTCCCGACTTTTGCCGAAAAGTCGGTGTTTGCGCGCCGAACGACAAAAATCTAGCGGAGTGGTAGGCCCGGAGGGACTCGAACCCCCAACCAAAGCGTTATGAGCGCTCTGCTCTAACCAATTGAGCTACAGGCCCGCCGACGCATCTGCTACGCAGAATGAAACCGCGCGTCAAGAAGCTACCGTTCAGCGCGGCTCGAACCGGCCGATGGGTTTTTTCAGATAGCTACGCCCATCTGCTTCCGGGTCCGGTAGGCGCCCGCCACGAATGTTGACCTGCAACGCTTCCAACATCCGGTCGGGCAGTTTGAGCGTGGCATCACGCGCGGCACGGGTGGCGATAAATTCCGGTTTGCTGATACCGTCTTTCACATGCTTGTTGGTCATGCGATGCTCGGCAACTGTCGCCATGTATTGCGGTGCGGCCCCGGCAGCGGGGTAATCATGCCCGACATACAGCCGCGTGTGGGCCGGCAAATCCAACAATGCGCGGATCGAATTCCACAAATCCTCGGCGCTGCCACCCGGAAAGTCGGCGCGGCTGGTGCCGGACGCGGGCATCATCAGCGTGTCATGCACAAAAGCCGCATCCCCTGCGACATAGGTAATCGACGCCAGCGTATGCCCCGGCGAGAACATGACCTTGACCGGGATATCCCCGACCATGAATTCGTCGCCATCGGCGAACAGTCGGTCCCACTGGCGGGCATCGGTCGGAAGGTCGGGCAGGTGATACATCTCTTGCCATAGTTTTTGAACACCCGTCACTTTCTCACCAATGCCATGCGGGGCGCCCAATTTCTCTTTCAGGTAGGGACCGGCGCTGAAATGGTCGGCATGGGGGTGTGTGTCGAGCACCCAATCCACCGTCAGACCTTCATCGGCAACATAAGCAAGAATTTCATCGGCGCTTTCCGTGCTGACAGCCCCCGCTTCGGGGAAATAATTCCAGACCGGGTCCACGATTGCCGCGCGCTTGCTGGCCGGGTCGTGGAACACATATTGCAGGCTGCCGGTCGGGCGGTCGAAAAAGGCGCGGACGACAGGGGATTTGAGATCAGTTGGCATTGATGGCTCCATTCATATTCTTATGTTAGAATGTGATCTAAGTGCTCTGAGCCATTCGTCAACCTGCACTTGGTTGCCCTGCCCCCAATTTCAGGCTATCGCGCGTGTCAGATCGCCATGCAGGAGTGCGCAGACATGTCGGACGGCAAGAACGGGTTAAGCTACGCAGCGGCCGGCGTCGATATTGACGCGGGCAATGCCTTGGTCGAGGCGATAAAACCCGCCGCAAAAGCGACCACGCGTCCCGGTGTTATGGCCGGGCTTGGCGGCTTTGGCGCGCTGTTCGATCTAAAGGCAGCGGGCTATACCGACCCTATTCTGGTCGCGGCAACCGATGGCGTTGGCACCAAGCTGCGCATTGCCATCGACACCGGACATCTGGACACGATCGGCATCGACCTAGTCGCAATGTGCGTCAACGACCTTGTCTGCCAAGGTGCGGAACCGTTGTTCTTTCTTGACTATTTCGCCACGGGCAAGCTGGATGTCCCCTCTGCGGCGCGGATCATCAACGGCATTGCCGAAGGCTGCACACGGTCCGGCTGCGCGCTGATCGGCGGCGAGACCGCAGAGATGCCGGGCATGTATACGGCAGAGGATTTCGACCTTGCCGGTTTTGCCGTGGGCGCGATGGAACGTGGCGCGGCCTTACCTGAGGGTGTGGCAGCGGGCGACGTTCTGCTGGGGCTGGAATCTGATGGCGTGCATTCAAACGGTTACAGCCTTGTGCGCAAAGTGGTCGCGCAGGCCAAGCTCGGCTGGGACGCGCCAGCGCCTTTTGCCGAAGGTAGTCTTGGCGCAGCCCTGCTGACGCCGACGCGGCTTTATGTCAAACCCGCGCTGGCGGCGATCCGGGCCGGCGGCGTGCGCGCGCTGGCGCATATCACCGGCGGCGGGCTGACAGAAAACCTGCCCCGCGTCCTGCCCGAAGGTTTGGGCGCGGATATCGACCTTGGCGCGTGGTCCCTTCCACCGGTCTTTGCGTGGCTGGCCCATGAAGGCGGCATCACGCAGGCGGAACTGCTAAAAACCTTCAACGCGGGCATCGGTATGGTTCTTGTGGTGGCCCCCGACCAAGCTGCGGCCCTGTCGGCTCTGCTGAACGCTTCGGGCGAACGCGTCCGCACCCTGGGCCATGTGACCGACGGCGCGGGCATCCGCTACACGGGCACGCTGGCATGAAGGTCGCGATCCTGATCTCTGGGTCAGGGTCCAACATGGTCGCGCTGGCGCAATCCATGACTGGGGACCACCCGGCGCGGCCTTGCTTGGTTCTGGCAAATGATCCGGACGCCTCTGGTTTGGCCAAGGCACGGGCGATGGGCATCCCCACAGCCGCCATCGACCACCGCCCGTTCAAAGGCGACCGCGCCGCCTTCGAAACCGCGCTTCTGGAACCGCTTCTGGCCGCCAAACCAGACTTTGTGGCGCTGGCCGGGTTCATGCGCGTGTTGACCGCCGGCTTCGTGCGTCAATTCGAAGGGCGGATGCTGAACATCCACCCGTCTTTGTTGCCGAGATACAAAGGGTTGAACACGCATGCCCGCGCGATTGCGGCAGGCGATGCAGAGGCCGGATGCACCGTCCATGAAGTGACTGCCGCGCTCGATGACGGGCCGATCCTTGGACAGGCTCGCGTCCCAATCCTGCCCAACGACACGCCCGACAGCTTGGCCGCGCGGGTGTTGCCGATGGAGCACCGGCTTTATCCGCTGGTGCTGCGCCGCGTCGCTACGGGCGAACGCGGACCCGTCAGCCTGCCCTGAACTCTGCCACAGCGCGGCGCGTGCGCGCGGCTTCGGCGCGTGCGAAGCCCAGCTCCAGTTGCAGGCGCAAAAGTTCGGACTGATTGCTTTGCAGCTCGGACCGCAAAGCCGCATCATCATCCGTTGCCAGCAGGCTCAATATCTCATTGTTCCGGGCGCGCAGCCGGGCAATCTCGGACTGCACGCGCCGCACATCTTCGCGGGCCTTATGATCGTCCAAGCCAATCTGAAAGCCACGCAAAAACGCCGATTCAGTGGCGGCAGGGCAAACATTGCGATAACGGCGCCCCTCGACCCCCTCGTTCAGACCACTCAACGGTGTGCAGTAATTTTGCAACCCTCGCGCATAGCCCCTTTGCCATGCCGCTCGGTCAGGCGTGATGCCCGCATCGGCGCAGGCTTTCACATGGCGGGCGAATTGCGTATCGGCCACGCGCCCGGCAGCCCCGTCTCGCTGACCGATCCCGCCCCAATCGCCCGTCAGGCACTCCTCTTGGGTAAGCGAGGCGCACCCCGTCAAAACCAAAAACGCGGCAATGGCAGCAAGACATCTCACTCTGCTTTGCTCCCATTTAGACGCGCCGCGTAGAGAGAAACCGCCGCTGCGTTCGACACATTCAACGAGCCAAACGCCCCTGCCGCTGGAATACGGGCTATCATGTCACAGGTCGCGCGGGTCTTGTCACGAAGTCCCGGCCCTTCAGCCCCCAGAACCAAGCCCACAGGGCCGGGTGGCAGGCTGGAAAGCGCCACATCCAGATCATGATCGCCTTCGCCATCCAGTCCGATCAGAATATAGCCCATGGCTTGCAGAGCGACCATTTCCTCGGCCAGATTGCGCACGCGCAAGTAGGGTTGGCGCTCCAGTGCGCCGCTTGCAGTCTTGGCCAAGGCACCGGTTTCGGGTGCTGCATGGCGCTGCGTGGCGATGACCGCGCGCGCGCCGAACACCTCGGCAGAACGCAGGATGGCCCCGACATTGTGCGGGTCGCTGACATGATCGAGCAACACAACAAGATCGCGCCCCTCTGGTTTGCACATCTCTGGAACGCGCCCCCAATCCAGTGGCTGCACTTCCAGCGCGGCTCCCTGATGCACAGCACCGGGGTCCAGTGGCGCGGGGAATTTACGTGGGTCTGCGATCTGCGCTTCGAGTCCGGACTGGGCCACCGCATCTGCCAGCTTGCTTTCCGCATTGCGCGTCAGGACCAGCGTCAGTTTCTTGCGCCGGGGGTTCATCAGCGCATCACGCACCGCATGCAGACCGAACAGCCACACGGTTTCTTGACGCCCCTCGCGACGCGCCTTCTCTTTCTCTATCACCCAGGTCGGTTTTTTCACGCCCACTCCGTCAATATCTTCCTGCCCAGCTTTGCTTAAGCGGACCGCCCGGTGCAAGGGCCAAACGCGCCAAGGCAGAGTTTTCAAATTACACACATTTCCGCCCTTGACGCGTTTGAGCGCCTCGCGTAATCCACCGCGCATAGGGCGACGGGCTGCAAGGTGCGGCAGCGGACTGTAACTCCGCCGGGGAGACCCACGCCTGGTTCGATTCCAGGGTCGCCCACCATTCCCCCCTCTAAGACTCCCATAGCACATAAACTGCGGCACGACGCATCTGAGTATGGGTTTGCGAACCAATAGCCCCCGTTATCGGTATAAGTCTCACCTGAGTTCGGTGCGGACCTGTTCTAATCTGCAACAGGGCGGACATCTCATCCCAAGCACCGTCCAGCACCCCAATGGCTTAGAACCGGATGTCACAATCCCACAGGCTTTCGGAGAATGCGGCAAATATGTTTCAGGGAGCATCGTGGCCTGAACCTTGGCTCCGCAGCACTCCAAAAGCATTCAAAGTCCCAATACGCGCCCCTTGAAACATGAAGCGCCGCCCCTCGGGGCGCCAGACTGCTGACAAAGTCCTCGCCTTTGGCGGGGACTTTTGATTCAATGGGGTATGTTGAGGAAGCTCGCCCCCGTTCAGACCGAGCTTGAGATGGTGACGCTCGAGAGCCTGGTCCCTGCCGATCATCTTTTGCGCAAGGTTGATGCGGCGATTGATTTCCGCTTCATCCGTGACCTGACCGAGGGGCTGTATTGCCCCGACAACGGTCGCCCACCGATCCCGCCCGAGGTGCTCTTCAAGGCGCTGTTCATCGGCTATCTGTTCGGCATCCGCTGCGAGCGTCAGTTGATGCGCGAGATCGAGGTGAACGTCGCCTATCGCTGGTTCCTGGGACTGCGGCTGACGGACCGGGTGTTCGATGCCTTGACCTTCAGCCAGAACCGCCGCCGCCGGTTCGACGCAACCGATGTAGCGCAGCAGATTTTCGACCGGATCGTGGAGGAAGCGCTGGACGCCGGGCTGGGGGGCGGCGAGGTGCTCTATACCGACAGCACGCATCTGAAGGCCTCGGCCAACAAGGGCAAGTATGACACGAGCCTGATTTCCAAATCCCGCGCGGCCTATTGGGACGATCTGGACCGGGCGGTGGAGGCGGATCGCGTGGCCCATGGAAAACCTCCGCTGCCAGCGAAAGAACGCACGCCCGAGATCAAACCCACCAAGGTCAGCCGCACCGACCCCGATGCGGGCTACATGGTGCGCGATGGTAAGCCGAAAGGGTTCTTTTACCTTGATCACCGCACGGTGGACGGGCGTTTCGGGATCATCACCGACACCCATGTCACGCCTGCCAATGTGCATGATTCCAGTCCCTATCTGGCGCGGCTGGACCGCCAGCGCATCCGCTTCGGGCTGGAGGTGTGCGCGGTGGGGCTGGATGCAGGCTATGCTGATGCCCCCATCGCGAAGGGGCTGGAGGATCGCCAAATCCTCGGTGTGACGGGCTACCGTCGTCCCGTGCCGCCGCGCGAAGGCATGATGCCACGCAAGGCCTTCGCCCATGCGTCCGATCAGGACGGCTATCGCTGCCCGCAAGGCCAGTGGCTCTGCTATGTCACCACGGATCGCAAGGGGTATCGGCATTACAAATCCGACCCAGCGATCTGCCGGGACTGCCCGCTGCTGGCGTCCTGCACTTCGCGCGCAAAGCCGCAGAAAACCGTCACCCGCCACATCTGGGCCTAGGCCCGCGAACGCACCGACGCCCACCGCCTGACCGATTGGGGCAAGCGCGTTTACAAACGACGAAAAGAGACGGTCGAGCGATCCTTCGCAGATGCCAAGCAACCCCATGGCCACCGATATGCGCGCTATCGCGGCCTTAAGGGCATCAGATGGCAAGCCCTCCTCGCCGCCGCCGCCCAGAACATCAAGAAAATCGCAATGGCAGCGTGGCAAAAACACCCGATGCCAGCGTGAAGCAAGGGCAAAACCCTCAAATCACCCTCCACCAAAAACAAACCGGGCCAAAATAACCGGGTTTATCAGTAGTCTGAGGCGGCCCCGAGGGGACACCTTTTCATACCTTGGAGCTGGCGTCGGAAAACTCAAGATCGGAATTTTTGCGCTTCAAGTCGGTTTTTGAGCGCCCGAGGCTGGAATTTGAAACGCCGTGAAAGCGTGTAACTATCTGATTGTAAAGGGACTGCATTTCGACCAAGTCGGTGTTTGCGTGCCGAACGACAGCTTTGAATGGATGGTGCGGGCGGCGGGACTTGAACCCGCACGAGTCAAGCTCGAGCGATTTTAAGTCGCTTGCGTCTACCATTCCGCCACGCCCGCACGCGCCCTTTCCTAGGGTATGGATGCACAAACGCAAGCGGTTTTTGGTCTGTTATGTGTGCGGCGGTGATGTTGGCTTTGCGGACGGCGTCGAGCTTGGCCCGCGTTGCAACGGGACGCCAGTGCCACCGCGTCGGCTGCGCTGGCACTGGCGCAGCGGGGTTTGCTTTTGATTCCACGCTGGGTGAGGTGAGCGTCCGCGCGGAACTCAAACCTGCCCAACCAGAACACCCGCCGCTCCTCCGCCCCTGTGCGCGGTCAGCGTGTCAGCAAGATCGCAGACACCGGCACCACCGACACCTGATCCGCGCGCCCGTCGCTGCGCCACAGTTCAAGGGCTTCCATCGTCGCATCATTCGTGGCGTCGCCAAAGACGATCACCTCGCCGATCTGGCTGGCCTGAAACACGGCGCGGTCCAGGTAGCGCCGGATGGTGAACGCGCTCTGGTCCTCGTCATCCAGAACCCGGAACACTTGGGCATGGGGCACACCCTCGCGGGCCGCAGCGCTGTCCACACGCGACAACCCGCCTGCGAAGCTGACCAGTCCATGCCCGTCGCGTGCGATCAAGGGTAAAACTTGGGTTGTCAGGTTCGCATTGCGCGCAAAGCCACCGCGCGGCAGGTCCAGCACGCCGACCGCTTGCGGCAGCGCGTCAAACCAAGCGCTGAAGGTCACGTCAAGGTCGGTGGCCCGCGCCCGATCCGGCAGGCCATTGGCCAGCACCAGAACCTCTTTCCCCGCCGCGCGGTAGATTTCGGCGGCCTGATCGGCGCTCGGGTCCATCGGGTTCAAGGCAATGGTCACGGGCAGTTCCAGCGCGGCCAGCGCGTGGCGCAAGGGCGTGGGCAAGCCCGGATCGTTCAGCACCACCGCCATCAGCGGTGCGCCAGTCAGGGAACCACTGAAACTGCTGTTGCGTTCCAGGGCTGTCAGGCGCTCTTCCCCGGTGTCGGGCGCAGTGTCCGGTTCTGGTGCGGCGCGAGTTTCAGTCTGGCCGGGCATTCCCAGAATAGGATTGCCGGGCAGGCGAGGCGCCTCTGACGCTGTCTCTTCTGGTGCCTCATTGTCACTGGCTTGCGGGGCTTCGGGCGTTTGCGGCAAGGCTTGATCGCGCGGAGGCACCGGCGTTCCCGGCAGTCTGCCCGGTGCTGCACGCAAGTCGGCAGCGGGAAGCGCGGGAGTGTTGGTGTCTGCGATTGCCGCGGGGCCGTCAGCCTGGGGTGTTTCGGTTTCCGGCATGGCTGGGGGTGTCGCCGGGCTTGGCACAGACGGTTCTGCGTCTTGTGGGGCTGTCAGAGGTTCGGGCAATGGCTCCGGCTCTGGTGATGCGCTCTCGACCGGGCCCGCACTTGCTTCGGGCCTGGTTGCGGTGTCGTTCCGTGTCGGCGTTTCCTGACGTGCAGCGGGTAACGGCGGATCGTTCACGGGGGCTGTGATCGGGGCGTCGGACGTTGTCTGCGGGGCGGGCGGGGCCAGAACCACACTTCCGGCAAAGCCAAGCGCAACCACGGCACTGCCCAAAAGCCCCCCTGTCAGACCATTCAGCCGTATCATGCCACTTCTGCCCTTGCCCGCTGCCTTCTCTGATGTTTCCCATAATCACCCGCTCCTTGCAATGGATTGGCGCGCGCATGCTTGACCTTGGCGGTTCAGGACGGGCATGTATGGCGCAGACACGCCCATTCGCCCGGAAAGGCGCCCTTATGCTGCTGCTGATAGATAATTACGACAGCTTTACCTACAATCTGGTCCATTACTTCGGAGAGTTGGGCGCGGATGTCACCGTCCAGCGCAATGATGCGTTGGATGTGCAGGCGGCGATGGCGTTGAACCCTTCTGCCATCGTGCTGTCGCCGGGGCCGTGCGACCCGGATCAGGCGGGCATTTGCTTGCCGCTTACCATGGCCGCTGCCGAGGCGCGCATTCCGCTGCTGGGTGTATGCCTTGGGCATCAGACCATCGGGCAAGCCTTTGGCGGCCGTGTGGTGCGTGCACCGTCGATTGTGCATGGCAAGCTGGGAGAGATGCATCATGCGGGGCAGGGGGTGTTCGCCGGTCTGCCGTCGCCGCTTATGGCCACGCGCTATCATTCATTGGTGGTCGAACGTGACAGCCTGCCCGAGTGTCTGGAAGTGACAAGCTGGCTGGAGGATGGCCTTATCATGGGCCTGCGTCACCGTGACCTGCCCATTGAAGGCGTGCAATTCCACCCCGAAAGCATCCGCTCGCAACATGGCCACGCCATGCTGCGCAACTTTCTGGACCGCGCGCAGGTGGCGGCATGATGAATGATCTGAAACCTTTGATCGCCTTGGCCGCCGAAGGGCCACTGACCCGCGCGCAGGCCGAAGCTGCATTCAACCTGCTGTTCGAGGGGCAGGCCACGCCCGCGCAGATGGGCGGCTTCCTGATGGCGCTGCGCACCCGCGGAGAGGTGGTGGATGAATACGCCGCGGCGGCCAGCGTGATGCGCGCCAAATGCGTGGCGGTTCGCGCACCTGCGGGCGCAATGGATATTGTCGGCACCGGCGGCGACGGCAAGGGCACGCTGAACATCTCGACCGCGACGGCGTTTGTGGTTGCGGGGGCGGGCGTGCCGGTGGCCAAGCATGGCAACCGCAACCTGTCGTCCAAATCGGGCGCGGCGGATGCGTTGGGCGCGCTGGGCATTGACGTTATGGTCGGGCCAGACGTGGTCGAGCGCGGGCTGGCGCAGGCGGGCATCGGCTTCATGATGGCGCCCATGCATCACCCGGCCATGCGCCATGTCGGACCGGTGCGGATGGAGCTGGGCACCCGCACGATTTTCAACATTCTTGGGCCGTTGACCAACCCGGCAGGTGTGAAGCGGCAGTTGACGGGCGCGTTCAGCGCGGCGCTGTTGCGCCCCATGGCGGAAACTCTGCGCGCGCTTGGGTCGGACCGCGCATGGCTGGTGCATGGCGGTGATGGCACCGACGAGCTGTCGATTGCCGCCCTGTCTGATGTGGTTGCACTGGAGAACGGCGCGCTGCGGGAGTTTACCTTGCACCCCGGCGACGCGGGCCTGCCCCTGCACCCGTTCGAAGACCTGATCGGGGGGAGCCCGGAACAGAATGCGCAGGAACTGTCGGCGCTGCTCGATGGTGAAGGCCGGCCCGCCTATCGTGATGCCGTGTTGCTGAATGCTGCCGCAGCGTTGGTGGTCGCTGAAAAGGCCACCACGCTTCCCGAAGGCGTCGAGATGGCGCGCGCCAGCATCGAAGGTGGTGCAGCCATGGCCGCCGTGCAGGCGCTGGCCCATATCAGCCCAGCCAAGACCTGAAACAGAGGGACCAAAATGGCCGATATTCTGGACAAGATCAAAGCCTATAAGCTGGAAGAGATTGCTCATCGCAAGGCTGTGCGCCCCACGTCTCAGCTTGAGGCGGCGGCGAAAACCGCCAGTGCCCCGCGCGGCTTTGCCGCCGCTTTGCGGAGTGCTGAATCAACGGGCTACGGCCTGATTGCAGAGATCAAGAAGGCCAGTCCCTCGAAGGGGCTGATCCGCCCCGATTTCGACCCGCCCGCGTTGGCCCAAGCCTATGCCACCGGCGGCGCGACCTGCCTGAGCGTGCTGACCGACACCCCCAGCTTTCAGGGCGCAGATGACTTTCTTGTGCAAGCGCGCGCGGCCTGCGATCTGCCCGCGCTGCGCAAGGATTTCATGTATGACACGTATCAAGTCGCGGAAGCGCGCGCGCTTGGGGCAGATTGCATCCTGATTATCATGGCGTCTGTCGGTGATACGCAGGCCGCAGAGTTGGAAGATGCCGCCATCCATTGGGGAATGGATGTGCTGATCGAAGTGCATGATGCCGAGGAACTGGATCGCGCGTTGCGTCTTAAATCCCCGCTGCTGGGGATCAATAATCGCAATTTGAAAACCTTCGAAGTCACGCTCGACACCACACGCGCGCTGGCCCCCAGGGTGCCAGATGACCGCCTGCTGGTTTGCGAAAGCGGGCTGTTCACACCGGCTGATCTGGCCGACATGGCGCGCACCGGTGCGCGCAGTTTCCTGATTGGCGAAAGCCTGATGCGGCAAGATGACGTGGCGGCTGCGACTGCTGACCTTTTGGCCAATCCCGTCTTGGCAGAGGCCTGACATGGCAGACCTGACCCATTTCGATGCCCAAGGTCATGCGCATATGGTCGATGTCTCTGACAAGGACGTGACGGCGCGCGTTGCGGTTGCCACAAGTGCGGTGCAAATGTTGCCCGAAACCCTTGCACTTGTCACCGAACAGCGCGCCAAGAAGGGCGACGTTCTGGGCGTGGCGCGGCTCGCCGGGATCATGGGCGCAAAGCGTTGCGCAGACCTGATCCCGCTGTGCCACCCGCTGCCGATTACCAAGGTCGTGGTTGATCTGGAGGTTGACGATACCCTGCCGGGTATTCGTATCCGGGCCGAGGTCCGCACGACAGGCCAGACCGGGGTCGAGATGGAGGCGCTGACAGCGGCTTCTGTCGCTGCCCTCACGGTATATGACATGTTGAAAGCGGCGGAAAAATCCATGCGCATCCTGGAAACCCAAGTGGTGCTGAAGGACGGCGGCAAATCGGGCCGCTACGAGGTGGGCGCATGATTTCGGTTGAAGACGCCCTCGGACAGGTTTTCGCCCTGACGGACCCGGCGCCGACCGAAGTGGTCCCGCTGGTGCAAGCTGCGGGCCGCGTGCTGCGCGCCCCGGTGCGGGCCGGCCGTGACCAGCCGCCCTTCGCGGCCTCTGCCATGGATGGATATGTCGTAGCGGGGCAGGTCGCGCCCGGCCAGACTTTTCGTGTCACTGGCGAGGCCGCAGCGGGCCACATGTTCGCAGGTCGTGTCGGGCCGGGAGAAGCCGTGCGCATCTTCACCGGCGCGCCGGTGCCCGACGGGGGAACCCATGTGGTTATTCAAGAAGATGTCAGCCGGGATGGTGACACGATCACGTTGCTGGACAGCTTGGGCAATGGCCCCAATATTCGCCCCCAAGCGCAGGATTTCCGCGCTGGCGACCAGATCAGCGCGCCGCGCCGCTTACGCGGGGTTGACCTTGGCTTGATCGCATCGATGAATTGCGCCGAGGTGACGGTCACGCGCCGCCCCGATGTGGCAATTATCGCCACGGGGGATGAGTTGGTCATGCCGGGTGAAAACCCGCGCGCAGACCAGATCATTGCATCCAACGCTTTTGCGCTGAAAGCGATGGCAGAGGCCGAAGGCGCGTCTGCCCGAATCCTGCCCATCGCCCGCGATACAGAAGCCAGCTTGCGTGCCGTGTTCGATCTTGCCCAAGGCGCGCATATGATCGTTACCATTGGCGGCGCGTCGGTCGGGGATCATGATTTGGTCGGCCCGGTCGCGGACAGCCTTGGTGCGACGCGGTCGTTCTACAAGGTCGCCCTGCGTCCCGGAAAACCGCTGATGGCTGGTCGGCTTGGCAAGGCTCTGCTGCTGGGGCTACCGGGCAACCCTGTGTCGTCCATCGTGTGTGGGCATCTGTTCATGCGGCCTGCGCTGCGCGCCATGCTGGGACTGGGTCACTACCCGTTGCCCACCGCCAGTGCCGCTTTGGCCTGCGACCTGCCTGCCAACGGCCCGCGCGCGCATTATATGCGGGCAGCGCTTGGCCCAGAGGGCACGATTGACCCGGTCGCCAGCCAGGATAGTGCACTTTTGTCGCTGCTGGCGCAGGCGGGCGCTTTGCTGGTCCGCCCGCCAGATGACGGGCCCCGCAAGGCGGGTGAACAAATGCGGTATATCCCGCTTGACCTATAGAGTGAACAGATATAGAACATAGAGAGGTGGGCCCAGTAGAAAGGCAGCGCAATGCTGACACGTAAGCAGATCGAATTGCTCAAGCTGATCCATACGCGGATGGAAACAGAAGGTGTCGCGCCGTCATTCGATGAAATGAAGGATGCGCTGGATCTGCGCTCCAAATCCGGAATTCACCGTCTGATCACTGCCTTGGAAGAACGCGGGTTTATCCGCCGCCTGCCGCACCGCGCGCGCGCGATCGAGGTTTTGAAGCTGCCCGATGCCCTTGGCAAAACGGGGTTTGAGGCACAGGTGATCGACGGCGGCGCAGTCGCACCACCACCGGCCAGCGCTATGGCGGTCGAGGGGGCGGCGCTTAATCTCCCTGTTATGGGTCGCATTGCTGCGGGCACCCCAATAGAGGCGATTAGCGAACCCATGCGCGATATTGCCGTGCCCGGCACCATGCTGTCAGGCCGGGGTGAGCATTACGCATTGGAAGTGCAGGGCGATTCCATGATCGACCTTGGAATTAACGATGGTGATATTGTTGTGATCCGCGAACAGACCGTCGCCGATAATGGCGATATTGTTGTGGCCCTGGTGGATGATCTGGAAGCGACGCTCAAGCGGTTTCGAAAGGTTGAGGGGATGATCGCGCTTGAGGCGGCGAACCCGGCCTATGAAACACGCATGCTGCCCGCATCGCGGGTCAAGGTGCAGGGGCGTCTTGTCGGGTTGATTCGCAGCTATTGACAGTAAGGGGGCGCTCGCGCCCCCTCTTGGGCTACGCCCAATTCACCCCCTGAGGATATTTTGACAAGGATGAAATCAGGGGTGGATCAAGCATAGGGGACCGGCTGACGGGACGCGCCACGTCTCGTGCAGCGAGAGATGCTATAACGTCTAAGCAGAGTGAACCATCTTAGCGGTTAACGCCCACAAGTTTAAACAAGCATTTCCTTGGTCGCTGTCAGCTTCACATCCGGGTAATCCCGCGCCACACGGTCAATATCCCATTGCAGGCGGGTCATGAACACCGGGTCGCCATCGCTATCGGTCGCCATATGCTGCTTGTTCGCGGCTGCGAATGCGTCCACCGCGGCTTGCGACCCTTGCACCCAACGGGCCGAGGTGAATTGAGTTGGCTCGAACCGCACCGGAAGGCCATATTCCAGTTCAATCCGGCTGGCCAATACTTCAAATTGTAGCTGCCCGACAACGCCAACGACAAAACCGGATCCAAAGGCCGGCCTGAACACTTTTGCAGCACCTTCTTCGGCGAATTGCACAAGAGCCTTATCCAGATGTTTGGCCTTAAGCGGGTCACCGGCGCGACAAGCCTGCAAAAGTTCCGGCGCAAAAGACGGAATGCCGGTGAAACGCAGCGCTTCGCCTTCGGTCAGTGCATCACCAATGCGTAATTGCCCGTGGTTGGGGATGCCGATAATGTCACCCGCCCAAGCCTCTTCCGTAACTTCACGGTCAGCGGCAAGAAACAGAACGGGGTTCGCCACTGCCATTTGTTTCTTTGAGCGAACATGCAGCAACTTCATGCCGCGTTCAAAATGCCCTGATGCCAAGCGCACGAAGGCCACACGGTCGCGGTGTTTCGGGTCCATGTTCGCCTGAACCTTGAACACAAAGCCTGTGACCTTGCTTTCCTCCGGCGCAACGTGGCGGCTTTCGGCCTTCAGTATTTGCGGTTCTGGCGCATAGGCGGCGATGCCCTCCATTAACTCTTTCACCCCGAAAGAATTAATCGCAGAGCCGAACCAAATCGGTGACAGATGCCCCTCCAGCACCGATTTCGGGTCAAGCGGTGGCAACAATTCGCGCGCCATCGCGACCTCTTCGCGCAACTGCTCTAACTGCGCGGCGGGAATATGCTGTTCCATCAACGGGTCATCCAAGCCGTTCAGCACAACACTTTCACCGCGTTTGTTGCGGTCGGCGCGGTCCATCAGTTCCAGCCGGTCGTTTATCAGGTCGTAACAGCCGATAAAATCTGCACCAACGCCAATGGGCCAGCTTGCCGGGGTGACATCAATCGCCAGATTCTGCTGGATCTCGTCAATAATATCGAACGTGTCGCGGCTTTCGCGGTCCATCTTGTTGCAAAAGGTCAGGATGGGAAGGTCGCGCAGGCGGCAGACCTCGAACAGTTTTCGGGTCTGTGACTCGACGCCTTTGGCCCCGTCGATCACCATGATCGCGGCATCTACCGCGGTCAGGGTGCGATAGGTGTCTTCAGAGAAGTCCGAGTGACCGGGTGTGTCGACCAGATTGTAGCGATAAGTCGCAAAATCGAAGGACATGGCAGAGGCCGAGACCGAAATGCCCCGGTCCTTTTCCATCTGCATGAAATCGGACCGTGTGCGCCGGGCCTCACCCTTGGCGCGCACTTGGCCCGCCATCTGGATCGCCCCGCCGAATAGCAGGAATTTCTCGGTCAGTGTGGTCTTGCCCGCATCCGGGTGCGAAATAATCGCAAAGGTGCGGCGCCGCGCGATCTCGGCGGGCAATTCGGGGCGATTGGTGTTCTGATCCAGCATGGGCACGCGCATAGCGCGGGCCGCGGGCCAAGACAAGCTACCGTGCGCAATCGCGGCAAAACGGCGTGGCGGGCAGCAGGTCAAGCCGTTCATTGCTGATTTCTGTTCCGCAGCGCACGCATGCCCCGTATTCGCCTGCGGATATCCGCGCCAACGCGGCGTCAATCATGCGGATTTCGGCTTGGGCAGAGAGGCCTAACGCCTCCATGGCTTCGTCCTGCTCGTGCTCGATGGCATTTTCTTCCCAATCCGGGTCGCCATGGCTGTCTAGTTCAGCATCCAGGCTGTGCATCCGCTCCAGCAACTCGGCGCGGCGTTGCTCTAACTGGGCGGTGCGGTCGGCGAAATCGCGCATGTTCTATCCTCCATCAGATGCCCCATGATCGGTTCGAACGTGACTGCTGTCGTTGATCCGTGTCAAATCGCTCTTTCACGCGACGCGGGTGCGGGCTATGACGGACCCATGTTGAAAACCCGTGTTATTCCCTGTCTGGATGTGGCCGATGGCCGTGTCGTGAAAGGCGTCAATTTCGTGGACCTGCGTGATGCGGGCGATCCGGTCGAAGCCGCGCGCGCCTATGACGCGGCCGGAGCGGATGAGCTGTGCTTTCTGGACATTCACGCCACGCATGAAAACCGGGGCACGATGTTTGATCTGGTGACACGCACGGCAGAGCAGTGTTTCATGCCGTTGACCGTGGGTGGCGGGGTGCGCACGCCAGAAGATGTGCGTGCGCTGCTGCTGGCCGGTGCCGATAAGGTCAGCTTCAATTCGGCCGCCGTCGCCGACCCCGATGTGGTGGCGCGCGCGGCGGATCGCTTCGGCAGTCAGTGCATTGTTGTGGCGATAGATGCCAAGACCGTCAGCCCCGGTAAATGGGAGATTTTCACCCATGGCGGTCGCAAGCCCACCGGGATTGATGCGGTCGAGTTCGCGCGCATAGTGGCCGACAAGGGCGCGGGAGAGATTTTGTTGACCAGCATGGACCGCGATGGGACGCGGGCGGGGTTCAACCTGCCTTTGACCCGCGCGATTGTCGATGCGGTGGGTATCCCTGTGATCGCGTCGGGCGGCGTAGGCAATCTGGACCATTTGGTCGAAGGCGTGACCATCGGCGGCGCAAGTGCGGTGCTGGCCGCGAGCATCTTCCATTTCGGGGAATTCACGATTGGGGAAGCCAAGGAACACATGGCGGCAGCGGGTATTCCGATGAGGGTGTCATGAGCGCGCTGGACCGTTTGGCCACGACCATTGCCGCGCGCAAAGCGGCGGACCCGGATGGGTCTTGGACCGCAAAGCTGCTGGCCAAGGGGCCGGAGAAATGCGCCGAGAAATTCGGGGAAGAGGCAATCGAGGCGGTGATCGAAGCGGTCAAGGGTGACCGCGCGCGTCTGACCTCTGAAGCTGCCGATGTGCTGTATCATCTGTTGGTTATGTGTGCCGCGCGCGATGTGAGTTTGGCCGAGATCGAGGCTGAATTGGCGCGTCGCGAAGGCCAGTCCGGACTGGACGAAAAGGCCGCGCGCAAGGGTTGAGCCTTGCTAACCGCTAAACACGGCCGTAAACCCCTCACATGTTAACGAAACGAGGCGGGCCGGGCCATGACCGACTGGCTGTTATCGCTGGTGGGAACGCCAGAGGGCGCGCGGCTGGCCACGATGCTTGCGCTTGTCTCTGCTGTTTCACACGCCGCGTTCGGGGCGCTGCAAAAGGGCGTGCATGACCCGTGGTTGACGCGCGGCGCGATTGATGGGGCAACCGTAGCGCTGTCGCTGCCACTGGTCGTTTTCTGGGCCGGATTGCCGCCGCCCGACATGTGGCCGGTGTTGCTGGGCGTGGTTCTGGTGCATTTCTTATATAAGCTGACCATAGCGTTGGCCTATGAGCGCGCGGCCTATACGGTGGTTTACCCTGTGGTGCGCGGCACCGGGCCGATTGTCACGGTGTTGGCGGCGATGGTGGTCTTTGACGAGAGCTATGGTGCGGTGCAATGGCTGGGGGTGGCGCTGTTGTCGGGCGGTATTTTGCTGCTGGCCTTGCGCAACCTTTCGGAAGAAACAATCGACCTGCGCGCGCTGAAGCTGGGCTTGCTTTGGGCCATCGCCGGGGGTGCGCTGGTTGCGGCCTATACGACCTATGACGCTTGGGCGATCCGTTTGTCGGGCGACCCGTTGCGTTTTCTTGTCTGGTTCTTCTTGTTCAGCTCAATAGACTTCGCGCTTCTTGGATTGTGGCGCTACCGCTATATGCCCGATGCTCCCGCGCCGTGGCCATTGGCGCTGCGCGGGGCCGTTGGCGCCATGATCGCCTATGTCAGCTTTGGTGGGGTCATGCTGGCCACGTTGGTGGGTCGTGTGGGCGAATCGGCGGTGTTGCGCGAAACCTCGACCGTGTTTGCGGCGCTGATCGGCTGGTTCATTCTGAAAGAGCGTGTTGGTCCGCGAAAACTGGCGCTGATGGTGATGATCGCGATGGGCGCGGTGGTTGTGCAACTGGGCGGGCGCTAGGGGTTCAGAACCGCTCCGCTCGCAGAACCTGAGCATCGGTTACGCAGACCACGCCGATATGCCGTTTGACCACGCTGAAAGCGGCATCCAGAAGCGGGTCCAGCTTTTCGGGGCGCACAAGACAGACGACCTGCAACATGCCTGTTCCGCGGCTGACCTGGCCCTCGCGGCTCCATGTGCCGGACCGGCCAGAGCCGCCCTGCACTGGTAGCACCGACCATCCCGTGACATCGGCTTTCTCCAGCGCATCGGTGAGCCGGTTCAGCATGACCTGCTCGATGGTTATTTCGACCCGTTTGGCGAGATGTGTCTGCATGTCACGATCCTATAAGGTTTTGGGCGACCGTCAGATAGAGCGGTATGCCCAGCACCAGATTGAAAGGGAATGTCACGGCGAGCGCGAGGGTAAGGTAGATCGACGGATTGGCCTGCGGCACCGCCACGCGCATCGCAGCGGGAACCGCAATATAGGATGCTGATGCCGAGAGTGTCATCATCAACATTGTGCCACCCGCCGACAGCCCGACCAAAAGGGCCGCAAGCAGCCCCGCGCTGGCCCCGACCAACGGCATGATAAGCCCGAACGCGATTGCGCCGCGGTCCAGCACGCCAGCCTGTCGCAAGCCACGCCCTGCGATCAGCCCCATATCCAGCAGGAATATGCACAAGACCCCCTGAAACGGCGACACGATGAAGGAGTCGATTCGCGCCAGCCCATCGGTGCCGGTCGCAATGCCAATGGCGAAGGCGCCCAGCAGCAGAACAATAGACCCGTTCAGCAGGATCTCACGCCACAGGTCGGCGCTCATATCGGTTTCTTCCGAGCCTTTCGAGATCAGCCAGAGCGCGGCAAGAATGGCCGGGGCTTCCATGGCGGCTGCGACGGCAACCATGTAGCCTTCGGATGCTATGCCCGCATCCTTCAATACCGTGGTGCCGGCCACGAATGTCACGATGGAAATAGAGCCGTAATGCCCGGCAACTGCCGCCGCATCCGTCCGGGACATGCCCGAGAGGACGCGCAGCATCGCAAACCCCAGAAGCGGTAGGGTAAAGGACAAAACCACCCCGGCCAGCAGGCTTAGCCCCAAAGTCAGATCAATGCCATGTTCTGCCAGGCTCACGCCGCCTTTGAAGCCGATGGCAAATAGCAGATAGATCGAAATGCCCTTCGCCACGGATTCGGGCACCGACAGATCCGAGCGTGCAAGTGCCGCGCCAACGCCCAACACGAAGGACAAAACGATCGGCGACAAAAGATTGGCGAGCGCCAAGTCGATCATGTGACAGACCCCTTCACAACACGTCTGCGTGAAGGGTTACGACATTCGGCCCGTCGTCACAATGTATCAAACGGCCGGGGCAGGCTTTTGGGCCGCTGGGCCGCGTCAAAGCCCTGTCACGCCGCGCTGCCGCCGACAGTCAGCCCGCCAATCATTAGCGTTGGCTGACCCACGCCCACGGGCACCCATTGCCCGGCCTTGCCGCAAGTTCCGATGCCGGGGTCCAGTTGCAGGTCATTGCCCACCGCGCGGATTTTGGTCAGCGCGGTTGCGCCATCGCCAATCAGGGTGGCACCTTTGATCGGTGCGCCCACCTTACCGTTTTGCACACGGTAGGCTTCGGTGCAGGAAAACACGAATTTGCCATTCGTAATGTCCACCTGCCCACCGCCAAAGCCCACGGCGTATATGCCATCTTTCAGCCCTGCCAGAATATCGACCGGGTCGCTGTCGCCCGCTTGCATGTAAGTGTTGGTCATGCGCGGCATGGGGGCGTGTTCGTAGCTCTCGCGCCGCCCGTTGCCAGTGGGGGCCACGCCCACCAGTCGCGCGTTCTGGCGGTCCTGCATATAGCCCACCAATTTGCCATCCTCGATCAGCACGTTGCGGGCGCTGGGCGTGCCCTCGTCGTCTATGGTCAGCGACCCGCGCCGGTCGGGCAGGGTGCCGTCATCCAATACGGTAACTCCGGGGGCCGCGATCTGCTGGCCCATCAGCCCGGCAAAGGCGGAACTGCCCTTGCGGTTGAAATCGCCTTCCAGCCCATGCCCGATGGCTTCGTGCAACAAGATGCCGGGCCAGCCTGGCCCAAGCACCACATCCATTACGCCCGCCGGAGCAGGATCGGCCCGCAAGTTCACCAAGGCGATGCGCAGGGCTTCTTTGGCGACGGGTTGCCAATGCTCGCGCGCGATAAAGGTCGAAAGCTCGGCGCGTCCGCCGCCACCCATGCCGCCTGATTCGCGCCGTCCGTCCTGCTCCACGATGACAGAGATATTCAGCCGCGCCATTGGGCGCGCATCGCGCATACGCAGGCCTTCGGGGCGCAGGATTTCAATCTCTTGCCGCGTGGCGGCCAAGGCCACAGACACTTGTACGACACGCGGATCGGCGGCACGCAGGTAATCGTCGATCTCGCGCAGCAGGTCTATCTTTGTGGCAAAGGCCACTTCCGATACCGGATCAATGTCCCGGTAAAGCCGCTGATTCGTGGCTTGTGGCGCATCGGCCAACGTGCCGCCACCAGCCCCTACAGCCAAACGTGCGGTCTGTGCGGCGCGGCGCAAGGCTTCGATCGTCATATGGGTGGAGTGGGCATACCCCGTTACCTCTCCCCGCACGGCGCGCAGGCCAAACCCTTCGGCGGCGTTGTAGCTGGCGGATTTCACGCGCCCATCGTCCAAACTGACCGACTCGGAGACACGCCGCTCTAGAAACAGCTCGCCATCATCGGCCCCGTCCGTAGCCGCGCGCAATTCGGCAAGTGCTTGCCCTTCATCCATAAAACTGTCGAAAGGGCGAAAATCGGTCTGGGTCATCTAGGCCTCTGGCGTTGAAAGTGGCATTTGTGCTGCGTTGCGGCGTAACCTGTTGTCAATGTCTTTGACATAGATCAACAAATGGCAATGTGTCGCATCGGTTTTGCTTGTTCTGAGATATGTAATATGGTTTTAGGTGAATAAAGCTCAACGGAATTCCATGGCATACAGCGAAATCTGTGACCATGCCGGACAGAACGCGGCGCAAAGCCGCACAATAACGGGAACCGAACATGCGCCTACTCTCTGCCATGACCGCCGCCGCCGTCACAGCCGCAAGCAGCCTGTTTGCCACTGTCGCATTCGCCGATGACCAATTGCCGGAATTGCCGGTGCGCGGCGCGCCGGTGCCGGGCGGCATGGCGTTGCAGACCCCAGCGTCATCTATTGCTGATGGCGTTTTGTTTCTGGACAACCTGCTGCTGTGGATCATCGTCCCCACGACGCTGTTTGTGACTGCGCTGTTGATCTGGGTGATTGTCTTCCACAACCGTCGGACTAACCCGACGCCCGCGAAATTTACCCATAACTCGCCGTTGGAGGTCGCTTGGACCGCCATCCCCGCGCTTATCTTGCTGGTCATCGCATTCTTCAGCTTCCCGGCCCTGCGCTACGAGCAGACGATGCCGGAAGCAGATGTGACCATCAAGACCACCGGTTTTCAGTGGTATTGGGGTTATGAGTATGTCGATCATGGCGTTGAATTTTCCAGTTTCATGCTGCAACGCGAGGAATTGGAAGACTACGGCTACACTCAGGATCAGTTTCTTCTGGCAACCGATACAGCAGTGGTCGTGCCAGTGGGCAAGAACGTCGTCATGCAGGTGACGGCGGCTGACGTGATCCACGCATGGGCCATGCCCGCCTTTGGCGTAAAACAAGACGGCGTTCCGGGCCGCTTGGCTGAATTGTGGTTCAATGTTCAGGAAGAAGGTATCTACTTTGGTCAATGCTCCGAACTGTGCGGCATTAACCACGCCTACATGCCCATCACCGTAAAAGCAGTAAGCGAAGAAGAGTATATCGCGTGGCTGGAGCGTCAGGGCGCGCAATTTGCCGAAGGATCTTGGGAAGCTGAGGTTCGCGATGGCATTCAGCTTGCTGCTGCCGAATAAACCCGCGCTCGCTGTTTCGCACCGGATAAGCTCATGACCGACATTCGCGCAGATTTTACGCAGACTGGCCCCGCAGACGCGGAGTTCGGTGATTATGTCGCGTTGCTGAAACCTCGCGTGATGACACTGGTGGTGTTCACCGCGCTCAGCGGGCTTTTGGTCGCGCCCGGCGGTATTCATCCGATCGAAGCATTGGCGGCGATTATCTTCATCGCGCTGGGCGGCGGTGCCTCTGGCGCGCTGAACATGTGGTGGGATGCTGATATCGACGCGGTTATGAAGCGAACCGCCAAGCGCCCGATTCCGTCGGGCAAGGTGACAGAGGGGGAGGCGCTTGCGATTGGCGTTACCCTATCTGCTATCTCTGTCATCATGCTGTGGTTGGCCACCAATGCGTTGGCTGCCGCGCTGCTGGCGTTCACGATCTTCTTCTATGTCGTGATTTATTCCATGTGGCTGAAACGCGCGACGCCTCAGAATATTGTCATCGGGGGTGCGGCAGGTGCATTCCCCCCGATGATTGGCTGGGCCGCTGTCACAGGTAGCGTCAGCGTAGAGGCGTGCTTGATGTTCCTGCTGGTGTTCATGTGGACCCCGCCCCATTTCTGGGCCTTGGCGCTGTTCATGAAGTCGGATTATCATGAAGCAAAGGTTCCTATGTTGACCGTCACGCACGGTCGCCGCGCAACCCGCACGCATATCCTCGTTTACACCATTGCGCTTTTGCCGGTGGCCTTGGCGACCGGGTTAACCAGCATCGGTGGGCCGGTCTACCTGGCGGCAGCGCTTTGGTTCAGCCTTGGGTTCCTGCATGGCGCGTGGGCAATCTGGAAGCGCGATGAAGTGCAGGCAGAGGCAGATAGCTACGCCACCGAAAAGCGCGTTTTCCGCTTCTCGCTATCCTACCTGTTCGTGCTATTCGGTGCTTTGATCGCCGAGGCAGCCTTGCGGAACCTGCCCGCTTACGCAGAGTTCGTCGCGCAGTTCAACCTGATGGAGATGCTCTGATGGCGATTGCCCGCGAACACCCGCTTCACAAGCGCCGCTCTGGCCGGAATGTCGGGCTGGCGCTGGTGCTGCTTGCCTTCATCGCATTGGTCTTTGGCTTGACGATTGCCAAAGTGTCGGGCGGTGGCTCTATAGAGGCATTCGACCATACATATCGGCCGATGCTTGATCCGGCCACGCTTATCCCGACGGAGGAGTGATGTCTGTCTTTGCGAATATGAGCGGCAAACAAAAGACACTGATGCAAACATTGGCCGTTGTTGTCTTCATGGCCGGCCTTGGCTGGGCTTCGGTTCCGCTTTACGATCTGTTTTGCCGGGTTACCGGCTATGGCGGCACCACCAATACCGCTAGCTCTGCGGGCGATGTGATCCTTGACCAAACCATGCGCGTGCGCTTCGACTCGTCGGTCGAACGCGATTTTCCGTGGGATTTCAAGCCGGTTGAACGCACCATGGAAATCCGCATTGGGGACACCGGGCTGGCGTTCTATGAGGCGCATAACCCGACAGACCAGCCCATCGCAGGCACCGCCAGTTACAATGTCACCCCATACGAGGCCGGGCGCTTCTTCACCAAGATCGACTGCTTTTGCTTTGAATTGCAAGTTTTGCAACCCGGTGAAACCGTATTGATGCCTGTGACCTATTTCGTTGACCCAGAGATCGTTGATGACCGCGATGCCAAGGCGGTCCACACGATCACACTGTCTTATACCTTCCACGCGACCGACATTCCGGAGGATTACACTCCCCCGGCAGAGGTCGTGACCAACTAAGCCAAGCTGACACAAGATCAGACCAACCCCGAGGGAACTGCTGACAATGGCCCACGCAAAAAACCACGATTACCACGTTCTGCCCCCGTCGATCTGGCCATTTGTGGCGGCGCTGTCGGGCTTCATCATGCTGTTTGGCGCGGTCATGTGGATGCATGACAACGGCCCGTGGCTGTTCCTGATGGGGTTGGCAGGTGTCCTTTATGTCATGTTCGAATGGTGGAAAGACGTAATCGTAGAAAGCCATGCGGGCGACCACACGCCCGTCGTGACCATTGGCCTGCGTTACGGGTTCATTCTGTTCATCATGTCCGAAGTGATGTTCTTCGCCGCGTGGTTCTGGAGTTTCTTCAAGCACGCCATGTATCCGATGTATGAATATGTCGGGACCGAATATGTGCAGCCCTATATTTACGCGGTCAACGCATTCGAGCTACCGCTCATCAACACGCTGGTCCTGTTGCTGTCGGGCTGTGCCGTGACTTGGGCGCACCATGAATTGGTGCATGGCGGCACTCGCAAGAATGTGGAAATGGGCCTTTTGTTGGGCGTGCTTCTGGGCATCGCCTTCACCGGTTTGCAGGCTTACGAATATGTCTATCTTGTAAGCCATCGCGATTACTCCTTCGCGGGTGACGTATTCTTCGCCAATTTCTTCATGGCGACGGGCTTCCACGGGTTTCATGTCATCATCGGCACAATCTTTTTGGCGATCTGTTGGTTCCGGGTGCGCGCGGGCCATTTCACCGCCGAACGCCATGTCGGGTTCGAAGCCGCCGCTTGGTATTGGCATTTCGTCGACGTGGTCTGGTTGTTCCTGTTCTTTGCGGTGTATATCTGGGGCATGTAAGCCCGACCAAATGTCAGTTATCGGGAAGCGCGGGCCTGCGGGCGCGCGCTTTTCCGTTGCACCAGACCGGAGAGCCCCGTGACCCGCCGCTTGATCCTACCCGCGCTATTCGGCCTGATCGGAACTGCGATTCTGATTGCGCTTGGAGTCTGGCAGCTGGACCGCGCCGGGCAGAAAGCCACGCTGACCGCGGATATGGAAGCGCGTCTTGTGGGAACGCCCGATGCGCTGCCCGATAGCCCGGACCCAGAGGCCGACAATTATCGTCCGGTGCGGATCACGGGCCGTTTTCAGCCTTCGCAGACCTTTGTGCTGTCAGCCCTGAAAGGGCAGGGGCCGGGATTTCGGGTGATCGGTGCAGTGCAGACAGAGGGTGGACGCATGGTCCTTGTGGATCGCGGGTTTCTGCCAGAAGCGCGACGTATAGATTTGGGCGTGCCAGATGCCGAACCGCAAACGCTTGTAGGCAATCTGCAATGGCCAAATGACGCCGACAGCTTCACTCCGGGGTATGACCGGGCGGATGACCTGTTTTTCGCCCGCGACGTGGCGCCGTTGGCCGAACATCTGGGCACTGAACCGGTCATGCTGGTTCTGCGCGCCAGCAACCCCCCGCATCCGCTGATACAGCCCATGCCAGTGGATGGCGTCTCCATCCCCGACAATCACTTGGGTTACGCCGTGCAATGGTTTCTGATGGCGCTTGCATGGGCGGGGATGACAGTTTTCTTTCTGTGGCGTATCAGAGCGCAACGCGACTGAGGATCGGTTCTTACATGCAGTATATCTCCACCCGCGGCACCGCACCTGTGCTGGACTTTGAGGCAACCATGCTGACCGGGCTGGCACGTGACGGGGGCTTATATCTTCCCGACCATGTGCCACCGATGAAGATGTCGGAGATCGCAAGCCTTGCCGGGCTAAGCTACGAGGAACAGGCGTTCCTTGTCATGCGCCCCTTCATCGGCAGTGCGTTTACCGATGACGAATTCCGCGAGATCATCGCCCGCGCTTATGCGGGGTTTGGCCACCCGGCGCGCGCGCCGATGAAGCAACTTGCGCCCAACCATTTCCTGCTGGAACTGTTTCACGGCCCGACCTTGGCGTTCAAAGATTTTGCCATGCAATTGATCGGACAGTTGTTTCAGGCGGCGCTCAAGCGGTCGGGCGACCGCGTGACCATCGTGGGCGCGACCTCTGGCGACACCGGCTCGGCAGCGATTGAAGCGTTTCGTGGGCTGGATAATGTCGATGTGTTCATCCTCTATCCGCATGGCCGGGTATCCGAGGTGCAGCGCCGCCAGATGACCACGCCGTCTGAGGCGAATGTGCACGCGCTGGCCGTGGATGGCGATTTCGACACCTGTCAGGCGTTGGTCAAGGATATGTTCAACGATTTTGCCTTCCGCGACGAGGTGGGGCTGGCGGGTGTTAACAGCATCAACTGGGCGCGCGTGCTGGCGCAGGTGGTTTATTACTTCTCTGCCGCTGTCACGCTTGGCGCGCCGCACCGGCCTGTCAGTTTTACCGTGCCGACCGGCAATTTCGGTGACATTTTCGCAGGCTATATTGCCCGCGCCATGGGGCTGCCGATTGAAAAACTGGTCATCGCCACCAATCAGAACGATATTTTGCACCGCGCTTTGGCCACGGGCGGGTATCTGACCGATGGGGTCAAACCGTCTATCAGCCCGTCCATGGATATTCAGGTCAGTTCGAATTTTGAACGCGCCTTGTTCGACGCCTACGGGCGTGACGGTGCCGCCGTGGCGCAGCTAATGGAAGAGCTGAAATCGGGCGGCGGCTTTCAGATCAGCCAAGGCGCGCTGGAATTTCTGCGTGAAACCTTTGCGTCGGGCCGCGCCTCGGAAGAGGAAACCACGGCCACGATCACCCGCACCGCGCAGGACACCGCCGAAGTGCTATGCCCGCATTCCGCAGTGGGCGTGCATGTGGCAGAAACGTATTTGTCAGCGACGCCCATGGTCACGCTGGCGACCGCCCATCCGGCCAAGTTCCCCGACGCGGTCGAGGACGCGACCGGCGCGCGGCCGGCATTGCCCGAACGCATGGCCGACCTGTTCGACCGCCCGGAACGGGTTACACGGTTGACCAATGACCTTTCCGCCATTCAGACTCATATCCGCGAGAACCGCACTGCATGACCATCCAGACCACGACCCTGCCAAACGGCTTTCGCATTGTCACTGAACACATGCCCACCCTGGAATCCGCCGCCGTTGGCTTGTGGGTGGATGCGGGCGCCCGCCACGAGCATGCCGAGCAAAACGGCATCGCGCATTTCTTGGAACACATGGCGTTCAAGGGCACGGCCCGGCGCAGCGCGCTGCAAATCGCCGAGGAAATCGAGGATGTGGGCGGGTATATCAACGCCTATACCTCGCGCGAGATGACGGCGTTTTATGCCCGCGTGCTGCGCGCCGATGTGGCGCTGGCGCTGGATGTTCTGGCCGATATTGTCCTGAACCCGGCCTTTGACGCGCGCGAGATAGAGGTCGAGCGCGGTGTGATCCTGCAAGAAATCGGGCAGGCGCTGGACACACCCGACGACATCATCTTCGACTGGCTGCAAGAGGTCGCCTATCCCGGTCAGCCCATCGGTCGGCCCATTCTGGGGCCAAGCGCGGGTGTTCAGGGCTTTGGTGCGGACGATTTGCGCGGCTTTGTTGCCAGCCATTACGGGCCGGGGCAAATGATCCTGTCGGCGGCGGGGGCTATTGACCATGATATGCTGGTGCGTCTGGCCGAGCCGCTTTTCGGGCATTTGGTTGCAAAGCCCGTAGCCGTGGCAGCGCCCGCGAAATTCCACCAAGGCGAGCGGCGCGAGACGCGCAGCCTGGAGCAGGCGCATTTCACCTTCGCGCTTGAAGCGCCTGCCTATCGCCACGCCGATTTCTACACGTCGCAAGTGTTCTCCGGCGCGCTTGGCGGTTCCATGTCGTCACGCCTCTTCCAGCGTCTGCGCGAAGAACGGGGGCTGTGTTACACGGTCTTTGCGCAATCCGGGGCTTATTCTGACACCGGTATGATTACCATTTACGCAGGCACCGGGGCCGATCAGGTCGCCGATCTGGCGCTTTTGACGATGGATGAGTTGAAGCGCGCCGCCGGGGACATGTCAGAGGCCGAGGTCGCGCGCGCGCGGGCACAGATGAAAGCAGGTCTGTTGATGGGGCTGGAAAGCCCTTCAGCCCGCGCGGAACGGCTGGCAAAGCTTTTGTCCATCTGGGGGCGGGTACCGGACCTGTCAGAGGCGATTGCAAAGATCGACGCGGTCAATGTGCAGGGGGTACGCGCCCATGCCGAAAGCCTGCTGGTCGGGGGCAAGGGTGCGATGGCGCTTTACGGTCCCGTGGCGGCTGCGCCGGATCTGTCAGCCTTGCAAGCGCGGCTTGCGGCCTGATGCTGGGGCGGCGGCCCAAGCTGCAACTGGACAGTGACCGTCTGGTTCTGCGTTTGCCGCAACATATCGATTATCGCCCTTGGTCTGATCTGCGCCGCGCCTCTGCCGGGTTCCTGACCCCGTGGGAGCCGACATGGTCGGACGACCATCTGTCGCGGCGGGCATTTTTGAACCGGGTGAATTGGGCGGCGCGCTGTCACCGGCTGGATACGGCTTTGCCATTATTCATATTTCGGCGCGAAGATTCGCAGCTTGTCGGCGCGATCACGCTGGACAATATCCGGCGCGGTCCGGCGCAAGCAGGCACATTGGGATATTGGGTTGGCGCGCCCTATGCCCGCCAAGGCTACATGCGCGAGGCGATCGGGGCTGTTGTCCATTATGCCTTTACGTTGATGGACCTGTCACGCATCGAAGCGGCATGCTTGCCGGAGAATGTCGCCTCGCGCGGGGTGCTGGAGCGGGCCGGCTTCAAATATGAAGGGGTGGCGCAAAGCTATTTGCAGATATCCGGGCGGTGGCGGACACATGTTCTGTATGCCAATTTGCGCAACGACCGACGCGGGCGCACCGATGCCGGGGCGTAGTGCCTGCGCGCGCGGGCCGCGCCCACCCACCCACCCACGGGGCCGCGCATATCGCGCGACCCCTTGCGCACCCCGCGCGCGGGGCTAATGTCTGGGCCATGCAGAAAACTGACCTGACCCCTTGTGACGCGGATTTTGTGTCTCGGCTGTCCGACATGTTGCCAGACGGGTGCGTCCGCGCGCCAGAGACACGTTATTTGTCGGAACCGCGCGGCCGCTGGGACGGCCTGGCCGGAGCGGTGGCGCTGCCACGCAACACCGATGACGTGGCGACGATTCTGCGCGCCTGTCATACGGCGCGCGTTGCTGTGGTGCCTTATGGTGGCGGAACGGGGTTGGTGGGTGGTCAGATCACACCTGACGGCCCCGCACCGTTGCTGCTGTCTTTGGAACGGATGACAGCGATCCGCGCTGTGCACCCGTCCGAAAACGTGTTGGTGGCCGAGGCGGGTGCGATCTTGACGGATGTGCAGTCTGCCGCCGAAGCCAATGGCCGGTTGTTCCCGCTTTCACTGGCCTCCGAAGGGTCGGCGCGGATCGGGGGGCTGTTGGCCACGAATGCGGGTGGCGTGAACGTGTTGCGCTACGGCAATGCGCGCGATCTGGTGCTTGGGCTGGAAGCGGTTATGCCCGATGGTAGCATCTGGCATGGGCTAAAGCGGTTGCGTAAAGACAACACGGGCTATGACCTGCGGCATCTTTTGCTGGGGTCGGAAGGCACGCTTGGGGTTATCACGGCGGCGAGCTTGCGCCTGTTCCCGCGCAACCAGTCCGAGGGCGCGGCAATGTTGGTCGTGACCAGCCCCAAGGCGGCGTTGGACCTGCTGGCACTGGCGCAGGAGCAGCTGTCGGGCATGATCTCTGGCTTCGAGTTAATCGGCGGTATGGGGCTGGCGTTTCTGGCCGAAACCATGCCGCAAGTCCGCCAGCCCTTCGCGCGGGCTCCGGACTGGATGGTGCTGCTGGACCTTGGCGCCCCCGCCGGGGTTGATTTGGCGACATTGATGGAAAGGGTTCTGACCGATGCAATGGAACACGGGCTGGTTACAGACGGGCTAATTGCCCAGAATGCCGCACAGCGCGCCGAGTTCTGGCGCCTGCGCGAATCCATCCCAGAGGCGAACCGACATATCGGGGCCGTGTCGAGCCATGATATCTCGTTGCCCTTGTCGGAACTTCCCGGTTTTATCGACCGGGCCGGGCCGGAACTGGCGAGGATTGGCGATTTCAGGATCAACTGTTTTGGCCATCTGGGCGACGGAAACCTGCATTACAACGTGTTCCCTGTGCCCGGCCGATCACGGGCCGACCACGAGCACCAGCGCAACGCCATCAAGACCTGTGTGCATGATCTGGTGCATCAGATGGGTGGGTCCGTCAGCGCTGAACATGGGATTGGTCGGCTTAAGGTTGCTGATCTGGAACGTTATGGCGACCCTGTCAAACTGGCGGCGATGCGGGCGATCAAAACGGCACTGGACCCGGCAGGCATCATGAATCCCGGCGCAGTTTTGCGCCGGGTCTAAGCCGCCTGTGGTGTTATGCCGCGAGCAGGAAATGCAGTGCGAACAGGACCGCGGCACCGCCGAAAATGGTCAGCGTTGAATTGCGTGTCCAGATGCTGATGGCGATGGTCGCAATCGCCGCGCCCATGCGCACGATGTCGAAGGCGCCACCCGTTGCCGCTGGAAACAGGATCATGGGCGTAATCATTCCGGGCATGACGGCAACGGCAGTATAGCGCAAGTGGCGCAGCAGCCATTCCGGCAGATCGCGGCTTCCGACAATACCAAGGAATGACAGTCGCAGCAGGTAAGACCCCGCGCCAAGCCCAAGGATGACCAGCCAGATTTGGGGATTGGTCAGGGTCATCCGGCGTTCCGCTTCGTGATCCTGCGTTCCACCTCTGCGCCCGCGACCATTGCGAGAAGCGCCGCCAGCAAAAGGCCAAGGTTGAACGGCACGAAGGAAAACACCAAAACCCCGGTAATAGACACCACGGCAGCGACCACATGCGCGGCAGAGCGAAGCATGGGCACGATCAGGGCCAGGAAGGTGATTGGCACCGCAAAGTCTATGGGCAAATCCGCCGGGATGACATCGCCCAGCACCGCGCCGCCATAAGTGGCGACATACCACATGGGGCAGACCGGGGTGATGACGCCCATGTAATAGGCCAGCTTTGCGCGTGGGGGCATCTGTGGGCTGTCTTCGTATTTCAGGATAGACGCCGCATAGGCTTGATCGACCATGAAATAGGCCACAACCGCGCGTTTCCACCATGGCACCGGCCCCAGATGCGGGGCAAGGCTGGCGGAATACATCGCCATGCGCAGGTTCACGGCCAGCGAAGTGGCAAGAATAATCAGGATAGGTGCGTTTTCCACCATAAGCTGGATTGCCACGAACTGCGCCGCGCCCGCAATCACGAAGACGGAAAAGCCCATGGTTTGGCTTAGGTTCAGACCCGCCTCTGTCGCAACCACACCAAAGACAATGCCAAACGGCAGGATGACCAGAAGAAAGGGCAAACCTGCCCGAAAGCCTTGCCAGAAATCTTGCGGAAGTGTCATGGGGCCGCCTCTGCGTCGATACGCGGTCGTGAACATGTGAACCTTGCTTAGCGCCCGCCGGGCGCAAATTCAAGTCACCGCGCGAACACGCCGCTGACCCGGCCCAAAAGCATGAAAGCGCGCGCGGACCGTGTATCGGACAGCGCCGCGATCTGCGCATCATCCGCCGAAGGCTCGAAGGCTGACAAGACCTTGTCGAATTCGCGGAGGAACAAATGGACGGCGGCGCGGAATTCGGGATCGGACCGCATCCGCCCGGCACTCAGCGCCAGGCAAGACCGGTCACGGATACCGCCAAGCGGCGCGACCAAGGCGCCACGGGTGCCCTGCGCGAAGGCCCGCCAAAATTCGGGGCGTGCGCGGTCGGGGCGCAGGTCATCCATGTAGATGCCTTCCTGCGCCAACCGGGTCAGCACATCTTGCGCGGCCTTTATAAGTGGCGCGATGCGGGCATCCCCCAAGGCACGGCGCAACGCGGCGAAGCCTTCGGTGTCTTGCGCGTCCTCGGGGAAATGCAACGCGCGGATCAGGGTTGCCGGGTCCATTGCATCGCCGGGGTCGGCTTCGAACCCGGCAAGTGCCAGCCGCGCTTGGGGTTCCTGGGAAGCGGTCTGCGCCGCGCGGCCTGCTTGTGCGCGCTGCGAAAAGAACATCGTCAGCCGGCTTTCTGTCTGCTCGGCCTGCGCGCTTAGTTTTTCCAGCTTCTGGGCGGCTTCACGCGGCAGGTCTGAATCTGCTCCGGTGCGCTGCAACAGGCCGCGGCGCAATTCGTCAATGCTGCCTTGCAGCTGTTCAGATTCTGCGCGCATCTCGGACATGGCATTGGCCAGCAGCAGCACCAACGAAACCAGAATTGCGGGCAAAAACAGGCCCACCGCCAACATGGCAAGCGTCACATCTTCCATTGTCGCGAAATCTGCCAACAGGAAGAACAGAGCCGCCGCCAACAGCCAGACCGCCAGTGCCAAGGCCCGCAACACGCCGCGATCCATCAGCCGCGACGGCGCGCGGGCCGCCCGGTGTGCAACGCGGTCTGATGCTGGCTCTGCGGCGGAAGGCGGTGTCCGTGACATGCGCTAGATATACTGGATTTCGAGTATCTCGTAACTGCGTTCTCCGCCCGGCGTGCGCACGGTGACGGTATCCCCTTCGTCCTTGCCAATCAGCGCCCGTGCAAGCGGCGATTTCAGATTGAGCAATCCCTTTTCCAGATCGGCCTCGGCCTCGCCCACGATCTGGTAGGTCTTTTCTTCGTCGGTATCCTCATCGACCAGCTTGACCGACGCGCCGAATTTGACGCTGCCCGACAGCTTTGCCGGATCGATGACATCTGCACGCGACAGGACCGATTCCAGCTCTTTGATCCGACCCTCGATGAAGCTCTGCTTTTCACGAGCTGCGTGGTATTCGGCATTTTCCGACAGGTCGCCATGCTCGCGGGCTTCCGCAATGGCGCGGATCACCGCCGGGCGCTCGGTGGACTTCAAACGCTTCAATTCTGCGTCCAGAAGTTGCTGACCGGCGCGGGTCAGGGGCAGTTTTTCCATGTATCGTCCCCACTCTTATATATAAAGACAGCCCGCGGCTTGGGCCGGGGCTATCTGTTACTCCAACTGTATCTGAGCGCAGAGGCACGCCGATTGCAAGCGCAATGCGAATTTCGTGTTGCGGATACATATTGTCGCGTTCTGACGGTTGTTCGTGCTGCAACGCCGCGTAAGCATTGACCCTGCCGCCAGACCTGGGCTAGGGCTGTGCGACAGAATATGTCGCGCAGGTGCCGCCATGCGCAATGATTAGGAGCGAACATGACCGCCATCGACCGTGAAGCCATGGAATATGATGTCGTCATCGTGGGCGCGGGTCCTGCTGGCCTGTCCGCCGCGATCCGGCTGAAGCAGCTTGATCCCGATCTGGGCGTGGTCGTGCTTGAAAAAGGGTCAGAGGTCGGCGCCCATATCTTGTCGGGCGCGGTTCTGGACCCCTGCGGCCTGGATGCGCTTATCCCCGACTGGAAAGACCGCGGCGCGCCGATTTCCGTGCCCGTGCGTAAAGACAATTTCTACATGCTGGGCGAAGCGGGCAGCATCCGTGTGCCGAACTGGCCGATGCCGCCGTTGATGAACAATCACGGCAATTACATCGTGTCGATGGCGAATGTCTGCCGCTGGATGGCCGAACAGGCCGAAGAACTGGGGGTAGAGATTTTCCCCGGCATGTCCTGTTCCGAACTGGTTTATGGCGAGGATGGCGCGGTCAAGGGCGTGGTCGCGGGCGAATTTGGCAAGAACCCCGATGGCACACCGGGCGATGGGTATGAGCCGGGAATGGAGCTTCACGGTAAATATGTGTTCCTGTCCGAAGGCGTGCGCGGCTCATTGTCGAAAGAGGTGATTTCGCGGTTCAACCTGTCGGATGGCATGGAACCGCAGAAATTTGGCCTTGGCATGAAGGAAATCTGGGAAATCGACCCGGAAAAGCACCGGATCGGCACCGTCACGCATACGATGGGTTGGCCCTTGGGCAGCAATGCCGGAGGTGGCAGCTTCATCTACCACATTGACAACAACCAAGTGTATGTCGGCTTCGTGGTGCATTTGAACTACGAGAACCCGTATCTGTCGCCCTATCAGGAATTCCAGCGGTTCAAGCATCACCCAATGGTGGCTGAACTGCTCAAGGGCGGCAAACGTGTCGCCTATGGCGCGCGCGCCATTTCCGAAGGTGGCTACCAGTCCATCCCCAAGGTGGTGTTCCCCGGTGGCGCGCTGCTTGGCTGTTCGGCCGGGTTGGTCAACGTGCCGCGCATCAAGGGCAACCATAACGCCATGCTGTCGGGCAAGGCCGCAGCAGAGGCTGCGTATCAGGCCATCAAGGCGGACCGTTCGGGGGATGAGCTAACAGCCTATGAACATGAACTGCGCAACGGCCCGGTGGGCCAAGACCTGAAAAAGGTGCGCAATGTCAAACCCATGTGGTCGAAATGGGGGCTTTTGCCCTCGCTCACACTGGGTGGGCTGGACATGTGGACCAACACGCTCGGTTTTTCGCTGTTTGGCACAATCGGGCATGGCAAGTCGGACGCTGAGGCGACGGGCGAGGCCGCCAAGCACAAGCCCATCGACTACCCCAAGGCGGATGGCAAGCTGTCCTTCGACAGGCTGACCAACGTGGCTTATTCCTTTACCAACCATGAAGAAAGCCAGCCCGCGCACCTGACGCTGGTCGACCCGACCGTGCCGATCAAGGTCAACCTGCCCAAATACGCCGAACCCGCGCAACGCTATTGCCCGGCGGGCGTGTATGAAGTGGTGGAAGAGGCGGGGAGCGATCCACGCTTTGTCATCAACTTCCAGAACTGCGTCCATTGTAAGACGTGTGATATCAAAGACCCAAGCCAGAACATCAACTGGGTCACGCCGCAAGGTGGGGATGGGCCGAACTATCCAAATATGTAATCGGCCAAGATAAACCGAATTTTGATTGGCAGGCGATTGCCTGTCGGGGGGCATGGCACTAGGGTTATCGCAACCAAACGGAGAAGCCCCGGCGTGCAAAAACCTGTGATCTTTATAGCGAAGCTGGCCATGTGCGCTTCGCTGCTGGCAAGCCTGCCCTTCGACCCCGCCCCGGCGCAACCCCGCCCTGACATTGGTGTGGCGGGTGCGTTCCTGTCGTCACGGGTGGCCGTGACCCACAGTGATTTCGAAGAAATGGCCGCAAGCCATGATCGCTTGTTGCAAACCGACCCCGACAATCCCGGTTTTCGCGAATTGTCCATGCAGGGTCATTTGCTGGCAGGGAATTTCGAACGCGCGGTAGAGCGCGCCGCAGAGATTACGGCAAGCGGCAGCGCAAGCAATGTCGCCAACCTGCTCATGCAAGCTGATGCTTTCAACCGAAGCGTTTATGACGTGGCGATCGCAGCCATTGAGGACGGTGCGCAGACCGGCCCGCTGACCGACCCCATGGCACGCGCCTGGGCCGAATTGGGGCGCGGCAGCATGTCGGATGCGCTGGCAGCCTTCGATGTCGTCATCGCAGAGCGCGAAGAACTGGCGCCTTTCGCGTTGTATTTCAAGGCGCTGGCGCTTGCCTTCGTGGGCGATCTGGAGCGCGCTGAAACCTTGTTGACCGGGGAGGCCGAAGGGCCAATCGGACTTAGCCGTCGTGGTGTCGTCGCGCATATTTCCATCTTGTCGCAGCTTGGGCGGATGGACGATGCGCTACAGCTGACCGATGCGATGTTCGGAGCAGCGCCGGATCAGGATGTTGCGGAGCTGCGCGCCGCGCTGCGCGAGGGACGTGCAATCCCGTTCGAGACGATTACCTCTGCCCGCGATGGCATGGCAGAGACTTATTTCACACTTGCCGCTGCACTTCCCGTAGAGCGTGGCGATTGGCTCCCGCTGATATACGCCCGGCTTGCGCTGGCGCTGCGGCCTGACCATGCAGAGGCTATCTTGTTCACCGGGCAGCTTCTGGAACGGGCCGAACAATATTCCCTTGCAAACGCGGTCTATGACCGGATGCCTGCCGACAATCCGCAATACCTGGCCGCGCAGCTTGGAAAGGCCAATGCGCTTGCCCGCAGCGGCGATGTCGAAAGGGCTATCGAGAGCCTGCGCGCTTTGTCGCGTGACCGGCCGGACTCTGTTCTTGTGCATAGCGCTCTTGGCGATCAGTTGCGCCGCGAGGAAGAATTTGAACAGGCAGAAGCTGCCTATGCCCATGCCCTTGACCTGCTGGAGAGCGTCGAGGAACGGCATTGGGTGTTACTATATACCCGCGCCATCACGCTTGAACGCCTTGGCGAATGGGAGCGTGCCGAACCCGAATTCCGCCGCGTTCTGGAATTTGTCCCGGATGAGCCGCAAGTGCTGAATTACCTCGGCTATTCGCTGATAGATAAAGGGATGAAATTGGATGAAGCCCTTGGCATGATCGAACGCGCGGTCGAAGCGGAACCCGATAGCGGGTATATCGTCGACAGTCTGGGCTGGGCCTATTATCGACTGGGGCGCTATGATGAGGCCGTGCCGGTCATGGAACGCGCGGTGGAGTTGATGCCGACCGATCCGATCCTGAACGATCATCTGGGCGATGTGTATTGGGCTGTGGGCCGGGAACGCGAGGCACGTTTCCAGTGGCGGCGCGCCTTGTCCTTTGCGCCGCACCCGGATTTGGACGTGGATCTTGTGCGCCGCAAGATCGAGCAGGGCAAAACCCCTCCCGACGCGATGACCGACGCGCAATGACGTTATCTGCTGCGGTGACGGAAGCCGCACCTGCCAAAGTCAATCTTGCGCTTCATGTCATCGGGCAGCGCGCTGACGGCTATCACCTGCTGGACTCGCTGGTTGTTTTTACCGACCTTGGCGACGTGTTGCACGGCTCTGTCGGGCAGGGGCTATCCCTAAAGGTGATCGGGCCGGAAGCGGCAGGTTTATCGGGCGAAGGTAATAACCTGGTGCTGCGCGCGGCGCGGCTGATGCAAGCCGATAATATCGCCCTTACGTTAGAGAAACATTTGCCTGTCGCCTCTGGTATTGGCGGCGGCTCTTCCGACGCGGCTGCGGCTTTGCGCCTGATCGCACGGCTTGCGGGGTGCCCCATGCCGGGCGATGTTCTGACATTGGGCGCGGATGTGCCGGTCTGCATGGCCGCGAAGCCTTGCCGGATGCGTGGTATCGGCGAGGATGTCTTGGCGATCCCGCAGCTTGCGCCGATGGCAATGGTCTTGGTCAATCCGCGTGTGGGTGTGTCCACCCCGGCTATGTTCCGGGCGCTTGAGCGCAAGGATAACGCGCCCCTGCCCGATCATTTGCCCGTTGAGGCCAATTTTACCGAGTTTACGCGCTGGTTGGCTGACCAACGCAACGACCTGCAAGCCCCGGCCTGCGCCGCGGTTCCGGCAATTGCTACAGCACTTGCTGCGCTGGATGATGCGGGCGCTGCGCTGTCGCGCATGTCCGGCTCTGGGGCGACCTGTTTCGGGCTGTTTCCCGATCTGACCGCAGCGCAGGGCGCGGCAGGGGCCGTGGCGCGCGCGTATCCCGGCTGGTGGGTGCAAGCAACCACGCTGCTTTAACCTTCGAACAGGCGGCCTTGGTGTTCTGGTGCGGGTGCGGGCAAGCCCAAATGCGCCCATGCTTTGGTTGCCAGCATGCGCCCGCGCGGGGTGCGGGCCAGCAGGCCCTGTTGCAGCAGGTAAGGCTCGATGACTTCCTCGATCGCGTCGCGGCTTTCCGACAGCGCGGCGGCGATGGTTTCCACGCCGACAGGCCCGCCGCCGTAATTATCTGCCAGCAGCGACAGGTAGCGCCGGTCGGCCCCGTCCAGCCCCAGCTTGTCCACGCCCAGCCGGGTCAGAGCATTGTCGGCCAAGGGGCGGGTCAGCCGCCCATCGCCCTCGACCAGTGCAAAATCGACCACCCGGCGCAGCAGGCGGCCGGCAATGCGCGGCGTGCCGCGCGCGCGTTTGGCGATCTCTCGCACGCCGTCTTCTTCGGCCGCAACCCCCAACAGCCGCGCGCCACGTGCCACGATCAGACACAGTTCATCCTCTGTATAGAATTGCAGACGGGTCGGGATGCCGAAACGGTCCCGCAGGGGCGTGGTCAGTAAGCCCAGCCGGGTGGTAGCGCCCACCAGCGTGAAGGGTTGCAATTCGATCCGCACAGTGCGCGCGGCTGGCCCTTCACCTATGACCAGATCCAGCTGGAAATCCTCCATCGCGGGGTAGAGCACTTCTTCCACAACCGGATTAAGGCGATGAATTTCGTCGATGAACAGCACATCGCGCGCTTCCAGGTTGGTCAGGATCGCGGCCAGATCGCCGGCTTTGGCCAGAACCGGGCCGCTGGTCATGCGAAAGCCCACCCCCAATTCGCGCGCCATGATCTGCGCCAGCGTGGTCTTGCCCAAGCCCGGTGGCCCGTAAAACAATGTATGGTCCATCGCCTCTGCCCGCATTTTGGCAGATTGGATGAACACGCGCAGGTTCGACCGCGCTTCTTGCTGACCGACAAATTCGTCAAGCCCTTGGGGCCGCAAAGCCCGATCCAGCTCGGGGCTGTCATTTGGCATGTCCTGCCCGCGCAGCGTGGGGTCGGGTGTGGTCATGGCGCTACCCTTTCGGTGCCAGCAGGCGCAGTGCCGCGCGGATCAATGTGGCCGTGTCGGCCTCTGGCAGGTCGGTTTGCGCTTCGGCCACCGCGCGGGCGGCATCGGACGGGCCATAGCCAAGGTTGGCAAGGGCTGACATGGCTTCGGCCACCGCGTTCGACGGCGCGGGCGCAGGGGGTGCCGAAGCCGCGCGTTTGGGTGCGGGGTCGAGCACATCGGCATCGGGAACGGTGGCTGCGGGCATGGCTGGGCGATCCACCGCCATAAGTGCCGGGGCCTTGTCTTTCAGCTCGTTGGCGATGCGCAAGGCCAGTTTCGGGCCGACGCCGGGCGCTTTGCGCAGGGCCGCGCTGTCATTCAGCGCAATCGCGCGCGACACGCCTTCCGGCCCCAAAGCGCCCAAGATCGCGAGCGACGCTTTCGCCCCCACGCCCTGAACCGAGGTCAGCACGCGGTGCCATTCTTTTTCCAACAGGCTTGGGAAGCCGTAAAGCTGCATCAGGTCTTCACGCACCACCATGTCGGTATAAAGCGCAACCACCTCACCCCGACCTGGCAGGCCCATCATCGTCCGATCCGAGACATAAACGATATACCCCACGCCACGCACATCCAGCAGCACATGATCGGTCCCGCGCATGTCGACCACGCCTGTCAGCTTGCCGATCATCCCACCACCCTTGCTGTGCGTTGTGCGGTCTGGCTGTGGAATGCATGACAAATGGCGATGGCCAAAGCGTCTGCCGCGTCCGGCCCTTCGATTTTCACGCCGGGAAGCTGCATCCGGACCATATGATCCACCTGTTCCTTGGCGGCCTTGCCCACGCCGACCACAGCTTTCTTAACCGCGTTCGGGGCATATTCCCCGACCTGAAGCCCCGCCTGCGCAGGCACAAGCAGCGCAATGCCACGTGCGCTGCCCAGTTTCAGCGTGGCGACCGCGTCCTTGTTGACAAAGGTTTGTTCCACCGCCGCAGTGTGTGGCGCAAAGCGAGCCAGCACATCGGTCAGTTGCTGGTGCAATTCCAGCAAGCGCGTGGCCAGATCGGCCTTTGCGGTAGAATGGCAGATGCCATTTCCGATATGGCGCATGCGCACCCCGTCCACGTCAATCACGCCCCAGCCAAGGTTGCGCAAGCCTGGATCTATGCCGATTACGCGCATCATGTTCTGGCCCTGCCTGATGTTTTTTCATGGTTAGCACGAAAAGCGAACATCTGCCAAGTGGGTCGCAGGCTGATCTGGTGTGCAGCCATGCAGAAACGGCATATGGGGCATGCGTTTTCTCTGAGTTGTGCAAGGCTTTGTCCCAGACTATCTGCCCATCATGCATAAAGATGCAGCAGTTTGAAAACTTTTCTTTCGGAGACCAGACATGACCTTCTACGCAGAAAGCCGCAACACCGCGGCAGAGGTCCTTGCCGGTTTCCATGGCCTATCGCTTGGCGCACTTGTCGCCACCCTGATGACGTGGAATGCGCAACGGACCACCCGCAAGCAACTGGGCGCGCTCAGTGACCGTGAATTGGCTGATATCGGGCTGGAGCGCGCCGATATTGATGCCGTCGCACAAGGCCGGTTCCGCCGCTGATACAGTCGCGCGTTGAACGCCTGCGCCCGCGGCCTGCCAGCCGCGGGCGTTTTAATTTGCCTTGCTTTTTGGGATAAAGGGCAGCGGCATGATTGGCACGCCATCGTCGATCAATGCCTTGGCGTCCTCAAGTTTCGCTTCGCCGTAGATTGCGCGTTCCGGCGCATCGCCCAAGTGCATGGCACGCGCCTGATGCGCAAAATCTTTCCCGACATATTCCGATTTCGCTTCGACCTCTGCGCGCAGGGCTTGCAGCTTTTCCGCAACCTCGACACGTTTGGCGGTTTTGACGGATGGGGCCATGATGGCCTTGGTGACATCGTCGCTGCCACAGTCCGGGCAGGTGACAAGCCCGCGATCACGCAGGTCATCATAGGCCGCGCCAGACTGGAACCAGCTTTCGAACCTGTGACCCTTGGGGCAATCGAGCGTGTATTTTATCATGGCGGTGCCTTGTGATAACGCTTCACGACTTAACGATCCGCAAAGGCAATTCAAGATGAAAGCAGTTTCTGCGCTCTTGTTTGGCAGACGCTGCGGCCTAACTTCCGCACATGATACGCTACATTCTTGCTTTCCTTGTCACGTTTTTGGCCGCGCCGATGGCACATGCGTTCAGCTTTACCGCGTTGGATGGTGAAAAGCTGGATTTGTCCGCTTGGCGCGGGCAGCCGGTCTTGGTCGTCAATACCGCGTCATTTTGCGGGTTCACGCGTCAATATCGCGACATGCAGGCTCTGTATGACGAATATGGTGATGACGGGCTGGTCGTGCTCGCCGTTCCGTCAGAGGATTTTAACCAAGAATACAGCAGCAACGACGATGTTGCGCAATTCTGCCGGGTCGAGACGGGGCTGACCTTTCCGATTACAGAGATTACCCCGGTGCGCGGGCCGGCGGCGCACCCATTCTATCGCTGGTTGGCGCAAGAGCATCGCAAATCGCCGAATTGGAACTTCAACAAGGCCTTGATTGGACCAGATGGAGAGTTGATCGGGTTTTGGGGGTCATCCACGCGCCCCACCGCACGCGCGATCACAAGCGAAATCCGCCGCGCGCTGCCGTGACGCCGGTTTTCATCGGGTCAGAGATTTATCGCGGGTCCAGCTATGGCGCGGCGCACCCGCTGCATATTCCGCGCGTCTCGACTGTGATGGACCTTGTGCGCGCGTTGGATTGGCTGGGGCCGGAGCAATATCGCGCCAGCCCGCGCGCCAAACCTGCGGCCCTGACGGGGTTTCACACGCCCGCCTACATCAACGCGCTAGAAAAGGCCGAAGCCACGCAGGCGGTCGATGAGGGGGCGTTTGCCCGCCATGCCTTGGGCACCACTGCGAACCCGGTTTTTCCTGAAATGTTTCGCCGCCCGGCTACCGGCGCCGGCGGGGTCGTGCTCGCGGCGGAACTGGTCGCGGATGGCGGTGTCGTGCATGTTCCCGGCGGGGGCACGCATCATGCCATGGCCGACCGCGCGAACGGGTTCTGCTATTTGAACGACCCGGTTCTGTGCCTTTTGGCCTTGCGGCGTCTGGGTCTGACCCGGATTGCCTATATCGACATAGATGCCCACCATGCCGATGGGGTCGAAGCGGCTTTGGGCGGCGCGGATGACATGCTGCTGGTGTCGATCCACGAAGAGAACCGCTGGCCTTACACAGGCAAGCTGGACGATACCGGGGGCGGACGCAGTTACAATCTGCCGGTGCCGCGCGGGTTCAACGATACAGAGATGGCGCATGTGCTGCACAGGTTGATCCTACCCCTGCTCGCGCAGTTCGACCCACAGGCGGTGGTGCTGCAATCCGGGTCAGACGCGATATTGGAAGACCCGCTGTCACGGCTGGCCTTGTCGAACAACGCCCATGCCGAAGTCGCGCTGGCGCTGCGCGATGCGTCTCCCCGGCTGATCGCGCTGGGCGGGGGCGGCTATAATCCGTGGTCTGTCGCGCGCTGTTGGACCCGTGTCTGGGGCGTGCTGAACGGCCAGGAGGTGAGTGGCGAATTGCCCACGCCTGCGCAAGCTATCCTGCAAAACCTGACATGGAACCGGCGCGGCCCGGCGTGGCAGGTTCAACCTCACTGGATTGCCACGCTCAACGATCCGCCGCGCCCCGGACCTATGCGGCCAGAGCTTACCGACAGCGTTGACTATTTGCGCAAACGTGCCGGGCTGCCGCGCGCGGTTCATCTTGCGCAGGTTTCCGCCCGCGCGTAGAAGGGCGACGCAATTCTGGGGCGAAGAGGTCTGCGCATGCCGCTTCTGGTGATGAAATTCGGGGGCACCTCTGTCGCCGATCTGGACCGCATCCGCAACGCGGCGGCCAAGGTCAAGGCAGAGGTGGATCGCGGCTACGACGTGATCGTCATCGTCTCGGCCATGTCGGGCAAGACCAACGAACTGGTCGGATGGGTGAATGAAACCTCGCCGCTTTACGACGCGCGCGAATATGATGCCGTGGTCAGTTCGGGCGAGAACGTGACCGCCGGGCTGATGGCGCTGACCTTGCAAGAAATGGACGTTCCTGCGCGATCCTGGCAGGGCTGGCAGGTGCCGATCCAGACCACCAGCGCGCATAGCGCGGCCCGGTTTGTGGATATTCCGCGCGCCAATCTGGACATGAAATTCGCCGAAGGCTTCAAGGTGGCCGTGATCGCGGGGTTTCAGGGTGTTAGCCCCGAAGGCCGTATCACCACCTTGGGGCGCGGTGGGTCCGATACCACCGCCGTGGCCTTTGCCGCCGCCTTCGGGGCGGAGCGGTGCGACATCTATACCGATGTGGACGGGATTTACACGACCGACCCGCGCATCACCAGCAAAGCGCGCAAGCTCGACAAGATCAGCTTCGAGGAAATGCTGGAGCTGGCCAGCCTCGGCGCGAAGGTGCTGCAAACCCGCTCAGTCGAATTGGCGATGCGCTACAAGGTGCGCCTGCGCGTGCTGTCATCGTTCGATGAGACGGATGAGCAATCAGGAACTCTGGTCTGTGATGAGGATGAGATCATGGAATCGAAAGTTGTCTCTGGCGTGGCTTATAGCCGCGAAGAAGCCAAGCTGACCCTTGTCACGGTCGAGGATAGGCCCGGCATCGCTGCCGCCATTTTTGGCCCGCTGGCGGATAGCGGCGTGAATGTGGACATGATCGTGCAGAACATCTCGGAGAAGGCGCAAGGCAGTGACAAGCCTGTGACCGACATGACCTTTTCCTGTCCGGTCGATCAGGTTGCCCGCGCCCGCAAGGCGCTTGAAGCCGCGCGCGATGCTGGCCACATTAACTATGACACGCTGGAAGTGGACGAGGACGCAGCCAAAGTGTCCGTTGTCGGAATTGGGATGCGCAGCCATGCCGGTGTCGCCGCGCGCATGTTCCGGGCGCTTGCGGCGGATGGTGTGAATATCAAGGTCATCGCCACATCAGAGATCAAGATTTCCGTTCTGATCGACAGGAAATATATGGAATTGGCGGTTCAAGCCCTTCATGATGCGTTTGAACTGGACAAGGCGGGATAAAACTCGCCACGGGATCGGGAGGGGCCATGCCCCACAGGACGGAAACCGACAGCCGCCGCATGTTGCGCGAGTTGCGCGATGAAATGGCCAGCGCCCAGCCGGGGCAGGAACGGCTGGACAGGATAACCACGATCATTGCGCGGTCGATGGGGACTGATGTCTGCTCGATCTATCTGTTTCGCAACCCGGACACGCTGGAGCTTTGCGCAACCGAAGGGCTACGACCGACGGCCGTGCATGAAACCCGCCTGCGCTTTGGCGAAGGGTTGGTGGGCAAGGTCGCGCGTCTGGCCCGGCCTTTGAAAAGCGCCAATGCCCCGTCAGAGTCCGGGTTTCGCTACATGCCCGAAACCGGCGAGGAGGTGTTCACGTCATTCCTGGGTGTGCCTGTGCAGCGTCTTGGCGAACGTCTTGGCGTGCTTGTGGTGCAGTCCAAGGAAGCCCGCGACTATTCCGAAGATGAAATTTACGGGCTTGAAGTGGTAGCCATGGTCATTGCCGAGATGACCGAGCTTGGGGCTTTCGTCGGGGAGGGCACAAGTTTTGCGTCTCCGCACAAGAACGCGGTGACCCTGCCGGGCGTGGCCGCACAAGAAGGCGAAGCCGAGGGCCATGTCTGGCTGCATCAACCGCGCGTGGTGGTCACCAACCTTGTAAATGACGATTCAAAGGCAGAGATTGCCCGCCTGCATGATGCCATAGATCGGCTGCGTGGGTCGGTGGATGATATGCTCAATATCGCGCGAGCGGGCGACAAAGAGCATCAGGAAGTTTTGCAAACCTACCGCATGTTCGCCAATTCGCGCGGCTGGATCAAGCGGATGGAGGAAGATATCCGTTTGGGCCTGTCCGCAGAGGCGGCGGTCGAGAAAGAGCAATCCGCCGCGCGCGCCCGGTTGGAAACCGTGCCTGACCAATATTTGCGCGACCGGTTGCACGATCTGGATGACCTGTCGAACCGCCTGCTGCGTATTCTGACTGGGCAGGGTGTGGAAACCGGCGCCGAAATGCCTGAACGCGCCATTCTGGTTGCGCGTAATATCGGCCCCGGCGACCTGCTGGAATACGGTCGGAAATTGCGCGGCGTGGTGCTGGAGGAAGGCGCGGTCGGCAGCCATGCGACCATCGTGGCGCGGGCTTTGGCAATACCGTTGGTCATCAACGTGCCGCGCATTACAACCGATGCGCTAAGCGGGGATCACATTCTTGTCGATGGCACTGAAGGTGTGGTGCATCTGCGCCCGGATGACAGCATTACAAGTGCGTTTCGTGACAAGATGGCGATGCAGGCCAAGGCGCAGGAACGCTATGCCAGCCTGCGCGACAAACCCGCCGTGGGGCGGTGCGGCACGCAGGTAATACTGAAGATGAACGCGGGGCTTATGGCGGACCTGCCATCGCTGCCGACGTCGGGGGCCGAAGCCGTCGGTCTGTTCCGGACAGAATTGCAGTTCCTGATCCGCGAACGCATGCCGCGGCGGTCGGAACTTGTGGCGACTTATGCGCGCGTTCTGGATGCGGCAGCGGGCAAAAGCGTGCATTTCCGCACGCTCGATATCGGGTCCGACAAGGTCGCACCATACATGAAACGCCCAGACGAGCCGAACCCGGCTATGGGGTGGCGTGCGCTGCGCGTTGGCCTCGACAAACCGGGTGTGCTGCGGATGCAGTTGCAGGCGCTTATCCGCGCGGCGGCGGGCCGTCCTCTGAGTGTGATGTTTCCGCTTGTGGCGACAGGGGAAGAATTCACCCGTGCGCGTGACACGCTGATGCGGGAAATAGAGCGCGAGCGCCGTCTTGGCCATTCACTCCCTTCCAAGTTGAAGGTCGGTGCAATGATGGAAACGCCGTCACTGGCCTATGCGCCGGAGAGCTTCTTCCGCGAGGTTGATTTCATCTCTATTGGTGGCAATGACCTGAAGCAGTTCTTCTTTGCCGCCGACCGCGAAAACGAACTGGTGCGCCGCCGCTATGACACGCTGAATGTCAGCTTTCTGACCTTTCTGCAAAAGATCGTGGATCGCTGCCACGAAACCGAAACGGTCCTGTCTTTCTGTGGTGAAGATGCGGGACGCCCGGTCGATGCACTGGCCATGGCCGGGATCGGAATTTCTGCGCTGTCCATGCGCCCTGCGTCTATCGGTCCGGTCAAGTCGTTGATCCGGCGGTCAAACCTGAACGAGGTTTCCGAGCTGATCGCGCGGGTGCAGGTGCGTGGTCTGGAGAGCGCGCGCCCGGCCTTGTTGGACTATGTTGCATCGCTGGTAGAATAGGGCTGGTCTGGCTTTTCCACCTGACCGCAAACCCCGTCCCAGGCACCCGGCACCAGTGCCAGCCCCAACACCCGCGCCGGATTTGTGGGGGGAGGCATTTTTACGTCGTGCATGCGGGCAAAGCCGAACCGGCTGTAATAGGGCGCGTCGCCCACCAACAGCACCCGTGTCCAGCCAAGATCGCGCGCGCGGTCCAGCGATTCGCGGATCAACCAGCCGCCCAGCCCTTCGCTTTGATGAGTAGGGTGCACAGCGATTGGCCCCAGCAACAGCACGCGCGCCGCGCCGACGCGAACAGGCCAATAGCGGATCGCGGCGGCCACGCCACTGTCGTCGCGTAGCAGCAGGCACAGTTCGGCCACCGGGTCGCCGCCGTCGCGCAACCTGTAAGATGACAAGGCTTCACGCCCCGGCGCGAAACACAGGTCGTAGAGGGCCTCGACCTCCCACCAGTCGGTCGGGGTTTCGCGCGCTAACTGCATGGCTTTTCCCGCATGGTCTGGCGGCGCGGTTAGCATGGCGCTAGGTTGGGCGCAAATCAAAGGAAACGCCGCGATGTTCTATGAACCCAAAGCCGGACACGGCCTGCCGCACAACCCGTTCAACGCCGTGATCGCGCCACGCCCGATTGGCTGGATTGCGACGCGGGGTGCCGACGGGCGTGACAATCTTGCGCCCTATTCGTTTTTCAACGCCGTGGCCTATACGCCGCCACAGGTCATGTTCGCCTCGACCAGTGCAAAGCCAGACCGGGACGGCACCAAGGATTCGGTCGCCAATATCCGTGAAACCGGCGTGTTCTGCGTGAACGTGGTGGAATTTGCGGCCCGCGACGTGATGAATGCAAGTTCCGGCGCATGGCCGCGCGAGGTGGATGAGTTCGACCATGCAGGCATTGCGCGCGCAGATTGCCACGTGATCGCCGCGTCGCGCGTGGCAAATGCCCCCGCTGCGCTGGAATGCGAAATGCGCCAGATCATCCAGTTGGATGGCGAAGCGAATTTCATTGTCGTGGGCGAGGTCATGGGCGTCCACCTTCGCGATGATTGCATGGTGGACGGGAAGTTCGACATTACGCGGTTTCAGCCGCTCGCCCGGTGTGGCTATCGGGATTACGCTGTGGTGCGTGATGTGTTCAGCTTGTCACGACCGGGCGAGTGACCTTGCAGTCGCGCTGTTCTGATTTATCTACTGCATAGCAACACAGGAGAGCGCGATGTTTGGCTTCAGCCCCAAGAAAATCCAGATGACGGATGCCGCCCAAGCCTTGCCGGGGCGCGCTGACCCGATCGCAACGGCAGAGCGCTATGCGATCTGGGATCGTCCGCTTAAGGCGGCTGTGCCAGAGGGCATGGATCAGGCGATGTTCGGCATGGGCTGCTTCTGGGGTGTGGAGCGCATCTTTTGGCAGTCAAAGGGCATCTGGCTGACGATGGTGGGCTATGCGGGTGGTTTTACGCCCAACCCGACATACCAAGAGGTCTGCACAGGTCAGACTGGCCACAATGAGGTGGTGCGCGTGATCTTCGATCCCGCCCAGATCAGCTACGAAGCTTTGCTTGCGAAATTCTGGGAAGGGCATGATCCGACCCAAGGCATGCGGCAGGGAAATGACCGGGGCACGCAATACCGCTCCGGGGTGTATGCTTATGGCGATACGCAACTGGCTGCGGCGATGGCCAGCCGCGACGCTTTTGCGCCGCGCTTGCTGCAAGCCGGTTACGGCGCGATCACGACGGAAATTCTGCCCGCGCCGGAATTTTATTATGCCGAGGATTATCACCAGCAATATTTGCACAAGAACCCGAATGGCTATTGCGGGATTGGTGGAACAGGCGTGAGTTGCCCCGTGGGTTTGACGGCCTGACCGCGCCCGCGCGTGGCTCGGTCGTCGCGCCCACCCCCCCCACCCTTGCGCGCCGCCCGACCCACGCGCGGGCGCACTTTCGTCTTGGGGCCGGTGCGGCGCTTGACCGTGGCCGGGGGCGGCTGTATCGCGGCGGAAGTATCCTTGCCGCGAAAGCATGCCCCATGACCACCTTCACCGCGATCACGACGCTGAATTCTGAAGCCGCTGCCTATGCGCTGTCCGAGGCCATGGAGAACATGGACCCCGAACCCACCGGCGTTGGCGTGTTCGAGATGGAGGACGGGTCGGGCCTTTGGGAAGTCGGTGGTTATTTCATCGACATGCCGGATGATGTCGAACTGACGCTTCTGGCGCAGGCTTTTGGTGCCAAGACTTTCGTTGTATCGGAACTGCCTGAAATTGACTGGGTTGCGAAGGTCAAGCGTGACTTGTCGCCGGTCGAGGCGGGTCGGTTCTTCGTTTATGGCAGCCATGACGCCGAGAAGTTGCCAGAGGGGCGCGTCGGCCTGTTGATCGAAGCGGCAATGGCGTTTGGAACTGGCCACCACGGCACGACGCTGGGCTGCCTGCGCGCTTTGGACCGGCTGGATACGGACGGTTTTCGGGGCAAGCGCGTGGCCGATATTGGCTGCGGCACCGCTGTTCTGGCTATGGGGGCAGCCAAGATCTGGCCCGACCCGGTTCTGGCAAGTGATATTGACGCCATTGCGGTCGAGGTCGCGCAGGCCAATGTGACTGCCAACGCGCTGGACGGTCGGGTGATCTGCTTGGAGGCCACGGGCTTTGACCATCCAGACCTGATCGCCGCAGCGCCCTTCGACCTTGTCTTTGCCAATATTCTGATGGGACCATTGATCGCGCTGGCACCAGAGATGGGGCGGATGATCGGGCAGGGGGGATATGCCATTCTGTCGGGTCTGTTGGTGGAGCAGGCCGAGACCGTTCTGGCCGCCTATCTCGATGCGGGCTTCTCGTTGCATCACCGCGAAGACATCGGTGATTGGGCGACGTTAACTTTGTCGCGAAACTAACGCGCCTGTGCCCGCCCTGCGCCAAGTTTGTGCCCGATTTCCATGGTGTTCTAAGGCCCAGAAACGGCAATTGCGGGGTTTGAGGGTATGACACCGAAACAGATGATAGACTTTGATGCGCGGCGCGAATCGGTCCTGCGCGCGCATTTGAAGCAAAATCCGAAATATCGCGCAACGGTGCGAGATCGGCGTGTCGCCTTCGCCGCTGGCGTCGTTCGGTATTTTGTGGGGCTGGGAGTGGTCTTGTTCCTGCTCAAGACGTTCCTGATTTCGCAAAACGGGCAGGACGCCTATCTAGCCATGGTCGCGCCGTTGCTGGAGCATGTTTCGGTCGATGGGGTGTTGGCGCAGGCCGTTGCCCCGGACCGCTACAGCACTTTCCTTGCATCTGCCATCGCGGATATGACGGCACCCAAACCGCAAACGGCAGCAAGCGTGCCCGAGGCGCTTGACCGCGTTATACCGGGCGTGTCCGGGTCATAACTTTGGGACGGGAGAGCTGCGCGATGGGGGATACGCCTTTCCTGACGCGCGGCGCTGTCGCACGGGTCAGGCCTGTTTAACCCATGCCCGCGCGGCTTCCAGATCATCCATTTCGAAGAATCTCACATCTGACGAGATGAGCGCCCCCGCGGCCTTTGACATCGGCCCGACCCAACCAAGGTCCGAGACCACCGCCACATGACTGATTTTGCTGATGTTCTTCCAGTCGAACTTGATGCCCGGCCAAAGTATCAAGGAGTCTACGCCCGAAAAGCTCTCGATGATTTCGATGAACTTGACGGTCCCATGGCGGTCGATGAAAGCCTGCATTGGTTCCACCGCCGCAATGTAGTCTTCGACTGTGATCTTGCCGCTGACAAGGATTTCGGCTGTGCGGGTTGCGTCATCTTCGCGGTATTCGATTGTCATTGCGTCGCCTTTCTGCATCTACAGTGCCAAGCTGTAGCAGAGAAGGTATCCTGCTGCCTTGATGCGCATCATGGCACGATAGGACGACCCGTCCTGCCTGTTCCAGCAGGACGGGATGGTTGGTTGCGTCAGTGCAGCGCGGCTTTGGGCATTTCGGGATCATCAGCGACATGATCCCCGATCACCAGCCCATCTGGCCCTGACGTGATCGGCACGGTTTGGCCGTCCATAAGCTGTCCGCCCAGCAGCAACTGTGCCAATGGGTCTTGCAGGTGGCGCTGGATCACCCGTTTCAGGGGCCGGGCACCGTAGACCGGATCATAGCCTTTATCGGCCAGCCAAGCGCGCGCGCTCTCATCCAAGTCTAGCGTGATCTTGCGCGCAAGAAGCCGCTTAAGCAACCGCCCGATCTGGATATCGACAATCGCATCCATATCCGTCCGGGCCAGTCGGTCGAAAATAACGGTTTCATCCAGCCGGTTCAGGAACTCGGGACGGAAATGGGCGCGCACGGCTTCCATCACTTCGGCGCGAGCCGCATCGGCGTCGGCCCCCTCGGGCAGGCGCGACAAGGCCTGACTGCCGAGGTTAGAGGTCAGCACGATCAGCGTTTGCTTGAAATCGACCGTGCGCCCCTGACCATCGGTCAACACCCCGTCATCGAGCACCTGCAACAGCACGTTGAACACGTCCGGATGGGCCTTTTCGACCTCGTCGAACAAGATGACCTGATAGGGACGCCGCCGCACCGCTTCGGTCAGAACACCGCCTTCATCATACCCGACATATCCCGGAGGAGCACCGATCAGCCGCGACACCGAATGCTTTTCCATGAATTCGGACATGTCGATCCGCACCATCGCCTGATCGTCATCGAACAGGTAAGCGGCGACGGCCTTGGTCAGTTCGGTCTTGCCTACGCCGGTCGGCCCAAGGAACAGGAAACTGCCCAGCGGGCGGTTTTCATCATTCAGCCCCGCGCGTGCGCGGCGCACCGCATTTGCCACGGCCCGCAATGCGCTGTCCTGCCCGACGACGCGCTTGCGCAGCTCGTCTTCCATGCGCAGCAGCTTCTCGCGCTCGCCTTCCAGCATTTTGGACGTGGGAATCCCCGTCCAGCGTTCGACCACTTCGGCAATCTGTTCAGGGCGCACGGCGTCAGAGACCATCTTCTCGGCCTCACGCGCTTCTGCCTCTGCCAGTTTGCGCTCTAGCTCTGGGATGTCACCGTATTGCAGCCGCCCAGCGGTGGCGAAATCGCCCGTCCGCTTGGCCGTTTCCAGCTCGATCCGCGCGCGATCAAGGCTTTCCTTGATCTGGCGGGCTTCTTCCAGCTTGTCGCGCTCGGACTGCCACGTGGCTGTCATCTCGGCGCTGCGCTGTTGCAGCTCTGCCAATTCGCGCTCCAGCCCTTCCAGCCGGTCCTTGGAGGCCGCGTCATCCTCTTTCTTCAGCGCCTCGGCTTCGATCTGCTTTTGTAGGATGTCGCGGTCCAGCGCATCCAGTTCCTCTGGCTTGCTGTCCACTTCCATGCGCAGCCGGCTGGCGGCTTCGTCCATCAGGTCGATGGCCTTGTCGGGCAGGAAACGGTCGGTGATGTAGCGGTGCGACAGGGTCGCCGCCGTGACCAACGCCGAATCCGAAATGCGCACACCGTGATGCAGTTCGTATTTTTCCTTAATCCCGCGCAGAATGGAAATGGTGTCTTCGACCGTCGGTTCCTCGACAATCACGGGTTGGAAACGACGGGCCAAGGCGGCGTCCTTTTCCACATGCTTGCGGTATTCGTCCAGCGTGGTCGCACCGATGCAGTGCAACTCGCCGCGCGCCAAGGCTGGCTTGATGAGGTTCGCAGCATCCATTGCGCCTTCGGATTTGCCCGCGCCGACCAGCGTATGCATCTCATCAATGAACAGGATGATTTCGCCCTCGGCAGCGGTCACTTCCGACAGGATCGCTTTTAGCCGTTCTTCAAACTCGCCGCGATATTTCGCACCGGCAATCAGCGCGCCCATATCGAGGGCCATAAGGCGCTTGTCGCGTAGGGATTCGGGAACATCGCCATTGACGATGCGCAGGGCCAACCCTTCGGCAATCGCGGTTTTCCCCACGCCCGGTTCACCGATCAGAACCGGATTATTCTTGGTGCGGCGCGACAAAACCTGCATGGCGCGGCGGATCTCGTCATCGCGGCCAATGATGGGATCAATCTTGCCGGCGCGTGCGGCGTCCGTCAGGTCGTGCGCGTATTTCTTGAGTGCCTCATAACTGTCTTCGGCAGACGCCGAGTCCGCCGTGCGCCCTTTACGCAGGTCTTCAATCGCGGTGTTCAGATTCTGCGCGGTCACAGCCCCGGCATCCAGCGCGTCTTTGGCGCCAGACTTCACCAGCGCCAGTGCGGTTAGCAATCGCTCTACCGTGACGTAACTGTCGCCTGCCTTCTGCGCCACCTGCTGCGCTTGGTCCAAGACCTTTGCCATCTGCGGGTCCATGTAAACCTGGCCGTCGCCGCCTTGCACTTTGGGCAGCTTGGCAAGCGCAAGATCGTTCGATTGCGCCACCTGATCCGGCGCGCCACCGGCGCGGGTTATCAGCTTTGCCGCCATCCCCTCGCTGTCATCCAGCAACGCTTTCAGCAGATGCGCGGGCACCAGCCGCTGATGGTCTTCCCGTATTGCGATGGTTTGCGCCGCCTGGATGAAACCGCGGGCACGTTCGGTAAATTTGTCCATATTCATAGTATTGTCCTTTCGTTCAGCACCCGGTTCGCGGCTTTGCCTGACATGCAGCGCAAAGGTCATGGCGGGCCTTGACCCATATGTGGGCAGCGCCCGGCACTGTTGCAAGATTGGCACAGCCAGTTCCGCGCACTTTTTGATGCCACCCGGCAACGTGTCGCGCGAAAGCCGCGCCTGTTCCGCATTCTTGCCTGAATTGGCGACAAAGATGCCTGTCTATTGAATTGGTTTCTTGAGGCGTGACGATGGACAGACTGACCGAGATGGAAGCATTTGCCACGGTGGTAGACCAAGGCGGCTTTACCGATGCGGCGCGAAAGATGGGGATTTCAAAATCCGCGGTGTCCAAGCATGTGTCCTCGCTGGAAACCCGTCTGGGAGCGCGGCTTTTGAACCGCACCACCCGTCGCGTCAGCCCCACAGATATTGGCCTTGCCTATTATGACCGCGCCCGGCGCGTGCTGAACGATGCAGGCGAAGCCGACAGCCTTGTCACTGCCATGCAATCGGCCCCTTCGGGTGTGTTGCGGCTGGCGGTGCCAACAGATTTCGGGGCCACCCATCTGTCCCCGATTTTGGGCGAGTTCCTGAACCGTTACCCTGATGTCTCGGTCAATATGGTGCTGAAAAACCGCTATGTCGAACTCATCTCCGAAGGGTTCGATCTGGCCATCCGCATGGGCGAGATGGATGATAGCACCTTGCGCGCCCGCAAGGTTTGTGAAACCACACAGCGCCTGATCGCATCGCCCGCCTATCTGGCGGAACATGGCCGTCCAGACCGGCTGGATGATCTGAACGCGCACCGCTTGCTCTATTATTCGCACAATGCCGCGTCTTCGATGTGGAAGATCACCGCCCCATCGGGTGAAGTGCGGCAAGTGCGTTCGGCAACATGGTTCTCTGTCAATGACGGGCAGTCGCTGCTGACAGCGGCAATCAACGGGCTTGGCATCGCTTATTTGCCCAGCTTCCTTTATGCGGATGCCATGAAATCGGGAATGGTTGAAGATGTCATCCCTGACCTGCCACGCGATGTGCAGGGCTTGCACGCGGTCTACCCGTCGGGCCGCTACACCCAGCCCAAGGTCCGTGCGCTGATTGATTTTCTGGTCGAGAAATTTGGCAGCCGCAATGCCGATGGCTGGTAAAAATAGGCCTGTATGAGGCTATGGCGCAACCCTTGTTCGATGTCCTCAAGGGCCGCTGCCGCGCATTCTGGCTTTTTCATTCCCGATGATAGGGACTACCCGACAGAATGGTCGCGGCGCGGTAAATCTGTTCTGCCAGCATAACGCGCGCCAGCATATGCGGCCACACCATCTGCGAAAAAGACAATAAGGTATCGGCCTGCGCGCGCATTTCCGGGCTTAGCCCATCTGCTCCGCCTATGAGAAACGCCATGTCGCGTGTGCCCCGGTCGCGGGTTTCCGCCAACAATCGCGCAAAATCAGGGGATGTCAGAGATACCCCACGCTCATCCAGCGCCACCAGATGCGCACCATCCGGGGCAGCGCGTGCCAGTAATGGTGCTTGCGCCGATGGGCTGGTCGCCTTGCGCTCATCTATCTCGTGTTCCTCGCACGGGCCAAGCGAAAGGGCGCGCCCGGTGCGATCAAAGCGGCTGCGGTAATCGTCGATCAATGCGCGTTCCGGGCCTTTGCGCAGCCGGCCCACCGCGCAGATATGCAGGCGCATGGCTTAGGCGCCAGATCGCCCGATATCCTGCCACATCTTTTCAAGCTGGTAGAATTCGCGCACTTCAGGGCGGAAGATATGCACCACCACATCGCCCGTGTCGATCAGCACCCAGTCGCCGGTGTCTTTGCCTTCAACGCGGGCGGTCAGGCGGAAGGTCTCTTTCAGGCGGTCCATCAGCTTTTGGGCCATAGCGGCTACCTGCCGAGTTGATCGACCAGAGGCAACGACCATCGTGTCCGCCATCGCGGATTTACCCTTGAGGTCAATCTGGACCACATCCTCGGCCTTGTCATCGTCCAAGGACGACAGAACCAGTTCCAGAACCGCAGCGCTGCTCAGCGGCAGGGCAGAGGCGGGGTGTGCCGCGAATGCGGTCGGGTCGGAGTAGGACAGGGGTTGATCCTCCAGAAATTGCGATAAAAGCACGATAACATTCGCGCGGCCTTATCTCAATCACCCTGCACGGCGCAACCGCGTTATTGATGAAGAAATGCGCAAACGTGAAACCGTTGCCATGGGGCCGGAATGGGCGTATCTAACATGGCATGTATCGCTTTTTCGACATGACAGATCACGCGCGCCTGCCGCAGCGTTTTACCCGAGAGAACCGATCGGTTTTGGCACGGCTGCCCTGATCGTCCGCGCGCGCAGTATCGGCGCGCCCTGAAAGCCAAGCCAAATTTCCGCTTTTCCCGAGAGATATCGCCATGCCAAAGACCCTCTATGACAAGATCTGGGATGCCCATGTCGTGCACGAAGATGCCGATGGCACCAGCCTGCTGTATATTGACCGCCACTTGGTCCATGAAGTGACCAGCCCGCAAGCCTTTGAAGGGTTGCGGATGGCTGGCCGCAGCGTTCGCGCGCCAGACAAGACGATCGCTGTCCCCGACCATAACGTGCCCACCACCGAAGGGCGCGACAACCCTGACCAGATGCCCGAAGACAGCCGCATTCAGGTCGCAGCGCTCGACACGAATGCGAAGCAATTCGGCATTCACTATTATCCGGTATCGGATGTGCGTCAGGGCATCGTGCATATCGTTGGCCCCGAACAAGGCTGGACGTTGCCGGGCATGACCGTGGTCTGCGGCGACAGCCACACGGCCACCCATGGCGCGTTTGGCGCGCTGGCGCATGGCATCGGCACGTCCGAGGTGGAACATGTTCTGGCCACCCAGACCCTGATTCAGCAGAAATCCAAGAATATGAAGGTAGAGATCACCGGCTCACTGCCGCCCGGCGTGACTGCCAAGGATATCACCCTCTCCGTGATCGGTGCCACCGGCACGGCGGGCGGCACGGGCTATGTCATCGAATATTGCGGGCAGGCGATTCGTGAACTCTCGATGGAAGGGCGCATGACCGTGTGCAACATGGCCATCGAAGGCGGCGCGCGCGCGGGCCTGATCGCACCCGATGAAAAGACCTTTGCCTATGTGCAGGGCCGCCCCCATGCGCCCAAGGGCGCGCAATGGGACGCGGCACTTTCTTGGTGGAAAACCCTCTACTCAGATGACGATGCGCAGTGGGACAAGGTCATCACCTTGCGTGGCGAAGACATCGCGCCGGTTGTCACCTGGGGCACCTCTCCCGAAGATGTGCTGCCCATTACCGGCACAGTTCCCGACCCCGCCAGCTTCACCGGCGGCAAGGTCGATGCCGCACGCCGTGCGCTCGATTACATGGGGCTGACCGCGGGTCAGAAACTGAACGACATCGAAATCGACACCGTGTTTATCGGGTCTTGCACCAATGGTCGGATCGAAGACCTGCGCGCCGCTGCCGACATTCTCAAGGGCCAGAAGATCAAGGTCAAACGCGCCATGGTCGTGCCCGGATCGGGCCTTGTTCGCGCACAGGCCGAAGAAGAAGGGCTGGCGCAGATATTCATCGACGCAGGCTTTGAATGGCGTTTGGCGGGCTGCTCCATGTGCTTGGCCATGAACCCGGACCAGCTTGCACCGGGCGAGCGCTGCGCCGCCACCTCGAACCGCAATTTCGAGGGGCGCCAGGGACGGGGCGGGCGCACGCATCTGATGTCACCTGCCATGGCCGCCGCTGCCGCCATCACCGGGCGTCTGACCGATGTGCGTGACCTTATGGTCGAACCCGCCTGATTTCATCCTTGCAAAAATATCCTGGGGTCTGGGGCAAAGCCCCAGTTCTTCCAGCCAGGAGAAGACCTATGGAAAAATTCACCACCCTCACAGGCGTCGCAGCACCCATGCCGCTGGTCAATATCGACACCGACATGATTATTCCCAAGCAATTCCTGAAGACCATTAAACGGTCGGGTTTGGGCGTTAATCTGTTCGACGAGATGCGCTACACGCAAGACGGTGCAGAAATCCCCGATTTCGTGCTGAACCAACCAGCCTATCGCAACGCGCAGATCCTTGTCGCGGGCGACAATTTCGGCTGCGGCTCGTCGCGCGAACACGCACCTTGGGCGCTTCTTGATTTCGGGATCCGTTGTGTGGTTTCGACCAGCTTTGCCGATATATTTTACAATAACTGCTTCAAGAACGGCATTCTGCCGATCGTTTTGCCGCAAGAGCAAGTGGACTCGCTGATGGAAGACGCTCGCAAGGGCGAGAATGCGCGCATCACCGTGGATCTGGCCGAACAGACCGTCACCGGGGCCGACGGCCGCGTGTTCAACTTCGAGATTGACCCGTTCAAGAAGCATTGTCTGCTGAACGGGTTGGACGATATTGGCTTGTCGCTTGAGAAAGTAGCTTCAATTGACGCTTTTGAGGCGCAGGCGGCACAAGCTCGTCCTTGGGTCTGAATCCTGAAATATAACGATTTTCCAGCGGCACCTTATTTTGGTGCCGTTTTTTTTCCACAAATTTGATGCAAAGACGCGACAGTTCGAACTCGAAATTGCCTCATCTCTTCCGGATAGTAAGAGTGCCTCTTGCTAGGATGACCAAAAATGAGCAACATTGTGTCAACATTAAGGCAGTTCCGTTTTAACGGACTGACCGAAAAACTGAGAACAATGAAAACGTTGCGGGGATCAACTCTGCATCAGGCACCGAGACGAGGCAGTCGAGCGTCCATGTCACATGTGGCACAAAGTTTCTTGCGCGGCCTGCTGGTCGCGGCCTTCGTTTTGCTGCCGGCAATGTTGTTGCCCGCAATCTCGCAGGATGTCGCGCAGGCGGCAACGCTGATTGCGCTGATTTCCGCTGCGGTTGTCATGGCGGAATATGCCGCTGCCTATCCTGGATTGATAGAGTTTCGGGATGCCAAGCCCTATAACCGCTTGCGTTTCGGTATGTTGGTTGCCGTTGTTCTTGCGCTGGCCTTGTTGCAGCGCGGGCTTGAGAGTGGCGATGGTGGCGCGCTGGGCGCAACTGCGCTTTGGCTGGCTTCGGCGTTCGATTTTAGCTTCAGTCCGATCCGTCTTTTGGTCTTGTCCTTGCCGCAGGGCTTGCCGGTCGAGCATCTGCTGAACGTAATGGCAAGCGCGGCTCTGGCTTTCGTCATGTGCTTTGTCGGCCTGCTGGTGTTTATCGGCGCGATGGCAACGGGGTATTGGCCCGCGAAGGGCAGTTCCTTCAATGTCTGGATCAATTTGCCCAATTTTGACCCGACCAAAGGGGTCGATGTCGTGCAGCGACTAGAGCGGGATGCGCAGATTAACGGTCTGTTAGGGCTTGTTCTGCCATTCTCGTTGCCGGTGTTGCTGCATCTTTCCAGCTTGCTGGTGCAGCCCATCACGTTTGAAGTGGGTCTAACGCTGGTCTGGGGGGTGGCATTCTGGGCATTCATTCCGTTCAGCCTGATTATGCGCGGCATCGCGATGTATCGTGTCGCACAACTGATCCGCCTGCAACGCCGCCGCATTGCAGAGGAAGAGGCAGCTGTGCCTTTGCCTGCGCGGTCTGCCTATTCCTGATTTGCCTGTGCGGGCCGGTCGCGGCCTTTCCGCCGGCTCCGGATGGAAATTCCTTGCGCGTTGCTTTCTGGCGGATCGACTTTGCCGCAGCCGGGCCGGGGGCTGCCTTGGGAGCAATTCTGGAGCGACGCCCGAATACTGTTGCGATGGCGCAGGTCATTGCCGGGCTCGTGCCTGACATTCTGGTCTTGTCCGGTGTGGACTATGACGCGCAAGGCCACACGGCGGCTGCGTTCAATAGCCTGATTGCCGAACAGGGTCATCATATGCCCCATATGTTGGCGCCCACCCCGAACGCCGGTATGCCAAGCGGGGTTGACCTGAACGGCGATGGCTGGGCGCATGGCGAAGACGACGCGCATGGTTACGGAGGATATCCGGGTGCGCGGGCATTGTTACTTTTGTCGAAGCATCCATGGGCAACTGAGAGGTTGCGTGATTTCAGTCAAACGCTCTGGCGCGATGTGCCCGATGCCCGGCTGTTTTCCGGCGCAACCTCGTCGCAACTTGCGGTGCACCGCTTGTCGAGTGTCGCACATATTGCCTTGCCTGTCCTGTTGCCAACTGGCGCGGAACTCTGGCTGCTGGCCTATCATGCGGGTCCGCCACGGTTTGGCGACCATCCTGACCGCAATCTGAACCGCAACCATGACGAATCCGCGTTCTGGTCGCTTTGGCTGTCGGGAAAATTGGCGGATGTGCCGCCGGATGCCCCTTTCATTCTGGTCGGCGGCAGCAATCTTGACCCGTTCGACGGGGACGGCATGTCAGACGCGATGCGCCACCTGCTTGCTCATCCGCGGCTGCAAGACCCACGTCCATCCGGGCCGGGCGGAAAGTTGGCTGCCGACCCCGACCATCTTGGCCCGCCAGAGCACGACACTGTGGACTGGGATGGCCCGCAGGGAAATTTACGGGTCAGCTATGTTCTGCCGTCATCTGATGTGACGGTGCACGCATCGGGTGTGCTATGGCCGCTGCCGGACACGCCTTTGGCAGATTTGCTTAAAGCTACGAACACCGCGCATAAACCGGTCTGGGTCGACCTATCGCTTAATTGAGCAACCCGGCATGGCGCATGGCGGCATCCATGCGCGCCTGTGCGGCTGCCGTCAGGCCGAGCAACGGCAGGCGAACATCGGTGCGGCATTTGCCCAGACGCGACAGGCCGTATTTCGCACCAACCAGCCCCGGTTCGGCAAAAATCGCCACATGCAAAGGCATCAGCCGGTCGTGAATTTCCAGCGCGCGGGCATAATCACCTGTCAGTGTCGCCTCTTGAAATTCGGCGCACAGTCTAGGTGCCACGTTTGCCGTAACCGAAATGCAGCCTATCCCGCCCTGGGCATTGAACCCCGGCGCGGTTGCATCCTCGCCCGAAAGCTGGATGAAATCGGGGCCGCACGTCATGCGTTGCAAGCTGACGCGTTCCAGCCTGCCGGTGGCGTCCTTTACCCCGATGATGCGGGGCAGCTCTGCCAGACGCGCCATCGTATCGGGCATCATGTCGACCACGGAGCGACCGGGGATGTTGTAGATGATGATTGGCAGATCGCATGAATCGTGCAGCGCGGTGAAATGCGCGATCAATCCGTCTTGCGTCGGCTTGTTGTAATAGGGTGTGACGACTAGGGCAGCATCGGCGCCGACCGCCTCGGCATGGCGCAGAAATCCAATCGCCTCGGTCGTGTTGTTGGACCCGGCACCCGCGATCACCGGCACGCGGCCCGCCGCTGCCTGCACGACCTCTTCGATAACCCGCTTATGCTCATCATGGCTGAGCGTCGGGCTTTCGCCGGTTGTCCCCACAGGCACCAGACCGTGTGAACCTTCGGCGATCTGCCAGTTCACAAGGGTATGCAACGCATCAAGGTCCAGCCCATCATCTTTCAAGGGTGTGACCAAAGCCGGTATCGAACCCCTGATCTGCATGTGCCTGTCCCCCAAGGTTGCGCGCCCGATTGCGCGATTGTGTGTTGTCGCAGGATTTGTGGCGGTTAGAACGAAGCTGCATGATTTTCAAGCTCAAAAGAGGAGTTGCCATGCAACTGCGCCGCGCCAAGACATGGGCGACAGCCTGCCTTTTCGTGGGCTTGGGCATTGGGGTATCGCCCGTGCTCTCGCAAGACACGCCGCCTCCACCGCGTATTTTGGGGGTATTGGGGAACGCTCTGGACGCCGCGCAAGCGGGTGATCTGGACGCCGCGCGCAGGCCATTGGCGCCCTTGGGGGCGGTCGCTGAGAGCCTTGTGGACTGGACATTCCTGCGCAACGGCACCGGAAGTTTGGAAGCCTATGCGCGCTTTCTGGATGGTCACGCGCATTGGCCCTTGGCAGATCGGTTGCAACGCGTGGCCGAAGCGGAATTGGAAAATGCCGATGCCGCGCAGGTGCGGGGGTTTTTCGAAGGACGGGCCCCTGTAACGCATGAGGGCAGGTTTGCCTTGGCCTTTGCCCTGCGCGAGGTTGACCGGGGACGCGCAAATGCCTTGGCGCGCAACCTATGGCTTGAGGCGCCACTGACGGACGATTCCGAGGGGCGATTGCTTGACGCATTCAGCGATGAACTAAGCGCCCTGCATGCAGATCGGGTGGACGCGCTGCTATGGGATGGCGCGCGCGACGCGGCGGAACGCAGCCTGCCACGCATTGATCCTGACCGGCAGGCGCTGGCCCGTGCGCGTATTGCGCTTCAGCAGCGGCAATCGGGGGTGGACGCACTTGTGGCCGCAGTTCCAGAACCTTTGCGCAACCATCCGGGCCTTGCTCATGACCGGTTCGATTTTCGCTATGACCAGGTTAGCCGCGACAGCGCCGCCGACCTGATGTTGCAGCAATCGCGCGCGCCTGAAGGTTTGGGGCGCCCCGAGGCTTGGACGTCGCGGCGCGTGGCACTTGTGCGCGGTGCAATGTCGGATGGCGACTATGCCAAGGCCTATGCCCTTGCCACACCAAATGGGCTGGAAGACGGGATCGCTTTCGTCGATCTGGCATTTCTGGCCGGTTTCTTGGCCCTGGAGCATCTGGACGACCCGCAACAGGCGCTGGAACATTTTCGTGCCTTGCGGGTGCGTGTGTCCAGCCCAATCTCTTTGGGTCGGGCGGGCTATTGGGAAGGGCGCGCCCATGAGGCTTCGGGCGACCCGATCTCGGCGCGGGCGGCTTATGAATTCGCGGCAGAACATCAGACAGCCTATTACGGGCAACTGGCCGCCGACCGGATCGGACTGTCTTTTGACGCGGCGTTGATCGATGGCCCGGTCTATCCTGATTGGCAAGAAACGGCTTTGGCCCAGTCTGATCTGCTGGCGGCTGCCAAGCTGCTTTACGATATGGGCGACTGGTATGAGGCACGCCGCTTTTTGATGCATCTGGCCACGCAATTAACGGCAGAGGCCGAACTTGGTGCGCTGACTGACCTGATGCTGGCTTGGAACGAACCGAATTTCGCGTTGAAACTGGCCAAGATCGCGGTTCAAAACGGCATTGTTCTGCCACGCGCCTATTTCCCGCTGCCCGCCGAGCCCGTGGATGCAAGCTCTGCACCGGCGGACCTGATCCTTGCAATTACGCGGCGCGAAAGCGAATTTGACCCCCGCGCGCGCAGCCGCGCAGACGCACGCGGCCTGATGCAGCTTTTGCCGGGCACCGGGCAGATGATGGCGCGCAAACTGGCGGTTGCGTTCGATCCGCTGGACCTGACGCTTGATCCCGCCCTGAACATGCGGCTGGGGGCCGCCTATCTTGCCGAGTTGCGTGATGAATTCGGGCCCTCATTGGGGTTGGTCGCGGCAGGGTATAATGCCGGGCCGGGGCGTCCGCGCCGCTGGGTGTCCGAAATTGGCGACCCGCGCGACCCACGGGTGGATTTCGTGTCATGGGTGGAACGGGTGCCCTTCGCTGAAACCCGCAACTACATCATGCGTGTCGCCGAATCGCAGGTCGTCTATCGCAGCCGCCTGGCAGGCAGCGTGCAGCCGATTGGACTTGAAAGTCTGATCCGGGGTCGTTGATCCCGGCTAGCCGCCCAGACAGGCCCAATGCGGCGGATGCGGATCTGCCAGGCGTTGATTGATCGCGTCCAGATCCAGCGGGTGCGTCGCGGTTCGCTGGGCAGGTTCGAAAGCTGCGTAGCCGAACAGGTCGAAATCCCAACGGTAAATCTCGTGCACAAGATGCAGGGTCAGGTCGTCGAAGTAGCTTTCGGTCGGCAGGTCGGGTCTGCGGGTGACGTTGAACCGGGGCAACAGGGCAGGCCGCCTGTCGGGTGGTATCCGTGTCAAGATCGGCGCGACCCCGCTGGCGAAGGTTTCGACTGTGAACAGGTGATCGAACAGCAGCCCGTTCACCGTGAAAGACCGCAAGTGCTGCGCTTGCGGGGTCCAGTGGCGATCATACCAAAACCTGTCCCGGTTGCGCAGCGTGTCGCGTATGAACAGCACAAAACGCCGGAAGGCCGGGCGCGGATCTGCCTTGGCGTCCAGATCAGCGCCATAATGCTGTGTCAGCACGTCGCGCAAGTTCCCCCTGTAGAAACTGCCGTCACGCTGCTGGGTACTGACTTTGTCGAAAAAGCAGGCCAATAGCCGCGAATAGGGGTTCCGCACTGCCGCGAAAATCATACGATCGGGCTGGCCAAGGGCAGTGTCGAAGGCCGGGTCCGGCCATTGCAAGGCTTCGGGGCCGGCATCGTGAATATCGCCCGTGAAGAAGTTGCCATGATCGGCGTGATATAGAAGCTGGCCTATGGTCGAGCATGCCGCTTTCGGCACCTCTCGGTAGACCAACGCGCATGTCCGCGACGCACGACCGCCAGCCAGTCGGCCGGGATGCAAACTCATACCGCTCGCGGGCCTTTGCATGGCTGTCCCTTTCCTTTGGACCGTCAGGCGCGTATCATCTTGAAAAAGCCAGAACGCCGGAAGGTTCCATGCCCTACACCTATGACGACCAAAACATTTTCGCCAAGATATTGCGAGGTGAAATCCCCTGCAACAAGGTCGCAGAGACCGAGCACACTCTGGCCTTTCACGATATTGCCCCGCATGCCCCGCACCATGTGCTGGTCATCCCCAAGGGTGCCTATGTGAATTACGATCATTTCGCAGACATGGCATCGGATGCAGAGATTGTGGATTTCACCCGCGCGGTCGGCGCTGTCTGTGTGCAGCTTGGGGTGTGCCCGACCAATGAACAGGCGGGATACCGGCTGATTTCGAATGCCGGGCCTGACGGGATGCAGGAAGTGCCACACCTACATGTGCATGTTCTGGCTGGCACCAGAATCGGGCCGCTGACTGCGAAGCGCACTTGACGTCTGTCTGACAAGTCCCTAGTTCCGGCATCCAGAGGCGAGTTGGCGGAGTGGTTACGCAGCGGATTGCAAATCCGTGTACACCGGTTCGATTCCGGTACTCGCCTCCAGCTTTCCAGCCTTTCGGATAAATCATCCGCAGCCAAAGCGCGAAGCTGCTTCGCGATATTGGTCCGCTGTCGTTGCCTCCCTTGCCGCGTAAGCCGCGCAAGCCTGTCTCGCCAAGGTATGTCGCCTTTGAACAGGTGATGGCGCATCCTAATGTCGCGTTGTTCGGCAGGCTGCACGCATATGACCGAATTGCCGATGGGGTGTTTTCTTGGACAAGACACGACACTTTGCCTGTGACCTGCCCCTTTCACAGGCAAATGTTGCGAATTGTAGGGTATAACCTGTTTAACGGCTTGACCGTTTGGCCAAGCTTGTCGCAGATTGATTAGGCAGATGGTGAAAAATGCGCCATCGCTAATCGCCCACAAGGGCAGACCGCCGCCAAGGCGGCGTCAACAGAGAGGAAACAATGAGAAAATCCGTATTTTACGGCACTATTGCTGCATCCGCACTTCTGGCTGGTGCTGCAAGCGCCCAATCGACGTTGGAAACCGTGCAATCGAATGGCGAAATTGCGTGTGGCGTGTCCACCGGTTTGGCTGGCTTCTCGGCTCCTGATGCAAATGGCGTCTGGCAGGGCTTTGACGTGGCGGTTTGCCGCGCAGTAGCCGCTGCTGTGCTGGGCGACCCGATGGCTGTCAACTTCGTCTCGACCACCGGCCAAACACGCTTCTCGGCGTTGGCATCGGGCGAAATCGACATGCTGGCCCGCAACACCACGTGGACCTTCTCGCGTGATGTGGACCTCAATTTCACCTTCGCTGGCGTCAACTATTATGACGGTCAGGGCTTCATGGTGAACCGCGAGTTGGGCGTCAGCTCTGCGATGGAACTGGACGGCGCGACCGTCTGCATCCAGACCGGCACCACGACGGAACTGAACCTTGCTGATTTCTTCCGTGTCAACGGCATGAGCTATGAGCCGGTTCCGATCGAAACCAATGCCGAAGCACAGCAGCAGTATCTGGCTGGCGCCTGTGACGTTTACACCACCGACGCATCGGGTCTGGCTGCAACGCGCGCGTCCTTCCCGGAGCCGGGTAACCACGCAATCCTGCCCGAGATCATCTCGAAAGAGCCGCTTGGGCCAGCCGTGCGTCAGGGTGACGACCAGTGGGCAGACATTGTCCGTTGGACCTTGAATGCGCTTATCGCAGCTGAAGAGCTCGGCGTCACCTCTGCCAATATCGAAGAGTTGGCTGCTGGCACTGACAACCCGGAAATCAACCGGATGTTGGGCAGCGCTGGTGAACTGGGTGCGATGCTTGGTCTGGAAAATGACTGGGCCGTGCGTGCGATCTCTGCGGCAGGCAACTATGGCGAAATCTTCGCCTCGACCATTGGTGAGCAAACCCCGATTGGCCTTGCTCGCGGTCTGAACGCACAGTGGACCCAAGGCGGCCTGCTGTACGCACCACCCTTCCGCTAAGGTTTAAACAGTAACCGCGCCCCGATTTGGGGCGCGGTTTTTTCGTTTTCATCGAATCCCTGAGCGCCTTTGGCCAGACGTTGCAGCTTTGCAGCGACAGGAGAGTTTTATGTCGAGCACTAGCGATCTTCGCACGCGGACCGCGCCGCCGAAAACGGCTTTCCGGTTGAGCATGTTGCTGTATGACCAGCGCTACAGGTCAATCACGATCCAGATTGTGTTTCTATTTGCCCTGATGCTGGGGATTGCCTGGTTGGTCGACAACACGATCAACAACCTGCGTGCGTTGGGCAAGGATTTCAGTTTCGCATTCTTGTCAGCCCCCGCCGGCTACGACATCAACCAACGACCAATAGAATATGACAGCCAGATGACCCATGGTCGGGCCGCGTTGGTCGGCTTGCTGAACACGGCCATTCTTGCGGTCATGGCCTGCGCCTTGGCAACTGTGCTAGGGGTTATCGCGGGTGTGTTGCGGCTGTCCAATAACTGGATCGTAGCGCGGCTTATGACGGTGTATGTGGAATTGTTCCGCAACATTCCAACGCTGGTCTGGATCATCATATTCGGCGCGATCATGACCGAATCAATGCCCGCACCGTCGGCATTCCGGGGCGATACACCAACCGCGAGCATGCTGTTCAACGACTCCGTGGCCGTGACCAATCGGGGTGTCTATGTCCCTGCCATCCAGTTTTCAAACGACCTGGGTAATTTGCCGCTTGGTGTGGTTGCGCCGTCGATCAACTGGTTGCTGGTGCTGGTCGCGATCATTGTAGGTATTTATGCCCACAAGGTCATTCTGAAGAATGCGACGGCGGTTCAGAATGCGACCGGGATCCGTCCGAAAACCTGGTGGAAAAGCCTGGGCGTCCTGTTCGGTCCGGTTGCACTGCTGTTCATCTTCTTCGGGGCACATCTGGAATACCCTGAATTGCGCGGTTTCAACTTCGCTGATGGTATTCATATGCGCAACTCGTTGATTGCCATGTGGCTGGGGCTTGGCATTTACACCGGCGCTTTCGTGGCAGAGAATGTGCGTTCCGGTATTCTGGCCATTTCGCGTGGTCAGACCGAAGCGGCCTTTGCGCTGGGGATGCAACCGGGCAAGACCATGCGCCTTGTGATCCTGCCTCAGGCGCTGCGGGTGATTATCCCACCGCTGATTTCGCAATACTTGAACATTACCAAGAACACGTCACTGGGCTTGGCGGTTGGATATATGGACCTGCGCTCGACGCTTGGGGGTATCAGCATCAACCAGACCGGGCGCGAGTTGGAGGGGATGCTGCTGATGATGCTGATCTACCTTGCGGTCAGCCTAAGCATCTCTGGTGCGATGAACGTCTACAACAATCGCGTCAAGCTGAAGGAACGGTAAGATGAGTGATACCCATTCCAACACCGTCAGTTATGTGCGTGACACCATGCTTGACCAGCAAGAGCCACCTGTCACCGAGCGGGGCGTTATCAAGTGGCTGCGCGAAAACCTGTTCTCTGGCTGGCTCAATTCCGTCCTCACGATTGCCTCCTTGGGGGTGATCTGGTTCATCATCATCGAAATCGGGCCGTGGTTGTTGAACACAGTCTGGAACGCCGAATCATTGCGTGAATGCCGCGCAATTCTGGATGGAACCTCTGGCGCCTGTTTCGCGGTCATTAAAGACCGTTGGCATCAGCTTCTGTTCGGCTTCTATCCGCCAGAGCATTACTGGCGCCCGGTTCTGGCAATGGTGCTGATGTTGGTCGCGCTGGCCCCGATCCTGTTTTCGGAAGTGCCGCGAAAGATGCTCTATTTCTCGGTGCTGTTCCCCTTCATCGGCTACCATCTGCTCTGGGGCGGGTCGGTCTGGCTGCCCATTTCGGTGCTCTTGGGGTTTGTCGTGGGCTATGTGGCATTCAGGGCAACGGCGAAGCTGTCGTCTTTGGTCAGCGTTATTGCCGCAGTTGCCGGAACTTTCCTTTGGTGGGTGTTCCTTGCCGGACCCTTTGACGCTGCAATGTATTCCGTTGCGCCGATCGGGCTGGAATATGTGCGCTCGGATGCGTTCGGCGGTTTCCTGATCTCCATCGTGATCGGCGTCTCGGGTATCTCATTGTCGCTGCCGTTTGGTATCCTGCTGGCGCTGGGCCGCCAGTCGGACATGATTTTCCTGAAATCGGTCTGCGTTATCTTCATCGAGTTTATTCGTGGTGTGCCATTGATTACGCTGTTGTTTACAGCGTCGTTGCTGCTGAACTACTTCCTGCCGCCGGGCACCAGTTTTGACCTGATCCTGCGGGTTATCATCATGGTGACGTTGTTTGCGTCGGCCTATATGGCAGAGGTCATTCGCGGCGGGTTGGCAGCATTGCCGAAAGGCCAATACGAGGCCGCCGATGCGCTGGGTCTGGATTACTGGAAGGCGCAACGGTTGATCGTCATGCCGCAAGCGCTGAAGATCGCAATTCCCGGCATCGTGAATACCTTTATCGGGTTGTTCAAAGATACGACGCTGGTGGTCTTCATCGGCCTGCTCGACCCTATCGGGCTGTCCAACGCCATCCGCGCCGATACGGACTGGAACGGCATCTATTGGGAGCTGTTCATCTTCATCGGGGCTTTGTTTTTCATCTTCTGCTTCGGCATGTCGCGCTATTCCATGTATCTGGAGCGCAAGCTGAAGACCGATCATCGTTAAGGAGTGCGACCTATGTCGGAAGTAGCTGCCGCCGAAATGCCCGTTGATCGCAGTATCGACACCAGCAAAATGCAGATCAGCGATGAGCTGGCGATCCAGATCACGGGAATGAACAAGTGGTATGGCTCGTTCCATGTTTTGCGCGATATCAACATGACGGTTTACCGTGGTGAGCGGATCGTCATTTGCGGTCCCTCCGGGTCCGGTAAATCGACGTTGATCCGCTGCATCAACCGTCTGGAAGAACATCAGGCCGGGCAAATCATCGTCGACGGAACCGAATTGACGGGCGATTTGAAGAACATCGACAAGGTCCGTTCCGAAGTTGGGATGGTGTTCCAACATTTCAACCTGTTTCCGCATTTGACCATTTTGGAAAACTGCACGCTGGCGCCCATCTGGGTGCGCAAGGTTCCCAAACGCGAGGCCGAGGAAACGGCCATGCATTTCCTGGAAAAGGTGAAGATCCCGGAACAGGCCCATAAATATCCTGGTCAGCTATCGGGCGGTCAGCAACAGCGCGTTGCGATTGCGCGGTCCTTGTGCATGAAGCCGCGGATTATGTTGTTCGATGAACCGACATCAGCGCTTGACCCGGAGATGATTAAAGAGGTTTTGGACACCATGATCAGCCTTGCAGAGGAAGGCATGACCATGCTGTGCGTGACGCATGAAATGGGTTTTGCACAGGCCGTTGCGAACCGGGTGATCTTTATGGACCAAGGTCAGATCGTGGAGCAGAACGAACCCAAAGAGTTCTTCAACAACCCGCAATCCGACCGCACCAAGCTGTTCCTGAGCCAGATTCTAGGACATTGAGAACGACTACGCCACACATCGAAACGGGGGCCGGTTGGCCCCCGTTTTCATTTGGTCAGGATCAGTTTGCCCGCGCGGGTAATGCGCAACTGGTAGGTTTTTCCGTCCAGTATAATCTGTGCCAGATTGCCGCCGCGCGTCAGGCTATAAACATCATGCACCGGCGCTGTGGGCGTTGTTTCTGGGATGAAACGGGTAATGGCGTTCATGGTATCTCTCTCGGGTCAGGAGTGGCATGGCTGACCTGTCGGTTGGCTGTGGACCAATCCTGACAAAATAAATCAGAATTGTCAAACCGGTTTTGCGCCGGGCATCGTGCCGCCCGTCGCCGCCGTGATTTCAGCCGCTGTTTTCACCACCAAACCCCCGATCCGGTCCAGATTGCCCGTCTCCAACCGAAAAGCCGGGCCAGACACCGACACCCCCGCCACCGGCTCTCCATGCGGGTTGAAGATTGGCGCGGCGATGCAACGCATCCCCGGTGCGCGTTCTTCGTCGTCAAAGGCAAAGCCGCGGGCACGGGTGCGAATACAATCTGCGCGCAAATCCTCTGCACAGGTCAGGGATGCGGGTGTGAAGGCTTCCAAGCCGCGCCGCGCCACAACCTGCGCAACGCGCCCCTCATCGAACCACGCAAGCAGTGCCTTGCCGATACCTGACACATGCATCGGGCCTATCGTGCCGGGCGGGAAAAAGGCGCGAATCGCCTGATGGGTTTCGACCTGCGTCAGGAACAAAACCTCGTCCTGCTGTTCAATACCCAGATTGGCAGTCTCGCCGCTTTCGCGCATCAAGGCTTGCATGGGCGCACGCGCACGCTCCACCAGCGATGTGCGGCGCAGAAATGAGGTGCCCGCGCGGAACGTTCCGACGCCCACATGCCAGACCTGCCCGGCGGGCTCCAAATCCACCATTTCGCGCTGTTGCAGGGTAATCAGCACGCGGTACACCGTGGCGGTGGACTGCCCGCACGCAGCGGCGAGATTCGACAAGGTCATCCCCTCAGACCGTGCCAGCGTTTCCAGAATCGCCATCGCGCGATCCAGTGACTGGATGGTGTTCTGTGTTGTCTTGTCATGAAAGGCGCGAGGCCGTCCGCGTCGGGATACCTGTGTCATAGACTACCTTTTTACCGTGTGCTGCACTGCAGGCAGGGAAATGAAAAACACTTACCCTCTGATAGATAATACGAAATTCTCTTTTTTCACAGATAGTAATTATTTTTCAAAAAAATTGAAAAATGCGGCTATGAGTGGCAAACCAATGTCAACACTATGAGGGGGACACTATGTCTTTACAAAACCCGGTTTTCATCCCCGGTCCGACCAATATGCCCGAAAGCCTGCGTAAGGCTTGCGACATGCCGACCATCGACCACCGTTCGCCCGCTTTCGCGGCGGTGTTCCAGCCTGCCGTTGCGGGCGTGAAAGAGGTGTTGGGCATGAGCGCAGGCGAAGTGCTGCTGCTGCCCGCCACTGGCACCGGCGGCTGGGAAGCCGCGATCAGCAATACGCTGTCACCCGGTGACAAGGTTCTGGCGGCGCGCCATGGCATGTTTAGCCATCGCTGGATCGACCTGTGCCAGCGGCACGGGCTGGATGTTCAGATTATTGACGCGCCGTGGGGCGAGGGTTGTCCGACCGACGCTATGGGGGCGGCACTGGCCGCCGATGCCGACCACAGCATCAAGGCGGTTCTGGCGACGCATAATGAAACCGCGACCGGCGTGCGCTCGGACATTGCGGGCCTGCGCGCCGCGATGGACGGGGCAAACCACCCTGCATTGCTGCTTGTCGATGGCGTCAGCTCCATCGCGTCCATGCCCTTCGAGATGGACGCCTGGGGCGTTGATATCGCGGTCGCAGGCTCGCAAAAGGGGTTCATGCTGCCCGCCGGTCTGGCGATTCTGGGTGTCTCGCCCAAGGCGCTGGCGGCGCGTGACAGCGCAAAGCTGCCGCGCACCTATTTCGATTTTGGCGATATGCTGAAAGGCTATGCTGCGGGTGGCTATCCGTTCACCCCGCCCGTGGGTCTGATTAACGGTCTGGCGGCCAGCATTGCCATGCTGAAGGCCGAGGGACTGGAAAACGTCTATGCCCGCCACCACCGGCTGGCCGAAGCGACCCGCCGCGCGGTGGGTGGTTGGGGTTTGCAGGTTTGTGCCGCGCGGCCTGACTTGTATTCTGACACCGTAACCGGGGTCATGGCGCCTGAAGGGTTCAATGGCACCGATGTGGTCACGCTTGCAGCCAGCAAATACGGCGTCGCTTTCGGTGTGGGCCTAGGCGAGGTCGCGGGCAAGCTGTTCCGCATCGGCCATTTGGGCAGCCTGACCGATGTCATGCTGCTGTCGGGTCTGGCCACGGCAGAGATGTGCATGGCCGATCTGGGCTGGCCGGTGAAGCTGGGCAGCGGCGTGGCGGCAGCGCAGGAGTATTTGCGCGGAACCGCGGCAGAGCCAATTGCCAAAGCGGCGTAATGGTGGGGCCGGGCACGCGGGGCTCTGCCCCGCACCCCGGAGTATTTTCGGCAAGATGAAATGAGGGCGAGATGAAAGATCATACAGACGCGCCGTTGCCGACATATCAAGATGTCGTGGACGCGCATGAGCGGATCAAACCATATATTCACCGCACACCGATTCTGACCTCCGAATTCATGAACAAGCTGACCGGGGCGGAGTTATTCTTTAAGTGCGAGAATTTCCAGAAAGCGGGCGCCTTCAAGGTGCGCGGCGCGTGCAACGCTGTTTTCGGCCTGTCCGACGAGGAAGCCGCCAAAGGCGTTGCCACGCATTCCAGCGGCAACCACGCCCTGTCGCTTAGCTATGCGGCCGGTCGGCGGGGGATACCGTGCAACGTCGTTATGCCGCGCACCGCGCCGCAGGCCAAGAAGGACGCCGTGATCGGTTATGGCGGCACAATCACCGAGTGCGAGCCGTCCACGACCAGCCGCGAGGCGGTCTTTGCCGAAGTGCAGGCCCGGACCGGGGCGGATTTCGTCCATCCCTATAACGACCCACGTGTGATTGCCGGACAGGCGACCTGCTCGCGTGAGTTCATGGAGCAGGTCGAAGGGCTGGATGCGGTGATCGCGCCGATTGGTGGCGGTGGCATGATTTCGGGCTGTTGCCTGACGCTGTCGAACATCGCACCCGGTGTCGAGATTTATGCAGCCGAGCCAGAACAGGCCGACGATGCTTATCGCAGCTTCAAGGCGGGGCACATTATTGCCGATGATGCGCCCAACACAATCGCCGATGGCCTGAAGGTGCCGCTGAAAGAAAACACGTGGCATTTCGTGTCACACCATGTGACCGATATCCTGACGGCGTCAGAGCAGGAAATCATCGACGCAATGCGCCTGACATGGGCGCGCATGAAGATCGTGATGGAACCGTCCTGCGCGGTTCCTTTGGCGACCATTCTGAAAAACCCCGAGGTGTTTCGTGGAAAGCGCGTAGGCGTGATCATTACCGGGGGCAATGTGGATCTGGACAAGCTGCCTTGGATGGCAGGCTGACCGATATAAAAGGGGTTAATCTTATGAACGCACCGACCAAATTTGACGGCCTTGAAGTAGGCTTTGATGTTCCTGCGTTGCCGGGTATGGACGAGGCTGACATCCAGACGCCTTGTCTTGTGCTTGATCTGGACGCGCTGGAGCGCAACATCAAGAAGATGGGCGATTACGCCGCTGCGCATGGCATGCGTCACCGTGTGCATGGCAAGATGCACAAATCCGTTGACGTGGCAAAACTGCAAGAAAGCCTTGGCGGCGCTTGCGGTGTCTGCTGCCAGAAGGTGTCAGAGGCAGAGGTCTTTGCGCGCGGCGGCATCAAGGACGTGCTTGTGTCGAACCAAGTGCGCGACCCGGCCAAGATCGACCGTTTGGCGCGCATCCCGAAATTTGGCGCGCGTGCGATCTGCTGTGTCGATGACGTAGCCAATGTGGCTGACCTGTCGGCAGCCGCCGTCAAGCATGGAACCCAGATCGAATGTCTGGTCGAGATTGACTGCGGTGCGGGCCGGTGCGGCGTGACCACCACGCCTGCTGTGGTCGAGATTGCCAAAGCCATCGACGCCGCTGAAGGGCTGAAATTTGCCGGCATCCAAGCCTATCAGGGTGCGATGCAGCACATGGACAGCTATGAAGAGCGTAAGGCAAAGGTCGATATTTCCATTGCCATGGTGCGCGACGCCGTTGAAGGGCTGAAAGCCGAAGGTCTGGACTGCGACATCGTTGGCGGCGGCGGCACCGGATCGTATTACTTCGAGTCCAATTCGGGCGTGTATAACGAACTGCAATGCGGGTCGTATGCTTTCATGGATGCCGATTATGGGCGCATTCTGGACAAGGACGGCAAGCGCATTGACCAAGGCGAATGGGAAAACGCGCTGTTCCTGCTGACCAGCGTGATGAGCCACGCCAAGGCCGACAAGGCAATTGTCGATGCCGGTCTGAAAGCGCAATCCGTGGATAGTGGCCTGCCGTTCATCTACGGGCGCGATGATGTGAAATACGTCAAATGCTCGGACGAGCATGGCGTTGTGGCCGATCCTGACGCGGTGCTGAAGGTTGGCGACAAACTGAAACTGGTCCCCGGCCATTGCGACCCGACCTGCAACGTGCATGACTGGTATGTCGGTGTCCGGGGGGGCAAGGTCGAAACCCTCTGGCCCGTCAGCGCGCGTGGCAAGGCTTACTGAGCTTGCCGCAAAGGACCGCGAGGCTCCGGATCAGGTCCGGAGCCCAAGCACCTACTCTCCGTGCCCCGGACCTGATCCGGGGCCTCTTTCTCTGCGAACACCCATAACAGGAGGCTGTCCCATGTGGATCGTGCCCGAATCCGCCATTGGCGGGCTTGTCGATGACCAAAGCGCGTTCGATGCTGTCGAAGCCACTTTCTCCGCCATGGCGCGTGATGACGCCTATAACTTCCCCGTGGTGCGCGAGGCGCTGGGCGAGGGGCGTCAATATGGTTTCAAGTCCGGCTTGGACCGTGCGGGCGCGCAACTGGGCGTGAAGGCAGGGGGCTATTTTCCGGGCAATGCCGCCAAGGGCATCATTAATCACCAGTCAACCGTATTCCTGTTCGACCCGGACACCGGTATTCTGCAAGCGGCTGTCGGCGGCAACCTGCTGACAGCTTTGCGCACGGCGGCGGCGTCTGCCATTTCGATCGCGCATTTGTCACGGCCTGAAAGCAAAGTGCTGGGTATGGTTGGCGCAGGCCATCAGTCGGTATTCCAGATGCGCGCGGCGCTGCGGCAGCGCAAGTTCGAGAAGGTCGTGGCGTGGAACTACCACCCCGACATGATGGACCGTCTGGCGGCTGCCGTTGCTGATGCTGGCCTGCCGTTCGAGGAGGTCAGTCTAGAGGATTTGGGCGCGCAGGCGGATGTGATTATCACCATCACCTCCAGCCCTGCGGCCAGCCTGATGGATGCGCATGTCCGCCCTGGCACGCATGTCGCTTGCATGGGCACCGACACGATCGGCAAGCAAGAGGTAGACCCGGCGCTTCTGGCCCGCGCCACGGTGTTCACCGACGAGGTCGCGCAATCCATTTCTATTGGCGAGGCGCAGCACGCGATTGCGCAGGGGTTGATTACGGCGGATGCGATTACGCCCATCGGTGCGGTCATCAACGGCACCCATAAGGGGCGTGCCAGTGCCGAGGAGGTGACGTTGTTCGACGGCACCGGGGTCGGTTTGCAGGATATCGCCGTGGCGTCGAAAGCCGTGGAACTGGCGCGTGCCAATGGGAGCGCGATAGAGGTCGCGCTCTAGCCTTGCAACTGACCCGCGCGCGGGTCTAACTGCGCGCGTGGCAGCGGAAGGGCACGTTATGAAAGTGGTTCTGAACGGCTTTGGTCGCATTGGCCGCACTGTGGTGCGCGCGTGGCTGAAAGGCGGTTGGCCAGGCATTGAGATCGTTGGGATCAACGATATTGCCGATGCCGAAACCTGCGCCTACCTGTTTGAATATGACAGCGTGTTCGGACCGTGGCCACAGTCGGTAAAGGCCGCTGACGGCAAGTTGCATATCGGCGCGCAAAGCCTGCGCCTGACGCATGAGCGCGACCTGTCGCGGCTGGACCTGTCTGGTGTCGATCTGGTCATGGAATGCACCGGTCGCGCCGACACAGCGGAGGTTGCAGAACGTGGCTTGCGCGCGGGAGCGTCGCGGATACTGATCTCTGGCCCGTCCGAGGCGGCTGAGGTTACGGTTGTGCTGGGTGCGAACGAGGGCATCTTAACCCGTCGGCACAAGCTGATCTCTAACGCATCCTGCACCACCAATGCGCTCGCGCCCTTGGCGCGGTTGTTGCACGATCAATGGGGTGTTGCGACGGGCTTTATGACCACAGTGCATTGCTACACGGGCAGCCAACCTACGGTGGATGCCCCGCGCGGCGATCCGGCACGCTCGCGCGCTGCGGCGCTGTCGATGGTGCCCACAACGACCAGCGCGCAAAAGCTGGTGGAACGTGTCTTGCCCGAACTGGAAGGTCGTTTACTGGGGGCCGCGGTGCGGGTGCCGACGGCCTCTGTCTCGGCGGTCGATCTATGTGTCATGTTGGAGCGGCCCGCGACCGTCGATCAGGTTAACCACGCCATGCAAAGGGCGGGCGGGGTGATCGGCTGGACCGACCGGCCGCTGGTGTCCACCGACCTGCGGGCACGGCCAGAAAGCATCGTCATGGCGTTGGCAGAGACTCAACAGACCAGCGGCGGCATGCTGCGGGTCTTTGGTTGGTATGACAATGAATGGGGCTTTTCCTGTCGTATGTTGGATATGGCCGCGCGTCTATCGGCGCTACCCTGAGCGAATTTCCTTGCCAGACGCATGGTGCCCATGTATGGAAATGCCTGCGATGTTACCTCTATCGACGACTGTTCTCCTTTACCGGCCACAGTGATATCGATCTTGCACTGACTGAGCCGAGCTGCCGCATTTCGTGGGCAGTGACACACTATTAGGAGAATTCACATGGCCACTGGCACCGTGAAATGGTTTAACGCAACCAAAGGTTTTGGCTTCATTCAACCCGATGGCGGTTCCAAGGATGTGTTCGTGCACATCTCCGCTGTTGAGCGCGCTGGCCTGCGCGGTCTGGACGATGGTCAGAAAGTGACTTTCGATCTGGAAAAAGGTCGTGATGGCCGCGAATCTGCGTCGAACCTGGCACTCGCCTAAATCGACCGCCCATTTTGTGGGCAAGAATTTTAGAAACCGCCCATATTTTGGGCGGTTTCTTTTTTTGGTGAGGTTTCGTATCTTCCTGTCCGGGCTTGGCTTGGACCCAAGCCGCGCAGCGTCCATCTTTGCTCTATGGATACCCTGTCACACCGCCCCATGGCCGGGCAGAGCACCCGAATGGTGCTGGCCACCGATCTGGACGGAACCTTTCTGGGCGGTAGCCCGCAACATCGTCGCATGCTTTACGATTGGTTGCGCGAACAGCCCGATGTCCAGCTAATATTCGTCACTGGCCGCGATCCGGACTTCATTGGTAGCCTGTGCGCGGATGGCACCGTGCCCAGCCCGGAATTTGTGATCGGGGATGTCGGAACGACCATCGCGCGATTCGAGTCTGGCCGCGTCCAGCCCATGATCGACCTTGAAATGCCGATCACACAAGCTTGGCACGGATTGGCGACAGAGGTGCAAGCGCGGCTTCTGTCGGTCGGTGGGCTACGGTTACAAAATGTCCCTTTTCGCCACCGGTTATCCTACGAATACGATACCAGCTTTGATCGCGCGGCGCTGACCGTGCTTGAGGATTTGGCAGTCGATACCATCGTCTCGCATGGGTGCTTTGTTGATGTATTGCCGCGCGGCGTCAGCAAGGGGCCGTCGCTGCTACGGCTCATCGCGCATCTGGGGCTTGAAGCGGAGCGCGTGCTGGTCGCGGGCGACACGCTCAACGACCTGTCCATGTTTGAAACGGGTCTGCATGGCGCGCTGGTCGGTGGCTCTGAAGCTGAACTTTTGAACGCGACCGCCCATCTGCCGCGCGCGCATCGCTGCCGCCATATTGGCGCAGGTGGAATTATCGAAGCCATTCACGCCCACACCCTGCACGCAACCCCACCGGAGCTGCCGCTATGAAATCGGACCTTGTGATCGTTTACCACCGCCAACCCTATGAGGAGGTGATCGAGGATGGGCAGGTGCAGTATCGTGAAAACTCCAGCCCGAACGGGATTGTGCCTACGATGAAGGGGTTTTTGGGGCAGGCCAATCGTGGCGCATGGGTCGCGTGGAAAGAGGCCGAGGATACCGCCAATCCCGGTTTCGAGCCGGTGATAGAGATTTCAGACAGTTTCGGCACCTACACTGTCAGCCGACTTCCACTGACAAAAGAGCAGGTCAGCAGCTTTTACCACGTGACCAGCAAAGAAGCCTTCTGGCCGATCCTGCACGGGTTCAAGGAACGCTACAATTATGATCCTGTCGATTGGCCGACCTTTCGTGCTGTGAACTGGGCTTTTGCCGAAGCTGCCGCCGAACAGGCCACCGATGAAGCTGTGATCTGGGTGCATGACTATAACCTGTGGCTGGTGCCGGGCTATCTGCGGCAGTTGAAACCTAATGCCACGATCTGTTTCTTTCATCACACGCCGTTTCCGGGGCCGGATATGTTCAACGTGCTGCCGTGGCGCGAAGAGATTATCGGCAGCTTGATGACCTGCGACAGCGTGGGCTTTCACATCCCGCGCTACGCCCAGAATTTCGCCGCTGTGGTGCGATCCATAAAGGGTGCAAAGCTGGTGTCAGAGGCTGAAACACCCAGCACGTTGTCCGCCACGGGTGTTGCGTTGAATGACCGGCGTATGCCGCTGATGCTGGAGCATATGGGGTCCACGACCTGCGTGCATACCAATCCTGTCGGGGTAAATTTCGACTACATTCAGGAACTGGCGCAAAAGCCGGAAGTGGCAGAGCGCGTGCGCGAAATTCGTGCGGAGCTTGGCGAAACAAAGTTAATCTTATCAGTATCGCGGACCGACTATACCAAGGGAAATATTGAACAGCTTGAAGCCTTTGAGCGGCTTTTGACCCGTCGTTCCGATCTGCGAGGCAAGGTTCGGCTGATGTTGGTTTCGGTTGGCGCGAACCGCAACATGACTGCCTATGCCGAAGTTCAGGACGCGATCGAAGGGCTGGTCGGGCGGATCAATGGAAGCTTTGGCAGTTTCGACTGGCAGCCTGTCACTTTGGTCAGCAAGGCGATTCCGCTCGCGCAGCTTGTGGCTTATTACCGTGCGGCCGATATGGCATCTATCACGCCGCTGGCGGATGGGCTGAACCTTGTGGCGTCCGAATTTTGCGCCGCGCGGGATCTGACCCACCCAGGCGCGCTGATCTTGTCGGAATTCGCCGGCTGCGCGGTGCTGCTGGATGGGGCAATCCCAGTCAACCCGTTTTCGCATTCCTCGATGGACTCGGCTTTGGAGCAGGCATTGTCCATGGGGATGGAAGAGGCCAGCGCGCGCATGGCTGCCCTGCGCCGGTCTGCCCGGACTTGGGACATTGCCGCATGGACCCATTCCGAAATGGCGCATTTCCGCACGCTGCAACGCGAGCGCCATGGAACAGGTCCACATATGGCCCCAGCCGCCTAAGCCCTCGCCCCTCTGTGCCGCCGACATTCAGTCGGCATTGTCCGGCTTGCCCTGAAGCGATTTCGTGCGCTTCGCATGGGCGCGTCCGATCATATGCGCCGAAATCGGGGCGGTCAGCAGTAGGAACAGCGCTGCCGCAATAACCTTGCTGATGATATCGCCCGTCCCTTGATGCAGGGCAAGACCCGCTAGAACAAGCAATGCGCCCAGCGTCCCGGCCTTGGTCGAGGCATGCATCCGCGTCAGCAGGTCAGGCAGACGCACAATGCCGATTGCGGCGATCAGCACAAACCCAGAGCCAGCCAAAAGCAATGCACCGATCACAATATCAGCCATCTGACTGCTCCTTTTCGGGGTCGGCGCGTTCCGCGTCTTCTTGTTGAAAGCGCTTTTCAGCGTAGCGCGCCAGTGCGACAGTTGCCAGGAACCCGACCAATGCCAGCACGATGGCCACGTCCAGAAATGATGGTTCATCCATGAATACGGCATAGACGCCGCAAAAAGAGATGATCGTAACGGTCATCATATCAAGGGCAACCACACGGTCTGCCAAGGATGGTCCCTTGACCAGGCGGATCAGCGCAACGGCCAGCCCCAGAAGGATCAGGAACAACGAAATCTGAATTGCCATGGACAGAAATACGGCAGATGTCATGTCTCAAACACTCCCATGATTAGGCGCTCGAACCCATCCTTGATATCTTTACATAGCGCGTCGGGGTCATCCGCGAACATGGCGTGCACGGTTAGTATCTTACGGTCCTCGGACACATCTACGCTAAGCGTGCCCGGTGTCAGGGAGATGAGATTGGTCAGCAGCAATATCTCGAAGTCGTTCTTGACCGTCAGCGGGATGTCGATCAGCCCAGGGTTGTTGCGGGGCACAGGGCGTATCACGTCCCACGCGACCTCTACCGAGGACAGCAGCAATTCCCACAGGAAAAACAGGCTCAGATATATAATGCGATACAGACGTTTGAAATACAGCCGGTCAATGCCTGTCAGAGGTTGCGACAGCCAGAGCGCGACAAACCCAAGGACAGCGCCAGTCGTAAGCGAGCTAAGGCTGTAATCCCCTGTCATCACGGCCCAAGCAAAAGCCAACAGCAGATTGAACAAGAAGCCGTTCATGGTTGCACCCCCAGAACAGTCGTGACGTAGTCAGTTGGGTCCAGAAGCTGGTTTGCCGCTGTCTCGGCAAATTGAACGAAGGGTTCCGGGTAGAACCCGATGACGATGGTCATCGCGGCCAGCGCGGCAATCGGCAGGATCATGGCCCGTGTTACCTGCGGCGGTGCGCGGTTGGGGGTGGGGTCAATTCCGTCTGGATGCGGTTTCCAGAATGCCATGGCCCAGATCTTGGTCATGGAATAGATGGTCAGCAAACCGACGAACAAAGACACGAAGGTCACGAACCAGAAATTCAGTTCCAAGGCCGCCTTCACGATCAGGTATTTCGCCCAGAAACCGGACAAGGGCGGGAATCCGGCCAGCGAAAAGGCCGGGATGATGAACAAAGCCGCCAGCAAGGGGGCGGATTTATACAGCCCGCCAATTCGGTTCAGATCGGTGCTTCCGGCATACTGTCGGGCGAGGCCTGCGACAAAGAACAGGTTTGCCTTCACGATGATGTGGTGCACGAGGTAGAATACGCCGCCCATCAGTGCCAAAGGCGTGAACAGGGCCAAGCCCAAGGTCATGTAGCCGATCTGGCTGATGATGTGAAATGACAGGATTTTGCGGAAATCCGTTTGTGCGGCCGCACCGATCACCCCTGTGAACATGGTCAGCAATGACACCCAGAGCAGTATTTCATGGGTAAAGCCAATATCGCCAACAAAGACGAGGCTGAACATGCGCATCAATGCGTAGACACCCACTTTCGTCAGCAACCCGGCGAATACCGCCGACACCGCGAAATAGGGGGTGTGATAGCTGGCGGGCAACCAGAAAAACAATGGAAATACCGCGGCCTTCACACCAAAGCCCACCATGAACATCATCGCGATCACGGTTATCAAACCTTGGTTTTCTGCCGCGGCAACGGCGCCGCGCAGGTCGGCCATGTTCAACGTCCCGGTGACACCGTAGAGCATGCCGATCCCGGACAGAAATACCAAGGTAGAGACAAGGTTGAGCGCAACGTATTTGATGCCCGCATCCAGCCTTTCTTTGCCGCCCCCGATGACCAGCAAAGAGAAGGATGCGATCAGCATCACCTCGAACCAGACATATAGGTTAAACAGGTCGCCTGTCAGAAAGGCCCCTGTGACCCCGGCAAGCAGGGTCTGGAACAGGGCATAAAAGCCAAGTTTCTCTGTTTCTTCTGGGATCTCGCCAAGTGCGTAGACAGTGGTTGCCAACCCTGTGATCGCGGTGATGACAACCATGACTGCACTTAGGTAATCCGCCACCAGAGTAATGCCAAATGGAGCGCTCCAGTTCGACATCTGCGCGGCGACGACCCCTTCTTTCAGAACGGAAACCATCAGGACCGCGGCGGCAACAAGTGCCAGAACCGATCCGACAACGGACACCCACCGATTGGCTGGGGAATTGCGTAATATGAACGCGATCACCGCCGTGATGAACGGAATCACAAGCGGCATAACCAGAACCCAACTCATTTCGTGGTATCCTCCTTGGGTTCTGCATGGCGCATCGCGTCGGTATCGACGACGTGCAGGCGGCGATACGCTTCGAACACCAGTGCCAACAGGAACGCCAGCAATCCAAAGCCGATCACGATGGCGGTCAGCACCAGGGCTTGGGGTAGGGCATTTCCGATGTCAGTCAGGGGTGCGTCCTGACCATAGGGCACCAGGGCCGGTTCACCCTTGGTCATGCGACCGGCGGTAAAGATGGTCAAGTTCACAGCATTCGACAGCAGGATCAGACCGAACATGAAGCGCATGATGTTTCGCGCTAACATCATGTAGACGGCCGCAGCCGTCAGCACGCCTATTAAAATGGCAGTCAGGCTTTCCATGGTTCAGGTCTCCTCGTCGAAAGCAAAGGCGAGGCTGAGGATTCCGCCCAGCACCACAAGGTAAACGCCAATGTCGAACACCAGGATGCTGTTTGGAGCAAAGACGGCGGTGTCGTAGCTGTCCCCCCCAATCCAGAACCACTGGCCGGTGAAGAGCGGATCGCCCATGAAAAACGAAAGCAACCCGGCCAGAAGCGCAATGCCAAGGCCAATGGCAGCGATGGTTTCCGGCGCCATGTGAAGCGCCTTGCGGGCTTCGGCCGGGCCTTTTGCCAAGGAGTAGACAATGAATGACACCGCCCCCAAAAGCCCGCCGATAAAACCGCCACCGGGCAGGTTATGCCCGCGCAGCAACATGAACAGTGAGAACACGAAGATCAGGGCAACCAGCAAGCGCGCCCCGGTTTCAAATATGACCGATTTCATTTCTTGGCCTCATCTGCTTTGCCGCTTCGCGCAAACCCTTTCAGCAGGGCCGCCGCGCCGATTGCGGCAATCATGACCACGGCGATTTCGCCAAATGTGTCGATTGCGCGGAAATCCACCAGGATCACATTCACGATGTTGCGCCCGAAGGCTTCGGTCCAACTGGCCGCTTCAAAAAATTCTGTCAGGCGTCGGTCGAAGGGTTGGTCGACAACCAGCAGCAAGGTCAGCGTTGTTCCGACACCGACTGCGCAAGCCAGGGCGGCATTTGCAAAGCTGTGCTTTTGTACGCCGTCCGGGTCCAGATTCGGCATTTTAAGGAAAGCGAAGGCCATCAGAAGCACCACCAGCAATTCTACCAGCAATTGCGTGATGGCCACGTCCGGCGCAGAGAATATGATGAAAATCATGGCAACGCCTACGCCAACCACGCCAAGCGCGACAAGGGCGACAATGCGCGACGATGTCAGCGCAGTCACCACTGTTCCCGCCACGATGAGGAGCGCCACACCCCATTCCATAAAGCTGAGGCTTGCTAGCCGCAGCTCTATGCCGCCCACGTCGCGTAGCACCAGCGTAACCAGTACGGTTGCCGCAAAGACGCCAAAGGTAGCGAATATGTATTGGCGTAGAACCCCTGTCTGGATCAGCGCAGTCTGTGCTTTTGTGAATGTGACGAAACGGTCCAGCAGCGTGTCCCAGCCTGCATCCAGATCGGGGCCGCGTGCCTCTATCCAGATAAGCGCGCGGCGCAGTTTCTGGTGGCCCAGATACAGCGCGAAGCCGAGTGCGAAGGTTACAAGGCTTAGAACCAGTGGCAGGTTGAACCCGGCCCAGAGCTTGACTCTGCCGCCCTTGTCGGGCGCACCCATAACGGCGTTTACTGCGGGTTCGATCAGGTAATAGGCGCTAATTCCGGGCAGAACGCCAAACGCAAGGCCCAGCGTGCCCAGCACCACCGGGCCGAATAGCATTGGCCACGGCCCCTCATGCGGGGCATGGGGCAGTTTGCCTTGCGGGCCGAAAAATGGCTTATAGGCCACGATACCGGCCACAGCGAACATCAGCGCGAAAGCAGCCAGCGCCATGGGCAGCACAAATACCGACAGTTGCATTTCCAGCGCCCCTGCATAGGCGACCTCTTTGGCTATAAAGCCCAAGACGGGCGGCACACCGGCCATTGCCAGCCCGGCCGCAATGGCGGCGGCGGCGGTGATCGGCATGGCACGCGCCAATCCGCCCAGGACATCCGCGTCGCGGGTATGTGTTGCGTGATCGACGATGCCGATAATCAGGAACAGACCGGCTTTGTAGAGCGAATGCACCAACAGAAAGGTCATCGCCGCCGTGATCGCGTAGCCGCTGGACCCGGCAAGGAACATGACCAAGGTGCCCAAGGCCATCAAGGTCGTATAGGCAAGCGTCTGCTTCAGATCGGTTTGGCGCAGCGCCATGAAAGAGGCAAACACCGCCGTAACGGCCCCGAAAATGGACAATGTCCAGACCCAGACATCGCTGCCCGACAGGGATGGGTGCAGGCGCGCCAGCAAGTAGACCCCAGCTTTGACCATGGTTGCGGAATGCAGATAGGCGGAAACCGGCGTTGGCGCGGCCATGGCGTTCGGCAACCAGAAATGGAACGGCACTTGTGCAGATTTGGTAAACGCACCGCATAGCACAAGAATCAGGATCAGCAGGTAGAATGGATGCTCTGCCATGCTGCCCGCCGCATTCAGTTGCGACAACTCAAACGTGCCTTGTGTGGCGCCGATCAGGATGAAGCCTGCCAGCATGGCCAGTCCGCCCGTGGCTGTCAGCAACAAGGCCTGCAAGGCGTTGCGGCGCGATTTCGGGTCGGTATGGACGAACCCGATCAGCAAATAGGACGTGAAAGTGGTTAACTCCCAGAATACGAACAACGCGATCAGGTTGTCCGCCAGCACCAGCCCCAGCATGGACAGCATGAAGCTGAACAGGTAAATCGCAAACCTGTTATATTGCGGATGTCCGGCCAGATATTTCGCAGCATACAGCATGACCATGGCGCCGATGCCGGTAATCAGCAGCGCAAACATCAGGCTTAGCCCGTCGATCCAGAACGATAGCTGCACACCTAGCGATGGCACCCAATCCCAGACGACCCGCACAGGCTCGCCGCTGGCCACAATGGGCAGGAATTGCAGGAAAAATACGAAAAGCAAGGCTGTTACAGCCGTTGTTCCCAGACCAGACAGGGTCTTCCACTGGGCATTGGGGTCCGAATGATCCGCCATTGTCGGGTCTGGGCTCCTTGCTGGTGCTTCGAATATTGTGGGTCTGATGCCGCCATGGCACGATGCTGTGTATCTTACATTCCACGGTGTCCACAATTCGGTTTGGCACGAAAACGACCCAAAATCGGTATTGCGCAGGTTGAAAGTTGCCAAATCCTGACAAAACCGCCTAACGTTTACCCCACAAGACGCAGCATTGATCGTCATGACGTGCTGTATTGGTTCGAGGCAGACTGAATGAGTGGTAGGATTCCGGCGGAAAGGTGCGCACCCCCCAGCTTGGCGTCTCAGGTCGCCGACGCGCCGGCAACAGAGCCCCAGATAGAGCAGATGACTGCCTATGCGTGCGATGCTGTGGCGGATGTGTCGTTTGCCTTGGCAGCTTTGCCCGTGGAGCTTGCACGCTTGGCGCCGACGGTGCCGGCGTTGCAACTCGTCCTTGTCCTTGCCTCTGCCGCAGATGCCACGCAAAGCATGTTCGGCACGACAGGCCCAAGCGGCCAGCGTTCACAGGAATTGTGGAAACAGGCGGCGCTTATTGGGGTCGATGTGCTTTACCTGTCGCTTCTGGGTCGGCAATCCGCGACAGCAGGTGATCTGCTGGAATATTGGTCACAACAAAATGATACGTCGAATGCCGATGATTCCCTCTGACCGGCCCGGCCTCCGCAATCGGTTGACCGATGTGTGCGGTTTGCGGGTCGGGAACGCGCACGACGCCGCTCTGGCCAGCGGGGTAACGGTTGTGACAGCCGATGCGCCTTTTGCGGCCGGGGTACACATAATGGGTGGTGCGCCCGGCACCCGAGAGACAGAGTTGCTGGCCCCGGATCGGCTGGTGCAGCAGGTGGATGCGCTTGTGCTGTCCGGAGGATCGGCCTTTGGGCTGGACGCTGCGTCGGGCGTGATGGACGGCCTGCGCGCGCAGGGCCGTGGTTATCAAGTCGCAGGCAAAAGCGTGCCCATCGTGCCCGCCGCGATCCTGTTCGATCTGGCAAATGATGGCGCAAAAGACTGGGACGCGAATCCTTATCCGGGGCTTGGGCGCGCAGCATTGCAGGCCGCTACCCCCGATTTCGCCTTGGGCAGTCAGGGCGCCGGGATGGGGGCGACAACGGTTAATTTTGCCGGAGGGCTTGGTTCTGCGTCATGGGTTCTAGAAGGCGGCGCCACCGTGGGCGCGCTGGTGGCCGCCAACCCGGTAGGCAGTGTAACGGTTGGGCAGGGGCCGCATTTCTGGGCTGCGCCGTTCGAGTGGCAGGATGAATTCGGCGGGCTTGGCCCCGCGCCACGGGCGGATTACGCGGCGCCACCCGTGACCAAACTGGCGCGCGAGGCGACGACTTTGGCCATTGTCGCCACCGACGCCTTGCTGACTCAGGCCCAACTTACGCGGATGGCCATTGCCGCGCATGACGGGATGGCGCGCGCCATTGTGCCTTCGCATACGCAGTTCGACGGGGATATCGTCTTTGCAATATCCACGGGCACCGGACCTGCCGCATCGGCGAGAGACATGGTCGCTTTGGGCCATGCTGCGGCCACTTGCCTTGCCCGTGCGATTGCCCGCGCCGTGTATTTGTCCAACCCGCCTGCCTGTATGTCGCGTCCGGCGTATCGAGACGCGCATCTGCGGCTTGACTAGGCCACATGCGCGCCCGACAAAGGCGCTATGAGTGAACATGTTAAAGGTCTGGCCCTGACCACATTGGGCGTGCTTTTCATTGTGCCCGATTCGCTGTTTGTGCGGTTGATCGATGCCCCGGCCATCACGACCGCCTTTTGGCGCAACCTGATCGCGGGCGCGTTGATTCTGGCCTTTGTGCTGGCCACACAAGGGCCGCGGTCGATCACGTCCCTTGCACAGACGGGCCGGGCGGGTCTGGCCTATCTGATCTTTTTCGGCATTGCTGCCAGTGGTTTCGTCTTGGCCGTGTCGCTTACCAGCGTTGCGAATGTGGTGTTCATCCTTGCTGCAACGCCAGTTTTTGCCACGGTGTTCAGCCGGATATTTTTGGCCGAACCGATTTCCATGCGGATGGTTCTGACCATGGCAGGTGTTTTCGCGGGACTGGGCCTTATTCTGCGAGGGTCGCATGAAACTGTCGGCGCAAGCTGGCAAGGCGATCTGGTGGCCCTTGGCGTGGCCGCTGCCTTTGCCGCTGCCATGACCGCGCTGCGGGTGCTGCGCGGCCGCTCGATGCTGGCGGCCGTGCCGGTGTCGCTGATCGGAGCGGCGTTGGTGCTGTTGCCCTTCGCCGATGTCATGGGGCCACTGGCCGCGCAATGGCCACTCCTGCTGGCGCATGGCGCGTTCATTGCCTGCGCCTCATCGTTAATGACGATGGGGCCACGTTACATCACCTCTGCCGAAGTGTCGTTGCTGCTGCTGCTGGAATCGGTGTTGGCACCGCTGCTGGTCTGGGCACTTCTGGGGGAAGACCCCGGCATCTGGGCGATCTGGGGCGGAGCGGTCGTAATCGCGGTTCTGCTGATCTCGAACCTGTGGCTGCTAATGCGGTTTCAGTCGTCCAGAAGGTAGTCTTCCCAGTCGTCCAGTGGCACCACACTTTCAGAAACGGTTTGGTCGTGCATGGACACGCCTGCCTGCCGGACCGTGTCCGGGTCGCCCGTTATCAGGGGATGCCAGAGCGGCAGTTTATGCCCTTCATGCAGCAAACGATAAGCGCAGGTCTCTGGCATCCAATAGGCGATATCCGGCAAGGTGCTGGGCGTTAACACCACGCATTCCGGAACCAGAGACTTGCGGTTCTCGTAGCTTGCACATCGGCACGTGCTGTCATCGAACAGGCGACAGGCAACACGGGTGAAGACCAGTTCATCCGTGTCGATATCTTCCAGCTTGTTCAGGCAGCACCGCCCACAGCCATCACAAAGCGCCTCCCATTCGGGGGCGGTCATTTCCGTCAGGGGCACTGTGTGCCAAAATTCTGGGCGCAGGGTCATGCGCGGCGGGATAGCGCGCTTTTGCCCAGCACAAAAGACCTTTTCGGCACGCGTGGGGCGAGCGCCGTGTCGTGAGTATTTTTGGCAAGATGAAGTCGCAAAGGGTTAGCCCGCCAGCATTTGGCGGCGCAGCTGGACGCCGTTAAGGCTGTCGTTGAGCGCCACATCCTGCATGCGCAGTGTGGTCCCTGCGGGAATGTCGCGGGTCAGGGCTACGCTATGCGCAAGCCCGATGGGCAGAAGCGCTTGCGCGCGGCTAGCTTGGGCCGAAGTGGCGCGGGCGTAGACGGTCCATCCGCCTTCGCCATCCAGAACCTCTCCGGCGCGCAGGTCGCGCTTGGCCACCGCCACGGCATCGCCGCGCCAATCACGGGTCTGCCCGGTGGGTTCACCCCGCAGCGCGACTGACAGGACCGAGACCGACAATTCCAGCCCGATCAGGTGGAAGGGTTTATACATCGCGGCATAGCGCCCCGTGCTGTCGGTGGGCAGGCCGTATTGTTTGAAACAGGCGGCGGCGTAGTCATTCGGCGCTTTCAGCACCACATAGACGCCCCAGCGCAGGTCGCGAAACACGGGCCGCCCGTCGCGTTCGAGTGATGAGACGACCTCAATCATACCATCGCGGGCAAGCTGCCCGCCCGCGCTTTCGGGGCGCAGCACATGGGCCAGATCATCGACCCCGCAGGCCGGAAAGCCGAGGCCCTGTTCCGGCACGTCCAAGCCGCAGGCATTGGCCATGGCCGCCGCTTCGATTGCGGATTTTGTGCCGTCCAGGAACGAGTTGAACATTTGTGGGTTCATGCCCGCGGCTTTGGCAGCGTCGGGCGTCAGGCCGTAATGCGACCACACCTCATCAGGCGTGACATGGTGATAGGCGGGCAGGTATTTGGTGCCTTTGCCGGCGGCTGCCACGTCAAACCCGGTGGCGCGGGCCCAATCCACCATTTCGGACACCAGCGCGGGCTGATCGCCATAGGCCATGGAATAGACGACGCCTGCTTGTGTCGCACGCCGGGCCAGTTCCGCGCCTGCCAACACATCTGCTTCGACATTGACCATGACGATGTGACGGCCTGCATTGATGGCGGCAAGGGCATGGGCGATCCCGGCCTCTGGGTGGCCGGTGGCTTCGATCACCACGTCCACGTCGGCGCAGGCGGCATCCTGGCCATTGTCGGTGAAACGCGTGGCGGCGATGCGCGCGTCATCCCAGCCCACGGTGCGGCAGGCGGCACGGGCGCGGTCGGGGTCCAGATCGGCAATAACGGCGACCTCCAGCCCGGCGATGGTCGGCACTTGCGCAAGAAACATAGAGCCAAACTTGCCTGCGCCGATCAGGGCGGCGCGGATGGGGCGGTCACGTTCAGCGGCCAGACGTGTGAGGTTCATGGCGTGTCCTTTCGCAGCGCGGGAAGGCCCACACCGGTGCTGTCGAAGCCGCCATCGGCGGCCAGAACCTGCCCGGTAATGTAGCTTGCGCTTTCCGAGGCAAGGAAAGTGATCGCGGCCGCGATCTCTGCCTCTGACCCGTAGCGATTGAGCGGGATTGCGTCGTGATACGCGTCGATAATCTCTTGGCTGTGGACTGCCATAGCAAGCTTGGTGCGTACCGGGCCGGGGCAGACGCAATTCGCGCGGACGCCGTATTCGCCCAGTTCCGCCGCTTGCTGTTTGGTTAATTGGATCACGGCAGCCTTGGATGTGCCATAGGCCACCCGCAGGGTCGAGGCACGCAGGCCAGAGATAGAGGCGATATTGACAATGTTCCCGCGGCTGGCCTTCAGCAGCGGCAAAGCTGCCTGAGAACACAGGAAGGTGCCGTCCAGATTGGTGGCCATAACACTGCGCCACAAGGCAAAATCGCAGGCTTCGATCGGGCCGAACTGCGCCACGCCGGCATTGTTTACAAGGCAGTCAAGTTGGTCGAGTGCGGTAAAACTGGCGGCCACGGCATCCGGGTCGGAAATGTCGCAATCGAGCGCGGTCGCTCTGGGGACATCGGCAACCACGCGCGCAAGCTCGGCATGGTCGCGGTCCAGCATCAACACGTTCCAGCCTTGCGCTGCGAAGCTTTGTGCGGTGGCCAGCCCTATGCCGCGCGCCGCCCCCGTGACAAGCGCAACCTTTTGCGTTGACATGTGATCCTCCCTCATTCCGTCGGGCAGAGTTTGGCCGTCGAATTTGTGAAAGACAAGCGCTGTCATGGCCGTTAGGCTTGGTCTGTAAGCAAAGCAAGTGGAGTGTGTCATGCGTCTTGTCAAAGCCCTGTTGGCGGTTGTCTTCGGCCTTGTCGCCTTGGTGGTGGCAGCGTTGGTTTTCATTCCGACCGAACGGCTTGCCACACTTGCGGCGCAGCAATTCGAGGCCGCGACCGGGCGCAGCTTGACCATCGGAGGCGAGATCGGGCTAAGTGTTTACCCGGTCATCGGGGCCACAGCGCAGGATATTTCCATCGGTAATCCCGACTGGGCAGGCGGGGGCGACATGCTGCGCGCCGAGGAGATGGATGTCGGACTGAACCTGATGCGCCTTTTGTCGGGCACGGTTGCGGTGGAACGTGTGGTTCTGCAATCGCCAGTAGTCGTGTTGCGGCGCGGGGCGGATGGGCGCGCGACATGGGAGTTCGGGTCGCCGGAAGCGGCAGAGCCAGTGGCTTCCGGGTCTGGTGGCGTACCTGGTCTGACCTTGGCGCGGGCAGAAATACGCAATGGCAGCCTGAGCTATGTAGATGATGCCAGCGGAATGGATTTACAGGTGACACGGCTGGACGCCACGATGTCGCTTCCGGTTATGGATGGGCCGCTGTCACTGGACGGCTCGGCGCAATTGAACGGCCAACCGGTTTCGGTGGTGTTTCGAGCCGGGAACGCAGGCAACTTGCTGAATGGTGGTTTGACGGCAATCGACCTAGAGGCCGAGATCGCCGGGGCAGAGGCCCGTTTCGAGGGGCGCGTGTCCTTGGCCGACATGGCGGCGGAAGGGCAGGTCAACACGGTGGTTCCTGCGCTGGCGCCGGTCATGGCTGCGATTGGGCAATCGGGCGCGGAATTGCCTGCAAACTTGCGGCCGCTGACATTCTCGGGGCAGCTTACGCATACCACGGGCGGGGAAGTGTTTGTGCGCGGTGGCGCGGCAAATATTGGCGATATCGCCCTGACCGCGGCGGCGGATATTACCCTGACCGGCCCCCGCCCGCACGTGGATGCACAAATCACGGTTCCAGTGCTGGACCTGCGGGGGGCCGGTAGTGGGGGCGCACCACAGGCAGAAGCGGGTTGGTCACGCGACCCGATAGACGCTTCGGCCCTGAGTGCTCTGGACGGCGATATCTCTATTTCCCTGAACGAGTTGCGCAGCGACAGTGGCACATTTGGCCCGATCCGTCTGCGCAGCACCATCGACAACGCGCGTGCGGTGACAGAGATTCGGGAAGCGCGGCTGTTCGGGGGTGGCGTGACGGGGCAGGTCGTTGTCAATAATCGGTCCGGCCTGTCGGCACGGGCTGATCTGCAAGCCAGCGGCATAAGCCTGTTGCAACTCTTGCGCGACACAGCTGGGTTCGAGCGTCTGGAGGGCACGGCCGAGGGGCGTCTTGACCTTCTGGGGTCTGGCAACAGCCTGCACGCAATCATGAACAGCCTGCGGGGCGAGGGGGCGCTGTCCTTTTCCGAGGGAGAGATCCTTGGGCTCGACCTTGCGGGCATGTTGCGCAACCTCGACTTGGGGTATGTCGGGGAAGGCACCAGCACTATTTACAACAGCATCACAGGTAGCTTTGTGGTCACGGATGGCGTGCTGAGCAACGACGACCTGCTGTTCGATTCGGCACGCGTGCAGGTCACAGGCGAGGGGCAGGTCGGGCTTGGTGCGCAGACGCTGGACTACCGTCTTGTTCCGTCGGCATTGAGAGACGAAGAGGGCAATGCGCTGCGGGTGCCCCTGATGGTTACAGGGCCATGGAGCGCGCCGCGCTTCCGGCTGGACATGGAGGCGTTGGCCCGTGAACGGCTTGCCGAGGAACGGGAGCGATTGGAATCGCTCGCGCGTGAAGAAGCCCGGCGACTGGAAGAGCGTGCGCGCGCAGAAGCCGAGGCCAAGATCGCGGATGAACTCGGCGTGACAGCCGAAGAGGGTGAAACGCTTGAAGACACATTGCGGCGCGGCGTCGAACAGCGATTGGGCGAAGAAATCGGCGAAGGGCTGCGCGGGTTGTTCGGGGGGAACTGACGCTAGCCCATCACCAGCGTCACGGCCATCATGGCGGCGAAGGCCAGCGTTACGATCACCCCGATGGTGGAGTTGTCAGCCTGTTCCTGCGCTTCGGGCAGCAGTTCGGAAAAGATCATCCACAGCATTGCCCCGGCGGCCAAGCCAAGCCCGACGGGCAGAACCGGTTCGAAATACAGCACGAACAGGAAGGCCGGAACTGCCAGCAGCGGTTGCGGCAGCGATGACACGATCGCCCACCAGCCAGCCTTGGCGACAGATGCCCCGCGCGGGACCATGATTAGCGCGATTGCCAGCCCCTCGGGGACATTGTGCAACGCAATCGCCAGCGTTATCAGATCCCCCAAGGGGCGCCCGCCGCCAAAGGCGACGCCAACACCGATGCCCTCTGCGGCGGAATGCGCGGTCATCACGCCCATAATCATCAGGATTTTTGCGGCATCCGCGCCTTGCAAATCGCCCAAGCTGACCTCGCCTTGCCGGTCCAGCAATTTCTTGACCAGCCAGATCAGCACGACCCCCAGCACAATGCCGCCCACGGTGCGCAGGGCCGATAAGTCGAACCCTTCCATAACAAGCGTCACGCTGGCCGCCAGCATCAGCCCAGCCGCAAGCGCGTTGCCCAAGGCCAAGCTGCGCGCGGACATGGATTTTACCGCCAATAAGGGCAAGGCACCCAACCCGGTTGCCAGCGCGGTGACAACAGCGGCGATGAAGACGATCAGAAGGGTTGGCTCGGTCATCCTGGCTATCCCAATATTAGAATAATTCTAAGCTAGTCTTGACCCTGAGGAAGTGCAACCAAAAAGATGCATCCGTAAATTGATACATTATTGATTTATATAAATCGCTTTGCTACGGTCTGGCGAAAGTGCTCGATTTAACAGGGCGCAGAGGGGGAAGATCATGACTATCGTGCCGGTAACTTCGGGCGATCTGGATGCGGCCGAGGTGTCGTGGTTCGCGGCGCTGTGTTCGGATGATTACCGCTTTCTGGGCGTGCCCGAAGGCGAGCTGCGTTCCAGTTGGGAGCATTGCAGCGACATCGTGACATCAGCCGAGGCTCAAGGCTTTCGCAACATCCTTTGCCCGTCCAGCTATCAGGTCGGGCAGGATACGCTCAGCTTTGTTGCCGCCGCCTCTCAGGTGACAGACCGCATTAATATGCTGGCCGCCATTCGCTGCGGTGAAATGCAGCCGATCATGCTGGCGCGCACGGTGGCCACCTTGGACCACATGCTGAAGGGGCGGCTGACGCTGAATGTCATCAGTTCCGATTTTCCGGGCGAAGTGGCAGACAGCGCCTACCGCTATAAGCGCAGCCATGAAGTGGTGCAGATTCTGCGTCAGGCGTGGGAACGCGATGAGATTAACCACGACGGCGAGATTTACCAGTTTAAAGGCGTGCCGACCGCGCCTGCCAAACCCTACCAGCAAAATGGCGGCCCGCTTTTGTATTTTGGGGGCTATTCCCCTCATGCGCTGGAGCTGTGTGCGGCGCAATGCGATGTCTACCTGATGTGGCCCGAAACCGAAGATCAGTTGGCAGAGCGTATGCGCGCGGTGCATGCTCGCGCCGAGGCGCATGGCCGGACCTTGGATTACGGGCTGCGCGTGCATGTCATTGTCCGCGACACCGAGGCCGAGGCGCGCGACTACGCAGACCATCTGGTCAGCAACCTGGATGATGAATATGGCCAGCTTATCCGCGAACGCGCGCATGACAGCGACAGCCTTGGCGTGTCACATCAGGCCCGCGCGCGGGAACTGGCTGACACGTTCGGGTATACCGAATCCAACCTTTGGACAGGTGTGGGGCGCGCGCGCTCTGGCTGTGGGGCGGCTTTGGTGGGCAGTGCCGATCAGGTGCTGACCAAGCTGGAACGCTATCGCAAAATGGGCATCCGCGCTTTTATCTTCTCTGGCTATCCGCATTTGGACGAATGCCAGCATTTTGGGCGGCTGGTTATGCCGCATCTCAACACCTGCTCGCTGCCGCATGAATATGGCCGCGTGCCAAATGAAATACCGGCAACGCCCTTGGGCGTGGGGGAACGTGTGTGATGGACCGTATAAACCTAACCGACGACCTGACCCTGTCGCGTCTTGTCTATGGCATGTGGCGGCTGGGCGATGATGCAGATACCAGTCCAGCCCATGTGCAGGCCAAGGTCGAAGCCTGTCTGGCCCAAGGCATTTCGACCATGGATCAGGCGGATATCTACGGCGGATACGAGGCAGAGGCGATCCTTGGGGCCGCGTTCCGCGCTGCTCCCGGACTGCGCGATAAGGTCGAGCTGGTCACGAAATGCGATATCGTGGCACCCGTTGGGAAATATGCCAGCGCCCGCGTGAAGCATTATGATACCAGCGCACGGCATATCCGCGCCTCTGTCGAGGCATCGCTGACGCATATGGCGACAGACCACATCGACTTGCTGTTAATACATCGGCCCGATCCCATGATGGACCACCATGAAACAGGGGCTGCACTGGACGCGCTTGTGACGGAAGGCAAGGTTCGTGCCGTGGGTGTGTCGAATTTCCGGCCATGGGATTGGGATTTGCTGCAATCCGCGATGGCCACGCAACTTTGCACCAACCAGATCGAGATGAGCCTGATCGCGCGCGACAGCTTTACCAATGGCGATTTGGCGCATCTGCAACGGTTGGGCGTGCCGCCGATGGCGTGGTCGCCCTTGGCAGGGGGCGCTCTGTTCGGTGAGGGGGACGCAGCCACGCGCCTGCGCCCGCATTTGGAACGCCACGCGACAGCGCAGGGCGTGGGCACGGATGCCGTGGCAATCGCATGGTTGCTTGCGCATCCCGCGCGCATCCTGCCGGTTCTGGGCACAAATTCGTTGGAGCGGATCGCACGGATTGCAGACGCGACGCGCGTGACGCTTTCGCGGGAGGACTGGTTCGAATTATGGACCGCAGCGGCCGGGCAAGAGGTGCCCTGATAAAAAGGCCGGACTTTCATCAAGGGAGGAAGATGATGAAAACCACACTAACAACCACGGCCCTCGGGCTGGTCTTGGCGGCTGGTGCCGCAGGCGCACAGGAATTGCGTTTCATGTGCTATCAGGATGGCAGCGAATGTGCCGCCTGGGGTGCGCAAATGGCCACGTTCGAGGCAGAGAACCCCGGTATTTCCGTGATCGTGGATGAGGTGCCTTATGCCTCGATCATCGAATCTTTGCCGGTGCAACTGGAAGTGGGCGAAGGCCCCGATCTGGCGCGCGTGACCGATTACGGCGGTCTTGCCCGCTTCATGCTGGATGTGCGGCCCTATGTGTCCGACGCGGACGCGATCGAAGCGCGCTACGGCCAGTCGCTGGCTTGGGCGCGTGTGGGCGACAACAACGCAGATGGCATCTATAACATCGTCGACCAGCTGACCGCGACGGGCGGTTTTGCAAACAAGACGCTGTTTGACCAAGCGGGCGTCGAAATGCCGGGTGCGGGGGCCACATGGGCGCAATGGGCCGAAGCCAGCCGCGCGGTGCGCGATGCCGTGGGCGTCGATTTCGCCATGGCCATCGACCGCACTGGCCACAGGTTCGCCGGTCCTGCCATGTCTTATGGCGCGGCTTATTTCGACGCGAATGGCGACCCGATTCTGGTCGATGACGGCTTTCGCACATTTGCCGAGCAGTTCGTCGCATGGCACGAAGACGGCACTTTGGCGCGCGATGTCTGGGCGGGTGCGGGTGGTGGCACCTATCAGGACGCAGCCGCCGAATTCATCAACGCGAACCTTGTGATGTATTACTCTGGTAGCTGGCAGATCGGGCGCTTTGGCCGCGACATTGGCGATGCGTTCGATTGGGTTGCCACCGGCGGTATCTGCGGCCCCGTTGCTTGCACGGGTATGCCGGGTGGCGCAGGCATTGTCGGGTTCAAACAGACCGAGCACCCCGAAGCCGTGGGCAAGCTGATGGAGTTCATGGCGCGTGACGAGGTGCAGGGCGCGGTTCTGGCGCAGACCCGCAACATCCCGGCCAATTCCGTTCTGCAAGAGCAGGGGATCGCCTATCAGGATGTGAGCGATGATGTGAAAGCGGCCCTGACCACGTTTGCGGCGTCGATTCCGACCTTTGCGGACAGTGCCTATGCGCTGCAAGGCTATGCCAATAACCGGGCGATCTACACCTCGACGCCCGCGCGGATCACCCAAGCCATTGTGGGCGAGTTGAGCCTTGAAGATGCGCTGACGCGGCTTGATGCCGATATCGCCGAGGCGATCGCGCAGTAACAACGTCAGGGTGTCCTCCCGACGTGACCGGCCTGCCAGCTTGCGCAGGTGGGCCGGTCCTTTCTTCGCACAGGAAGTGACGCAAGATGCTGAAAACGCTTGCCACCCAAGCCTATGATGGCGCGTTCAACCTGTTCGAACGCCCGATGCTGGCCTTGCAACGCCTGTTCGGGCAAAGCCGGATCGCATGGGTATTCCTGCTGCCAAACCTGCTGATCTTCGGCCTGTTCACTTTTCTGCCGATCATCCTGAATTTCGTCTTTGCCACCACCGGTGGCGACCGCATTCTGCTGGCCGACCGTCCCTTCGTGGGCACCGAGCATTTCGCCAGCCTGCTGGATTGCGAAAGCTATTTCGACCCGAACTCCTGCCATCGCGACCTGTTCTGGCGCGCGGTCGGCAATACCGGCTGGTTTGTGCTGATGCAGGTCGGGTTCATGATCCTGTTCTCACTGATTACCGCGCTGATCCTGAACCGCGACATTGTGCTGCGCGGGTTCTTCCGGGCAGTGTTTTTCTACCCGGTGCTGCTATCGCCCGTGGTCGTGGCGCTGATCTGGAAATGGATATTGCAGCGCAATGGCGTGTTGAATGCCGGGCTTGAAGGCGCAGGCTTTGGCACAGTCAACTGGCTGCTAGAGGCAGACTGGGCGTTCTTCTGGGTCGTGTTCGTATCGATCTGGTGCAACATGGGGTTTTATGTGCTGATCCTGCTGGCGGGTCTGCAATCCATTCCGTCCGATGTGTATGAAGCCGCCGAGATGGATGGCACACCGCGCTGGCGGTCGCTGTGGCGCATTACCTTGCCGCTCTTGATGCCGACGATGCTGGTCGTGATGGTCCTGTCGGTCATCCGCGCGGTGCAGGCGTTTGATGAAATCTATGTCCTGACTGGCGGCGGGCCGGGGTCGGCCACGACATTGTTGATCCAGTATATTTATGATGTGGGCTTTGCCACCCGACCGCGCCTGTATGGGCTGGCGGCTGCGGCGTCGCTTTTGATGGCCGGTGTGCTGTTCGTTTTGACGATGATGCAGCTTGCCGCCACGCGCAAACAATCGGGGGATAACTGATGTTTGGGTGGATATTAGGGCGGCGTGGGCGCCATGGGTTTGACCTGACAGACTGGCTCTCTTTCGGGTTTCTGGGCCTTGGCGTGGTGTTGATGTTGGGACCGGTGATGTGGCTGGTGTTGTCCAGCTTCAAAACCGAAGCGGCCTTGCAGGAATACCCGCCCAAATTCCTGCCGCTGGTGCCGATAGAGGTGCAGGTCGACGGTTTTGAGCAACCGCTGCAGTTATTCACCATCACCGCGGGCGAGCATGCAGGCCGCGAACTGGCGCAGGTGCGCCGCATTGGGCTGAATGCGCAGATGGTCGATCCGGCCAACCCCTCCGAGCGGTTGAACGTGGCGATCGGCGACCGCGACGCCTTGCGGGAATTCGGTGTCGCCACCGAGAATTACACCGGTGTCTTTGAGCGCTTCAACTTTATGCTGTATTTCTGGAATTCGACCTTCATCACCGTGGTTGCGACCGTTCTGACGGTCTTGTTCAATTCGATGGCCGCCTTTGCGCTGGCCAAATACAAGTTCACCGGGCGCAACGCGGTCTTCGTTCTGATTATCGCAACATTGATGATCCCGCCGACGATCACGCTGGTGCCTTTGTTTTTGGTGATTTCCGAAATGGGCATGGTCAACAGCCACTGGGGCGTGATCTGGCCTGCGATCGCGACGCCCACGGGCGTGTTCCTGCTGCGCCAATACATGCTGACGATCCCGGATGATCTGCTGGATGCCGCGCGGATGGACAATGCGAGCGAATGGAAGGTCTACTGGAAGATCGTTCTGCCGCTGTCTGCCCCGGCGCTGGCTGTCTTGGTGATCTTCTCGGTCATGTGGCGCTGGAACGAATTCCTGTGGCCCCTGATCGTGCTGAACCGGTCGGAAGTGTTCACATTGCAACTGGCGCTGAACAGCTTTCAAGGCGAATTGCAGACAAGCTGGTCCAGCTTGTTGGCGATGACCGTGCTGACGCTGCTGCCAATTACCATCGTGTTCGCGTTCTTGCAGAAATACATCACGCAGGGCATTGCCCAATCTGGCGTAAAATGAGCGCCTGCGGCGCAAGGCTTTTGTTGAGGGGGCTTTGCCCCCGTCGCGCGGACGCGCGACTCCCCCAGGATATTTGGGGCAAGGATGAAGGGGAGGAGGCGTTATGGCTGGGCTGTCGCTGAAGGGGATTGTCAAGGAATACGGCGCTGTGCGGGTGATCCATGGGGTGGATCTGGAGATCGCGGATGGCGAGTTCTGTGTTTTCGTTGGCCCGTCCGGTTGTGGGAAATCGACCCTGTTGCGGATGATTGCGGGGTTGGAGGAGATAACTGGCGGCGACCTTTTGATTGGGGGGGAGCGGGTGAATGACCAGCGTGCCAGCGAGCGCGGCCTTGCGATGGTGTTCCAGACCTATGCGCTCTACCCGCATATGAGCGTGCGTGCGAATCTTGCTTTCGGGTTGGAGAATATACGAATGGCGCGGGCCGAGATTGACGCGCGGGTGACTGAGGCCGCGCGCATGTTGCAGCTGGAGCCTTATCTGGACCGAAAGCCCAAGGCGCTGTCGGGGGGGCAGCGACAGCGTGTGGCCATCGGGCGTGCGGTGGTGCGCGAGCCCAAGGTATTCTTGTTTGACGAGCCTTTGTCGAACCTTGATGCCGAATTGCGCGTGACCATGCGCGGTGAGATCGCCGGTCTGCACCGGCGCATTGGCAATACGATGGTGTATGTCACGCATGACCAGGTCGAGGCGATGACCATGGCAGACCGCATCGTGGTCTTGCGTGATGGCCGGATCGAGCAGCAGGGCGCGCCGATCGATTTGTATAACCGGCCCGCGAATAAGTTCGTGGCCGGGTTTATCGGGTCGCCCCGGATGAATTTCATTGCCTGCGAAGTGGTTGATGCGGATGGTGTTGGTGTGCGCCTGCGCGACCCGTCTGGGCGGGAATTGCAGGCCAGCGTCGATGGCCGGGGCTTGAACCCCGGCAACAGGGTCGATCTGGGGGTGCGCCCGGAGCATTTGCACCCTGTCGCAGAGGGCGAGAACGGAATTACCGCCACGGTCGAGAATATCGAGCAATTGGGCGGAGAGAGTTACCTCTATTGCTGCGGCCCGGACGGGGTTGAGGTGACGGTGCATATGTCGGGCCAGACCGGGCTTGCACGCGGCGCAGAGGTGGTGCTGGGCGTGCAGCCCGACCTATGCCATGTGTTCCGCTCTGACGGGATTGCGCAAGCTCGGCTGCGGCTTGGCGAAGCCGTGGACTGAGTGCCATGACCGACGCGCCAAGCGGCGCCTTGCCGCGTTACCAGCAGATCAGTGAGTTGTTGATCCGGGACATTGCCGCCGGGCGCCTTATGGACGGTGCGCGACTGGCGCCGGAGCGTGAGATGGCGTCTGACTTGGGCGTGGCTGTGGGCACCTTGCGCAAGGCGTTGCAAGACTTGGCGGACAAGGGCTTGCTGGAACGGGTGCATGGGTCCGGAAACTACATTCGCGCTCTGCCAGAGGTGGACAGTATTTATGCCCTGTTCCGGCTGGAACTGGTTGCAGGAGGGGGCTTGCCCTCGGCCAAGGTGCTGGACGTGGCGCGCTGCCCCAAGCCTGCGCATCTGCCCGACTTCGGGAGCGCGTCCGATGCGCACCGCATTCGCCGGTTGCGGCTGCTGTCGGGCCAGCCGGTGGCCGTAGAGGAAATCTGGCTGGACGGTGCCTATGCGCGGGAATTGCATGCGGATGAGTTGTCGCAATCTCTTTATCTGCATTACCGTATGCAGCTTGGCCTGTGGATCGCACGGGCAGAGGACCGGATCGGCACCGGCCTCGTCCCCGATTTTGCGCCTGCAGCCTTCGGCCTGCGGCCCGGCGCGGTCGCGGGCCATATTCTGCGCATCAGCTGGGGGCAGGACAACCAACGCGCGGAAGTGTCGGAAACATGGTTTGACCCGAATGTGGCGCAGTATGTGTCGCGCCTGAAATAAGGACAGGAAAATGAGCAAGGCAATTTGTTACGGCATGATCGGCTGTGGCATGATGGGGCAGGAACATTTGCGCAATATCGCGCTGGTCGAGGGCGCGCATGTCGGTGCGATCTTTGAGCCGGATGCGGGCATGCGGGCCGAGGCTGCTGCTTTGGCGCCCGGCGCGCGATTTGTGGATAGCGTGGAAGAGCTGTTGGCCGATAGGATGGTCGAGGCGCTTGTCGTCACCAGCCCCAATCATATGCATTTGCCGCAGCTGGAACAAATCGCGCAGGCCAGCCCGCGCCCGGTATTGGTGGAAAAGCCCTTGTTCACCGACCCCACCGACCTGGACAGGGTTCGGGGGCTGGGTCTTTCTGCACCTGTCTGGGTGGCGATGGAGTATCGTTACATGCCGCCCGTCGCAGCACTTATTGATACGGCAGAGCAGGCGACTGGCGGGATCAGGATGCTGACGATCCGTGAACACCGCTTCCCCTTTTTGCCAAAGGTTGGTGACTGGAACCGGTTCAACGCTCAGACCGGTGGCACTCTGGTAGAGAAATGCTGCCATTTCTTTGATCTTATGCGGCATATCCTGAAGGATGATCCGGTGCGGATCATGGCCTCGGGTGGGCAAGACGTGAACCATCTGGATGAAAGCTATGACGGACAGACGCCTGATATCTGGGATAATGCTTATGTCATCGTGGATTTCAAACGCGGCGCGCACGCCATGCTGGAATTGTGCATGTTCGCCGAAGGGGCGCGGTATCAGGAAGAGATTTCCGCCATCGGCCCCAAGGGCAAGATTGAGTGTCTTGTGCCGGGGCCGGGACGCTTTTGGCCCGCGCATCTGGGCGCGCCGCCGGTCCCGCAATTGATTGAGAGCCCGCGCGACCCGAAAGGTCCGCGTGCCATAGATATCGCGGTCGATCCCGCGCTACTGGCGGCGGGCGATCATAACGGGTCGACCTACTACCAGCACGCCCGTTTTGCCGACGTGGTGCGCGGGCAAGGTGCGGTCGAGGTGTCGTTGGATGATGGCATCTGGGCAGTGCTGATGGGGATGGCCGCACAAGAATCCGCCCGCACGGGGCGCGCTATGGCAATCTCTGACCGGGGCTTCACGCCTGTCTGATGCCTTTGGGCTGGATTGACGGCCTGTTTCGGGGTAGGGTGTGCACCAGACCCGGAAAACGGGCATAACAGGCAACCCGAGCAGGACAGCCCAATGACGGAAATGGTCTATGGCACCGCACCCGTGCGCGTGGAAGATCCGATTCTGCCGCGCTGGTGGCGAACCATCGACAAAATGACACTGACATCTGTGCTGCTGCTGATGGCAGTGGGCATCTTGTTGGGGCTGGCGGCGTCTCCGCCGCTGGCGCAGCGCAACGGGTTGGAACCCTTTTACTATGTCGAGCGTCAGGTCGTTTTTGGCGGCCTTGGGATCATGGCAATGTTGCTGATTTCAATGGCATCGCCCGAACGCGTGCGCAGGCTGGGCACCATCGGCTTCCTGCTGACCTTGACCGGGCTGATCCTGTTGCCGTTTTTCGGGACCGATTTCGGCAAAGGTGCCGTGCGCTGGTATAGCTTCGGGATCGGCTCTATCCAGCCGTCGGAGTTTCTGAAACCGATGCTGGCTGTGTTCGCCGCCTGGCTGATGGCCGCAAGTTCGGACGTGGGCGGTCCTCCGGGGCGCGCCTTGTCCTTCGGGGTCACGCTTTTGGTGGTGGGCCTGTTGGTCATTCAACCGGATTTCGGGCAGGCCGCGCTGGTCGCCGCAGGCTGGATGGTGGTGTATTTTGTGGCCGGGGCTTCGATCGCCGTGCTGACTGGGCTGGCGGCCCTGGCGATTGTTGGTGGTTATGTCGCCTATCAAAATTCAGAGCATTTTGCGCGTCGCATAGACGGGTTTCTGGCCCAGGATGTCGATCCCCGCACTCAGATGGGCTATGCGCAAAACGCCATTTCGGAAGGCGGTTTCTTCGGCACGGGCCTTGGCGAAGGGCGGGTTAAGTGGTCCCTTCCAGATGCGCATACCGATTTCATCATTGCGGTTGCGGCCGAAGAATACGGGCTGGTGTTGGTCGTGTTCATCATCGGGCTTTATGCGACAATCCTGCTGCGGTCGCTGTTTCGCCTGATGCGCGAACGCGACACGTTCATCCGTTTGGCCGGGACCGGCATCGTCGCCGTTTTCTGCCTGCAAGCCATGATCAATATGGGGGTGGCGGTGCGGCTGCTGCCCGCGAAAGGCATGACTTTGCCGTTCGTCAGTTACGGTGGCTCGTCGCTGCTTGCGACAGGCATTGCAATCGGTATGCTTCTGGCACTGACGCGCCAGCGCCCGCAGGGCGAGATGGGCGAAATCCTCGCCCGGCGCGGATAGGGCAGGGGGGATATCCATGGCCAAGACACCGCTGATCTTGATCGCGGCAGGCGGCACCGGGGGGCATATGTTTCCCGCGCAGGCGCTCGCCGAGGCGTTGCTCGCGCGCGGCTGGCGGGTCAAGCTGTCAACTGACATTCGCGGCGCGCGCTATGCGGGCGGGTTTCCCGACGCTGTTCGTATTGACACGGTGAGTGCCGCGACCTTCGCGCGCGGTGGCTTGGCAGACAAGGTCAAGGTGCCGTTCAAGCTGGTATTTGGTGTTTTGGCAGCGGCGCTGGGAATGGTGCTTGACCGCCCGCGCGCGGTGGTGGGCTTTGGCGGTTATCCGTCTATCCCGGCGCTTGGGGCGGCGTGGCTGCTGCGCGTTCCGCGTATGATACACGAACAAAACGGCGTGCTGGGCCGTGTGAACCAGATCTTTGCGCGCCGCGTGAATAAATTGGCTTGCGGCACTTGGCCGACCGAAGGGGCAGATGGGCTGAATGCCGAATTTACCGGCAACCCGGTACGCGCGGCGGTTCTGGATCGTGCCGGCGCAGGCTATATCTCGCCAGGCGATTACCCGATGGACCTGCTGGTTATTGGCGGATCGCAAGGCGCGCGCATCCTGTCGGATGTGGTGCCAGAGGCGATCAGCGCCTTGCCCGACGATCTTAAACGCAATCTGACCGTGGCGCATCAGGCGCGCGAGGAAGATATGGACCGCGTCGTCGCCGCCTACGAGGCTGGCGGTGTGAAAGCCGACATTGCACCGTTTTTCTCCGACATCCCGCGCCGCTTGTCAGAGTGTCAGTTGGTCATCAGCCGGGCGGGGGCGTCCTCTGTGGCAGATATATCGGTGATAGGACGCCCCGCGGTTCTGGTGCCCTATGCGGCGGCAGCGGCAAACCATCAGGTGGCGAATGCCCGGATGCTGGGCGGGGTAGATGCGGCAGTGGTCTTTCCCGAAAGCAAGTTCACCGCACCTGCCTTGACCGAAACCTTGCATTCGATCCTGACCACCCCAAACGCCGCAGCGCGCATGGCCCAGGCCGCGCTGGGCGCGGGCCGTGCGGATGCCACCGAAGCGCTGACCGGCTTGGTCGAAGCCCTTGCCCGAAAGGAACGCCCATGAGCCCCGCGACCAAGCTGCCCACCGATATTGGCCCCATTCATTTCATCGGCATTGGTGGCATTGGCATGTCGGGGATCGCTGAAGTGCTGATGACGCATGGCTATCGCGTGCAAGGGTCTGACCTGAAGGCAAGCGCCATCACGGAACGGTTGCAAAGCCTGGGGGCAGAGGTGTTCATCGGACAGACGGCCGAAAATGTCGACGGTGCTGCCGTGATCGTGGTGTCGACCGCGATCAAGCCGGACAATCCCGAATTGCAAGCTGCGCGCCGCGCGGGTTTGCCCGTTGTGCGCCGGGCAGAGATGCTTGCCGAATTAATGCGCCTGCGCTCGAATATCGCCGTGGCGGGCACGCATGGCAAAACCACCACAACGACCATGGTCGCGGCGCTGCTGGACGAAGGTGGGCTGGACCCGACCGTTATCAATGGCGGTGTGATTCATGCCTACGGGTCCAACGCCCGTGCAGGCGAAGGCGAATGGATGGTCGTCGAGGCGGATGAAAGCGACGGCAGCTTCAATCGTCTACCCGCGACCATTGCCATTGTGACGAACATAGACCCGGAACATATGGAACATTGGGGCGATTTCGATGCCCTACGCAAAGGTTTCTACGATTTTGCCAGTGGCATACCTTTCTACGGGCTGGCCATCTGCTGCACCGACCACCCCGAAGTGCAGGCGCTGGTCGCCAAGCTGACCGATCGCCGGGTCGTAACATTCGGGTTCAACGCGCAGGCCGATATTCGTGCTGTGAACTTGCGCTATGAAGCAGGTGTGGCGCATTTTGACATCGCGCTACAGGACGAGGACCGCTTGATCGAAGGGTGTAGCCTGCCCATGCCGGGCGATCACAACGTGTCGAACGCGCTTTCTGCTGTCGCTGCTGCGCGCCACCTTGGTATGAACCCGGCAGAGATACGGACCGCGCTGGCGAAGTTCGGCGGCGTCAACCGCCGCTTCACCCGCGTGGGCGTGGTGGGTGGCGTCACCATCATCGACGATTACGGCCACCACCCGGTCGAGATTGCCGCCGTGCTGCGCGCCGCGCGGCAGGCTTTGGGCGGCACGGGCCGCGTGATCGCCGTGCACCAGCCGCACCGCTACACGCGCCTGTCCAGCCTGTTCGAAGATTTCTGCACCTGCTTCAACGAGGCCGATGTCGTGGGCATTGCCCCCGTCTATGCCGCCGGGGAAGACCCCATTCCCGGTGCCAGCCGCGACGACCTATTGGCAGGATTGGCCGCGCATGGCCACCGCAACGCGCAAGCCGTGGACACAGAGGAAGCCTTGGAAGCACTGGTGCGCGCCCATGCCAAGCCCGGTGACATGGTCGTCTGCCTTGGCGCGGGCACGATTTCAGGCTGGGCACATGGGCTGGTGCCGCGCCTGAAGGCGGCGGCTTGATCTTGGTGTTTGGCGCTCGGTGAAAGAATGCGGTTGAGGGCTTCGAGTCCATTTTGACCGATGCTGCGGTTTCCCCGAATGTCGGGTGTCTGGATGCTTCAAACGTTCGAGACCTTTCATTTGTATCGCCACTTGGACCACATTCGGGAAGCCTTTGTTCGAGGACAGCTAATGACATATGGCGATTTCGCTGAACCTGAGATTCCTGACGACCTTTTTGAATGTGCGCTATTTTTTAAAAACAATATCATTGGCCTAACGACCCAAGGGGGGTCGGAGGCCGCGTACAAACTAGCCAGGCTAAGGCTAATGGAAGACCCGGCAAGTAAGCGGCTTCTGCCGAACTTCGTGTGTTTCTCAAATGATGCCACTTCTGTGCGGTCAGCATTATCGAGCGTCGCAAGTGGTTCAGGTTCGTGGGCCATCCGTCGAGGCCACGTTACTGACGCCTTCATACCGCTATTGACCTTCCTCGAGTCAGGTGGCGGTGCGGCAGACGCCACAATCACAGACGGTCTTGATGTCTATGATGCTCCCGCTGTGCAAGCTTTTTGGGCGAAGGCTTTGGAACGGCGAACAACCGACCCTGACGGCGCCGTAACCGCCGCAAGCACCCTCCTCGAAGAGGTCTGCAAACACATCATTGAGGACAGCGGTGCAAAGTGGGAGGCAAAATGGAATGTGCCGAAACTTTATTCTGAAGCTGCAAAAGTTTTAAAGCTCGCACCATCCCAGCACCAAGAAGAAGTGTTCAAAACGATTCTGGGAAACTGCCAAAGAGTCGTTCAAAGTATTGGTTCCTTGCGCAACAAAGGCGGTGATGCACATGCTGGGGGGCGCTCACGAGTGCCATTCAAGCCGCGTCATGCCGCTTTGACGGTTAACCTTGCTGGGTCCATGGCCCTTTTTCTGATTGAAACATGGCAAGCGAGAATTGAGGAGCAACGGATCGACGATCAATAGCCATGGCAGAACTTTGAAAAAGAGATTCGCGCAGACTCTGTAAACGGCAGCAACGTCCGCATAGCAGCCGTTCTTCCATGTAAGGAAATCGCATGGTTGCTGCGCCGGGCTTAAAGCCAATCAAAGAACCCGGCAGGCGCGCGCCCGCGTAGCTCTGCCGCCAACTCGCGGCCCAAGGCGGCCCCGTCCGCCAGTAAAGCCCGCCCTTCGGTTGCCAGTTTTTGCGAGCCGTCGGGCCGCAGGATTTCGCCGCGCAGCCAGATCTCGTCGCCTTCGATCAGCGCAAGCCCCGCAATGGGGGTTTCGCACGATCCGTCCAGCCCGGCCAGAAACGCGCGCTCTGCATCCAGCCGCTGTCCTGTGGGGGTATCGTGCAAGGGCACGAGCAATTCTGCCGTGGCCGTATCCGCAATGCGCCATTCAATGCCAATTGCACCTTGGGCAATCGCGGGCAGCATGTCCTCGGGCTCAATTCCGCCATTGGCCAGATCGCTCATGCCAAGGCGGTTCAACCCGGCCATGGCAAGGAAGGTGCAATCTGCCACGCCGTCATGCAGCTTTTTCAACCGGGTCTGCACATTGCCGCGAAATTCCACAACCTTCAGGTCGGGGCGTTTGTTCAGCAGTTGCGCGCGCCTGCGCAAAGACGAAGACCCGACCACCGCCCCGCTGGGCAGATCGGCAATGCCCTGTGTGCTGGGCGAAATGAACGCATCGCGTGTATCTTCGCGCGGCAGGTAACAGCCCAAGGTCAGCACGTCTGGCTGTTCCGTGGGCATGTCCTTCATCGAATGCACCGCAATGTCGATTCGTCCCTCGACCATCGCCTCTTCGATTTCCTTGGTGAACAGGCCTTTATTCCCGATTTCTTTCAGCGGGCGGTCCGCGTCGATCAGCGTGCGGTCATCGCCCGTGGTCTTGATGACCATGATTTCGAACGCCGCCTCTGGCAGGCCATGCGCCGCCATCAGGCGGCTTCGCGTTTCATGGGCCTGTGCCAGCGCCAGCGGGGAACCGCGCGTGCCGATTTTCAGGGGCTGGTCGGGGGTCGGGAATGTCTGTGTCATGGCAATTGCATAGCGCCGCACATGGCACCTTTCAAGCACAGAGTGTCATGCAGACTTGACAACTTGCGCCCGACTTGTGACGACAAGAGCGACCAAGGAGAAAACCATATGACAAAGACCATTCTGCGCGCCCTTGCCGGTGAAACCCTACCCACACCGCCCATCTGGATGATGCGCCAGGCTGGTCGCTACCTGCCGGAATATCGCGCAACCCGTGCGCAGGCCGGGGATTTCCTGTCGTTGTGCTATAATCCTGAACTGGCGGCAGAGGTCACGCTGCAACCGATCCGCCGTTATGGGTTTGATGCCGCAATCCTGTTCGCCGATATCCTGCTGGTGCCGCAAGCCCTTGGGGCCGATTTGTGGTTCGTGACGGGCGAGGGGCCGCGCCTGTCCACTATCAGTGACCAAGCGGGCGTTGATGCGCTGAAGCCAACCGATGCTATCCACGACACGCTCAACCCGATTTATGAAACCGTGCGCATCCTGTCGCGCGAATTGCCGAGCGAAACCACGCTGATCGGTTTCGCCGGTGCGCCTTGGACGGTCGCCACCTATATGATCGCAGGCCGTGGCACCAAAGATCAAGGCCCGGCCCATGCCATGCGCGAGGGTGCGCCGGAAGCGTTTGATGCGCTGATCGACCGGATCACCGATGCCACGATTGAATATCTGTCGATGCAGATCAAGGCCGGGGCAGAAGTGGTCAAGATTTTTGATTCTTGGGCGGGCTCGCTGAAAGGCGACGCGTTCCTGAAATACGCGCTTGCCCCCACAAAGCGGATTATTGATGCGCTGAAAGCCCGCCATCCCGGCATTCCCGTCATCGCCTTCCCGCGTGAAGGCGGAGAGCATTACATAGGCTTTCATAAGGCCAGTGGTGCGGATTGCGTAGCGATTGACGATTCGGTCACGCCGGAATGGGCCGCAGCCAATGTGCAAATAGACGGCTGTGTGCAGGGCAATCTGGCGTCACGCCACATGGTGACAGGGGGGCAAGAGCTGGTGGATGAAACCCGCAAGGTCGTCGCGGCCCTGCGCAACGGTCCGCATATTTTCAACCTTGGCCACGGAATAACCCCCGATGCCGACCCCGAGAATGTGGCGCTGATGATCGACACGGTCCGCAGCTTCAAGCCCTGACATGCAAACGGGCGGCCAGAAGGGCCGCCCGCAGCGTTTCAAGTTAACGAGTGATTATTCGGGCAGGATAACCGAGTCGATCACATGGATCACGCCGTTCGAGGCTTCGATATCGGCAATGATCACATTCGCGCCGTCCACGGTCACGCCGTCACCCACTCCGATGGTCACGGTCTGGCCATTCACGGTTGCTGGCATCATGCCATCGCTCAGATCACCCGACATGACGGCACCTGGCACAACGTGATAGGTCAGAATTGCGGTCAAGGTGGGGATGTCATTCAGCAAACCCTCGACCGTGCCCTCTGGCAGCGCTGCAAAAGCGTCGTCCGTCGGTGCAAACACGGTGAACGGTCCTTCGCCCGACAATGTGTCGACAAGGCCAGCAGCAGTCACGGCAGCAACAAGCGTCTCAAAACGGTCATCGCCTGCTGCGATATCGACTATGGTGCCTTCGGCGCCATTGGCGACAACCGGTGTTGCCAAAGCCATTGCGATTGCAGCGCTGCTGAGTGTGGTCTTGAACATAGTATAACCTCCATTGGTCATTTCCGTAATGACACCAGCGATACGCCCCCCGTGCAGGATTGGATTGCGCTCAACTTTCAGGGAAGCTGCCTTGACGTCACAGGGCGCGCCGCTAAGCGGTCGCGCCCTGGTGTTTCAAATCAAAGGAACGTGTTCGTTTGTGACTGATCCGCGATCAATCAGAGGCATCCGCCACGATCTGCTGCAACAGGTAATTGACCGGCTGCATGCTGCGGTCACTATATTCGCGGTAGCCTATCATGACGGGTGCGCCATCTTCGGCAGGCTGGAACACATAGATCCCGTAGGGGCAATATTGGATGTTCATCAGATCATCTTCCATAACCTGACGCGAGACATCGGCCGAACAGAAGGACATCACCTGCGCACCTGTGAACAGATCCTCGGTCCCGCCGACATCTTCCTTGGTGCGGGCAAGCATTGCGCCGATGTGATTGACCGAATCTATCACAAGGCCGCGTCCGGTGATGGCCATCTCCACCTCGAAGACCACGTCCTCGAAAGTGCCGTTGGCTTCGAATGTAAAGAAGCTGTCGGCCTGTGCAGGGCTAGCTGCAGCAAAAGCAAGACCCAGAGCAAGCGCTTTGTAAGACATGTGTTTTCCTTTCCAAGAAGTTCGCACGCTAAAGAACCTATAAGATCTTTGTTTTTCTGCCGTGATCTGGATCAAACCTGCCGGAAGATCGGGCAATGACAAATTTTTTGCCCAATTTGTCATTTTCCTGTTGCGTGTAAAAAGCGTGTGGCCTAGATAGCGCTTCACCGGCGGCGGGGACGTTGTTGGTTGGCTGAGGCGGCGGGAAGCATTGCTGTTTTGGTTATCATGTCAGGAGATGAGGTTGCATGGGTTGC
>NZ_JALZWP010000010.1 GCF_023336755.1 Roseinatronobacter domitianus | reverse complement strand
CCTGAAGGTTTTTCGATGTGGGCCGCAGCACGACGTTGGCGGCCATGAGCTTGCGGCTCACGTTGACAAACCTCGGAAGGAGGAAGCCGCGGGGGTCTTGGATTGGCCTATGGGGAAAGTGTGCAGACGGTTGCAGCGACGGCTGTGTCAGAGATGTGGCTGAAGGTGCGCATAGTGCCCGAGACGATCATGAACGCGCCTGATGATCCCGGAAACACTGAGCGATCTTGTGTGATAGCTATCACGTTTCGCGTCGGAGAAGGCTGGGCGCAGCCTGTCGTGACCGGGTCTGCCTTGGGCAGCCGGTGGAGTTGCGCGTCATCTGACAGGCGGTGTGTCATGCGGCCCGCTCCCGTGGTGGTGCGCGCGACATTGGCTTTTGCCCACGGCGGAAGATCTCGATGATGCGCATGGGGCCGCCGCAGCAGGGGCATGGTTCGCGCAGGGTGAGTGGGATGATTTCGCCGTTTGGTCCTGATGCGGCAGCCTGTTCGGGGCGCTGGACGCAGAGCAGGGCACGGATCTTCGTGATGTTAGCCTTGCGGGTTGAACTGGCCAGTAACCCGTAATGCCGGATCCGGTGGAACCCATCGGGCAGGACGTGGATCAGAAATCGGCGGATGAACTCAGGCGTGGCCAGCCGCATGACCTTTTGCCGGTCGCCGGACTTGATGCGGTAATCCTTCCACCGGAAGGCGACGGTTTGGGCATCGGCGCTGACCAAACGGTGGTTCGAAATCGCCACCCGGTGGGTGTATCGGCTCAGGTAAGCCAGCACTGCCTTCGGCCCCCCGAAGGGTGGCTTGGCATAGACCACCCATTCGGAATTGCGGAATGGGTCGAGCCAAGCGGTAAAGGCATCCGCCTGCGACAGCCGTTCCAAGTCGCCATAAAAGGACAGGTCTCCGGCCTGGTGCAGCGCCGCCAGCCCGTTCAGAAAGAGGCGCCGGAATAGGCGTGACAGCACGCGCACATGCAAGAAGAACCCGGGCTTGCTGGCGACCCACTTGGTTCGGTCAGGCGACAGGCCGCCGCCCGGCACGATCATGTGGATATGCGGATGGTGCGTCATGGCAGACCCCCAGGTGTGCAAGACGCTGGTCATGCCCACCCGCGCGCCCATGCGCTTGGGATCGGCGGCGATGGCCATCACTGTTTCGGCCGACGCTTTGAACAGCAGGCCGTAGACCGCCCTCTTGTTCCAATAGGCGATCTGCGCAATCTCGGCAGGCAGCGTGAAGACGACGTGGAAATACTCCACGGGCAGCAGGTCTTCGGCGCGGGCCGCCATCCAGTCGCGCGCAGCCGGCCCCTGACACTTTGGGCAGTGCCGGTTCTTGCAACTGTTGTAGGCGATGTGATGGTGGCCACACTTTGCGCACCCGGCTACGTGCCCGCCGAGCGCCTCGGTCCGGCAGGCTTCGATCGCGGACATTACCTTCAACTGTGAGAGGCTGACATGTCTGGCATTGGCCTGCCGCCACGCAGGACCATGGGCGCGAAAGATGTCAGCGATCTCCAGAGATGGCCGGGGCATAGCCCGGGCGTCAAGGGGGTCCTTCTGTTCGGAGCACCCTGTCCTGCACAAGCTTCATCTGCTCGAAGGGGCTAACGGTGCTCTGGATCGTCTTGGTGGCGACATGGGCATAACGCGCCGTGGTGCTGAGCTTGGCGTGACCCAGCAGCACCTGGATGATCCGCACATCAGTGTTGGCCTCCAGCAGATGCGTGGCGAAGCTGTGGCGCAGCGTGTGCAGGGTCGCGGGCTTTGTGATCCCCGCCATATCCTTGGCCGCCATGAAAGCGCGGTTCAATTGCCGGGGAGACAGAGGCGAGATCTTTGGCAAGCCTGGAAACAGCCATCCTTCGGGGCGGGACTCGCGCCAGTATTGCCGCAATATTTCGAGCAGGCTGGGCGATAGCATGGCTTGCCGGTCCTTGCTGCCCTTGCCTTGGTCAACATGGATCAGCATGCGCTGGCTGTCGATATCGCGGACCTTGAGGTGGCAGACCTCCGATGCTCGAAGCCCCGCCCCGTAACTGATGCCGAGGGCTGCCCGATACTTCAATCCTGGTCCGGGCACCGAGGCGAGAAGCTTCGCGACTTCCTCGACGCTCAGCACCACCGGCAACTTCCGTGGCTGACGATGGAACTGCATGTATCGCTTCATTTCCTCACGCCCGCAGGTGACGCTGAAAAAGAACCGCAGTGAAATTATCCGGACATTGAACGTGGATGCCGAAACCGCGTCCTTCGTCATCTGAAGCTGGTAGGCCCGCAAGTCATCCGGCGTGGCGGTATCTGGCGAACGCCCCAGAAAAGCAGCGAAATGCTTGATGCATCGGATGTGCCCTTTCTGCGTCTTCTCGCAGAGACCGCGAATATCCATGTCTTCGATCATCCGCTGGCGCAGCGGGGTGGTCTTCTCCTCCTTCATGGGAACCTCCTGTCTGACGGTGGGAAAGACCCCAATCGTCAGCCCAGAAGGGCCTGCCACAAAGAAAAACCATGAAACATGTTCCAACGTCGCGGTCAGGCGCCAATGCCGCAAAGCGGCTTAGTCCTTCCTGCCCTTTGCGCAGGGCGGTGTGATTTCACAGGCAACAGCGTTTCCCATGCGCGGCGGCACGACCGGGCTGATGGGTGAAGCCGGACCAGAGGCGATCTTGCCGTTGCAACGCGGGGCCGATGGGCAGCTTGGCGTGCGCGCGGGCGGCGGTGGCGGCGGCGCGGTCAACGTGACCTTCAACATCTCGACCCCCGATGTGGCGGGGTTTGAACGCTCGCAAACGCAGATCGCGGCGCAGCTGGGCCGCCTGCTGTCCCGCGGTCAACGCAACGCTTGAAGATAAGGGGGTAAGTATATGGCTTTCCATGACATTCGTTTTCCGGCCAATCTTAGTTTTGGCGCGCTTGGCGGGCCGGAGCGGCGCACGGAAATCGTCGAACTCGCCAATGGGTATGAGGAACGCAACACGCCCTGGGCCGCTTCGCGCAGGCGCTACGATGCGGGCGCGGGCCTACGCGCGCTGGACGATCTGGAAGCCATGATCGCGTTCTTTGAGGCGCGCCAAGGCCGCTTGCACGGGTTTCGCTGGAAGGATTGGGGCGATTACCGCTCTGCCAAGGCGTCCCAAGCCATCACCGCATTTGACCAGCTTATTGGCACCGGCGACGGGGTGAGCCGCGATTTTGCCTTGCGCAAGGCGTATAGCTCTGGCGCGCAGACCAGCTACCGCGCCATCACCAAGCCCGTTGCGGGTAGCGTGCTGGCCGGTGTGGGCCAGACCGCGCTGACCTTGGGCGATGATTACACGGTCGATACCACGACCGGCACTGTCAATTTCACCCGCGCCCCGGATGTGGGCGCAGAGGTCCGCGCCGGGTTCGAATTTGACGTGCCGGTGCGGTTTGACACCGATCTGGTGCAGGTCTCTGTCGCCAGTTTCAAGGCGGGCAGCTTGCCCTCGGTCCCGGTGCTAGAGGTGCGGCTATGACCCTTGCCGATCATCTGGCCACCGGCACAACCACGGTCGCGCGCGCTTGGGCGCTGACCCGCGCCGATGGTGCAAGCCTTGGATTTACCGACCATGACCGCGATCTGAGTTTCGACGGTATGACCTTTCGCGCCGAAGCCGGGCTGACCGCGCGCGCGTTGGAACAGGTCACGGGGCTGGCTGTGGACAATTCCGAAGCCGTGGGCGCGATGCGGGGCTGACCGAGGCCGACATCATGGCCGGGTGCTATGACGGCGCGGAACTGACCATATGGGAGGTGAACTGGCAGGACATGGCCGAGCGGCGCGTGCTGTTTCGCGGCAGTTTGGGCGAGATTACCCGCACCGGCGACGCGTTCCGCGCCGAGTTGCGGGGCCTGTCCGAGGTGTTGAACCAGCAAGGCGGGCGGGTCTACCATGCTGCCTGCTCGGCGGTGCTGGTCGATGGGGCGTGCCGGTTCGACACCAGCGCGCCGGGGTATTCGGCAGAGATCGTCTTGGCGGGCCGCGCCGAGGATGCGTTGATCTTCGACGGGTTGGACGCCTTCGTGCCGGGCTGGTTAACGCATGGCCGCCTGACTGCGCTCAGCGGACAGGCTCAAGGCCTGGTGGCGCTGATCCGGTTTGACCAAGGGACCGCCGCGCGGCGCATCACGCTATGGGACGCTCTGCGCGCGCCTGTAGCTGCGGGCAATCTGTTCCGGTTGGAAGCGGGCTGTGACAAGCAGGCCGCCACTTGCCGCAACAAGTTCGGCAATTTCCTGAACTTCCGGGGCTTTCCGCATATTCCGGGTGAAGATTGGCTATCGGCCTATCCCAAGGCCGACCAAGCCAATACGGGCGGATCATGGCGGTCCTGAGCCGTGACCCTGTTGCGCTGGCAGAGGCTTGGCTGGGCACAGCTTACCGCCATCGCGCCAGCTTGTGCGGCAGCGGTGCCGATTGCCTTGGGTTGATCCGGGGCATCTGGCGCGCGCGCTATGGGTTGGATGCGGAAATGCCGCCACCCTACAGCCCAAGTTGGGCCGAATCCGGCGCGGGAGAGCCGTTGCGTGACGCGCTGATGCGCCACCTGATCCCGGCGCAGATCCCGGCTGATGGGCAAGTCCTGCTGTTTCGTTTGGCCCCGCGTGCGCGCGCCAAACATCTGGGTATTCAATGCGATAGCGGGCGCGGCTTCATCCATGCCTGTCCGCGTGCGGGGGTCGTCCGTGCGTCGCTCTCTGCCCCCTGGGCGCGCCGTATCGTGGCGCGGTTCAACTTTCCGCCCCTTCCAGATGAATAGGTGATCCATGGCGACGTTAGTTCTTTCCGCGGTCGGTGCGTCTATCGGCTCCAGCTTTGGGGGTGCGGTGCTGGGCCTGTCGGGCATGGTTATCGGGCGCGCGGTGGGCGCCACCTTGGGCCGGGTCATTGACCAACGTCTGATGGGTGGCGGATCTCAGGTCATCGAACAAGGCCGGATCGAACGCCTGCGCCTGACCGGCGCGCTCGATGGCGCGCCTGTGCCACTGGTCTGGGGGCGTGTGCGGCTGGGCGGTCAGGTGATCTGGTCCAGTGATTTTCTGGAAAGCGTTACCACCAGTGGCGGTGGCGGCAAGATCGTGAAAAAGCCAACGGTCAAGGAGTTCAGCTATTCCATGTCGCTTGCCGTGGCGCTGTGCGAAGGGCCGATCCTTGGCATAGGCCGGATCTGGGCGGATGGTCAGGAAATTGCACCTGCCGACCTGAACATCCGGCTTTACACCGGGTCCGAGGACCAATTGCCCGACCCGCTGATCGACGCGGTCGAAGGCGCGGGCAATGCCCCTGCCTATCGCGGCATTGCCTATGTCGTGATCGAGGATCTGGAACTGGGCGCTTTCGGCAACCGCGTGCCGCAACTCTCCTTAGAGGTGATGCGCGCGGTCGATACGGCTGACGGTGTGACCGGGCTTGTGCAGGGCGTGGCGCTGATGCCGGGCACCGGCGATTTTACCTATGCGACAACGCCGGTTTTTAGCCGGTCCGGAGAGGAGGTGATCGAAGGCCCGCGCGTGGTCGAAGACGTGGTGAACGCACCCGATACGCCGATGAACCTGAATTCGCCCACCGGGCTGACCGACCTAGACGCCGGGCTGGATGCGCTGACCCGCGAATTGCCCGACTGCCGCTCGGTTGTCATGGTGGTGTCGTGGTTCGGGTCTGACCTGCGCGCGGGGGCGTGCCAGATTGAACCCAAGGTGGAATTCCCCGACCGGGTCGCGCCCGATTACCCGTGGTCCGTGGCCGGGCGCGCGGCGGCGGACACGCCGCAAGTGCCGTTGCAGAACGGCCAGCCCGTTTATGGTGGAACACCTGCCGACCGCTCGGTGATAGAGGCCATCGGGGCCTTGCACGCGCGCAGCCAGAAGGTCGTGTATTACCCGTTTATCCTGATGGATCAGCTTGCAGGCAATGGCTTGCCCGACCCCTATTCCGATGCCACCGATCAGCCCGCGCTGCCATGGCGCGGGCGGATCACGACGGCCAAGGGACCGGGGCAGTCGGGTAGTCCTGACGGCACCAGCGCGGCCGAGGCCGAGGTGGCCGATTTCTTCGGAACTGCCAGTGCTGCCGATTTCACCGTTACCCAAGGCAACGTGGGCTATGACGGCCCGGATGAATGGCGCTACCGCCGCTTCATCCTGCATCAGGCGGCGCTTTGCGCGGCGGCGGGTGGGGTGGATGCGTTCTGCATCGGCTCTGAAATGCGGGGGCTGACGCAGATACGCGGGCCGGGCAACAGCTTTCCTGCCGTCGCCGCGCTGGTCGCGCTGGCCGCAGAGGTGCGCACGTTGCTGGGGCCAGAGTCCAAGATAACCTATGCCGCCGACTGGTCGGAATATTTCGGTTATATCACGTCGCAGGGCGACCGTTTCTTCCATCTGGACCCGCTTTGGGCCGATGCCAATATCGACGCGGTTGCCATCGACAATTACATGCCACTGTCGGATTGGCGCGACGGCACCGACCATGCCGATGCGGGTTGGGGCAGCATCTACAATCTGGATTACCTGACCGCCAATGTCGCAGGCGGCGAAGGGTATGACTGGTTCTATGCCAGCGATCTGGACCGCGACCAGCAACGCCGCACGCCCATTCGCGACGAGAGCGACTGGCGCGAGGATTGGATCTGGCGCTACAAGGATATTCGCGGCTGGTGGGAAAACGACCATCACGACCGCGTGGGCGGGCAACGCGCGGTGCAGAAAACCGCGTGGGAGCCGCGCTCGAAACCGATCTGGTTCACCGAATACGGGTGCCCGGCCATCGACCGGGGCACCAATCAGCCCAATGTGTTTCTGGACCCGAAATCATCCGAAAGCCGCGCGCCCCATTTCTCGCGCGGGTGGCGCGATGACACGATCCAGATGCAATATGTGCGCGCGGTCCAGCGCTATTGGACAGACCCGGCGCATAACCCGGTGTCGGAGTTCTACCAAGGCCCGATGGTGGACATGTCGCGCGCGCATCTTTGGGCATGGGATGCGCGGCCTTACCCGTGGTTTCCCGGCAATACAGAGCTGTGGAGCGATGGGGAAAACTGGCGGCGCGGCCAGTGGGTGACGGGGCGGGCAACCGCGCAGCCGCTGGATGCGGTGATCGCGGAAATCTGCGCGCGCGCCGGTTTGAGCGCGGTGGATGTCAGCCGCGTCTCTGGCGTGGTGCGCGGCATGGCCACACCCTCGACCGACAGCCCGCGCGCCATGCTGCAAGCCCTGATGCTGGCCTATGGCATCGACGCGGTGGAACGCGACGGCATCTTGCGCTTCAGCTTGCGTGACGGGCGGGCGGTGGCTCGGCTGGGGCAAGACGCACTTGTGCGCCGCGATGGCGGCGATCTGACCCGCATTCGCGCGCCGCAAGCCGATGACGCGGGGCGCGTGCGCTTGGGCTATGTCGCCGAAGGGGGCGATTTCGACCTGCGCACGGCAGAGGCCGTGTTCCCCGATGCAAGTGCGGCGCGCGCGTCGGGGTCCGACCTGCCGCTGGTCCTGCCCGAGGGGGAAGCACGACTGATCGCGGAACGCTGGCTGACCGAGGCGCGGGTGGCGCGCGATCAGGCGCGTTTTGCGTTGCCGCCCTCGTCGGGCTTGGGCGCGGGCGATGTGGTGGAACTTGTCACCGAGGGCGGGTCTGCGCTGTGGCGCATTGACCGCACCACGCTATCCGGCCCGCGCGAGATGGAGGCGACCCGCGTCGAACCCGGCGTTTATGGCTCTGGCGAAACGGATCTGGGCACGCGGAATGGGGCAAGCTACACCGCGCCGGGGCCGGTGCAACCCGTGGTGCTGGATCTGCCGCTGATACCGGGGGCCACGCGCGACCACGCGCCTTGGCTGGCAGTCTCGGCGCGGGTCTGGCCGGGGGCGGTGGCCTTGCATCACCGCGCCGGCACGGACCAGTTTGTGCTTGCCGCGCTGGTCGCCACGCCCGCCCAGATCGGCGTGACCGAAACTGCGCTGCCCGCAGCCCCGGCGGGTCGCTGGGACACTGGTCCGGCACTTGTTGTGCGGATGTTGCGCGGTGGCCTGACGTCGGCCTTGCCGATTGATGTGCTGAGCGGTGCCAACCTTCTGGCCATCGGGCAGGGCGCGGACTGGGAAATCCTGCAATTTGCAGAGGCCGAGTTGATCGCCTCCGATACCTATGCGTTGCGCCGCCGCCTGCGCGGCCAGCAGGGCAGCGATGGGGTGATGCCGGAGCAATGGCCCGAAGGGTCGCTGGTGGTGGTGCTTGATGAGCGTCTGGACCAGATTGACCTGCCGCGCGACGCGTTGGGCGTGGCGCGTGACTACCGGATCGGTCCCGCAAGCCGTGGGATTGACGATGCCAGCCAACGCGATTTCGCCCTGACCGCCCAAGGCGTGGGGCTGCGGCCCTACCGACCCGCGCATTTGCGCGCACGGGTCATGGCAGGGGGCGATCTGGGGGTAAGCTGGATACGCCGCACCCGCGCGGGTGGGGACGCCTGGGGGGCAGGCGATGTGCCACTGGCGGAAGCCTATGAGCGCTATGTCTTGCGGGTGCGACTGGGCGGCGCGGTGCTGCGCGAGGAAACCCTTGCCGCACCGGGCTTTGTGTATACCGCCGCGATGCAGGCCACCGATGGCGCGGGCGCGAGCTTTGCGATAGAGGTGGCGCAGATTTCCGACACGGTTGGGCCGGGACCGCTGGCCCGGATCGAGGTGCTGGTGTGAACGGCGCGCCCGCCGTGGCGCCCACCCGCCCACCCCGCGCCGCCACGGTCGTGGCGGCGCTTGCGCCCCGGCGCGCGCGCGAGTGCGGTTGCCAGCGGATGCGCCCAGTGACGCCCGGTGATATCATGGCTGCGGCGCGGGTGCTGTTGCTTCTGCCGGAAGAGGCTTGGGAGAAGCGCCTTGAGGCAATGCTGTCGCAGGCCGAGGCGGCCGAGTGCCACCGCACCCGCACGGGTCGCGCACATCCGCGCTACGGCAACGGCACGCTGATGAGCGTGGCCACGCCGCAGGGCGCCCCCCCGGCGATGGGCGATCGCCGTTTTCTGGCGGCAATGGGGGCCTTGATCGCGGCGGTTCTGGCGCGCTCAGAAAGCCTTGAAGGTCATGGTCGTCAGTGTGCGGCTGATGCCGGGAATGTCGAAGAGCGCTTCTGACAGGTAATGCCCCACATCCTTGTCATCGGGGATATAGAGTTTTGCGATCAGGTCATAGTCGCCCGAGGTGGAGTAGAGTTCCGAGACCACCTCGCGGTCATAGATGGCATCGGCAACCTCGTAGGTTTTGCCGGGAATGCAGCGGAACTGGACGAAAACGCAGCGCATGGGGCCTCCGGGTGTTGAGGTTCAGGGGGCTTTGCCCCCTCTGGGCGCGGCCGCGCCCATTCACCCCCAGGATATTTGGGCAAGGATGAAGAGGGAAGGGTTATTCTGCTTGCAGGGTCAGCGGGGCGGCTTGAGCGCCGAGATCTTCTGTGGTGAGTGGCGTTTTGGGACGGGCCAAGCGATTGCGAATAACCCAATGCAGGCGGGTTTCCGCCCGCGTGATCGCGACATAGGCGAGCCGTTTCCAGAGCGCGATACCGCCTTCGCTCCGCCCGGCGCGCGCGGCGGCATAAAGGTCGGGGGCAAAGACCTGAACCTCGGGCCATTGCGAGCCTTGGGCCTTGTGGATGGTGCAGGCCGCGCCATGCACGAAGGCTGCCCCCATCGCGGCGGCGAAGGGGATGAACGGGTCCTCATTAGGGTCTTTTTCGATCTTGACGATGGAGGCCACCGAGATCTGCGGGTCTGGCGCGCCGAAGATGTGCAGGCGCGAGAAGCCCGGTTTGCGCCCCGGTCCCAGATAGACCACCTGCGCGCCCTTGATGAGGCCCCGCGCTTCCAGGTCTATGCGTTTGGCGCGGTGTTTGAGCGGCAGTTCCAACCCGTCGCAGATGAGCGGTTCGCCCGCCAGAAGTGCATCTTCGGGCGCGCCATGAGCGGCGCGGAAGGCGTGGATCAGGCGCAGGCGGGTTGCGTTGCGCCACACCAGCACCGGTGAGCGTGCCATGAGGTCGCTATCCGCACGCTCGGCCAGATGCACGCGGTCGTCATCGCGGGCGGCGGCAGTGATCTGGTCTTCGAATTGCTCGAAGCTCAGGTCGGGGTCGGCCAAGGCATGCGCAAGGTCGAGGATGGGATTATCGGCGGCCTGACGGTGGATGCGGGCCAGATGCATCTTTTGCGGGGCTGGAAGGTGGTCGAAGACCATTTCGCCTGCGCCACCCACCGGGGCGAGCTGCGCCGGGTCGCCGAACAGGACCAACGTGCCGAAGAGTTCTTTCAGGTCTTCAAGCTGGCGCGCATCCAACATCGAGCTTTCATCGACGAAGCCAATATCGAGCGGGTCGTCGCGGCGCTTCCAGCCGGTGATGAAATCGGACCCGCGCAAGCCTGCTGCCGCCAGCGCACCGGGAATGGACGGGGTTTGCGCATAAAAGGCAGCGGCCCGGTCAAGAGCGACATCCTCCATGCCTTCGATTGTCGGGCGCGGGGCCTGGCCTGCCAGCCATTCGGCGATTTTTTCATATTCCGGATCATAGACCGGCGAATAGAGAATGCGGTGCAAGGTGGTTGCGGGCACACCGCGCCCCCGCAGCACCGAGGCCGCTTTATTGGTCGGAGCCAGCACCGCCAGCGAGCGGCGGTCGCGGCGTTTGCGGGGTTCATACTCGCCGGTGACAATCTCGACCCCGGCGGCGGTCAGTGCCTTGGTCAGCCCGGCGAGCAGCAATGTCTTGCCCGACCCGGCCTTGCCGGTAATGGCCAGCACCGTGCCGCGTGTATCGGGCATGGGGCCGGTCTGGCCTGTATCAAGATCAATTCCCGCAGCGTCGAGCGCGGCGCAGACGCGCGCCCAAGCCTGGGATTGGTCGTCGGAAAGCGTTGGCAGGTCTAGAGACATGCAGCAGCTTTAGCGCATGGCGCACGCGATGCAAACGTGGTTTCGCCCGCTTGCAGCCGCGCGGGTGGCGGCGTAGCCTGTGGGCAGCTTTCGTCACAGGAGCCATCATGCCCATCCGCAACCGTTTTGCCGCGCGCTTGACCGACCATGCAGCCTGGCGGCGCGATTTTCATGCCCATCCCGAATTGGGGTTCGACTGCCACCGCACCGCCGCCACTGTGGCCGAGAAGCTGCGCGCTTTCGGCTGCGATGCGGTCGAGGAGGGCATTGGCGTGACCGGCGTTGTGGGGCTGATCCATGGACGGGGCGGCCCCGGCCGCTGCATTGCCCTGCGCGCCGATATGGATGCGTTGCCGATGCATGAGGCCACTGGCAAGCCCTATGCCAGCACCGTGCCGGGGCGGATGCATGGCTGCGGGCATGACGGGCATATGGTGATGCTTCTGGCCGCCGCCGAAGCCTTATGTGAAACGCGCGCGTTTGACGGCACGGTGGCGGTCATCTTCCAACCCGCCGAAGAAGGCGGCGGCGGCGCCAAGGTGATGTGCGACGCGGGGCTGATGGACCGGTTCGGGATTACCGAAGTATATGGCCTGCACAATCGCCCCGGCCATCCGCTGGGAGAGTTCAACATCCGCGCGGGTGCGTTCTATGCGGCGGTGGATGAGTTTCGGCTGGTGATCGAAGGCAAGGGCGGACATGCCGCAAAGCCCGACCAGACCATCGACCCGGTGGTGGTCGCCAGCCACCTGATCGTGGCCTTGCAAACGGTCGCATCGCGCAACACCGACCCGACGCAGAACATCGTGCTGTCGGTCTGCGGGGTGGACACATCCAGCCACGCGCATAACGTGATCCCGGCGCGAGTGGCGATTGTCGGGACGATCCGCACGCATGACGCGGGGGTGCGTGACCTGGCAGAAGCGCGGCTGCGCGCGCTGGCGGAGGGCACGGCGCGGGCGTTTGGCGCGCTGGCAGAGGTGGAGTTCCTGCGCGGCTACCCGGTGATGGTGAACCACGCGGAACACACCGACTACGCCCGCAAGGTGGCGCTGGACGTGTCGGGGCAGTGCGTGGAAGCCGGGTTCAACATGGGCGGCGAGGATTTCGCCTATATGCTGGAAGAACGCCCCGGCGCGTATATCGTGCTGGGCGCGGGCGACGGACCGGGCCTGCACCACCCGCAATACGATTTCAACGACGAGGTGATCCCCTATGGGGCAAGCTGGTATGTGGGGGTTGTGGAGGAGAGGTTGGGAATAGCTGCTGATCTTCCCTGATCGTCTATTCAATTAGCCAAGATTAGCGCTTGTGATATAAAGTATCCTTATAAAAATTTAATGGAGTTGAGAATTTTGGACCAATCTAAGGCAGAGAAATTGGGCTTCTTTTTCCCAAATAATAACACGCTCGCTAGCAGAGCACTCTATGATTTTCTAGTTGATTATCACAAGATGGTTGATCTATTTTATTTTACTCTTCATTTGGCGCATAGTGCTGACGAGGTAGCTTTAGAAGCTAGTAAAGCACTTATTTTAGGCGCGGAGAGTGAAGATGAGAAGCAGAAACATCAAGCGAGGATAGATAATCCAGAACGTGCAGTTAAAAAACTTCATGAATTTAAGTATCTTAACTCGAAGAATCTTACAATCAACACTGTCGACTCTTTTCTTTGGTTTGTTTCGGCAGCTATACAGAGCGCAATGAAAGCGAAGCCAGAGATTGTGAAGTCAGGAGAATCTGTTAGGGTAGAAGATATTTTTGACTTTAAGAACAAGAAGGAGTTGATTGACTACTTAATTGATCGAAAAATTAATTCACTCTCATATGGTGGTATGTCTAAGGTTGAAAATTTTATTAAGGATTCGATGGGAGTGGACCTATTTCCCGTTGAGAGTGATCGTGAGGCTCTAAAGATTTTTTTAGAAGTAAGAAATATCCAAGTTCATAATCGAGGTTTTGTCAATAGAATATTTTTGGGAAGGGTGAAGAAGCATCCAAAATTCAGTTTTATCGAAGGCAAGAGAACACATCTAAATTTTGATGAATTAATTTATTTGACCGATGTATGTGTTCGGACAGCTATCGATCTTGATACCAAAATATGCGAGAAATTTTCTATCAGAAGGAAGCGGTACTCGACGTGGTTTAAAGGCAGTGTGTCTAAGAAGCCTAGCGGTAAGAAATCGCCACGATAAAGGGAACTGCTGCCCCCCCCACCCCACGCGGCGGCGCTTTGATGTCCGTCAGCGCGCTGATTTTCTGTGGAGGGGTTTGGCTTCAATAAAGTGCCTAGGTCGTCGCATAGCAGTGCCACCGCCCGCGGCGGCGCTGGCGCTCTGGCGCGCAAACGGGCAGATGCGTCGAACCGGGCTGACCCAAGGTAAACTGCCTGTTTTTTAGGCCGCAATGCTTGACTCTCGGGACGTGGCGTCGTCCATTTGGGGGATAAGGCGCATGGTCGCAGGGGAAATCCGCCGATCCGCGCGCCTTGAAGCCGCCCGCTCAGTGGCGGCACACTCAACCTGGAGGATCTAAATGACCAAACATCTGACAGCTGGCGTTTTCGCCTTTGCCACCGCTTTTGGCGGGGCAGCCGTGGCGCAGGACCAGACCTTTATCTCTATCGGCACCGGCGGCGTGACCGGCGTGTATTACCCCGCGGGCGGCGCAATCTGCCGCTTGGTCAATCGTGACCGCGCGGAACACGGCATCCGCTGCGGCGTGGAATCGACCGGCGGGTCGATCTTCAACATCAACGCCATCCGCTCGGGCGAGCTGGAATTCGGCGTCGCGCAGTCCGACTGGCAGTTCCATGCCGCCAATGGAACCTCGCGCTTTGAAGAAAACGGTGCGTTTGAGGAATTGCGCGCGGTCTTCTCGTTGCACCCCGAGCCGTTCACCGTGGTCGCACGCGCCGATGCGGGCATCACCAATTTCGACGATCTGGCGGGCAAGCGCGTGAATATCGGCAACCCCGGTTCCGGCCAGCGCGGCACGATGGATGTGGTGATGGAAGCCATGGGCTGGACCGTCGACACCTTCGCCCAAGCCACCGAATTGCCGCCCGCCGAGCAGTCGCTGGCGCTGTGCGACAACAATGTGGACGCGATCATCTACACCGTTGGCCACCCGTCGGGTGCCATTCAGGAAGCGACCACGTCATGCGACACCGTGCTGGTGAATGTGGATAATGACGCGATTCGCGGGCTGGTCGAAGAAAACTCTTACTACCGCATGGCGACCATCCCCGGCGGCATGTATCGCGGCAACGCCGAGGACGTGACCACCTTCGGTGTGGGCGCGACCTTCGTGTCCTCGACCGCTGTGTCGGACGATGTGGCTTATGAGGTGGTCAAGGCGATCTTCGAGAACCTGGACCAGTTCAAGGCGCTGCACCCGGCGCTCGATATTCTGGATGCGCAGACCATGGTCACGGACGGCAATTCTGCCCCGATCCATGACGGCGCGGCACGCTACTACCGCGAAGCGGGCCTGATGGACTGATCGGCCCACGGCCGTTAGATAATAATGGCCTCCAAAAGCGTGGGGGCCATTACTTGCGTTTTGACCGCGCTGTGTCGCGCAAACGCCGTGAATTCAACCAAAATTTGGGGGATGGACCATGACGCAAGCGCCTGAAAACGGTCGCCGTTTTAGCGACGAGGAGTTGCAAGACCTTGTCGCCAGCACCGATTCGGGCGGGCGCGAGCCGGTAAACCGCAAGGTGGCGCTGCTGATTGCGAGCGTGGCCTTTCTGTGGTCCATGTTTCAGGTCTGGATTGCCGATCTGCAATTTCAGTTCGCGCAATACATCCCCGGCGCGCGGGTGATCGGGTCGGACCAGACCCGGCCCATGCATTTGGCCTTTGCGCTGTTTCTGGCCTTTCTGGCCTATCCGGCCTTCAAGAAATCGCCGCGCAAGCACATTCCGATCTTCGATTGGATACTGGCGATCGTGGCCGGGGGCTGCGCGTTTTACGTTTTGTGGTTCTCGCGTGAGATTTCGGACACGGCGCGGGCCGGTCTGCCAACCCAAGGCCAGATTTGGGTGGGTGTGGTCGGCCTTGTGCTGATGCTGGAAGCTTCGCGCCGCGCGCTTGGCCCTGCGCTGACCATCGTCGGCAGCATCTTTCTGGCCTATAGTTATTTCGGCACGGGTTGGCTGATCCCCGACCTGATCGCGCATGAGGGCCGGTCTTTTGATGCCATCATCAACACGCAATGGCTGTCCACCGAAGGTGTGTTCGGCATTCCCTTGGGTGTGTCCACGGCGTTCGTGTTCTTGTTCGTGTTGTTCGGCGCGCTTTTGGACAAGGCGGGCGCGGGCAATTACTTCATTCAGCTTGCCTTTGCCGGGTTGGGGCATCTGCGCGGCGGCCCTGCGAAAGCGGCGGTTGTCGGCTCTGGCGCGACGGGGCTTATTTCGGGCTCGTCCATCGCCAATGTGGTCACGACCGGCACATTCACCATACCGCTGATGAAGCGTGTGGGCTTTACCAGTGAAAAGGCCGGCGCAGTCGAGGTGTCATCCTCGGTCAATGGCCAGATCATGCCGCCGGTGATGGGGGCTGCGGCCTTTCTTATGGTCGAATTCGTTGGGATTTCTTATCTGGAGGTCATTAAGCACGCCTTCATCCCGGCAATCATTTCCTATATCGCGCTGATCTACATCGTCCATCTGGAAGCGCTGCGCAACGGCATCCCGGCCTTGGGGCAGGGTGGCTCGCTGCTGGTCATGCTGGGCAAGGTGGCCATTGGCTTTGTTGGCGCGGGCGCTGTGTTTTATGGCGTTATACTGGGTGTGAACGGGTTACGGGCGGCGGCGCCCGCGCTGTCGGCCCCGATCATTCTTGCCGCGTTGGCGGCACTCTATTTTGCGTGCCTGTGGGTCGCCAGCCGCCGCGATGATCTGGAAATGGATGATCCCAATTCCGAGGTCGTCAAGCTGCCCAAGATGAACGAGGTTTTCCCGACGGGTCTGCATTACCTTCTGCCCATCGTGGTGCTGGTCTGGTTCCTGATGGTGGAACGGCAGTCGCCATCAAAATCGGCTTATTTCGCTGTGCTGATGATGGTGTTCATCATGCTGACACAGCGGCCCATCAAGGCGCTGTTGCGCGGCGAGGGTGATATGATGCGCCATATCCGCGCCGGTGTGACCGACCTGATCGATGGTATGGTGACGGGTGCGCGCAACATGATCGGCATTGCCGTGGCCACAGGGGCGGCGGGCATTATCGTGGCCACGGTCACGCGCACGCCCATCGGCACCGAATTGGCGGGGCTGGTAGAGCTTTTGTCCATGGGCAACCTGTTCCTGATGCTTGTGCTGGTGGGGTTCTTCTCGCTTGTGTTGGGGCTTGGTCTGCCAACCACGGCGAATTACATCGTGGTGTCGTCGCTGATGGCGTCGGTCGTTGTCACGCTGGGTGCCAGTGAAGGGCTGATCGTGCCCTTGATCGCGGCGCATTTGTTCGTGTTCTATTTCGGGCTGATGGCCGATGTCACACCTCCGGTAGGGCTGGCCAGTTTTGCCGCGGCCGCCGTGTCGGGGGGCGACCCGATCAAGACCGGCTTTACCGCGTTTTTCTACAGCCTGCGCACGCTCGCGCTGCCGTTTCTGTTCATCTACAACCCGACGCTTATTCTATATGGTGTGGACCTTGGCACCACCGCGGGCATCTTGCAGGCGGTGTTCATCTTCGTGATTGCCACCTTTGCCATGCTGCTGTTTGCCGCCGCCACGCAGGGCTATTTCCTTGCCCGGTCCAGACTATGGGAATCGGCGGCGCTGCTGCTGGTGGCGTTCACGCTGTTTGTGCCCAACTTCTGGCTGGACCGCATCCAACCCCCGTTTGAAGACCGGCCCGGCACCCAGTTCGAGGACGTTCTGGAAAATGCCCAACCGGGTGAAGAATTGCGTCTGTTCATCGAGGGACCGGATTTCAACACCGGCGAATTACGCTCGACAACCTTGCGCGTGATCGTCGATGACACCCCCCCGGCGCAGCGCCTGACCAGCACGGGCCTGTTCCTTATGCCGTCCGAAGACGCAGTTGCGATGGATGAGCCGATGTTCGGCACACCCTATCAGGACCGATTGGGTGATTTCGACTTTTACGCCGAACGTCCGGTGCAGCTTGTGACGGTTTCGGTCGAAGCCGACCGCTTGCCGCAGCAGATTTTCTTCATCCCGGCCCTGCTATTGTTGGGCCTTGTCATCTTGCTGCAACGCCGCCGCCAAACCCAGCCAGCCTTCTAGTTGGCGGGATTTTACCAGTCTGGGCCGCAGTTTCGTTAGTTTCTATGGTGTTGCGGCCCGGTTTTGGCTATAGACATTGGAACAGCGCTACAAAGCGCGGCTTGCGGGGGTAACTTGGATGATCCGGTCGGAACTGATCCAGAAAATTGCGGAAGAAAACCCACACCTGTTTCAGCGTGATGTCGAACGTATAGTTGCCACCATCTTTGATGAGATCACCGAGGCGCTTGCGCGCGGTGAGCGGGTGGAGCTGCGCGGCTTTGGGGCATTTTCCGTCAAGAAGCGCGATGCCCGTGTCGGGCGCAATCCGCGCACCGGCGAAAGTGTCGAGGTGGCCGAAAAGGCTGTTCCATTTTTCAAGACCGGCAAGCTGCTGCGCGACCGGCTCAACGGTATCGAGGAGTGACCCTATCATGATGGCCTATCTGCGAATCGCTCTGTCGGCGGTGCTGGCGATCCTTCTGGCAACGATTGCGCTGGCGAACCGTGATTTCGTGTCTGTGCAATTATTTCCCGAAACCATCGGCAACCTGATCGGGTTCAATTTTGGCTTTGGGCTGCCGTTGTTCATCTTGCTGGGGCTGGCGATCGGGCTGGGCCTTATGCTGGGTCTGGTCTGGGAATGGCTGCGCGAACACAGTTACCGTGCAGAGGCCGCGCGCCTGCGCCGCCGTGTCGCCGCGCTCGAGAGCGATCTGGAAAAATTTGAAAAAGCCGCTCCCTCTGTCGCCCAGAAGGACGATGTTCTGGCGGTTCTGGAAGCGAAGTAGCCCGGCATGACCGCGCCCCGCGTCAAGTTCTGTGGGCTGACCTCTGCCGAGGATCTGGAGGCGGCCGCACAGGCCGGAGCCAGCTATGCGGGGTTTGTGTTTTTCCCCAAATCCCCGCGTAACCTGTCGCTTGACGCGGCCCGCGCGTTGGCATTGGTCGCGCCCGTGGGGTTGGCCAAGGTTGCGCTTGTTGTTGACCCGGATGACGCCGCGCTGGACGCGATCCTTGCGCAGGTGCCCATCGACATGATCCAGCTTCACGGCGCAGAGCCGCCCGACAGGGTCGCAGCCTTGCGCGCGCGCCACGGTTTGCCGGTGATGAAAGCGGTCGGGATTGCAAGCGCCGCAGACCTGCCCAAACTTGCAACATACGAAGCCGTGGCGGACCAGATTCTGGTTGACGCCAAGCCTGCCGCAGGTGCTGACCTGCCCGGCGGCAATGGATTGGCCTTTGAATGGCGCTTGATCGCCGGGCGCGACTGGGTGCGACCTTGGATGCTGGCAGGCGGCCTGACGCCCGACAATGTGGCAGACGCGATCCGCCTGACCGGCGCGCAACAGGTGGATGTCTCCTCTGGGGTAGAGGCCGCGCCGGGGGTCAAGGATGCGGCCCGAATGAAGGCTTTTGTGCAGGCGGCGCGTGGCTCAGCGGCCGCGTGACCATTCCTTGCCCGAAAAGGGCTGGCCCATGCGCACCAACAGGATAACGATGCCGTAAACCGCAAATCCCCAAGGGTCTGCCTTTGCAAGCGCAAGAATGTCCGGGCGGGCCTTGTCCTCGTTCTGCAACAGGTCCGGGAAGCGTTTGGCGATCTCGCGCGTGCCTTTGTCCTGACGTCGGCGCACGCGCACAAGCCGCCCCAATCCCTCGACCATCGGCCAAGTATAGCAGGCCGCGATCTGACTCCGCTCTGATGGGGCGAATTGCAGGCGCACGAATGTGTCATCGGCGATAATATCGGGAAACTTGGCCCAGCGTGCGCGCCCGGCGGCATTGACCGCGAACAGCCCGAATCCCGGCGCTTGGCTGCGATTGAACGGCACGTTTTGCCAGAATCGCGCATAGATGCGGGTCAGCCGACTTTCGGACCTTTCAATCAAAGGCGTGCCAGTCGCGTAGCGGGGCGCATCGGTGGCCAGCTCGGCCACCAATTGCCCCAGAAGCGGTCGACTGACCCGCACATCGGCATCGAGGTAGATGCGGTAACGGCCGATCGCCGCGACATCGCCCGCGTTCAGCGCCTTGACCTTCGATCCTTCCGCAAGGTCCAGCACTTTCAGCGTCCAGCCGCGTTCAGAGGTCGCCATCTGGTAGCGCCGGGCGACTTTGACCGTGTCATCGGTGCAGCCATTCGCCACCACGACCAGTTCCAGCGCATGACCGGGCACCGGGTCGCTGTCGAGCAATGCCGCCAGACATTGGCCGATATACGCGCCCTCGTTATTGGCGGGGATGATGACGGAAATGACAATACTCATGGCGCAACCTGTCTGGGGTCGAACCCGACCAGCGCATCCCAGCGCGGATTGTGGTCGGTCAGGTGCCGCAACACGCCGAAACTGCCCCAGCGGCCCGGCGCGCGAATATCGGTGAAATGCGCGAACATCCCGCCACCGCCGCGCACCCATCCATCCAGCAACATGGTATACAGATCACCCATCCCCTCGGAATAATTCACGTCGATGAACAGCGCGTTCAGCGCTTCGTCCTGCATATGCGGGCCAACCCCGACCAGATGCGTGCCAGCTTCATAGGCGACAAGCTCCAGCCCCCAGCGATCGGCCACCGCGCGATGATGGGGCAGGTCGGTGTTCAGAAAGGACGTGACCGTGTTGCGCGGGTCGCCGCTGATGCTGCCATCGCGCAATTCTGCGATCAGGCGGGGGCGCAGCATGTCATGCGCGCGGGTCTGGGCAAACGCCGTCAGGTCGTCACCGGACAGCCCTTGCGCGCGGCCTTCTTCCTCGGCCAGCGCAAGCGCGTCACGCAGCCAGCCACGAGTCATCTCGATTTTCTCGTCATTGCCCAGCAGGCCGCTGAAATAGCCGGTAATGGCATAGGCGTCGAACAATCTGGGCGGCGCGGGATTGGCGGGGTTTTCGGCCTGCCAGCTTGGCGCGGTCAACTGCTCTTCCAGCCCATGCCAGCCGGTTTGCGTGGCCAGCACCCGCACCAGCCGGTCGCGCTGCCCCTCAAACACGCGGTCGAAGATTTGAACCATCTGTGCGGCACGCATGGCGTTCCATTCCTGCCAGCGATTGCCGTCCCCCCAGCGCGCTTGCGCTTGCTCGCGGGCATGGGTGGCTTGCGGGAAGGACCAGTTCCATGTCTCGTTCGAGAATTCGATCCAGGCGCGCAAGCCGGGGTCCAGGTCTTCGTGGATCAGGCTTGCCATGCGCGCGATCATGTCGTCGCTGGCCAGATGTGGAATGGTGAACCACGGGTCTGTCGCGGTCTCGTTGGCCAGCCGGATCATCACCTCCAGCGGGACACCCGCGCCTGTGGTATAGGTATAGGCACCGGGCAGGGTGCGTTCGTCCCACTCGGCCCATGTGGTGTAATTGGTGTTCATCCATTCCATGAAGCGAAACAGCGCCATCCCCTCGACCCGTGCCAGCCAGTCGGGATTGAACATGTCGCCCGCCTCATGCGCGGTGACATGGCGCTGATGCACAACAGCGATATCGCGGATCGGATTGTCCGGGTCGATGTCTGAAACCTGCAATTCCACAAGGCCGGGGCCGGGCGAAAAACTGAACCAGATTTCATTCGGGCCAAGCCGCCGTGTGCCGCCCACGCGACCGGTAATCGTAACATCGGCCTGTCCGGACCATGTAACCCGGTAATTGCCCGCCACGCCGCCCGCATCCTCTGCCAGGTCGACCAGCATCAGGCTGGAGAAGGCGGTGGCCCCATTGGGCAGGCGGCGCGGCCAGCCTTGCGCATCCACCGCGCCCAAGCGGCGCAGATCGGCATATTCGAACCCGCCCCACTGGCCCGCGCGATGCGCGATCCAGGGCCGTGCATTATGCGCTACATTGATAAAGGGGCGCTGCGGCTGGTAATCGCGCAGTTCTGTCAGGTTCATGCCCAGCCAGCGTGGCGCGCCGGCGTCGCGCGGCGAAAGATACCCCTCGGCCCAAGCTGCAACCGGCATTAGAAGTGAACCAAGCAGGCCCAGCCAGCGCATCAGCTTTCCCCCGCCATTTGCGGAACCCCGGTTGAAGGCGTGCGGCGCACGACGTCCCAGGCCACTTGCTGCATAAGTGCGGCCACTTCGGGCGCAGGCGCTTCGGCGGCCGTGCCATCAGCGCGCTGCAAATGGTGCGGCAGGCCGCGCGGATCGGCATGGTAAAGCGTGGCGTAATGCACCAGCGCGATCAGGTAGGCCGCCTTGTCGCTGGGGTGAATGTCGTCGCGCGCGCCGGATTCGGTCAGCGTGAAAAGCGCATCGGTATCGGGCATGCCCGGCAATCCGCCGCGCGCCTGTAATTCGCGGGCAAATGCAGCCATGGCACGGCCTGCCGGGATAACATGGATCGTGCCCACGCCGGGATAGGCTTTGGCCTGTGCAAGGATCGTGCCTTCCCACAGGGCTTCGGCGTCATGCTCTATCCGGTCCAGCCAGTTCGCGGCATTCAGATGCTGGTGCCAGGTTTCATATTTGTAAACCCGTATCTCAGGTGCATGTTTTCTGGCAAGTTGCGTCCAGAGCGCAGTATAGCGCCCCGAATCATGCCAGCGGATGGCATCTTGCAGGTCGATCATCTCTGTCAGCACAAGCGCATTATAGCTGCCGCTTTCCAAGGCGTCCTTGGCGGGACGATGCGCGGGGGGATGGTTCATTGCATCGAAGCCCGGAATCGGTTCTTCCGGCTCCCAATGGGTGCGCAGGCTGGCCCCCCAGCCAAGCTGGCTGTTGTAGAACGCCCTCGCATCGCCCGCAGCTTGGGCCAGTTGCGTCACAAAGGCCGGAATATCGGGACCGATCAGGCTGTGGCCAAGGTAATAGATGCCCAGACCCGCTGCCGGTGCGGGCAGGGGTGTGTCGTAATGCGCCAGCCGCGCGCTGCGGTCCAACGGGGCCGGTGCACGCGTCATGTGCCACAGCGCCCCACCGGCAACGCATAGCAGGCCAGCCAGCAGGAACAGGCGTTTCAGGTCGAGTCTCATGCCGCCACTCTATCAGGTTCGACGTCAGATTGCCCAATGAATGCGGCAATTTTGCGGAAAGACCATTTCGCTGCGGTCATCTTACTGTGAACGACCGTGCCGGAACCTGTGGCGGACGGCGTGTCCCACGAAAATCACATTGCCGATGAGATAGCGCCGGAACATGCGGCGCGGTTCCAGTCCCAGCCGCCAGAGCCATTCCAGCCGCGCGCGGCGTAACCAGAGCGGGGCGCGTGTCACCCGGCCCGACAGGAAATCCAGCAGCGCGCCCACCCCCATCAGGAAGCGTGGGTGCAGATGCGCGGCGTTCTGGGCCAGCCAGATATCCTGATGCGGCACGCCGGTTGCCATCCAGACCATATCGGCGCCGCTGGCATTGATTGCATCGATGGTGGCGCGCGCATCGCGCAAGCCGTCATAGCCATCGCAGGTGCCAGCAATCTCCAGTCCGGGCGCAAGGTTCTGCAACCGGGTCGCGGCGCGCTCGGCCACGCCCGGCCTGCCGCCCAGCAAAAACAGCGACAATCCGCGCCAGGCCAATGCGCGTGCAAGGTCCGGCCCAAGGTCGGTGCCATTCAGATTATCCTGAAATTGCGCCCCGTGCATTCTGGCCGCCAGCTCCAGCCCCGCGCCATCGGGCAACAGCATGTCCGCGCTGTGCAGGGCGCGACGATAGGTGGGGTCGGTCATGGCCACGTTGACGCAATGGGCGTTCACAAAGGCCACCCGTGCGCGTGGTTGTGCCAGCAGCGCGTCAATGGCCTGCGTGCGGCTTGTAGACACAAGGTCCAGATCAAACAGGCGGATACTTGGTAAAACGGGCATGGGCAGGTTTGGTCCTGTGGCGGCAACAGCCTATAGCGGTAGCCAGCCAGCCCCTTGGGTTCAAGCAAGAACGCGCGGCGCGGCTTGAAACCGGGCAGGCCTGTGCGTCTTGGCGGCGCTTCAGAGAGCAGCGCAGGCGCCATCACGCGTTCCGCGTTGCCCGTCTGACACTGACCTGCGGCTTACCCGGCTTTGCCCATCCATGCCTGTCGCCGCGCGGTGATTGACCAACGCGATACGACGATCAGGCCGCTTCGGGCGTGACAAGCCTATGCGCACCGGGTTGGCATTGCTGCGGCAAATGCGGCCCCTCAAGTTGCAGCAACTGCTCCAAGCCGCTATTGCAATCGGTCAGGTCGGACAAATACAAGTCATCCAGCGCGCCATAGAACGCATCGACCGCGCGTTTCAGATGCTTGCCCATGCGGCAATGATCTTTCAGCGGACAGGTGTTAGTGTCCGAAAAACACTCGATCAGGGGCAGGTCAGCCTCAAAAGCGCGAAACACCTCGCCCACGCCGATCGAACGGGCCGCGCGGTTCAGGCTGAACCCACCATGCCGCCCGCGCTGCGTGGTGATGAACCCGTCCTGTGCCAGCTTGTTGATGACCTGCGCCAGATGGTTTTCCGACGCATTGATAACGCGCGCCACATCCTGCTTGCGCACCAGCCGATCAGTGTTGACGGCGCAGACCATCAGGGTGCGCAGGGCAAGGTTGGTTCTCGTCGTCAGACGCATGCTTACTCCTCTGGGGCAGGATCGCGCCCCCGGTTCTATTCATATTCCCTGCACATATCTTACCCGCCCCGCGCGCGCCGCGACCTTGATCGAAATCAAAGTTTGCACCTGGCGATTATGGCAATTTGTCGCAGAACCGATTCACCTTTACAGGCTTGATCGTGTAAATATATGAATGTATAGATGTATGGAATGTATCCATATGTATACCGATTCAATGAGGACGAGATGAACAGATTTGAACTGGGACAGTTAAGCCGTCGTGGATTTATCAGCCTTGCAGCAGGTGGCGCTGCGCTTGCGACCACCGGTGCCTCTGTAACGGCGCAAACCGTCAAAACATCGGCGCGGATCGTGATCTTGGGCGCGGGCGCGGGTGGGGCGGCGATTGCCAATCGTCTGGCCGACCGGTTGGATGGCGCGCAGATCACCATCATCGACGGCAGGGCGCAGCATTGGTATCAGCCCGGCTTCACGCTGATCGCAGCGGGCCTGAAGGGCGCGAATTACTCTGTCAGTCAGACAACCGACTGGTTGCCCCGTGGCATCAAATTCATCCCCGATTACGCCGCAGAGATCGACCCGGAGGCAAACCGCATCACAACGCTCGGCGGGGAACGGGTGGAGTATGATTATCTGATCGTCGCCACCGGCTTGACGCTGGATTGGGATGCGGTCGAAGGGTTCGACCTGTCACAGACCGGCCCCGACACCGGCATCACCGCGCATTATGCCGGGCCGGAAGAAGCCGCGAAAACCTGGGCCGCACTGGACAAGTTCACCGACCAAGGCGGCGTTGGCCTGTTTGGCCGCCCTGCGACAGAAATGAAATGCGCCGGCGCGCCCCTGAAGATCACCTTTCTGGCCGAAGATATTGCCAGCCGCAAAGGCAACCGCGACAAGGTCGAGCTGGTCTATAACTCTCAGGCGCAAAACCTGTTCGGCGTGCCCGTGGTGGACCACCGCGTGCGCCAGTTATTCGATGATCGCGACATCACCTATCGCTGGAGCCATGTGCTGAAAGCCGTCGATGCGGGGGCGAAAACCGCGACCTATGCCACCCCGGATGGCGATGTGACCACCGCGTTCGATTTCCTGAACGTCATCCCGCCGCAGCGCGCGCCGCAAGTTGTGCGCGACTCTGGCCTGTCATGGGCCGATAAATGGACGGATCAGGGCTGGATAGAGGTTGACCAGCAAACCCTGCGCCACCAGCGATATGCCAATGTCTTCGGTATTGGCGACATTAACGGTGTGCCAAAGGGCAAGACAGCCGCCAGCGTGAAATGGCACCAGCCGGTGGTCGAAGATCACCTTGTCAGCGAGATCGCGGGCCGCGAAGGCACCAAAACCTTCAACGGTTACACGTCTTGCCCGCTGATTACCCGCATTGGCCGCGCCATGCTGATCGAATTCGACTACAAAAACCACCTTGTCCCGTCCTTCCCCGGCGTCATCGCACCGCTGGAAGAGCTGTGGGTGTCGTGGCTGATGAAAGAAGTCGCGCTGAAAGCCACCTATAACGCCATGCTGCGCGGGCGCGCCTGAGACTGCCGGGGCAGGGGGCTGCCGCCCCCGTGCGGCTGTCGCCGCACTCCTCCGCGAGTATTTGAGGCAAGATGAAGCCTGCTAAAGGAGATTGAGACATGGAAGAAATGACGTTTGGCACCATTCTGGCGGTGTTTGAGGAAATGTTCGGGGCCGGTCTGTTCTGGGCCATGGTCGTGGTCGCTGCGGTGATCACCGTGGGTTACATCTATGTGCTGATCCGCGACCGCGAAATGTCGATGCGCAAGTTCCTGCTGGCGCAACTCTCCATGCCCATCGGGGGCATCGCGGCGGTGTGGTTCGTTTTGTGGATTACCCGCTCGGGGATGCAACACATGGGCGGACCAATTGACGCGCTGCTGCTGCTGGGGATTTTCGGCGCGGGTGCGGTCGGCTTCGCCATTCTTGTTTATGTTGCGCAATCGTTGGTGCGCGGCAAGCAAGTGGACAACTAGGAATATCACGGGCAGCGCGCGCCTCCCCGCAATGCTGCTCCCGTGGTTTTGGCCCGCGCTCCTCCCAGGCGCGGGCCGTTTTCGTCTTGGCAGGGGCGGGGCGCGGCGTTAGGGTCGCGTGCATGACCTGCTTGACCATCACCCTGTGCTGCTGCATTTGCCGCTGACGGCTTTGGCGGGTGGTTACTGGTATCTGATCCCTCCCGCCACGGCGCTGCGCCCGAGAGGATTAGATGACCGAGATTACGCTTCACAACACCCGCACCCGCCGGAAAGAGGCGTTCACGCCTTTGGACCCTGACAATGTGCGGATGTATGTCTGCGGCCCCACGGTCTATGACCGTGCGCATCTGGGCAATGCGCGGCCCGTGGTGGTGTTCGATGTTTTGTATCGGCTGTTACGCCATGTTTACGGCGCGGATCACGTCACCTATGTGCGCAATTTCACCGACGTCGATGACAAGATCAACGCGCGGGCGCGGGATATGCAGGCGAAGGGCGGGGGCGACCTGAACGCCATCATCCGCACGCTGACGGATGAGACGATCGACTGGTATCACGCCGATATGGACGCGTTGGGCGCGCTGCGGCCCAATATGGAGCCGCGCGCGACCGAGTATATCGGGCAGATGGTGGGTATGATCGAAGGGCTGGTGGCCAAGGGCCATGCCTATGCCGCAGAGGGGCATGTGCTGTTCGATGTGCGCTCTTATCCCGACTATGGCCGCCTGTCGGGCCGCTCGGTCGATGACATGATCGCGGGCGCGCGGGTGGAAGTGGCGCCCTACAAGCGCGACCCGTTGGATTTCGTGCTGTGGAAGCCCTCGGCGGCGGATGAGCCGGGGTGGGACGGGCCGGTCTGGGAAGGAAAAAGCATTGGACGGGGGCGTCCGGGGTGGCATATCGAATGCTCGGCCATGGCGGATGAGCTGTTGGGCGCGTCGTTTGATATTCACGGCGGGGGGATCGACCTGCAATTCCCGCACCACGAGAACGAGATCGCGCAATCCTGCTGCGCGCATCCGGACGGAGGCTTTGCGCGCTATTGGCTGCACAATGAAATGGTGCAGGTCGAGGGCAAGAAAATGTCCAAGAGCTTGGGCAATTTCTTTACGGTGCGGGATTTGTTGGAGCAGGGCTGGCCGGGCGAGGTGATCCGGTTTGTGATGCTATCGACGCATTACCGCAAGCCGATGGATTGGACGGAGGAGAAGGCGCGGGAGGCGGAGCGGGTGCTGCGCAAGTGGTATAAGCAAGCTGACCGGGCACTCGACAATGCCGAGCCTTACGTTGCGGTTGTTCAGGCTCTGTCAGATGATCTCAACACCTCTGCCGCGATCTACGAATTACACCAGCTTTCGCAGGCAGATGATGCTCCAACACTGCGCGCGAGTTTGCGTTTTCTTAGACTGATGAACGATAGCACACCAAATTGGGCACATGCTCCTTCTGTCGATCTGTCCAATCTCACTTCGAAACTGGCGACATTGCGCGACGATGCGTTGACAAAAAAGGATTTTTCACAAGTCGATACCATGAAATCCGCGCTGCTCAATGCGGGGGTCGAGGTCCGAATGTCGAAAGCAGGTGTCGAACTTGTTCCAGGCCCGGATTTCGACCCCTCCAAACTGGAGGGCCTCGAATGATCTTCGCAAACAATAGCGTAGCGCCCGGCCCGAGGGTGGGGGCGATTTCGCCCCCGCGTCGCGCCAAAGGCGCGCACCTTCGATGCGACGGGGCGGGTCGGGGGCGAAGCGGGTCGCAGGCGACCCGCAAACATAGATTTCTAGCGGTCGCGCGAGAGGGCGAAACGGGCTTTGGGGCTATATCCAAACCGCTCGACACAAAAGCGACACCCGCCCCGGGCTTGACCCGGGGCCTTGCGGCCAACTGCCAGGCCAACCCAAAGGCCCCGGGTCAAGCCCGGGGCGCGGTGGGCCCATGACCCGCGAGCGCCTATACCTCTACGATACCACCCTGCGCGACGGCCAGCAAACGCAGGGCGTGCAGTTTTCGACCGCTGAAAAGCACCAGATTGCCGCCATGGTCGACCAGCTTGGCATCGACTATATCGAAGGCGGCTGGCCCGGCGCGAACCCGACCGATTCCGAGTTCTTCGCAAGCCCGTCCCAGACCAAAGCCACCCTCACCGCCTTTGGCATGACCAAGCGCGCGGGGCGGTCTGCGGAGAATGACGACGTGCTGGCGGCTGTCCTGAATGCGGGCACGAAAGCGGTCTGCCTTGTCGGCAAGACGCATGACTACCATGTCACCCATGCGCTAGGCATTTCGCTGGAGGAGAACACGGACAATATCCGCGCCTCTGTCGCGCATTGCGTGGCGCAAAGCCGCGAGGCGCATTTCGATGCCGAGCATGTCTTCGACGGCTACAAGGCCAACCCCGATTACGCCTTGCAAGCCATCCACGCCGCCCATGACGCAGGCGCGCGCTGGATTGTGCTGTGCGATACCAATGGCGGCACGCTGCCCAGTGAAATCCGCGCGATTACCGAAGCGGTCATTGCCAGTGGCATCCCCGGCGACCGCTTGGGCATTCATTGCCATGACGATACCGGCCAGGCGGTGGCCTGCTCGCTGGCCGCCGTGGAAGCGGGCGCGCGCCAGATCCAGGGCACTCTGAACGGGCTGGGGGAGCGGTGCGGCAATGCGTCGCTGACCACGCTGATCCCGACCTTGGTGCTGAAACCCGCCTATGCCGACCGGTTCGAGACGGGCGTGACCCCGGACGCTGTGCGCGGTCTGTTGCGCATTTCGCGCAAGCTGGATGATATTCTGAACCGCGTGCCGCAGCGCAGCTTGCCTTATGTCGGCGCCTCCGCCTTCGCGCATAAGGCCGGGCTGCACGCCAGCGCCATCGCCAAGGACCCCAGCACCTATGAGCATATCGACCCGGCACAAGTCGGCAATGCGCGCATTGTGCCCATGTCGAACCAGGCCGGGCAGTCGAACCTGCGCATGGTGCTGGCCGATATGGGGGTGGCCGTGGCGCGCGATGATACGCGCCTTCCAGCCATTCTGGACGATATCAAGACGCGCGAGGATGCGGGCTATGCCTATGACAGCGCGCAGGCGAGTTTCGAGTTGCTGGCGCGCCGTGCTTTGGGGCAGGTGCCGGTGTTTTTCGAGGTCAAGCGCTACCGCGTGACCGTCGAGCGGCGCAAGAACAAGTATGACCAGATGGTGTCCTTGTCTGAAGCCGTGGTGGTCTTGAAGATCGGGGATGAGAAAAAGCTGTCCGTGTCGGAATCGATGGATGCCGAAGGCCATGATCGGGGGCCGGTCAACGCGCTGGCGAAAGCTCTGGCCAAGGATCTGGGGCCGTATCAGGGCGCGATCGACGATATGAAGCTGGTGGATTTCAAGGTCCGCATCACACAAGGGGGGACAGAGGCCGTGACCCGTGTCATCATCGATTCCGAGGATGGGCAGGGGCGGCGCTGGTCCACCGTGGGCGTGTCGCCCAATATCGTCGATGCCAGCTTCGAGGCGCTTCTCGACGCCGTTACCTGGAAACTCTTGCGCGATGGAGTGCGCCCATGTCCGACCTGACCGAGGACGAAGCTTTCCTGACGCTTTATGCCGATCTGGCACGCGAAGGGCCGGGGGCCTCTGCCGATCTGGGCTGGGCGCTGTCAGTGGCGGGAACGCCCGCCACAGCGCGCATTTGCGATGCGGGCTGCGGGTCGGGGGCCGATACGCTGACGCTGGCCAAGGATCGCCCGCAGGCATGGATAGATGCCGTGGACAAGATCGCGCAATTCGTGGAGGCCGCGCAAAAGCGGGTCGCCCCTTTCGGTGACCGCGTGCAGGTGCGCCAAGGCGATATGGCTGCGCTTAATGGGCCGTATGACCTGATCTGGTGCGCGGGCGCGATCTATTTCATCGGGATCAGCCAAGCGCTCAAGGCGTGGCGCCCTGCCTTGGCCACGGGCGGGCGCGTGGCGTTTTCGGAACCGTGCATGTTGCCGCGCCCGTCGCAAGCCGCGCGCGCGTTCTGGTCGGCGGAATACCCGCAGATCACCGATATGGCGGGCATCCGCGACCGGGTCGCCCAGGCAGGCTACCGGGTTCTGGGCGAGAATATGCAAATTGGCGCAGCTTGGGAAAACTATTATATGCCAATGGAGCGGCGCATCGCCAGCTTGCGCCCCAGTGCCAGCCCGGCGCTTGCTGCCGCTCTGGACACCGCAGAGGCAGAGATCGCCCGCTGGCGCGCGGCGCCGTCAGAGATCGCTTATGCCTTGATGGTCGTCGCTCCCGAATGACGGATGCGCTGGAAGATAAGGTTGCAGCGTCCGACCCGGACCGCTTTGCGGCAAGCCTGACCGCATCGCCACAAGAGCGCAGAAAGCTGTGGGTGCTTTACGCCTTCAACCTGGAAATTGCCCGCGCGCCTTATCTGACGCAAGAACCGATGATTGCGCAGATGCGGCTGCAATTCTGGACCGATGTTCTGGATGATATTTCGACAGGCAAGCCGCCGCGCGCGCATGAGGTGGCCGACCCTTTGGCCGCCCTTTGGCGCGACCATGCTTTGCCGGTAGAGTTGGGCCATCAGATGATTGCCGCGCGCCATTGGCACATTGACCGCGCGCCATTTGCTGACATCAACGCATGGCTGGCCCATATCGACCAGAGCGCGGGCAACTTGATGTGGCTGGCCGCGCGCGTGCTTGGCGCGCAGGACAGCGCCGAAGCTGCCACCCGTGCCATGGGGCGCGCCAGCGGTATCGCGCAATGGCTGCAAGCCGTGCCAGCCTTGCAGGCGGCAAATCGCGCGCCGATTCCCACCGGCACTGATACGACCCAGATGGCGCGCGCCGGGCAAGAGGCGCTGGCCCAAGCCCGCAGCGCGCGCCGAACGGTTCCCAAAACCGCCGCGCCCGCGCTTCTGGCGGGGTTTCAGGCCGGGCCGATCTTGCAACAGGCCGTCCAAGACCCTGCGCGCGTCGCAAAAGGCGCGCTTGGCACGTCAGAGTTTCGTCGCCGGGGCACGCTGCTGTTGCGCGGGCTATCACAGCGCTGGTAGTGCCGTCCAGTTCGCCTTGCCAAGCCCCATGCCTGCCAGTAGTGTGCGCGCCAAATCCGGCCCCGTTTGGGGCCTTACTTTCATGCCCGCGCGACGGGCCGTAACCAGACAGGAGCTTTCATGTTCGTCACACCCGCTTATGCGCAAGATGCCGGGGCCGCCGGTGGCCTGATTTCGATCATCCCATTCGTCCTGATCTTCGTCATCATGTATTTCCTGCTGATCCGTCCGCAGCAAAAGAAGGTCAAGGAACATGCCGCAATGGTCGAGGCGCTGCGCCGCGGCGATCAGGTTGTCACGCAAGGCGGCATTGTCGGCAAGATTTCCAAGGTCAAGGAAGATGGCGAGGTCGAGGTCGAGATCGCCGAGGGCGTGCGCGTGCGGGTGCTGAAACAGACCATCGCCACGGTAATGTCAAAAACCGAACCGGCGGCCAAAGAATAATCGCCGCACCCTCTTGCGCGGCGTCGCGCGCGTGCCTTGATACATGTAAACCCCTGACAGGACACCTGACCTATGCTGCATATTCCGATGTGGAAACGCATCCTCATCTGGGGCACATGCGCTTTGGCGCTGCTGATCGCTGTGCCCAACCTGTTCTACGCACAGGTCGAGCGGCATAATGATGCCGTGACTGCGCAAGAGCGGGGCGAGGCGTTTTCGGAAGAGGATCTTGCGGCTTGGCCCGGTTTCCTGCCGTCCTTTTTGATCAATCTGGGCCTTGATCTGCGCGGCGGGGCGCATCTGCTGGCAGAGGTGAACGTGTCCGATGTCTATGCCGACCGCATAGACGCGCTTTGGCCCACGGTGCGCGACCGCTTGCGCGACGAGCGCGACATTGTCGGGGCTGTGCGGCGCGTGGATTCTCAGGATTCGGGGGAATTGCGCGTGCGACTTGGCAACCCCGAGGTGATTGACCAAGCGGCGGGTTTTCTGCGTGAACTGGCGCAGCCGACACAAAGTCTGACCGGCTTTGGCGTTGGCAATGATCTGGAAGTGCGCACCGAGGGCGAGGAACTTGTTGTCGCGCTTTCCGCCGCAGAGCGGCAGGCCACCGATGAGCGCACCATGCGCACCTCGCTGGAGATTATTCGCCGCCGTGTCGATGAGGCCGGAACGCGCGAACCCACCATTCAGCGGCAGGGCGAAGATCGCATCCTGATTCAAGTGCCCGGCATCGGGTCCGCCGAAGAGTTGAAATCGCTGATCGGGACCACCGCGCGGCTGACCTTTCATCCGGTTGTGGGTGTAACATCCGATCCGACTGAAGTGCCCGGCCCGCGCAACGCGCTCTATCCGTCACTGGACAGTCCCGGCACGTTCTACGAGGTGGAACAAACCCCCGTTGTGACCGGCGACCAACTGGTCGATGCCAGCGCCGCGATGGACCAGAACAACCGCCCGGCGGTGAACTTCCGCTTCAACGCGCAGGGCGGGCGCGCCTTTGGTCTTTATACCGCAGAGAATATCGGCAGCCCCTTTGCCATCGTGCTGGACGGAGAGGTCGTGTCGGCCCCGACCATCCAAAGCCATATTCCGGGCGGTTCCGGCATTATCACCGGACGTTTCACCGTTGAAGAGACCACGCAGCTTGCAGTTCTGCTACGGTCCGGCGCGCTGCCCGCCGAGATGGATTTTCTGGAGGAACGCACGGTCGGTCCAGAACTGGGGCAAGACAGTATTGACGCGGGCCGTATTGCCGCGATTGTCGCCATGGGTGCTGTGCTGGTGTTCATGATCGCAAGCTACGGCATATTCGGCGTGATCGCCAATATCGCGCTGCTGCTGAACGTGGCGATGATCTTTGCACTATTGTCGCTGATCGGGGCCACGCTGACGCTGCCGGGGATTGCCGGGATCGTGTTGACCATCGGGATGGCGGTAGATGCGACGGTGCTGATTTTCGAGCGGATACGCGAAGAAATGCGCACGGCCAAAGGGCCGGCGCGCGCGATTGAGCTTGGCTATGAAAAGGCGCTTTCGGCCATTCTGGACGCCAATATCACCACCTTCCTGACCGCGCTTATTCTGTTTGCGATGGGGTCCGGCCCGGTGCGCGGCTTTGCCGTCACGCTGGGGCTTGGGATCATCACCTCGGTCTTTACCGCGCTGTTGGTTACGCGGCTTATGATGGTGCTCTACTATGAGCGCCGTCGCCCCAAAACTCTTGCGATATAAGGAAAGCCCATGCGCCTGAAACTTGTTCCGCAAGACACAACACTTGATTTTTTCCGCTTCTGGCGATACACGTTCGGCGCCTCGGTGCTGGCAATGGTGCTGTCCATTGTGGCGTTTTTCGTCATGGGGCTGAATTTCGGGATCGACTTCAAGGGCGGCACCTCTATCCGAACAGAAGCGGTGCAGCCGGTCGATATCGGTGCCTATCGCGGCGCGGTAGAGCCTTTGGGCTTTGGGGACGTGGCTATTACGGAAGTGTTCGACCCATCCTTTGGGCCAGAACAGAACGTGGCAATGATCCGCATTGAGACGCAGGCAGGCCAAGAAGCAAAGACGCCGGAACAACTGGCCTCGATCCGCACGGCGCTGCAACAGGTCGATCCGTCTTTGGTGTTCGCCTCGGTCGATTCCGTGGGGCCGAAAGTCTCTGGTGAATTGGTGCAATCGGCGGTTATTTCCGTGCTGCTCGCGCTTGGAGCGGTGCTGTTTTATGTCTGGTTGCGGTTCGAATGGCAGTTTTCCGTAGGGGCCGTTGCGGCGTTGGTGCATGATGTGGTGCTTACCATCGGCCTATTCGCGGTGCTGCAGATCCGCTTCGATCTGGCGATTATCGCGGCAATCCTGACCATCGTGGGGTATTCGCTGAACGACACTGTGGTCGTGTTCGACCGGGTGCGCGAAAACCTGATAAAATTCAAGAAACGCCCGCTGCGCGAGGTGTTGAACATGTCGATCAACGAAACGCTGTCCCGCACGGTGATGACCTCTGTCACCACTTTGCTGGCATTGATCGCGCTGTTCGTGCTGGGCGGCGACGTGATCCGGGGGTTCGTGTTTGCCATGATCTGGGGGGTTATCGTGGGGACGTATTCTTCGGTCTTCGTGGCATCGGTCGTGCTGTATCGCTTTGACGTCAAGCGCGACTGGTCGAAAGCGTCCGGCGACACGGCAGGCACACAATTCGGAGTTAAGGAGAACTAGGGCATGCAGCTTTCCGAGATCGAGTTCGGCAACGCGAAACCGATTGAGGGCTACGGTCCCGATTTCTACCGTCTGGGCGGCCAGACCCATCCCGCGCCTGTGCTGATCTATGGTGACGAAGTTCACGCATGGGGCGGATATGAGGACAGCGCCGCGCTGCTGGCGCTTGCAGGCCGGGTCGATGTGCTGCTGGTGGGCACCGGTCCACATATCGCGCATTTGCCGAAAGCTTTGCGCGCTGAACTGGACGCGGCGGGCATTGGCGCAGAGGTGATGGACAGCCCCGCCGCGTGCCGCACCTATAACGTGCTTTTGTCGGAACAGCGGCGGGTGGCGGTGGCGCTTTTGCCCGCCACTTAGAGTGTGTCGCGTTCATCCGTATTCACGCGGCATGCTCTAACCGTTTGTGGTCGCATGCCTTTTTGCGCAAAACCGGACACCACTTTTGCGCGACAGGCTCTAGTGGCGCGGTGGCCGACTGCGGTAAACCGGCAGGCACCACCCGAACAGCAGCGACCCGGCGCGCAGTGCAAATGTGCTTAGGCCGCAGACAAGCAGCGCAAGGCTGGAAGACAGGCCCAGTGCCACCCCTGTGAGGGCAACCACTGCGCCGATCAAGGCGGCGGTTGCGTAAAGCTCGCCCTTTTTCAGGATCAGCGGCAATTCGTTGCAGACCACATCGCGCATCAATCCGCCGAACGTGCCTGTGGCCACGCCCATAATCGCGACCACAACCCATGGCGCGTTCATTGACAGCGCCAGCCCGACGCCTGCGGGCACCGCAACGGCCAGCGCCAGCGCATCCAGCCATTCCAAGGCCCGCAGCCGCGATTCCAGCAGATGCGCGGTGAAGAACACCAAAACCGCCGCTGCTGTTGCAGAAAGAATCATCAACGGTTCGGCGACCCAGAACACGGTGTCCCGCCCCATGACAACATCGCGCAACGTGCCGCCCCCCACGGCTGTCAGGCAGGCCAGAAAGACAAAACCCACAATATCCAATTGCGCCCGGCTTGCCGCCAAAGCGCCGGTCAGGCCAAAGATAAACACCGCGGTCAGGTCCAGGCCTTGCAAAAAGGTCATGGCTTGCCGGGCTTGAATGGGGCCATACCGGCGCGCGCCAATTCATCCGCGCGCTCGTTTTCCGGGTGGCCCGCATGGCCTTTGACCCACTCCCATGTCACCGTATGGCGCGCTTGTGCCGCATCCAGCCGCTGCCACAATTCGACATTCTTGACGGGTTTCTTATCGGCGGTGCGCCAGCCATTGCGCTTCCAGCCATGAATCCACTGGCTGACGCCGTTCTTCACATAGGCGCTGTCGGTGACGATGGTAATCTCGGCCGAGCGTTCCAGCGTTTCCAGCGCCGAAATCGCGGCCATCAGCTCCATCCGGTTGTTGGTCGTGTCGCGTTCGCCGCCCTGCAATTCGCGCTGCTTCAGGATCGCGCCGTCGCGCTCGGCGCGCATCAGCACACCCCAGCCGCCGGGTCCGGGATTGCCGCTGCACGCGCCATCGGTATAGGCGACAAGGCGGGTCATGCGGTCAGTCCGACATAGCCGGGCAGCGCCGCCACACGGTCCAGCCATGCCCGCAAAGCCGGGAAGGGGGCCAGATCGTAGCCGCCGCGTGTGCCGGCACTGTGGGTGTAGGCATACAGGCAGATATCCGCGATCGAAGGACCGCTTCCCACCAGCCAGTCACGGTTTGCCAGATGCTTTTCCATGACCTGCAACAAAGCATTGCCTTGGCGCAGCAGCTCCTCCAGCCGCTCAGGCGTTGCCTGCGCTGCGCGGTGCGGATAGGTTCGCAAGGCCGCGCGAACGGCAATGACGCCTTCGTGCTGGTTCTGCTCCCAGAACATCCATGACAGGGTCTGTGCCTGTTCCAGAGGCGTGGTGGGCCAATAGGCGGTTTCTTGCGCCAGATACCACAGGATCGCGTTCGATTCGGGCAGTGCTGTGCCATCGTCCAGCACCAGCACAGGCGCTTTGCCGAAAGGCAGCGCGGCTTTGGCTTTTTCCAGCGCCACGTCACCGTATTCCACATCCACGCAGTCGGCGCTTTGACCCGTCAAGCCCAGCAAAAGGCGCACCTTGTAGCTGTTGCCGCTGGAGGGCATGTTATACAGGATCATGGCGCACCTTTCGACGATGTAATCCGCGCAGAGCTACCCCAGCCAAAGCCCTCCTGCAAGGCACAGCGCCACCCCAGATGTCAGCATCAGCCGCAGTTTCATCCACCAGCGCGGGGTCAGACCCCAGAGTGTGAATTGCTGGTCGATCACCAAAAGCACCACAAAGCCCGTCAAAAGCGCCGCCAGTGCTTGCGTCGCGCCTCCGCCGACAAAAAAGAACGCCCAAAGCGCCGGGGCGACGGACAGGGCATAGCCGGTCCATGCCTGTTCCGCGCCGCGTGCGGCAAAGCCCCAGAGCACACCCGACATAAAGCACAAGATGACTGTTCCATAGGCGATCAGCACATATTGCCCAGCGAAGCGTGGGCCGATAGCGCGGATCGTGGCCTCTGCCAAGCCCGGCGACAGGATCGTGGCCAGGCCGTAGACAAAGGGCAACAGGCCCGCAAGGCCAAGTGTAAGGGCCGCGCGCGGGATCATGGGCGGGCTTTGAGCGTGGAATGACAGGTCGACATGCTGGCCTCTGGCTAAGTTATGCCCAAAGATGGCGTTTTGCCGGGGGCAGGGCAAGGGTGTGCGGCTGGAAATCTGGGCCGTGCCGCGCAGGTCTTTGCAAAAGCCCCAATGCGCGGCTTTTAGCCCAATATCGCGAAGATACTCGTGGTGGACGAACCAGCCCGTGGACCTTATAGGGGTCTGCAAGCGATAGATAACGGCCTTACCCTTGCGCCTGTTTGAACGAATTTGGTCGTTCTGGGGCCACTGCTGAGGGTATCGGCCGACCTGCCAGCGCAGCCCCCGATGAGAAGCCCGCCCTATGACTGATATAGCACTGAAAACACGGGCTTTGCACGCGTCTCGTCTGTCTGTGGCGCCGATGATGGATTGGACGGATCGACATTGTCGGTTTTTCCACCGTCAGATGAGCGCGCAGGCGTTGCTTTATACAGAGATGGTCACGGCACCCGCGCTGGTGCGTGGGGGCGCATTGCACCTGTTGGGGCATGACCCGCAAGAGCACCCTGTGGCCTTGCAGCTTGGCGGGTCCGATCCTGCCGAACTGGCGCAGGCCACACGGCTTGGCTGGGAGGCAGGGTATACCGAAGTGAACCTGAATTGCGGCTGCCCCTCGGACCGGGTGCAATCGGGCAGTTTTGGCGCGGTGTTGATGGAACGCCCGGCGCATGTGGCCGAAATTTGTGCTGCCATGAGTGCCGCAAGCCCGGCCGAGGTTACGGTGAAATGTCGCATTGGCGTGGATGACCAGACCCCGGAGGAGGTTTTGCCGCGCTTTCTGAGCGCCATTCGCGCGGTCGGCGTGCGGCGGGTCACGATCCATGCGCGCAAAGCGTGGTTGCAGGGGCTAAGCCCCAAGGAAAACCGCGATATTCCGCCGCTGGATTATGCGCTGGTTGCAGCCATGAAAGCGGAATTCCCGGATTTGCACATCTCGGTTAATGGCGGGGTGGATGACCTTGACGCGGCTTCGGGGTTTCTGGACATGGGGCTGGACGGGGTTATGGTTGGTCGCGCCGCCTACCATCGGCCTTGGGATATTCTTGGCCGCGCCGACAGTCGCATTTTCGGCCAGCCCGATCCGGCCCAAAACCGCGCAGAGGTCGTCGCGCGGATGCAGCCCTATATAGAACGGCAGATGGGCCAAGGTCTGCGCCTGGCACAGATCACCCGGCATATGCTGGGGCTGTTCGCAGGCCAGCCCGGCGCGCGCCAATGGCGGCGGGTTCTGTCGGAAAACGCGCATAAGCCAGGCGCGGGGCCAGAGTTGCTGGACATCGCGCTGGCGGCGGTGTCTCAGACCGCCTAACGCCGCAGGCGGGAGAGCAACGCGGCATTTATGTAGCCATCCGGGGGCAGCCCGTTGGCGCGTTGCCACGCCTGCACCGCCGCAATGGTGGCAGGCCCGTGCCGCCCGTCTATACCGGCCGTGTCATGGCCTTGCGCCGTCAGGATGCGTTGCAGTTCGGTCCGCTCTGCCAGTGTCAGCGCCCGGTCTTGGCGTGGCCATGCCCCGCGCAAAGGTCCAAAGCCGCGCAAGCGGTCGGACAAATGCCCAAGTGCCAGCACATAGGCATCGGAAATATTGTATTCCTTCAGCACGTCATAATTGCCCGTGGCCAGAAAGGCCGGGCCGCGCGCCCCGCCGGGCAGGATAAGCCGTAACGGCGCCCGGGGCAGGGTGCCTTGCACCGGTGTCACGCCCAGAGCGCCCCAATCGCTGCGCTGCTGCCCGGTGACGCCAAGGTCAAAGCCTTGCGGCAACGCCACCTCTACGGCCCAAGGCTGGCCACGGGTCCAGCCCCGCCGCGCTAGGTAATTGGCGGCACTTGCCAGCGCATCAGATGGGTCATCGGCCCAGACATCGGCCACGCCATTGCCGGCAAAGGGCACCGCATAGGTCAGGTAGCTGGACGGCATGAACTGCGTATGCCCAAATGCCCCGGCCCAAGACCCGGTAAACCGCGCGGGCGTGACCTTGCCCATTTGCACCATGCGCAGGGCGGCGATCAATTCGCCCTCGAAAAACGCGGCGCGGCGCCCGTCTTTGGCCAGTGTCGCCAATGTCGCCAGAATGGGAGAGCGCCCCCGGTTGGCCCCGTAGGATGTTTCGATCCCCCAGATCGCGGTGACAATTTCGGGCGGCACGCCGAAGCGCGATTCTATGCGGGCCAGCGTATTGGCGTGCCGCGCCATTGCCGCGCGCCCGGCGCTGATCCGCTGCGCGGTCACGGCGCTGTCCATGTAGTCCCAAACCCGCGCACCAAATTCCGACTGACGACGGTCCAGCGCCAGCGTGTCGGGCAAAATGCGCAGATAGGGGCGTGTGGTGGCCAGCGTGGCGGGCGTAATGCCCTCTGCCTGTGCTCGCGCTTCAAAGCCCGCGCGCCATGTGGCGAAGCTGCCGCTGCTCGGCGCCTCTGGCCGCGCCTGCGGACGCAGCGAGCGCTCGACATTGGCCGTCACACAGCCGGGCAACAGGGCCAGCACAAGAACAGCAATAAACGCGCGCATCACACCTCCGAACCTGCGGGCTAGATTAGCGGTATATCGCGCATTGACCAAGGATCGCTTAACAATCCGGCGATAATTCGCTAATCTGTTTCGAAACATAAAACACAGAGCAGCCGAATGATCCTGTCCCGCCGTGTCTTTTTCGCTGGTGTCGCCAGCCTGTCCTTGTCCGCCTGCATGGGGGGCGGGATTCGCGCCACCACGCCGCGCCCGACGCAGACCATGCGTCCGCAGCCAAACCCCGATTTTGACGCATGGGTGAACGCCTATGCAGGCCGCGCGCGCAGTGCCGGGATTGCCCCGCAAGTGGTGGATCGCGCGCTTTCAGGGGCAGGGTTTTTACCCGATGTCATTGCGCGGGACAGGCGGCAAACCGAATTCACCCGAACGCTGGAAGATTACCTTGCCATCGCGGCCTCGGATGAGCGGATCACGGCAGGGCGCGCGGCGCTGGCACGTCATGGCGGGACCCTGCGCGCGATCGAGGGGCGCTACGGCGTCCCCACCGAAGTGCTGACCGCCATCTGGGGGCTGGAATCACGCTACGGCACCGAGAAAGGCGACATTCCGGCCATTTCCGCGCTCGCCACCTTGGCCTTTGACGGGCGGCGCGGAGAGTTCTTTGAAAGCCAGCTCACGGCCGCTTTGCGCATTCTGGAACGTGGCGACACGAGCTATACCAACCTGCGCGGCTCATGGGCGGGGGCAATGGGGCATACCCAGTTTATCCCGACCACCTATCAGGCTTATGCGGTGGATTTTACCGGCAACGGGCGGCGCGACATCTGGGCCGATGACCCAACTGACGCGCTGGCAAGTGCCGCCAATTACCTGTCGCGCATGGGCTGGCAAACGGGTGTGCCTTGGGGGCAAGAGGTGCGCCTGCCGGACGGATTCAACACCGGGCTGGCCGGGCGCGGGTCCACCCGCAGCGATTGGGCCGGGCTTGGGGTGCGCGCGGTCAGCGGCAGCCTGACCGGGGCATCCGCCTCGCTTATTCTGCCCGATGGGCCGCGCGGCCCGGCGTTTCTGGTCACGCGCAATTTCGGCGTTATTCTTCGCTATAACAACTCAGAGCTTTACGGCCTCGGCATTGGCCACCTGTCCGACCGCCTGCGCGGCGGCGGCCCAATTCAGGGCAATTTCCAGCCAGATGCCAATGGTTTGCGGCTGGGCGACCGTAAGGAACTGCAAGAACGCCTGACCCGCGCGGGGTTTGACACCCAAGGCACTGACGGCGTGATCGGCCCCAATTCGCAAGCCGCGATCCGCGCGTATCAAAGCACGCGGGGTTTGCCGGTCACGGGCCAGCCCTCGCGCACGCTTTTGGAAAGGTTACGGCGCGGGGCCTAGATTTGCTTTTGCCACCAGCCGCGCCCGGTGCGGAGGTCCACATAGATCACGATCACAGCGCCGACGTTCTGCGCCAGAGCCAGATCTGGCCGTGCAATCAGTGATTTGCCCGTGGTTCCGACAGCGTCTTGCCATGTTATGCGGTAGCGCGCGCGCCCGTTCACCCGAAGCGGTAGTTTGCGAATGTCGGTCACGCGGGCCTCGCGCACATCGCCATGCAGCAACGCGCGCCGGGCAGAGGCCACGCGCCCCCAGCCCCATGCCGTGCCACCAAGCGCCACAAGCAACGCAACAGCGCCCGCAAGCCCGAAAAACACCACCCCGAACATGCCGCGTTTCGGGTCAAGCGTGTTTCGCTCGGGCTGGTTCCAGATATAGGTCACGGGTAAAAAACTCCCGACCTCCGTGCCCATATATAGCCCGCGCCCGACCGATTGCCGCGTGGTGACACTGTCGGAATAGCCTTCGGGGCGAAAGCTGTGGGTCAGGTAATAGGTCAGGGTCTCATCCCCGTCCGAATTGCGCGACCGCGAGATGTTGCGCGCGATCACCTCGGTCTGGCCCAGCACGCCGTCACGTTGCAGCGCGCGATACGCGGCAAGGCTGGAGAGCGCAACCGCGACAAAGACCACCCCGAACACCAAAGGCAAGGCCAGCCAGCCAAGACCAAGCCGCCAGATCAGCCGGGGGTAGGAAAGGGGTTTGCGCTCTATCATGTCCGCAATCTTGCCCATTGCGGCGCAAATGCCAAGCGGGGCTTTCCCTTGACCGCCGCCGGCGCTAAACACGCAGCCAAACCGGAAGAGGTGTGTGCAATGGGCATGGAAAAAACATTCGACGCGACAGCCGCAGAAGCGCGGATCACCGCCAAATGGCTGGACGCGAACGCATTTGCCGCGGGCGCGAACAAGTCCCGCGACGAGAGCTTCTGCATCATGCTGCCGCCGCCCAATGTGACCGGCGCGTTGCATGTGGGCCACGCGTTCAACCATACGCTTATGGATATCCTGACCCGCTGGCACCGGATGCGTGGCTTTGACACGCTTTGGCAACCGGGGCAGGACCATGCCGGGATTGCAACGCAACTTCAGGTAGAAAAGAAGCTGCTGGCCGAAGAAGGCAAGCGCCGCGCCGATCTAGGGCGCGAGGCGTTCCTGGCCCGCGTCTGGGAATGGAAGCAGCAATACGGCACCACGATCATCGACCAGATGAAGCGGCTGGGCAATTCCTGCGACTGGGACCGTAACGCGTTTACCATGTCCGGCGCGCCGGGTGCGCCTGAGGGCAATGACGGCAATTTCCATGATGCCGTCATCAAGGTCTTTGTCGAGATGTATAACAAGGGCCTGATCTATCGCGGCAAGCGGCTGGTCAACTGGGACCCGCATTTCGAGACGGCGATTTCCGATCTGGAAGTCGAGAATATCGAGACCGACGGCCATATGTGGCACTTCAAATACCCGCTCGCGGGTGGGGCGACCTATCGGTATGTCGAGAAGGACGAAGACGGAAATGTCATCGTCGATGAAGAGCGCGATTACATTTCCATTGCCACAACCCGGCCCGAAACCATGCTGGGCGATGGGGCGGTTGCGGTTCATCCATCGGATGAACGATATGCGCCAATTGTCGGGAAGCTATGTGAAATTCCGGTTGGCCCGAAAGAGCATCGCCGCCTGATCCCGATCATAACCGACAACTACCCGGACCCCGATTTCGGATCGGGCGCGGTCAAGATCACCGGCGCGCATGACGCGAATGACTACGGCGTGGCCAAGCGCAACGATATCCCGATGTATCGCCTGATGGACATGCGCGCGCAGATGCGCAGCGATGGCGCGCCTTATGCCGAGGCAGCCGCGATTGCGGGCGCGGTGGCGCGGGGCGAGCGCGCATTGTCCGAGGCAGAGGCGGATGCGCTGAACCTTGTCCCCGACCATCTGCGCGGCTTGGACAGGTATGAGGCACGCAAGGCTGTCGTCGACGAGATCACATCCGAGGGGCTGGCCATGATGACCACGCCTGACGACCCGCGCCTTGGGGCGGCCGCCGCGAAACCCGCCCCGGCCGAAGAGCCGGGGCCTCTGGGGGCTGACCAAGAGGTCCCGGATCAGGTCCGGGACGCGCTGGTGCCTTTGGTGGAGGCGAAGAAGATCATGCAACCCTTTGGGGATCGGTCGAAAGTCGTGATCGAGCCAATGCTGACCGACCAATGGTTTGTTGACGCGCAAGAGGTCGTCAAACCTGCTTTGGACGCGGTGCGCACGGGTCGCACCAAGATCGTGCCGGAATCGGGCGAGAAGACTTATTTCCATTGGCTGGAGAATATCGAGCCTTGGTGTATCTCGCGTCAGCTTTGGTGGGGGCATCAGATTCCGGTGTGGTATGATGACGAGGGCAGCATGTATTGCGCTCCGTCAGAGGCCGAGGCGCAGGCCATGGCACCGGGCAAGGCGTTGACCCGCGACCCCGACGTTCTCGACACGTGGTTCTCCTCCGGCCTTTGGCCCATCGGCACGCTGGGCTGGCCGGACCAGACAGAAGAACTTGCCAAATATTTCCCCACATCCGTCCTCGTCACCGGGCAGGACATCCTGTTCTTCTGGGTCGCGCGTATGATGATGATGCAACTTGCGGTTGTCGATGATATCCCCTTCCGCGATGTCTATCTGCACGGGCTTGTCCGCGACGCCAAGGGCAAGAAAATGTCCAAGACGCTGGGCAACGTGGTCGACCCGCTGGAGATTATCGACGAATACGGCGCCGATGCGCTGCGATTCACCAATGCGTCCATGGCGAGCCTTGGCGGTGTCCTGAAGCTGGATACGCAGCGCATTGCAGGCTATCGCAATTTCACCACCAAGCTGTGGAATGCCTGCCGCTTTGCAGAGATGAACAGCGTTTGGGAAGGGCACGAAACCCAAGCCGCTGCCCCGGACGCGCAGGCGACCGTCAACCGCTGGATCATCAGTGAAACCGCGAAAGTGCGCGAAACGGTGGATGCGGCGCTGACCGATTATCGCTTCAACGATGCCGCCAGCGCGCTTTATGGCTTCGTTTGGGGCAAGGTCTGCGATTGGTATGTCGAATTCGCCAAACCGTTATTCGATGGCGACGATGCCGCCGAAACCCGCGCAACGATGGCCTGGGTGCTGGATCAATGCATGGTCTTGCTGCACCCGTTCATGCCCTTCATCACCGAAGAGCTGTGGGGGCTGACTGGCGCGCGCGCGAAACTTTGCGTCCATGCCGATTGGCCGGAATATGGTGCCGATCTGGTTGATGAGAGCGCCTTGCGCGAGATGAACTGGGTGATCGCGCTGATTGAGAGCATCCGTTCGGCGCGTGCGCAGTTGCGTGTGCCGGTTGGGCTGAAGCTGAACATGGTCCAGCTTGATCTGGACGATGCTGGCCGTGCCGCGCTGTCGCGCAATATGGCGCTGGTGACGAAGCTGGCGCGGATCGCGTCGCTAGAGGAAGTGACGGAGCTACCCAAAGGGTCGATTACCGTGGCGGTCGAGGGCGGCAGCTTTGGCCTGCCGCTGGAAGGGGTGATCGACATCGCCACAGAGCGCGCGCGGCTGGAGAAAACGCTGGCCAAGGCTGAAAAAGAACGCGCGGGCATTGAAGGGCGGTTGAAGAACCCGAAATTCGTCGCCTCGGCCCCGGAAGAGGTGGTGACGGAAGCGCGCGAGAATTCGGCCCTGTTGGCAGATGAGATCGCGCGCCTGACGGAAGCTGTCGGGCGATTGCGCGAAATCGGTTAAGGTTTCGCCCCGGCTTTTTTATCGCTCGCGGGGCGGAAATCGACACAGAAGGCGGCCATGTCGGGCGCGGCGAGCAGGGTTTGCGTGCAATGGCAATAAGCCTGCGCGCCGCCCGGTTCGCAATGGTCACAGTCTGAACAGGTGCCGAATGTGGGCGCGCCGCGTTGGGCCGAAAGATCGGTCACGGCCTTGCGCACGGCGCGGGCCAAGCTGGTTTGTTCGTCTTCGGGCAGGGCCGCGAGGACATTGCGCAGGGTGCCCAGCGGATCACTTTTGAGCATGGCGCGGCCAGAGTCCGTCACCTCCATCACCGTGCTGCGGCGGTCATGGGCATGGGACTGGCGTGTCAGCAGACCCATATCGACCAGGGCTTTCACCGTTTGCGATGCCGTGCCCCGCGTGGTCGCGTGGAATTCGGAAAACGCAGAAGGCGTGCGCGAAAACGCATTGGCCCGCGCGAAATAGCGCAAAGCCGTCCATTGGGCCGCTGTCAGCGGGCTGTTGGCCGCGCTTTGCGCAAGCCGGGCCAGATGCACCAGAAGGTCGGCCAGATCGTTTGGAAGCGTTTGTGTCATGGCAAGGACGTAATCCGGCCTTGCCGCGTTGACAAGATGCGCTCGAAACTGATAGCGATACGAAACAATATCGAAACGCTACCAAATGGAGCTTTGCTCATGACCGCCGCGAAATTCGCCCGCGACCCGCATACCAGCCGGTTTATCCGCACCGCCATGGCCACCGATATGCTGGATGCAGAGACCGAACATGCGTTGGCGCTGGCATGGCGCGACAATCGGGATGAACGCGCGCTGCACCAGCTTATAACCGCCTATACGCGCCTGGCTGTGTCGGTTGCGGGGCGCTTCCGGCGCTACGGCTTTCCGCTGGATGACCTGATTCAGCAAGGCAATCTGGGCCTGATGCGCGCCGCCGAGAAATATGACCCCGATAACGGGGCGCGATTCTCGACCTATGCGGCCTGGTGGATCCGGGCGTCGATGCAGGAATATGTGATGCGCAACTGGTCGGTGGTACGCACCGCGACCAATGCTGCACAGAAAAAGCTGTTCTTCCATTTGCGCCGCACGCTGTCCAAAATGGATGATGGCGAGGTCCGGCACGAAGCGATCTCGGCCTCTGTCGCGCGCGCGCTGGATGTGCCGGAAGAACAGGTGCAGATCATGTTGGGGCGCATGGCCGGGCATGACCTGTCGCTGAACACGCCCCAATCGGGAGAGGAAGACGGGCGCGACTGGATGGATGCCATCGCCGATGACACTGCCCCGACAGAGGAACGCGTGCTGGAGGATCTGGAAGAGCGCCGCCGCCGCAAGTTGCTGTATGGCGCGGTGAACACGTTGCCAGAGCGCGAACAGCGCATCATCGTAGAGCGGCATCTGAGTGAAAGCCCGCGCACGCTGGCCGAAATTGGCGCCGAAATGGGGATTTCCAAAGAACGGGTTCGCCAGCTTGAAGAGCGCGCACTGGAACGCGTGACGCGCCATGTGCGCAAGAGCGGTGCGCCCGAAACGCTTTCAGCTTGACCTTTGTGGCGCGGCGCGGGACGTCTGACGCCTGACCCGGAGGTTCGTCTTTGACCCGCAATGCCTGGATCGGCTGTGCCGTTTCCGTCTTCTTGGCCGTGGTGGTTTTCGTTTTGCTGCTGTGGCCCATGCCGGATGGCAAGCCGTTACCCGTGCCATATCTCGACAAGGCTGTTCACGCCGGTCTGTTCTGTGCGGTTGCTTTGCCCGCCATGCTGGGCATGCCGCGCCGCTGGCATTGGGTGATCTTGCTGGTCGTGTTTGGCTATAGTGGCGTCACCGAACTGGTGCAGCCTTATTTCGGGCGCGGTGCAGAGTGGAGCGATCTGGCGGCGAATGCCGCAGGCGCGGGGATTGCGCTTATGGCAGTCCGGTTTTGGCGTTCAGATACGCCCAAGATCAAATAGCGCCAGCGGACCCAGATAGATGACAGAGGCGCGGACGTTCAGGGGCAAGGACAGCGTTGTGCCATGGCTCATGCCCTGCGCCATCATCATCACCATTTGGGCCTGATTGGGCGGCAACAGCCCTGTTTGCTGCATCTGCGCAAGCAGGGGCTGCCAGTTGGTCACGGTCAGGGGCAGCGTGCCGTTTAACTGCCCGTCTGCGCCGCGCTCCAGCGTGCCGCTGATCTCTGCTTGGGTTGTGCCCATGTCTATGCGCGCCCGCGCCGCGGTGATCCGCTGCAAGCTGGGCCGCGTGGTCAGGCGCGGTGGTGTGGTAAAGTGTAACTGTGCGCGCACTGAGGCGCTTAAAATTTCCAGCCCGCCGAAATTCAACCCGTCCATGTCCAGCGTTACGGCGCGCATTAGCGGGTCATCGGTGGGTGAAAGCGACAGCGCAACCGAGTCCAACCGCCCCGAGAGGGGGCCGCGCAGGGTTAGGTCATGCCCCTGAAGCGTGGCGGTGCGTAACACCAACCCCGGTGTGACGCTGGCCGCAACGGGCATATCCGGCCCGTCCATGCGCCATGTTGCGCCCGGCCTTGTCAATGTGTGGCCCCCCGACAGCGTGCCGCTGGCATGGAACGGCCAATAGCTGGGCAGGGACAGATGCGCGGCATCGGCGGACCAGCCCTGCGCGGGCAGGGCGGGGCGATCCAGCGCCAGATCGAATCGCAGCGGAAAACCTGCGACCGCGAGTGATTGCACCTCTGCGCCCCGCGCTTGCAGGTGGTCTGGTGCCATGCGCAACAATTGCGCCACCCCGAACCAACCGGCGCAGAGCACGCCGCCCACTATGACCAGCCCCAGAAACCCGCGCATTTTGCATCCTTTTGACCTTGCCGCGAATCCTGTCTACACCGCGACCCCAGACAGGAGCCAGACCATGCCCGATACGTTATGGATTTTCGGTTACGGATCGCTGATCTGGAACCCCGGTTTCGCGCATGGCGCGATGCGAATTGCGCGATTGGACGGGTATGAGCGGTCCTTCTGCATGCGCTCGATCCATCATCGCGGCACGGTAGAGGCACCGGGCCTTGTGCTGGCGCTGGATGAAGGGTCGGGCGGCTGCGAAGGCGTCGCGTTCGAGGTGGATGGGCGCATTGCCGAGGAAACGCTGGAATACCTGCGCGCGCGTGAATTGATTTCTGCGGCCTATCTGGAGCGCGAAGTGCCTGTGCGTTTGCAAGATGGGCCAATGGTGCAGGCCGTGACCTATGTCATCGACCGGGACCATGGGCAGTATTGCGGCGGGCTGCCGCTGGAAGAACAGGCGCAGATCATTGCCCGCGCCGTGGGCGGACGCGGGCCCAATAGCGAGTATTTGGTCAACACAGCCCGGCACCTGGCCGAACTGGGCCTGCGCGATCCGGATCTGGATTGGCTTTCGGCGCGGGTGGGGGCGTTGGCTGGGGTTTCGGTCCAGCCCGGTTAAAAACCCGCGTTCGGGCACTGCCCTTACGGTCTTTGGTCTGTCAGTGCCTTATGCAGGCCGCGACCGGATGATCTTGGCGAAGCGGTCGAAAATATCGGAATTGGCCGCGATCACCTCGCCCCGGTCGAATATCTTTTCGCCCTCGCGGATGGGGCCGGTAAAGCCACCGGCCTCGCGCACCAGCAGCAACCCTGCGGCAATGTCCCAAGGCTGCAATTCGCGCTCCCAGAACCCATCATAGCGACCGGCAGCGACATAGGCGAGGTCCAACGACGCAGCGCCCCAACGGCGCACCCCGGCACAAGCGGGCATCAACTGCGCCAAATCGTGCAGCATGGCGGGCAGCGTGCGTTTCGCACCAAAGGGCACGCCGGTCGCAAAGACACATTCCGACATGGTGTTGCGGTTCGACACACGCAGACGGGTGCCGTTCATGAAGGTGCCCATGCCTTTTTCCGCGATATACAGCTCATCCTTGGCCGGGTCGAACACCACCGCAGACACGATCTCGCCCTTGAACTCCAGCGCGATGGACACGGCCCAATGCGGCATCCCGTGCAGGAAATTGGTGGTGCCATCCAGCGGGTCCACGATCCAGCGACGGGTGGGGTCTTTGCCCTCAACCGGGTCCGATTCCTCGCCCAGCCACCCGTAATTGGGGCGCGCTTCGGTCAGGGTTTCGCGGATCGCAGCCTCGGCGGCGATATCGGCGCGCGACACGAAATCGCCTGCCGATTTGGACGATACTTGCAGGTTCTCGACTTCGCGGAAATCCTTGACCAGCATCCGTCCGGCCTTGCGCGCGGCTTGAATCATAACGTTGAGATTGGCGCTGCCTTGCATGTCGTCTGCTCCGGTAGAAGGGTCAGCGGGCGCTTTATACCCCTTGCGCGGGGAAGGAAAGCCTTATGCCAAGGGCACCACGCAATCACAGATGCGCAACCGCACGCGCTGCCCTACTTCGATGGTGGCCCCCGCGCCGGATATTACCTGTAGGCACCGCTCGCCTTCCTGCACCCAGTAAAGCTGGTCATGCCCCCGGAACTCGCGCCCGACAACAGAGGCCGGGCCGTCCGGGTCCGCTTCCAGCATGATCTGTTCGGGCCGGACCGACAGCGTAACCGCGCCATTTGCCGCGCGCGACAGCGGCAGTTTGCCAAATTCGGTCGCAACTTCCATGCCATCGGCATTGCCGTTCAGAATGTTCGACCGCCCGATAAACGAGGCAACGAAGGCCGACACCGGGTAGCGGTAAATCTCGTCCGGAGTGCCGATTTGAACGATGCGACCCGCTTCCATCACGGCGATCCGGTCGGCAACGGCCATCGCTTCTTCCTGGTCATGGGTTACGATAATCCCCGCCGCGCCAGAGGCTTTCAGCAATTTGCGCACCTCCTGGCGGGTGTCGACACGCATGGCGGCATCCAGATTGGAAAACGGCTCATCCATCAGCACCAGCGGCGGCGCCATGGCCAGCGTGCGCGCCAGCGCCACGCGCTGTTGCTGCCCGCCCGACAATTCATGCGGACGGCGCTGCGCCAGCCCCTCCAGCCCGACCAAGCGCAGCATGTCTTCGGCGCGCGCTGTTGCATCGGCGCGTTTCATCTTGCGCAGCCCGAATTTGACGTTGTCCAGCACCGTCAGATGCGGAAAAAGCGCATAATCCTGAAACACGAAACCAATGCCGCGCGCTTCCGGGGCGGCATGGGTAATGTCCTGCCCGCGCAGAATAATGCGGCCCGCATCGGGCACTTCGAACCCGCCAATCATGCGTAGCGTGGTGGTCTTGCCACAGCCAGAGGGGCCAAGCAGCGCCAGCATCTCGCCCACGCCCAGATCAAAGCTTGCGCGTTCTACCGCCGGGGTGTCGCCAGCGGCAAAGCTTTTGCGTAACCGATCCACCGTCAGCAGCACGTTTTTCGGGGCCGGGCGATAGCCGAGCGGCGTGGCATCCGCCGGCATCTTGAAGCTGAGCGATTTTGGCAATGTGTTCATGGCGCGAACTCCTTGCTGGGTGAAACCCAAGCGCCTTTGTCGGATATGCCGATTGCGCCCCCGCGTCAACTGTCAGAGCGCCCCGGAAAAGGGCATTGCCCGGCTTGGGCTGCGCGGCCATACTGCGCCCAAACCTTAGCACAGGGGCAACATGATCCATCCGCATAACTCTGCCACGCCGCTGGACATTGCCGTGTTCCACAGCGTCAACCGGCCCGCAACCGAACGCCGTGCCGCGTCTTTGATCGCGCGCCGATCTATCAAGGGCGCATATCAGGCGGCATGGCTGCTGAACGCGATTGCGTGTATGGACCTGACCACATTGGCGGGCGATGACACGCCGGACCGGGTGCGCCGCTTGTGTGCCAAGGCGCGCCGTCCTTTGGCCGACCATATCGTGGCCGGGCTGGGACTGGCGGATATGCCGCGCACTGGGGCGGTCTGCGTTTACCCGACCATGGTGGCGACGGCGGTTGCAGCACTGAACGGCACCGGCATTCCCGTAGCTTCCGTCGCAACAGGTTTTCCGGCAGGGCTTATGCCCCTCGATCTGCGGTTGGCCGAAATCCGCTACGCTGTGGGGCAGGGCGCGCAGGAAATCGACATCGTTATCACCCGCGCGCATGTGCTGGGCGGGCATTGGTCGGCGCTCTACGACGAAATTGCCGCGATGAAAGACGCCTGCGGTCCGGCCCATATGAAAGCCATTCTCGCAACGGGTGATCTTGCAACGCTGTCAAATGTCTACGCGGCCTCGCGCATTGCCATGCAGGCGGGGGCAGATTTCATCAAGACCTCGACCGGCAAGGAAGGGGTGAACGCCACGCTGCCCGTGGGCCTGACCATGTGCCGCGCGATCCGCGACCACCACGCGGCCACCGGCCATATCGTCGGTTTCAAACCCGCGGGGGGCATGAAAACCGCCAAGGATGCGCTGAACTGGCAAATGCTGATGCGCGAAGAACTGGGCCGCGACTGGTTGCGCCCCGGCCTGTTCCGGTTGGGCGCGTCGTCCATGCTGGCCGATATAGAGCGCCAGTTGGAGCATCATGTCACCGGCCGCTATGCCGCCAGCCACCGCCATGCGCTGGCCTAAGAAGGTAGAATAACTGTGATACCGGAGATTCTGGAAACGATGGTCTATGGTCCCGCCCCCGAAAGCACCGCCGCCGCCCGTAACTGGCTGGCGCGCAAGCCGTTTGGCCTGTTCATTGGCGGGGCGTTTACCATGCCGGGCGATGTGTTCGACGTGCGTGACCCGGCGCAGGATACAACTTTGGCACAGGTCACGCAGGCCACAGCCGCCGATGTGGATGCCGCAGTCAACGCCGCCCGCACCGCCCAAGCTGATTGGCAGGCCAACCCCGCCTTGCGCGCGCGCGTGCTTTATGCGCTGGCGCGTCAGGTGCAAAAGCGGGAACGGCTGTTCGCGGTGTTGGAATCGCTCGACAATGGCAAACCCATTCGGGAAACGCGCGACATAGATATCCCTTTGGTCGCGCGGCATTTTTACCACCATGCGGGCTGGGCGACACTTCTGGCCGAGGAATTCCCCGGCGCGCGCGCGCATGGGGTTTGTGGCCAGATCATCCCGTGGAATTTTCCGCTTCTGATGCTGGCATGGAAGGTCGCGCCCGCGCTTGCGGCGGGGAATACGGTCGTGCTGAAACCGGCAGAAGATACACCGCTGACGGCGCTTTTGTTTGCCGAAATCTGTCTGGAAGCAGGCGTGCCCCCCGGTGTGGTGAACATTGTGACCGGCGACGGGACGACGGGCGCAGCACTTGTTGCACATGACGGGATTGATAAAATCGCCTTTACCGGCTCGACCGAAGTGGGGCAGATCATCCGCCGTGCGACGGCCGGGTCAGGCAAGGCGTTGACGCTGGAGCTTGGCGGCAAATCGCCTTTCATCGTGATGGGGGATGCCGATCTGGATGCCGCGGTTGAAGGCGTGGTGGATGCCGTCTGGTTCAATCAAGGAGAGGTGTGCTGCGCGGGCACCCGTATTCTGGTGGCCGAAAGCGTGGCAGAGACCTTTCGCAACCGCCTGATTTCACGTCTGAAATCATTGCGCGTGGGCGACCCGCTGGACAAATCCACCGATATAGGCGCGATCATCAACCCAAGCCAATTGGCCCGCATCCGCGATCTGGTCGCCCAAGGCGTCGCCGCCGGTGCGGTGGCGCATGAGGGCACGGCACCCGAGGGTTGCTTCTGCGCGCCAATTCTGTTGGATCAGGTGTCGCCCGCAAACCCTTGTGTTTCCGAGGAAATTTTCGGTCCAGTGGTGACGCTGCAAACCTTCCGCACCCCGCCTGAAGCGATAGAACTGGCCAATGCCACCCGCTACGGGCTGGCCGCAAGCATCTGGTCCGAAAACCTGACCGTTGCCATGGATTTGGCCGCGCAAGTTAAGGCCGGTGTGGTCTGGATAAACGCCACCAACATGTTTGACGCCAACGCCCCCTTTGGCGGCATGCGCGCGTCGGGCTTTGGCCGCGAGGGCGCGCGCGAAGGGATGGCGGCGTATTTGCGCAAAGGCGACCCTGCGCAGGGTGCCGCGCCCGGCGCGATTGATCCTTTGCCCGCGAACGGCACGCCGGACGGGCTGGACCGCACGCATAAGCTATTCATAGGCGGCGCGCAAAAGCGCGCGGATGGCGGCGCAAGCTGGTCGGTCATGACGGATGGCACGCGCCTTGGCCATGCGCCGCTTGGCAACCGAAAGGACATCCGCAACGCGGTCGAAGCTGCGCACAAGGCCAGCGGCTGGACCAAGATGAGCGGGCATCAACGCGCGCAGGTGCTGTATTTTCTGGCCGAAACGCTGGACCATCATCGCGACGGGCTGGCGGCCTTGGTGCCTATGGCCGAGATTGACGCCAGCATTGCCCGGACGATGTATTACGCCGCTTGGGCCGACAAGCTGTCGGGCGCTGTGCACAACACCCAAAGCGCGCATGTGACCCTGGCCATGCGCGAGGCGTTCGGCGTTGTGGGGCTGGTCTGCGGCGAAGAAGCCCCGCTCTTGGGCGCGCTGTCGCTGATCCTGCCCGCCATCGCCATGGGCAACCGGGCGGTGGTTGTGCCGTCGCAAAACAATCCCTTGGCGGCGCTGGAACTTGGCCCAATGCTGGGCGCATCGGACGTGCCGGCGGGCGTGGTCAACATTGTGTCGGGGCCGGTAGCGGAGCTTGCGAAAACGCTGGCCAGCCATAACGATGTGGCCGCACTGGCCTGCGCACAACCCGGCGTCGCCCAGATGATCGAGCATGAGAGCGCAAGCAACCTGAAACCGGTCTGGCACGCGCCAGAGGGGCAGGGGCGCGACTGGTTGGAGGCCATGGTGCAGATCAAGACGATCTGGGTGCCTTACGGCGCATAACCCCACAAAGCGGACGGGGTGCGCGCAAGGCACGCACCCTTAGCTGTTCAGAACCGCGCCGACAGAAATTCGCGGAATGCCGCCTGCGCGCCTGCATTTGCCTCTGCGTCCCAGTCGCCCGATGTGGGCACGGTGAAGGAATGCCGCGCGCCGCCGAAGATGCGGGCTTCATGTGCAACGCCTGCGGTTTGCAATTCATCCATGAGTGCCGCCAGATCGGCCATGCCAGAGACCGGGTCGGCAGAGCCGTGCAGCACCATGACCGGCGCGGGGGTGGCGCTGTAATCTTGGCCCTCCGGTGTGCCAAGCCCGCCATGGAAGCTCACGAAACCTGCCATGTCCAGCCCCGCGCGCGCGGCTTCCAGCGCCGCCGCGCCGCCAAAGCAATAGCCCGCGATCACCATGTCGCCCGCGCCCTCCAACCCGGCGGCGGCATCTGCCCCGGCCTGCATCCGCGCGCGAAACTCTGTGCGGTCGCCATAAAGCGCGCCGGTTTCGCGGCGGTAGTCGTCGAACCCGTCCAGCACCGCGTCGGTCCCGAACAGATCAAGCGCCACGGCCAGATAACCATCTGCCGCCAGCGCATCGGCTTGGGCGCGTTCATGGTCGGTCAACCCGTCCCAGTCATGCACCAGCAGAACGGTGCCGCGCGGGGTGCCTTCGGGTGTGGCGACATAGCCTTCGAAGCTGCGCTCGCCATGGGTGTAGGAGAGTGGGTCTGCAAATGCTGCGCCACCCATAAGGGCAAGCATCGCGGGGGCGAGTTTGACTGCGTATGTCATGATTTTTCCCTTCCCTGTTGTAACATGGAAAGATAGCGCGGCGAACCGTGGAGTCATCCCGCCAGAGCATATGGGGTATTCAAGCGCCAGACACGCCCATAACGCCCGCGCCACGCTCAATGCGCCGCGCAGGCTTTGGTATTGTCCCCTCCGGCTGCTGCAAAGCAAGGCCCGCAACAGTTGGCGGGGGATCGCTTAACGCTTGCGGTCGCGCCGTGTGCTCATAGGCTGGAAGGCCACACCGACATGCGCTTCGCAATAGGGTTTCCCAGGCTTCACCGGCAGCCCGCAGAACCAGAATTCCGGGGTGGCCGGATCGCCGATGGGCCATTTGCAGGTCCGCTCGGTCAGTTCCAGAAGCGACAGCTTCATCGCCGTCTTCTCGACCTCGCGCACCGTGGCCAAGGCCTCCGGGTCGATCTCATTGGCCGAAGGCTGCGGCGGCAGCGGCTGCCCTGCCGGAATGATCGGCTTTGGGGTATAGATGGGCTCCGGTGCCTCTTCCTCTTCCGGCTCGGGCGCCGCCGGAGGCGCTGCCTCTTGAACCGGGGCAGGCTTTGGCTTGGCGCGCTCGGCCTTGACCTGAGCCAGATCGACCACCGGGGCCGCAGGCTCGGAGTGCTTGGGCGCGACAGGTTCGGCCGGGGCCGGTTCTGGCGCGGCTTCAGGCCCGTTGCGGTTTGACAGGCCCAGCCGGTGCACCTTGCCGATCACGGCATTGCGTGTCACACCGCCCAGCTCCTTGGCGATGGTAGAGGCCGAGTGCCCCTCATTCCACATTTTCTTTAGCAGCTCGACCCGCTCATCGGTCCATGACATGGCAGACCCCTTGGAATTGCGTTGTCCCAAGATTAGGGACGGAGGGGTGAAATACAAGCCGCAGGGCTTAATTACAATCCGGGAACGACACGCGATTCGGCAAGTCGGACGAATAAGGGGATGAAAATGGACATGGCAGGGTTCCGCGACATGGGTGCGCGGCGGTTTGGGCGGGTCAACTGGCTGGGGCTGGGGGCGCTGGCCAAACGCGAGATCATGCGTTTTCTGGTTGTCTGGACCCAGACACTGGCCGCCCCATTGGTCACGGCGGGGCTGTTTCTGGCCGTGTTCACGCTGGCGATTGGTCCAATGCGGGGCGAGGTGATGGGCGTGTCCTTTGTCACCTTCCTTGCGCCCGGCATTCTGATGATGACGGTCATTCAGAACGCATTTGCCAATACATCATCGTCCATCGTCATCTCGAAAGTGCAGGGCAATATTGTCGATACGCTGATGCCGCCCCTGTCGGGGGGCGAGTTGGTGCTGGGGTACATGGCCGGTGGTGTGGTGCGTGGGCTTATGGTGGGTGTGGTGATCCTTGCCGCCGAAGCGCTGGTGCTGGGGCAAGGCGTGGCCCATCCGCTCTGGCTGCTGGTGTTCGTCACGCTGGGCGCGGCGCTGCTATCGGCCATCGGCATTGCGGCAGGCATCCTGTCGAACAAGTTCGACCAGATCGCGGCGATCACCAATTTCATCGTGGTGCCACTGTCCTTCTTGTCGGGCACGTTCTATTCCATATCGGCCTTGCCACCTTTCATGGCGGCGCTTAGCCAGATCAACCCGGTCTTTTACCTGATTGACGGGGCACGCTTTGGTATGATCGGACAATCCGATGCCGCTCCATGGCTGGGGCTGGCGGTGGTGCTGGCCGCGCTGCTGGCATGCTCGGCACTGTGCTGGCACTGGCTGCGCACGGGCTACCGGCTGAAACCATGATCGCGCTTGCACGCGCGCGGCGGAGTGTTACGCTATCGGAAAAAGGTCGCAGCAGATGAAACCGTTTATCCTGATCGCAGCTTGTCTTTGCCTTGGCCTGCCCGCCAAGGCGAGCGACCCGCAATGGCCCGATTGCCGCACCTGCCATCAGGTGCAAGCCCCTGATGGGACGGTGCTGGCGCGGGGCGGTCGGGCCGGGCCGAACCTGTATGGCGTGGCCGGGCGTCCGCTGGCAGGTGATGCCGGATTCAGGCTATATTCCGACGGGTTATTGGCGGCGGCCCAAACCGGCGCGCGCTGGACAGAGGGTAATTTCAATGCCTATCTGGCCGGGCCGGATCAGTTTGTGCAAAACCTGACCGGCAACGCCGCATTCGAAAGCGGGATGCATGTGGCACTGCGGGGCGATGGCTCGGCGCTGTATCAGTGGTTGCAAGACCTGTCGAAATGACGAAAGGGGCAGGCGCTTGACCTGCCCCCTGTTCCTATCATTGCCCCAACGCGATCCCTTCGCGGCGCGGATCTGCACCACCGCGCAAGCCGTCACCAATCGCAATGGCTTGTAGGCCCGATGTCATCGCCGTGACGCGGGTTTGGTAGCCCAATTCCTGCAAAGGCGCTTCCAGATCTGCGGCCCAGGTGTCTTGCTCCAGCGCGTAAGTGCCAAAGCTGTTGACCAGATGCGGCATCGACACCGCGTCCTGCACATCCATCCCCCAATCCAGATGCGCAATGATCGCTTGCGCGGTATAGCCGATAATCGTGGCTCCGCCGGGGCTGCCGATGGCCAGAACCGGCGCGCCGTCCTGCAACACGATCGTGGGCGACATGCTGGAGCGCGGGCGCTTGCCCGGCTCCACCCGGTTGGCGATGGGGTAGCCATTCGCATGGGTGCGGAAAGAGAAATCCGTCAACTCGTTGTTCAGCAGGAATCCGCGCGTGAACAGGCGAGAGCCGAAACCGCTTTCAATGGTGGTGGTCATGGACAGCACATTGCCATCGCGATCGACAATGCTGATATGCGAGGTCGCGGGACGTTCCACCCCCGTATCATTCCCCCACAGAATGGCATGGTCCCAAGCCGGGTCGCCGGGTGCGACTTCGGGCAAGGCATCTTCCCCGCGCAACAGCTCGGCGCGGCCTGCAAGATAAGCGCGGTCGGTCAGGCCCTTGACCGGCACCGGCACGAAATCGCTATCGGCCAGGTAGCGGCCCCGGTCAGCGAAGGCAAGGCGCGTCGCGTCCGCCATCAGGCGGCGCGTTTCCGGCGCTTGGGGGTCCATCGCGGACATGTCGAAATTCTCCAACATGCCAAGGATTTGCGACACGGCCACCGCACCTGACGAGGGCGGCCCCATGCCGCAGACATCGCGGGCGCGGTAGGTATAGCAGACCGCCGGACGCTCGATCACGCGGTAGCGCGCCATGTCTTCCAGCGACAACAGGCCGGGCAGGGTGTCGGTGCGGGTGGCTGCGACAATATCGGCGGCAATGTCGCCGGTGTAGAAAACCTGCGCGCCATGGGCTGCGATCTGGCGCAGCGTGTCGGCATACTCTGCGTTCACCAATGTATCACCCGCCGCAAGGGGCGCGCCGCCGGGCAGGAAATAGGCCGCCGTTTCCGGGAAGGCGGCAAGCGTTTCCGCCGCACCCGCGACCGAATCGGCCATGCGCGGCGACACGGTGAAACCCGCTTGGGCCAGCGCTATCGCATCCGTGAACAGACCAGCCCAGTTGGCCCGGCCCCAGCGGCGATGCGCGTCCTCCATCAGGCGCGGCGTGCCCGGTGTGCCGACCGACTGGCCAGAGACAACGGCGGTGCGAAAATCCAGCGGTTCGCCGCTATCATCCTGAAAATAGCGCGGGTCAGCGGCCAAAGGGGCTGTTTCGCGCCCGTCCAGTGTTGTGATGTCGCCGGTGGCCGCATCATACCACACAAGGAATGCGCCGCCACCAAGGCCAGAGGATTGCGGCTCTACCAGTCCCAGCACGGCTTGCACCGCGACCATGGCATCCGCCGCCGTGCCGCCTGCGTTCAAAACCTTGGCGCCCGCTTGAACTGCCATTGGGTGTGCTGCGGCCACCATCCAGTCTTGCGCTATCACGCTTTCACCCGCCGATTTCGCAGCAAGGGCTGCCCGGCCAGCCTCTGACAGGCCGGGGAAAGCTGCCGCCACATCGGTCGCAATTTCGGGTGCGACCGTGTCCGACGCCTGTTGCGCAAAAGCCGGTGCGGCAAGCAGGACCGCCGCAAGCGTCGGGGTCAGGAAATGTCGTGTCATGTCTGTGCTCCCTTCTGGGCGCAGGGCGCGCCCGCAACCCACGGTAGCGCGCGACCCGATGACATGTCACCAGTTAACTATATCTGCAGGGAAGGGTGAGAGACTGGACAGCGACCCGAACGGAAAATGCTGCGGCTGCTTCCTTCCGGACCTGACCGGGTTGGCAAGGCGTTCGCCCGCGCCAGCCTCTCACGCGCTGATCTAGTCGCTCCGCTGGTCCGATGCAACCCCGCGCGCTCGCGTGGAAACCGTTTTCCCTTGGCGGTTTTCCCCGCTAAAACCACCATCATGACAAAACGCGGCTATCATCATGGTAATCTGAAACAGGCCCTGGTCGAGGCCGCACTGACCCTGATCGCAGATCGCGGGCCGCACGGCTTTACCATGGCCGAGGCCGCGAAGCTGGCAGATGTCTCCGCAGCCGCCCCTTACCGCCATTTCACGGGGCGCGAGGATTTGATTACCGAACTGGCGCGGCAAGGATTTATTCTGTTCGCGGACCTTCTGGAATACGCCTATAAGGATGGTCAGCCTTCGCCGCTTGCCGCTTTTGAGGCCGTCGGGCGCGCCTATCTGGCCTTTGCGCGCGCGCATCCCGGACATTATGTGGCGATGTTCGAATCGGGTATATCGCCGCGCGCCACATCCGAGCTTGCCGCTGCATCAGCGCGCGCGAATGGCGTTCTGTTGCGCGCCGCGGCTGACCTGTCGGCGCGTATCCCCGAAGCTCAGCGCCCCCCCCCAGAAATGTTCGCGGCGCATATCTCTGCAATGAGCCACGGGATCGTGGAACTTCATGCACGTGGCGCGCCGGGTGCTCGCGCGCCGTTTTCGCCAGAGGATTTGTTGGAATCCGGCATCGGTATCTACCTGCGAGGTCTGGGTCTGTTGACGCAGGACGACCCGCCTGACCCATAGCGCGCAGACGGTCAAACCCAAGCGCGCCATGTCCCGGGCTTGACCCGGGACCTCTGGGGTGGCTTGGCCAAAAGGCCCCAGGTCAAGCCCGGGGCAGGGACCGATTGTCATCAAGCAGCCTGTGCCGGCATTTTCTGGCTTGCTTGGGGATAAAACCAGCCTGAACGCCGAAGATTTCCAGTGGCGCAAATCGCCATGGTCTTGCTGGCGCCGAATCTTGGGAAATGGTGCAGCTGGAGAGAGAAACATTGAACTCTCTGCTGGATACCCTCGAAGAGTGGGAAACCGCTGTAAGGGCCTGTAATTCCGACCTTAGCACCGTAACCCAAGATTCGGCGCCAGCACTCAGCATTGGGCTGGAAAAGTCCGGTCGCTTTTGAACGGGAGGTTGCTCAAACGAGCACTTGGAGCGGCACAAATACGCGACAGGTCCACTGCCCATCGCCACGAGCGCGAAAAGAGACCCGCCAGTGGCTCAAGTTCGCGTGCTGCGCATATGCATCGCAGAGCGCCACTAGATTTTTGTAAGGCTCGTTTTCCATGCGCTTGATAAGACTACATATCTTACAAGATCTAGACATCTACGCCTTACCGCAACGAGTCAGATGAATTTATCTTATTCTCGGTGTAGCCTTCCGTATGATGTCGGATAACACTTCGAAATATAACGATTTCGCTTCGAATATCCACGAACCAATTGAACCTGCACTCTTGCGGAAGGGGGTCTCGGCACGCCGCGCGTCTCTGGATGTGGTCGGTCACGATGGGTTGATACGTGACATTCGAGCGGGCCGAATTCCCGGCTTGGACAAGATCGATGCCCTATTCTCTTACCTCGATCTGCAAATGAGCCTGGGCGTGCCGCGAGCATCGACGCAGGCCCCGACCGCCTTGATTGACGGCACCGAATTCGACACGATCCGTCGCTTCGATGTATCTGCGGCGGTAGGGGACGGCAGGATCAACCCGGAGGGCGACCCGGTCGATCACCTGGCATTCTCCAGGCGCTGGCTCGCCAGTCAGGGCATCAGCCCCGGCGACAGCTTCCTGATCCACCGTGCGCGGTGACAGCATGGATCCCGCCATCTACCACGGCGACCTGGTCATGATCGACCAGCGCAAAACCCATATCCGATCCGGCAAGATTTACGCCTTTATCGACGGCGACGCGCTGCGCATCAAACGGATCGAGGTCATCCCCGAAACTGCCCTGATCCTGCGCTCCGACAACCCAAAACACGCGCCCGATCACCGCGTCGGTGAAGGCATGAACCACGTCAGCCAGAACATCCTTGGACGAGTCGTCTGGTCGGGGCATAATTGGGGATCGGAAACTGAAAGAACTATTATGCGAAACCTGTTTCTGGGCCTGCCCGTGTTGTTTGTGTGTTCGATGGCAAACGCACAGAATTTCGAATCTATGCAACGGGCGACCGAACTTGGAACAGTCATTGCCGCAGAGGATCTGTGCGGCCTGACCTTTGATCAAAGCGCAGTGTCGGACTAGATCGATGAGAATACGGACCCCTCGGACATGAGCTTTCCGGGCACGTTGCAGATGATGGTGGACGGATCTACCTTCCAAAATTCGGGCATGTCGGGTAGCGCGCTCACGGCACATTGCCGGTCGGTCGAGCGCACGGCCCGCCACTTTGGCTTCATCGAATAAGGTTTTGGCCCTCCGAAAAACAGTTCCATGTTGGATGCGCGCCCCATTGCGGGCGCGCTGTTCTTTTCTGCCATGTTCTCAATACCTTGCGCGAACATGGAACCGAAGTTCCAGGTTCCAATGGCTCCGGACTGCGACCTAGTTTTTGAAATCCCCTTTAAAACAAGACTTCAACGGCTCCTTTAAGACACAGCCCGTCCACTTTTGGGGTCTTCTGGTATGTGCAGATATCTCTGTCAACGCACAACTATCCACAGCAAAATCGCGTTCTGGGCAGAAAAGCCTTTACAGAAACTTGCTTTGCGGACACCATATATAGTAAGCGCGCGAAGTTGCGTTGGAATAATTAGCGGTTAACACAGCGCCTTGTGTATTTGATGCAGGCGCGCGTAGAAGTATGAGGCGGATATGTCGGCAGGCGAGCTTTATCTTTCCAACGACGACATCCACCCGATCGATATGGTCGAGACGCTGGCCACTCATCATGACTGGGATTTCGACCGTTTGGCCGAAGATCAGATTGCAATGGTGATCGAGGGCCAATGGCGCCGCTATAGCCTGTCGCTGGCACTTGCGCCAAGCGGCGATGTTCTGCGGCTGATCTGCACCTTCGAAATGGACCCGCCCGAAGCTGCCATGCCCGCGCTTTATGAAACCCTAAGCCGCGCCAATGACATGGTCTGGTCTGGGTCCTTCAGCTTTTGGGAGGCGCAGCGCCTTATGGTCTGGCGCTACGGTCTGCTATTGTCGGATGAACAACCCGCCGGAATTGACCAGATTGACCGGATGTTGCGCAGCGCGATCACGGCGGCAGAACGGTTCTACCCGGCATTTCAGCTTGTGGCATGGGCCGGGCACAGCCCGAAGGCCGCGTTGGATCTGGCCTTGGCGGATGCCGTCGGGCGCGCCTGACATCAGACGCAACGGGCTGACCATGACCTCTTGAACCTTGGCTGGTGCAAGCGCATGATGCGGCCAAGGCAAACCGGGGTTGGGTCATGGATGACATAAACGCACGCGGCATTGTGCTGTTGGGCTGTGGCAAGATGGGGTCGGCCATGCTGGCAGGCTGGCTGGCGCAAGGGGTGGAACCCGGCGCGGTTTATGTCATTGACCCGAACCCCTCTGACTGGTTGCGCGGCACCGGTGTGCAGATCAATGCGGGCATTCCCCCGGCCCCTGCGGTCGCGTTGCTGGCCGTGAAACCGCAAATGATGGGAGCAGCGCTGCCCCAGCTTGCAGCCTTGGGCGAGGGGGAGACCCTGTTCATCTCCATTGCGGCGGGAACCACGCTGGCACGGTTGGCAGACGCCTTGGGCGCGCAATGCCCCATTATCCGCGCCATGCCCAACACGCCCGCCGCTGTCGGTGCCGGAATTTCCGCCATTATCGGGAATGACCAGGCCAGCGCACAGCATCTGGGACAGGCCAAGCAGCTTTTATCGGCTATCGGGCAGGTCGTCGCCTTGCAATCCGAGGACCAGATGGATGCCGTCACCGGCCTGTCGGGGTCTGGACCGGCTTATATTTTTCACCTGATCGAAGCCATGGCGCAAGCTGGCGTCGCGCAAGGGCTGGCGCCCGATCTGGCGATGCAACTGGCCCGCGCCACCGTTATCGGAGCCGCGAAGCTGGCCGAAGACAGCCCCGAAAGCGCCGCCACCCTGCGCGAAAATGTCACCAGCCCGAACGGCACCACTGCCGCAGCGCTGGCGGTTCTCATGGATGACACCAACGGCTTGCCGCCGCTGATGGCGCGCGCGATCAAGGCCGCCGCCGACCGTTCGCAAGAGTTGGCGCAATGACCCTCAGTTTCGATGATTTCCAAAAGGTCGATATCCGCGTGGGCCGCGTGACCCATGCCGAACCCTTCCCCGAAGCGCGCAAACCCGCGATCAAGCTCTGGGTCGATTTCGGGGCAGAGATTGGCGTCAAGAAATCCTCGGCGCAGATTACCGCGCATTACGCGCCCGAAGCCCTTATCGGGCGGCAGGTCATGGCTGTGGTCAATTTTCCACCCCGGCAGATCGGCCCCTTCATGTCCGAAGTGCTTGTGCTGGGCGCATCCGACGATGCCGGGCAAATCTCACTTATCGCGCCGGACCATTCTGTGCCGCTGGGCGCGCGGATGCATTAGGGACAGATCATGGCTGAACTCTACATCACCCGCCCGTTGCCCGACCGTGTCCTGACCCGCGCGCGCGAGCGATTCAACGTGACCTTGCGCGACCAGACAACCCCCTTGAAAAAGGGCGAAATGCGCGCGGCACTGGTGCTGTATGACGTCGTATTGCCGACCTTGGGCGACATGTTCACAGCCGAAGTGTTCGACGGGATGGATGGTGCGCGCTGTAAATTGCTGGCCAATTTCGGGGTCGGGTATAACCATATCGACGTGGCCGCCGCCAAGGCCATGGGCATTGCCGTGACCAATACGCCGGGTGCCGTGACAGAAGCGACCGCCGACATTGCCCTTATGCTGATGCTGATGAGCGCGCGGCGCGCGGGCGAAGGCGAGCGCATGGTGCGCGCGGGAAAATGGCAAGGCTGGCACCCGACACAAATGCTGGGCCTGCATCTGGGCGGAAAGACCTGCGGTATTGTCGGTATGGGGCGCATTGGGCAAGCGATTGCCCGGCGCGCGCATTTCGGGCTGGGGATGGACGTCATCTATCACAACCGCTCGGCCAAGGCGCTGGACATGCCAGCGCGGCAGGTGGGCAGCCTGCACGAGTTGATGGGCGCGTCCGACATCGTGGTGCTGGCCGTTCCGGGTGGCGCAGAAACGCGCCACCTGATCGGGGCCGATGCGCTTTCGGCCATGCAACCCCACGCCCATCTGGTCAATATTGCGCGGGGCGATGTGGTGGACGAAAACGCGCTGATCGCGGCCTTGCAAGCCGGGCAGATCGCAGGCGCAGGGCTGGATGTCTATGAGCATGAGCCAAAGGTTCCCGACGCGCTGCGCGCCATGGAAAATATCGTGCTGCTGCCGCATCTGGGCACGGCGGCCTTGGACGTCCGCGAGGGGATGGGGCTGATGGCAGTCGACAACGCCATCGCCCATCTGGACGGGCTGCCGCTGCTGAACCCGGTCTGACATGATCCGGCAGGCCGAAATCGCCGTGATCGGCGCGGGGGTTGTGGGGCTGGTCTGTGCTTTACGGCTGCATCAAGCCGGGCATGAGGTGGTTCTTGTTGCACCAGAAGATGAAGAAACTGGCGCAAGCTATGGAAATGCCGGGGTTATCGCGGATTACGCCGTCATGCCTGTCGGCACGCCCGATGTGCTGCGGAACCTGCCGCGCCTGCTGTTGGACCGCGACAGCCCGTTGGCCATTCGTCACGCCGCGATGGTCACGCTTGCCCCGTGGCTGATCCGCTTTGCCCGCGAGTGTCTGCCCGGTCGCGCCCACGCAAATGCACAGGCGATTGCAGCCCTTCTGGCCCCGTCCGCGCAGATGTGGCGCGCCCTCGCGGACGAGATTGACGCCCGCGCGCAGCTTAAAGCGCATGGCTCTATTTACCTTTATGAGACGCCGAAACAGGCGGAGAATCTTGCGCCCTATCGCAACTTGGGCGTGAGTGTTGAAAGCCTGAGTGATGCCGAATTGGGCCAGTTGGAACCCGCGTTGCGCGGCCATGCGGGCGGTGCGTTCTTTCCCAACACACTCACGATCAATGACCCTGCCACGCTTTTGCGCGCCCTGCGCGTGGCTGTGGCGGATATCCCGCGTATCACGGCTGGGGTAGAGCGGTTGGCGCGCGACCCCAGCGGGATTACCCTTTCCGGTCCCGGTCTGACCCTACGCGCGGCGCGCGTTGTGCTGGCGGCTGGCGCGTGGTCGAAACGGCTTGCCGCCATGGCAGGCGACCGGGTGCCTTTGGATACGGAACGCGGCTATCATCTGGAATATGACTTGCCCGAAAACCCACTCACGCGCCAGACCAGCCCGATCGCGCGCGGGTTTTTCTTTTGCCCTATGCAAGGGCGGCTGCGCGTGGCGGGCACGGTGGAACTTGGGGGGCTAAGCGCCCCGCCTGCACCGCATCGTTGGGCCATGATGGACCGCGGCGCGCGGGCCATTTTGCCCGACCTGCCCGAACCATCCCGCCGCTGGATGGGGTTTCGCCCGTCGATCCCGGACTCTAAGCCCGTGATTGGCCCTTCGCGCGGTGGGGCCGATGTGATCCACGCCTATGGCCACGGTCATCTGGGCCTGACACTGGCCCCTGTGACCGCGCAAATGGTGGTCGATATGGTAGCAGGGCGCGCGCCGATGCTGGACCCAGCCCCTTACCGCGTGGACCGCTTCTGAAGCGCCACGCGCCCAAGCGTTGTCGCGAGGAACAGTCCCGCTGCCACGACCACGATGGACGGGCCAGAGGGCGTATCTTGCAACAGCGACAGTTGCAGCCCGCCCCAGACCGACAGCGCGCCAAGCGCGATTGCGCCCACCGCCATCGCCTCTGGCGTGCGCGCCACATTCCGCGCGGCTGCGGCAGGGATGATAAGCATGGCAGCAATCAGCAAAGCGCCCACAATTTTCAGCGACACGGCCACGACAATCGCCAGCGCCACGGTCAGCACCAGCCGTTCGCGCGCCGGATTTATGCCAGCCGCATGGGCAAGGTCTTCGGACAGGGTAGCGGTCAGCAGCGCGCGCCAGCGCCATGCCAGCAGTGCCAGAACCGCGCCAGCGCCAAGTGCTATCACGGCCAGATCAGCGCGCGTGACCGCAAGAATGTCACCGAATAAATATGAGGTCAGGTCCACCCGAACACCGGGCAGATAGGACACTGCGACCAAACCGCAGGCCAGCGCCGAATGCGCCAGAACGCCCAGCGTGGTATCCATTGCCCAGCCACGGCCCGCCAAGGCCGCGACCGTCATCGCCATGGCCAGCGCGACCAGGATAATGCCGACATACAGGTTCAGAGCAAAACCAAGCGCCAGCGCCACACCCAGAATGGCGGCATGGGCGGTTGCGTCTCCGAAATAGGCCATGCGCCGCCAGACGACAAAACAACCCAAGGGACCAGCCGCCAGCGCGACCATCAGCCCCGCAATAAGGGCGCGCATCAGGAAATCATCCAGCATGGGCGTGATCCTCGTGTTCGTGGTCATGTTCATGCTGATACAACGCCAGCGCGCCGCCGGTGCCATACCCGAACAGCGCGCGATATTCCGGCGCCGCGCGCACCACATGCGGCGCACCGGAACAGCAGATATGCCCGTTCAGACAGATCACGCGGTCCGATGCGCTCATCACCACATGCAGATCATGACTGACCGACAGCACGGCGCAGCCCAACTCGCGGCGGACATCTTCGATCAGCCGGTAAAAGGCGGCGGTGCCGGGTTGGTCCAGCCCCGCCGTGGCTTCATCCAGGATCAGGATGTCGGGATGCGACAGCAGCGCGCGTGCCAAAAGCACCCGTTGAAATTGCCCCCCCGACAGCGTGGTCATGTCTTGCCCGGCCACATCGGGCACGCCGACACGGGCCAGCACTTCGCCAATCCGCGCGTTGCTTTGGCGGTCGGGCAGCGACAGGAACCGCGCGACGGGCAAAGGCATGGTCGGGTCGATATGCAGCTTTTGCGGCACATAACCAATGCGCAGACCTGGCTGCCGCGTCACGCGCCCCTTCGACGGCGCGACCACCCCCAAAAGTGCGCGCAACAATGTGCTTTTGCCAGAGCCATTGGGGCCGACGATGGTCACAATCTCTCCCGGCGCGACGCTCAGGTCGATATGATGCAGAACTTCGCGCCCGCCAAGGCGCACGGCAAGATGTTCAGTTGCAATCAGGCTCATGCGTTTGCCCCTTGGCAGGCGCGGCATTGGCCCACGGCCTCTATCGTGGCGCGATCCATACTGAAACCGGCGCTATCTGCGGCTTGGGTCAGCGCCGCGGTCACGGCCCCGGCCGGTGCTTCGGTCACGCTATCGCAGCCGGTGCAGATCAGAAACGCCGCCGCGTGATCGTCGCTTGGGTGCGCGCAGGCGGTAAAGGCGTTCAGCCGCCGGATACGATGGGCGAAGCCATGCTCGACCAGCCAGTTCAATGCCCGGTAAGCCACCGGCGGCTGGGTGCCGTAGCCCTCGGCGGCCAGTTTTTCCAGCACGTCATACGCCCCAAGCGCGCCATGGGCCGCGATCAACAACTCCAGCGTGCGCAACCGCACCGGGGTCAGGCGCAGCCCCATGCGCGTGGCGCGGGCCTCGGCTTGGGACAGGATCGTGCGTGCGCCCTGTTGGCCAGAATGATCCGGACAACAAAACGCGCCGTGGATGTGTTCGCTCATGCGTCGGGCCTTGACTGTTATGATATAACGTATGATAGGGTGTGTAACTTTGTAACACAAGGAGACAGAGATGCGCTACTCCATCGCTTTGGCCGCCGCAATGCTTGGCACCCCGCTTGCCGCCCATGAACTCCGCGTTGTGACCGATATTCCGGTGGCGCATTCGCTGGTATCGATGGTGCTGGGCGATCACGGCACCGCTGACCTGATGCTGGACCGGGGCGCAAACGCACATTCCTACCAGTTACGCCCAAGCCAGGCGCAGGCTTTGTCACAAGCGGATGTGGTGGTGTGGATCGGCGAAGAGATGACGCCATGGATGGGCCGCGCAATTTCGGGCCTTGGCGGCGACGCGCATTCGGTGGCTTTGTTGGAGGTGGACGGCGTTTTGCTGCGTGAGTTTGGGCAGGCCAAAGATGCGAAGGCGCATGATGAGCACGCGCATGAAGACGACCATGGGCACGCGCATGAAGACGACCATGGGCACGAGCACGATCATCACGGCGATGACGCGCATACGGGCGAGCACGGCCATGACGCGCACTCGCATGACGATCATGGGCATGAACACGCCTCTCACGACCACGGGCACGACGACCACGGGCACGACGATCATGGCCATGACCATGGAGACGACCATGCCCATTCCGGGCTTGACCCGCATGCGTGGCTCGACACACGAATCGCTATCAATTGGGTAGACGCCATCGCCACCGAACTGGCCGAACATATGCCCGACCATGCCGCAGATTTCGCGGCGAATGCAGATAGCGCCAAGGCCGAAATCGCAGCACTCACCGCCGAGATCGACACCCTCCTCGCCCCGGCCCGCGACATGGCCTTTGTCACGTTCCACGATGCTTACGGCTATTTCGTCAACCAGTTCGACCTGATGCAGGCCGGGTCCATCGCGCTGGGGGATGCCGCCAGCCCCGGTGCGCAACGTCTGGCCGCCTTGCGCGCCGACATGCAGGCCGATGCCGCCGTCTGCATCTTCCCCGAAGCGGCGCATGACCCCGCGCTGGTCACAACCATGATAGACGGCACCGGCGTGCGCCTTGGCGCCACGCTTGACCCCGCCGGCAGCCTGCTGGAACCGGGTGCCGGGCTTTACGGCACGCTGATGCGCAATATGGCGCAAGCGATTGCCGACTGCGCGCAGGGCTAGACGAAACAGCGCCCAAAGGTTAGGTCTGGGACAAATAGTCCCGGACCTGAAAGCGCCCTGACATGACCGCATTGACCCTGTATCTGGCCGCCCCGCGCGGGTTTTGCGCGGGCGTGGACCGCGCGATCAAAATCGTCGAGATGGCGTTGGAAAAATGGGGCGCACCGGTTTATGTGCGGCATGAAATCGTGCATAACAAATTCGTCGTCGACAGCCTGCGCGACAAGGGCGCGGTCTTTGTCGAGGAGTTGGACGACTGCCCCGATGACCGCCCGGTGATCTTTTCCGCCCATGGCGTGCCGAAATCGGTGCCTGAAGCGGCCCAAGCGCGGCAGATGCTATTTGTCGATGCCACCTGCCCGCTGGTCAGCAAGGTGCATATAGAAGCCGAGCGCCACAATGAAAACGGGTTGCAAATGGTCATGATCGGTCATGCGGGCCACCCCGAAACCGTGGGCACGATGGGGCAACTGCCCGATGGCGAAGTGCTGCTGGTGGAAACCGCCGACGATGTGGCGGGGCTAAAGGTGCGCGACCCGTCAAAACTGGCCTATATCACCCAGACCACGCTCTCTGTTGATGATACGGCGGATGTGGTCGCTGCGCTCAAGGCGCGCTTTCCCACGATCGTCGGCCCGCATAAGGAAGACATCTGCTACGCCACCACCAACCGTCAGGAAGCGGTCAAGGCCATCGCGCCGCTGATCGACGCGCTGCTGGTCATCGGCGCGCCGAATTCCTCGAACTCGCAGCGGCTGGTCGAAGTGGGCCGCGCCAAAGGGTGTGCCTATGCGCAACTGGTGCAGCGCGCCGCCGATATCGACTGGCGCGCGTTGGATGGCGTGCGGTCAGTGGGCATCACCGCCGGGGCATCGGCCCCCGAAGTGCTGATAAACGAGGTGATCGACGCCTTCCACGCCCGTTATGACGTGACAGTGGAACTGGTGGAAACCGCGAAAGAACGGGTGGAGTTCAAGGTGCCTAGGGTTTTGCGGGAGGTGGGGTGAAGATATAGTCTTTCATTCTGACGCTAGCATTTTTCCGCTCACACTGGCGCATCAGTATCTGAGGCAGATGCCAGCGCGCGATCCTCGGTGCTTCGGACGTCGCCACCATAAATCGGCCACACTGAAACGCCTTGCGCCAAGCTCCGGCCATCCGCTGCGCTCTTGATGCGCAGGCGGTGCGCCACAGCTGCGCCCCATTTTCCTGGTCGTGCAGTTTATTCGGCCAAGGCCCCAGTATCAGATTTTTCCAACAAAACTCTTGAACATGGCCGCACACTCCCCAAATATGTTAATGTAAATAACATTTACAACGCAGCTAGACACACTCTGGAAAGGGAACAACATGACAACACTCGCAGCTCCGTCAAACTGGTTTCGCCGCGCCGAACAGTGGCTTGACGGCTATGGAAAACCGGCTTGGATCGCCACGATGGTCCTTGGTTTCATCCTGTTCTGGCCAATCGGCCTTGCACTTCTTGCTTATATGATCTGGGGAAAGCACATGTTCAAATCATCTTACCGCACGTCCCGTGCCATCGGTTTCGCGGGCCAGTCGTCTGGCAACAGCGCCTTCGACGCTTACAAGGCCGACACGCTGCGCCGACTAGAAGACGAACAAGCCGCCTTCGATGCCTTCCTGACCCGCCTGCGAGAGGCCAAAGACAAGGCGGAGTTCGATCAATTCATGGCCGACAATCGCAAGCGCCACGAGAGTGAGGGTCAGGCCGCACCGTCGCTTGACTGACAGCCTTGCCGGATCTGCTGCAAAACCGCCCCCATCGGGGCGGTTTTCGTGTTGTGGTCACTCTGCCGCAAAACACAATATTTTGGGTGTCAAACCGCGAATGGTGGTTGGCAGGGGCGGGATGCCACCGTAAGATTGCGCCGCACCTAAGGAGCAAGGCAAAGCATCATGGCCCGGTCCCAATTTGGGGTAAAAACACAGTTTTCGCGGCCCGTGCGCCAGATAGTGATGATGCTGCTCGTTATCGGTCTGGTCGCTGCCGCGTCCTATGTCGCTTACCCGCGCGTTTCTGGCATTTTCCTTGCCAATGTCTGGTTGAACGGCGTGATCTTTTGCGTGTTCGTGATTGGTGTGCTGGCCACGTTCTGGCAGGTCATCCAGCTTAACCGCTCTATCGTCTGGATCGAAGGTTTCGCCGCAGAGCGCGCCGGACATGAGGCGACAGTGCCGCCCGGATTGCTGATGCCGCTGGCGGCCTTGCTGCGTGGGCGGGGCAGGGGGGCGCAGATTGGCTCGGCCTCGGCGCAATCCATCCTCGACTCTGTCGCGACACGGCTGGATGAGTTGCGCGACATCACCCGATATATCATCAACCTATTGATTTTCCTTGGTTTGTTGGGAACGTTTTACGGGCTGGCGACGACGGTTCCGGCCGTGGTCGAAACCATCCGCTCGCTTGCGCCAGAGGAAAACCAGACCGGGATCGATGTCTTCTCGAACCTTATGTCGGGTTTGGAAGCGCAATTGGGCGGAATGGGCACGGCGTTTTCGTCGTCCTTGCTGGGGCTGGCGGGATCGCTGGTCGTGGGCCTGCTGGAGCTGTTCGCAGGTCATGGGCAAAACCGCTTTTACCGCCAGTTGGAAGAGTGGCTATCCTCGATCACCCGGCTGGGCTTTGCCGGGGGCGATGTCGAACAGGGGCAAGAGCTGGGCGCGGTTGTCCAGGTGCTCGACTCGATGGCCGAGCAGATGGAAGCGATGCGCCGCCAGCAGATGCAGGCCGATACCGAGCGCGCGCAACTGGATCAGGCGCTTGGGCTGCTGGTAGAGGCGATCGACCGGCTGGCCGGCAGCAACATGGGCGCAGGCGACCCGGCAATGGAGCGGATTGCAACTGCTCAGGAACAAATTCTGGGCTATTATCAGCGCGATGAAGGGCAGGGCGGGCCGCATTCGGATGCTGAAATTCGCTTGCGGCTGCGCAATATCGACGGCCAGCTTTTGCGCATTTCGGAAGAATTGTCGGCCGGACGGCTGGAAACGACCGCCGATCTGCGCTCTGACCTGTCCACCCTGACACTGGCCGTGCGGCAATTGTCGCGCGCAGGCTTTGGAACGGCGCGCAAGGACGGGGCGTAACCATGGGCTTGTCGCGCAGGGGCACCCAACGCGATGTCAGCGGCGCGATCTGGCCAGGCTTTGTCGATGCGATGACGGCGCTCTTGCTGGTGCTTATGTTCGTGCTGTCCATTTTCATGATCGTGCAATTCGTGTTGCGCGACACGATCAGCACGCAGGACACGCAGTTGCAGGGGCTCAGCGCGGAAGTGGCAGAACTGGCCAACGCCCTTGGGTTGTCGCGCGACCGGGTTGGCGCGCTGGAAGGGCAGGTGGCCGGGTTGCAGGACGACCTTAGCGGGGCAGAGGCGCAGATCGCAGCGCAGCTTGCCACGATTTCCGGCCTGTCCCGCGATCTTGCAGCGCGCGACCAGTCGCTTGCAGATGCCCGTGCGCAGATCACGAATTTTGAAGCGCAAGTCGCCAGTCTGATCGCGGAACGAGACACGGCCCTTGCCGAAGGCGCGACGCTTAGCGCAGATCTGGCCGATCTGGAAGCGGCGCAAAGAGTGCTGATCGACGAGCAAGAGGCGCTGCAACTGGCGCTTGCCAATATGCGCGACGAACTGGACGCAGAAACAGAGGCGGCGCGACTGGCGGCCGCCCGCGCGGATGCGGTCGAGGCGGCATTGGCAGACGCGCAGGCAGAGGCGGCGGCGCAAGAGGTGTCCCTGGCGCAACTGGCCGCGCAATTACAAAATGCAGAGGATGCGCGCACCAGCTTGACGGTGGAGCGCGCGCGTTTGCAGGATTTACTGGCGCAAACCTCTGAGAGCGAGGCCGAATTGCAGGCGCGTCTTGTGGCCACGCTTGACAGCCTTGCGCAGGCGGAAACCGAAGGCGCGGGCTTGCGCGCCGATCTGGACGCGGCTCAATCCGAGCTGTCGCTGGAAGAGGCCGCACGGATCGCCGCCTTGGCGCGCGCCGAGGATCTTGCGCGTGAGCTTGCCGCCAAAGAGAACAGGTTGAGCGAAGAAGAGGCGCTGCGCGTTGCGGCGCAAGCGCGGGCCGAAGCCTTGTCTGACGAACTGGAGGCCGGGCAAACGCAGATCAACACGCTTGAGGCAGAGTTGTCAGACGCGGAACGCGCACGTTTGGCAGAAGCGGCGGCGGCAGAGGCGTTGCGCGCGCGGCTGGCCGATGCCGAAGGCGCGTTGAACGAGGAAGAACGCACGCGGCTGGCCGAAGCCGCCGCCGCCGAGGCGCTGCGCGCCCGCCTGCAAGACGCCGATGCCGAGTTGACCGCCTTGACCTTGGCGCTGGAGCAAGAGCGCGCGCGGGCTGAAGAAACGCTGACGCTATTGGCCGCCGCGCGCCTTGCTCAAAGCGACCTGCAAGCCGATCTTGACCGCGAGATGACCGAGCGCGAGCGGGTCGGGGCACTTCTGGCGCTTGCACGCGATCGCGTGGCAGACCAAGACGCCGCAAGCACCGAAGATGCCCGCCGTCTGGAAGTGCTGAACCAGCAGGTCGCCGCCTTGCGCGGTCAGGTGGGCGGTTTGCAAGACCTGTTGGGTGAGGCCCGCGCCCGTGCCGATGCCAGCGACACCCAGATTGAAGCCCTTGGCGCAGAGTTGAACCTTGCGCTGGCGGAACTGGCCGCAGAGCAAAAGGCGCGCGCTGATCTGGAAGCAGCAGAACGCCGGCGGCTGGAGCGATTCCAATCGGAATTCTTCGGGCGGTTGCGTGACCTGCTGGAAGGGCGCGACGAAATACAAGTCGTGGGCGACCGTTTCGTGTTTTCATCCGAGGTGTTGTTCGAACTTGGATCTGCCGAACTGTCCGAAGCCGGGCAAGCCCAGATTGCCAATGTGGTGCGGATTCTGCGCGAAGTCTCTGACCGCATCCCCTCCGATATCGACTGGATATTGCGGGTCGATGGCCATACCGACAATCTGGCGCTGTCACCGGGCGCAGAATTTGCGGACAACTGGGAGCTAAGCCAGGCAAGGGCGCTCTCTGTCGTGCGTTTTATGACGGATCAGTTGGGTTTTCCACCTGAACGCCTGGCTGCAACGGGGTTTGGCGAATACCGACCTGTAAACCGCGCCAACACGCCCGAAGCGCGGGCGCAGAACCGCCGGATTGAGCTGAAACTGACGGAACGCTAGAGTGTGCCGCGCAAATTCGGGAACCGGTTTCACGCTTCCCAGTCGCGCGTTATCAATAGGTTAGAGCGTATCGCGTGACTGCAAATGAACGCGACACGTTCTAGGTCGCGCCAGCCGCCGATACCAGTTGCAGATCACCCGCATCGGCCATGGCGCGGATTGCGGCCGAAACGCGGCTTTGGGCCGCATCAAGGTCTTCGGCTGAGGGGCGGGGCAGGGTGGCCGCGTCTTCGCGCAGTCCTTCCGCAAGGCGTTTGCTGGTGTTTTCCAGCATGAAATCCATCGTGGCGCGACTGCCGGGGTCATCGGCGGCAAGGATCACGTGCAGATCCTCATCCGCGAGATTGCGCAGGATCGCTGCCACATCGCGCGCGCCGACACGATTCGGAATATCCTGAAAGGTGAAGATTGACCGACGCACGCCGCTTGCAAAGGTTTGGTCCGACTGCTCCAGCCCGGATAACAGCCGGTCGCGCAGGGCCGAGGACGAGGAATTCAGAATATCGCCAATCCGTTGAGCTGAAGGGCTGGCGAACGCGCGCGGCGGCTTGTCGCGCAACTGGTCTGCCAGCGACAGGCCAATGCGTGACACCGCGTCCGGGGAAATGCTGTCGGTGCGCGCGACCGCAAGAGCAAGGGTTTGCGCCAGATCACCGGGCAGGGCGGTTAGCAGGGCAGCCGCTTTTTCGGTGCTGAGCTTGGACAAGACAACGGCCCCGACAACCGTGCTTTCGCGTTGCAGAACAGCCGTCAGGGCAGGCAGGTCTGCAAGTTCGATCGCCGTCCACGGGTCGTCGCCCGGCCCGCCGCGTGCAATTGCCCGCAGTTTGGTGCTGACCCGGGCATCCAGCTTGCCATCGAGCAAGGCCAGCGCTTCCTCCATACTCTCTGGGAAGGACATGCCGACCTGTTCCAGCATTTCGACAAATTCTTCAACCACGGCCCACATGGTGGGGCGGTCGATGAGCCGCAAAGAGGCCAGCGCGCGGGTCAGCGCCGTCTGCTCGTGTTCGGGCAGGCTGGAGAGCGGCAAATCCACCCCTTCGGCCAACAGAACCCGCAAGATTATAGCCGCTTTCTGAGTGCCGCTAAGATGATCGGTGCGCGCCCGCGGCGCAGCAATGGTCGCGGCGCGCGCGCCAGCAACTGCGGTGTTCGTTTTGGTCATGGCAAGCCGGTTGCGTTCTGAAAAGACATGCTCGCAGCTTGGCCGATAAACCGTCAATAAAGCGTGTAGGTGTGAAAAAACGCTCCTGCAAGAGGGGCGTTTGCGTCAGCTTGTGGCTGGTGTGATACAGCTTTCTGTCGCTGTATCGTATGTTTGTCCTTCGGCGCAGGCATTTGCCGTCTGATCCTGGTGCCAATTGCACGCGGCTGCGGCCATCCCCGGAAGAAAGCCGAGAACGAGTGCTGCGAGAGTCATCTTCAGTTTCATGCGTCACCTTTCATCTTGGGTGTCTGAAAGGGTAGCATGAATATTGCGTTTTCAATACATGTTTTGAAATTACGCACCAAAGACGCGGGCGAAGATCGTGTCGACATGCTTGGTGTGGTAATCAAGGTCGAATTTTGCGCGGATTGCCTCTTCGCTGAGCGCTGCGCGAACCTCTGCGTCGGCCAGCAGTTCATCGAGGAAATCTGCGCCGTGTTCCCAGACCTTCATCGCATTGCGCTGCACCAGCGTGTAGGCGGTCTCTCGGCTGACACCGGCTTGCGTCAGGGCCAATAGAACACGCTGGCTGTGGATCAGGCCGCGGAACTTGTTCATGTTGGCGATCATGTTGTCGGGGTAGACCACCAGCTTGTCGATCACGGCAGTCAAACGGGCGAGGGCGAAATCCAGTGTGACGGTCGCGTCCGGGCCGATCATGCGTTCGACAGAGGAATGCGAAATGTCGCGTTCATGCCAGAGCGCCACGTTTTCCATAGCCGGGACCACCGCCATACGCACCAGCCGGGCCAGACCGGTCAGGTTTTCAGTCAGCACCGGGTTGCGCTTATGTGGCATGGCCGAGGAACCCTTTTGGCCCTTGCTGAAAAACTCTTCCGCTTCCAGCACTTCGGTGCGCTGCATGTGGCGAATTTCAATGGCCACGTTTTCAATGCTGCTGGCGATCACGCCCAGCGTGGCAAAGAACATCGCATGGCGGTCGCGCGGAATGACCTGCGTGCTGATCGGTTCGGGGGCCAAGCCCATCTGCGCGCAGACATGTTCTTCGACCGCAGGGTCGATATTGGCAAAGGTGCCGACCGCGCCGGAAATCGCGCCTGTTGCCACTTCGGCGCGCGCAGCCACCAGCCGGTCGCGGTTGCGGGCCATTTCGGCATAAAACCGGGCCAGCGTCAGGCCCATGGTGGTCGGTTCGGCATGAATGCCGTGGCTGCGGCCCATGCGGATGGTGAATTTATGCTCATGGGCGCGACGCCTCAAAGCATCCAGCAGGGCATCCATATCGGCCAGAAGCAGATCGGCGGCGCGCACAAGCTGCACGTTGAAGGTGGTGTCCAGAACGTCGGAACTTGTCATACCCTGATGCACGAAGCGCGCTTCGTCATTGCCGATGATCTCTGCCAGATGCGTCAGGAACGCGATCACGTCATGCTTGGTGACGGCTTCGATCTCATCAATGCGGGCGACATCGAATTCTACATCTTTGGCTTTCCAGACCGCAGCGGCACTTTCCGCCGGGATCACACCCAATTTTGCTTGCGCATCACAGGCATGGGCCTCAATCTCATACCAAATGCGGAACTTTGTTTCCGGCGACCAGATGGCAACCATTTCGGGGCGGGAATAACGCGGGATCATGCGACAGGGCCTTTTCGTGGAACGCGGTTGCGTGCCTGATAGCCGCTTGCTGCGGGTGCTGCAAGGCAGCGGTCTTTTGCATACTATAAATTTAACATAATACTGATTATGGGCAAAATAGATCGGTCGCCATGGTTCCGCTCTTTTGCTACCCTATCTTTGGATTAAGTATCAAAGGGGTTTCATTATTTTACCCATTGTCTCCAGACAGGACTGGCGCGACACGATGTCAGCGAGCGTGGATGTCTGCATCCCGTTTTTCAAGGATGACCCTGTCCCCCTTGTCATGGAGCTGGCCTGCCAGAATGGCGCAGATCGCTACCGCCTGCTGCTATGCGATGACGGGTCGGATTTGCCGGATTTGTCGCGCCGTCTGGCCAAGGCGCTGGCAGAACATCCCGGCCCGGCCACTCTGTTCACGCTGCCCGCCAATTCTGGTCGCGCGCAGGCCCGCAATGTGATGTTGCAGGAGATCCGGTCGGACTGGGTGCTGATGCTCGATGCAGATATGTCTCTGGACCGGCCCGATTTCATCGAAACGTATCGTGCGGCGGCGCAGCGCCATGGCGATGCCTGTTGCGTTGTTGGCGGATTTCGGATCGACGCGTCCGACATCACCCCCGCAAATCGTCTGCACGCCGCGCAATCTGTGAAATCCGAATGTAAACCCGCCCGTCACCGCGCCCGCGATCCCGGTCGCTATGTCTATAGCTCGTCGGTTTTCGTTCACCGCACCATCGTCGAGCGCCACCTCTTTGACCCGCAATTTCAGGCTTGGGGATGGGAAGATGTGGAATGGGGATGGCGCATTGTGCGCGACAGCCCGGTGCATCATATCGACAATCCTGCGCGCCATCGTGGGCTGGAACCCGATGCAGTGCTGATTACGAAATATGCCGAATCCGTCGAGAATTTTCGGCGTATTCGCCGCTTGTATCCCGATAATGTGCGGCGTATGCCGATTGCGCGCGTGTCGTATCTGCTGTCTTTTCTGCCCTTTCAGCAGGTTCTGGGACGCGGCTTCAAACGGCTTGCCCTATTCGCCGGCTTGCCCATTGCGGTGCGGTTATACGCGTTGAAATTCTACCGCGCGTCCAAATATGCTTGGGTGTATCATGAATGACAGCGACCACGAACAGCGGCGGACTTTTTCGCGCCGGGTGGCGCGGCGCCTGACCGGCATGGTGCGCGTCGCGCCGTTTTTGCGGTCGGATACGCGGTTCCATCTGTCTTTCGCGTTTGATGATTGCCCCGACAGTGCCTGCACACGCGGAATAGAAATTCTTGAAGAACGGTCGCTACAGGCAACCTTTTTCATTGCGACCGGGCTGCTGGGGCAAGATGGCGTGTCCGGGCCGATCACCACGCCAAGCCGCTTGCGCGAGCTTGCCGCGCGGGGGCATGAGATCGCGCTGCACACCCATGCACATGGCGATCTGACACATGTGCCAATGGCCGAAGCGATTTCCGATATCGAGCGCAATATCAAAGCGTTGCAGGATATTCTTGGAGAGCCTCCAAGCCCGCATTTCGCCTATCCCTATGGCGAGACAACGCTGACGCTGAAACGGGCGCTTGTGCCGCATGTGACGACGGCGCGTGGCGTGCGGAGCGGTGTCAACAGAGCTTTTGCAGACCGGATGCAACTATTTGCCTGCGACCTTGGCAGCCATCGTCCCGACTATGTCGCCGCAGCTCGGCGCATGATGAAACATGCTGCAACTACAGGTGGTTGGCTGGTTATGTTCACCCATGATGTGCGTCCACACCCCAGCCCCTACGGCGTGACCCCAGAGATACTGGAAAGCCTGCTGGATGACGCGACCGCTTTGGGTGCCGAATTGCTCCCGGTGCGCGATGTCTGGGCGCGGTTATCGGGCTGAAAGTTATATTCATAACTTGCAATATATTATCTGACAAATATATAGGGGCCATGTAATGCCGCCCGCCCTGCTTCGGACACGGGCCGCCTGAACCAACGGGACCCTGCTATGCTGAAGCGTTATTTTCCGATCCTGTCATGGCTTCCCGGTTACTCTCGCGCCGATCTGACCAATGACGCGATCGCCGCCGCGGTTGTGACGATCATGCTGATCCCGCAAGGCATGGCCTATGCAATGCTGGCGGGCCTGCCGCCGCAAGCGGGGCTTTACGCGGCAATCCTGCCGTTGTTGCTTTATGCACTGTTTGGCACGTCGCGCAGTCTTGCGGTCGGGCCAGCGGCGGTGATTGCGCTTATGACAGCCGCAGCGGCAGGTGTCGTTGCCGAAACAGGCAGCGCAGAATTTCACTTCGCCGCGTTGTGGCTGGCGCTGATGTCTGGCGCCATGATGCTGTTGATGGGCCTGTTCCGTCTGGGCTTTATTGCAAGTTTTCTGTCGCATCCGGTGATGTCGGGGTTCATCACGGCCTCTGGCATCCTGATCGCAGCCAGCCAGTTGCGCCATTTGCTGGGCGCACCAATCAGCGGCAAGACATTGCCGCAAGTGGTGCCTTCTATTGTCGGAAATCTTGGCAACATGACCCCGGCCACGGTGATCCTGTCATCGGTCTTGCTGGTGTTTTTGTTCTGGTCGCGAAAGGGTGCCGCCCCGGTCCTGATGCGTCTGGGCCTGTCGGCACCAAGCGCGCGGCTTCTGGCCAAGGCAGCACTTCTGGTGGCGGTCGTCGTCTCTACCCTGCTGGTATGGGTCTTTGGGCTGGAACGCTTCGGCGTCGCGATATTGGGAGAGATCCCGCGCGGATTGCCCGATTTTGGCTTGCCGACGGTCGATCTGGACCTGATGCAACTGCTAATTGTGCCCGCCATCATGATTTCGATCGTGGGCTATGTGGAAAGCATTTCCATCGGGCAAACGCTGGCCGCCAAGAAACGCGAATCGGTCAACCCGGATAACGAGTTGATCGCGCTCGGACTGGCCAATATCGGCGCAGGCGTGTCGAATGCCATGCCGGTCACGGGTGGTTTGGCGCGCACCATCGTCAACCATGATGCGGGGGCCACGACCCCGGCGGCGGGCGCCATGACGGCATTGTCAATCGCGGCGGCGATCATGGTGTTGACGCCGCTGATGTATTTCCTGCCGCGCGCCACGCTGGCCGCGATCATCATTGTGGCGGTGCTGTCGCTGCTGGATTTCCGCGCCCTGCCCCGAACCTGGTCCTATTCCCGCGCCGATGGGGCTGCGATGGCGGCAACCATGCTGTTCACGCTGCTGGTCGGCGTAGAGCAAGGCTTGTTGGCAGGTGTTGGCCTGTCGCTGGGGCTGTTCCTGTTCCGCACCTCGCGCCCGCATATGGCGGTCGTGGGCCAAGTGGCCGGGACCGAGCATTTCCGCAATGTCGCGCGCCACAAGGTTGCCACCGACCCTACGGTTTTCGCGATCCGGGTGGACGAGTCGCTCTATTTCCCCAATGCCCGCGCGTTAGAGGATCGGATTGTGCAAGCGCTGTCCGACCAGCCGGGGCTGCGTCATGTTGTGCTGCAATGCACGGCTGTAAACTATATAGACGCCTCGGCGCTGGAAAGTCTGGAAGCGATCAACACCCGGCTGAAAGATGGTGGTGTGCAGTTTCACCTGTCGGAAGTGAAAGGCCCGGTCATGGACCAGCTAGAACGTGGCCATTTCATGGATGACCTAACGGGAGAGGTCTTTTTGACCCAGTTCGACGCAATGGTGAAGCTGTCGCCGGACCTGACAAGCGCCTGCGCCAATGAAGAACGCTGCGACACGTTGTTGCGCTCTGCATAAGGGCGCGACGGAAACCCGGTCCTGCCGCGTTTGCAGGGAACACGCGCGCACCCGTTAAACCAAAGGACCAATCCGATGTCGCTGAAAAGCACAGCTTCCCGATATGGCAGCGTTGCCATGATGTTTCACTGGCTGACCGCCTTGGCCATTCTGGCGCTGATGGTCACGGGCCAGATGATGGACGGGCTACAAGACGACGCCCGCCAGATCGCTATTTTGCAATGGCATGTGCCGATGGGGCTGGCGGTGCTTTTGCTGACGCTGGCGCGCATAGCGTGGTGGATCTTTGCTGACCGCCACCCCGCGCCCTTGGCCAGCGGCTGGCAGGGTCTGGCCGCCAAGGCGGGCCATGCCGCACTTTATGCGCTGCTATTGGTGATGACGCTGTCGGGCGTGGCCCTGATGGCGCTGTCCGGTGGCGGAGAGGTCGTGTTCTTCGGCAGCACCGCGCCCCTGCCCGAGTTCGGCGATTATCTGCCGCGCATTCCGCATGGGCTGGGCGCAAGACTGATGATCGCCCTCGTGGTGCTGCATGTGGCCGCCGCGATCTGGCACCAACGCATCAAGCGCGATGGCGCGATGACCCGCATTTTGCCCGCACGCAAGTAACACGTGCCAGAACGAAAAACGCCACCCCAAAAGGGGTGGCGTTTTCAATGGCTTGCGCCAACATCTTAAACTAAGCCTTTTAAGAGGCTTCGGTGATGAACTTCACTGCATCGCCAAAGGTCTGGATGTTTTCGGCGGCGTCATCGGGGATCTCGATCCCGAATTCCTCTTCAAAGGCCATGACCAGCTCGACCGTGTCCAGGCTGTCCGCGCCCAAATCATCGATGAAGGACGCGCCTTCTGTGATCTTGGCTTCGTCGACGCCCAAATGCTCGACAACGATCTTCTTCACCCGATCCGAGATATCGCTCATGATAGTCCTCATGTTGTTATGGCCAGCCTTGGCCCGAAAATGTCCCTCGCCCGCCCCGGCGGGCATGCGTTGCGCGCCCAATAGGGTTATTGCGCGCTTGCGTCAAGCCCCGCGTGCGCGCAGGCTTAGACCATCGCCATACCGCCATTCACATGCAGCACGGCGCCTGTGCTGTATCCTGCCTCTGGGCTGGCCAGATATAGCACCGCGCTTGCAATCTCTTCGGGGGTGCCCATGCGGCCTGCGGGAATGCGCGTGTTGATCGCGGCTTTCTGGTCATCGGTCAGCGCGTCGGTCATCGGTGTGGCAATGAAACCGGGCGCCACGCAATTGACTGTAATCCCGCGCGAGGCGACTTCCTGCGCCAGCGCCTTGGACGCGCCCACAAGCCCGGCTTTGGCCGCAGCATAGTTCATCTGGCCGGGATTGCCGGTTGCACCCACCACAGAGGTAATGTTCACCACCCTGCCCCAGCGCGCCTTCATCATGCCGCGCATGGCCGCGCGCATCAGCTTGGAGGACGCGCTGAGGTTAACGTCGATCACGTCCTGCCATTCGGCGTGGGACATGCGCATGGCAAGGTTGTCGCGGGTGATGCCGGCGTTATTCACCAGAATGTCGACGCCGCCCATTGCATCGGTGGCGGCCTTTATCAGCCCGGCCACAGCCTCTGGGTCCGACAGGTTACACGGCACAACATGCGCGCGTTCGCCTAGCTCTGCGGCCAAGGCGCTTAGCGGTGCCTCGCGTGTGCCCGACAGCGCGACCGTGGCCCCTGCCCCATGCAGCGCGCGCGCGATCGCCGCGCCAATCCCGCCCGAAGCCCCGGTAATAAGTGCGCGTTTTCCTGTCAGATCAAACATGGCGGGCCTTTCGAGCAAAAGTTGAGAGTTCATCTTGTCCTTGGCCCCTATAACAAGCACCTAGAGGGCAGGCCAAGACGAAAGCACCTTTATGACCAACCAAACTCTACTTTCCGTTTCGCAAATGCAGGCAGCATTTCAGGCCGCAGTCGCGGCAGCCGACCCCGCGGGCGGTGTTGCGCGGGCCTTTGCAGACGCGGCCTTCACCATGCCCAAGGGGCGTGTTTTCGTGCTGTCTGTTGGCAAGGCCGCAGGCGCGATGATGGATGCGGCATTAGCTGCTTTGCCCAAGCCTCATGCCGCGCTTGTGGTCACGAATTATGAGAATGCCGGCCGGGTTGACGGCGCGCGCGTGATGGCGGCAGGGCATCCTGTGCCGGATGAGAACGGGCTTCAGGCCGGGCTTGCGGTGCAAAAGATGCTGGCGCGCACCACGCGGGACGATGCGGTTCTGGTGCTGGTTTCGGGCGGTGGCTCGGCGCTTTTGCCTGCGCCCGTGTCAGGCGTGACGCTGGAGGAAAAGGCAGAGGTGAACCGCCTGCTGCTGGGCGCCGGGCTGGACATTACACAGATGAACATGGTCCGGCAGCACCTGTCGCGGCTGAAAGGCGGCGGGCTGTTGCAGACCGCAAGCCCCGCCCCTGTAACCGCCCTTATCCTGTCCGATGTGGTGGGCGACGATCTGCACGTGATCGCCTCTGGCCCGACCGTTGCGCCAATTGGCACGCGGGCCGACGCGATGCGACTGCTGGAAGATCACGGGCTTTGGGCGCGCGTGCCAGAATCGGTGCGCACGGTTCTGCGCCGTGATGACGCGCCGCACAGCTTGCCAGAGGCGGCGAATTATCTGGTCGGGTCCAACGCGCAATCGGTGGCGGCTGCGGCGCGCGCCCTGCCCGGTGCGCTGGCCGACCCGGTGCCGCTGGTGGGCGATGTGGCCGAAGCCGCCGCGCGGATCGTGGCCTTGGCCGACCGCCCCGGCGTGACCGTGCTGGGCGGGGAAACAACCGTAACCCTGCGCGGCACCGGCGCGGGCGGTCGCAATCAGGAACTGGCCCTGCGCGTCGCTCTGGCGTTGCACGGGCGGCCCGGCTGGCGCTTATTGTCCGGCGGCACGGACGGGCGCGACGGGCCAACCGATGCCGCAGGCGCCGTGGTCGATGGCGAGACGATTGCGCGCATCCAAGCCGCCGGGGGCGATGCCGACGCATTGCTGGCCAATAATGACAGCTATGCCGCCTTGGCACTTGCAAACGACCTGCTGATAACGGGTGGAACCGGCACCAATGTTGCCGATGTGCAGATTTTGGCCGTGCAGGGCTGAGCTCTGGATGCAACGGCAGATGGTGCATAGGGTGGGTGTTTGCACGCACCCTACCCTCTTGCCGAGCTGCGGGCTTTGCCCTATGCGCTTTGCCCATGACACAGCATGATTTCTGCCTCATCATCGACTTCGGCTCTCAGGTCACACAGCTGATTGCGCGGCGCCTGCGCGAGTGGAATGTCTATTGCGAAATTCACCCGTTCAACACGGTGGATGATGCGTTTTTGACCGCCCGTGCGCCGAAAGCGATCATCCTGTCGGGCGGTCCCGGTTCTGTGCCCGCACCGGGCAGCCCGCGCGCGCCGCAAATGGTGTTCGACATGGGTGTGCCCGTCTTTGGCATTTGCTATGGCCAGCAGGTGATGATGCAGCAGTTGGGTGGACAGGTCGAATCCGGCCACCACGCCGAATTTGGCCGCGCCTATATCGAACCCGCGTCGGGCCATGCGCAGGACAGCATCTTTAAGGGTCTGTTTGACCAAGGCCGCGAACAGGTCTGGATGAGCCATGGTGACCGCGTCACCGCCCTTGCGCCGGGGTTCGAGGTGATCTCTACCTCGCCCAACGCGCCCTTTGCCATTGTCGGCAACCATGACCGCCGCTTTTATGCCGTGCAGTTCCACCCCGAAGTTCACCACACGCCGAAAGGCGCGCAGATGCTGGGCAATTTCCTGACGCTTGCGGGCTTTACCGGTGATTGGACCATGGGCGCTTACCGCACTGAGGCGATTGCCAAAATCCGCGAACAAGTGGGCGACAAGCAAGTCATCTGCGGGCTGTCGGGGGGCGTGGATTCGTCTGTCGCCGCCGTGCTGATCCATGAGGCGATTGGCGACCAGCTAACCTGCGTGTTCGTGGACCACGGCTTGCTGCGGCAGAACGAGGCCGACGAGGTCGTGACCATGTTCCGCGACAATTACAACATTCCGCTTATCCATGCCGACGAATCCGACCTGTTCCTTGGCGAGCTAGAGGGCGTCAGCGACCCCGAAACCAAGCGCAAGATCATCGGGCGGCTGTTCATCGACGTGTTCCAGAAATACGCCAGCCAGATCGATGGCGCAGAGTTTCTGGCCCAGGGCACGCTCTATCCCGATGTGATCGAATCGGTGTCGTTCAGCGGTGGCCCCTCTGTCACGATCAAATCGCACCATAATGTGGGCGGTTTGCCCGAAAAGATGGGGCTGAAACTGGTTGAACCCTTGCGTGAGCTGTTCAAGGATGAAGTGCGCGCCTTGGGCCGCGAGTTGGGCCTGCCCGCCAGCTTCATTGGCCGCCACCCCTTCCCCGGTCCGGGTCTGGCCATCCGCTGCCCCGGAGAGATCACGCGCGAGAAGCTGGATATCCTGCGCCGCGCCGATGCGGTCTATATCGACCAGATCCGCAAACATGGCCTGTATGATGAGATCTGGCAGGCCTTTGCCGCCATTTTGCCCATGCGCACCGTGGGCGTGATGGGCGATGGGCGGACCTATGATTTCGCGCTGGCGCTGCGGGCGGTCACAAGTGTCGATGGCATGACGGCGGATTACTACCCGTTCACGCATGAATTCCTTGGGGAAACCTCGACCCGCATTATCAATGAAGTGCGCGGCATTAACCGGGTCTTCTACGATTGCACCAGCAAACCGCCGGGCACAATCGAACTGGAATGATCGCCACCGCGCTTAGGCTGCGTCCATAGTCTGGCGATATCGATCCAGCACAGCCCGGCGCAGCGTTGTTTCCAGCGCGGGGTCTGCCAATTCGGTCGCGCGGGCGTTGGCCTGCGCGATGGTCGCCTTGCAACTGACAGGGTTCGCGCGGGCCCATGCCAGCTTGTCGCTCAGGTCCGACAGATCATTGGCCAGCGGCACATAATGTTCCCAGGCCGTAAGCGCGCCACAAAAGCAGACAAGGCAGTCCAACTCCTGCGACACTACAAGGCAGTTGGAATGCAACAGCCATGGCAAGTTCGAGGCATAATCCTTGCCGCCGATGGCAAGTTGGTAACGCAAGCGGGTCATATCGGCCCGCGTCATCTTGCGGCACAGCTTGTAGCCGAAGGCCGCCACCGAGGGTTGTCCGGACGGTTGCACGAAGCCCCGCAAGGTAATCCAGCCCTGCGCGTCTTGCTTCAGCCCATTCGAAATGCGCGAATTGAACAGGATGCGCTTTTCGCGCTGGAGCATCTTGGCAATACCGGCCCGGTCCCAATGCAGGGAACGTGCCCATGCGGACGGAAACCGATGCTCCAGAAAAAGATCGCGCAACACATCATGGTTCGGCGTCGATTCGCCCTGATCTTGCGATTTTATCGGGGGCATGTGCTGTTTCAAAAGCTCTTTCGCGGCTTTTGCGGCCATGCTACAGTTTTCGACAAGGCAGTTGAAGCTGCCGAGAAAAATCAGGTTCGGCCAATCGGAGTGACCGATTGAAACCGAATTCATCTAGGGAGAACATTATGAAGAATTTGCTTCTCGCCAGCACCGCGCTGGTCTTGTCCGCTGGCATAGCCTCGGCCCAAGAGGTCAAAATGGGCGTGCTTCTGGGCTATACTGGCCCGATCGAAGACATCACGCCTTACATGGCTGACAGCGCCGAACTGGCCATGAAGGAAATCAGCGACAGCGGCCTGTTTCTGGGCGGGGCAACCATCACGCCCGTGCGCGCCGATTCGACCTGTGTCGACAGCTCTGCCGCGCAAGCCGCAGCCGAGCGTCTGATCTCTTCCGATGGCATTGTCGCCATGGTGGGGGCTGATTGTTCCGGCGTAACCATGGCCGTGTTGCAAAACGTGGCGATGTCGGCGGGTGTGCCGATGATCTCGCCCTCTGCGACCTCGCCTGCGTTCACCACGACAGACTCGAACGGTCTGTTCTTCCGGACTGCACCGTCCGATGCGCGCCAAGGGGTGATCCTGGCCAATATCGTGCTGGAGCGTGGCTTTGACACCGTGGCGCTGACGCATACCAACAACGATTACGGCTCTGGTTTTGCGACGGCCTTTGCCGAAGCCTACACCGCTGCGGGTGGCACCATCACCACCACCGTCCCGCATGAAGAAGCCAAGGGCGACTATTCCGCCGAAGTTGGCACGCTGGCTGCCGCTGGTGGCGATGCGCTAGTCATCTTGGGCTACACTGATGGCGGCGGCTCGACCCTGCGCACGGCTTACGAGCTGGGCGCGTTCGAGCAGTTCTTCATGGGTGACGGGATGTATGGCGATGCGCTTATCGCCAATACCGGCGAAGCGCTGGAAGGCACCGTGGGCACCATTCCGTGGGCGCAGGGTGATGGCGCAGAAGCATTTGCCGCCTTGGCCGAAGCCGCAGGCGTCCGCGGCGACAGCAGCTACACCCGCGAAAGCTACGACGCTGCCGCGATTCTTGCGCTGGCTGCGCAGGCCGCAGGCGAAGCCACACCTGCCGGTATTGCCGCCAATGTGCTGGCTGTTGCCAACGCACCGGGCGAGCCAATCCTGCCCGGCGAATTGGCCAAGGGTCTGGAAATCTTGGCCAATGGCGGCGAGATCGACTATGTCGGCGCGACCAATGTCGAGCTGGTCGGCCCCGGCGAAGCCTCTGGCAGCTTCCGTGAATACATCGTAGAAGGTGGCGAATACACCACGGTCAAGTTCCACTAAGCAATTGGTATAAAATCGTTTTGCGGCCTAAGGGCATACCCTTGGGCCGCAAGCCATATTGGGGGCCAGCCACATGTCCATGATCCGGGTGGAAAACCTGCACAAGCATTTCGGCGGGTTTCATGCTGTCGATGGCGCCACATTGGAAATTGCCGAAGGGTCCATAACCGGGCTGATCGGCCCGAACGGCGCGGGCAAGACGACGCTGTTCAACGTGATTGCGGGCGTGCTGCCGCCGACATCGGGCAAGGTCATCATGAAGGGTGAGGACATTACCGGCCTGCCCCCGCATGAATTGTTTCACAAAGGGCTGTTGCGCACCTTTCAGATCGCGCATGAATTTCATTCCATGACGGTGCGCGAGAACCTGATGATGGTGCCGCCGCGCCAGTCGGGCGAAAACCTGTGGGATGCTTGGTTTAAGGGTGCAAAGGTCGCGCAGGAAGAAGAGGCCATTCGGCGGCGCGCCAATGAAGTGCTGGAATTTCTGACCATCGACCACATTGCCGATGAGAAAGCGGGCCAGATTTCGGGCGGGCAGAAAAAGCTGCTGGAACTGGGTCGCACCATGATGACCGACGCCAAGATCGTCTTTCTGGACGAGGTCGGCGCCGGCGTGAACCGCACGCTTCTGAACACCATTGCCGATGCCATTGTGCGGTTGAACAAGGAACAGGGCTACACCTTCGTCGTGATTGAACATGACATGGATTTCATCGGCCGCATTTGCGACCCGGTGATCTGTATGGCCGAAGGCAAGGTCTTGGCCGAAGGCACGCTGGACCAGATCAAGGCCAATGAGCAGGTGATCGAGGCTTATTTGGGCACCGGGTTGAAGAATAAGGTCAAGGATGGCGCGGCATGAGCGCGGTCGCTTGTGGTTGTTCGGCGGATTTGAGTATTTTTGGCAAGATGAAGTGGCTGGGGTTAGAACATGGCTGAGCCTTTCCTGATCGGTGACGCCATGACCGGCGGTTATGGCGGCGCGGATATTCTGCATGATTGCACAATTGCCGTGGAAAAAGGCCAGATCGCAGTCATCGTTGGCCCAAATGGCGCGGGCAAATCAACCGCCATGAAGGCCGTGTTCGGCATGCTGAAGCTGCGGATGGGCGCGGTGCGGCTGGAGGGCGAGGATATTACCGCCCTGACCCCACAAGCACGCGTGGCCAAGGGCATGGGCTTTGTGCCGCAAACAAGCAATATCTTTCCGTCCATGACGGTCGAGGAAAACCTTGAGATGGGCGCGTTCATCCGCCGCGACGATATCGCCGCCACGATGGAGCAGGTTTACACGTTGTTCCCCATCCTGCGCGACAAGCGCGGACAGGCTGCGGGCGAACTCAGCGGCGGTCAGCGCCAACAGGTCGCCGTGGGCCGCGCGCTGATGACCCAGCCAAAGGTGTTGATGCTGGACGAGCCAACCGCAGGCGTCAGCCCCATCGTGATGGATGAGTTGTTTGACCGCATTATCGAGATCGCGCGCACCGGAATTTCCATTCTGATGGTCGAACAGAACGCCCGCCAAGCGCTGGAGATTGCCGATAAGGGCTATGTTCTGGTGCAAGGTGCCAACCGCTACACCGACACCGGGCAGGCCCTGTTGGCCGACCCGGATGTGCGCAAATCCTTCTTGGGGGGCTGACGGCCATGGAATTTCTGAACGCGCTCGTCAGCCTGTCGAATTTCATGCTGATCCCGGCTTTGGCCTATGGCAGCCAGTTGGCGCTTGGCGCTTTGGGGATTACGCTGATCTATTCCATCCTGCGCTTTGCCCATTTTGCCCATGGCGACACGATGGCGCTTGGCACGGCGGCTGTGATCGGTGGCACCTTCGCGCTGCAAGGCGCGGGTGTCAGCATTGCGCCATTACCGACGGCGCTTTTGGCCGTGCCCATCGGGGTTGTGGCGATGGTGCTGTATCTGCTGGCCGCCGACCGCTTGGTGTATCGCTACTACCGCCGGGTGCGCGCGAAGCCGATGATCTTCGTCATGGCCTCGCTTGGCGTTATGTTCGTGACCAACGGTATCACCCGCCTGTTCATGGGCGTGGGCGAAACCCGCTTCGAGGATGGCGCGCGCTTTGTGTTCAGCGTGCGCGATTTCCGCGCCTTCACCGGGCTCTCAGAGGGTCTGGCCTTGCGCAATGCCCAAGCCATTACCATCGTCACCGCGCTGATCGTGATGGTTGCGCTGTTCTGGTTCCTGAACCGCACCCGCGCCGGAAAATCCATGCGCGCCTATTCCGATAACGAGGATCTGGCGCTTCTGTCGGGCATAAACCCCGAACGGGTGGTCACGATCACATGGGTGATTACCGGCATTCTGCTGGTGCTGGCCGGCACGCTTTACGGGTTGGACAAGGGCTTTCGCGCTTTCAACTATTTCCAGCTTCTGCTGCCGATGTTCGCGGCCGCCATTCTGGGCGGGCTGGGCAACCCCTTGGGCGCGATTGTCGGTGCCTATGTGGTCGCGTTTGCCGAAATGGGCGTGACCTTCGCGTGGCGGCGCGTGGCAAGTTACCTGCTGCCGGACGGTTTTGAGCCTTCGGGCATGGTTCAGCTTTTGCCGGTGGATTACAAATTCGCCGTAACCTTCATGATCCTTGTTATCGTGTTGCTGTTCCGGCCCACGGGTATCTTCAAGGGGAAAGTTCTATGACGGCGCGCGGATATATTTTGTTCGCTCTGATGGCGCTGGCATTGGCCGGTGTGGGTGCGTTCCAAAGCTGGCAACTGGCCATCACGATCCTGAATATGAGCCTGATTTCCGCCATCATGGCCTTGGGCGTGAACATGCAATGGGGCTATGCGGGCCTGTTCAACGTGGGCATCATGGGCTTTACCGCCGTGGGCGGCTTGGCCGTGGTGCTGGTCGCGCAACCCCCGGTGCCAGAGGCATGGGCCGCAGGCGGTCTGGGCGCGCTTCTGGGGCTGCTTTTGGGTGTGGCCAGTATTCTGGCCGCCGTGGTCGTGTATCAGCGCTTGCCCAAGGGGCGGTTGCGGGGCTTGGCCGTGTTCGCTGTGCTGGTGGTGGGATATTTCATAACCTCTGCCGTGTTCGGCCCGGCCACGCAAGCGATCGAGGCGGTGAACCCCGCGTCCGAGGGCTACTTGGGCGGGCTGGGCCTGCCGGTGGTTCTGGCTTGGCCCGTGGGCGCGCTGTTTGCCGCCGGTGTCGCGTGGCTGGTGGGCAAGGTCAGCCTGGGCCTGCGGTCCGACTATCTGGCCATTGCCACGCTTGGCATTTCCGAAATCGTCATCGCCGTGCTGAAGTTTGAGGGCTGGATGTCGCGCGGCGTCAATAACGTGACCGGCATTGACCGCCCCGTCACCCGCCCGGTGGACCTGCAAGCCGCGCCTTGGGTGCAATCGCTGGCCGAAACGCTGGGCTGGGGCGTGGGCCAGACCGCCTCTGTCGTGTCTGGTCTTGGCTATGCCGGGCTGTTCATTCTGGTGCTGGGCGTGCTGATCTGGCTGTCGGAACGCGCGTGGAATTCGCCCTGGGGCCGGATGATGCGCGCGATCCGCGACAATGAAGTGTCGGCCCGCGCGATGGGCAAGGACGTGAAACAGCGCCATCTTGCCATTTTCGTGCTTGGCTCTGCCGTGTGCGGGCTGGCAGGTGCGATGATGGTGTCTATGGACGGCCAGCTTACACCGGGCAGCTATGAACCTTTGCGCTTCACCTTCCTGATCTGGGTCATGGTCATTGTCGGAGGGTCTGGCAACAACTGGGGCGCGGTGCTGGGCGGGTTTGTGATCTGGTTCTTGTGGGTGCAGGTCGAACCCGCCGGGCGCTGGTTCATGGAACTGGTCACATCGGGCATGGCGGACGGGTCGGACCTGAAGGCGCATTTGCTTGGCTCTGCCAGCTATATGCGGCTTCTGACCATGGGCGTGGCGCTTCTGCTGATGCTGCGCTTTGCCCCGCGCGGGTTGATCCCGGAACGCTGATGCATGCGATCCTGCTTCCGGCGGCGGGCGCGTCCTCGCGGATGCGGGGGCGCGACAAGCTGCTGGAGCAGGTGGACGGTGTGTCGCTGCTGCGCCGGTCTGCGTTGCGGGCAAAGGCCACGGGGGTGGCGGTGGCCGTCACGTTGCCCCTTGGTAGCCCGCGCCGTGATGCGTTGGACGGGCTGGACCTGACATTGTTAGAACTTGACGCAACCGAAGGCATGGCCGCCAGCCTGCGTGCGGGGGCGGCTTGGGCGTTGCAGACAGGCGCGCAGGCGCTGATGATCGCCCTGCCCGACATGCCCGACATCACGACACAAGACATGCAGGCGCTGTTCGACAGGCAGACCGAGATCCCCGACACCCCGTTGCGCGCGGCGACGGATGATGGACAGCCCGGCCACCCTGTTATTCTGCCGCGCAAAGTGTTGGCCAAATTAAGCGGCCTGCAAGGGGACGAAGGCGCGCGGGCAATCCTGAAAGACCACCCGCCGCAGCTGCACCCCCTGCCCGGTCAGCGCGCCCTGACCGATCTGGACACGCCAGAGGCCTGGGCGGCTTGGAGAGCAGAAAACTAGTCGCGCTTGCCGAACAGCACTTTCTGCGCGTCCTTGTCGGTTGTCACATCGCTGCGCTGATCGGCGGCCAAGGCGCGCCCCTTTTGCACCGCCGGGCGTGCGCCGACCTCCTCCAACCATCGGTTCAGATGCGGCTTGTCGTCGAGCGTTTGCTCTTGCCCTTCCCACAGCGTGGCCCAGGGCCAGATCGCCATATCGGCAATCGAGTAAAAATCACCGGCAACATAGCGGTTCTCGGCAAGTTGCTTGTTCAGCACGCCCAACAGGCGCCCGGTTTCATTGCGGTAGCGGTCCTTGGCATAGGGCAGATCATTGGGCGGGTCCATCGCGGGGGCGTATTTCAGGAAATGATGCGCTTGCCCCGCCATCGGGCCAAGCCCGCCCATTTGCCACATCAACCATTGGTCCACCGCAATGCGGTCGCGTTCGGTCGGGCCACCGAACTGGCCGGTCTTGCGCGCCAGATATTGCAGGATCGCACCCGACTCGAAGATCGAAATCGGCGCGCCATCCGGCCCGTCCGGGTCCACAATGGCAGGCATCCGATTGTTCGGCGCGATCTTCAGAAACTCTGGCTTGAACTGGTCGCCTGCGCCGATATTGACGAAATGCACATCATAGGGCAGCCCCATTTCTTCCAGCGCGATAGAGATTTTCCAGCCATTCGGCGTGGGCCAATAGTGCAGATCAATGGTCATGATGCGTCCTTTGCGTGTGCGTTGCTTCACAAGCTAAGGGGTCTAGGCGCGCTGTCCAAGGGCTGCGCGAAAAAAGATATCATGCGGCGATATTTTCCCACCCTTGAATTTCAGTGGCCCTTTCGTATATACGAACATGTATCCAGATGGTGGGCGACATGATCGAAACAAAAATCCGTAAAGTTGGCAATTCGGCGGTCATGACATTGACCACAGAAATGCTGACACTCCTTGATGCCAAGGAAGGCGACACGCTGTTTGTTCTGCGCGGGGATGATGGCAGTTTAAAGATTACGCTGCATGACCCGGCACTGGCGGAGGCCTTGGCCGCCGCAGAAATCGTGATGGATGAAAATCGCGACCTGCTTCAGGCGCTTGCGTGACGGGGCCTGTCTGGGTTCCTCTTGCCGCCATAATCGCTATTCATGACCGACAAATCGCCCGCCATGGCGGGGCCGCTGGTTTGCGGGACCGTGCTTTGCTGGAAGCGGGCTGCGCGCGGGCGATGAATCGCGCTGCCTATTCCGATGCGACGCAGGCGCAGATTGCAGCCGCTTACGCGTTCGGGATCAGCAAGGCGCATGCGTTTGTTGATGGCAACAAGCGCAGCGCCTTTGTGACCGCGCTGACATTTCTGCGCCTGAACGGGCATGCGTTTCAGACAAACCCGGTATTGGGTGTGCGGATGATGGAAGACTTGGCCGCGAGTGCAATCGATGAGGCGCGTTTCGCAGAGTGGCTCTGTCAAGGGATGACTGCGATCTGACAGCACGCCCCGGCCTTGCGGTCGGGGCGTGCTGCATGGCGTTATCCGGCGGCTGTGACCGCGCGGCGTGTCATCACCCCCACCAGATGCGCGCGGTATGCCGCCGTGCCGTGCAGGTCCGCGATCATTTCATGCGGTGAACAACCCAGCGATGCGAGCGCGTCGGCGCTGAAATTGGATGACAGCGCCGCCTCTGCCTCTGCCCAGCGGAAGACGCCGTTTTCCGACGCGCCCGTAATCGCCACACGCACGCCGCTGGCGTAGCGCGCCACGAACGCTGCGGTCAGCGCGAAGCGCGAGGCGGGTTGCACGAATTTCGCATAGGCCGACGCTTGCGGGATGGGGAAGCGCACCGAGGTGATGATCTCGCCTTCCTCCAGGGCGGTCGCGAACATGCCCTGAAAGTAGTCATCTGCGCCAATCTCGCGTCGGTCGGTCACGATGGTCGCGCCCGTGCCAAGGGCCGCCGCCGGGTAGCAGGCGGACGGGTCGTTATTGGCAAGGCTGCCGCCGATGGTGCCGCGATTGCGCACAGCGGGGTCTCCGATCTGGCCAGCCAAGGCCGCTAGACCGGGGAAGTCGCCCGCTGCATCGCGCGCAACCTGCGCATGGGTCGTGGCGGCCCCGATCACCAGCGTATCGCTTTCACGGCAGACGCCGACAAGGTCGGGAATGCCCGTCAGGCTGACCAAAGTGCCAGGCGCGTTCAGCCGCGCCTTCATCGACGGGATCAGGGTTTGCCCGCCCGACAGCGGCTGTGCGTCGTCATCCGCCAGCACCGCGACCGCATCTGCGACCGATCCGGGTTTCACGAAGTCGAAATTATACATGGGTTTCCCTCCTTTACCCTTGCATCGCGGCCCAGACGCGCGATGGCGTCAGCGGCATGTCGATATGGGTGATCTGCGTGTGGCCTGCGCGGTGCAGCGCATCAATGGCGGCATTGACCACCGCGGGGGGTGAGCCAATCGCCCCGGCCTCGCCACAGCCTTTCACCCCCAGCGGGTTGTGCGTGCAAGGCGTGACGCAGCTATGATCGACCGTGAAGCCGCGCATGTCATCGGCGCGTGGCATGGTGTAATCCATGTAGCTGCCCGACAAAAGCTGACCTTGGTCATCATAGACACAGTTTTCCAGCAACGCCTGCCCGATGCCTTGGGCAAGCCCCCCATGCACCTGCCCCTCAACGATCATCGGGTTCACGATATTGCCGAAATCATCAGCGGCGATGAAGCGCAGGATGTCGATCTTGCCGGTGTCCGGGTCCAGCTCAATCTCGCAGCCGTAAGCGCCCGAGGGGTAGGTGAAGTTCGACGGGTCGTAGAAGGCCGTTTCCTCAAGCCCCGGCTCCAGTTCCTCCAGCGGGTAGTTATGCGGCACATAGGCCGCAAGCGTGACACCCGACCAATCCACGGATTTGTCGGTGCCCGCCACGCTGAATTTGCCGTCCTTCAACTCGATATCCTCGGGCGCGGCTTCCAGCAGATGGGCGGCGATCTTCTTGGCCTTGTCGATGATCTTGTTGGTGGCTTTGACAATAGCCGAACCACCAACGGCCAAGGAGCGAGAGCCATAGGTGCCCATGCCCATTGGTGTGTTGGACGTGTCGCCATGGTGAATTTCGATGCTGTTGGCATCCACCCCGATCATGTCTGCGACCACTTGGGCGAAGGTGGTTTCGTGCCCCTGCCCGTGACTGTGGCTGCCGGTATAGACGCTGATAGACCCGGTGGCATTCACCCGCACAGACGCCGATTCGTAAAGCCCCGCCCGCGCGCCCAACTGGCCCACAAGGTTCGAGGGCGCAATGCCGCAAGCCTCGATGTAATGCGCAATACCAAAGCCGCGCAGCTTGCCGTTCTTTGCGCTTTCGGCCCGGCGCGCTTCAAAGCCCGCGTAATCGGCAAGCTCCAGCATTTTATCCATCGTGGCGTGATAATTGCCGGTATCATAGACCACCGCGACCGGGGTCTGATACGGGAATTCTTCGGGCTTGATGAAGTTCTGGCGGCGCAATTCGATCGGGTCCACACCCAATTCGCGCGCGGCCTTGTCAACCAGCCGTTCCAGTTGGAACGTGGCCTCTGGCCGCCCGGCCCCGCGATAGGCATCGACGGGCACGGTGTTTGTGAAGACCGCTTTGACGTTGACGTAAATCAGCGGGGTTTTATAGTTCCCGGCCATCAGCGTGCCGTGCAACCATGTCGGGATTGATGGCGCGAAGGTGGACAGATACGCGCCCATATTGGCGTAGGTTTCCGTGCGCAGCGCGGTGAAGTTGTGATCCGCATCCAGCGCCAGTTCGATCTTTGTCTTGTGATCGCGCCCATGCGCGTCAGAAATGAAGGCTTCCGACCGCGACGAGGTCCATTTCACCGGGCGTTTCAAGACCTTGGCGGCATAGGTGCAGAACGCTTCTTCCGCGTAGTGATAGATTTTCGAGCCGAACCCGCCGCCCACATCAGGGGCCACGACCCGCAGCTTGTGTTCGGGAATGTTCAGCACGAACGCGCCCATCAGCAAGCGAATGACATGCGGGTTCTGGCTGGTGGTATAGAGCGTGTGATTGTCGCCCCACGGGTCGTAATCGCCCACGGCAACGCGCGGCTCCATGGGGTTGGCGACAAGGCGGTTATTGGTCAGTTCCAGACTGACCACATGCGCGGCGCTGTCAAAGGCCGCATTCACTGCATCCTTGTTTTCCTCGACAAAGCCCCAATCGTAGCAAAGGTTCGAGGTCAGGTCGTCATGCACCAATGGCGCACCGTCCGCCAGCGCGGCTTTCATGTCGACGACGGGGTCCAGCTCTTCGATATCCACCTCAATCGCCTCGGCGGCATCGCGGGCCTGCGCGTAGGTTTCGGCCACCACGGCGCAGATCGGGTCGCCCACATGGCGCACTTTGCCTTCGGCCAGAATGGGGTGTTTGGGTTCCTGCATCGGCTGGCCGTGCTTGTCGGTCACCTGCCAACCGCAGGGAATACCGCCCGCGCTGTCGAAATCGGCGGCGGTGAACACTTTCAGCACGCCATCCATCGCCTCGGCGGCGGAACTGTCGATCCCCTTTATGCGTCCATGCGCGATGTCAGAGCGCAGGAAATGCACATAGGTTTGCCCGCGCAGGTTGATATCGTCGGTGTATTTGCCGTTCCCGGTCAGGAAACGCGTATCTTCGCGCCGCTTCACGCTGGCGCCGATGCCGTCATCTTTTGGCATGTCAGTCCTCCCTGAAAATCTGCTGGTCTTATTCAGCCGCCAGCGCGCCTGCTTCCTGCCCTGATGCGGCCATCACGGCCCGCACAATGTTCTGATACCCGGTGCAACGGCAGATATTGCCTTCCAGATAATGGCGCACCTCCTCCTCTGAGGGCTTGGGGTTCTCGGCCAAGAGTGCCGCCGTGCTCATCACCATGCCCGGCGTGCAAAAGCCGCATTGTAGCCCATGATAATCCTTGAACGCTTGCTGGATGCGGCCAAGGCTGCCATCTGCGTTGGCCACGCCTTCGATGGTCGTGACCTCTGCGCCGTCCAGATCATGGGCAAACGCGGTGCAGGATTTGATCGCCTGCCCGTTCACCAACACCACGCAAGCGCCGCATTGACTGGTGTCACAGCCGACATGGGTGCCGGTCAGTTCCAACCCTTCGCGCAGAAAACCCGACAGCAGCGTGCGTCCTTCGACCTCTGCACTTCTTTCGCGGCCATTTACCGTCATTGTTACTTTGCTCATGTGGCTCCTCCCATCATTGGCTTTGACCAGAGTGAACCATGGAACCGCGCGCACGCCTATACGACCTTGGGTGTAGCCTGTTGCGGCGCTTTACAGTGCGGCACCGACACGCCAATATGCGCGGGTGACAACCAGACCGGAGGGCACATGCGCAAATTCCTTGTCATCCTTGATGACAGCCGCGAATGCCTGAACGCCATGCGCTTTGCCGCGATGCGCGCTTCGCATACCAAGGGGCAGGTGCAGATTCTGTCGATCATCTCTCCGGAAGAATTTCACGGCTTCATGGGCGTGGCGGATGTCATGCGTGCCGAGGCCCGCGAGCGCATAGAGGCGCATTACGAGGTGTTCGCCAAATGGATGCGCGACCGCCAAGGGGTGAACCCCGAGCTGGTCATCCGCGAGGGCGAGGCGGTGGCCGAAATTCTGGCGCAAATTCAGGATGATCCAGAGATTGGTATTCTGGTTCTGGGCGCCGGCACCGAAGGCAACAATCCCGGCCCGTTGGTGACGCAACTGACGCGATCTTCGGGCACGCTGCCGGTGCCGATTACCATCGTTCCCGGTGAGTTGACACGCGAACGGCTGGAAGCGATCTCCAAGGGTTGATCCATCGCGTCTGGCAGATGTCGTGTCGTGAGTATTTTTGGCAAGATGAAATGGAAAGGACGCACGGATGAAACTGGTGCGCTTTGGGGCTGTGGGGCAGGAAAAGCCTGGGTTTCTGGATGCAGAGGGGCGGTTGCGCGATCTGTCCGGGATGGTGCCGGATTTCGCGGGCAAGACGGTCGCACTTACCGCGCTGGCGGAGCTGGCCGCGCGCGATCTGACCGCGGCGCCCTTGGTTGAAGGGTTGGTGCGGCTGGGCGCGCCCTTGGCCTGGGTGCCGAATTTCTACTGCATCGGGTTGAACTATGCCGCCCATGCCGCAGAGACGGGTGCTACAAAGCCAAGCGAGCCGTTGGTGTTTTCCAAGGCCAGCTCGTCTTTGGCGGGGCCAGAAGATGACATCATCATCCCCCAAGGCGCGTCGCGCGTGGATTGGGAGGTGGAACTGGGCGTGGTGATCGGGGCCCCGGCGCTGAACATTCCCGAAGCCGAGGCACTGGACTATGTTGCGGGCTATGTTGCGGTGAATGACGTGTCGGAACGGACCTTCCAGAAGGACCGGGGCGGCCAGTGGATAAAGGGCAAATCCGCGCCATCCTTCGGCAAGATCGGGCCTTGGTTCGTGACCCGCGACGAGGTGCCGGACCCGCAGGCGCTGGATGTGTCGCTGGTGGTGAACGGGGACGCGCGGCAAGGCTCGAACACATCCGACATGATCTTTTCGGTCTCGGAAATCGTGGCTTACATGTCGACCTTCATGCGGTTGATGCCGGGTGACGTGATCGCCACGGGCACGCCTTCGGGGGTTGGCTTGGGCATGGTGCCGCCGCAATTTCTAACCGCTGGCGACACGGTCGTGCTGGAGGTGGACGGGCTTGGACGGCAAGTGTCGAAGGTGGTGGCGGCCTGAACAGACCGCCACGCGCGCGCGCTCAGCCCCCGTTCAGCATATGCGCGATTTCGTCTTTGAGCGCCAACCGCTCGCGACGCATACGGGATTCTTCGTCTTCGGAGACAGGTTCAACATGTGTCTCGGCGCGGTGAATGGCACGGTTCACGTTGTGGTAGCTGTCAAAGAGCTTGGCGAAATGGGCGTTTTCCTGCTTCAGGCGATGCAATTCCTCTACCTGCTGCGGAAATTCCTCGGCCAGTTCATGTGGGGTGTGGGACATGTTCGCTCTCCTGTCATTGCTTACGAGAAGAGTGTAAGGGATTGCGCCGCAACCGCCTTGATCTGGCGCAATATCAGCGGCGGCCTTGCCAAAGTTGATAGAGCCACAGCAGCGCCAGCGACCCCAGAAGCGCCAGCACGAACCCGCCGACCCACCCCGCTGACGCCATCATGAACCGAAACCCAAGGCCGCCGACGACCGCGCCCAAGACCCCGATAACCATCGCGGTTGGCAGGTCGGTATTCATCCGCATCAGCCGTGTGGCGATGACACCGGCAAGTGCACCGACCACGATGAGGAGGACGACGGGCATCTAGGCCCCCGTCTGTGCCGCGATTTCCGCGCGCGATTGCCGCCCGCGTTCGGTCGCGGATTTAAGCTGCCCACAGGCGGCCATGATATCTTCGCCACGCGGGGTGCGGATGGGGCTGGCATAGCCTGCCTTATGGACGATATCGGCGAAACTTTCGATCCGCGCCCAGTCCGACCGTTGGTAGGGCGCGCCGGGCCATTCATTGAATGGGATCAGGTTAATCTTGGCCGGAATCCCCGCGATCAGCCGCACAAGACGGCGCGCATCGGCATCGCTGTCGTTTACGTCTTTCAGCATGACATATTCAAAGGTGATCCGCTCGGAATTCGATATGCGCGGGTAATCGCGCAAAACGTCCAGCAAGGTCTTGATATTCCAACGCTTGTTGATGGGCACCAGTTTGTCGCGCACCTCATCTGTGGTGGCGTGAAAGCTGATCGCCAGAAGGCAGCCGATTTCTTCTGCCGTGCGCGCAATTTCAGGCACCACGCCCGACGTGGACAGCGTGATCCGACGGCGCGAAATGGACAGCCCTTCGCCATCCATCACGACTTTCATCGCGTCACGCACATTGTCGAAATTGTAAAGCGGCTCTCCCATGCCCATCAGCACGACATTGCTGACAAGGCGGGTTTCGTTCTTGGGGGCGCCGGGTTCAGGCCATTCGCCCAAGTCATCGCGGGCAACCAGCACCTGCCCGACAATTTCCGCCGCTGTCAGGTTGCGCACCAGTTTCTGGGTGCCGGTATGGCAAAAGGAACAGGTCAGCGTGCAACCCACCTGGCTGGAAACACACAAGGTGCCGCGGTTTTCTTCGGGGATATAGACGGCCTCAACCTCGTGCCCGCCAGCAATGCGCAGCAGGTATTTGCGCGTGCCGTCCTCGGACACCTGCCGCGAAACAATTTCCGGTCGGTCCAGAGTAAAGGCCGCGTCCAGCTGGTCGCGGTAGCCCTTGGCAAGGTTGGTCATAGAGGCGAAATCCTGCACGCCCCAATGGTAGACCCATTGCCAGATCTGGCCCACGCGCATCTTGGCTTGGCGTTCGGGGGTGCCGATTTGCGCCAACGCCTCTGCCATTTGCGCGCGGGTCAGACCGACAAGAGAGCGTTTCCCACCCTCTGGCAGCTTGCGCGGCAGGGTCAGCACGTCTTGGGTGATGGGGGCATTGGCGGTCATGGGGCGGGCTTTCGTTTCGGACTTGGCCTAGTATATAATAAAGCCGCCCGGAAAAGACAGTCCGGGCGGCCATTGCAGCGGGCAAAACCCGTGAAATCAGTTAGCGCATTGGCGCAGTGCTTCTTCGGTTGCGGCGGTAAAGCCGAACAGCGAGAATGTGTCGCGCGTGTCGGTCCCGCGCGAGGACCGGGCGGTCAGCACGGCCTCTGCCCCGGCGCGCAATGTGGCGAGGATGCGCGCGTCTTCCTCTTCAGAGCCCGACCACGCCCATTCGCCATTCACGAAAAGCTGGTATTGAGTGTCGCCCACGGTCAGGCCCACGGTCGAATCGGGGGCGAAAGGGTAGCCGCCGGTAAAGGAAATGACGGGCATTGTGTTGCCAGAGCGGTAGGTGGCAAACAACAGGATATCGCCGCGCCGCACCTGAACCGGGCTGCCGCCGCGCGTGTTGACGGTTTCGCGCGGGGCAGACACGGCCCAGCATTCTTTGGGGTCTTCTGCGACAAACACGCTCCAGGCGGTGTCCGCTGCCACGCGATTTGTCGACACCTGCGCCTGCACCGCGCCGCCTGCAAGTGAAAGGGCGAGTGCTGCGCCCAGTGCCATCCCGGCTTGGTTTCGTGCGTGGAACACCATCTGCTAGCTTGCCTCCGAGCTGTTCGATCCGTTAGATCGGGCCTGTTCGCGCCCGTTTCACACGCAAGTGCGATTTGGGCTGTCACCTTTTCATTGGTTTTCATAACCTTTCGATAGTCGAAGTTCAAAGCCCTAGCGTTAAAAAATCGCGCAAGCGTGAATCGATCTGCGCAATTAGGACAGGATAAGCAAGATCATGCCGAAGCAAGACAGCCCCGGACCCGCCATAATCGCACAGGGCGCGGTGCCCATGGTTGAACTGTGGCGCGGCGACAGGCTGGAATCGGTCCATCAGGGCCATGCGGTTGTCATGCGTGCGGATGGCAAGATTGTAGAGTCGTGGGGGCGGCCCGATGTGGTGATCTACCCGCGCTCCAGTTGCAAGATGGTGCAGGCGCTGCCGCTGGTCGAATCGGGCGCGGCCAAGGGGCTGAGCACAGCGCAATTGGCGCTGGCCTGCGCGTCGCATCAGGCAAGCGCGCTGCATGTCGGGATGGTCACGCGCTGGTTGGACGATCTGGGCCTGTCGGATGACGACCTGCGCTGCGGCAGCGCCCCTCCGGGCGACATTGCAGAGCGCGACCGGCTGATCTGCACCCATGCCGAACCTTGCCAAAGCCACCATGAATGTTCGGGCAAACATGCAGGCTTTCTGACGCTGAACCACCATTTGCGCGGCGGGTCCGAATATGTCGACCCCGATCACCCCGTGCAACGCGCCGTGCGGGATGCGTTCGAGGATGTGACCGGTCAACGCTCTCCGGGATATGGCATTGACGGGTGTTCGGCGCCGAATTTTGCCACCGAATTGCAAGGTCTGGGGCTGGCGATGGCGCGATATGCTGCTGCCCGTGAGGGCGTGGGCGACTTGCGCGCGCAGGCCTTGGCACAGTTGCGCAACGCGATGATGGCGCATCCAGAGATGGTCGCAGGAGAGGCCAAAGCCTGCACCAACCTGATGCGCGCCACCAAGGGCCGCGCCGCAGTCAAGACCGGCGCAGAGGCGGTGTTCGTGGCGATGTTGCCGGAACAGGGTTTGGGCATTGCGCTGAAAATCGCGGATGGCGGCATACGCGCATCAGAGGCCGCGATGACCGGACTGCTTTTGCGGTATGGCGTGCTGGATGCTGCGGACCCGGTGGTTACGCAATATATTGGCCCGCTACACAACCGTCGCAACATGATGGTGGGCGACACGCGGCTTGCTGCAGGCTTTGCCTGAGCAGGGTTTCGCCGCAGCGCGGCAAAGCGGCTTTCCCCCATGCGGCCTTTCGGCTAGACACAGCCAACCGTTGCCAGAGGAGATTCCAGATGTTCAAATTTTTGTTCGGAAACAAGGCCGAAACGCCGCAAGTCAAGCGCGAGACGCAACGTGAGACGATAGAGCGCGCTCAATCTGAAATAAATGAGATCCTCGCCACGCTCAGCCCCAAGCCGCGCATCACAATCTACCCCGAGGAAGGCAGCTTCACCATTGACCTGCCCGAACAGATGCCGGACGAGGCCAAGGCCCTGCCCGCGCCCGCAGCGTCCAAGGACTGATCCTGCCGCTTGCCCATTGCGCGCCTGTGTCGTAGCGTCACACCCGAACCAATGGGAGGATGACCGCCAATGAGCGATAAACCGCAAGCCTTCGAAACGTTGCAGGTCCATGCCGGGGCGAATGCAGACCCGGCCACCGGCGCGCGGCAGGTGCCGATCTATCAGACCACGGCCTATGTGTTTCGCGATGCCGACCACGCGGCGGCGCTGTTCAACCTGCAAGAGGTGGGCTTCATTTATTCGCGGCTGACGAACCCGACGGTGTTCGCGCTGCAAGACCGGATGGCCGCCCTTGAAGGCGGCGCAGGCGCGGTGGCCTGTTCCTCTGGCCACGCGGCGCAGATTCTGGCGCTGTTTACCATTATGGGGCCGGGGCTGAACATCGTGGCGTCAAACCGGCTTTATGGCGGGACGGTCACGCAGTTTTCCCAGACGATCAAGCGTTTCGGTTGGTCGGCCACTTTTGTCGATATCGACGATGCCGCCGCTGTCGAAGCCGCAATCGACGAGAATACGCGCGCGGTGTTCTGCGAATCCATCGCCAATCCCGGCGGCCATATTGCCGATCTGCCGGCACTGGCGGCGATTGCCGACAAGCACGGCATTCCGCTGATTGTAGATAATACGACCGCCACGCCCTATCTGTGCCGCCCGATCGAACATGGCGCGACTTTGGTTATCCATTCCTTGACCAAATACCTGACCGGCAACGGCACCGTCACCGGCGGCTGTATTGTCGATTCGGGCAAGTTCGACTGGTCCGCCAACGACAAGTTCCCCGCGCTCTCGCAGCCGGAACCAGCCTATCACGGGCTGAAATTCCACGAAGCGCTTGGACCGCTGGCCTTCATGTTCAATGCGATTGCCGTGGGCATGCGCGACCTGGGCATGACGCTGAATCCGCAAGCCGCGCATTATACGCTGATGGGGATTGAAACCCTGTCCTTGCGGATGGAGCGCCATTGCGAAAACGCGATCAAGGTTGCGGAATGGTTGGAAAACCACCCGGCGGTCGATCATGTGACCTATGCCGGGCTGAAATCCTCGCCCTATTACGACCGTGTGGCCAAGATATGCCCCAGGGGCGCGTCCTCGTTGTTCACCTTCGCGCTGAAGGGTGGCTATGAAACCTGCGTAAAGCTGATCGATTCCGTGGACCTGTTCAGCCATGTTGCCAATCTTGGTGACACGCGTTCGCTGATTATCCACTCGGCGTCGACCACGCACCGGCAATTGACCGAAGAACAGCAGATCGCCGCCGGGGCTGCCCCGAACGTGGTGCGCGTGTCCATCGGCACCGAAAACGCAGATGATATCATCGCCGATCTGGAACAGGCTTTGGCCAAGGCAACGGCCTGATATATTGGCCGCGCGCCTTACGCCGGGCGCGCGGCCAAGCAATTTTTCGCTATACCGGCCCTCGGCACGGGTTTTCCGACTCCCGATACTGTCTGGAATTTGTTAAGGCCAAGCCATGAAACCAAATTTTGCTCTTGGTCTGACAGAGGATGGCATCACGCTATGGCAGCGGGATGACGCCGGATGGTTGCGCGTCGGCGCGGTGCCGATGGACGCGGGCGACATTGATGCGCAGATGCAGGCGCTTGTGGCCAAAGCCCGCGCGCTAGCGCCCGATGGGATCGCGACCAAGCTGGTCATTCCCGATGACCAGATCTTGTATACCGACATGCCCACGCAGCAGGATGACCACGCCATCCGCGCAGCACTGGAGGGCAGGACACCCTATCCTGTCGAAGAGCTGGAGTTCGACTGGCAGAAAAGTGACGGCACCCTGAGCGTGGCCGTGGTCGCACGAGAGACGCTGGTAGAGGCCGAGGAATTTGCGCGCGCGCAGGGTCTGAACCCGGTGTGTTTCGTGGCCGCGCCGCAGTCGGGCAGGTTTGACACAGAACCGTTTTTTGGCCGTGTGGACGGGGTGTCCGACAACCCAGAGGATTTGGGCCGCGGCGGCCCCATCCTGCGCGAAACGGGCCTGGCCAAGCTGGAAAAGCCCACGCCGACACCCGGCGTCAAGACTGGCCCTGCACCCGCCGCCACGCCGGAGAAGAAAACGCCCTCGCCCAAGGCTGAAACCGCGCCGTCCCCTTTGGCCAAAGACAAGCCTGCGGAGACGCCGGAAAAGGCTGCCAAAACGGCAACAAAGCCGGAACCGGACAAGTTCGATTTCGGCAAGCGGACTGTGTCCAGCGAAACGCCCAAGCCCGCCAAAGCCGATGCGGCGAAACCGCCAACAGCGCCTGCGAAAGCCCTGACAACAGAGGCGACCAAAGAGAAAGACGTTGCGGCACCGGCGGCGTTCCGGTCACGGCGGGCTGTGCCCGGCGCGTCTTCCGCGCCCGCAACGCCGCCCTCGCCCAAAGCCGCCCCTGTCAACAAAGCCCTGACCGCCTTGGCGAAATCGCGCAGCCTGTCGCTGGGCAGTCTGGGTGGGGCCGTCTTGGCAGAACGGTTGCGCGCCTCTGTCGCCACGCCGGTTAGCCGCGCCACCAGCAGTTTGCGCGGCGCAACAGGCCTTTTGAAAAGTAGAACGGCGTCAGACTCGAAAGCTGCGACGCCGGCCCAAGCGGCATTGGCGCGTGTGGATGCGTCAAAGTCTGCTCCGAAAGCGCCTGCCAAATCGGCGCCACCCGCCAAACCAGCCAGCTCCGCGGCGCCTCGTAAAGCTGCGGCAGACACAGAGGCAGATCGTCTGACAGTTTTCGGCGCACGCCGCCATGAAACGCTAAGCGAACCAAGGCTTCCACGGCGCGCGCTTGCCATCAGCGGCGCGGCACTTCTTCTGGTGCTGGCGGTGGTTGTCTGGGTGTTCTACTTTACAAGTAACCAGGAACCAGAGCTGGCGCAGCCAGTCCTGCCCGAAGACGCGGCCAGCGACATCGCCGCTCCGGACGCGTTGGCCCTGCCCGGCACGGAGGAAGAAGACCCGGTCGAAGCGGCCCTTGGTGTGACCGATGCCGCGCAACAACAAGGCGGCACCGAATCGGTCGAGAGCGCGGCACCGGAGAGCATCGCTTCGGACGGCACGGCCCCGGCCATCGACGCCCCGGCGCAAACTGCGGGCAGGCTCGCCGCGTTGCGGTCGGTTCGGGCCATAGCCCCCAATGCGCCGGGGGAGTTGCCCTCTGTTCAGGCTGCGCCTGCCCCCTTCGGCACAACACCGTTACCACCTTTGCGCGGCGCAGAGCTGCCGCAGGTGATAGACGAGGCTGACGTGGCCGCAGCCGAGCCAACCCTGCCACCGGGAGAGGACTTGCTGGAGATCAGCGTCACCCAAAGCCGCCCGGCCGTTGTGCCGCCCGCGCGTCCCGAAGGGCTTGCGCCAGAACCAGAGCCCGCCCCGGAACCACCGGCTGAGGAGGTCGCGCCACAAGATGAAAGCGCGGTGGAAGTTGGTGTCACCGAAGGCACGCCGCCCATCGTGCCGCCCACCCGACCAGAGGATATTGCGCCCGAACCGCCCGCCAATGTGGAAACCGGGCCGGATGCTGCGCCCGATGCAGAGACATCTGACGATCAGGCTAGCCTGACGCCGCCTCCGGGCGGCGTTGCGCTTACCCTGCTTGCGCCCCGATCACGCCCTGCCGAGATTGTCGAACGCGCCGTGGCGCAGGCAGAGCAGTTTGCCAGCGCGACACCGCAGGCGGTTGCCGCATCTTTGCGCCCTTCGGCACGGCCCGGCGAATTCTCGGAGATCGTGCAGCGCACGCTGGCCACGGCCCGCATCCGCGCGGTTGCCGAACCGCAGGCCGAAATCGTTCAGGCATCCGCTGCATCCGCTGCACCGCGCATCCCCAGCTCTGCCTCTGTTACGCGCGCTGCGACCCAGACACGCGCCATAAACCTGCGCCAGATCAACCTGTTGGGGGTGATGGGCACGCCCTCTGCCCGGCGCGCCTTGGTGCGGCTGGACAATGGGCGCGTCGTAACCGTAGAGGTGGGCGAGCGACTGGATGGCGGCGAAGTTACCGCCATCGGCGAAAGCGAATTGCGATATAACAAGCGTGGGCGCGATGTCGTGCTGCGCATTGCGTCCTGAGGGACGCGCCAACAAGATCGAGCCAGACATGCAAGAAAAAACCGTTTCTCCCGCCGTCAAGATCGGGCTGGAGCTTGGCCCCGTCTTTCTGTTCTTCGTGGGCTATGTCCTGACCCGCGGGCAAAGCTATACGATCGGCGGCACCGAATATGCCGCCTTCATCCTTCTGACCGCCGCTTTCATCCCGGTGATGGCGCTGGCGACCTTCCTGCTGTGGCGCTTGTCGGGACGGCTAAGCAAGATGCAGCTTGTCACGCTGGTCATGGTGGTGGTGTTCGGCGGGCTGACGGTCTGGCTGAATGATGACCGGTTCTTCAAAACCAAGCCGACGGCCATTTATGGCATTTTCGCCCTGTTGCTGGGGATCGGGCTGCTGCGCGGGCAAAGCTGGCTGGAACTGGTGATGGAAGGCGCGCTGCCGCTGACGCATGAGGGCTGGATTTTGCTGACCAAGCGATTGGCGCTGATGTTCTTTGCCATGGCCTGCGCAAATGAACTGGTCTGGCGCAATTTCTCGACCGATATGTGGGTGAATTTCCGCACATTCGGGCTTCCGGTCGCGCTATTCGGGTTCTTCCTGCTGCAAGCGCGGTTGTTCGAGCGCTACAAATCCGACCCAAGCTAAACTGCACGCAGCCGGTCGCGGTTGAGCGCCAGCCAATAGGCGGTTGTCAGCAACGGGCCGTTCTGGATTTCGCCGCTTTCCACAAGCTGCATCAACCGCGCAAAGCTGATGACGTGGCGGCGGATGTCCTCGTGCTCTGACTCTAGCCCGCCGATGGCGCGGTCGTCTTCCGGCAATTTGCAGAGCGCGACATATTGGAACAGACATTCGCTGATCGAACCGGGCGATGGGTAGGATTGCCCGACAAACCGCAGGGCGCCGGCGGACAGTTTCAGAGAGGCCTCTTCCTGCGCCTCACGCAGGGCGGCGCCTTCGGGCCGTTCCCCGGCATCGATGCGACCGGCAATCGCTTCGAGCGACCAGCAATTCGCAACGTCGCGCAGATACAGGCCATAGCGGAACTGTTCCACCAGCAGCACGCAATCGCGCACCGGGTCATAGGGCAGCACCGTGACCGCATCGGTCATCACGAAACCCGCGCGGCGCACAACCGGGCTAAGCGTGCCATCAAAGCGGCGAAAGCGCAGATCATCGGACTGCACCCCGAAGAAATAGGCATAGGGCTGCGCAGTCGATACGCTGTCCACATCGTCGCGCTGCGCGGCGCGGCGCAAATTATGCGGTGCGGGTTCAGAGCGTCCGCGCAGCCGCGCACAGGCATGTGCCAGCAGCATTGGATACCGCACAGACAGCGCCTCTGTGCTGTGCACGCGGGCAAGCGCCATGATCTCTGTGCTGGCCAGAATAGCAGCCTCGCCCATCTGCGCAACCCAATCCGCCAGCACCCAGGGCGCCGCGTCGATCAGTGTGAGCGCTTGCGCCGGGCGATAGAGCCAGACATGGCCGCCCTGCCCGTCTGGCACAGAGTGTCGTGTGTAGTCGAAGAGCGATTCATAGAGGTCCAGCCGGGCAAGCTGTGTGGCATTGGGACGCAACAGACTACCGAAGGCAGACGCACCGTCCCGCGCCACAAGCACCGGATAGCCCGCGTGTTCCAGAACGATATATCCCGGCAATTGCCCGACCTGCGCCGGAGCATCCCCACCCAACACGGCTGCGCGTAAGGGGGCATGGCGCAGCGTTCCGAACAGAAAGACCGGATCGCTCATCGCGCGTTGCGCCGCGCTTCGAACATGCGGAACAGAAGTGACAGGATCACACCGCCGACCACGCAGAATATACCAATGGCGGGCAGAATATCGGGGGTTGCAAGCTGTTGCGCGCCCTCTGCGACATAGCCGAAAAAGCCCTGCATCGCTTCGCCCAGATCATCATACCGGATCTTGTAGCCAAGGCGAAAGGTTTCGACCGTGGCCCCTGCGGCCAAGGCCAGAAAGGCCGCAGCAATAACGCCTTGCACCATGGCAAAGACAGATTTGACAAGCCGCGTTTCGATCCGCGGCCCCGCCACCATCCACCCCGACAGCGCCGCCATGACGGCGGCCACGGTGTTGAACATGCCCGACACGCGTGCCCCCTCTTGCAGCAGTTGGACATTGGTGGCGATATGCACAGCGAATCCCGCGAAGGCGATCATGGCAAACAAGCGCGTTAGCGTTGGTTGGGCGGACATCACAAAACCCCTTACAAATGCTCAGTTTTCGCGCGCGCGCTCCGCTTCGATTTCGCGCCAGCGGGCCACGGCGCGATTATGATCCGCTAAATTTGTGCTAAAACTATGACCACCCGTGCCGTCGGCGACAAAATAAAGGTAGGGCGTGTCATCCGGGTTCAGCGCCGCCGCAATCGCTTGCCGGCCGGGGTTGGCAATCGGCGTGGGCGGCAGCCCGTCAATGCGGTATGTGTTATAGGGCGTGACCGCGTCAAGTTCCGAACGCCGCAGCCCCCTGCCCAAGATACCCTGCCCCAAGGTGATGCCGTAGATCACGGTCGGGTCGGTCTGAAGCCGCATCGGCGTGTTCAGGCGGTTGACGAACACACCCGCCACTTGTGGGCGCTCTTCCGGGTCGGCGGTTTCCTTTTCCACAATAGAGGCCATGATGAGCGCCTCATATGGCGTCTCATAGGGCAGGTCATCGGCGCGGGTTTCCCACAAGTCTGCTAGGATCGCTTCCTGCCGCGCGCGCATCTCGGTCAACAACTCTGCCCGGTCCTGACCACGCGTCACGGCATAGCTATCGGGGGCCAGCCAGCCTTCGTCCGGTTGCGCGCCCATGTCGCCCGACAGGAATTCGGCCTGCCGCAAGCCATCCCATATCTGCCAGCTTGTCACGCCCTCGGCCACGGTGATGCGCAGGCTGATATCGGGCATGGCAATGAAGCGCGCATAATCATCGGGCGGGGTTTCGCCCGCGTCGAACTGCACAACCGTTTCAAAACGCTGCGTTGCCGGGTCCAATTCGCGCACCAGCGTGTCGATGCGTGTGACCCCGATGCGATACTGAATTTCCGAGCCGCAGGTGGACGCGCCACCACGGGTCAGGATATCCATGATCTCATCCATAGAGGCCGCTTCGGGCACCAGATAAGACCCAAAGCGCAACTGGTCGGCGCGTTCGGTATAGCGCGCGCCAATGCGGAACACTTGCGGCGAGCCGATCGCCCCCATTTCCGCCAGTTGGCCAGAGACCTGTTGCAGGTTGGCCCCCGGTGCAACCCGGTAGCAGATCGCCTGCGTCAGCGGGCCTGGCCCGGTAAAGTGACGCTGGCCAGCCGCAATGACGACAGCAAGCGCGATCAAACCCACGATCATCAGGGTGAATGCATTGGCGACGATATGACGGATCATCAGCTTTCCAGTTTGCGCAGGATCAGGCTGGCATTGGTGCCGCCAAAGCCGAAGCTATTGGACAATGCGACGTCGATTTTGCGTTTATGGGCCGCATTCGCGGCCAGGTTCAGCGGAGTTTCCACTGCGGGGTTGTCCAGATTCAGCGTTGGCGGGGCAATCTGGTCACGGATGGCGAGGATAGAGAAGATCGCCTCCACCGCGCCGGCCGCCCCCAGCAAATGCCCGATAGCCGATTTGGTCGAAGACATGGTCGCCGTGCCCGCCGCATCCCCCAGCAAGCGTTCGACCGCGCCCAGTTCGATCGTATCGGCCATGGTAGAGGTGCCATGCGCGTTGATGTAGTCTATTTCCGATGCGTCGATCCCGGCACGCTTGACCGCCGCCTGCATGGACCGCAGCGCGCCATCGCCGTCTTCGGCGGGTGCCGTGATGTGATAGGCGTCGCCCGACATGCCATAGCCGATGATTTCGGCGTAAATCTTCGCGCCACGCGCTTTGGCGTGCTCGTAATCCTCCAGCACCACAACGCCCGCGCCTTCGCCCATCACAAACCCGTCCCGGTCAATGTCATAGGGGCGCGAGGCCGCTTTCGGGTCATCGCCACGCTTGGTGGACAACGCTTTGCAAGCGTTGAACCCGGCAATGCCAATTTCGCAAATCGGGCTTTCCGCACCGCCAGCGACCATCACATCTGCATCGCCCCACTGGATGAGCCGCGCCGCATCGCCAATGGCATGCGCGCCGGTGGAACAGGCTGTCACAACCGCATGGTTCGGCCCTTTGAACCCGTGACGAATGCTGACCTGCCCCGACACAAGGTTAATCAGCGCGGAAGGAATGAAAAACGGCGACACCCGGCGTGGCCCACGGTCGCGCAACAGAATGGATGTATCGGCAATGGATTGCAGCCCGCCAATGCCGGACCCGATCATCACGCCGGTGCGGCAACGCGATTCTTCATCCTGTGGCATCCAGCCGGAATCGTGGATTGCCTGTTCGGCGGCGGCGACGCCATACAGAATAAATTCATCAACCTTGCGGGCTTCTTTCGCTTCCATCCAGTCATCGGGGTTGAAAGTGCCATCCGACCCGTCGCCCCGTGGCACTTCGCAAGCATAGGTGGTCGCCAGGCGGCTGGCATCGAACCGGGTGATCGGCCCGGCGCCGGATTGCCCCTCCAACAAACGCTGCCAAGACGCCTCGACCCCGCAGGCCAGTGGCGTGACCATTCCCAACCCTGTTACGACTACCCTGCGCATCTGGCCCCTCAATTCGTGATACGGTCCCTATATTGTGTCTGATACCCAGAATTCCAATACAGGGGAAGGGGCGCAAGCGTGCCAATGGCGCGGTTTTGCCCCTAGAATGCGGTCGTTTTACGCGGAACACGGCCAAACCCCGCTGCGGTTGTCGCGTGCGGCGTCCACAGACACGCGGCCGGGTCTGTCGCGGTGGTTAGATCACCTCGAACTTATCGACATCGACCATCCCGTAATCCGTGATCTTCAGGTGCGGAATAACCGGCAATGCGATGAAGGCCAATTGCAGGAACGGCTCTTCCAGAGTAACGCCCAGCGATTTTGCCGCCGCGCGCAACGCTACCAGCCGCCTGTGGACCTCTTCGTAGCTGTCGAGCGCCATCAGCCCTGCGACCGGCAGCGGCAATTCCGCTATAATCTTGCCGCCTTGCGCCACAACGAAACCGCCTTCGATCTCTGCCAAACGGTTGGCGGCCAGCGCAAGATCGTCATACTCTATTCCAACGGCCACAATATTGTGGTGGTCATGCGCGACGGTCGCCGCAATCGCGCCCTGCCTCAGGCCAAAGCCGCGCACGAAACCGGTGGCAATATTGCCGTTCTTGCCATGCCGTTCAATGACGGCCACACGCGCCAGATCGCGCGCCGGGTCGGGGCGTTTGTCGCCACCGTCTGGCGCAATGTCGAGCCGCAGATGCTCTGTAATGATCTTGCCCTCTATAATGCCGATCACGGGCGTCTCTGGCGCATTCCCGGCATGGCGAAAATCCTGTGCGCTGACCTTCGGCGCGCGCACAGACTCGCGCGCAACCGGGTCAATCACCTGCCGCCCGGCAAAAGCCGCGTCATCGACCACCTGCCCGCCACAGATGACCATCGCCGCCCGACATGTTGCAAGATCGGGCAGCGCCACGATATCCGCGCGCTTGCCCGGCGCAATCTGGCCGCGATCCTTCAGCCCAAAGGCTTCTGCGGCCGACAGGGTCGCCGCGCGATACACCGCCAGCATATCGCACCCCATGGCGATCAGGCTGCGGATGATGTGGTCAATATGGCCGTGTTCGGCAATATCCAACGGGTTACGGTCATCGGTGCACAGACACATATAAGGCGCGGTCGTGGGCGACAGCAACGGCGCAAGTGCAACCATGTCCTTGCTGACGGACCCTTCGCGGATCAGCACGCGCAAACCCTTTTGCAGCTTCTCGCGGGCTTCTTCGGCAGAGGTGGCCTCATGCTCGGTGCGGATACCGGCTGCGCAATAGGCGTTCAGATCACGCCCCGACAGAAGCGGCGCGTGCCCGTCGATATGGCCGCCCGCAAAGGCATGCAGTTTGGCCATGCAACCGGGGTCGCGGTGAATGACGCCGGGGAAGTTCATGAACTCTGCCAGCCCGATGACAGACGGGTGATCGCGCAAGGCCAGAAGCGCGTCGGCATCCAGCGAAGCCCCAGAGGTTTCCATATGGGTAGAGGGCACGCAAGAGGACAGGTTTACGCGAATATCCATAACCGTGTGTTCCGAGGCGCGCTGGAAATACCGAATACCCTCTGCCCCCGCGACATTGGCAATCTCATGCGGGTCACATATGGCGGTCGTGACCCCGCGCGGGGCCACACAGCGGTCAAATTCATAGGGCGTAACAAGCGAGGATTCGATATGCAGATGTGTGTCGATGAAACCCGGCACCAGAACATGGCCGCTCAGGTCTATGACGCGCGCGCCCTCATAGGCTTCGCCCACGCCCACGATCTGCCCGTCATGGATGGCGACATCACCGCCAAGCCGCGCGCCCGTGACCATACATAGCGTCTGCGCCCCCCGCAGCACCAGATCGGCCACACCCTCGCCCCGCGCAACCGCGATCCGTTCTTCCAACCCCATGTTCTGCCCTTTCCTGCTGCGTCAGCCTATGGCCAGACTGACCCCGAAACCGGTCAGCTTGCAAGGGATTGGAACAGCGCGCGCATACGGCTTTTGGGTTTGGGGGCATAGGCGGTTTCATACAAGGCAAAATCAGCCGCATAGGCCGCTTCCAACCGTCGCGCCAAAGACGGCGACAGCGTCAGTTGCAATTCGGTCGAGGTATTGACACGGTCCAGCGCAAAGCTCTGGCCCAGACGATCCTCCAGAAACGCCTGAAACCCGTCAAACGCGTCATAACAATACAGATGATCCACTGTTTCGCCAGTTTTCGGATGGGTCAGAAAACGCGCCTGCGACCCAACGGCGGCAAAGGCGGGCTGCGTCTCTGCCAGATACCCTTCGACAAACTCATCAAAACTCAGCCCCTTTGTGCTTTGTGGCGTGCCATCCAACCAGGACCCGTGCCGATACCGATACCAGCTGCCCAGCCAATCTTGCGGGTGGCGGATCAGCGCGGCGGTGGTCATAGGGGTTTGGTCGAATATCTGAAGGAATTTCTCAAAACGCCATTTGTAGCGATGAAATGTGCAATGCTTGATGCGCGGATCGCCCTGCAACACAATGTCTGACGCGGGCGCCAAAGCCTGTTCCAAAGCGGTGCTGCCACATTTGGGCGTAGAGAACACCACAAGGCGATGCTTCAAAAATACCAGCAAGCCGTGCGCTCCTGCGTTGTATTGCCCTTCACGGTTGAAAGTAGCAAAGTTTTTGGCCCCGGTCCACCACCCAGAGCAGATTGCGTCTATAATTACACACCCTAAGCCTGAACGACTGACGCTTCTTGCGCCCCGGCATATTTTCCATGGGCGGTCTTGTCCCAATAGAACGGGGCAGAGATAAGCTCCCAAAGAGCCTTGTAGACGGCCAGAACTGCGAGCGGGAAATAGACATGCAGCGCCGGCAACCAACGCCACAGCCCGGAATGATGCCGCGACCGCAACGCCACCGCCCCAAGCCCGAGCGTTGTGGCTTCTGCCAGCAAAAACACCGCAGCCAGCGCCCCAAACGCTTGCCGTGGCAGGCTGTCTTGTAGCGGATGGCCCAGCCCGAAGATCATCAGCCAGAAGCTCCATAACAGGGGTGCCAGAAGGAACTGAACCAGCGTGCCCAGGAACAACACCTGCACCCCAAAGAAGCGCCATGCCCCAAGTTGCGCCCATAACAGCTTGGGTTGGCGCATATGAACCAGCCAGGTAATCGCATACCCTTTCAGCCAGCGCGACCGCTGCTTGATCCAGGGCAGAACATGGCAATTCGCCTCCTCATAGGTGACAGTGGGCAGCAGATGCGTGACAAACCCGTGCCGGGCCAGACGAATGCCCAGATCGGCATCTTCGGTCACGTTATGGGCGTCCCAACCGCCCAAATCCTCCAACACATCACGGCGAAAGAACAGGGTCGTACCACCCAAGGGCACGGCCAGCCCAAGCCGCTGCATTCCGGGCAGAATGACGCGAAACCATGTCGCATATTCGATGGTAAAACAACGTGACAGCCAGTTCACCTCGGGATTGTAGAAATCCAGAACTCCCTGAACGCAGGCAAGGTTTTCAGGCCCTGTCGTAAACGCCGCGACAACACGGTGAATCTGGTCCGGCTCTGGCGCATCCTCTGCGTCATAGACCCCGACAATACTGCCCCGCGCGAAGGTCATCGCGTAATTCAGCGCGCGAGGTTTGGTTTTCAGCTTGGCATCGGGCACCGGAATAATGCGGACCCACGCGGGCAAAACCTGCGCGGCCAGCGCGTCGCGGGTCAGATGGTCGTTTTCCTCGACCACCAAAAGAATATCGGTCAATTCACGCGGCCATGTCAGCCGCGCCAACCGGTTGACAAGGCGTGGCACCACGTCTGGCTCCCGATAGAGCGGCACCATGATCGACACGATCGGGTCTGGCACCCAGTTATGCGGCGGGGTCGCAGGGTCTGGCACGCGCCGCAAGGCGGCGAAAGCCGCAGCCAGCTTCAGCAGGGTCGACACAGTCAGGGCCAGCACAACCAGCCCGGTCAGCGCCACCAGCACCCCCATCGGCCACAGCACAGCCAGAACCACGATTACGGCAAGCAGAACCGCAAGCGTGCGGCTGAACCAGCGGTTTTGCAACATGCGGCAGCTTTCGTCATCGGCGACGCAGCTTTCGGCCCAAAGCCGCAAGCGGTTCCGGCGCAGGTTCAGAACACGCTCGTGCAAATGGGTTTCCGAAATCAGCACCATGACCACAGGGCCGAACACCGCTTCCAGTTCCGGGCGTTGGCGTTCAAATTCCGCCGGCCGCGCAGTGGCCACCACGGTTAGGCCACCGGCAGCGCGCCATGGCAGGCATTTGAGCGACAAGGCCCGGACAACGCCGAGCCTGTCCAACAGGCGCGGGTCCGGGGGCAAGGACGCATCGGTCATGAACCGCGCCCCGTATTGTCGCGACAAAGCCTGCGTCAGCTGTGCCTCTGTTATCCAACGGCGCGCACGCAATATCTCTCCAAGCAGGGCCGAGCGCCCGTCTTGCTGGCGCGTGGCCTGCATCAGTTGCGTTGCGCTCAGAACGCCCATGTCGCGCAGAATTTCACCAAGCGGCTGGCGTGGCGGGCCGTTGCCGGATAGCACACGCAATGCGGTGCTGCGCAGGGGCGGCACTGTCGTCTGTTGCTGAACCGCAAGATTTCCCATCACCAACCACATCCTCCGCGCGCCAGTCGGACAAGGCGATCACGGAAACATGGTTTTGGTTAAGGAATGCTTAACGCCCCTGCCGGGCGTCAAAGTGCGTGTAAGAATGCGCGGCGCGACCGCAGCGCGGCCCCAATGGTGCCATCATCCAGAAAATCCAGCTCGCCCCCGACCGGAACACCTTGCGCCAATGCGCTGAGCGTAACGCCGGTCTGCTCGACCGCTTCGGCGATATAATGCGCCGTGGTCTGGCCATCGACCGTCGCCCCAAGCGCCAGGATCACCTCGCGGATATTCTCGGATGCAATGCGGTCCACCAGTTGCGGAATGCTCAGATCCTCCGGCCCGACGGAATCGAGCGCCGAAAGCGTGCCGCCCAGCACATGGTAGCGCCCGGAAAACGCCTGCCCGCGCTCCATGGCCCAAAGATCGGCGACATCCTCGACCACGCAAATCTCGCCGGTGGCGCGTTTTGGGTCGGCGCAAATGTCGCAAATCGGGGCGGTGGCGATATTGCCGCACTGCGTGCAGAGTTGCGCCGTCTGCGCCACACGGTCCAACGCGACAACCAAGGGGCGCAACGTTGTGTCGCGGCGCTGCAACAGGTGCAACACCATACGCCGCGCCGACCGCGGCCCAAGCCCCGGCAACCGCGCGAACTGGCTGATTAACGCGTCAATTTCGTCCCGAGCATCGGCCATGCGAAGTTACATCGGCAGGTTCATGTCGCGTGGCAGACCCATGCTTTCCGCGATCTTGCCCATTTCCTCGCGTGAGCGGTCTTCGGCCTTGGCCTGTGCGTCTTTTATTGCAGCCAGAATAAGGTCTTCGACCACTTCCTTGTCATCCGAGTTGAAGATTGACGGGTCGATATCCAGCGCCGTCAACTCGCCCTTGGCGGTGGCCGTGGCCTTGACCAACCCGGCCCCGGATTCGCCGGTGACAGTGATCGCCTTCAGGTCCTCCTGAAGCTGCGCCATCTTGCCCTGCATGTCTTGCGCGGCCTTCATCATCTTGGCCATGTCGCCCATGCCGCCTAAACCTTTGAACATCTTAGCGTCCTTTCTTCATGCATCGTCAAACGGGTCCCAATCGGGATCGAATTCGTCTTCCACCTCTGGCAAAGCGGCGCTCGCGGCCTCTTCCTCTGGCGTGGCAAGCGGGCGGATTTCTGTAATCTTGGCCTTGGGAAACACTTCAAGAACCGCCGCTACAAGGCTGTTCTGCAAGGCGTCTTCTTCTTGAGCGCTATGCTGCGCCTGCTTTGCTTCCGCAAGTGTCGCGCCGCCGCCCTGATTGGCGACCGACACAGCCCACCTTGCGCCAGTCCAGCCTTGCAGCCGCGCGCCAAGGCGTTGCGCAAGATCGACGGGCGCACTCTCTGTCGGCTGAAACTCTATCCGGCCGGGGCTATAGCGCACCAGCCGCAGGTTCGTTTCAACTTCCACCAGCAAAGTCATATCGCGCCGCGCGCGGATCAGCGCTACGACGCTGTCGAAATCGGGATAATCCGACAGCGCAGGCGCGGCCCCGGCAAGCGCCGCTTGAGGGCCGTGGCTTGGTCCACCCGAAGACAACGCCCGAGGCGCGGCGCCGCCGCTTGCGGGCGCGCGCGGCGCAGGCGCACCACCGCCCCCTGTGGGCGGTATCTGATCGTGCCATTTGCGCAAGATTTCTTCCGGGCTGGGCAGATCGGCAATATGGGTCAGCCGGATGATCGCCATTTCAGCCGCCATCATGGCGTTGGGCGCAGCTGCCACCTCTTCCAGCGCCTTCAGGAGCATTTGCCATGTCCGCGTCAGCACCCGCATGGGCAGTGCGCCCGCCATCGTGGCACCCCGGTCGCGTTCTTCGGGGCTGATGGTCGGGTCATTGCCGGCGTCCGGCGTGATCTGCGTGACGCTTAACCAATGCGTGATCTCTGCCAGATCGCGCAGCACCGCCATCGGGTCCGCCCCGTCGGCATATTGCGCGGCCAGTTCCGACAGCGCCGCCGCCGCATCGCCGCGCATGATATGGTCGAACAGGTCCAGCACCCGCGCGCGGTCCGCCAGCCCCAGCATGGCGCGCACCTGGTCGGCGGTAGTTTCCCCCGCACCGTGGCTGATGGCTTGGTCCAGAAGGGACATGGCATCGCGCACTGAACCTTCGGCGGCACGCGTAATCAGCGCCAAGGCATCTTCGGCCACCTGCCCGCCTTCGGCTTTCGCCACACGGTCCAGATGGGTAATCATCACTTCGGGTTCGATCCGGCGCAGATCGAACCGTTGGCAGCGCGACAACACGGTGACCGGCACTTTGCGAATCTCGGTCGTCGCAAAGATGAATTTCACATGCGCGGGTGGTTCTTCCAGCGTTTTCAGCAGCGCGTTGAACGCGTTGTTCGACAGCATGTGAACTTCGTCGATGATGTAAATCTTGTAGCGCGCAGAGGCCGCGCGATAGGCCACGCTGTCGATGATCTCGCGAATATCGCCCACGCCCGTGCGCGACGCGGCGTCCATCTCCATCACATCGACATGGCGGCCTTCGATGATGGCGCGGCAATGCTCGCACACGCCGCAAGGTTCGGTGGTGGGCCCGCCCTGCCCGTCCGGCCCGATGCAGTTCAGCCCCTTGGCAATGATCCGCGCGGTCGTGGTTTTGCCAGTGCCGCGAATGCCGGTCATGATGAAGGCATGGTGAATGCGGTCGGCGGCAAAGGCGTTGCGCAAAGTGCGCACCATCGCGTCTTGCCCGATCAGATCGGCAAAACTTTCGGGGCGGTATTTGCGCGCCAGAACCTGATACTGTTCGCTCATGCCTGTTCCGTTGTGTTTCGCGGCAGTCTAGCGCGGCGGGCGCATAAGGGAAACGGCGTTTTACGCTTGCGACCCGTGATCTGCGTGGCCGGTGCCGCAACAGTGAGTATTTTTGGCAAGATGAAGTTGGTGACGGGTCAAGAAATCCACGATCAGCGCTGCATATTCCGCCGGTTTTTCGACATGTGGCAGATGACCAGCACGGCGCAACAGCGCGAAGTCTGCACCGGGGATCAGCTTGATCGTTTCACGCACAAGGTCGGGTGGGGTCGAGCCGTCGCGGTCGCCGGCAATGCCCAGCGTGGGCAGGCGCAGCGCGGCTGTTGTGGTGTAGAAATCTGTGCCTGCGATAGCCTGCGCGCAGCCGATCCAGCCGTCAAGCGGGGTGGATAGGAACATCTCGCGCCATGGGGCAAACTCTGGCGTGGCGCGGAATTGGGCGGTGAACCAGCGTTCCATCGTCGCATCGGCCAGCGCGCCCAGCCCTTGGGCGCGTGCGGTGGCGGCGCGCTCCTGCCAGATTTCGGCGGTCGCAATGCGCGCGGCGGTGTTCGACAGGATCAACGCGCGCAGCAGGTCGGGACGTTTTACCGCCAGCCCTTGCGCCACCATGCCGCCAATGCTGAGGCCAAGAAAGACACACGGCCCAAGCGCCAGATGGTCAAGAAGTTGTTCTGTGTCGCGCACAAGCTGGCCCATGGAATAGGGCGGTTGCGGCACCGAAGACAACCCATGCCCGCGCCGGTCATAGCGCAAAACGCGCAAACCGTCGGGCAGATGCGGCAAGAGCGGGTCCCACATGTTCAGCGTGCAGCCCAGCGAGTTCGACAGCACCAAGGGCAGCCCGTCCTCTGGGCCGGTCAACTCGTAATAGCGCTCAACACCCTCAAGACGGGCGATGGGCATCGGTCTCTCCTTCCTGAAGGGCGCGGATGAACAGATTACGGTCGACATTGCCGCCAGTGGCGACGGCAATCACCGTGTCGCCCGTGACAGCTTCGGGCAGGAACAAGGCCGCGGCCAGCGCCACCGCGCCGCCCGGTTCCAGCACCAGTTTCAGGCGGTCCTGCGCCAGTGCCATTGCGGCCAGAACCTGCGCATCCGACACAACCAGACCGGGGCCGCACAGGCGCTGCATGATCGGAAAGGTCAGCTTGCCGGGCGCTTGCGTCAGGATCGCGTCGCACAGCCCTGCGTTCGGCGGGTGCCGGATGATCCGGCCTGCCGCAAGTGATTTTGCGGTGTCGTCAAAGCCCTCTGGCTCGACAGGCCGCACGCGCAGGCCCGGCGCGCGGGCGTCCAACGCCAGCGCGATCCCCGCGGTCAGCCCACCGCCGCCGCAGCAGACCAGCACATCCGCCCGTGCCACCCCAGCTTGCGCTGCGATTTCCAGCCCGACTGTTCCTTGACCCGCGATCACTTCGGCGTTGTCGAAGGGCAGGATCAGCTCCAAACCGCGCTTTTGCGCCAGTTCCGCCGCCAAGGCGTCGCGGTCAGTTGTGGCGCGATCATAGGTCACGACCTCTGCCCCGAGCGCGCGCGTATTCTCCAGCTTCACCCGTGGCGCATCGGCGGGCATAATAATTACGGCCTCCAGCCCCAGTTCCCCTGCCGCACGCGCAACCCCTTGCGCGTGGTTGCCCGACGAACAGGCCAGCACACCCAGAGTGCCCGCAGGCAAGGCCGACAGCGCCGCCCGTGCCCCGCGATATTTGAAGCTGCCGGTATGTTGCAGACATTCCGCCTTGACCAGCACGCGCCGCCCCGCGACCGCATCCAGAAACGGCGAGGACAGGAGCAGCGTTACCAGCGCATGGCCCTTGATGCGCGCCGCAGCCGCGTCGATCATGTCGATAGTCACAGGCGTATCGGTCACAGGCACATCCCCAGCCATGTGTGGATCGCCCGCAATGATTCGGGTTCGTCCAGAAACGGCACATGGCCGCGCCCCGGCACATCTGCGACCACCATGTCAGGGCGCAGGCGCGCCATTTCAGCGACGGTCGCAGCACTCAGCAACGGCGATTCTGCGCCACGAAGGACCGCCAAGGGCAGCCCTTCGCAGGCCGCGAACATTGGCCACAGATCGCCCGCCCCACCCGCGCGGGCCGCCAGATAGGCATCGCGCAACGCCGGGTCGTAATTGATCTGCAAGCCTTGGTCCGATGGCGCGAAATGCTTGCGCGCTTCTTGCGCCCAACGGCTGGCGGGCACATCGAATTCCGGAAAAGCGCGGGCCAGCGCCAAGGCCGCCTCGCCAAAGCTGCGCGCCGAGGGGTTTCGTCCAATATAGGCATCAATCCGGTCCAGACCTTCCGGCTCTATCACCGGGCCGATATCGTTCAGGCACAGCCCCCGCAGCCGGTCTTTGGCAATAGCGGCCAGATACATCCCGATCAGCCCGCCGCGCGAGGTGCCAAGCACCGCCGCCTGCTCCAACCCCAGATGGTCCAGCAGCGACAGCACATCGGCGCCTTCCCGCATGACCGTATATGTGTCCGCCCCGGTCCATTGCGAGCGCCCACGCCCGCGATAATCCAGCCGGATCAGGCGCAAGGGCGGCAGATGCGGGGCCAGATAGTCAAAGTCGGTCCCGTTGCGTGTCAGCCCCGCCAGGCACAAAAGCGGGCGGCCATGGCCTTCGTCGGTATAATGCAGCTCTGCGCCATCGGGTGCGGTGAAAAACGGCATGTCACAGGCCCCCAATCAGGTCAGGCAGCGCGCGCAGATCGCGTGCGACATGCTCTGGCGCACCATGCAATCGGTCTTGCGGCGCGCTTGCGCGGTTCACCCACAATGTGCGAAACCCATAAGCCGCACCAGAACAGATGTCCCATCCGTTCGAGGACACGAAGAGCACCTCCTTCGGCGCGATCCCGAACCGCGCGCCAACCATGTCATAAACCGCAGGCGCAGGCTTGTAGATGCCCACCTCATCGACCGACAGAACCGCGTCGAACACGCCGTCCAACCCGGCGGAGGTGACGGCCTCTGACAGCATCCCCGAACTGCCATTCGACAGAATCGCCAGCCTGACGCCCTGCTCTTGCAAAGCGTTCAAAACCTGCGGCACCTCCTCGAACGGGTCCAGCCGCAGATACAGGTCCAACAGGCGCGCGCGCAGACCGGGGTCATCCAGACCCGCCGCGTCCAGCGCCCAGTCCAACGCATCTTGCGTGACCTGCCAGAAATCGACATACGCGCCAGCCAAGGACCGCAACCATGTATATTCCAATTGCTTGCGCCGCCAGTCAGTCGAAAGGGTCGGCCAATGCGCCGCCAAAGCGCCAGCGCCCGGTTCAGACGCCGCCCGCCGCGCGGCAGCATCAACATCGAACAAAGTGCCATAAGCGTCGAAAACACACAGCGCGACCATGACAGCCTCCCAGTCTACGCCCGGAACCTTGCACGCGGGGCATTCCAAGAAAAGCCCCTGCCCTTCATCTTGCCAAAAATACTCAAAATCCGGCAGTTGCCACGGGCGCGAACCTTAGCGGTTCAGGCGGTCCAGTCGGGCGCGCACGCTCAGCCCGTGCGCCTCCAGGCTTTCGCTGATCGCCAAGCGTTCGGCGGCAGGGCCAACCGCTCGCAGCGCTTCGGGGGTCATTTTCGCCAGCGTGGTGCGTTTCATGAAATCCAGAACCGAAAGCCCGCTGGAAAACCGCGCCGAGCGTGCGGTGGGCAGAACATGGTTCGGCCCGCCAATGTAATCGCCAATGGCTTCTGGTGTCCAATGGCTAAGGAATACCGCGCCTGCGTGCTTGATCTGGGTCAAAAGCGCGTCAGGGTCGGCGACGCACAGCTCCAGATGTTCGGGGGCTATGCGGTCCGACAGGGCGGCGGCTTGCGCAAGGTCTTGCACCACGATCACCGCGCCATAATCGCGCCAGCTTGGTCCTGCAATGGCACGGCGTTCCAGCGTTTCCAGCCGCTTCTCAACCGCCGCCGCCACAGCGCGCCCAAACTCTGCATCCGTGGTAATCAGGATGGATTGCGCGCTTTCGTCGTGTTCGGCCTGAGACAGCAGGTCCAGCGCGATCCAGTCGGGATCATTATCGGCATCCGCGATGACCAGAATTTCCGACGGTCCTGCGATCATGTCTATGCCAACGCGCCCGAAGACCCGCCGTTTTGCCGCCGCTACAAAGGCATTGCCGGGGCCGGTGATCTTATCCACCGGCGCGATCGTGTCGGTCCCATAGGCCATGGCGGCCACGGCCTGCGCGCCGCCAATGCGGTAAACCGTGTCTACGCCTGCAATCTGGGCTGCCAGCAATACCAGCGGGTTGACCACACCGCCCGGTGTGGGCGCGCAGATCACCAAGCGCTCCACGCCTGCGACCTGCGCAGGAATGGCGTTCATCAGCACAGAGGACGGGTAGCTTGCCAAGCCGCCGGGCACATACAGCCCCGCCGCCGCGACCGGCCCCCAACGCCAGCCCAGCTCTGCACCGGTTGCGTCCGTCCAGCGCGCATCTTCAGGGCGTTGGCGGGTGTGATAAGCGCGAATGCGCTCGGCAGCCAGTTCCAGTGCCGCGCGCTCGTCGTTTGGCACTTTGGCGATTTCGGCGGCAATTTCCTTGGAGCTGAACGCCAGAGTTTCGGGCGTCAGTTCCAGCTTGTCGAATTTCGCAGTCAGCTCGATCACGCTCACATCGCCGCGCGCGCGCACATCGGCAATGATGGCCGCGACCGTGTCATCGACATCTACCGCGTCTTCGCGTTTGGCCGATAGCAGCGCGGCAAAGGACGCCTCGAAATCGGGCGCGGCGGCATTCAGAAAAACCGGCATGTCTGGTCCTATTCGGTCTTGTGGTCGGGCGCGCGGCGCGCAGGCGCGCGGTAGGGGCGCGTGACGTCAGATAGCACGACATCCACACATTCAACCGACAGTTTCACCGCTCCGTCGCCTGCGAAAACCAGCGTGATCTCGCCGGTGCCATCGGGGCCGGGCGCGAAATCTGCCGCCAGAAGCGACAGCACAGCGTCGCGGTCTGTCGGGTCGATCCCCTGTCGCGCAACCGACAGCACGTCATGTATCACCAGCAGGCTGCGCACGCGCTCATAATCGCCCGCCTTCTCAGCACGGGCGCGGTCCTCCCACCGGAAGCGATTGAGCAGCAATGCGAAGCGGCGGCGCGGGGCATCGAATGTCATATCGGTCCCGGTCAGGACCGCATCCTGCACCAGCGCCGAAATCACGCGCAGATCCTCGGCATCGAGTGCGGCGAGCCGCACCGGGCGTTCGGCCCCATCCTCAAAGCGCGCATCTTCGGTCATTTGCCGTAAACCCGTTCAATCATAGCGCCACAGGCACCCAGCTTTTCTTCCACCCGTTCATAGCCACGGTCCAGATGATACACGCGGGCGACCGTGGTTTCCCCCTCGGCGGCCAAAGCAGCCAGAATAAGCGAGACAGAAGCCCGCAGATCGGTCGCCATAACCGGCGCACCGCGCAGTTTTTCGACGCCTGTCACCTTGGCAGTGCCGCCATGCACATCAATCTGTGCACCCATCCGCGTCAGTTCGGGGGCATGCATGAACCGGTTTTCGAAAATGCGTTCATCCAGCACCGACACGCCATCGGCCGTGCACATCGCGGCCATGAATTGCGCTTGCAGGTCGGTGGGGAAACCGGGGAAGGGTTCGGTCGTCACATCGACCGCATGCAAACGGTCCACCTGCCGCGTCACGGTCAGACCGCGCGCGGTCTCGACCACCTCGACCCCGGCCTGTTCCAGCTTGTCGACAAAAGCCTGCACAAGGTTCAGCCGTCCACCAAGGCATTCGACCGACCCGCCGGCAATGGCGGGGGCCAGCATATAGGTGCCCAGCTCTATGCGGTCGGTGACAACCGGGTGGGTGGCGCCGGCAAGGCTGTTCACCCCTTCGATGGTGATGGTCGATGTGCCCTCGCCCGTGATCTGCGCGCCCATGCGTTGCAGGCAATGCGCCAGATCCACGATCTCTGGCTCTCGCGCCGCGTTTTCCAGAATTGTTGTGCCGCGGGCCAGCGTTGCGGCCATCAACGCGTTTTCCGTCGCCCCGACCGACACGATGGGAAATTCGAACCGCGCGCCGCGCAATCCGCCCGGTGCCTTGGCATGCACATAGCCGTCGCGCAGGTCCAACTCGGCCCCAAGCGCTTCGAGCGCGCGCAGATGCAGGTCCACCGGCCGCGCGCCAATGGCACAGCCGCCGGGCAGTGACACAATGGCATGACCGTCGCGTGCCAGCATTGGCCCCAGCACAAGGATGGAGGCGCGCATCTTGCGCACAATGTCATAATCGGCGCGGTGGCTGGTCAGATCATGGCTGGACAGCGCCAGAACCTGCCCGCCTTGCAAGCTGGCCACTTCCGCGCCCAGCGATTCCAGCAACTCGGCCATGGTGCGGATATCCGACAGGCGCGGGGCGTTGGTGAGGGTCAAAGGCTGATCGGTCAGCAACGTGGCCGGCATGAGCGTCAGACACGCATTCTTAGCCCCCGCAATCGGGATTTGCCCTTTTAGTGGGCCATTGCCCCGGATGACGATTGAATCCATTCACTCTGCCCTTTGTCACATGTTCTTCGCGTCATCCGCTTCCGCGACGCATTGCTCGTCGCGGGCGCGCGCTTGCGCCTTGCGCTTGGCGATATTCGCTTTCAGCGCAGCTTTCAACCGCGCTGCGCGCGGGTCTGGCTTGGGGGCTGGCTTGGGTGGCGTGCGCGGCGTGGATTTGGTCATGCCCCGAGTGTTAGCCCAAGTTTGAAAATGGGTCCAGATAGGGGTTGCACGCCCGGAAATTTCGGACTACTCAGCGCGCCATGTTGCTGCTGTAGCTCAGTGGTAGAGCACTCCCTTGGTAAGGGAGAGGTCGACAGTTCAATCCTGTCCAGCAGCACCATAAAATCAATAGGTTAGACAGTATATCGCCACCCTACCGGCCCCGATGGTTCAAATTTGGTTCAATCGGGTCAGGTTCGGCTCAAAAGCCGCTTGGCGCGCTCGAATCGACCGCTGCAACCTATGCCGCGCGCTTGCGCTGTAGCCTGCCCTGCGGTGGCAATCCGGCCCGATATGCGCGCATGACGCCCTCGTGATCCAGCCCGGCCAAGCTGCAAACGGTCTCGGCGTCTTGTGTGTGTATCCATGCAGGCGCGTCCTTATCGCGCAACGCCTGCACCAGAACGGCACGCCATAGCACGGTATTAGCGCAGATCGCCACCAGACCCCCTTATAGCCTCGGCAAACGATGCCAGCAGGGCAAGCGCCGCTCCTGTGGATAGCGTCACGCGGCCAGCTTCCAGCCCGGCACGCCATAGGTGCAAAACAGGGCCGGGTCGGACTGTCACCAGATCACATGACACGCCTGCAACGTCCAGCAGATCGCCCGCCAATGCCTTGGCCTGTGAAGGTGACAAGGTGCATATGGCAGGGCGCAAGCTGGCAACCGTCAAAGCTACATGATGCCCAGCAGGCGCAACCGTGACGCGGGTTTGCGGTGGCGTTATGCAGTCAACCATTGCCCGCCCCCGGTCATGCCATGCGGTCTAGGGCTGCAAACGGGTTTTCCTCAGCTGGCGCAGATTCCGTAACCTTGGCGCGGGTGCTTGGCGAAAGGCCGAATTCTCCTAGCAGCGATTGCGTATGCCTCAGCGCCTCGTTTCGCATTGCGACCTCGGGCACGGCACGGCGCATTCCGTTTTCCGTTTCATAGCTGCGCCCGCCATCCTCTAAAACGGCGGTCAAGATTTCGATTTCCTCTAAGCGGCTGGCCAGCATTGCCAGCATGTCGCCATCATCCGGCGATGCAATGCCCAGCCCATGCAGAATATGACCTAGCCGGGTAAAGTGATCTGCGGCCCGCTCTGATAGCCATGCAGGCGCATCGGCGATGCCAGATCGCGCTTGCGGCTCATTCGGGTTTGCACGGTCACGGCGCAAAGTGCCCGCAACAGCCTTAAGGTGTGTAGGTGTTTTGCGTCTCGGCATTTTCTTCTCCGTTTTGACCGTGCAAAAAAGTGGCTACCCGCCCGGTTTCTGTCTGGTCCGGGTAGACCTTTGACTACCCCCTGCCCCTTGTGGTTTGCAGGCAAGCCCGCCCTGCGAGTAGCAGGCTTGCCCTAAGACGCGCTGTATCCCTTCAACGCGCCTATCTCTTATGCTGCGCGGCCTACGCCTGTGAGCGTGTAGAACGCCCCCGGATGGGTCACGGCCACGTCAGCGCGCATATGTGCCAACAGGCAGTATTGCAGGTTGCTTGCGTAGGTGGACGTTTTCAGGATTTCGATACGCACATCGGAACGAATGCCCAGCAGCAGGCGGGTGAAGTCGCCCGCGATAATGGTGCTTTCATCATCGCCCGTGCCCCCGTCGATGGGCAGGCTAGTCGTGGTCAGCATGGGAATATCTGCCACGGCACGCGGGGCCATTAGCGGTTGCCCGTCACCGTCTGTTAGGTCAGTAAAGTTGCCCTCATCGCGCGGGTGCATCACATATGCAGTCGGCATATGGTTTGCCGATAGAATACCCGTGCGCGCGCGGCTCAGGTTGGCATAGCTGGCAATCGTTGCATCCTGCGCAAAGGTGCCGATGCCCGATGTAGCTGCAATGCCGCGCGGATCAGGTGCGACACCAGAACCGATAAGCGCCACGCGGTCCAATTCAACCGCCATAGCAGCGGCCATCACGCGGGGGAGTTCAACCGCAAGATTGAGCGTATCTTCTAGCAGTTCCGCACTGATTAGCGTTTGCACGGCCAAGCTGCGCGGGGTCAGGTCAACCGGCGCAAAGGTCGGATCGGACTCCGCAACCGCGCCGCCCTCGTTACGCCATGCCGGGACAGGATCGGTCAGCAGTTTTGCAATCCGGTTCTGGTCACTGGACAAGGGCACGGTTTGCGCACCAGCCGCGATGCAAACGCTACGGGCGCGGGCAAGGTCGATCAACTGTGCAGACAGAACATCGGGCACGGTATAGCCCCCGGCGCTGTCGGAACCTTCGGACAGGGCGCGGCGTTCCAGATCCGACTTACCACCTACGACCATGCTGCGAAGGTATTGCCCCAAGCCCAAGCCGCGCAATTCGTCTGCGCCGTGGTGCCGCGCTTGTGCCCACGCGGTCATGCGTTGTTCGGGCTTCAATGCGGGGTTTTGTTCGGTTGCTGTGGTTTCGGACGTATCAGCAGCGTCAAAGCCGGGACGGTTTGCGATACGTTGCGATGCACTGTCGCGCGCCTCTTTCGCGGTTTCGATCTGGTCTGCCAGTTCGTCAACCTCGGCCATCAGCGTATCAAATTCGCGTTCGATTTCGCGGGCGCGCTTTTCCGGCGTCTTGTCGTTAATAGACCGAGACAATTCCCGCGCGGTTTTCAATTTCGCGCGGCGTTCTTCTTGCAGTTCGATTGGTGTCATTTTTTTCGCCTATATCCTTGGGGCGCGAATTATGGAAAGCCGCCCCGGTTTTGGGGGGTGTGCTTTCTCCTTGCGCTAAGGCGAAGGGTGAACCGGGATTTACCGGTTGGGGCGCATCAGTATTTGCGCAATCATACTGGTAATATAATACCCCATTTTGCGCGGCTCTCGCAAGCCTTAGTTTACGGCGCAACCGTGCTGCGCGAAAGTTTTGACGGCGTTTTGATTTACTCATGCGCGGCAAGCCTTTCCCCCGCGGGTGAGTTCTTTGAATCGCCCCGGTTTCACCGGAGACCTATAGCTTCATTTCACGCGACCATATCGAGCACGTCGTGCTGTGCATAGAAGTTCTCTTCAGCCTCTGCTGGCGGGATGTTTCCGATGGGGCCAAGCAGGCGCCGGTTGTTGAACCAGTCGACCCAGCCGAGGGTAGCCATTTCC